>NZ_QNVV01000001.1 GCF_003384725.1 Chryseobacterium pennipullorum
GATTGATAAGCATATTTTTCAGAAAGTGGATCTATATTAAAGAACCTTCCCACATCCGGCATGTAATTTCTCCATTTAAAACTGTAAAAACCTGTTTCTTGAAGTTCTTGTCCTTGATACTTATACTGATAAGCATTTTGAGTTGTTGCTGTATAGTTATGCATTAATCCAAATGGATAATAGTTATTGACTTCTACAATTTCCCCAGGTCGCCAATCTTTAATACATATTTTACCAAAACAGGTTGAAGCATCATATATTCTTGGCTGAATAATGCCATCTTTATTTAGATCCGTATAACTTAACCGTAGATTTCCTAAATGATCTGTGAAGTTATATACATACCGGTTCAGTAATACATCATAATACCCTTCAGAGGTAGGAATAATCCTCAATTGTAATACCGGAACTTCATTGGGATCAGAAATGAAGGTTCCTTTACCATTCCATGATTCTCTTAAAAATGTAGATTTATACTGAAATCCGTCCAGATAATGAGTTTCAAGATTGTCAAACAGCTTCTTTACTTTTACTCCATCTGCTCTGTACAAGTAGCTTGTCACTTGTGAGTTTTGTGTAATCTGCTTTGGTAAATTTAAATAATTATATTCAATGGAAGCAATACCTTTATCTAAATGTTTAGTCATGTTTGCGTTTTCCATTGGTACTTCCATTATCATATTCAATAGTGTTGGGAACAGCGGTGTAAGGGTAGCCTGAAGGATTCTGCTGTTCATCGGTCACTTTAGCCAATCTGTTCCCTGAATAGTCATACTTAAGATTATCTATTTTCATGGCGACAGTGCTTCCCGGAAGAAGCCCTTCTGATCTTTGCAGTCTTGTAATATTACCGTTAAGGTCATATTACATCTTTTCAAGATAATGTAAGCTGCAAAGCTTTTTATAAAATAACAAAGCCACCTGATCGGTGGCTTTGTTATTTTATAAAGCTTATGTCTACCAATCTTGCCGTAGTGCTACCCCAAAGGAGAAGCAAAATAATAGAAAGACAAACAATAAACCATTTAAAATAAAGTTTAGCAACTTATTATTGTATTTATAAATCATGTAAAAGTTAATTGCCAGTAGAACTATCACCAAAGGGGTAAATTCTAAAAAATAATCATATTGAAAATATAATAAAAGTACGGTATAAATTACTGAAATAATTAAAATTATTTTTGTGACTGTTTTCATTATTGATTAGGTATTAATTCTCTTTTTACAACATCTCTAACTTTTGTGCTTAAATCATTATCTATGCTTTTATGATCTGATGTAGGGGCTAGGACATTTACTATTTTAGTAGTCTTATTATCGCTTGTAGGTTCTATCTTCTCTCCTCCGTATATATTTTTTGTCTGATAGTAATTAACTGCTTTCGATACGTTAGACGGTATCTTTGTATCAGCATAGCCATCCATTATATCTAAAGTCACCATTAAATCTACTTTTAATTTTTTATTTTCATTTAATGATTCTACCAGATTATCACCTCCTAAACTATGTCCAACAGCAGCAACCACACCATCTGAATGCACATTATTAAAATTTGAGATAGTTGATTTGAGATCATTTTTTGTATTTTCATTCTGTGATGAATCAAAAACAACAACTCGAGTATTAGAATTAGCTAAACCAACTAACCCTCCAATACCAGTAAGATCAAGGTTTCCTTTTCCTTTAAAATCAGGATTATTGCTACCTCCTACATTCTGAGCTTGGGTATATCCTTTCTTAGTATCTCCCGACCATCCCTGGACAACAACAACTAAATTTTTATATCCGTCATCCTTTCTAAAATCTACAGCTTCTAATCCCTCCAGCTCTCTTGCATCGACAACACGATTTTCCGAAAAATTGTAATGGGATTGATAAGCATATTTTTCAGAAAGTGGATCTATATTAAAGAACCTTCCCACATCCGGCATGTAATTTCTCCATTTAAAACTGTAAAAACCTGTTTCTTGAAGTTCTTGTCCTTGATACTTATAGCTATAATACGAACCTATAAGACTTTTTCCATTGCCAATATGATTAAGTCCAAACGGATAGTAGTCATTGCTGTCTGTAATTTCCAGAGCGCCTGCGCTATTTTTACCAAAACTGATCCTTGCATTTCCAAGGTGGTCTTTGTATTGATAAATATAGCGGTTTTCTATGAAACTGTAAAAACCCTCAGAGGTGGGTACAAAATCCAGTTTCCATTCGGGGGTTAAATTAATTTCATTAAGCTGGCTGTCTGCTTTTTTATATGCCTGCTCTTCATACGCAAATTCAGTCCGGCAGGTTAAACATACTTCCCCGTCTCCAAAATAATTGTAATGAAAACCGTCCAGATAATCTGTTGTACGGACAGTACCGGTTGGCCCTCTCCTTGCTTGTCTGAAGTAGCTTTTACGAAGCTTTACCCCGTCTGCACGGTATAAATAGCTAAGACTGGATTCCAGATTCGGTCCCAAAAAAGGATCCCGTTGACTGATTAATAGAACTTCAGGCAGATTCAGATAATTGTAGGTAATGCTCTGAATTCCTTTATCCTTCATATTGGTCATATTTCCATTCAGGTCATAGTCAATAAAGTTGTTTCCGCCTTCGTATCCTATATCATTCTGAGCGGCTTCTTTAACCTGTGTCAGCTTATTTCCGATGTAGATGTAGGTCAGGTCATCAATTAATGATGCTGTAGTGCCTGAAGAGAAACCAGACCTTTTGAGGGCTGCAATATTCCCATTCAGGTCATAGTCCATTTTTTCAAAATATTCTTTTGCAGAGGGGTTGGTATCTTTTTGATAAAAACCGGCTAATAATCTGTTTAATCCATCATAAACATACCCATACCTTTTCAGGTTATCATTAGGAACTGTAGCGGTTTTCCAGTCTATTTCTGCAATGTTCCCATTAAACCTAGGCTTCACAGTAAGGCTGGAATAATCCATATTGGGGGTTACCAAGCCTTCTATGGTATTGTATTTAATTTCGTATCCAAACAATTTCCCGTTTAAGTTCTTCGGGTCATTGATCTTAGTCATCCAGCCACGAATATTGTATTTATAATCAATCTGCTGTAACGGTGAAGCAGCACTGATCCCTCCTACTTTCTTGGATTCAAGCTGTGAAAGCTCGTTGTACTTATTCTGAGCCAGAATTTCAACAGGATTACTTCCTACCTTATGTTTGTGAACCAATAGCCTGTTTTGGTGATCATACTCAAATGTTTCAGTAATGATCCTCTCGGTATCCGTAGTAAGTCTTTTGTGTTTGGTCACAGAGGTTTTAACAGCTCCTGCAAAATCAAGTTTTGATTCTGTTCTGGTATACCCTCCCAGATGATTAATGGAATGGGTTCCTATGACTCTTCCTCTGGTATCGTAATAAGAATAGGTTTTGGTCCAGTTATCGTCTTCAATATTTTTAATGAGACTCATCACAGGAAGTCCTTTGGTGCTTTTTCCATCAGCCATCGTTGATGGCTGTAAAGTAGTCTGTCCCTGAATGCTTGATGGAAAACTAGGATTAAAGCCATACGCCTGATAAGTGTCATAATAAGTAACACTTAATAGTTTAAAATTTGTAGTGGGGTAAGCCGTACTGTTGGTATGGTAAACCTCAATACCACTATTGCTCCAGCTTAAAGAAGTCTTGATTTCGATATTAGAGGAAAAGCCATTTATTGTATTGACCTGTGCAGGCCGTCCGGCAGTACTTTCAAAGATCCCGGTATAAATAGGCCGTGAAAGCTGATCATATTTGGTGAACAGCCATTGTCCTTTTCCCCTGAGGTTGGCATCCTGGGTTAAAACCAGCCTATCCTGTTTGTCATACACCCTGTATTCCCAGTCTTTTCCAGGGAGCTTCTTTTCTACCAACCTACCTTTCCCATCATAACGGTATTGATAATAAAGGTTTTCTACGGTAACAGGGTCCACTATTTGAGCAGGTGCTGAAGGAGGAATAACAAATGCCAGCTGGTCATATTCATTGTATACATAATAGGTATCTGCATTTGTTGTCGCATTCAATGCTTTTCTTGATAAGATCAGCTGCCCTTTACCGTTTTTAAATTCAATGGTTGGGTTACCATCCTCATCGGTGATGGTATTTTTATAGAGGCTGTTGGGAAGAAAATACTGAAGAAGCTTAACAAAGGTTTGGGTTCTGTTCTCTACCCAGGTGGTTGTGGTTTCGTATTTCCTTACGTAGTCTACATGCACATTGACGTCATACTGAAACTTCACCGGTTTGGTATCCCAGGCTGTTCCCACCTGTTTTTGTTCCAGGATCCGGTCAAGGGGAGAGTTTTCCAGAGCTTTTTCAGCAAAGATCTTTTCCTGTCCGTAAATACTAGGCTGAGTAGCATTGGCTAAAGGATTGGGAACGATGGCTCCGTTCAGGGTATTAGATTGGGGAACCGGTAGATAATCTTTGACCTGTCTTCCAAAAGCATCATAAACAATGGGAGTGACCACATCACGTCCAAGAGGGGATGCTTTGACATTAACGATCTGCTTTGGTCTTCCCAATCCGTCAAAATACTGAACAGTTTCGGCAGATTTGGTAGGGGAAGTTACATTGTAATCAAGATAGGTCTTGGTCTGAATATAGTTTTCAGTAGGGGTAAGCTGGGCTTTGACACTGCCTAGCAGCAGGAGTCCTACGGGAATTATTATTTTTTTCATTCGTGTTAGTTTTTATAGTTGTATTTGAATTCTTTCACCAGACGCCCCGTCTGATTATTCTCACGAATTTCCTTAAGCCTGCCGGCAGAGTCATAAAGATAGACCTCTCTGATACCGGATGGCGGGGTAATACTTCTCACTCCAATTAATGGATCATAAGAATAAGTAGTAATCTGATGATTCGGAAGCTGACCTCTGAACGTGGTAAAAGCAGATAGTAAGGAAGATTCATCATTGTTTGTGCCGGCAGCAGCATCCGTATTGGAAGCGTTGACAATAGTGGTAATATAAGATTGCTGGATCGCGGTCAGCTTTATATCTTCAATTTTTGCAATAGGCTTCGTATTGTTGTAGCCCCAGATAATCACTGTAGAAATCTTGTCCTTACTGGTATACTGCTGAAGATTACCATTAGAATCATACTGGTCATAGGTAACTTCAGTGATAGGATTACTATTCTGAAGATCATAGGATAAGGTAGAAGTAGGAAATAAGGTTGCAGGATCATCGTATTTGGTTTCTGTTTTTAGAATAATCTTCCCATTACTATCACTTACATTTTGTTTTTGTACAACTGTTGTTTCTAAAGGAATACCTATCATATTGGCGTTGATAAGCTTTTGGTTGCCTTTTTCGTGGGCATAACCAGTATTTGTTTCAACTATTTTTTTATCAGGATAAGTTTTTATTTCTTTTGTCAATTGATAATGCAAGTTACTATCATATGAATTTTCAGTCACCGTAGACTTCATGGGCTGGTTATTCATATAATCTGTTGAAGTAACAGTTTTAAGATATTTTTGATAGGAAATATTATCATATTCCACTATATCGAGGTTTTCAATAGCATATTGATGTACCAGTTGATACCCAAGAGGCTTTTGATAACAAGGGTTGGAATATTTTTTTTCAATATTATTTGAGTTGGGTAATGTACACTTTCCACTACCAACTAATATAAAATGAGTATGATTCGTTGTACACACCCAGTAAGTTCCATTGTTATCTCTATTAACATCTTCATTACTACAAGTATAAACAGGGTTTCTAGGTGCTTTTTGATTATAATTTTTACGGATATAATAGGATTTATTGTTTGTTATATTCTTTTTTTCCCAGAGGTAATCATTTGCTTTGAGAGTTTTACCGGTATTGTCGAAAAATTTTTCCGTTTTTAAGTAGCCATTATTCCAGCCAAAATTTGTCCAAGGAGCAGACCCTACATTTTCAGAACCAAAAAGCTGATTTCCAGAATAATCTTTATTAACAATATATTCTTTTTCCACTCCTCCTTTTTCAAAGTTATCACCCCCTAGGCTTACCGTTACATATTTATAGTAAACATTACTCTTACCACTGTCAAACAATGGAATAATACTGGAGGAACTAATAATTGCATCTTTTAAAACCGTTAAATCTATACACCCAGTTTCCCATTTTCTGAAATCAAAATAATTAGGATCAGCACCCTTTTCTCCAGATGATTGATTTAAATTATTTTTTGGAGCATAATAATACCTTTTGATAAATTGCCCATTTTCTTCAAAGTCAATCATTTTAACCACACGATTTCCACCTGTTAAGATATTTTTCGTGACCTCTGTGGGTGGTTGATCATAATAGCTTAGTCCTACACTTCCATTGGTACAGTTCCAGTTTGCAAAAAGTTTAAATTCATATGATTTTCCTGGTTCCGTCTTCAAATAGTAATAACTGGTATTTCCATCTGAAAAACTCACATCAGAATATGATCCCATTGGATTTCCTTGTGAATCTTTTCCATTTAAATTAACAATTTGATTGGTCTGAAGGTCCATAACACTAAAATCGATTCTGTGTCGACTCCCCAAATTCAATGAATTTTCACAATCTATTGAATTAAAATTACCATATCCTTGTATTTTAATTTCCTGACTAATTGGTGCTTGAATTGTAAATGTCTTGGTAATCTGTCTTTGATTCTTTGCCACTACTAACCCTTCATGAATATTTTTAGGATTAGGATAGACTATTTCAGTACCATAATAAGAATTAGGTTCATATTCTATAGTAGTAAAACCTTTGGTTGGATATATAACTTTATTTAAAGCACCATATACCGACTTGGTATGGTCAGGTTGCTTATCTGCTCCATTATAGTTGATAGTATTTAGGTTTAATAAATACTTTAGATTCTTCGGAACAATATTCGTATTAAATTTTCCATTAAAGTAGCCCCAATGATCTTGTGAAAATGATAATCTTGGAGGAAATGCAGCCGGCTGTATATATTCAAACTTATAATCTTTTGCTTTAGTAAGGGAAATTATTGAATTAAGGAACAACCTTTCATTAAGAGTTTTATCAATCTGAAAATTAAGTTTTTCAATAATGTTGGAGTTATTATAGTGAGTCATAATTACTCCATTATTGTAATCAAGTTCTATTTTTGCTGTATTCCGGTTACTCAATATTCTTTTGAGTCTTTTTCCAAAATTATTAGTTTCGTTTGATAATATTGATCCAAGAGTTGGAGCTTTAGAATAATTTTTAGTTATAGCTAATCCTTGATCATCATATTCGCAGTCTAATTGTATAAAAGGAGATGAATAGGATAATGTTTGTGAGTGAGATAATATATATCGCTGTATATCTTCTTCATATTCAAATATTATCTGTTCTCCATCAACATTTTCTTTTTTTGTAAGAAACCATGCTGTTATTGATGTTGGGGATGGGGGTACATGGCTTGATCCTCCAGAAACTCTGGTAAATATTTCCTCTATGGCTGTAAAATAATAAGTTACGCCCTTAGAGTCTTTCATTACAAAATAAGGCTTGTGTTCCATATCATATAGAATCTGGAACTTTATATTATCCTTACTTAAAAGCGTAATCTGTCCTTGGTTATTGATAACAAATTGACCGTTGATATCTCCAGTATTAAAAGAAAACAAATCCGCTTCAGTATCATTGTTACCATTCGCTGCATCATAAAAGAATTGAGCTACTTTAGGATCATATACGCCATTATCAAAATTGTCAGGTGGTGCTAATTTTTTATTTACAAAATCATTTTTTCCCCTTACTATCCTATTGATAACTCCCCCAGCAATAAGTGTCCATCCTAGTCCAAAATATCCATCTTTTTCATCAACTTTGATTCCGGGTGATGTATAAGATAATAAGAGGTCCATCTCCAAGCTATTTCCCTTAAATTTTAATAATGGGATATTGATATTAGGAGATCCAGTAAATTCTCCTATTTCAAGATTTCCGAACTTCCCTAAAGAATAAGCCGCAAGTGATGGGGGGGTAATGTTAGGTAGAAATTTTTCATCACTTAATTGAGCCAAATAGGTATGATTAACTATTAATGTAGCTATTAAAATTATTTTCTTCTTCATGGTTATTTTTTAAATCAGTTTAGCATTCGCCGTTTTATTAGTATCTGTTTTTATGGTTACCACATAAGCTCCCTGTCCCAAAGCCTGGGTGTTTATTTTAGTGACTTTATTCTTGGTCTTCGGGTTTTTCAGCTGTCTTCCGCTCATGTCATACACCAGGATTTCTGCTTCCTTACAATCATATCCGTTGTGTCGTTTGCTTCCGGATTGAATAGAATTTCCTGTGATTAAATATTGCCGGTCTCTGGTGGTAATCACCTCGATTAGAAAATCCAGAGTAGAGGATTTGATATTTTTCTGCCATACCACTTCCTGGACAGAGAGGCCCAAAATAGCACATAATAATATAGAGTGATTCATGTAGAGTTTTTTCATAATTTGTGTTTATAAAATGCTGGAAATTAATACTTTCTAAAACACAAGACAATATCACACCCTTATTAAATAAAGAATAAACAATAAAAACTTGTTTATATAGTAAATTTTAAAACAAATTACTCTATTTAATGATTACAATCCCAAAGATATCCCAGATTTTGTATGAATGATTATAATATTCGCTACGATAGCCAAGCCATTTTTCACTGAGACCATAGACAGACGAAAAACTGAGTAAATTCCAAACCGGAAATACCTTCGGATAGCTATTGTTTTTACCAATAGTAACTATTACCTAAAAAAGTTTCAGATTTTAGAAATATTAAGGAAATTTGCAGCATGAAAATTATTCCACTTAAAGAAGGTAATTTCTCAGCAAGTAAAACCAAGGACTTTACCCTTCTGACAGAAGAAAACTTTAATACGGTGCCCGGCATTAAAATGCCTTTTCTTATCATTACAGAAAATGATTATATTCTTTTGGATGCTGGTATTGGATGGGAAAATGAAGATGGAAATCCGGTTATTGAGGGAATTCTGGCGAAAGAAAATATCCGTCCGGAACAGATTACAAAATTACTTCTTTCACATCTTCATAAAGATCATATTGAAGGCGCTATACGTTCTACTGAAGATGGTTTTGAAGCAGCATTTCCCAATGCAGAAATTTATATTCAAAAACGGGAACTGGATTTTGCCCTTGAAAATATGGGGAACCCCTCTTTTGACTTCAATATATTGGAGCAACTTATTCAGCTTCCTCATATCGTCTGGATGAATGGGGATAAGGGCAAGATTACGGATGAAATATCTTACGAGGTTGTAGGTGGCCACACTCCCTTTATGCAGGTTTTCTGGATCCGTGAAAACGAAGAAACGGTTTTCTATGGTGCGGACGATCTCCCCCAGGCTTCTTATCTGAAGTACCATCTTGCCTATAAAAGTGACTTCGATGGGAAAAAAGCTATGAAGCTAAGGATTGAATGGGAGAAGGAGGCAATAGAAAACCGTTGGAAAATACTACTCTATCATGACCTTACTAAAGCTGTTATTGAGCCCTGCAAGGAAAAAAAAATGGTTTAAATTTCATTAAACCACTTATAAATATCAAATTCAGAAGGAATATTGAGTTTCTTCCTGAGCCGGTTTTTCCGGTTTTGAATAGCTTTGGGGGTTACAAAGATGCATGTCGCTACTTCTTTGGTGGTCATATTGAGCTTAAGATAAATACAAAAGATCAGTTCAGAGTTTTTAAGGTTAGGCTGTATAGCAGATAACTTTTCGAAAAAATCCGGATAGACCAATCTGAATTTATTAAGCAGACGGGGCGAATTGGCCTTCGCCAGTGCCATAATTTCGTCTTGTACCAGACTTTTTTGATTCAAATCCTCTAGGTTGGATTCAGGTTTTTTGTTTTTCATAATACGTTCTCATCTCTACTAATTTTCTGATGCTTCATTTTTTATGCATCAGTACAAATCTTTTTTTCTTATCAATAGGGCTGATAATCCAAAATGGGCCATGACAATAATTTTTAGGTATTCAAAAATTCATTGGCTTTACTTAAAATAATTTAATATCACTTATTGCTGAACTTTCATCTCATACTTCAATTGCAAAAGATGTTAACATGAGTGACTATGTTATTTTTTTGTATAAGGCAAAGAAAGAAAAAATGATTAAAATTTTCCTATAATAGCGTACCACATACATACCACGTTACATTTTTAATCAAAATATCCTAACTACTACTATCAAGCAGTTTTTGGAATGATCGGCTTTTCTTTTTGATGGGATAAAAGTAGCAGTTCTGGCATCCGATTTTTATGATCTCAATCAATACCCTTATTTTTTTTGACATTAAAAAATAAAGATTTATTATGCTCAGATGGTATCCTATTTCGTCAATATTTGTGAAAAAAAGACGTTTCTTTATTCTCTAAAAAGTGTAAAGCTTATTTATAATTCCTGAATGATGATGGAAGGTGTATTGATTTCATTAAGGCTGAGATCATATATAGCTGTATGACCTACCGGAAAGACGAGTTCCTATTCACCGGATAAACTCCAACCATGAATATCATACTTGTACGGAAGACAGGAAAAAGTTTTATTCGAACTATATTTTGAGCGTCAATATATTGATCAATTGCTACTTTTACAGGATCTGACACTGTACAAACAGTCAAACAATACGAAAAAAGTATGGTAAATATGATAAAAATATGGTCTATTCGTTTCCTGGATCATTACTTATTGAGCTCTTTCTGAAATTCTTCCAGATAACGGGCGATATGAATTCCATCGGCCAGTCCGTGATGTGCTTCAATAGAAACAGGAAGGTATTTTCTACCCTCACGGACGCAGAATTTTCCGAAAGAGATTTTGGGGACAGATTCGGAGGTATTAAAATCTGTTGGGTGAAGGATTGCAGTGAAGCTGCTCCAGGGAATCGTAGTATGCCGTACATGATCTTTTCCCAGCCTTTCATTGCTTAAGCGAAGTCCTGAAGATTGATGAACACCTCTTATTTCCTCCTGCAGGGCAGCATTGAATATTTGAAAGTCTTCTGAAAAATGGGTAAATGAAAAGCCAAAAGTCCCATCCGGTCTTCCAATAGTGCTTCCTGCGTGAACGGTATCAAACTGAACCACCTGACCATCAACAATCCTGAGCTTAAGCTCATCTACCATGTTTACCGCTACCATAGATTTATGAAAATAATACGCAAAAAAAGAATATCCATTTTCTTTCGCTGTTTCGTAAGCCTTCGTACAGTCTACTTCTGTGGTAAAACCAAAGTACGGACTAGCCATATTGGCAAAAAATTCAAAATGCTCCTTTCTGTTCCAGTTTTCAATATCTACAATCTTCATCGATTTCTTATTTGTTACAAATTTCCGGAATTTTTACCATTTTTCAAATATGGAAAAAAAATAACAGCACTTTATTTTCAGGTCGTATTAGTAATGCATAATTCTTGCACTGGTAAGAAAACGCAATGTTTTGAAGACAGACAGGAGCCGTATATTTTACCTGCCCTCTTTGAGGCCGGACTTTATTAAAAACAGATGTAAACAGATTCCATACCTATTATGACAGAAATACAAAATTTTAAGGGAGACCGTTGGTCGGCGAGAAAGATTGATCATACCTACCTGGTAAGCATTAAAAACCATTCAGGCATCATTGAAGCACTGACAGACTTTGTAAAGCATCACAATATCCGGGCGGGTGAAGTGACCGGAATTGGCGCGGTAAGTGAAGCCACACTTCGTTTTTTCAGTCCTGCAACGAAAAATTATGTTGATAAAACGTTTAAAGAGCAGATGGAAGTCACCAATATTTCGGGAAATATTTCTGAGGTAGAAGGAAAACCCATGCTACATCTTCATATCACATTGGGAAGAGAGGACTATACAGCTTTGGCCGGCCATCTGCTGGATGCAACAATAAATGGTGCGGGTGAATTTATTTTTTATACTCTTAACACGAAAGTACACAAGATAAAGGATGAGGCTACCGGAATCAACCTTTATGATTTTGAAAAATAGAACGTCTTTGAACGGAAAACCTTATTTTTGATAAAATATTTTCCGATGTTTGATGTCCTACTTTCCCATATTCAAAATAAAGTTGATATTTCCGACGCGCAAATAAGCCGGGTACAGAGCTTTTTTACTTCAAAAAAACTTCGTAAGAAACAGTATCTCCTACAGGAAGGAGAAATCTGTAAAAATCTCTCTTTTGTAAGTAAAGGATTGCTGAAATCTTATTTTCTGGATGAAAGGGGAAATGAACACATCAATATGTTTGCTTTTGAGGGCTGGTGGATCTCAGATTTCAACAGCTTTATACACCAGCAGAACTCCGTATTGAATATTGATGCTGTCGAAGAGACCGAAGTCCTGATGATTACGTTAGAAAATTACGAAAAGATGATGATTGAAATCCCGGTGATGGACCGTTATTTCAGGATTCTTTATCAAAATAGCCTGGTGACTAAAGATTACCGGCTTATCGTCTCCAACAGCTATACGGCTGAAGAAAAATATCTCCAGTTTGCAGAGAAAAATCCCGAAATGATCAAAAGGGTTCCTCACAATCTTATTGCTTCCTACCTTGGGCTGGCACCGGAAACAGTGAGCAGGATCCGTAAAAAAAATTCCGTTTCGGGCACTTGATCCAGATCAATTCATATGCATGATCCACATCAAGGATCTTCAGAAACTCCATCCATAATTTTGTGAAAGAATTTTACAACTTATGGAAAATAAAGAAAACATTGCATTGGTAGTAGGTGTTACAGGTATTACTGGAAGCAATCTTGCAGAAGAACTGATCTCTCAGGGTTGGACAACCTGTGGACTGTCCAGAAATAAACACAGCAACATTCCGGGACTGCACTCCATAAAGGCAGATTTGATGGATCCAAAAACCCTTGTAGATGCTTTAGAAGGAATTTCACCTACTCATGTATATTTTACCACATGGATGAAAAATGACAGCGAAGAAGAAAACATCCGTGTCAACAGTGCGCTTGTGAGAAATATGCTTAATATCCTTGCCCCTAAAAAAACAGTACAGCATGTAGCGTTAGTTACCGGTCTGAAACATTATTTAGGGCCGTTCGAAGCGTACGCTAAAGCAGGAGTCTTGCCGGAAACGCCTGTCCGGGAAGAACATCCAAGACTCTCATTACCCAATTTCTACTATGCACAGGAAGATGAAGTCTATAAAGCTTCTGAAAGGGATGGATTTACATGGAGTATTCACAGACCCCACACCGTGGTAGGACATGCTGTAGGAAATCTGATGAATATTGCTACAACTCTGGCTGTCTACGCTACCATATGCAAAGAAGCAGGGAGGAAATTTACCTGGCCGGGATCTGAAGCGCAATGGAATGGGATTTCGGATGTTACAGATGCAGGGATACTGGCTCAGCAATTGATCTGGGCTTCTACGACTCCATCCGCAAAAAATCAGGCATATAACATTACCAATGGTGACGTATTCCGATGGAAATGGCTCTGGAAAAGGCTTGCAGACTGGTTCGGGATAGAGGCAGATGGTTTTAACGGTGAGGTAAGACCACTGGAGAAACAAATGCAATATGACCAGCAAATCTGGAGTGAAATAGCCGATACCTATGATCTTAAAGAAAAAAAGCTTGAGCATCTCGCATCAGCCTGGCACACCGATCTGGATCTTGGAAGACCGTTGGAAGTCATGTGTGATATGTCTAAAAGCAGGGCTTTGGGATTTTCCGCATTCAAAAGCACCGAGAATTCATTTAAAGAAGTTTTTGAAAGACTGAGAGCTGAAAGAATGATCCCTTAATTATTAAAGGCCGGAAATGCAAAGCTGGAGAAAATAGTATTCCTTCTCAGCACTTTCCGGCTTTATAATTTTTTTTTGGTTCCTCTATTTTGTACGAACACCTTGCTATATTTCGCCAGTCGTCCGCCCAAATTTCTGTTTGAATGACGAGTAAAAATGAGAAAGATTTTCAAATCCCAGATCAAGGTAGATTTCCGAAGGTTTTTTATTTTTGTTTTTAATTAAATGATACGCTTCTTTCAATCTCCTATCCTTCAGCCATTGTTGGGGTGAAGTGCCAAATACTTTCTTAAAATCTCTTTTAAACCCTGAAAGGCTGCATCCTGTGAGCTGGGCAAATACCTCCACCGGTACATTGAACATAAAGTTCTTATTCATAAATTCTTTCAGATTAATTTTATGAAGCCCGGAAAAGTCAAAAAGCAGATTTTTAAAATCCGGATCGCACTGCAGAAGAAGCTCTATTGCTTCCCGGACCTTTAAAGCAGCAAGTCGAGGCAGTATCTCTTTACTTTTGTTGATGTAAGGTATCAATGAAGCAAAATACCCGGAAAAGAAATCATCCGGCTCAAAAAACAAAGGCTGATGATCTGAAAACGGCTTTTCCCTGATCAGATTATTCTCAGCGGCATATTGTCTGAGTATTTCCTGATCCAACGTAATAGAGATAAATTGGTAACGGTCATTTTTTGAAGGATATTTGATGGTCCTGATCAGTTGATTTTTCCTGACCAGTACCACCGTATTCTCCTTAATCACTGTTTTACCCTGTTCATGGAAAGCATGGGTTTCTCCGGACAGTTGAAATCCCAGAAAATGATCAGGAATAAACTCCTCATGGCCTCTGTAAATTTCAAAAGCACACGAATACACCAGTTTGTCAAAAATGATCTCAGAAGTTCTATCCATCCTGCAAATATCTGAAATTTAAGCTATAGCAGCAGCGCCTGCAGCGGCAATATCTTTATCCTGCTCCGGACTGCCACCAGAAGAACCGATAGCCCCTATGATTGTACCCTCATGGTCTTTGATGATAACCCCGCCTGCAATGGTTAAAAGTCCCCCGTTAGAGTTTAACATTCCATAGGCATGAAGGTCAGCCCCTGAAATAATAGTTCCCATCACATCACTGTCTACCCCAAACATTACTGCAGTTTTTGCTTTTTTAACCGCAAAATCAATAACTCCATACCCACTGTCCAGCCTGGCAAAAGAAACCAGATGCCCTCCGTTATCCACAACAGCAATGCTTACCAGAATATTCAGGGATTTCGCTTTTTCTACTGCAGCATTTAATGCTTTTGCTGCTAAATTATAAGTAATTCCCATCATGCTAGCTTTTTGCTGTCCAGGCATCGGCCTGAAGCTGTTTAACGAAATCTTCTGTTTCTTTGGGATGTACATTCCTGAAATTGCTGTGGTCATCCAAAGCGACATCAACAATAACATCTGCCATAGATTTCGGGTCGAGCTGATGGGCAAGAGATTCAGCAGCACCGTCAAAAGACGATTCAGGAGTAAAGTTGACGTTCGGATCATACCAGCGGAATATAGAATCTACTCCCCTGTCATTGAATCCTGTTCCAAATACTCCTGGATTGCACGTCGCAATTTTGATATTAAAAGGAGCCAGCTCAGTTTTCAGTCCTTCCGCAATAGATTCCAAAGCATGTTTGGATGCACAGTACGCGGCAACATACGGCACCGTCCACAATCCGCCCATTGAAGAGGTGAAGACAATTTTTCCGGCCTTCTTTCCAACAATTTTTTTAATAAATCCCTGAGCAAGTTCCAGCGCTCCAAAAACATTGACATCAAACATCGAGCGGATCAAATCTACTGGTTGTTCTGCAATGGGTCCGCCTTCCATAATCCCGGCATTGCTGATGAGAATATCAATATCATATTTTTTCAGAATATAAGCAATATCCCTGGAGTTTGTCACATCCAGTTTATCTGCTGTCAGTTCAATATTCTGTTCTTTCGCTTCACGGATTAAGTCACTTACCTGAGGATAAACCTGAGCTGTTGCAATCACTTTATGTCCTTTTTTAGCGAGATCAAAAGCAGCAATTTTCCCGAATCCGCTTGCTGCACCTGTAATTAGAATTGTTTTACTCATTGTATCTTTTTTTTATGTTTATACAAATTTCAAAGAATTAAGGGTACAAGTTATTGGTCCAAGGTCCAAATTTTTATTGCTGAAAAGCTCAAATTACCAGGTGCTTCTACTGTAAGAAAAAAATATGAAAAAGCCGCAGGAAAAAGTTTTTCGGAAACTGAAAATTGCTAGGTACGGGATGGTTTATCAGTTCATTTTTTTCAGAACCTTTTCAAAGGTATTGACATTCCTGCTAGTGAATTGATCTTTGAGGCTTTTCTTTCCCAATACTTTTCCAAAGGAAGATTCTAACGTATTTCCTTTTGGTACCTGCCAATAAAAGATCGTATCGACGATTGCTGCTTTTTCGTTTTCAGTTTGAGAGGCTTTCTGAAATTCCTCCATTAAGGTATTTTGAATTCCCGGAACTCCTACAAAAGCATAGATATGAGCGTCCTCCCTCTTTTCAAAAGGAATGCTACTCCAAAACCTGACTGTCTCTTCCTGAGATTTCACAAATAAGAAGGCCTCATAGGCAAATTGCTCAGACATTGCTTTTTCCAGAATAGTTTTTAATTTCTCAGCATTTTCATCTGAAGAGAATACAATATTTCCCGAAGCCAGCACTGAGCTTACCTCTTTCATTCCGGCATCTTTAAAAACCTGGCAGACATCTGCCATTTTCATATTGGTTCCTTTTACGTTTACGCCACGGAGAAAAGCACAGTATTTCATAGGTTAGTTTTTAGGTTGCAGAGATTCGAATGTTTAGTCTTTCTTATTAATCTACTCTAATATACAGATTATAGTCTGTTCCGGAAGGTTTCAAATGGTAGATTTTTTCCAGTATCTTATAATCACTTTGCAGGTGGTCTTTCACCCTGAATTCCTTTAAAAGTTTATAATGAGTCTGATAATACAGTGAGTCGGCATGGTCGCCTTCATACAGATTTTTATAAGACAAAAGATACTTCGGTTTTCTCGTTTTAACGGTATTGATCCAATAATGGGTTTTATCCTTCACGATCTCTTCCTGAATCTTCTTGTCTACCAGTCCTACTTCATCAATTGTTTTTAAACCTGAAAAATACGGTACATACCCTGCCGGTTCCAGCAAAATCCATTGATTTTTATCTTTTTCATAAGTATTTAAAAACAATCCTATTGTTCTGCGGTAGTTCCATTCCCCATTTCCTGTGGCAATAGAATGAACAGCCTGAAAAGCCAGCATCGGAAGAATATAAAATACAATAAGCAGAGAAAGCCATAGGTTTCTTTTCTGTTTCTGCTCCAGAACAAATATGAGAACAGGAACGAACAGGAGAAGCTGAGGAACCCAGTAATACCAGTCAAAAAGACTTTTCTGCGAGATAAAAATGATCTGCTTGGTCCATCCGAATATAAAAATCATCCAAAGAAAATAGTTTCTCTTTTCCCTTTTTCTGATCAGGTAAATAAAACAGAGCAATTCAAAAATAAGGACGATTATCGTTACCGGATTAAAATTCCCTGGCAGTTTCATCATTCCCCAGAAATTCCCGAAACTTACCAAAAAGTAGCTGATGTGCTGCTCAAAAGTAAAGGTCTGTTCGTACAGCAGTTTTTTAGCGGTAATGGTATTATTAACAAGTTCTCCAAAATAGAACCAGTTGAAAGCCACTGTTGACAGAACCCCAAGAATCCCACCGAAAACATAGTTCCATCTGATTTTCCGGTTCCACAATACATCCACTACAAATACAATTCCTAAAAAGATGACTGTATCTATCCTTGTAAACATGATGAGTACCGGCAGAAGTGTGAGCACCCACCTTTTCCCTTTATGGAAGCCATAATATAATAACACCATTTCCAGAAAAAACAGAATGCCATACTCCATTCCTAGAATTGAAATTTTAACAGCCGGTGGCAAAATACCCATCAGAAATATAAAGACTGCTTTATGCCATGGGTTTCTAAGAACAAGATGTGAGAGAAACAAGGTTCCAACGGTAAACAGTATAGAATTGAAGATTAAAAGAGGTTCAATAAAGTTTTCTTTACCAAAAATCAGGTTGAAGATATATGACACAAAAACATATAAATGAGTGGTGGAAGCAGAAATTTTAGTATCCCCGTTAAAGCCGATCACTCCATAGTCCAGTAGATTCTGGGCTACCCTCCAGGTAATAAAAGCATCCTCCTGAATGTAATGCGTTAATAAAAAAAGAAGTTTAAAGATAACCGTTATGATTACGGCGTAGATAGGGAACCTGCTATTCTTTGTTTCAGCCATTATGTATTTTTAGTTTCACAAATATAATCTTAAAATTCAGGATTCCCAATAACAAAAAAAAACGGAACCGAAGTTCCGTTTTAAAATATTTATCGTGTCGCATTGATAATTGCTGTAGTGATCTGATTTTCTTTTTCCTTTGAATAGGTGGAATCATAAGGCTCCATTACATCAAACAGATACTGATAAAAAGGAGAGATCTTCTGTATCTCTTCAGATTCCTTCATCGCTTTTTCTTTGCCCATCTGCTGAAGATCTTTTACAAAAGCATTGAATTTCTTATCGATCGGCTCTATGGATTTTACCAGATATGCATATCCTTTTTCTTTCTGTCCGATCTTTGTATAGGCGTCTGTTACTGCAGAAACCACAAGAGAATATTCCATAGGTTTTGTTCTCATCTGTCTTCTCAGATAGCTCTGATCTGCCTTGGAAAGGCTTAAGTAATAATCATATTCTTCAAAAATTCCTTTTTTAAGAACCTCTGCCAGCTGAAGGCCTTTCTGCTCCTGTCCAGCAATAATATAACCTGAAACAATAGAACTCAATGAACGCGGATCGTTATATTTTTCTGCAGGAATTTCTTTAGCAGCAAGGTCAAGAATCTCCAGTGCCTTTGCCTTCTCTCCTTTCAGGGCAAGTGCTGAAGCGGCTCTGCTCGCGGACATTCTGTAACTGATAATATTGGAAGTAGCCGTCTCATCAAAATGAACATTAAGGTTTTTGAAGTTCCCCCATCTGAAGTTTTTTACCACATTATACAGAGAATTGGCATCTACTCTTCCCATATCACCGTCTGCACTTGGCGGGGTATGAATTGGAAGTAACCGGTAGCTGAATCCATCAAACTGAAGATATTCATTAAGGTAAAAGATATTCTCGCTGTCGTAGATTCCACCTGAAGAGAAATTGATCGGACGTTTCCAATCGAAGTTCGCCAGGAGATCCATTAAGATCAGATTATTTTTATACAGTGTATTCCCTTTGTATGTGATCATGATTTGGTTCACAACGTTCGGAAGATCAGCCTGGTTTATAATTCCTGCTTTCAATGCATTTTCCTTATTCACAGGAAGAATGAATTTGTTAACAGGTAGGATATTGTATTTTTCATATTTTTCTTCTCCGAAGTACATTTTCAGCAATTCATCTTTTTCAGGAGATTTAAATTTGATAAAATTGATCGCTTCTTTCAGCGTAAGAGAATCTTGAGTAAGGTATTTTCTGAACGCCTGGAATTCCGTATCAGGAACACCCTGCTCTTTCAGCATAGAGAATACGCCTTCCCAGTCTTCTTTTTTCATCATATAGATCTGGTCATTCACCCCGTCTCTGTAATCTTCGTGAGTAAGCTGGCTAGGGATTCCCATAGCATTGTATGTTCTTCTTTTGATCTGATCCAGGTTCCATGGTGTAGACGCAAGGGTAAAATTAACCACTTTCACATCATCTCTGAATCTTTCTGTTTCCTGAATCGCCCATACCGGATACGTATCATTATCCCCATATACAAAAAGGATATCGTTCTTTGGCAGTGACTTTAATACAGAATAGGCATAGTCATATGCTGTATACCTCTCACTTCTGTCATGAACGTTATAATTCTGGAAGCCCATCATGAAAGGGACCCCCAATAAAACCACCCCTAAAGCGATATTGGCTCCGTTGGACTTTACTTTAGATTGTAAGAACCAAAGAATGGCTCCTGCTCCCATACCGATCCAGATGGCAAAAGCATAAAAAGATCCTACCATCGCATAATCTCTCTCTCTAGGCTCGAAAGGTTTTACTCCGGTATAGAAAATAATCCCAACACTGGTTAAGATAAATAATGATAACAGTGCATAGAATCTTCCAAAATCTCTGTTCAGCTGGAAAAAGAACCCGATCAAACCTAAAATTAAGGGAAGGAAGAAGAACTTTACGGTACTTTCATTCTTAAATTTAGCAGGCATTTTATCCTGATTTCCTACCGTCACGTTATCAACAAAAGGAATTCCGGAAATCCAGTTTCCTTTTGTGCTTTCCATATTTCCTTCAAGGTCATTCTGCCTTCCTACGAAATTCCACATCAGGTATCTTACAAAGTAATATCCGTTCTGGAAGGTAATAAAGTAGTCCATATTCTGAAGGAACGAAGGCTTCTGAACATTAATCAGATTATAAGGCTTTACTTTCAGGTAATCTGCAGCAGTAATCGACTTATCTTCATATTTTGTTCTCAGCTCATCGAAAATCTGTTTCGCCTGAGGATTGTCTGCCACGTCTTCATTACCATAGTTGAATGCAAAATCAGGAGCCCCATACATTGAGATATAGTTCGCCATCACGTCCTTATCTTCATTAAACATTCTAGGCATTAAGCTTATCTGAGACTTACTGAATACATAATTGAAACGGTCTCCGGTTTTTCTGTATGTTCCGGTTTTCTCATCTTTTTCAAAGATTTCACCCGTCTTTTTTGTTTTAAAGCTTCCGTCCTCATTTTTTTCAATTCCGTTCGCATCAAGGAAAGCAGTATAGTTTTGTCCATATATTGTTGGCCAGTCACCATATTGTTCCCTGTTATAATAATCCAGCATTCCAATTGCGGTATCCGGATCGTTAAGGTTCATTGGTGGGTTCGCGTTTGCTCTAATGGGAATAACCATCCAACAAGAGAATCCAATCATCATAAAAACAACTGATAAAGCAATAGTCTGATAGACATTTCTTTTTGCCTTTCTTGCATATTTGATAAGAAAGTAGCAGATCGCAACCATTAAGATAAATGCTGCAATTGTTCCTGAGTGGAAAGGAAGTCCGAGGCCATTGACAAAGAAGATTTCTAATCTTCCAAACATGGTCATGATCAGAGGGAAAATAATTTTGAAAACAATAATCAAAATTCCCAGTGTAATCAGATTAGCCCAGATAAAATTTTTCCAGGTAAACTTGTAATTTCTTGCATAATATACCAGACATACTGCAGGAATAGCCAGCATCCCCATCATATGTACCCCTACGGAAAGTCCCAAAACAAAGAAAATCAGAATGATCCATCTTTCACTGTCTTTTGCCTGGTACTCATTTTCCCATTTTGTAATCAACCAGACCAAAAGTGCAATAAACATTGACGCCATTGAGTACACCTCTCCTTCTACCGCAGAGAACCAGAAGGTATCCGAGAAGGTGAAGCAAAGCGCTCCAACCGCTCCTGCAAATAGAATGGAAATTTCCTGGTGTTTGGTGATCTCTTCAAAGTCTTTGTTGAGCAGTCTTCTCACAAAATGAGTGATGGTCCAAAATAAAAATAAAATAGTCAGTGCACTGAACAATGCAGACATCGCGTTGATAACGATGGAATAATTCTCGCCTTTTCCTAATGCAAAAATGGCTGCCACGGCACCCACTATCTGGAATAAAGCCGCTCCGGGAGCGTGCGTTACTTCAAGTTTTACTGCAGAAGAAATGTACTCGCCGCAATCCCAGAAACTGAAATTGGGTTCTATTGTGGACAAGTACGTGAAAAACGCAATGACGAAAATCACCCATCCCAAAACGGTGTTCCATTGCCTAAAAGTCCAATTTTTCATAGTATTAAATCAATTATGCGAAAATAGGGCTTTTATATTATTTTATGCGGGTTTTAACAAATTTTAAAAATTTTGGAATGGTATTTGAGACAATAGACGTGTTAAAACTGAAAATACGAAATAGATTTTTATCAAAACACGCCCTAGAAATCAAACAAAAGTTTAGTAATTATTTATTTTTTTGTATTTTTGCAGTCAGATTTTTATTGAAAATAACAAATAATGAGTAATGTTTACGATAATATCCTTGGCCTAATAGGAAACACTCCTATGGTGAAGCTAAATACTGTCACAAAAGATATTCCAGCAACCGTTTATGCCAAGTTAGAATCATATAATCCTGGACATTCCACCAAAGATAGAATCGCACTTCATATTATAGATAATGCAGAAAAAAAAGGCTTATTAAAAGAAGATTCCGTCGTTGTAGAAACTACTTCCGGAAATACTGGGTTTTCTATTGCAATGGTATGTATCATAAAGGGATATAAATGTATTCTCGCAGTAAGCGACAAAACGAAGCCTGAAAAGATTGCTTATCTGAAAGCATTGGGAGCAACCGTGTACATATGCCCGGCAAATGTACCTGCAAACGACCCAAGGTCTTACTATGAAGTTGCCAAAAGAATCGCTGCGGAAACTCCAAATTCCATTTATATCAATCAGTACTTTAATGAGCTTAATATTGATGCCCATTATCAGACTACCGGTCCTGAGATCTGGGAACAGACAGAAGGGAAAATCACTCACCTTTTTGCCTGCACAGGAACAGGGGGTACATTATCCGGTTCAGCGAAATTTTTGAAGGAAAAAAATCCGGATATCAAGATTATCGGGGTCGATGCAGATGGATCCATACTAAAAAGCTATCACGAAACAGGGGAAATCCACAAGGAAGATGTACATCCGTACCAGATTGAGGGAATGGGAAAAAATCTTATCCCTTCTGCCCTTCTTTTTGATAAGGTAGATGAATTTGTAAGGGTAAATGATGAGATGGCTGCCTACAGAACCCGTGAGATTGCTTTGAAGGAAGCCATCATGGGCGGTTATACCACAGGAGCAGTAACACAGGGTCTTATACAGTATGCACAGTCACATGAAATTACTGAGAATGACGTCATTGTTTTGATATACCCGGATCATGGTTCGAGATATATCACAAAAGTATACAGTGATCAATGGATGGCTGAACAGGGATTTGTGAACAACTGCGTTCACAACTATGACGAAGTTTTCAAAACTGAGTTTATCAAATAATAGAAAAATAAATCACAATACAAATCAAGCCTTTTGCGTGTTCTACAAAAAAGGCTTTTTTACTTAAAATTACGATATAAAATGTTGGATATTTTTGAAAGAATAAAAGAAAATCCAGGACCTCTTGGACAATTTGCAGATTACGGTGAAGGTTATTTTATTTTCCCGAGATTAGAGGGACCTATCGGCCCAAGGATGCAGTTTCAGGGGAGAGAAGTGATTTTCTGGAGTGCCAATGATTATTTGGGATTGTGTAATCATCCTGAAGTCATAGAAGCAGATGCCAAAGCAGCTGCAGAATATGGAATGTTCTACCCGATGGGAGCAAGAGCGATGTCTGGAGAAACAGATCAGCACCTTCAGTTGGAGAGAGAATTGGCAGACTTTGTACAAAAAGAATCCGCATATTTACTGAATTTCGGTTATCAGGGCATGGTTTCCACCATTGATGCTTTGGTAAGCAGAAACGACGTAATTGTTTATGATGTAGACTCTCATGCATGTATCGTTGACGGGGTAAGACTTCATTCCGGTAAGAGATTTACCTACAGACATAATGATATGGAAAGCCTTGAAAAAAACCTTCAGCGAGCGACAAAAGTAGCTGAAGAAACAGGTGGAGGTATCCTTGTGATCACTGAGGGGGTTTTCGGAATGAGAGGCCAGCAGGGAAAAATAAAAGAGATCTGTGACCTGAAATCAAAATACCAGTTTAGACTTTTGGTGGATGATGCACACGGATTCGGAACCCTGGGTAAAACAGGTGCAGGTGTTGGTGAAGAACAGGACTGTACAGATCAGATCGATGTTTATTTCTCCACTTTTGCTAAATCTATGGCAGGTTTTGGAGCCTTCCTTGCAGGAAATAAAGACATTATCAGATATCTGAAATTCAACCTTAGATCACAGATTTTTGCAAAATCACTGACGATGCCGATGGTAATCGGAGGGTTGAAAAGACTGGAACTTTTAAGATCCAGACCTGAGATTAAAGCCAAGCTTTGGGAAAATGTTGAAAAATTACAGAGTGGCCTTATAAAGAGAGGATTCAATATTGGCGATACCAATACTTGTGTGACTCCGGTAATGATGCAGGGAACACCGGTAGAAGCCACCCTGTTGGTAAAAGACTTAAGAGAAATTTACGGAATCTTCACTTCAGTCGTTGTATACCCTGTTATACCAAAAGGAATGATCCTGTTAAGACTGATTCCTACAGCATCTCACACAGATGCAGAGATCAATGAAACTCTTGCCGCATTTGAGGCCATTCATGATAAATTAGTAAGTGGTTACTATAAAGAGCAGGAGCAAAAACTACTGCAGGAACAAGGATTAAGTTTTAAACCGATTTAATCTTAATAATATAAAAACCACTGATTGATTCAGTGGTTTTTTATTTTAAAAAAAACGATAAGCAAACAAAATGAAACTCAGAGGTTATGCACTCGGAATCGTGTCGGCTGTTTCATATGGCCTGATCCCAATTTTTATTCTGCCGATTAAAAAGGCACATTTTTCATTGGATATTACACTATTTTACAGGTTCTTCTTTTCTGCATTGATGGTAGGTGGATATCTGCTGTATTCTAAGGAAAGCTTCAGGATCAGCAAAAAGGAAACTTTAATATTAGCTGTTCTGGGGATCTGCTACGCGCTGTCTTCAGAATTTTTATTTATAGGATATGATTTTCTTACACCTGGAATTGCCTCTACGGTCTTATTCATTTATCCGGTTATTGTAGCATTGATTATGTTTTTCTTTTATAAAGAGAAACTTACCCTATTTTCCGTAGGGTCATTGCTTCTCGCATTTGCAGGGGTCATTGTTTTATGCTTAAAAGGAAATGGACTCGAAATAAATTTTGCAGGACTCGGAATTGTGATGCTCAGCTCACTCTTTTATGCTCTATATATGGTAATTGTCAACAAGTCGAATATTAAAGTTTCCGGATTCAAACTCTCTTTTTATTCTATGATTTTTACTTCGTTGTTTTTTATGATTAAAGCAGCTATAGCTAATGAATCCTTTGCTATTCCTTCCGCAGGAATTTTCTTTAATTTTGTTATTTTTGCTTTCCTCACCACGGTCATTTCCAGTTTGTGTCTGGTATTTGCCATTAAGTATATCGGGTCTACCCCTGTAGCTATTTTAGGAGCTTTGGAACCTGTAGTTGCTGTATTGATCAGTGTCCTGATATTCCATGAGAAATTTACAGCCAACTTATCGATCGGTATTACGCTGATTCTGCTGGGAGTCACTCTTAATGTGATTACAGATCGTAAGAAACTGAATCATGCATGAATTTTTAACACCATAAAACCCGAAAGCTAATTTCTTTGGATTTATATTTGTTACTCTATTTTCATGCTTTAAGGATCATTAATGGGATGAAAAATATTTTTTTAAGAAAAGGTGTCCGCTACAATTGAGCTTTTTAGCTTTAATACAAATTATCTTCTTATATTGCGTCTCCCTATTAATCGATGTTTACTTACAGCCAACGGTTACCTCATACTCCATGAAAGAATTACAAAAACTTACAAAAGATCAATTGTACAGCAAGCTTAAAGAAGGATCTGAGTCCTTCTATTCTGCTGTTTTTCCCGCCCTGGAAAACAATTTTTTTACAGAAAATTCTTTAGACGAGGACAGCTTTGCTGAATTCCTTGAAATGCTGGATGAAGAAACGGCAGAAAAGATCAGAGAATCTTCCCTGAACATCAATCATGACGAGGATATACCCGATATTCTGCTTATGGAAAACGAAACCGGCACCTCCCTGAATCTTGTTACTGACGAAGGTGAGGGCTATAAGATTATTCTCGTTGAAGATGACATTCAGTTATCTGGCAATCTCTTTATCGAAGATTATGTGGTGCTCATTATATCAGGTTCTTTAAAAGCTGAAAATATTATTGTTAACGGCTCTTTATACTGTTCAGGCAATATTTCGTGCAGTACATTATTCGGAGCCTCTGGAAATGATAATGAAACATGGATCGGAGGAAGTATTATGGCTGCTCTTGTTGCAGAAAACGGGCATTATACTGTTGTCGAAGGAAATATATATTCCAGATATTCGATTAGTTTTCATAATGAGATTACCGGAAAAAGAGGAAAGTTTATCGAAAATATAAGTATGGAACGAGCCAGTGATACCGCTTTGTTAAACCCTGAAATCCTAGATGACGACGGCTATTTTGATGAAGAATTCTTCTTGAATTTCATCAACAGCAATTCCCCACAGGCACTTTTTAGATAGTACATCAATTGACAAATAAAAAACATCTTCATGTGGCAAATTATTTTCTGTGTTTATAATCAGGGTAAAAAATTTTTTTCTCAAAAAACTTTGGAATAACTTTGCAAAAAATTTCTGTTGAAAGACCTGCTTCTTATTACTCCGCCTTTTACCCAGCTCAATACTCCTTATCCGGCAACCGCATATATCAAAGGTTTTCTAAAAACTAAGAATATTTCAAGCTATCAACTGGATTTGGGGATTGATGTTATTCTGGATTTATTTTCGAAGGAGGGCTTAATAAAGGTATTCAGCAAAACGATTGACCTTCAGAACACCTCTGAAAATTCACAGAGAATCTTTGCGCTGAGAGAAGAATATTTAAAAACCATAGATCAGGTTATCCCTTTTTTACAGGGAAAAATACCTACTCTTGCCAGACAGATCTGCAGCATGAACTTTCTTCCTGAAGCATCGCGTTTCAACCAGTTGGATGATATGGAATTTGCCTTCGGAAACATGGGCTTGCAGGATAAGGCCAAACATTTGGCCACCTTATATTTAGAAGATCTTTCAGATTATATTGTTGAGAGCATAGATTCTGACTTTGGATTCAGCAGATATGCTGAACGGCTTGGAAAAAGTGCCAACTCTTTTGATGAGCTATACACGAAACTATCCGGTGGACAAACCTTTATCGACGAATTTACTTTAGATATTCTTCGTGAAAAAATTGAAACCGTGCAGCCCAGACTGGTTTGCTTTTCAATACCTTTTCCAGGTAATTTATATTCCGGATTTAAATGCGCCCAATGGATAAAAAAGAATTATCCACAGATTAAAATCGCGATGGGCGGCGGCTTTCCAAATACGGAACTGAGAGAAATTAAAGACCAGAGAGTATTTGAATTTTTTGATTTTATTACCCTAGATGACGGTGAACTTCCGGTTGAACTTCTGTGTCAAAGTTTAGATGCTCCTGAAAAAGAAGCACTATTTAAAAGAACATTTTTGCTTGAAAACGGAGCAGTTGTTTACAAGAATAATTCAACACGACCAGACTACAAACAGGCAGAAATTGGTACTCCGGATTATACAGATTTGAAACTGGATCAGTATATTTCCGTTATTGAGATTGCCAATCCCATGCATAGCCTGTGGAGTGACGGAAGATGGAACAAGCTCACCATGGCGCATGGATGCTATTGGGGAAAATGTACTTTTTGTGACATCTCCTTAGACTATATCAAAATATATGAACCTATTTCTGCCAGAATACTGGTAGACCGTATTGAGGAGCTGATCAGAACAACCGGCGAAACAGGTTTTCATTTTGTAGATGAAGCTGCACCACCCGCTTTGATGAGAGAAGTTGCTTTGGAAATTCTCAGGAGAAATCTTGTGGTTACCTGGTGGACCAATATTCGTTTCGAAAAAAGCTTTACCAGTGATCTTTGCTATCTTCTGAAACTTTCGGGATGTGTTGCTGTTTCCGGAGGGCTTGAGGTGGCCAGTGACCGGTTGCTTCAATTAATAGAAAAAGGAGTTTCTGTAGAGCAGGTGGCAAACGTTACAAGAAATTTTACGGAGGCAGGAATTATGGTACATGCTTATCTGATGTATGGCTACCCTACCCAAACCGTTCAGGAAACTGTGGATTCACTGGAAATGGTTCGTCAGATGTTTGAAATGGGAATTCTTCAAAGTGGATTCTGGCACCAGTTTGCAATGACCGCGCATTCTCCCGTAGGGATAAGTCCCGAAGATTTTGGAGTCATTCCGGTAAAACAGGAAATACAATTTGCCAACAACGATGTAGACTTTAAAGATAAAACCGGAATTAATCATAACAAATTCAGTTTTGGATTAAAAAAGTCACTCTTTAATTATATGCATGGAGTGAACTTCGAACTCCCGCTACAGGAATGGTTTGATTTTAAAATTCCAAGGACATCCGTTCATCCGGACTATATTCATGACTGCCTGTTGGGAGATGATCAGTTTAATCTGAAAGGAAATTCAAAAGTTGTCTTTTTAACTAATAATGTAATCGCTGAGAATCGCGTAAAAAATAAAAAATCGCATTCTGGTACGTATACGCTTCTTACGTTTCACTTAAAAACCAATATTGTAAAGGTTGAACTGGAAAAAGATAAAGCAACCTGGCTGATGGACGTACTGGAAGAAACTTCGATTCAAAATCAGAAAAAGACTACCATTCAACAACTTAAGACTAATTTTGAGCAGCATTTCGAAGATTTTGAACTTTTCTGGTTCTCAAAACCGATGCAGCAATTGAAAGAAAATGGAGTCATTTTAAGTTTATAATTTTTTCCTTTTTTTCTGCGGGAATTTTTCTGCTGGTATAATTTCTCTTAAAATCAGAAAGTTTTATAGCTTATTTTAAGGCTGTGCTAAAGCCTATTTCTATCAATGCCCCTATTACAAAGGACGTTTTTTAATTCGAGGTCTCTTTTGAAACTGGACCTACAGATACTTTATCCTGTACTTTAATAAAGTTTGGATCCATTATGGCCATACGCTCTGCAATAGCTTTATAGGTTGGGAATTTCAGAATAGAGGCTCTGCCAGACATTTCCCTGTAAATGGTAAAAGACTTTCCACCCGCTGTTTTTAATTGTTTCGTCGTGGTAACATACCTACCGATCAGTTTACTTTTGGCATCATAGATCTCAATATCTATAGGCGTTTTATCTGTAATTGTATCCTCTGACCCAAAACTTACAGGTAAATTGGTAAAATAGCCTACAGGAACACCATTGCTCAGAATTTCGCCCACTTTATTCACTTCGATATTCAGCTTATCAATCTTTTTTCTGATCGTATAAGCCTCTTTCGTTTTGCTATCGAGCTTTCTTTTGGGAGCGTTAGAGAAAAGTTCATCAAGAGTTTTCACATTGATGCCTTTATTATCAATGATCTTAAGATCTTTCACACAGGTAAAGACGGCAGACTTTTCTTCCCCCGAAAAAGCGGATGGAGAAATATAATCCAGCTCCAGGGTCTTATCCCTGTTGTATACCCTGTTGAGTGTGATATAACTGTCCCGCACAGAATCAACAATACTTTTATCAATAAATTTTATGGTATAGATAGGTGTTTCCTTCAGATCCATAAAAGTATATTCACTGGATCTATTGGACAGCTTTGCTACCGGAGTTCCGTCCAAATTGATAATTCCTCTTTTGGTTTTGATATTCTGGGCATTGAGGAAAATTCCCAGAACTGTAAAGAATATGATTATACTTTTCTTCATAGAATCAGACTTTTACACGAAATAAAAAAAGTGTAACACAAAGTTACACTTTCTTGAAAATATATTTAGCTTTTCATTTAATTATTCACAAAGGATAATTCCTTTATTATGATTAAATTCTACAACACCGCTTTTGATAGCATAAGCAAAAACGGAGTCTTTTCCAGCTTCTTTAGTGAAGTTTTTAGCAAAAGCTTCATCAATAGAATTAGCAAAAAGCTTTACCTCACCACCGATCAAAGAAGAAACAATTCCTGCGTGGTTTTTCATGATGTGGAATTCACCATTTTTTCCAGGCAATAATACTGAGTCTACTTCTCCTTCAAAAACTACGTATTCTGGTGTTAAAATTTTTATATTCATATAAACAAATTTGAAATTTGATATTTGAAATTTGAAATTACTCGTCGAACCTCAAATTTCAAATCTCAAATTGTTAATAATTTATGCGTTTTCAGCCAACATTTTTTGTCCAGCTTCGATAGCTTCCTCGATAGTCCCTTTAAGGTTGAAAGCAGCTTCTGGTAAGTGATCTAATTCACCATCCATAATCATGTTGAATCCTTTGATCGTATCTTTGATATCTACTAATGATCCTGGAATACCTGTAAACTGTTCAGCTACGTGGAAAGGCTGAGATAAGAATCTCTGAACTTTTCTTGCACGGTAAACTACTGATTTATCTTCTTCAGAAAGTTCTTCCATACCAAGAATCGCGATGATATCCTGAAGTGACTTATATCTTTGAAGAATTTCTTTTACTCTTTGAGCACAGTTGTAGTGATCGTGACCGATAACTTCCGGAGAAAGGATTCTTGAAGTAGAAGCCAATGGATCTACTGCCGGGTAAATACCTAATGAAGCAATCTTTCTGTCAAGTACTGTAGTTGCATCCAAGTGAGCAAACGTAGTTGCAGGAGCCGGGTCAGTTAAGTCATCCGCAGGTACGTATACCGCTTGTACTGAAGTAATGGAACCATTTTTAGTTGAAGTAATTCTTTCCTGCATCGCCCCCATCTCAGAAGCAAGAGTCGGTTGGTAACCTACTGCTGAAGGCATACGCCCAAGAAGTGCAGATACCTCAGAACCAGCCTGTGTAAAACGGAAGATGTTGTCTACGAAGAAAAGTACGTCTCTACCTTGTCCGCTTTCTCCACCGTCTCTGTAGTACTCAGCTAATGTAAGACCAGAAAGGGCTACTCTCGCTCTCGCACCTGGCGGCTCGTTCATCTGTCCGAATACGAATGCTGCTTTAGAATCCTTCATAGCCTCAAGGTCTACTTTAGAAAGATCCCAACCTCCGTTTTCCATAGAGTGCATGAAATCATCACCATACTTGATAATTCCTGATTCAAGCATCTCTCTCAAAAGGTCATTTCCTTCTCTCGTTCTTTCACCTACTCCGGCGAATACAGAAAGACCTCCGTGTCCTTTTGCAATATTGTTAATCAACTCCTGGATCAATACAGTTTTACCTACACCGGCACCACCGAACAATCCAATTTTACCCCCTTTTGCGTAAGGTTCAACTAGGTCGATTACTTTAATACCTGTAAATAAAACTTCTGCTGAAGTTGATAATTGATCAAATTTTGGAGCTGGTCTGTGAATTGGAAGACCACCTTCCTTAGAAATATCTTGAAGTCCGTCGATAGCATCACCAACAACGTTGAATAGTCTTCCGTTTACAGCCTCACCGATTGGCATTGTAATAGGATTTCCATATCCGATTACATCTTGACCTCTCTTAAGACCATCAGTAGCGTCCATTGCAATACATCTTACTGTATCTTCGCCAATATGTTGTTCTACCTCTAAAACTACTTTTTCACCGTTTTCTTTTGTAATTTCTAACGCGTCATAGATTGCTGGAACTGCTTCCACATCATTGAAGACAACGTCGATTACCGGACCAATAATTTGAGAAATTTTACCTTTAATTTGGTTTGCCATTGCTAAATTTTTTCTTGGTGCAAATATAGTGATTCTTCATAAACCCACAATTGGTAAAAAAAAGATTTTTATCATGCTTTTGAGATTCTGCAAATAGTCGCAACAATGTATCAATACTAATGCTACCTGCATCACTACATTGTTATATTGATACATTGGTACATTGCCACATTATATCTATATTTGCAATCAAAAAATTTTTCGTTTTGAAAGTTTTCAAAAATTTTAAAGATTACTCCTCACAAAGGCCTCTTGCATTGTCTTTAGGCATGTTTGACGGAGTACATCTGGGCCATAAAAGTATCATTGATGAACTGATTACCGTGGGTACAGAAAATAATCTGGAAACAGCCATTCTTACGTTCTGGCCTCATCCAAGGTTTGTTTTTAACCCTAATGAAGATCTAAAGCTGCTGAATACGATTGAAGAAAAAAAAGAATTGATTGATAAATATCGTATCGATCATTTGTTCCTGAAAGAATTTGATGAAGAATTCAGAAATTTAACAGGAGAAGAATTCGTACGGCAGATCCTCGTTGAAAAGCTTAATGTAAAATATCTTATTATAGGCTACGATCATTCATTTGGAAAAAATAAAAGCGGAAATTTTGAACTCCTTCAAAAGCTTTCTAAAGAGCTTGGGTTTGAAGTTGAACAGATGGAAGCCATCAATATTCATGAAAATAATATCAGCTCCACGAAAATACGTAATGCTCTTTTAACGGGAAATATTAAAGAAGCGAATGAAATGCTGGGCTATACCTATTCTGTTTCCGGAACGGTAGTTCATGGAAAAAAGATTGGAAGAACAATTGGTTATCCTACTGCGAATATCGATACAGAATCTATTAAACTTCTTCCAAAAAAGGGAGCTTATATTGTTGAAGTTGATGTAAAAGGCCGACAGTACAAAGGAATGCTGAGTATTGGCACCAATCCCACAGTGAATGGAGAAAAACTAACGGTTGAAGTGTATATCCTGGATTTTGATGAGGATATTTACGATGAAAAAATCACAGTGAAATTCAGAGACTTCCTGCATGATGAAATTAAATTTGAAGGTCTTGAAAAACTGATTGAAAGACTTGATATAGATAAAAAAATTACAGCGGATTATGATTTCCAGAAGTAATAATTTTGACTTTTTAAGGCTAATCTTTGCAAGTCTGGTGGTGATTACTCACTCCTATCCTCTATCTGGAGCTGCTGAAGCAGATTTTCTGTCTCAGCTTACGCAGGGTCAGATGATGTTTTCATCCATCGGAGTCCACGGATTTTTTATTATTTCCGGATATCTGATTTTTAAAAGTTTGCTGCGCTGTAAAGGTCTTGCTGATTTTTATTGGAAAAGAGTTTTAAGGCTTTTTCCTGCCCTGTTAATTGTACTTATTCTTACTGTTCTTTTGGCACCCTTTGTCTATGAAAGTTCTCTTCCTTATTTGAAAAACAACTCTATATATACTTATATACCAAAAAATTTAACTTTATTTTTCCGCCAAAGAGGTATTGATGGAGTTTTTGAAAACAATCCCTATAAAAGCAGTATTAATGGAAGCTTATGGACTATATGCTACGAATTTAGTATGTATGTAATGGTTTCCCTTCTATTTTTTGTACGCACAAAACCATTTATTAACATTATTGTTGTGCTACTATTTATCTCAAGTTATATTTTGAGTGTTTTCTATCCCGATTTCCTTTATGGAGTGTTTATTAAAATGGAATTGGTGAGTAGTAGCTTTTATAATCTGATGTGCTTTTTCACAGGAGGAATGTTATTAACTTATTGGAAAATAAAAAGCAAAAAGACAGAAAATATTATAATTATATTTTCCCTCATAATTCTTATTGCCAGTATATATTTACAGGTATTTAAATATACATGCTATTTCACACTTCCAATATTGGTGATTCTTATTGGAAATAGATCAACCCAGTATATCAATAAGGTGGGTACTGTTATCGGAGACACTTCATATGGAATTTATATTTATTCATTTCCAATCCAGCAGACTTTGGTCTATTTCTTCAAATTTGATACGGTCCCGCTAATGATATTTTCGTTGATATTATCTCTACTGCTAGGATATCTGTCCTGGCATCTCGTTGAGAAAAGAGCTTTAAAATATAAAGATTTAGTTTCAAAAAAAGCTATCCCGTTGTAGGATAGCTTTTTTATTATTTCAATACTTTCAGATAAACTTTCTGGGTTTCACCATCCAGTTTCACATTCGGAAATTGTTTGTCGTGATCAATGAATATATCTCCTTTTTCATTGGCTTTTCCGTTTCCATCAGAATCCCATTCTACACCAACATAGTATTTAGCAGGTCCTTTAGAACTTGGTGTGATTTTGCTAGCAGCATCATTTGGCACTGGCAGATCAATAGTAAAAGGAACTGAAGTTTGTTCAAATTCTTTTTCAGTAATTAATGTTGCAGGAACATCAGCCAAAGTAGGGTCAGATCCGTACAGGCTTACTTTTAATTTAGGGTTTTTAATCGTAAAGTTCTCCGTACCGGAAAATTCTATTTTTACCATTTTTGAGTCTGCAGCCACAGGAGTAGTCTCAGCATTGGTCTTTTTATCAGCTGCATTACAGCTTAATAATGTTAGGGTACCAGCCATAGCCAGTATTGCAAAGTGCTTTTTCATTTGTATCCTTTTTAGTTAATAATTGTTTTGTTCCACAGACAAAAGCAAAATTCATGCCTTATAGAATTAAATAGGTCTTTTCTATTCTTGTAGATTTCATGAATTGTTGATTGATTCCTGTATTTTGCGTGTCAAAGATTTAAAAACCAGCTCATAAGACTGATCGATAAGCTTCAGGACTAAATCTTTTTTCAGGCCGTCGATCAGAACAGAATTCCAGTGGGTTTTATTCATATGATAGGCACCCGTAATCTGGGGATATTGTTCCCGTAACTCGGCACTCCATTCCGGATCTGTTTTTACATTGATGGATAAGGGTTGTTTTTCAAGCCCCATCAGAAGAAACATTTTGGCATCTACCTTCATCACAAGTGTTTCATTGTCAAAAGGAAAGCTTTCTGTAACTGCTTTTTTGGCAAGGCAATAATCTAAAATTTCGTTGGCATCCATGGGTTAATTTGAAAATGATGTTTAATAAATTTTTAATCTTTAATTCAAATTTAGTAAATTTAAGAAAGAAATATTCTTACGTCAAACCAAATTGTTATGAAAGCTTTAGTAATCGGTGCCACAGGCGCCACAGGAAAAGATCTCGTCAATCAATTGCTCAATGATAAGGCTTTTGAGGAAGTCGATATTTTTGTAAGAAAACCTGTTGATCTCAAAAATGAAAGGCTTAAGGTTCACGTTGTCGATTTCGAGAACCCTGAGGAATGGAAAAAAATGGTGAGAGGTGATGTCGCTTTTTCCTGTTTAGGAACCACCCTGAAGGCTGCCGGAAGTAAAGAGGCTCAGAAAAAAGTAGATTTTGATTATCAATATGAATTTGCTAAAGCTGCCAGGGAAAATAATGTGGAGGACTACATTTTGGTTTCTGCTTATGGCGCCAATCCAAAATCCCGTATTTTTTATTCTAAAATGAAAGGTGAGCTGGAAGAAGCTGTAAAGCAATTACACTTCAATAAAATCACTATTTTTAAACCTGGAATGCTGGAGCGTAAGAACTCTGAAAGAACAGGTGAAGTGTTGGGCAGCCGGATCATAAAGTTTGCCAATAAACTTGGATTGCTGGAAAGTCAGAAGCCATTGCCTACCGATATTCTGGCAAAAGCAATGATCAATTCTTCAAAAATCAAAAGCAATGGGTATTCCAGCATCAAGCTTGGAAATATTTTTTGTTTTGCCGAAAAGATGAACGATTAGACAAGTGAATGGGAGTGTATGGTAAGAATTTATTTGATGGTTTTGCTCCCCATACTTTTTCCTAATTTTTCATACTCCACATCATTAGGTTCCCACAGCTCTATTTTATTTCCTTCGATATCCATGATGTGTACAAACTTTCCATAATCGTACGCCTCAATCTTATCCAAAATAGTAACATTTTCTTTTTTCAGCTGTTCGACAAGCTTATCAAGATCCTGTACCCGATAATTAATCATAAAATCTTTCTCAGAAGGTTGGAAATATTTTGTTTTTTCGCTGAACGGACTCCATTGGCTAAAACCTTTCTTGGAATTGTCCGCCCCCTGATGCCATTCAAAAACGCTTCCATATTCATTGATTTCAAATCCCAGATGCTCTTTGTACCATTCTCTGATTTTTTTGGGATCCTTAGATTTGAAAAAGATTCCACCGATACCTGTAACTCTTTTCAGATCATCAGACTCTTTTTCTGTAACAGCTTTAAAAGCAAATCCTGATATAAAAGAAGCCAGGATACACAGGGCAAAAAATATTTTTTTCATGAGTTACTATTTATTTTATAACAAAAAAGTGGATTATAAAACCCACTTTAAACATACATTTTTTTATTTACTTTAAATGCTTCGTAATCGACTCACTTGTTGGTTTCGTAGTACTTACATACGAATCAATAAGCTTTCCGTTTTCATCGATCAGGAATTTGGTAAAATTCCATAAGATGGTTGAGTTTTTTACGCCGTTCAACTCTTTTTCTGTTAAATATTTAAAGATTGGTGCGGTATCATCACCTTTTACCGAAACTTTGGCTGCCATTGGAAACGTCACCCCATAGTTTTTCTGGCAAAATGTTCCAATTTCAGCATTGGTTCCCGGTTCCTGTCCTCCAAAGTTGTTAGCAGGAAAACCTACGATCACCAGTTTGTCCTTATACTCTTCGTAGACTTTCTCCAGGTCTGCATACTGAGGGGTAAATCCACATTCTGAAGCGGTATTGACAATCAGAATTTTCTTTCCTTTAAAATCTGCAAAGTTGATTTCTTTGCCATCAAGGCCTTCTACTTTAAAGTCGTATATCGTTTTTCCCATAAGTTCTTTGGTTTTAGCTTTAGAAATTTCACTTTTTTGATTGGTACAGCTTTGCAGAAAAGCTATAAAAGAAAACAGCAGTACAAAAATATTTTTCATTAGTTATAATGTTATACGGGTCAGCCCGCAGTTGAATTAAAATTTAAAAATATTGGCTGGAAAAACTTTATTAACGTCAATTCTGGTGAACAGCATTACATAATCACCGTCTTTTTTCTGGCTTGAAGATTCAATCCTGAAAGGCATCATCAGGTTTCCTACCTTTTTAAAGTCTGAATATACCAAGGTCTCATCTTTTTTTATTTCTTTGACAAGCATATAGGTATTGACATCAAAATAATACAGGTTCTTATTCACATTTTTGGTAAGCTGCACTTTATGACAGTAGACCTCTCCTATTTTTTCTTTTCCAAGATATTTGGCAGCAAATCCTTTATTCTCCCAGTCAATAAAATCGTTATCAAAACTCTCGGGAATATATTCAGGATATTCCTGAAGCTTATTTGCGGCATAATTCATTGCATATCCTTTCACCCCATCGTATCCCTCAATAGCTGTTTCTTTTCCTCCTGTCGTAATCAATGTTTTAGTAAGATTCGGGCGTTGCTGATAAATTTTTATGGGATACTCATCCTTTATTCCCAATACCACTTTTCCCTGTAGCAGTACCGAGTTCAACAGCTTCCAGTTTGTGAGTCCCCCGGAGAGTTCAATGTTTTTATCAATAATCTCCTTGGCGGTCTGTGCCCATGTCAGCTGTGAAAATATCAGTACAAATACTAAAAGTAACTTCTTCATTAATTTTATTTATAAATTCAAATATAGGGGGATTTGGGATAAAATGCAAAAAAGCCAGCGAAAGCTCATGACATGAAACTGCAGATTGCTGTATTCATTCACAATATCTTCTTTAGGTCTTAATTAAATCAATTTTCTTGCTTTTTCAAGATCTTCAGGGGTATCAATACCCACTCCTATGAAGTTGGTTTCTATCATTTTGATTTTCATACCATATTCCAGGTAGCGGATGCATTCTATCTTTTCTGATATTTCCAAGGGTTTCATTTCCAGCTGTGAAAACTGCAAAAGGGCCTCTTTCCTGAAGGCATAGACTCCGATATGCTTAAAATAGCTTACCTCGTAAGAAACTTCCCTGTGAAAGGGAATGACAGAGCGGCTAAAGTATAAAGCAAAACCGTTGTTATCGGTAATGACTTTGACATTATTAGGATTTTCAATTTCTTCTTTTTCAAAAAGCTGAATCTTCAAAGAAGCTAGGGAAATCTCCTGCTGCTCATCATGTTTAAAGACTTCGATCAGCTGCTGCAAAGGTTCCAGCTTAAGAAAGGGTTCATCACCCTGAACATTGATCACAATATCACAATCTATATTTTGTACAGCTTCTGCAATACGGTCACTTCCAGTTTCATGCTGTCCTGTCATGACTGCTTTTCCACCATTTTTCACAATTTCACCGAAGATGATTTCAGAGTCTGTGGCGACAAATACTTCATCAAACAATCCGGTATCCACCACATTCTGATAGGTAGTGGTAATAACTGTTTTTTCTCCTAAAATCTTCATTAGTTTCCCCGGAAACCGGCTTGCTTCATAGCGTGCAGGGATGACAGCAATTATTTTCATTAAGTAAAATATTTAATATATGTATTTTAATCCATTGAGCATGGTCTTTTGTATTCACAAGGGCAGTACTCATGGCCTATCTGAAGATCAAATTTAGTAAAAAACTACTGTATTCTACCCTAATTAAAAGGGTATTCTATCAATCGTTCCTGTTTTATCTTGGTATGAAGAGGAAAATTTTGCTTCATTAATGAGGATTTAGCAGGGGCACGCGAATGTTTATCAACCTCAGAAAGAGATTTTTACTCCCACCATATTATACTCCCATTGACGAGAGGCAATAAGGTCCAGTTTGTATTTTTTATTTTTTCCTGCGGAATTGGAAATGGTATATCTGCTTTTTGAGATGGTTTTTCCTATAAAATACCCCATCAAAAGAGCTAGAGGGTAGTCAGAAGCCCAATGTACCTTACTCTGCATCATCTGAAAGGCCAGTGCACCTGCCAGCGTATACCCTACCGGTTTTATCCATATAGCATCCGGATAATTGTCTGCAATAACTGTTAACCCAGCCATAAATGTTGTAAGATGTCCGGAAGGCATTGCATCATAGTTCGATGTGTTTTTACCATATGCCGCGAAGCTCGGAAACGGGTTCCAGGCCCCTCCTTTATGTCCATATTCTTCAGCAATGAAAGGGCTCTCCCTTCCTGTAATTCTTTTTATGGTTTGAGTAAAAACACCGGAAAGAATCAAACTTTCCATCAGCCCGCTGGCTGTAGCCTGTGCCCTGTAATCATTTTTCAGCAAGCCATAAGCTCCAAAACCAATCCCCAGCAATACCACAGTAGAGCCATTTCCTATGAGATACAGTGTGGAACCGATATCTTTTGGAATCTTTACAACACCTGCAAGCTTGGTATAATTATTATCTTTATCCATTCCCCACCTTTCCCCCAATTCTCTTGAATTGTCCGTTAATTTCTGATCAAAAGGTAAAAGGATCAATGTCGCGGCAACAGCTCCACCCAAATAATAAGCATGGTCCTGGGATACAAAATTTTTGTTGGTGTCAATAAAGTTTCTGGGCAATTTGGTTACAAAATCCAGTAATTTCGGTTTGGCATATATCCGGACAGAACCGTCTTGTAAGGTATATGCCTGTACTTTTGGCAATTCAGGTTCATGTGTTAATTCTTTTAGGTTCAATGTATCAACTTCCTGTGAGGATACCCATATTGAAAACGGCAATAATAGAAATTTCAGTTTTTTCATCGTTGTAATTTTCACTTTTTTTAATTCTGGCGTGTAAAAGCCGCAAAGGTAATTCCTGTTCGGGTATCGTACAAAGCAGTGGCTTACTTTTAATGTTTATTTAATTTTTTATTCGCGATAAAGAATTATCTCTTCAAAATCCAGTAAAAGTAATCTGTAGCCACCCATGGTTAGGCAATAAAAAAATACCAGTGTAACGATACCAACTTATATAAAAATCGGTACACTGTTACACTGGTATATTTATCGATTAACTGCTCCTGCTATTTCAAGCTATTCAAAGCGTTTTCAAGTCTAGGAATCATCACTTTGATCTCATCAACAGCTAATCCTCCAACGGAAGCACGGAACCAAGGTTCTGATTTTTCTTCTCCGAATGCTGAGAATGGTACCAGAGCTACTCCAGCTTCATTAATCAGATAAAACACAAGGTCTGAAGAGTTCTCAATCACCGTTCCATCCGGTTTTGTTTTTCCAATGTAGTCTAATTTGATAGTAAGATAAAGGGCTCCCATGGGTTCAATACTGTCTACTGCAAGTCCTTTTCCTTTTAAATCCTGCACTCCACCGTGAAGAACCTTTAAGCTTTCCTCAAGTTTTGACTTAAAGTCTTCAACGAAAACGTTTACGTTTTCCGGGTTTTCATAAAATTTTGCAGTTGCTTCCTGCTCTGGTTTTGGTGCCCATGCTCCAACGTGTGTAAGAAGTGCCTTCATCTTATCAAGGATATGAGCCGGACCGAATCCCCATCCAACACGTACTCCTGTAGCTGCAAGGCATTTTGAAATCCCATCAATATAAATGGTATACTCTTTCATTTCAGGGAAAAGAGAAACCGGATCTACGTGCTCCGCCCCGAAAGTAAGATTAGAATAAATCTGATCATACATCAGGTACAGTGGCTTTTCATCCTCACCTCTTTTTTTGTTTTCAGCAATCACCAGCTCACATATTTCTGAAAGTTGTTCTCTGGTAAACATTGTTCCTGTAGGGTTCAATGGTGAACAAAGTGCCAGCAAAACCGCTCCGTCCAGGTGAGGTCTCAAATCATCTGCAGTCGGAAGAAAGTTCGTTTCAGGCTTTGTTTTTACTTCTACGGCATTAGCAGAGGTAAGATATGCATAGTGGTTGTTATTCCACGATGGTGTAGGGTATACGACCTTATCCCCTTCGTCTACAATTGTCTTATATACGGCATAGATCAAGGGTCTTGATCCTGCAGTAATCAATATATCGTTCGGAGAATAATCAAGATTCCATCTGTTTTTAAGGTCTTTAGAGACTTCTTTTCTTAAAGATAAAAGTCCGTTGGCAGGCGGATAATTGGTCAGATTATTCTGATATGCTTTCTGAATTTCTTCCTTCAGCAATGCTGGAATAGGATAGATATTAGAATTCAGATCACCAATAGTAAGGTTGGCAATTTCCGCTCCTTTTGCTTTTAGATCATTTACTTCGTTACCAATTTTTACAATTTCAGAACCGATCAGGTTCGCTGCTAATTTTGAAACTTTCACTTTATTCTTATTTAAAATTTACTAATATTATCTTCTCAGATTAATTTTATCATCTATTTGTTCCGCGGGGACGTTGGCATCATACGCGGCTATTAGTTCTTTAGTTTTTTTGGCGGTTGAGGAGTTAGGATATTTTCTGATGAGCGTATTATAGGCTTCTTTTTTATCCTCATAGATCACTCCTGCTTCACTATCATAAATCCTATCGCTATCCATTCCCAGAAGATAATCCAGCAAATAATCATGATATTTATTTTTTGCGGCCTTTATCAATGGACTTTTAGGATATTGACTAATAAATTTTTCCCACGCAATCAGTCGTTCTCCCAGTTCCTCCCAGGTAATCAAAAGTCCACCATTTACGGCATAGTTTTCCTGATCATCTTTTGCCATCAGCGAGATGTAGGCTTGATAATCAGGAGTTACTTTATTTTTAAAAACTGACTCATAATATCCCGGCAATGAATGAATTTCTGTAAGTCCCTCTCCCATTTCACGGAATTCAAGGCCTGCTTTATTCAATTCGGCAGCCATTTTTTTTATGTTATCCGGCAAATGCCCGGTTCCCGGTTCATTCGTGTGATAATCTATATATTTATCTAATATCTCAGTTTGTGAAATATTTAAACAATCAGTATATTTTTCTCTGATTTTAATGTAGTCATCATACACTTTAGTGTTCTGTTCCGGACTGTTTCCAGCCATCTCCTTGTTTATCTTATTACTATACCACTGAAGAGCCATAATATAGTCTTCCATTTTATTATTGGGAGAGCAAGCTGTATCAATCGGTTTGTACTGATTTTCTTTGGTTTCGTTTTTGGCAACCGAATTACGAATCGGTTGTTCTTCTGAAACTGCAGTTTCCTTTTTGCATGAAACTGCAATTGCAGAAAGCAGGCAAACTGCCATTAATTGTTTTATCATCCGCTAATCTCAGAAAATTAGTCCAGTTGTAAATCTGTTTTAATGGCTCCGATTTTAGCTTCCAGTGATTTTAATTTATCTCTGAAATCCGCTTCTGAAGTGATCGAATCTTTTACAGAAACATAGAACTTTATTTTCGGTTCTGTCCCTGAAGGTCTTACACAAACCTTCGTACCATCCTGAGTATAATAGATTAATACATTGGATTTCGGGATGTCATTCATTACTTTTTTCTCGTTGGTAGAAACGGTAAGGCTGGTCTGCTCTTTAAAGTCCTTCACTTCTTCCACTAATGAACCTGCCAATTCTTTCGGCGGGTTTTCGCGGAAGTTTCTCATCATGTTCTGAATCTCTTCGGCACCTTCTTTCCCTTTTCTCACAATATTGATCAGTCCTTCATAATACATTCCAAGATCCTGGTAGATCTCAATCATGTACTGATACATTGTTTTTCCGTTTGCTTTACACCAGGCTGCAATTTCGCAAGCCAGGATGATACTTCCGCAAGAATCTTTATCGCGGACAAAGTCTCCAGTCATAAAGCCAAAACTTTCCTCGCCTCCACACACAAACTTCTGAGTTCCTTCCGCTTCACGGATCATTTTTCCGATCCACTTGAATCCTGTAAGCCCCACTTTACATTCAACACCAAATTTCTGGGCAATGTCAAAGAAAATGTCGGAAGTTACGATTGTAGAACCAATGAATTCTCTGCCGGTAATTCTTTCCTGCTTTCTCCATTCGTTAAGGATATAATAGGTAAGGATTGTATTGGTTTGATTACCATTCAGCAATTGCATTTCGCCATCGAGATTTCTTACCGCAATACCCAATCTGTCCCCATCGGGATCCGTTCCGATCACGATGTCGGCATTGGTTATTTTTGCGAGATCCATCGCCATTTCCAGTGCAGCCGGCTCTTCAGGGTTCGGAGAATCTACTGTTGGGAAATTTCCACTTGGGATCATCTGTTCTCTAACAAGATCCACTTTTTTGAATCCAGCCTTTTCCAATGCTTTCGGAACAGTAGTATAGGTAGTTCCATGGATGGATGTGAAAACAATATTTAAATTTTCTTTTCCAACGTTCTGATAAGTAGAGTTTTCGATACATGCATCGATATACACATCATCCTGCTCCTCTCCGATCCATTCGATCAGATCATCATTTCCGTTGAATTTAATTTCTTCAAATTTTACAGAATATACTTCATTGATGATGGCTTCATCGTGGGGAGGAACAATTTGAGCTCCGTCATTCCAGTATACCTTGTAGCCATTGTATTCCGGCGGATTGTGAGAAGCTGTCAATACAATCCCTCCATTACATTTTTTATCACGAACCGTGAAAGATAGTTCCGGGGTTGGCCTATGGTCTTTGAAAAGCAATACTTTAATTCCGTTGGCTGTCAAAACGTCCGCTACCAGTTTCCCGAATTCTTTTGAGTTGTTACGAACATCATAAGCGATGGCCACCTTAATCTCTTCACCTTTGAACTGTTGCAGCATATAGTTTGCCAATCCCTGAGTAGCCTGCCCTAGTGTATATTTATTCAAGCGGTTAGTTCCTACTCCCATGATTCCACGCATTCCACCTGTCCCGAATTCAAGTTCTCTGTAGAAAGAATCTTCCAGGTCAGGAGAATTTCCGTCGATTAATAGCTGTACCGCATCTCTCGTCTCTTTATCGAAGGTATCACCTAACCAAAGTTTCGCTTTTTCTAATGTATTCATATTTGTATTGTTGTTCTTTTATAGTTTGTTAAGTTCCTAGTTTAAATAATGCTGTTTTTAATCCAGCTTTTTGTTTTCGACTTTTGTCGTTTTATCAATTTTAAACGCTCTGATCGGATCGTTATAATAGACAAATTTTGCTGTGTTCTGGATATGTCCTTTTAAAGAATCTTTTACATTCACTTCCGCATAATTCCCATTTTTGGAATCGATATTCAGGTTGGTAATTTTCCAATAAGGAGCAATTAAACTTGCTGTATCCGATATTTTGATGAGGGCATCTTTAGTGAGCCCCAAAAAGTTGGCCCTGCTTCTGTTATGCATTTCCACTTCTGCTCTTCTGGTATTTACAGACCCCATGAAACTTGCATTATTTTTCATATTAAGTCTGAAGTTGTCTGTCTTTATTTCACTTGAAATATTCACTTCCACAGAATCGGAAACAGCTACTTTTTCCAGATTATATTTTGAATAAATCGTTATATTATAAAAATCTACTCCTTTTGTGCCTCTTTTTTCTTTGATGAAAAGTGTTTTGTCCTTCACATCTACATCCAGATTGCTTGCCACATTCGGATAGGTCTCTATTTCTACAAAATTTTTAGGCCCTCTTGCATAAAATACACGGAACTTCCCTTCCAAATCAAGGTTTACAAATTCCGATACATCCACATCTTTCTTTTCAATGTTCCCTTTCGGAGAAATTTTTCCACAGGAAACTACTGCAGCCAGCATTATTGTGTACAATACTTTCTTCATATTATTTTTAAAATATTCTATATATGATTCGTAATAACAAGCCGATGTTATACTCCCGAAATTTCCCGGGTTATTTCTCACCATATAAGGAAACTTTCAGTATTAAATTTAAACAAAAATAGGATTAAAATTTTTAAAAATCTTTGTCTTTTGACAATAAAATACCTGATAAGTTTCAATTTTTCAGTTTCCATATGGTGGTATTTTTTATAGACAGCAATAAAAAAACACCCAATAAATGGATGTTGTTCTTTTTATACTCTGATTCTACTTAATTTTTTTTAAGTTTTCCAAAAAATATTTTTAATATTTATATCACCTTGATGATATTTTCAATATAAATATACCTTCTAACCACTCCAAATCTTAGCTATTTTTGTTTATCCAATTTAATCTTTTTAACACTAAAAAATTGCAAAACAATCAATAACGAGAGTAATATTGGGAATAGCTTATTTATCATTGATCAAATGTCATATCGAAAATATCGACTTGTACGTTAGGAATTTCTTGTTCTATATGATTTTTCTTCAGGTATACTTTACCGGTTTTAAAGTCTGGTGATAGTTTTAAATGAATCTCAAAATCCTTCTGCCCTATTTTTGCATAAAAATCTTTAAATAATTTTACAAGCTCCTGCTCACGACCTCTTTGCACCTCGTACGTCTGTTTTTGAGGTTCTTGTCCATTTACATTGCCTGGATAAACACGAATTGTAAATTTTCTTCCAGCCGAAGTTTCAAATTGTCCATCTATCTCTAATGGAATTGCTTTGGGAGAGGACTTGGTTAAGTAATCTATTTCAGAGATACATCGTGCATTCTCTCCATTGATATAGTTGACTATTATATCTTTTTCTTTTAAATCAAAGGAATTGTTAAAATCTGCTATTTTAAAAGTATAGCTCCATGGATAATGGAGGTTAATATCTTTCCAAATCTGGGTATTGATTCTTTTTTCTGAAATTTCCTGCTGCGTTTGAAGAGGCATTTCTTTAATTTTATCATCAACATATGTTTGACGAGTCGCTCCTTCTCTTGTTATTCTCATTTCACTTAAATAATCATCTACAAAGTATTCCTTAGCCTGATAACTTCCTACCAAAAGAGAATTCCCACCCAGTAAATAAAGAAATACCTGCCCACCGGGAGCAATGGATACTTTAAAATATTTATAATTAGAACTTTCTTTACAGTTTAGTCCTTCTTTAAAAAGTGCAGACAATTTTTCATAATCCAATTTAAAATCGCCTTCATAAAACTTATCTTCCGCATAAGAAAACCATCTGATCTTCATCCCAAAAGGAACAGAACGATATTGTTCTCCAGCGATAACAACCCCGGAATCTCCGCTCCACCATTGAGACGACAAAGTCATATCAGCAGGAATCCCTGCAATATCTTCATGCTTTTCATTATAAAAAGTACCCCCTTTTATCTCCATTGGATACCCCATATCGGCAGTTGTCAAAATCAACCATTCGTACTTGTTATTCATATTGTTTATTTTTTCACAACTATAAACTAGCAGTCCAATTATCAGCAATAGTCCTAATAATTTCTTCATAATATTTTTTTTAACCTTTTAAAATATCCCGTTCGGGTTTTCCGTTTATATAACGTCCATCCATGGTTAGTGTAGCATCATCCTTGTTTGAACGATGAAGGTATTTATTGCGAACCCACATTAACTGCACCTTTGGCAGAGTAACTGTAAGAGAATTGATACCATCATTAGTAATTGCATAATCATACAATTCATGCTTTACAGGTTGTAATTCTTTTGATACTGTATATATGTTATCAGTTGTTTTTTTAAACACCATTTTTCCATATTTCTCACAAAAAGTTTTCATAATTGCAAAAGGAATATATTGATAGCTATTAGACAGCCCGTTTCTTACCCCATATAATGTATATAAATGACTGTAAGAAAGGGTATCCAGTTTAGAAAAATTGGTTTTAAGCTCTTTTGTAATCATAAACTGCTCCGGCTGATACCATCCTTCTTCAATATAACGTTTTTTTATTTTTTCCAGTTCTTTTTTCGCTGCACTCTCATTATCTCCATAGAGCATGTATTCTCCTAAGTATCTTTTTTCGTCGCTTATTTCACCGTACCCACCGCCAATATCTGAATGCACTCCCGGCATCGTAAGCTGGTAACCTACTCCCGCTTTTACAGAACTATCAATATTAGTCAATTTAAAATTATTCCTGTATTCATCAGCAGCAGTCAACTGTACGATCTTTTTTGCTCTCCCTTTTAATTTTAACTGAAGTTCAATCACATCATTTAAATGGAGGATACCATAGGATGCAACGGTATCAAACAACCCGATAAAGTTAAAGGTAATTTCTTTAGAACTTTTTAAATTCAGATAAATCGCAATTAACGAGTCCTGGGACAAAAAATATCTTGCCGCTGCCGCACCCCGGCTGAAACCAAATACATTGATGGTTACTTTACCAATAGATATTTTATTAGCAAAATATTTTTCATTAGCCAGATCCTTCATTTGCTGTACTCCCCGCTGCACTTTATCTTTAATACCTCTCATATAAATAGCGATACCCGTCCCCAATGCTCCTCCGGGAAAAGTCTGATCCTTTTTTTTATCTTCAGTACCTATCCCTTCGGTATAAATTTTAATAATATCTTCATTTTTTTTAACCTCATTATTCATATACAGTAAAGCTACATTGGAGTAGAAATTAGTATAACTATCATCCTCTTTATTACTTTTTCTGTTATAAACATCTGTTTTTCCAATCCTTTCTGTAGTATTGGTCATATTGTTCATAGTTCCATCAAAGAACATATTGAAAACTACGTCTCTCTTAGATTTATTATCCTGTTTAGGTTTGTTGTCAGGGGCACTAACTACAATTGGCTTATTCGTCTGCTGCGGTTTATCAACATGTTGTGCCAGCTCATTTTGTATAACAAGCTGAATTTTTTCTTCTGTACGATTGATGTAATTTTTATATTCCGCTTTAATATAATACTCGTGTTCGCTTTCATCGATCCAGTCTTTTTTGTTCAGAGCATCCTGATAGAGACTGAGTTGATTAAAATACAGATAGGCAAAACCTTTATCATCTACACCGCTGGTTGTAGAAGTACCCATCGGCCGATCTTTAGTAGTTTCCGCTTCGTAAATAGATATTTCCAGGGAATCTCCCTTTGGAATATTGATTGTTTTAATGGCTAACTGTATTTTATCCAGATAGCCTACCTTTCTTTTTCCTATCGGTTTACCTCTGAAATCCTGCCATTCTATGGATAGGATTTTTGGATTTCCCAAAAGAATAAATAAATCAATAGAATGCTCAATATTTTTACCACTCTTAACCACTACAGCAATAAGTCTTACTTTCTTTCCTGCCAGATTAGGGTGAAATTTAAAAGTTCCCGCAGCGTTCGTCGACAGTATCTTACCATTGTATTCTATTTTCCACTCTTTTACTTTTGGATTTCCTGTGACGGCCAGCAGGCTGTAGCTGTATGATTTATAAGTAAGAGGTCTTGTTTCTCCTATAATTTTCATCAATGTGTTTTTTAAAGTTTAACAATATCCTCTTCCTCCTCTGCAATTTCTTCTTTCCTCAAATCAATAAACGGAAATACTTCTGCAAGCACCTCAGGGCGTGCATTATCTATGTTTTGTTGAGAAATTTCCGCTGTTTGTCCGTGGTTGACAATGGTAATACAATCCGGGCTTCCTATCGGACAGGTCGCTTTACTGTCTTCCAACAGCGCTTTCCCACTATTATCTTCCAGCGTAATGTTCTTATAGTAGCTGCTCCATTGGGTGATGGTAACCTGACAAGGATTATTGTTCATTTTGGCACAACTTCCAAAGGTATTCTTCTCAAAAGTTTTACCAATATCTGCGTGAGTAGCCATCAGCTTACTGCTGCCTTCCTTATCGTTAATGTATCGTTTGCTTTGGGTTTTCACCAGCAATTTATCCGGAGCTGTGCCGAACTGGCATATACAGACAGCTCCCTGGCATACTAAATGTTTCTCGCTCATTATGTTTTGTGTTTTTACTTTTTTATTTTGTTCTGAAGCTTCCATGAAATATCTAAAAGATAGATCATTCTCTCTGGAAACTTATTATTCCGGTAACAAAATAGGTCGAAATTTAAGTATGTCCTGTTTTTTTAGGGGCACAATATATTCCATACTATTAATTTCAATGATTGGGTATATTAAATATAAGATTTCTGCTGATATACTTCAATAGCAATACCAACTTCCTTATTTTGATGAAATGCTGATAATTTCCCTATTACTGAAGAAATAGTTTTTGTCTCCTCATTAAGCTGATAAAGAAGATCAAGAGAGCCATTTTTCAAATCTGCTGCAATGGGAGTATTTATTTGTTTCCCTTTTATATGGATAAGAATTTTATTATATTCCGTCAGTGTTTTTTGCAGCGAAAAGACGACTGTATAAGAAATAACCTCTTTCAGAGAGGGAAAATAAAAGTTAAGCATTTCTTCTTTCTGGTAATCAGGATATAAAGTGTACAGCGGCATAAAGTAAATTGCATAAAACAGATTCTGATGCAATACTTCTGTACTCCCGCTCATGTTTTCGTAAAACCGGTTTAGCTTCCCGATCGTTTCATCTGCTACCTTGCCTTCATAATATTGATGTATTCTGGGATAATATTCTTCTTTCCAGCGATTTTTGATCTCATTTACGTTGAGTATCCCCTCTGCTCGCCCATCTTTTTTTAAAGAAATTTCTAATGGATAAAGTGCCTTACTCGCAGTTTCCATAAGCTTTTCTAACATCAATTCCACTTCCTGATCATTGACGTATATTTTTTTTCTCACAATAGATAAAGCCATCCCCTGTTTTCGTTGAATATCAACAAGGTAGTGTATTCTTGTTTCTGGTAAAGCAGTGGTCATCACTACACCATAGGTAGATTTTTCGGGGGTCCCAGGAAGTATTATTTGTGGAGTAAAGAGACTTTTCTCTTTCCGTTTACTTTTCTTGTCAGCAGGGATATAAATATATTTAAGGTATTTCGGTAGATTTCCGGGAATAATTTCGTGCAGAGCACAATGCTGATTGTGAAAGGCAATCAGTTCTTCTTTAGAAATATCATATTCGCTGGAAAGGGAATCCAGGTCGGTAATATCTTTAATTTTAATTCTAGTATTTTCCATTTGTGTGTTTTTCATCTTACACTAAGATCGGGAAAATAATGTTTAAAAAAAATATCTCAGAAAGAAAACTTCTGAGATATCATATGTTTAATAAAGTATATAAATTTAAAATTATATCACTTCATCAATAGTATAGTTTTTATGTTCACGGTTGGTTCTGATAATCATTTCACCCAGGAATCCTGCGATGAAAAGTAGAGTCCCCATGATCATCATCGTTAAAGCAATAAAGAACCATGGGTTGTTGGTAATCAGATGGCCATAAATTCCTCTTGCAACATCAATTAGTTTTGAAATCCCCAGCCAAAGCGCAGAAAGAAAACCGAAAATAAACATTAAGGTTCCAACCGCTCCAAAGAAATGCATAGGCCTTCCTCCAAAACGACTTACAAACCAAAGGGTTACAAGATCCAGAAATCCCCTTATAAATCTTTCTGTTCCGAATTTTGAAGTACCGTATGGTCTTGCCTGATGCTGAACTTCTTTTTCTGTAATTCTTCTGAAACCGGCATTAGCTGCCAGTACCGGAATATAACGGTGCATATCTCCGTAGACATCTATGGATTTTACAACCTGTCTTTTATACGCTTTCAATCCACAATTAAAGTCATGAAGCTCAACTCCTGAAACTTTTCTGGCGGCTGCATTGAACAATTTCGAAGGAATATTTTTCGTCATTACGTTATCAAAACGTTTCTTCTTCCATCCGGAAACGATATCGTAATTATCAGCCATCACCATATTGTACAGTTCCGGTATTTCTTCAGGAAAATCCTGCAAATCAGCATCCATGGTAATCACCACATCTCCGTTTGTTCTTTCAAAGGCAGCGTGAAGAGCCTGTGACTTTCCGTAATTTCTGGAAAATTTAATGGCGTGGATCTGAGGATACTGAACTTTCATATTCTCAATAATACTCCACGACAAATCCGTACTGCCATCGTCTACAAACCAGATTTCATAAGATAAGCTGCTGTTTCTGCAGACTTTATCAATTCTGGAAAAAAGCTCTTCCAGAGAGTCTTCTTCGTTCAGTAACGGAATTACTATAGATAAATTCATTTAATTTTAATAAAATTATTCTTTAATCTCTTCTTCGGGCTGATAAATGCTTCTTGTTCTGAAAAATGCGCCGAAAAACACCGACAAAACTACGTAAAATATAAGAATTGCTGCAAAATATCCTGAAAAATGACTTGCGGTAAGCATATCTTTTCCTTTAACAGCTTCCGGGGTGAAGCTTTGAAGTCTTTCGTTGTATTTCTGATCCAATTCATCAATGTCTTTCTGATGCTTTAGAATTTTTCTGGCCGAGGTATATTCTGTATCCAGTTCGCTCTTTTGCCTCTGTACATATTGATAGTTCAGCAGTTTCTTGGCATCAGGATCTACAAAATTCAAGAAAGTATACATACTGAATATAGAAAGAATTCCTCCGATAAACATGGGAACGAAAGCCCTTTTGAATGCTTCTTTAAAACTAACTACTTTATGGCTGTTCCAATACAGTTTCACGGACCAGAACGCAGCACCGGCATATAGAATAGGCAACACAAAAGCATTGGCCTTCAGTGAGATATCAAAATAATTGATTCCCGATAAAAAAAAGTATACTACAAAAAAAACAATCATTGTAGCGATAAAAAGTATAATTCCTAGTGTTGATGGACTTTTCGTCATATTTAAAATTTTAGAAAAAAGTTGAAAAATTATTCCTCTAAATGTCAGCCGTTTAGCTTTACCACTGCATTTTTTCGACTAATTTTCTCTGATAAAGTTTTGAAGTTTATAAAATATTCCTACCTTTGCAACGGCAAGTCCTAAACAACCAGCTCCTGAGAATCCTCCAGGGTGGGAACGCAGCAAAGGTAATCGGTCGTAGCGGTGTGATTTAGGTAGCTTGCCATTTTTTTTTGGTTTAAAGTGAGAAGAGAGGTAATTGGATAATTATCTTTTTTTGTTTTTAATACCTTCAGCATTATTTTCATTTTTCCTATTTTCAGATTACCCCTATTCATCATTAATTAAAATTCGAACGTCTCCCCCAGTTTTGGTAAAACAAGCTCTATATTTCTATCTGCAAAATGCTTTAAGGCACTTTCATGATTGATCTCAATAGCAGGAAAAGTATCGAAGTGGCATCCGATCACTTTTGGAGTTTTTAATAATTCTGCTGCTGCAAAAGATGCTTTTCTCGGACACATTGTATAGTGGCTCCCAATAGGAAGGATAGATAGATCGATATTTCCGTATAATCTTGGAAACAGCTCCATATCAGCCATTACTCCGGTATCACCTGCCAGATAAATATTTTTTCCTTCAGGAAGTCTGAAAATATATCCTACAGGAACGCCCCCATAGCTTCCATCAGGGAATGAACTGGTGTGGTGAGCCGGAACCATGGAAATTTTAAGATCGTCGATTTTTGCCGATCCCCCTAAGTTCACATCGTCTGTGTTTTTTGCTTGTTTAAAGTATCCGCATACTTCCGGTACTCCAATTACCGTAGCGTCTGGATAATGTTGCAGTACCTCTGCCACATCCGCAATATGATCTCCATGCGCATGGGTCAGAAGAATGTAATCAATTTTTTGAGCGGTGATATCAAAGCCTGATTCCGCTTTTCTGTAGTTGTAGAAAGGATCGCATAAAATGGTTTTGTCTTTGTATGTAAACAAAAAACAGTTTTGTCCTAAGAATTGTATTTTCATTTTAAATTTATTTTTAATTAGTGGCTGTATACCGGACCTGTAACGACTACGGATGATACATAAATTTGATAAAGTGCCCATCCGGCATAGATGAGCAGTACGATCTGAAAAAGGAGCGACCAGATTGAAGGCTTCACTTTTCCTGTTAAAAGCAATACTGAAATCAAAACATTACCGATTATAAGAACAGTAGTAAAAGCCGCTATAGCACTGATCTCCATAAACGACAAGTCTAGACAGAATTCTTTAATAAACTCAAAGAAAAACAGACCTGCCATCAGCAATGACAGATACGTAATAATTTTATGAGAAGGCATTGTATTTTTCATTCAGCAGAAATCAAAAAAAAGATCATTTCTGAGGAAATTTATCTTCAATGAGGCGTAACCTGATATTATGCTCTAAAAAAGCTTTACAACCGTCTAAAACAGTCGTAAAGCCTCCTGTATTGTCGTTAACCGCTTTTAAAAGATCTTCACCTGTCTCGCTGAACCCATAGCTTTTAATGACAACCAGAGTACCATTCTCCATCGTTTTGAATTCATAATCTACCTTTACTGATGGTTCTCCCCACTCTGTTTTTATCAGCTGGTTCGGGATCATCTGATGAACTTTTACGACGTTTTTCACACCGTACATTTCCCATTCCCAGGTCACCGTTTTTCCTTCTTCAAGTCTTCCGGTAGATTTTGTGAACCAGAAATTGGTTGTTACTTCAGGATTGATAAATGCTTCAAAGACCTCTTCAACCGGTTTTCTGATCAGCATTTGAGCTTCAACAAAGGCAGTAGAATTCATGATATAATATTTTTAGGTTAGTTAAATAAATTAAGCCCGGCTGCCGTTAGGATAGCCATGACAAAAGTCATAATCCCAACCTGCTTTAAATATTGATCCAATTCTCTGGGCTCTTTTACCGACATAATATTTCTTCTCAGTTTTGCCAGCGGGAACAGCAAGATCATCACAATGAATACATAATAATTCTGCGCCTGTATAAATCCGTTTATTCCTAAAAATATCAGGATGAGCACGAGAGGAAGCTGCAGAAGGATCATTTCATAGATCATTGCATTTTTGAAACCTATCCTCAGCGCGAAACTGTTCTTTCCAGATAACCTGTCGCTTTCGATATCGCGCATATTGTTAAGATTAAGCACGGCCATGCTCATCATCCCCACTGCCGTTCCCGGCAACAGCATATCCCAGCTGAAAGTTTTTGTAAACAAGAAGTAGCTTCCACAAACAGATACAAGTCCAAAGAAGATGAAGACAAAAATATCCCCAAGCCCCATATAACCATAAGGTTTTTTACCTACCGTATATCCTATTGCTGCCAGAATACACGCCACTCCCAGTCCTATGAAGATATAAAATTCATTCATGTATTCAGGAATAAAGGCCACGTACAGTAAAGAAACCGTAGCAATGAAAGATAATACCGAGAAGAGAATCACCGCATTTTTCATCTGTACGGCAGTAATTTTTCCTGAGGCTACCGCTCTTGCTTCTGCTTCATTGATTCTTTTGGCATCGGTTCCTTTTACCCCGTCTCCATAATCATTGGCATAGTTTGATAAAATCTGATACAAAAGGGTTACCAAAAGTGCCAATACAAAAATTTTCCAGTCCCATATTCCACCTTCTCTGTAAAGTCTCCACTTTGCAATGAAGGCTCCCATGATAATCCCGCTTAAGGAAAGCGGTAAAGTTCTTAGCCTTGCGGCTTTTATCCAATCAGTCATAATTTGTATAATGTATGATGTACAATGTAAAGAATTTTGATTTAATCAATACTTTTTACATTGTACTTTTACAATTTTAAGATATCCATTGATCTTCTCCGAAGTTCGGCTTTCTTTTTTCAAGGAATGCATTTCTTCCCTCTTTAGCTTCTTCGGTCATATAAGCTAAACGGGTTGCCTCTCCGGCAAACACCTGCTGTCCTACCATTCCATCATCTGTAAGGTTCATGGCAAACTTCAACATTCGGATGGACATCGGAGATTTCCCTAAGATTTCCTGAGCCCACTCATAAGCAGTATCTTCCAATTCCGCATGAGGAACAACTTTGTTCACCATTCCCATTTCAAAAGCCTCCTGAGCTGAATAGTTTCTTCCTAAAAAGAAGATTTCACGAGCTTTCTTCTGGCCCACCATTTTCGCCAGGTAAGCAGATCCATATCCACCGTCAAAACTTGTAACATCGGCATCGGTTTGTTTGAAAATAGCGTGTTCTTCACTTGCTAAAGTAAGGTCACAAACCACATGAAGAGAGTGTCCGCCTCCAACAGCCCATCCCGGAACTACTGCGATAACCACTTTCGGCATGAAACGGATCAAACGTTGAACTTCCAGAATATTTAAACGGTGTCTTCCATCTTCTCCAACATATCCCTGATCTCCCCTTGCTTTTTGATCTCCGCCACTGCAGAAAGCCCAGCCTCCGTCTTTAGGGCTTGGTCCTTCTCCGGAAAGCAGAACAACGCCTATGGAAGGGTCTTCAGAAGCATCATAAAAAGCATCATATAATTCTGAAGTTGTCTTTGGTCTAAAAGCATTACGCACTTCCGGCCTGTTAAAAGCAATTCGTGCTACACCATTACATTTTTTATAAGTAATATCTTCGTATTCCTTAGCGGTTTTCCACTCGATCATTTTGTTAAAATTTTTCTCAAAGATACGGAATTGCAGAGAATTTTCAGGGGTGAATTTAGACGAGTATTTGTATTTAGGAAAGGGTACTCCGGGGTTGGAAACAAAGAATTTTTTAAGCGTTGAAAATCACTGAAAATTCAATGGATAAGTACCCCTTTTTTGCATAAAAAAGCCGGAACATTTCTGCTCCGGCTTATGATATTGAGTAATGAAATGATTACTTGGCTGCTGCACCTAGCTCAATTTCTTTAGCTTTCATTTCTTTTACTTTATCGTTATTCTTAGTTACGATGTAAATTTCTTTTAATGTGGTAACCGCATCAATGCTCTTAGGAGCTACTTTATACCATCCTTCAGCGAATGGCAAAGCTTTGCTGAACCTTTCTCTTCTGGCATCAATTAATTTAGACGCTTCGTCCGGCTTTTCTTTTCTAATGGCATTGATATCTGCTACAGCTTTACCATCATCACCAATGGTAGTGTATACCAAGTTCTGATAAGCTTCAGCAAAATCCGGCTTCAACTCTATTGCTTTTTTAAATGATTCTAAAGCATCATTAGCAGTAGCAGGAGTTTTAGACTGCATTACCCCCAGATTATACCAGTTGGTAGGATCATTAGGGTTCTTAGCCAATTGCTCTTTCAATCCGGTCACAAACTTATCTGTATTTCCTGACTGAAGGTACGCATTAGTCTGAGCTTCTTTTAATTTAGCATTGTTAGGGAATTTTACCAATCCCTTTTCAATGATCACAAGGGCCTCATTAGACTTTTTAGCATTAAGCAGCAATGAAGTAAGTGTTTCATACAGCTCAGCCTCTATACTTTTCGTCTGTTCTGTTTTGAAATCGGAATAGTCCGGGTTCTTTTTCATAAGATCCCATGTCGCCTTATCCAGGTTAACCACCTGTCCGCTTTTCTTTTCTTTTGCGGTATATGTTGTTTCTACTCCAGTAAATCCGGAATTAACCAGGTCAGTATATATTTTGATGGATTGATCACTGTTATTGGCTAACGCGTGACTAAGCCCTGCATAATACATATAAATTTTATTATCCTGACCGTTAGCCTTCAATAAGTCGTAAACTTCTACAAACTTAGGCGCTGCTGCTGCATAATTTTTTGCATTGTATGCATCCATAGCCGCTTTGTTGGTAGCCTGAAGCTGAGCATTAACATCACCTTTCTGTCCGAAAACAAAAGCTGATGCTACGATAGCCATTCCTAAAATTAGTTTCTTCATAATAACTATTTTATATTTAATTGTACAATTTATTCTTCAGAGTCGGAGTTTTCATTTTCCTCTGCAGAAGTTTCTTCTTCAGACTGAGGTGCAGCATCATTATCCTGATGGTCTACCAATCTTTCTTCTCCTTCTTCAATTTCTTCAGAATCATCCTCTACATCTTTATCCATTTCTACTTTTGCAATGGCTGCAATTTCGTCATTTTTCTTCAGATTGATCAGTTTTACTCCCTGCGTATTTCTACCCATCACTCTCATTTCATCCATTCCCATTCTGATGGCAACACCGGATTTATTGATAATCATAAGACCATCCTCATCTGTTACGTTTTGGATTGCGATCAGATTTCCTGTTTTCTCGGTAATGTTCAGGGTAATAACTCCTTTTCCTCCTCTGTTTGTAATTCTATAGTCTTCTACTGCAGTTCTTTTTCCGTATCCTTTTTCAGATACCACAAGCACCGTCTCGTTCTCTACATCATTCACAACAATCATACCAATTGCTTCATCATTATCATCCATGGCAATACCACGAACTCCGATAGATCCTCTTCCTACTTCTCTTACTTTCTCTTCAGGGAAACGGATACATTTACCGTTTTTGGTCGCAATCATAATCTGAGAAGTCCCGTTGGTAAGGTAAGCACCTAATAACTGGTCATTATCTCTAATTTCAATAGCATTCACCCCGTTTACTCTCGGTCTTGAATATGCTTCCAGAGATGTTTTCTTGATGGTTCCGTTCTTGGTGACCATTACAACACTCATCTGATTCACATATTCTGAATCTTTAAGGTTGTTGGTTCTGATATAGGCTTTGATCTTATCATCCGGCTCGATGTTGATAAGGTTTTGTACAGCCCTTCCTTTTGACGTTCTGGAGCCTTCCGGAATTTCAAATACTCTCAGCCAATAACATCTTCCTTTTTCTGTAAAGAACAACATGTACTGGTGATTGGTTGCAGAAACAATATATTCTAGGAAATCGGAATCTCGTGTGGTTGCGGCTTTATTTCCTACACCTCCTCTACTTTGAATTTTGTATTCTGAAAGGGAAGTCCTCTTAATATATCCTGCGTGAGAGATCGTAAGAACTACAGATTCATTCGGAATAATATCTTCAATAGACATTTCTCCTCCTGAATAATCAATTTCTGTTCTTCTTTCGTCTCCGTACTTTTCTTTGACCTCGATCAATTCGTCTTTAATGATCTGGAATCTTCTTGGCTCGCTGGCCAGGATGTCCTCAAGATTGGCAATCTCTTTCATAATTGCATCATACTCATCACGGATCTTATCAAGCTCCATTCCGGTAAGACGTGCCAATCTGAGATCAAGAATAGCCTGAGCCTGAATTTCTGAAAGCTCAAAAGCTTCGATCAGACCTTCTTTTGCAGCCTGAGGGTTTGCACTGTGACGGATAATAGAAATAGCTCTATCTAAAGCATCCTGACTTCCGATTACTTTCATGAACCCTTCAAGAATATGCGCTCTTTCTTTTGCTTTTTTAAGCTCGTACTGCGTTCTTCTTATGATCACTTCATGTCTGTGATCTACAAAGTGATGAATGATATCTTTCAGATTCAGCTGCTCAGGTCTTCCATTAACTAACGCAATATTATTTACGCTGAAAGAAGTCTGTAGTGCTGTATATTTATATAGCAAGTTCAGGACAACATTCGGGATCGCGTCATTTTTCAATTCATAGACAACACGAAGTCCTTTTCTGTCCGACTCATCTCTGATCTCATAGATTCCAGGAATTTTTTCGTCTTTAACGAGTTCTGCGGTTCTGGCAATCATTTCCGCTTTGTTTACCTGATAAGGAATCTCCGTAACAATAATTGCATTTCTGTTTCCGATCTCATCAAAGCTCACTTTAGCTCTAAGGACTACTCTTCCTCTACCCGTGTGGAAAGCATCTCTTACCCCGTCATATCCATAGATAATACCTCCTGTAGGAAAATCCGGAGCAATAATATGCTGCATCAGCTCATCGATCGTAATTTCTTTATTATCAATATAAGCACAGATGGCATCTACGGATTCAGAAAGGTTGTGGGGCGCCATATTCGTAGCCATTCCCACTGCAATCCCTGAAGTACCGTTTACCAAAAGGTTCGGTATTTTAGTAGGCATTACAGTAGGCTCCTGCAAACTGTCGTCAAAGTTATTCTGGAAATCTACCGTTTCCTTATCCAAGTCTGAAAGTACCTCATCGGAAATCTTTTTCAGTCGGGCCTCCGTATAACGCATTGCTGCGGGTGGGTCACCATCCATAGAACCAAAGTTACCCTGCCCGTCTACCTGAGGGTAACGCAGACTCCAATCCTGGGCCATTCTTACCATCGCATCATATACTGAGGAATCTCCGTGCGGGTGATATTTACCCAATACATCCCCAACAATTCTTGCAGATTTTAAATATTTTCTATTAGAAAAAACCCCTAATCCATACATACCGTAAAGCACTCTTCTATGAACGGGTTTCAAGCCATCTCTTACATCCGGCAACGCTCTCGAAACGATAACGGACATCGAATAATCGATATAAGATGACTTCATTTCATCAACGATGTTGATAGGAATCAGTCTTTCTCCTTCTTTTTGCATAAACAAATTTATTATAATGATAGTCAGACCCTTAGCTGATAGTCTGAAAATTATTTATTTCCAATTTTTATTAACGGGCTAATTTACGAAAAAAATGCCGATTTTTGTGTTAGAATTTATCCACAAAATCTTAAAAATTCTTAAAATATGAGCGTATTAAGTATAACTTTCCACTGCACAAAAAATAATCTGGAAGAATGGGAAAATTATATTGATGAAACACTGATTTTAATGACTGAAAACTTAATGGATGTCAACAAATATATCCTTTCTGAAGTCCACAGTGATTATATTGATGATGAAGGGAAAAATTACAATCTTCTGCTGATGTTCGATAACGAAACTTTGCGGACTGATTTTATTGAAAGTGAATTAAAAAATATTGCGGAACGGATTGAGAAAAAATTTGGCCACGAGGTAATGATTTTTAATACCTTCCTGAATCCTAAGAAATCCAGACTTTGATACACAAACCCCTGAATTTTCAGGGGTTTATTTTTTAGTGTCTATGTCTGCCATGGTTTCTGCGGCCGTGCCCTCTGTCATCATAGATATATACTTTTTTTACATGACCCGGAGCATAATGTCTGGCGCTTCCACCGTACACTTTTTTAGCGTGGCCCGGAGGAAGTCTTCTGCCATGAGGCTCGTGAACAATACACGAAGACAACATGAACAATACGGTAGCTACCCCGATACCTTTAATCAAACTTTTCATTATTTTCACTTTTTCAAACTTAGTGTTGGAATATAACAATGTTAATGCCAAAAAAAGAGATTAATTTTAATCTTAAAGGTTGTCTGAAAAAAAGTATAGACGTTGATGGTTCCTGTATCCTTTCCTATCAAACAAGAGCACTTCTTTTCTCCATCATAATAAGATCTTTCCATTCACCGTTGAGCTTTCCTATTTTTTTGCGGACTCCTACCATTCTGAAACCGTTTTTCTGGTGAAATTTGATTGAGATTTCATTTTCGGGAAAGATATTGGTTTGTAATGTCCAGAATCCATGATCCTCACTGTCCAGAATCAGCTTCTTTAGCAATATGGAACCCAAACCTTTACCCTGGTATTCATTATCAAAATAAATACTCACTTCTGCAACGCCTTTAAAGCATTCGCGTTTGCTTACCGGTTTTAAGGCACACCATCCTACCACTTCGTTATTTTCATTCTCCAATACCCAACGGCAGTCGTTGAAATATTCCATACTCCATGCTTCAGCAGTTGGAACCTCCGTTTCTAATGTGGCAATTCCGCCATCTACTCCCTGTCTGAAAATTTCAAGAACTCTGTTTTCATCACTGGGTATCATTTCTCTTAATTCGTAATTCATTGTGTTTAATGATATTTTCTTTTGTTTTTTCGTTTTATTCTCGAATAATGGGTCTGTTTGCTTTTTTCATCTTCAGAAACAACGCTGATGTTTCCATCCACTTCCAAAATCGAGAGCTTTACATTTTCTATTTTTTCTATACCATGTTCTCTTATGGCTTCCTGTAATTCGTCCCACGTAATTTTCACCCGGTTCAAAGCGGTCTGATCTGCTACTCCATCTCTGATCAGGACTACCGGTTCATCTTCCATAAAATTTTCAAATGAACGACTGGAGAACATAATTCTTTTTAGAATAAAGTTAGCTACAAACAAAACCAGTGCCGCAATAATGCCACCCTGAAGAGACGTATCTGGCCCCACCATAGCATTCTGAACGGCATTTGAAATCAGCAGCAATAAAACAACATCTCCCGCGTTAAGTTGGGAGAGCTGATTCTTACCAAACAAACGGATGGCTATTACCATGAAAAGGTAAACGCAAAGGGAACGGATGACGACATTCAGAATAGGATCCACACTTTTTTTATCTGTTCAAATGTATTGATTTTTTGCATTCCCCTGAAAAGTATTTACAGTTATCAGATACCATCAATATAGGTACAACAGCAGCATCGAAAGGATTGAGTATTTCTTTGTGCTATCCGTTCTAAATTCACTACTGATTGGTATAGGATTTGACGACTTTCATAAAACCTTTTTTATACAATGAAAAAAAAATTATTTTTATGCTTCAGCATCCTCCTGTTCTTTGTAAGCTGTAAAGAAAAAACAACGGAATGCAGTCTATCATCCAATACAGCGATCGGTTTGAAAATTGACGAACTTTATACCCAATATGGAAAATCAAATGATGCTGTCTATAACCAGCCTATTCCGGATAACCTATTCTCCCCGTCCCTTAAAAAGGCTGTGGAGAACGCGATTAATGCATCAAAGGCGGATATTGAAAAAGTAAAAAAAAGCGACCATCCTGACGAGAAGCCCCTGATTTTCGAAGGAGCAATTTTTTCAAGCTTATATGAAGGCTATTCCCGTTACAATATTCAGTCAATAAAAGTGAATGGCAACACCGCAGATGCTCTTGTCCATTTCGAATATGATATGGCTACTCCAAAAGTTGTATGGACCGACACCCTTCGTCTGATTGAAGATCATAAACAATGGAGGATTGATAATATTACTTTCGATTCTATAGGAAATTCTAAAGACCTTAAAGGAGTTCTCACTGATTTTGCACAAGGCTCCCACCCATAAAAAAAACCGCTTTTTCAAGCGGTTTTCTTATTTTATGGACATTGAACGATTGGAATTTCACTGCAAAAAATCTTATCTGCCCATTCGCAGTAGGTACAGTATTTTTTAGGCTCTCCTCCGGACACTGACTTCAAATCTGTTTTAGTCAGTTTTTTTAAATTTTTCATATCGTTTTAATTTATGGTTTGCTAAAGTTAAAACGAATTTCATACTACCTTATTATAAATTTACCCCTAAATATTTCATTATTTTCATCTATAATCCAAAAAATATGATCCTCCTTGCAATACTTATATCCTCTTCATTAAATTTATTTTAAGCAAAAAAAGAATCTGCTTTCGCAAATTCTTTTCTATAATTAAATTGATATTCTATTATTACAGCTCTCTCTTCAAAAACTTTCCGGTTAAACTCTTCTTAGACTTCACAATCTCTTCAGGTGTGCCCTGAGCTACAATCTGTCCACCATGTTTTCCACCTTCCGGACCTACATCAATGATGTGGTCTGCCAGTTTGATGACATCCATATTGTGTTCGATGATAATAAAAGAGTTACCTAGTTCGACCAGCTGATTGATGGCATCCATTAGGATTTTCACATCTTCAAAATGGAGACCAGTGGTAGGCTCATCAAGGATATAGAGCGTGTTTCCTGTTTGCCTTTTAGCGAGTTCTGTTGCCAGCTTGATACGCTGTGCTTCACCCCCTGAAAGGGTTGTTGACTGCTGTCCAAGCGTAATATATCCCAGCCCTACATCCTGCAGCGTTTTCACTTTCGCGAAAATTTTAGGAATTGGCTGGAAAAATTCCACCGCTTCATCAATTGTCATATCCAATACATCAGAGATGGACTTTCCTTTGTAACGGACTTCTAAGGTTTCTCTGTTGAATCGTTTTCCATTACAGGTTTCACAGTGAACATATACATCCGGAAGGAAATTCATTTCAATCACCTTCAATCCTCCACCCTGACAGGTTTCACATCTTCCGCCTTTTACATTGAAAGAGAATCTTCCGGGCTTGTATCCACGGATTTTACTTTCCGGAAGCTCAGCAAAAAGATTTCTGATGTCTGTAAACATTCCGGTGTAGGTAGCAGGATTGGAGCGGGGTGTTCTTCCGATCGGAGTCTGGTCTACATCTACAATTTTATCAATATTCTCCAGTCCTTCAATCTTTTTATAGGGTAAAGGTTCCTGAACGGCTCTGTAAAAATGTTTGTTCAGGATCGGATACAAGGTTCCGTTGATCAGAGAGGATTTTCCACTTCCGGAAATTCCAGTTACCACAACGAGTTTCCCAAGAGGCACATCCAGTGTTACATTTTTCAGATTGTTTCCTGTAGCACCTTTAAGAAGAATATTTTTTCCGTTTCCTGCTCTTCTTTCTGCAGGTATTTCAATTTTCCTTTTGCCGTTGATATACTGTGCCGTGATTGTATCTGCTTTCAACAGATCTTTGGGTTTCCCTTGCCACAATATTTCTCCACCGAATTTTCCAGCTTTCGGACCAATATCCAATACTTCATCAGCTTCCAGAATCATATCTTTGTCATGTTCCACGACCAATACTGAATTTCCGATGTCTCTTAGATTCTTCAGGGAATGGATGAGTCTTTCGTTATCTCTCTGGTGAAGTCCGATACTTGGTTCATCCAGGATATACAATACATTCACAAGTTGGGACCCAATTTGTGTCGCCAGACGGATCCTCTGCGATTCTCCGCCCGAGAGGGTCTTAGAGCTCCTGCTCAGACTCAGATAATCCAAACCTACATCCAGCAGGAACTGAAGCCTGGTTTCAATTTCTTTCAGAATTTCGTGAGCGATGATTTTATTTTTTTCTGAGAACTTATCTCTGACGTCTGCCAGCCAGTCTTTTAGATCTGCTAAACTCAACGCATTAACCTCAGCAATATTTTTTCCGTCTATTTTAAAGCTCAGGCTTGAAGGCTGAAGACGTGTTCCATGGCATTCCGGACAGGTTTCTTCTGTCGTGAAGTGTCTTTCCAGAAGGATGGCTTCATAGGATTCTCTTTCATCAATGATTTCTTCCATGAAAGCAATAAGACCATCAAAACCAATCTTTATTTTCTTGGTAATTCCCGCGTATTTCAAATCCTTATTGAATTCTTTATGACAGCCATTGTAGATATATTCCAATGCTTCTTCCGGAATATCCTTCATTGGAGTGGTTAACCCCAGTCCGAAAATTTCGAGAATATTTTTAATCTGTGCAAGAATCCATTTGTTGGATTTAATGTCTTCCAAAGGCAATAAACCTCCCTGATTGATGGATAGCTTCGGGTTGTCTATAAAATAATCCGTATTGATCTTTTTGATAGTCCCCAATCCTTTACAGTCCGGGCAGCTTCCTTTGGGTGAATTGAACGAGAATGTATTCGGTTCGGGTAACGCTAAAGAGTGTCCTGTTTCTGCATCCATAAGGTTTTTGGAGAAATATTCAATCTCCGTACTCCCCAGTTTCTGAATTCCAATGATTCCCTCGCCCATTTCCATGGCAGTACGCAATGATTTTTCCATTCTGCCTTCTGAAGCATTTTCACCGATAATCCAACGGTCGATGACAATATCGATATCGTGGGTTTTATAACGGTCCAGTTTCAGATCATATTCAATATCCTGCAGCTCACCATCTATTCTTGCCTGCCCATACCCTTTTTTAGCCATCTGTACGAAAAGCTCGTGATAGTGTCCCTTTCTGGAACGTACCACAGGGGCCAGAAGCATGATTTTCTCTTTTTTATAATTTTCTTTGATGGTCTCAAGGATCTGATCTTCCGTATAACTTACCAGCCTCTTGCCCGTAGACAACGAGTAAGCGTCGGAAACCCGGGCATACAAAAGCCGCAGAAAGTCGTACAGCTCAGTAACAGTTCCCACCGTGGAACGGGGATTTTTATTTGTAGTCTTCTGCTCGATAGCGATAACAGGTGAAAGTCCTTCGATCTTATCTACATCAGGGCGCTCCAGCCCTCCTAAGAACTGACGTGCATACGCAGAGAAAGTTTCAATGTACCGGCGCTGGCCTTCTGCAAAGATCGTATCAAAAGCGAGAGATGATTTTCCACTTCCGGAAAGGCCTGTGATAACGACCAATTCGTTTCGTGGTATTTTAACATTAATATTTTTCAGGTTGTGTTCACGTGCTCCGTAAACTTCTATATATTCTGTTGATTTGCTCATAATTTGGAATGATTTTGCCTGAAAATCACAACGTGCAAAATTACGGAATTTTATGGAATTTATTTTATGATCTGGAGCAGAAATTTGATCATCACAGATTGACATCTACCAAGGTAAAAAATGAATATACCTTTCCCTGATCATTGAAATGAGCAGATGTAAAGGTATATCCAGGTTCTGCTAAAGCCAATGATAGCGTATAAAATAAAAAAACGGGCAGAAGCCCGTTGATATCAAATAAAAAAAAATTTTGTCTCTATTTTACAAATGAATTGTAAGCACTCAATACGGATTCATAGGAAGAATCGATCTGCTGAATATCATTGTCAGGAATTTTCCCTGCTTCTTTGGAATCCCTGATCAGCTTTCTGTAGGTATCCAGAAAGTTGGAAGTATTCTTATTGAAGCTCTCAAACTGAGATTTTTTATAGGCGTACTGCTGATCCTTAACGTTAAATTCCTTTTTAGCATTTGCTTCTGCCTGCTTAGCTAATTCATCGTACTTTTTCTGGGCTTCAGTCTCATTGAACTGCCCAGTGTATTGCTTACCGAGCACATCGATGACAGAATCCAGTGAATTCATCACATTTTTAGAAGAGATGATATACTCTTTCATCGGGTGATCTTTCAGAACTACCTCTTCTGCTGCATCCGTAGCAGGCTTAATCTTAATCATGATATTTTCTCCGGCAGCAAAAAAGGCATTCGCTTCACCTTCAATTTCTTTTCTTAGCGTCTCAGCTTTGGCTCCCTTATCATCTTTATAATCTTCGGAGGTCATATAGGATTTAAGCTCGTCGAATTTTTTATCGATGTTTTCCCTTTTAGCCTTGTAGGTATTAAATTCTGTTTCAATAGCGGATTTATCTTTTTCAAACCCTGACGGAACTTCTTTAATTTTGGCCAGCGTATAATCTGTAGAGCTGATCACAACAGGCATGATCAATACATTTCCTCCTTTGGATTTGACTACTGCCTCATCAGCATATTTCAAAATCCGTTCAATGTGTTTGGAGGAGTTTTTGTAAGAATCAATAAAGTTATTATTGAAGTCGATAATCGCATTGGCCTCTGCTTCCCCTCCAAGGTTTAAAACAGTATTTCCAATTTTTGAGGCCCCTTTCTTACAGCTTACTGCTGTGGCCGTTAAAGACAGAGCCATTGTCAGCATAATAATCTTTCTCATATTTTATCCATTATAGGTTCTTAATTTACATATCCTGAAATTCTACATCTTCATTGCTTATTTTCACAAGATATTCGATGCCATCAATTGCTTTGGCAATAATCTGATTCCTGATGATGTTGGCCATATTTTCCCAGTAAGCCCGCCCGTAAAATGAGTAATTCTGAGGAATAATTTCAACCTCTACGGTCCTCACAAATCCTTCTTTAGGACGATTGCTTACCATTGTTCCTCTTCTTACTCTTACTTCCCTCAGTTCATCTTTCAGAATCATACGGCAGTAATTTTTAACGTCTTCCAGGGAGATAATTTTATCTCTTGTGGTCAGTGCATATTTGTATGCCTGGATACTGTCCGTTCCTTTCTGCTCTTCTGCTCCGCCTAATGTCTCTGTAAGCAGCACAACAGTCTGGGACTTCAGCTGGTTTGAAAGCTCCGTGCCCGGGCGCATATGATTGGCAAGGGTACAGTGGGTCACCCAGAAAGAAGCATACGTATGATCGGTTTTTTCTACAGGTTCCATGATAACATAGTTCAGCTCCTGCCGGATATTCCTTTTGGCATTATTGACCTTTTGAACCATAGATTTCATCTTATCAGACATTTCACTGAGCACTCCTTTCACATTATCTCTGTTTAACAGGGAAAATGCTGCGATCTCATCTCTTGTAAGCTCCAGAACATTAGCGATCATATCAACTGCATTTCTATTGGTAAAACGTTCCATTCCCCCTTTCCTTACGGTATAAAGTCCTTTTTTCAGATCATCAGCCGGAGTAAAGGGAATTTCTGTATATTTTCTTCCGTCCCCGTCCTGGACTTCATCTACATATAAAAAATGCTCGCCTTCATCAGTTACCAGAGGAATATTATTCCCCATGATATCTAAACTGTATTCTGTTTTCTTCCAGCCTCTGTTATAAACCGGAAAAGCATTCAGCACAAAGGAAAAGTTATCAAGGATCTCAGCAGAAAATTGGGGTGGAAATTCAAAAGTAAGCCATAGATACCTTTTGTTTTCAAGATATTTAATGATTTCATCTTTTCCGGCCAGGAAATCTAGATTTTGAGGCAATTGTCCGGGTTCGGAAAACAGGCTGTTGGAGATGCCTGTGATTTCGATAAATTTATGGCGGTAGATACTTTTTATATCTTCAATAACCTTATTTTTAATCGACTGTTCTTTAAACATCTGCTCATAACTGTCCGTGTGGCTTTCGGTAAGATAGCTCAGTCCCTCTCTGACGAACAAAGGATTTCCATTGCTGGAAACTGTTATGTAAGGCAGAAGTTTGTAGACAAAATCAAGATGTTCAAAAGCAGGATTGGAGCAAAACATACTCAGGTATTTAGGGAAATTTTCGCTGATGTACTTGCTGACATCAACTCCTATTGTAATTTTACGATAATCCTCCGGTCTTCCCTGAAACCTTGCGATAGGAATTTTGTTGAATCTGTCATCAATACTGTAGCAGGTATTCCCTACAAACATAATGGAAGTATGAACTTTATTGATCCTTACATTTCCTACGGGAGTAAAAGGTATGTTCACCTGTTTATCAGATTCAGATTTCACGGTGGAAGTCATCTGTTTCCGGAAGAAAAATTCCGTGTGCTCCAATAAAACTTCGGAAGAATCATAGGGCTGTGTAAATGCAACCGAGTGAGCCGGAATGGGATGGGTATAGATAGACGGTGTGAGGAGTTTTGCCAGCTTTTCCAAAATGCGGGCATTCACGGTCTGTATTTCATTATTGGCTTTAAAAACTTCTGTACTGAATGCGTCAATCAACAGTTTTACAAAAGGATCTAATGACTGTGGGCTTTTCAGTCCCCAGACTTTGGTGGCATTCTGAAGCATTCTTGCTTTTACAGATTCTTTGGAATAGATATTCTGATCTAAATTCATAATTTTCTTTCGCTGTTAAAAATATTAATCAATAGACATTGGACTAAGGAACAGTTCTGTGGAAAAACTAAACCGTTCTCCTGTTTCCTCCATTTTTGCATTGATGGCAATTCTTACTTTCTTTTTGATTTCTGTGTGTTCTTTGGTATCGTAGCTGTGCTCTACAAACTGAATATGGGCATCGATCTGCGGCTGTACGATCCGTGGTTCATATTCCTGGATCTGTCTCCGGAGGCTTTTGATGAAGACATTTTCCCATATGGCACTGGTAACGCCATTATCGAATTCGAGGTTCCAGACATCGTTACCATAATTTTCATCATATCTGTTCTCCCCTTTTTTGGTCGTGATCAGCAGCATAATATTATGGGCAATACTTTCTCCCATATCGCAGGTATCGATACTTCCCCCTTCAGTCATCAAAGTAGACGGAACGAAAGGCATTCTGTAATTTGGTGTATCCATAACTTGTTAATTTTTACTTCATGGTTTTGTTTACTTAAAAACGAAATACCAAAATACACATTTTCACTAAATAATACCCAAAATACTTTGAAATATTATTCAGCAATCAGGGCTTTCAAATCAAATTGAAAGCCCTGAACGGATATCTTTTTATGTTATTTTAGTAATGTATTAGCTATCTGCCTTTTTACGGTTAATAAAGTAGTAAACCGGTAATCCCAATAAAACGAGTACAAATCCCGGCCATGTGTATTGCTGTTTATAGATTAAAAGCAAAATACAGAAGCAGGTTCCGATCACCAGATAAACGATAGGAGTTACAGGGTAAAGCCATGTTTTATAAGGTCTTTCCAGGGCGGGCTGCTTAATTCTTAAATAAATAACTCCAAAAACGGTAATCATATAAAAGAGCACAATGACAAAGGAAATCATATCCAGCAGGTTTCCATACTGTCCGCTAAGGCATAGAAGAGAAGCCCATATTCCCTGCATCCATAAGGCATTTTCAGGAACTTCATTTTTATTATTCTTTACTGCAGAGTGGAAAAACATTCCATCTTTTGCCATGGTTTGGAATACCCTGGCTCCTGCCAGAATCAATCCGTTGTCACAACCAAATGTAGAGATCATCACCAACAGGGCAATGATCACCGTTCCTGCACTTCCGAAAATATTCTGCGATGCAGCTACTGCTACCCTGTCATTCGCCGCAAATGCTATTCCGTCTCTGTCCAGTGCATTTAAGTAGACATAGTTCACGGCTATATAAAGGATCATGACAGCCGTCGTCCCGTAGATCATGGATTTTACTACATTTCTCTTGGGATTATCAATTTCTCCCGACACAAAAGTTACACTTTCCCAGGCCACTGAGCTGAACACAGAACCCACCATTGCGGCGGCAATTCCTCCCAGCAGGGTCATTCCTCCAATAGGTTCCCAGCCTTCTTTCATAAAATTACCAGTAAGATCTTTGGTAAGATTGCTGAAAGAGTCTGTTCCCAGACTGAAGTTTTCAGACAAATGAGATACCTCTACCAATATAAAACCTGCGGCGATCAACCCCAGCAAAGCAATAATCTTTGATCCTGTAAATACATTCTGAAGAATCTTACCACTCTGTACACCTCTTGTATTAATATAAGTAAGCAAAAGAATAATGGCTATTGCCAGAATCTGTATCCAGGTGATCTTAAACTCACCGCTTTGAAAAATAGGAGCAGCATCATTAAGTGAAGGAATAAGATAGGCGGTAAATTTACCAAAAGCCATGGCCACTGCAGCAATGGTTCCGGTCTGTATCACGGTAAACAATCCCCAGCCATACAGGAATCCCATCCTTTTGCCGAAAATTTCTTTCAGATATGTGTACTGCCCTCCCGCTTTCGGAAACAATGCGGATAACTCTCCATAGCTAATGGCGGCGGCCACAGTCATTATTCCTGTTATCACCCATACTACAACCAGCCAAAATCCGGATCCCAGATTCCGCATCATGTCAGCACTTACAATAAAGATCCCGCTTCCGATCATGGATCCCATTACCAGCATAATGGCATCCCAAAGTTTCAGTTTTTTCTGCATAGTCAAGTATAGGCGTCAAATATAAACAAATCTGTCATTCATTTTGAATTTTATTGAAAATTTAAGAAATAAGCTATTTTTTATCATTTTTTATTCGTTTATGATTCAGTATTAATTAGTATTTTTGGAAAAAATATTAAAAATGAAATTCAAGGCTTTATTATTTGCTATGGCTGTAAGTGCTTCCACTTTAGCTTTTGCACAGGAAATGGGACCACCTGCAGGAAATGCAGTGGTAGGTGACACATATGGAGGAGAGGTTTCTCCTGCTGCTGAATCCAAAGCCATTACGGTAGGCAAACTGAGTAAGCAGCTTAAAAAAGACAACAAAAAGGTTGAAAATGTTGCCATTAAAGGAAAAGTAACGGATGTTTGTGATAAAAAAGGATGCTGGCTTACCATTCAGACGGAAGACCATTCAAAGTTTTTTGTAAAAATGAAAGACTATGCTTTTTTTGTTCCTACAGCCTTAAAGGGCAAAAACGTAGTGCTGGAAGGAAATGCAGAAAGGAAAGTAACTTCTGTGAATGAGCAGAAACATTATGCGGAAGACGCCAAGAAACCTCAGTCTGAAATTGATGCAATCACACAGCCAAAAGAAGAGATCAGATTTGTAGCAAACGGTATTAAAGTAATCAACTAGATTTGCCTGAAACCGGATGAAAATCCTGTTTCAATATGAGTGGGCTACACTTGTTATAGTACTCACGCAGAGGTTATCGCACAAATATCTTTCTTTTTAATAAAGAACAGACTATACAATCAAAACCGGCAATCCAAGGATTGCCGGTTTTTTTAATCTTCTATTTTAAAATCTACTACCGCATCCAGTTTTGGATATCTGGTAGCGGATATAAATTTCTTTCCGGTACAGTCTATTTCCAGCCAGCCTTTTCTTTTCTTTACATCTCCTACCTCCATGACAAATGGGACAAAAGAAATTTCATCTTTTCCGTTTTCTATCACTTCCCTGTACTGCACAGCAATATCCAGAATACATTCATGTGCCGTGTTCAGTTTTACATTCCTGTATACGATATCATAATGTGTTTCTTTATTTTCAGGAATCTCAAGATAAGTCTCCCACCCCGTAATATCTGACTTCAGTTCACTGATAGCTTTTAACGCATAATACAATGCAATTGTATAATATTTTCTTGTTCCTTTTCTGGTATAGTCATCAATAAAATGTCCCCCTTCAAATAAAATAGTGGGCATTCCGGCCTTAATAAAATTGTCTCCGGTAGAGGTCGGATAAAACTCGTCAGAGTATCGTCCAATCTGGTTAGGAATGATCTCTTTCAGGTGTGTGTAAACATTTCCGATTACCGCCATACATTTTTTCCTGTTGTCCGTTACTGTTCGTTCTACATTCTCTGAAGGTGCCAGAAAAGAAAGTGTAGCCGGGTGAATACCATCGGTAGTAAAAATGGTTCTCTGCTCATGAAGGTTCAGAGCATAATCATATTTCCTGGAAGCCGCCGCATTTTTAAGGAACTTAATCTCCTTACTTGATTCATTGTGAAAATCCCGGTTCAGATCAATATCAGCAGCATTCAGCCTGGTCCATTTTTCTGAACCGTCAGGATTTAACATCAATATAAAATCCAAGCTGATTTTACTGAATAAATCCTCTTTCATTTCTGGAGCTTTATCCAGGCTTATCATCAGGTCAAGGATCGCATGGGTAGCGTTGGATTCGTTGCCGTGCATCTGTGACCATGCCAGTACATGGATATCTCCGGTTCCGATGCTTAGCTTATAAATAGGTTTGTCTAAATAGGATGTTCCGATCTCCTGAATATAATCTCTGAGATTTGCCTGTAGGTAAGAAAATAATTTTTCAGGAGAAATATAGCGATTTGAGAAATCGGGGTTCTGAGAATAGATCTGTTCAAAATTCATTAGGAATAGTTTACAAGATCAAAATTAACCATTTTAAGGTAAAAAACACTATTGACATATGTAAATAAGTCAAAAAATCAATTGATTTAAGAATTTACATTTGACACTTGCTAATTTACAAATATTAAAATCCCTATTTTACTCATAAAGATTGTATGCAACATTTGTAACATTGTTAAACAGTAACGACAGACAAAATGTCTGTGGATAAAATTGTGGATTGCGAATAATTAAAAACGTGTAATTTATGTATATGATTTTCAGTTATTTATAATATTTAATTAAATACTACTTTTAATATTACTTGAGGTAAATAAAAGGGCCTTTTACGACATTTATTCATTATTTTATTAAACGTACCCATTGTGGAAAAGTTGGTCGATTATCGGATAATAACAAATGTAAATAGTCAAAATACTTAATCGTAATTGAAAATTCAGCTTATTTTTATGTTTAAGGGCATTTAATGATAGAAGCTTGAAGTATTTTTTCCTTAGAAGCTTATTTCCAAAAATAATTTGCAGTCAAATGATAATACTTTAGTAATTTACGTTTGTATATTGTTTTTAATACATTAATTACATGATAATTACGGAAATATGTAGCATATTTACTCTAAACATTTACTCTATTAAATTAACAATGTAAACTGTAATAATCAGATATTTTGGAGAGAATTAGACGGTATTAAAACCACATAATTTATCAATACGACCTTTTTACCCCTTTATTATTCAAGAAGTATTAAGGAAATTAATACATTTAGTTTTGTAAAAATGATCTGCAATATGAATTACTACAAATGTAATTTTAACATAAATTACTAATTAACAATACATTATGCACTATTTACATTTGTACATTTAATAAATTTCACTTTATTTACATTTGTATTTTGCATTTGTAAATTATATACATTACATTTGTAACACAATTAATCGCCTATTTTTATGAGCCTCAACGAAAGAATTTCAAAAGTTATCGAGTACTCCCGTCTTACTCCCTCTGAATTTGCTGACGAGATTGATGTACAACGTTCGTCGATCTCTCATATTACATCAGGAAGGAATAAACCTTCATTGGAGTTTATCATAAAAATAAAATCCCGTTTCCCGGAACTACTTTGGGACTGGCTGGTTACGGGTGAAGGTGAGATGTTGAAATCCCAGCTAATGGAACCACAAATTCTTCAAGAAGATTCAACAGAAGAAAAGGGAAAGCCTACTCCTCTGCCCGATCTGTTTACGATGATCAACAGCAGTGATGAGGAGTTCGGGAATGACGAATCGGAAATCGAACCCGCAACCCAGGGTGCCGGAGAATCTTTTACAGCGCATCAAGGTAAGGTTGAAGAAAAAATATCCGCTTCTCAGCGATTAGAAAATCCTGCAGAGCAAGTGCTGGGTCAAATGTTTGGAAATCAATCCAATAAGATAAAACGTATTGTTTTGTTTTATGAAAACGGAAAATTCGAAAGTTTTGAACCATAAAAAAAGCCTGACCAAAGAAAATGGGCAGGCTAAAAAATATTTGAAGAAGAAAACTAAAGCTATTTGCTTTATTAGTTTTTTAATTTGGAGATTCCGGTAGCATTCTTATCGCCTGACACGTTTACATCATACTTGCTATTCCGGGTGCCCCACTTGATTCTGGTCTGACATTTCACCTGCATTGCAAAAGCTCATTGCTGTTCTCAGACATCAGTTTTCTATGGTTATACCAAATATAGAAAATTTAAATTAAATTAACAACAAATAGCGCATTGTTTTAATAAATAATTAATACTATAATCCATTAGGTTAATTATTATTAATATTGACTTTTAAGGTTAATTATTGCAGACACGCCAATAAACCGTGTTTTTCAACAAATAATTCAAATAAAAAGACCCGCAAATTGTGCAGGTCTCATCAGTATCATTATTCTGTATTGTTTACTTTTTTCTTCTTTCCAGCTCTTTTTTGATCAGCCCAAGCTCTCTACCGGTCTGTCCGGCCACTGAAGTGTTTTCCTGCGCTCTTCTTGTAAGATATGGGACAACATCCTTTACAGGACCATAGGGAAGATATTTGGCCACATTATAGCCTTTATCTGATAAATAGAAGGTAATGTTATCACTCATTCCGTAAAGCTGTCCAAAATACACGTGAGGGTTCCCATTTTCCAGAGCCTTAGCTTTCATCTTGTCCATAATCAGCTCTGAAGAGATCTCATTATGGGTTCCGAAGAACGCCGAAACTTTATCGAGGTGATTCATGACAAAGTCGATTCCGGCATTGTAATTCTGATCGGAAGCATCCTTGGTCGGCTGGATTGGGTCTGCATATCCTTTTTCTGCGGCTCTTGCTCTTTCTTTCTCCATATAAGCACCACGAACGATCTTATATCCGATAAAATAATTCTTTTCTCTGGCTCTTGTAAGGTGTCCTTCCATATACTCCAGTCTTCCTGTTCTGTACATCTGGATGGTATTCCAGACGATAGGTTTTTCCTGGTTGTATTTCTCCATCATCTCTTCACAAAGGTGGTCTGCGGCATCCTGCATCCATGTTTCTTCAGCATCTACCATTACTTTTTTATCATTTTCATGACAAAGACTGCATATCTCATCGAATCTTCTCACCACTCTCTCCCATTCTTCTTTCTGGCTGGTGGTAAGCTCTGCACCTTTACCCACTGCTTCATAAAGATCTATTCTTCCAAAGGCTGTCGGTTTGAATACAATAAAAGGAATAGCCGGATTTCCTACCGAAAATCTTACAATATCCTTGATTTCCTTGCATACGGCATCAAACGTTTCTTCATCTTCTTTACCTTCAATAGAATAGTCGAAAATACTGCCAACTCCTCTTTTGAAAAGCTGTTTCACAACTTTCATACTTTCTTCCCGGGTTTCTCCACCGCAAAACTGGTCGAATAAAGTATTTTTTACAATTCCTGTTACGAAAGGAAAATTGTGGTGTACGGTAAAATTAAGGACAGAAGTTCCGAGGCTTGTAAGAGTCGGCTGCTCAATCATTTTAAACATCCAGTAAGCCTTTCTCAGTTGTGCATCCGTCTTGTCTGCAAATGCAACTTTAGTATCATTAAAAATGGGCATTCCTATTTATTAAATTTAGTTATGCAAAGGTAATAATAACCTCAGTTTATTTAAAGAATTTTTTTACAATTTATGCTCTATTCCATTTAAAAGCATTGCAACAATTCCTACAAAAACCCAAAAACGCAATATATTCAGAGTAAAGAAGTTACTTCTTCTGGAAGCGTTGAGAAGAAGGTAGATACAAATAATCATCACAAACAAGGCCCCTGCAAAGTAATACGCCATAAATCCGGCAACACCGGTTTTGGTAATGATCTTCATGCAGACAGCCATGGTAATGACCAGTAAAGATATAAGGATAGTCCTGGCAGTTTTGCTTTTAAAATAATTCGGAATGGTAGTATATCCAAAGGTTTTATCCACACTTTTGGTAAGGGTGTCCTTTACGATATCAATGCACAGCAAAATAAGAAACAAGAAGACTGCCATCAGAAATACCTTTTTTGAAAAAGTTTCATAGTATACCATCATTCCGAAGAAAGGATACAGGGTAAGGCTGACAAAAGTAAGATTGTTGATGATAAGCATCCGGCTCAATTTATGACTGTACAGCCACATAAAGAACTGATATACAAGAAAAAAAACAAAAACATTACGGGAAATCATCCAGGCTACTCCGAGAGAAATAACACTCAGCCCCAGATAGGCGTATAAGAAATATTTCTGTTTGATGAAGCTTTGTACGCGGGTCCGGAAAGGTTTTACCACATGATCTTTTTCAAGATCGTAGAACTGGTTAATGATTCCTCCAGCCAGAATGGTGAGGACGGTGCAGAAAATAATGCCGTGTACTTTAAAATCGAACACAAAATTTCTGAAAGATTCATCCTGATTGAACAGGAAAAAAGTAGAAACATAGAGGGCAAATGTGAGCAAAGCTGCTACAAAAAAGCGTGCTCCAAGCAGAAAGCCCACGAATTGTGAAAATCTGTACAAAAGAGATTTTGAGACAAAGTTTTTAGATTGGAAAGTTTCTTCTTCAGAATTCATTCCAGTACATTTAAAATCTGTAAATCACCTCTTTTTGGAAGCCTTCAAGCATTTTTTCAGCTTTTTCATAGTCTTTGGTAAAGCCCAAAATATAACCGCCGCCGCCACTTCCGCAGAGCTTTAGGTAATAGGCGTTCGAATCCAGCCCTTTTTTCCAGATATTAAAAATACTTTCGGGGATCATTGGGCGGAAATGTTCGTAAGCCCAGTGAGAAAGTTTTTTCAGGTTTCTGAAGAACGGATTCATGTCTTTTTTAAGGAAGGCATCTATGCAGGCATTGTTATAACGGATAAACTCTTCCTTTAATGTTTTACGGAAACCTTCGGTTTTCATTTTTTCAAAGAAGATCTGAATCATTGGTCCGGTTTCCCCCGTTATTCCGGAATCGATCAGGAAGATCGCTCCTTTTCCTTCTTCTCCTTCCGGAATAGAAACCCGGTCCAGGTTTTCTTTGTTTTCAATAAGGATTGGCAGGTTCATATAACAGATCAAAGGATCCATTCCTGAACTTTTCCCATGGAAATAACTTTCCATTTCACCGAAAACAGCTTTTAATTTTTTAAGATTTTCTTTTGAAATATTCTCAGGATTTAGCTTGCTTATTGAGTATTTTTCGAAAATAGCAGCAACCAGAGCTCCGGAGCTTCCTACACCATATCCCTGCGGAATGTTGGAATCAAAGAAAAGTCCGTTTGAGATATCATTTTTGAAGCGCTCAATATCCATTTTAAAATCGTCAGAAAGGTTGAGTGCTGTCAGAAAATCAGAATATTTCTGCAGGTGTCTGTTGGAATTGAGTTCAAACTCAGAACTCAGATCTGAAAATTTTAAAGCTCCTTTATAGAAACTGTATGGTACAACGAGTCCCTGGGAATCTTCAATCATTCCATATTCTCCGAACAGAATTATTTTTGCATAAAATAGAGGGTTGGTCATTTTGACAATAAATCTTTTTGCAAAGTTAAAAATTATTCCGCTGAATATAAGCAAAAGTCAGGCCGAATTGCCATCTATTTTGCTTCCCTTCATTGTTCTACTAAAATTACGAAAAAAAATGCTTAAAGCAGCTACAATTTAAATAATAAAATTAATAGCTGCATGATATGACGAGCAGTTGTACAATGATTTAAACTAAGGATGACTATCACTGTTACGTTATAAGGGTTAAAAAAGCTGAATCAAATGCTCTATTAAGTGTTTTCCACGGGAAACTTCTGGTCAAGTACAAAAGTTAGGAGAGAAACTTAATATTTTTCTATTTATACTTTTGCCTTGAAGCAAAAGTATACAAAAATTCAAGACTGGAATCATCCACTAAAAATTGACCTTGCCTCCTAAAATTTCCAAACTCGCATGGATTCTACATTGGTTATTCGACTCAATAGGGTGACCATGCTCAGACACTGGAAATTTTTTAACGGATTCAAGATCAATTTTCTTAACGCTCCTGATTCCTAGGTCGATTAAGGAATGCTTACAACTACTCCACATAGTCCTGACTGTAATCGAATTAGAAAAAAAACTCCGAAAACATTCTCAAACATCTGTGGTCATTTTCTATACTTATATGTTAAAATCGAAGATCATCTCCTTCAGTCGATCAATGTTATTTTTCTATTCACATTAACTCAGCTTTTTGCTTAGCCCGAAGCTTGCCTTCTCACATTGGGCATAAAAAAAGACGCTAAAAATAACGTCTTTTAATTTTTATAAGGTTTCTCTTTCTTTTCTCATGGTGACCTTCAGAAACCGGATCAAAACTAATCCTGCACCGAAAAATATAGTCATTGATAAAGCAGCAATACGCATATTATTGAAATGCTCGATAAGCGTTGCAAATATAAATGTTCCGATAATAATCGCAATTTTCTCCAGTACGTCATAGAAACTGAAATACGTGGTATTTTCCATAGAATTTTCAGGAAGCAATTTTGAATAGGTGGACCTTGACATTGCCTGAAGTCCTCCCATCACCAATCCTACTACGGCAGCTACCCCATAGAACTGGTATTCCACTGTAGGATTTTCTTTGTTAAGGAAGTAAGCCCATAGACAGGCTACAATCCAAAGTACAATAGCAATTGAAATCACATTTTTGTTACCTATTTTTTTAGATAATCTTGAGAAAATAACCGCCCCGATAATGGCTTCGATCTGAATGACCAGAAGGGTTCCGATAAGTTTGTCCTGAGCAAGGTTGATCTCACTTTTCCCAAATAGCGTGGCCATCAGAAATATCGTCTGCATTCCCACACTGTAAAAAAAGAAACTGGACAGGAAAAATTTCAGGTTTTTATCTTTGAAAAGTTCGCCTCCCACTTTAAACAGTTCATGGAAGCTCTCCTTCGCAATATCTTTATAAAAGCTTAGATTGTCTTTTAGTACCTCGAAGAAGCCTCCCTGCTCTTCATGTTTTTTGAAGATGTTTTTGTAATTCAGCAGTACAAGATCTTTAGGGAGCTTTTCCTTCACATCCCCGAATTGCGGAAGATGCTTGAAGGTGTATTGTGAGAATCCGAACCACCAGGCACCGGTTAATAAAAAGCTGATTCTTGTAAACAATAGCTGCTGTGCTGCACCTTTAGCAAAAACCTGAATAAGGATCAGACAAATCACAACCAGAACTACAGAACCCAGATATCCGTAAACATATCCTCTGGCAGAAAGTGCATCCTGCCTGTCCGGAGTGGCAATATCGGGAAGAAATGAATTATAAAACACCAAACTTCCCCAGAAACCGACACTCGCCGTTATGCTGAACAGAAGCCCGAGAAATACATTATGCATCCCAGTGAACATGGCTAACCCCATACATGAGGTAGCTCCCAGATAGCAGAAGAACTGGAGGAATGATTTTTTGTTTCCTATGGTATCCGCTAAGGAAGACAGAAAGGGTGACAGCAAAACCACAATAAAGAACGATATGGTAAGTGAATACCCATACACGGCATCCGGCTGATACTCGTCTCCAAAAATTTTAATCATATGCCTTACGGGAACATCAATCCAGGATTTTGTTTCCTCCACATACTCCTTTTTTTCATAGGCTGTGGTAAGGATAGAATAATAAATGGGGAAAATAGTAGAGGTAATTACCAAAGAGTACACAGAGTTGGCCCAGTCGTATACTGCCCAGGCTTTCATAATCTTTGGGTTATTCTTTATGTTTTTAGGCTGTCGATTCTCAGTTTCAGACATTTCAAATAATATTAGTAGCACAAAAATAGAAAAACCATTAAGAAATGGATAAGTTTTTAAAAAAATTATCTATTCCTTAATGGTAATATATTCTGAAACAGAATGTTAGATATTTTCAATAACGATAGCAGACGCTCCACCGCCACCGTTACAGATGGCTGCTGCACCATATTTTGCATTATTCTGCTTCAATACGTTGATCAGGGTAACGATAATTCTTGAACCTGAGCTTCCCAGTGGATGTCCCAATGCTACTGCCCCTCCGTTTACGTTTACTTTGGCAGCATCTAATCCTAAGATCTTGTTGTTAGCCAGTCCTACTACAGAGAACGCCTCATTAAATTCAAAGAAATCGATGTCTGAAACTTCAAGACCTGCTTTTTTCAGAGCAATAGGTAATGCTTTGGCAGGTGCTGTTGTAAAGTTCTCCGGCTCCTGTGCTGCATCAGCATAAGAAATGATCTTTGCCAGAGGCTTAAGCCCCAGTTCTTCCATTTTCTCTTTTGAAACAAGGATCAGAGCAGAAGCACCATCGTTAAGAGTGGAAGCATTAGCTGCTGTTACCGTACCCTCTTCTTTTTTGAATACTGTAGGAAGTGTAGCAATCCTGTCAAAGTTTACCGCTTTATATTCTTCATCTTCAGCAAAGATTACCGGCTCTCCTTTTCTCTGAGGAATGGAGACAGGCACAATTTCTTCATTGAATTTTCCTTCGCTCCAGGCTTTTGCCGATCTTTTGTAAGATTCTACCGCAAAGTTATCCTGGTCTTCTCTGGTGATGCTGTAGTCAACAGCGCATTTTTCTGCACATACTCCCATATGCACTTTGTTGTATACGTCCGTAAGGCCATCAAGCACCATTCCGTCCTGCATTTTAATATCACCCAGCTTTGTAGCCACTCTGGCATTATAATAATGAGGAACCAAAGACATATTTTCCATACCTCCGGCCACAATAACGTCTGCATCACCGGCTTTAATCGCCTGAGCAGCCATTGTTACGGCCTTCATTCCTGAAGCGCAAACTTTATTGACTGTAGTGGATGGTGTATTGACAGAAAGGCCTGCTCCTAAAGCCACCTGACGTGCGGGAGCCTGTCCTTCGCCTGCCTGCAATACATTCCCCATATAAATTTCCTGTACATTAGCAGGATCAAGACCTATTTTATCTAACGCTCCTTTTACTGCTGCAGATCCAAGTTTTGTAGCCGGAACTGTCGACAAGCTTCCCATAAAACTACCCATTGGTGTTCTTACTGCGGAAACGATGAATACTTCTTTCATGTATATAATTTTTATTTTTTAACTGAAATGAAACGGCGGTTTCATTTATTTTACTTTTATATAAACCACGCTAAAGGCAGTTTTTTCAATTTTAGATTCGACTTTCAGTACATTATCCTAAGTGGCAAGGAGCCCATCCCTAAATCTGTGTCCTGTTATTTATTTTTTTGCTTTTCACGGCAAAGATCATCAGCAGAGCACCAATAAACTCCACTATCCAGCCCCATCTTAATTTCACCACCCCGGCAAGGCTTTCTCTCCAGGATTTGAAAGGTAAGAAACTGAAGTATTGTAACGACTGCATTTTGACTGCGGCAAGAGTGAATACAAATAATATGATTAGCAAAACACCAAAAACCCTGACGATTTTCGGACTGTTGTTTACTACTCCAAAAACGGCACATGCAGAAAAGATCCAGCATGCAATGGCCAGATAATGATCAAGCTTCCAGTAATTCCAATTTCCGATAACGGGAACGTGTACCAATGGAAGAAAGCTTCCTGCAACAACCAATAATAATCCTAATAACTGAATATTTTTCATATTTACTAAAGTGCCAAAATACAAAAAAAAACACATTTTCAAACCATCTGTCAGCAAACCCACCATTCTTCTTCCTAACAGTCATTAGTCTCAATAAAATACCCGAGATATTATTTATTTATTAATAATTTATCTGTTATACTGATTATTTTGAAATACAATGGTAACAACTCTATCACTGATGATCACAATTTTTTATTCTTAAAATCACACTTTGGCAACAAACAGGTTAAAAAAAATGCACTTTCAAATGAAAGTGCATTGATATGTTTTTTTCTCATTGCTTTAGTGACTCACTGAGGATACATCTTCAGGCTTGTGCTTATGTCTGAACAGTAATGCAAAGAATATAGCCAGCACCAACGCGTAAATAGCGAAAGAAAGCCATATCTGCTGCCAGTCTTTTACCAAAACAATAGAAGAAAGGGTTCCGTCGGAATTGACGGCTGCATTAAAGCTATTTTTCAAAATTTCCAGGAAGGTAGGATTATCGGGTGTTGTTTCCAGATAGGCAGACAGATCTGTAGCCGTCGTAAATTTATGGGTAAAGAATTTATCAATAGCCCAGCCTGCGATATAACTGCCAAAAACGGCTCCAAAACCATTCGTCATCATCATAAACAAACCTTGTGCGGAAGACCTGATTTTCTTATCGGTCGTAGTCTCCACAAAAAGTGAACCTGAGATATTAAAGAAGTCAAACGCCATCCCGTACACGATACACGAAAGGATGATCAATGACAGCCCAAACCCATCCGGAACTCCATAGGCAAAGAAACCGAATCTTAGCACCCATGCCAGCATGGACATCAGCATTACTTTTTTGATTCCAAACTTTTTCAGGAAGAAAGGAATTGCCAGAATAAATAAGGTTTCTGAAACCTGAGAAATTGACATAATGATCGTAGATCTCTGTACTACGAATGAATCTGCATATTTCGGAAAATGGGCAAATTCACTTAGGAATACGTCTCCGTAAGCATTGGTCAGCTGAAGAGCCGCTCCCAAAAGCATAGAGAATAAGAAGAACAATGCCATTTTATAGCTTCCAAAAAGCTTAAATGCATTAAGCCCTAACTGCTCAGATAACGGTGCGTCTTTGTCGATCAGCTTTTGTGGCGGGCATTTTGGTAAGGTAAGGGCATAGATCCCTAAAAATATGGCTACCGCCCCTCCGATATAGAACTGCCCTTCTGTGGCTTTGTTACCACTAAGATTGGTAATCCACATCGCCACGATGAAACCAATGGTTCCCCATACACGGATTGGAGGAAAATCTTTTACTACATCCAGATTGTTATTTTTCAGAATGGTGTAGGAAATGGAATTGGCCAGGGCAATTGTAGGCATATAAAAACACATGGCAACAAGCATCACAGAAAAGAATGAATTCGGATCTGCAGAATGAGGCAATATGAAAAGAATAACTCCGTAAAGGATGTGTAATACTGAAAATATGCGCTCAGCATTGACCCATCGGTCAGCAATAATTCCAGTAATGGTAGGCATAAAAATGGAAGCAATTCCCATGGTTCCGAAAACAGCTCCAAACTGAGTTCCCTCCCAGTGTTTTGTGCCAAACCAGAAGTTTGCCATCGTAATCAGCCATGCCCCCCAGACGAAAAACTGGAGAAAGCTGAGGATGGTCAGTCGTAATTTTAAATTCATAGTTTATATAAAGTATCTCTTTTAGTCAATTTTCTTTTTCCTCCTCTTGATTTCTTCCTGAATTTCAAGGGCGGTATCATAATCTTCTTCTTTAACGGCATCATCCAGAAGCTTCTGAAGTTCTTCCATTGAAAGGGATTTCAGGTTATCTTCAGTCTGTACGGTCTCTGAGAAAGACTGTTCTTCTTTTGAAACATCTTCAAGCTCCAACAGAATACCGGCTTCATTAAGGACCTGCTGTGTGGTAAAAATAGGTGCGTCGAATCTTACAGCCATCGCAACGGCATCTGAAGTTCTCGCATCAAGAATCAATTCTTCTTCAGTTTCCTTGTTTTTAAAGTTAATATTTGAGAAGAACACGCCGTCAACAATCTGATATATAATGACAGAAACCAACTCATAATTGGTAGAAACTATAAATTTTGTGAATAAGTCGTGGGTAAGGGGACGCGGTGGATGGATATCTTTTTCCAGTCCGAGAGAGATAGACTGTGCTTCGAAATTTCCTATAACAACAGGTAATTTTATGTGTGTTTCTTCATGCTCCAGTAACAATGCGTACGCCCCTGATTGAGTCTGGCTGTACGATATTCCGCGAATAATTAGCTGCTTATAATCCATAGCTACAAATATAGATTAATTTTTTGTTGTGATTTCACTTTTTTACGCAAAAATAAAAGCCCGGAAAGCCGAGCTTTTATTGTATTGTTTATGATTATTAATCGTCAATAGTGAAATTTGCTGTGAAGATAAATTTCTAAACCAACAAGCAAAACGTATTGACTACTGCCGATTCATTTTTTATCCTTTTATCGCTTTGATCTTTTCTGTCAATGCAGGAATAATCTGGAAGGCATCTCCCACTACTCCGTAATCTGCTGACTTGAAGAATGGTGCTTCGGCATCGTTGTTAATAACTACGATTGTTTTTGAAGAGTTGACTCCGGCAAGGTGCTGGATTGCTCCTGAAATCCCTACTGCAATGTAAAGATTAGGGGCGATAGCTTTACCTGTCTGTCCTACGTGTTCTGTGTGAGGTCTCCATCCGATGTCTGAAACCGGCTTAGAACATGCTGTAGCAGCTCCTAAAACATTAGCCAGATCTTCAATCATTCCCCAGTTTTCAGGTCCTTTCATACCTCTACCTGCAGAAACAACTACTTCAGCCTCCTTAAGGTCCAGTTTACCAGAACTCTGCTCGTGAGAGATCACTTTTGTATCTTCGTTTGCAACGGAAAGATTTTTAATTTCTTCCGATCCTGATACTGCGTTTTCTTTTACTCCGAAAGCATTCTGAGAAACCGTAATAATAACTCCGTTTCCTTCAGCTTTAGCATGCATAAAACCTTTTCCTGAGAACGCTTTTCTTTTCACCTGGAAAGGAGAAAGGCTTTCCGGAGCTTCCAGAACATTGGTAATTAAAGAATAATTTTTCATCACTGCCAACATGGGAGCAATAGAAGAAGCATCTGTAGTGTGAGGGAAAACAATAAGGTTTCCGTCTGCCACTTCGCTTACAGCCTGCGCAAATGCTTTTGCTGAAAAGTTTTTAAGACCTTCGTCTTTGATATTGATAACGTTTGACGCTCCATATTTGTATAATAAATCTGAAGAATCGGTAGGATTTACAGAGATTGCCGTAACGGTATCTCCAGCTTTGTCTGCTACTGCTTTTGCATAAGACACTGCTTCGAAAGCTGCTTTTTTGTAAACTCCATTTATATTTTCTGCGTATACGAATACTGCCATTTTTTTTAAATTTAAAGATTAAAAATTAAAGAATTAAAAGATTAGATTACTTTTGCTTCTTCGTGAAGTAATCTTACCAATTCATCCAGATTGTCCGGAGAAACCATCTTTACAGCAGCTCTTGGCGGTACACTGTCATAAGATACTCCCTGAACTTTCACTTCGGAAGACGTAGGCTCTACAACCTGTAAAGGTTTTGTTCTTGCAGACATTATCCCTCTCATGTTTGGAATGATAAGGTCTTTTTCGTCTACCAATCCTTTCTGTCCCGCAATAATTGCCGGCAATTTTACAGAAATCGTTTCTTTTCCGCCTTCGATTTCTCTTACGGCAGTAGCTTCGCTTCCGTTTACATCCAATCCTACGGATGCATTAACGAATGGCTGGTTCAGTAGCTGAGCTACCATTCCCGGAACAGACCCACCATTATAATCGATAGATTCTTTACCACAAAGGATCAAATCATATCCTCCGTTTTGTGCTACTGCAGCAATTTCTTTTGCTGTAGAATAGCTATCTTTAGGGTCTAAATTTACTCTTACTGCATCATTAGCACCAATAGCTAATGCTTTTCTGATCACAGGCTCTGTAGCAGCATCTCCTACATTGAGTACTGTTACGGTAGCTCCCTGAGATTCCTGAAGTTTGATTGCTTTGGTCAACGCAAATTCGTCTAGCGGATTGATTACCCACTGAATTCCGTTTTTGTCGAAAGCAGATTTATCTGCTGTAAAGTTAATCTTGGAAGTAGTATCCGGAACACTACTAATGCAAACTAATATTTTCATATGTTGTTCTTAATTTTTTTATTTGATCATATGTAACCTTACGGTTTCATGTGTACTATTTTATTTTTATCTCTTTCAAGTACAAAATCCTGACGGTTTTTGGAGAGATTTTGTTTGAATTAATTTTTGCTAATATAAATAAAAAATATATTATGCATGCATAATACTTACTAAATTATTATTCAATACATTAGAAGTATTTACTTCGCTGGCTGCGTCGCTCTAAACTCTATTTTACTGGGCAAAACCCTTGGATTCATCTTTAAAATATCCAATATCAGATTCCCCATATCTTCCGGTTGGATCTTCCAGCTGTCTTTTTCTGAAGGAACATTTCCATTGAAATGAGTGGCTACCGATCCTGGCATAATGACTGTAGATTTGATGTTGTATTTTCTTAAATCGATCATGGCAGCCTGCGTAAATCCTACTACACCAAACTTAGAGGCATTGTAGCCGGCACCATTCTCAAAGAAATTAGCTCCTGCAAGACTGGAAACCGTGATATAATACCCTTCCGTCTTTTTCAACTGTTCTACGGAAGCTTTTAAGGTATAGAAAACACCGGTTAAATTGGTTTCAATCATATCATTCCATTCTTCTGCAGTAAGCATATCTACGGGCTTGAAAATTCCTAACCCGGCATTGGCGATCACAAAATCCAGCCTTCCGAACTTCTCAGTAATATTTTGTACAGCCTGTTCTTCACTTTCGAGGCTTCTTACGTCAGAAACGATTCCCAAAACATTCGGAGCATACTGTTTCAGATCTTGTTCTGCTTTCTCCACATCATCTTTCTTTCTTCCGGAAAATGCCACTGAGACTCCATTTTGAAGCAAGATTTTAGCAATTCCGAAACCGATGCCTTTTGTTCCGCCTGTGATATAAGCGACTTTATTTTCTATCATAATGTATAGATTTAAGTTCTTAAAAATAACAAAAACGCCCCAATTGGAGCGTTTTATTATGCTAACATTTATCAGTAATTATTTTTTGACAAATCTTTGTGAAGTTTTTCCTTCTTTTGTCTCAATGTTGATGAGATAGTTTCCTGAAGGCAGGCTTCTTATATCTACCTTGTTACCGTCCAGTTTTACCTGTATCATTCTTCCTGAGATATCTGTAACAGATACGTTTATGATCTCTGAAGAAGTTATGATATTCAGAACATCTGAAGCCGGATTCGGGAACAGCTGCACTTTTTTAGCAAACAGATCTTTTTTATCTGTCTGAGCTTTAGGTGCTGTTCTCAGATTGAGCAACATATTATTTTTTGAATTTTTATTTCTTGCTTCAACTTCTCCACCGGAACATTTACAATCTTCAATCTTTGCCAGATAGTTGGATCCATTCTGAATATAAGTATCCGGAAGAAGACTGATGCTTGTCCCGGCCTTCATGGTAATATCCTGTGTGGAATTCACCTGATAGTTCTGCTGGGCTGTAATCGTGCTGCTTGCATGGTAGGTATATGGGGCAGTGTGGGTATCTGGTGCTGTCAGATCATAAGACGCCACACATGATCCTACCCTTCTCGAAAGCTTTGGAAGCAGCTGAGGAAGGTTATTGGTAGAACCTACATAGATGAATGCACTTGGCTGAGTCATCGCGTTAAGGTTGATAGAGCTCTGTCCATAAACATCAGGATTAATGATCTGGCTCAAGCTGCCCCCATTGTTATATCCAACCATATGAAAATAAATATCCCCTTTTGTATTCCTTTGAATGGTGCTAGGTCCTCCTACACCATTGGTTCCTGACATTCCGTTGTAAATCGGAGTATAAACGATGTTGGAATTGTTAGAATTCGGGAGGTCTATAGCGTAAAATGTTGTCGTATTGCTGGTCAGATCATAACCGCTTACATACAGTATATTTGCATATTGATTGAATTCTGCATAGGTCGCTGATGTGCTGGCAATAGATAAGTTATAATCTGTCGTCAGCGATCCCGAAAGGTTATCAAAAGAGCGTACCATTCCTTCGTTTTCTTTCAGGCTTGGATTGGAATTGGTGATACACAGCAAGTGTGAATAGTTACAGGAATCACCTACTTCCGGTGAAGCTTTGATCGAAATCCCATCATAGGAGGTAAAAAATCCTGAGGTATTCAGATCGGTTACTACAGGAGTAGTGCTCAGTCCTGAACCACTTAAACGGTAGGCATATAATTTTAACCCGTTGGTCACCAAAACCCAGTACGAACTGCCATCTCCATGAGGAACAACCGTTACTCCGCGTGCATTACTGATTTCATTTCCCTGTCCGTCCAGAAGCGGAACTTTTTTCTGGTTCTGGACAACATCACCTAATGGCTGACCATTAGATCCGTTGCTGCCTAAAGACATATCCACTACAGAATAGCGAACAACATTACCAGCTACCCAGGTGGTTGTAAAAATGTAGTACAAATTAGGATTGGTGGGATGTTTTACGGTAGCCGTCTGAAGCCCGTCCTGATCAATATCACCGTTGGGCATCTCCTGGTTTTGTCTGTTCCAGACTTTCCCTCCGCTGCTGTAGAATAGCAGCTTTCCACCACTATCGCTTACGGTCGCTGAGGAATTCAGGCTGGTCATATCACTGCCATTCACAAACTGAGGAGTACTTCCAGAGAAATTAATGGCTATCTGGTAGCCGAAGTACCAGTTGTTATTTTCTCCCTGAGCATAGCCCCATAAGGACATGGCGAGGAGCATTGTAGAAAAAAGCTTTTTCATAAATAATGTGAGTTTAGAATTATTTATTTCACTTTTTTCTCAAGCATTTCCAGACGTTTGCTCTGTTCATCCATTTTTTCCTGCTGCTGCAACGTATACAGGGTAAGTTCTTCAATTTTTTTCAGAAGAAGGATATTCATTTCTTTAAGCTCTATTCCGTTCTTGATCGCTTCCTCAGTAGTAGGAACTTCCGGTAAATGCCCATTATCATTGATAAAGGATTTCAGCTCCTTCAAAGGCATCAGTTGATAATCTTTGGCAAAGACATAGTCTGCCCAGCCATTGTTAGCTGCAATTTCAACTTTTACTTTCTCAGTTTTGATTCCGTTTCTGACAAAAAGCATATAATCATCACAGCCAACACAGTTAACGGCATTGGTTCCGATCCCTACTCTCGAAGTGGATGAAACGAAGAAAACTTTACTTTGATCCGGAACACTTCCATCCAGATTGATGTATTCATGCGAAGGATAAATATAAAGACCATCTGTCCCTGAAATGCTGGACATATTGATCACATTTTCCACAGTAAAATAGGAGTTTACATAACTTCCCCTGTTAGGAATACGGTATCCAAAATTGATTTTTCCATCTACCATTCTCAGGTTTCCTTTGCCTATGGTAACTTTATCATAAGACTGTGCAGTTCCCACGCTTACGGCCCCCACTCTGTTGATAGGATCTGAAGTTGTATTGTTTCCGGTCCATTGTTGCGAAAATAAAGAGTTGGCACACAGAAGTGCGAATAAAATTGCAGTTGTTTTTTTCATGTTATTAATTTTTTTATTGAAAGCCAAAAATATTAATAATATTTCAATACACAAGACCGTTAAGTAAAAAAAACACCCAATAATACGTGTTTTGATATTAAATTTAAATATTTGTTTTAAAATGATTGCGATCGTCAGAAAAAAACACATTTGTTGGAAACCAGATGATGCAGCTATTGAATGCGTCAACACTAGTCCCATTTTATAAATCCAAATAAAAATAGCCCAACATCCCCAGATAAATGAAAAAACAAATAAGGTATTTCTTATCAGAAACACCTTATTTGTTATCATATTTTCCAATTATTTGGAATAGTTCTCAAAGAATAGCGGGATACTTTCAATTCCTTTGTAAAAATTGAATAATCCATAATGTTCATTTGGAGAGTGGATAGCGTCGGAATCCAAACCAAAGCCCATCAGAACAGATTTAGCCCCCAGAACTTTTTCAAACATAGACGTAATAGGAATACTTCCTCCACTTCTGTATGGCAGTACTTCTTTACCGAAGGCTGTTTCCATAGCCTCTTTAGCGGCTAAAAACTCTTTGGTATCACTTTGCAGAACGTAAGGCATTCCTCCATGGTGAGGCGTCACTTTTACTTTTACAGTATCCGGTGCAATCTTTTCGAAATATCTTGTAAATTTCTCAGTGATTTCCTCCGGAGTCTGATAAGGAACCAGTCGCATGGAAATTTTAGCAAACGCTTTGGAAGGAATAACTGTTTTAGCACCTTCTCCTGTATATCCTCCCCAGATTCCATTACAATCCAATGTAGGACGGATGGATGCTCTTTCCAGCGTTGTATAGCCTTTTTCTCCTTCCACTCCGCTCAGTCCGATTGATTTTTTGAATTCTTCAGGATTATCCTTCAGCTTATTCATTTCTGTTCTGTCTGCATCAGATACAATCTCCACATTATCGTAGAAACCGTCAATCGTGATATGCCCGTCATCATCAATCATTTTGGCAATCATTCTGGAAAGCACATGAATAGGGTTTGGAACCGCCCCGCCATAAAGTCCTGAATGCAGGTCTCTGTTTGGTCCTTCTACCTCTACTTCCACATAGCTTAGCCCTCTAAGTCCTGTTGTAACGGTAGGCTGCTCGTTGCTGTAAATATGGGTGTCAGAGATCAGGATACAGTCACAAGACAATTTCTCTTTGTTTTCATTAACGAAATCCCCTAAGCTTACAGAGCCTACTTCTTCTTCTCCTTCTAAAATAAATTTAACGTTGCAAGGAAGCGTATCGGTTCTCATCATGGCTTCGAAAGCTTTCAGATGCATGAAGAACTGTCCTTTGTCATCTGCTGCTCCTCTTGCGAAGATAGCCCCATCCGGATGAAGTTCGGTTTTCTCAATATAAGGTTCAAAAGGAGGTTTTCTCCAAAGTTCCAATGGATCTGCTGGCTGAACGTCATAATGCCCATAGACCAATACGGTCGGCAGACTTTCATTAATTATTTTTTCTCCAAAAACAATTGGATACCCTTTTGTCTGGCATACTTCTACGTTATCTGCTCCCGCGTTCCTAAGGTGCTGTGCACAAACCTCCGCACACTTTAATACGTCCTCTTTATAAGCCGGATCAGCAGAAATGGAAGGGATTCTCAATAACTCAAATAATTCATCCACGAAACGCTGCTTGTTTTCGTTAATGTAATTTAATGTCTCTTGCATTGTATAAATTTATTTTGTTAAAATTAAAAAAAATGCTTGTCAGGGACAAGCAAAATACAGGATTTTCCTCACGTAATTGCTTATTCCCGGATGCTTACACAATCTTTCATTTTTTTCAATAAAAAAATGCCCTGCAAAAACAGGGCAATGGTATATTTTGTACTTATAATTAGTGTTCAGCTTTTGGAGCCTTTTCTGATTCAGCTGGTTTTGCAGCAGCAGCAGCAGTACTATCCGTTTTCGGAGTTTCAGCCTCAGGTTTTGCAGCAGCTTCTTCTTTGTGACCGGCAGCAGCTTCATGCCCGTGAGCTTCTCCACCCTGTGCATCATCAGAATATCTTTCCACCCCTTCTTCCAGTTTCAGAGTATTTTTATTTCCTCCGGCTTGAATTTTTTTACAGCTTACAGCTACAGTGGCAAGAGCTAAACATATAATCAGTTTTTTCATATGTATAATTTATTTTTTAAAGGTCATATGGAATTGCAGGATTTAATCTTTTTAATGATCTATACGGCCAACAATTTCATGCTTAAATTTTTAATTGCCCAAAATTAAGAAATCCTGCTTTTTTCGGCAACATTTTTAGACTGATTTTAAAATAATTTTACCTTTTTTGGATTGGGTAAAAATAAGATAGTGTTCTCCCCCATCTTTTAGTCCATATTTTTTCTTGATCTCTTCGGGTTTTAAAGGGTAGTTTTTTGAAATAATATTGTATTGCTCTTTCTTTTTAATCTTTTTAGAATCAATAACTTCCATTTCAAAAACCCTGCCCGGGAAATCATTTTTCTTTTCACCTGAGGTATAAATGTGGGTATTGGGATGAAGTTTTTTCAATCCGCATCTTTTTGAAATGAGATTAAAGATTCCCGCCTTTAAAATGGAATGATTAGGAATATAAATGAATTTTTCAGGCTCAGAAAACTCCGATTCGGCTTTTTCCTCTTCGCCAATCGTAAAAGTAAAAGAAGGTTCACCACTTTCAAGATTCACCGCATTACAGACAATCTCGCTTGGAATTTCATTTGATAAAAAGATAACCACTTCTTTTACATCATTTTTCAACGCAATAATATCAATCCTGAAAATATTGGATACCTCTGAAATCAGATATCGCAAATCAATAAGCGGAGAAAGTTTAATCACGACCTGTTTTGATATAGACCGCAATTTTTCCTGGATCTCCAGAATGTTGGGAGAGAGATCTTCCAAAAGAAACACCTTATTTTTGTTCTGGTCTCTTCTGGCCGGGTCCAGATAAACAACATCAAATTCCTCTCGGTTTTCTTTTAAAAAGTCTTCCAGTTTCCGGTTCACAAACTTTGCTTTTCTTTTCAGTATACTCCAGTTATGCTCTACCAATGATAAGAGGTCTGAATTCTGCTCAACCAGAGTAATATTATCGAAATTTTCAGACAGGTAATACGCATCAATGCCAAAGCCGCTTGTAAGATCAATAAATGACGATCCGGTTAAAATTCCTGATTTATAAATGGCTGTTTTTTCAGATGATGACTGTTCCAGGTTAAGCTGTGGTGGAAAAATAATTCCTTCATTCAGCAGAAAGGGAAATTTTCTTTCAGCCACCTGTTTTCCCTTGATCTGCTGCACAATCTCCTGCATAGAAACCTCCGGAAAAGGGGATTTTTTCAACAGTAGAGTATGTAAATCTGTATTCAGATTTGCTTTGATATAATTTTGAACTTCTTTGTTTAATAATTTGTTTCCCACAGATTTCACAAATTGCACAGATCGTGCTATATTTCTTTATTTAGTAATTTAACCACAGATTTTCGCAGATTTGCACGGATGATTATGTTTTAAGGATACCAAACATCTGAGTAAGTCTATGAATTTGGGATCAAGTTAAAAGATCGTATAGTTTTCATAAACTTTTGAAGATGATTTTTCTCCATTTTTAGTCTAACTTTCCATTTATCTTTCTAAAAATACTTTTATCAATATGGTCGGTATTAAAGTTAACTAAAATCCCTAATTTCAAATTTGTTAGTTTTAAATAAGTTAATAATTGCTGATGATGGATATTTGATATTTCAGTAACTGCTTTAACTTCTATGATTACTTTATCTTCAACAATCATATCTGCTATAAAACTTGAATCAATAAATACATCTTTAAACTTGACATTCACTGAAACTTGGGTTTGTACTCTTAAACCATTATTTTCCAACTCATAAGCTAAAACCCTTTCGTAAACTTTCTCCAAAAGACCTGGACCTAGCTCGTTGTAAACAGAAAATATAGATTTTCTGATATAAAAACTTATCTCATTTTCTTTCATTACATTGTATTTATATCAAAAGTACAATATTATGAGATAGCATTACAGTTTCTTAATTTAAACCAAAATTAAATAGGAACTTATATTTTAACCTTATCTGAGCTTAATTTCCCATCATTGATCATGTTAAACTTATGATATAAAAAAAATCACAGAATCTTATGAAAATCATCTGTGAAAATCTGTATAATCTGTGGTTAAAAAATCTTATTCAAACATTTCAGCCCAACGAACCGCTTTTATTTCTTTTTCGTTGTATAGCTCATCTATCGATCTTTTAACGTCTAATTTAGGGTACAAATTCACTCCAATCAGCTTTATTTTGCCTTCTTCAATCCACTGTTGCTCTTTCACTGCGTGTTCATAGATTTTTTTCTGGAGAGTTCCATCCTGCAGAAGTTTCAGATATCCACCCGCGTCTTCTATTTCAACAAAGAGGGCCCAGGATTTTTCGGCAATCTGCTGTGTAATGTCTTCAATATAAAAACTTCCATTGGCTGCATCTTCAAAAACATTGATAATACTCTCGTAAGCAAGAACAATTTGCTGTTTGAAGGAGATTTCTTCCGAATTGTCTGTACTTCTGTCAATCAGATAATTATTGGAGAAAACAGCATCTGCCCCACCGATCATTGCTGAAGCTAGCTCCAATGTAGAACGGATCAGGTTGTTCTCATTGTCTGCAATGGCCTTGTTTCTAAGAGAAGTCTCTGCAAAGATATACGGAACGATATCCAATCCATATTCCCTGGAGAGTTGATTGAAGATGATTTTAAAAGCTCTCAGTTTTGCCATTTCAAAAAAGTAGCTGCCTCCTACCGCGATTCTGAAGATCAGTTTATTCAATATATCTTCACCATATATTTCTACCAGTTCCTTCGTTTTTGCTAAAGCGATCCCAAGCTGCTGATAGATAGCAGCTCCTGCATTCTGATGAAGTGAAATATCTACGCAGATATTTCTTTTGAAATCTTTTGCCAGCAGTTCTTTTGCCAGCTGATCGTCTATACTTCCCTCTTTTTCATTAAAGATGTCAATGAGCGAGAAATACTGATCTTCTTCTTTTGGACTGATATGACCTGCAAGGTCTTTGTTGTTGACAAAAATGGTTTTCTGATCCAGATTTTCCACATTCTGATCCAGCAGGAATGCAAATACTTCTTCTTCCAGACTCTCGTGATATCTTGATACCAGATGGGTGCTTTCTTCAACTTTTGGCAGGTTTACCAGTGGTTTCCGAACTTCTGTATAAAAAGGTTTTACCTCAATTCCTTCCAGGTTCTCTTTTTCTAAGACCGGGTAAATATCCTCGGTCTTAAGCTGTTTTTTTACCAGGTTTTCCCAGTTTGAAAGTATATCCGTATTTGACATTAGGTGTATGTATTGGTGAATGGCCAATTGTGAATTTTGCTTCCCAGAGAAATCTTCAGAAACAAAATTCACTGTTGACATCGTATTCAGTGTTATTATTTTTTAGCGACTTTTGTACTGTCTACCACCAGAATGAAAATTTCTTCATTCGGTTTTTTCATAAAATAATTTTCTCTCGCGTATTTTTCTTTTTCCGATTTGTTGTTCATCAGTTTTTTATAAAAAGCATCATTTTTTTCGTACTCTGTTTTGTAGTACTCCAGCTGCTCTTCATATTTATGAATCTCACCATTCAGCTCATTGATCACAAGAAATGAAGTTTTGTCGAAGAAAACCATCCATACCAAAAACAGACAGATCGTAATGGTATATTTATTCAAAACATATTTCTGAATAAGTTTGAATGTTTCAGATTTCGGCTGAATGTCTTTGATAAGTTTATTTTCTTCCATTGTACTAGTGTTTTCTCAATGAGTTTTTAATAACGGTAGTTAAAAAATCGATTGCTACGGAATTCTGTCTCATATTCGGGATAATAAGATCGGCCTCATTCTTGGAGGGCTCTATGAATTCCTGATGCATTGGCTTCAAAGTGGTCTGATATCGGTGTAAGACTTCCCCCAGATCTCTTCCCCTTTCCTGGGTATCTCTCCGTATTCTTCTTATCAGTCTTTCATCGGAATCTGCATGAACAAATACTTTCAGGTCAAATTCTTTCAGTAATTCTTTATTGGTAAGAACAAGGATTCCTTCTACCACCAATACGTTTTTAGGTTCTACAGTCACATGATCTCCTGTTCGGGAATGGGTAACAAAGCTGTAAATCGGCTGTTCAATAGGCTCATTGTTCTTTAAAGCTTTCACATGTTTTATGAGTAATTCAAAATCGATCGACTTCGGATGGTCATAATTGAGTGCCTCTCTTTCCGTTAGTGTCAGACCTTGGTTGTCATGATAATAATTATCCTGAGAGAGGATATTCATTCCCTCAATATCAAGCTGCTGAAGTATCTTATCAACAACTGTAGTTTTGCCGGATCCTGTACCACCGGCAATTCCTATTACAAGCATTCTTTTTTTGTTTCTTTATAGTTGGTACAAATATACTATTTTAGATAAAATGTGACAATGAAGAGAGAGAAATTGAGAAATAAAGAAGTTGGTTTCAAAAATTCATGATGAGATAAAAGATTAGGCCGGTTTAGCTGGAAAAAATCTATTTTTCCCACCCATACTTTACGATCTTATTTTTACCGCTCAAAGTTATCGTATTCTGATGTCTTATTTTACGGGGCAATACACCGATTTCGCCGTTGATGAAGCGAAATGATGATGTGTACTCATTGAATAGGAGCCATCGAAAATCTTCATAAAAAAAACCGACAAGTTAATTGTCGGTTTCTATTTTATACGATTTCGCTTGTTAATTCCCGCGAAATCATTTTTTCATGCATGGGTTTCAAAACATCCATTGAGCCTGTTTTTACCGTACACTTGCCTTTGTAATGGACAAGAATTGTACATTGTTCAGCCTGCTCCAGGGTATGTTTACATATTTCGATCAGACAGTCGATGACATAATCAAAGGTGTGAATATCATCATTATGCAGTACCAGTTTGTAAACATCATCCGTATCATCCAGCACCAGCACTTCTTCTTCGTACTGACGTTTTGGATTTTCGTAATCTTTTATGCTATTATAAAAATTCATTCGTCCCTTTTTAAACTTCTCCGATTTTATCTGCTAAACTGTCGATGGCATTAGGTTCCTGATAAATCAGCTCCACAAGTTCCACACTTTTATTGTTCATTTTCAGAATTTTGAAGTGGTAGTAATCAAGATCAAATTCCTGGTTTTCTTCCGGGATCTCTTCCAATTCATAAAGAATAAACCCGGCTAATGAATTGTACTCGCTTTCTTCGGAAAGCGGCAGCTTTTTAGGCAGGAATTCATTGATTTCGTCCAGTGGTTGTGTAGCCTGTACCCAATAGGTATTTTCAGCTATTTTGTCAACTATTTTTTCTTCATCATCTTCTTCATCCTGAATTTCCCCTACAAGCTCTTCCAGAATATCTTCTAAGGTAATAATTCCTTCTGTTCCACCAAATTCGTCAATAACAATAGCGATATGCTGCTTTTTAAGCTGGAAAGTCTTCAGTAAGTCTGAAACTTTTTTGCTTTCTACTACAAAAAAAGCATCACGCATTAGGTCTTTAAGGTCTTCATGATCCAGATCTCCTTTTCTCTTGACAAATTCTCTTATGATTTCCTTTGTATAGAAAATCCCTATTACATTGTCTATAGAGTCGATGTAAACAGGGATACGGGAGTAACCGCTATCCATAATTTTGTTGATGATATCATTGACATCTTCTTCAAAGTCTATTGAGGTAATATTTTGTCTAGGGACCATGATCTGCTTGGCAGAGTGATCGGTAAAATCAAATGCATTTTTGATAATCTCATAGTTTTCCTCCTCAATCTCTCCGCTGTCAGCACTTTGTTTTACCAAAAGCTGAAGTTCTTCTGTAGAGTGAATTTCCTGTTCTGAAGCAGGATGGATTTTAACCAGTCGGAGAAAACCGTTTGACATCGAATTCATTAACCAGATAAATGGTTTGAAGATCGTATAAAACACTCTCAGCGGAACAGCTGTTGCCATGGTTGTAGCTTCTGATTTTCGGATTGCAATTGATTTTGGAATAAGCTCACCAAATACAATATGCATGATGGTAATCAACACAAAGCTTGTCACGACTGAAATTGTAGTAATTGTTGTCTGAGTCAGATTAATACTTAAAGACAGGAAAATATTTTCAACAATATGATGTAAGGCACTTTCTCCTACCCAACCAAGGGCAAGCGATGCCAAGGTAATACCTAATTGTGTGGCAGAAAGGTATTCATCAAGATGCTTGATGATATGCTCCGCCTGTTTTGCCATAGAATTGCCTTCTGCAGCTTTTAGTTGAATCTGTGAGTAACGAACTTTAACAATTGAAAATTCTGCGGCTACGAAAAAGCCATTTAGTAAAACAAGAAATAAGGCCAGCAAAAGCCTGACTATGTCCGAGTCCATTTAGAAGTTGTATAAATTTAATTAAGTACAAAGATATGCAAAATATAAATAACCTGAATCTGTGATCCGATATTTCGACTGATGATTTTCAAAGAAGAAAAATGACCTCATTAGAGTCGTCTTTTCCGGCATAAAAAGCATTACTGAACCTGAGACATCATTTATGGGTTTAAAGGCAGCTTTTGAATACTAAAAAGCTTTTTTTCTACCAGTGCACATAAAAAAAGCACCGATGATCGGTGCTTTTAATGGGTATGTTAAAAAAATTCATTATGAATTCTTCAAAGCTTCTGCTCCGGAAACAATTTCCAAAATTTCGTTGGTAATTGCAGCCTGTCTTGCTTTGTTGTAGAAGATCTTCAGATCATTTCTCAAAGCTTCTGCATTATCTGTTGCTTTATGCATTGCTGTCATTCTCGCTCCGTGTTCGGATGCTACCGAATCCAGGATCGATTTGAAAACCTGAGTTTTGATAGACTTCGGAATCAGGTTATCCAGAATCTCAGCTCTGTTAGGTTCGAAGATATAGTCTGTCTCCACTTCCGATTCTGTATTTTCAGGCATTGAGATAGGAAGAAGCTGCTCTGTAGTTACTTCCTGAGTTGCTGCATTGATGAATTTGTTGTAAATAACATAAACTTCGTCAAATTTCCCTTCTTTGAAGCTGCTCATTACTCCTTCTGTAATGTTGGCAACCATATCAAAGTTCAGGTTATCATATACAGAACTACCATTAGCATATACCGAACGGTTTCTTCTTACAGCATCATAAGCCTTTTTACCTACAGGAAGTACTTCAATCTCGTACTGAGCATTATTCTGGAACTGAAGGTTAAGCTCTTTTACAATTGAAGAGTTAAAAGCTCCGGCAAGACCTCTGTTTGAAGTAACAGCGATGAAAAGTATTCTTTTAACCTCTCTTTTCTGAGCATATACAGAAATCTGATCAGGATCTGAGCTAGAATTTACATTCTGGATAAGCTCCTGTAATTTTTCAGAATAAGGTCTTAGCATTACGATCGCATCCTGTGCTTTTTTTAGTTTCGCAGCGGAAACCATTTTCATAGCACGGGTAATCTGCATCGTCGATGAAATTGACGTAATTCTGCCTCGTATTTCTTTTAAGTTTGCCATATCGGGTTAGTTGTTGGTTGTCAGTTGTTGGTTGTAGTTTTAGAAAATTCTGTCAACTATCAACCAACAACCATCAACTAATTTTAGTTGTATTTAGAAGCTAAATCGTTAGCCGCCTGCTTAAGAACACTTGTAATATCGTTATCGATTTTTCCAGACTTAATAGCAGCCATTGTATCAGGATGCTTAGATCTCAGGAACTCGATATATTCGTGTTGGAATTCTTTAATCTTGTTCAATGGAACGTTTCTCATTAAGTTTTCTGTTCCTGCATATACGATCGCTACCTGACTGTCTACAGGAAGTGGTGCGTTTACCGGCTGCTTAAGGATTTCTACGTTTCTTTCTCCTTTAGAGATTACTGCTAAAGTAGAAGCATCAAGGTCAGAACCGAATTTAGCAAAAGCTTCTAGTTCTTTATATTGAGCCTGGTCCAGTTTAAGTGTACCAGATACTTTTTTCATTGATTTGATCTGAGCATTACCTCCTACTCTGGATACAGAGATACCTACGTTGATCGCAGGACGAACCCCTGAGTTGAATAGATCAGACTCCAAGAAGATCTGTCCGTCTGTAATAGAGATTACGTTGGTAGGGATATATGCAGAAACGTCACCAGCCTGAGTTTCGATGATTGGAAGGGCTGTTAATGAACCTCCTCCTTTCACGATTGGTCTAAGAGACTCTGGCAAATCGTTCATTTGCTTAGCAATGTCATCATCAGCGATTACTTTTGCAGCTCTTTCCAATAGTCTTGAGTGAAGATAGAAAACGTCTCCAGGATAAGCTTCACGGCCCGGTGGTCTTCTCAATAGTAGAGAAAGCTCACGGTAAGCAACAGCTTGTTTAGATAAATCATCATAAACGATAAGCGCTGGTCTACCAGTGTCTCTGAAGAACTCACCGATAGAAGCTCCTGCCATTGCAGAATATACCTGCATTGGAACTGGATCTGATGCGTTAGCAGCAACAATTACAGTATAAGCTAAGGCTCCCTTATCAGAAAGTGTTTTAACAATTTGTGCTACGGTAGAAGCTTTCTGACCGATCGCTACATATATACAATATACTGGCTGACCAGCATCAAAAAATTCTTTTTGGTTGATGATCGTATCGATCGCAACAGTAGTTTTACCTGTTTGTCTGTCACCAATGATAAGCTCTCTCTGACCTCTTCCTACAGGGATCATCGCATCAATAGCAACAATACCTGATTGTAAAGGCTCAGTTACCGGCTGTCTGAAGATAACTCCCGGAGCTTTTCTTTCCAATGGCATTTCGTATAAATCCCCAGTAATAGGACCTTTACCATCGATAGGGTTACCAAGAGTATCTACTACTCTTCCTAACATTCCTTCTCCTACTTTAATAGAAGAAATTCTGTTTGTTCTTCTTACTGTATCACCTTCTTTTACTAATTTACTTTCACCAAGTAGCGCAACACCTACGTTGTCTTCTTCAAGGTTAAGTACAATACCTTCTACATCACTAGAAAATTTCACCAACTCTCCGTATTGTACGTTTTCTAACCCGTATACACGAGCAATACCATCACCGATGGTTAAAACTGTACCTACTTCCTCAACGTTTGATTGAGTATCGAAGTTGGCCAATTGCTGTTTTAAGATCGCAGATACTTCTGCCGGATTTATTTCTGCCATTGTATGGTTGTTTTTCTTAATTTAATTGGAAATCTTTTTTAACTTGGTTCAATTTGGTCTTCACAGACGCATCTATCTGCTGGTCACCTACTCTCAGAACGTATCCTCCAAGAATTTCAGGCTTTACAATTACTTTCAAATCAAAATTCGAATCAGCATTCACAAGATTGGTAGATCTTAAAATCTGGTCAAGATTTTCTTTTGAAAGCGGAGTTGCTGTGGTAACCGTTACTCTCTGTACACCGCTAAGGTCCTCCACTTTATTGATGAATTCCTGTGCGATATTTTTCAATTGGTTTTCACGTCCGTGCTTGATGACCAATCTGATCAAATTTTGAGAAGAAACAGATAAACCTTTGAAAATTTCGTTTGCTACTTCTATTTTCTTTTTAGAATCAATGTAGGGAGTAAGGAAAAACTTGTTTAAATCTTTAGATTCAGTCATTACCTTTACCACATCTTTCATTTCAGAAAATACAGTAGCCGTTTGCCCTGATTCGTTTGTAAAATCAAGTAAACCTTGTGCGTATCTTTTAGCTACTTTAGATGTAAGCATTCTTAGTTAAGGTTTGATTTGTTTAAATAATTTTGAACTAATTCGTTTTGAGCTTCAGTGTTATCTAACTTTTGCTTCAGGATAGATTCTGCAATGTTTACAGATAAACTACCGATCTGAGTTTTGATATCTGCCATTGCAGCATTTTTCTCAGCGTTGATCGTTTGCTTAGCAGCTTCGATCATTTTGTCTCCTTCAGCTTTAGCAACATCTTTAGCTTCTCCTACGATTCTGTCTTTAATCTCTCTGGCTTCTTTTAGGATAGCATCTCTTTCGATTTTAGCTTCACGAATGATTCTTTCGTTATCCTCTTTTAAAGTTTCCATTTCTTTTCTAGCTAATTTAGCTTGATTAAGAGCGTCAACAATAGAAGTTTCTCTGTCGTTGATAGACTTTAAAATAGGTTTCCAAGCGAATTTACCTAACAAAAATAATAATGCTAGAAAAATTACAGACTGGATAATAAATAATCCTGATGAAAACTGATGAATTAATTCCATTATATAAATGTATAAATAATTATTACTTTTTTTAAAATTAACATTGCTGCAGCCAACCGCTGCAACAATGTTTTAGTTTGATTGGCTTATGATGCGAATAACGCAGCAAATGCAACACCTTCTACTAGTGCAGCTGCAATAAGCATAGCAGTTTGGATTTTTCCAGATTGCTCAGGCTGTCTAGCGATAGCTTCAAGAGCAGCAGCTCCGATTTTACCAAGACCGATACCTACACCTAGTACGATAAGACCTGCACCAATAATTCTAGGGATTTCCATAATATATAATTTTAAAAAATTGTTTTAATACTTTGTTTTAATTTCTCTTTTTTAACTTCAATTAGTGAGCTGCATGATGTTCGTGCTCATGCTCTTCAACAGCCATTCCGATAAACAATGCTGATAACATGGTGAAGATATAAGCCTGTAAGAATGCTACCAATACTTCCAATAAGTAAATTACCAGTGTTAAGAATGGGAATGCTACTCCTGCGATCCAGTTTTTGAAAATATAGATTGACCCGATCAAAGTCATTACGACAATGTGTCCCGCCGTCATGTTAGCAAAAAGTCGGATCATCAAAGCGAAAGGCTTAGTAATAGTCCCCAACAATTCGATTGGCAACATAATAAACTTCATCGGAACAGGAACTCCCGGCATCCAGAAGATATGCTTCCAGTAATCTTTATTTGCTGAAAATGTTGTAATCAGATACGTAAGGATTGCCAGGAAGAACGTCATGGTAATATTACCTGTAACATTGATTCCGAAAGGCATTAATCCCAGAACGTTAAGGAAAAGAATAAAGAAAAATACCGTTAACAGATACCCCATAAATCTTTTATACTTATGTCCGATGTTTGGGATAGCAATCTCATCTCTTACGAAGATGATCAACGGCTCTAAGAATCTTGCCGCACCTGTAGGAACTACAGACTTCTTATAAGATTTAGCCATTCCAACAAATAACGCAAACATGAAAATAGCAACCAATAAAATAATCAGAACACTTTTCGTAATAGAAAGATCCAGAACCTTATCCTGTGTAGGGTGATGATGCTTATCTAAAGTAATCGTTCCTTTTTCATCCGTTTTATAGATTTTCTCATGATGTAATACATAATGAGAACCATCTACTTCAACAGGCTCTCCGTGCATAAACCCTTCTTTGCTGTTGCTCATGAAAGCGTGGAATCCGTTATCATAAAAAATAACAGGCAGAGGAAAACCAATATGATGACCCTCTTTATCAACCATCAATGTAAAATCATGTGCATCCAACAAGTGATGATCGATAAACTCCTTGTTTTCTTTAGTTACTTTGTCTTTCTCTGAAAGCTCTTTAGCAGGAGCTGCCTCAGCAGTAGCTTCACCGTGCTGTGCAGACACTAAGTTTAATACAAAAATACTGTAGAATAAAACTGCGAATTTCTTAAACATTGATAGGTTTTTTTCGTTGTGCAAAAATAGGATATTTTTTCTAGTTTCAATAAATAATTTTACTGTTTTTTATCATGATTAATCAACCCGATGGCATAGTACGTAAGCAGGGCTGTCAGGACAAAATATGGGATGATAAAATGAAATTTATAGCCTGGAATCACTTCAAAGTTCAGTTTTTTTCTGATCAGGTACATTAAACCGAATTTTAAAAGGATCAAACCAATAACCGACAGTCCTAAAAATTGTGGTGCTACTCTATTGATTAAGATCACGAGCGTAATCATCATCATAAACATGACACTGAGAAAAAGATAAAATTTGATGATAACAATTTCGTCAAGATGAAAAACAAATTTCCAAAGGGAAAAATGAATCAGAAAAGTCAGAAATAATAAAATGACAACAAGAATATTGGGATTGATTTTCATTCAAAATTTTAATTAATCGCAAAAATAGACTTTTTCTATCGTATTATAATAGAATTTGATATTTATCATTTTTTGTATATATATAATTTTTTGTATATATATAATATTACGTCTCGGGACTCTTTAGATCTCCCAAAAATTCCTTATTTTTGCAAACCTATAATTTACAATACATATGTTTAATAGTTTACAGGATAAATTAGACAAGGCATTACACAATATTTCCGGAAGAGGAAAAATTACCGAGATCAATGTCGCGGAAACCGTAAAGGAGATCCGTAGAGCATTGGTAGATGCCGACGTTAACTATAAAGTTGCAAAAGATCTTACAAAGAGAGTTCAGGACAAGGCATTAGGGGAAAATGTTCTTACTTCGCTTACTCCGGGACAGCTGATGACCAAGATCGTTCATGATGAATTGGTAGATCTTATGGGAGGTTCCCAGGAAGGCATCAATCTTTCAGGAAAACCATCAGTAATTCTTATTGCAGGTCTGCAGGGTTCCGGTAAGACCACTTTTTCCGGAAAGCTTGCCCACTACCTACAGACAAAAAGAAGTAAAAAGCCGTTATTAGTAGCTTGTGACGTGTACCGTCCCGCAGCCATTGACCAGCTGAAGGTATTAGGGGGACAGATCAACGTTCCTGTATATACTGAAGAAGGAGCTACAAATCCGTCTACTATTGCTGAAAACGCCATCAATTTTGCAAAGGCCAATAACCATGATGTAGTTATTGTGGATACCGCAGGTCGTTTGGCAATTGATGAGCAGATGATGAACGAGATCAAATCCGTGCATTATTTCATTAAGCCGCAGGAAACACTTTTCGTAGTTGATTCCATGACCGGTCAGGATGCTGTGAATACAGCCAAGGCCTTCAATGATGCATTGAATTTTGACGGAGTTGTTTTAACGAAGTTAGACGGTGATACAAGAGGGGGTGCTGCATTGACGATCCGTTCTGTAGTGGAGAAGCCGATTAAGTTTATCTCTACCGGAGAAAAAATGGAAGCTCTGGATCTTTTCTACCCGGAAAGGATGGCAGACAGAATCCTTGGAATGGGAGACGTTGTTTCCTTAGTAGAAAGGGCTCAGGAGCAATTTGATGAAGAAGAAGCAAAGAAACTTCACAAAAAGATCGCTAAAAACGAATTCGGTTTTGACGATTTCCTTAAGCAGATCAACCAGATCAAGAAAATGGGGAATATGAAAGACCTTATGGGAATGATCCCGGGAGTTGGAAAGGCCATCAAAGATGTTGAGATCAGCGACGATGCGTTTAAACACATAGAGGCGATCATTCACTCTATGACTCCTGAAGAAAGAAGAAGGCCTTCTATCATCAATACCCAGAGAAAAAACAGGATTGCCAGAGGAGCCGGAAGAAAGATTGAAGATGTAAACCAGCTGATGAAACAATTCGATCAGATGGGTAAAATGATGAAGATGATGCAGGGTCCTCAAGGAAAGCAGATGATGCAGATGATGAGCAAAATGCCAAATATGCCGGGAATGGGCGGAATGTTTGGAAAATAATTCTAGAACAGATCAAATCAAAATATAAAATCCGACTCAAAACTGAGTCGGATTTTTGTTTTTTTATCTTAAAATAAATGGGTTATCTATCCGCTTTTTGAGATTTACCCTTGATAAAATAAGAGAAACCAACGTTAACCCCAAAAGTTTTCACATTAGTCTTAACTTCTGTATTCATAATCGTTTCTTTATTTGAAAACTGATCATAAGAGATTCCGAGATTGATTCCTAAAGACGGAGTGGCCATATAGGTTACCCCTCCTTTTACTCTCCAAGCCAGACCATCTGTAGTCGTTTCTGTACCCTGGACAAGTAGAGGATCAATAATCTCATTATTAATGGCGCCCGCATAAGAGAACTTTGTCTTATTGGAGGCGTATCCGATTCCAGCTCCTAAAAATGGTACAAGCTTGCTGGAATTAGTAAAATAATAAGTAGCTGTAGGCAGTACTGAAAAAGAAGAGTTGGTCGATTTATTACCGTCATATTTAGTAGTAGTACTGATGTATCCAAGATCAATACCCACTGCCAATTTATCAATTACAAAATACCCTACGGAAGGAGCAATTGAAAATGTATTTACTTTTGGACCATCCAAAGACTTCCCTCCTATTTTTACCGTTGTTGTAGCGTTATTAAAGCCGATTCCTGTGTTTCCACTGATTACCCAATCTCCTTTAGTCATTTGAGCATTAGATAATCCGAAAAGTGCGACTGCACCTGCTAGTATTAGTTTTTTCATGGTTGTTAATTGAATTATTTAAATTTATATCCCAGTCCGATCTGTAAGAAATTCATCTTCATTTTTTCATCATTTTGAGGATTCTTGATCATATTCGTCAAACCAAAACTGTAACGTGCATCTACAAACAATCCTTTGTAAACGCTATAATCAGCACCCAGGAACAGTCCGAAATCTGTAGATTTTAAATTATCATCCAAAAACTTCTCTACATATTTTTCTCCCTGACTGATTCCCGCAGGATCTACCATACCGGCATTAGGCCCACTCATCTCGAATTTCACTTTATTATTGGTTTTAAAGCTTACATATGGACCAGCATAAATACCCAGTTCAGGGGTTGCATAATATCTTGCCGATACCGGGATTATAATTCTGTTCAGATTGAGCTTTTCAGTAACCTTAATACCAGGCATTGACACTTCTGCCTTCCCACCCAGATTAGCGTACTCCAATTCACCCTGAATAGCAAATTTACTATTGAATTTATGTTCAACCAAAGCACCTACGTAAAATCCAGATTTTGATTTTAATCCGCCTTCTATTCCACCCATCTCAAAATCATCTTCGTTGGTATTCAATGTTGATAAAGCATATCCTGCTTTTACTCCGAATGTAATTTGTGCATGCATTCCAGCAAATAAGATAATTGCTGATGCCATAAAGATTTTTTTCATGATTTATTATATTTATTTAAGAATGTCTGCAAAAATAAGGTTTTTACGGACTGCCTCTGATTTTTTTACCTGATTATTTTGTGAATATATATTTAGTTCCTTCTCTATCTCTTTTGAGAGGTTTCCATATCCGGACCCATCGATCACAGCCTCAATGGGCTAGTTTTATATTAACCTGAGTTCATATTTTTCAACTTACTACCAATACCTTCTTTGAATTAAAATAAGTTTTAGCTAAAGCCAATGAACCATTTTTCACTGTAGGCGAACGGGCTAAAGTACATTCCTATTGAATACTGTTGCCAAGAATAAACAGAATTTGAAGCTATGAAAATTGCAGGTACACCTCCCATCAGCCTACGAAATCGGGAGCATTAAGAAACCATTTAATGCTCGCCGATTCAAATTAAAATAAAAAATCAGAGGCAAAATTAACATTGAGTACGTTAAAAAATTTCTACTGCCAGAGCAAAATGTAGCACTGATTCCAATTCTATGACATCATCTTCTAAAGCTGTTAGTGTACATGCTTTCTGTATCGCTTGTCCTGAAATCTATACAGTCCTTTTGGAAATCCGGGCATCTGAAAATCAGAAAGTGCAACGGCACCCGCCAACAGGCATTTTTTCATGGTTACGGTTTTGAGCTATTCACATAGAAAAAAGCCCTGAGAAGATCTCAGGGCTCTGTTGCTATATGCTTTGTTTATTATTTTGCAAATACATATTTAACTCCGAAAGTTACAGCTGATAAATTCAATCCGAATTTATAGTTGTTTACTCTTTCAGCTCCGTCAACATCTACTTTAGAAGTATTGTATCCGAATTCACCAATAGTAGCTTCAATAGACCAGTTTTTGTTTAGGAAATAATCTAAACCTGGCTTAATGTTAACTCCGATTGAAGTGAAGTTGTTTTTAGTAGAAGAAGACGTAGTAGTAGTACTTCCAGCAACTGTAGTAGTAGCAGTCTCCTCATCTTTATTCTGACCGAATACCATTGGCACTTCTAATTGACCAAAGATGTATAATTTGTCAGCTAAAGTCCAGTACTTTCTTACAAAAGGAGCAACAACAAATCCAGATACAGTTTCTTTTGAATCGATAGTACCCAGTGGAGAAGTTGTAGTTTGCTTTGTATTATCATTTTGGTAACCAACTCCTAAACCTACAGCTAGGTTAGTGTTTACAAAATATCCTACAGTAGGAACCACTTTAAAGCTTTCAACTTTAGTGTCATTGTTGTTATTTTCAGTTTGAGAATAACCAACTTGTCCTGATAAATATGTAGTACCTTTAGCAATCTGAGCGTTAGATAAACCGAAAAGTGCAACAGCACCCGCTAATAATATTTTTTTCATTTTTAAAAAATTTTAATACTTTCTGGAGGCAAATTTACTGTGGTAGTCACTAATATTAAAATTTGTTAATGTGATTAATATCATTGCAGGATTCAGGTGTTTTACAAATAAAAATTTTATCTACAATAAGTCTTTGAGTTTTTCACATTATTATGAATAAAAAAACATCAATTTATCAATCAGATACGGATATACTTAACTTTTTTAATTTGGTCATTTGGCCAAAAATTTTACAATTTTGTCAAATCCGGCTCATTGAATTAACTTAAAATATTAGTATTTAAGTTATTAACTGTTAAAATCTAAACATTTGTTTATAATCCAGTCTTTAATTTCTCTTCTAAAAGGTCTATCTATGGCTGATTTAGAAGCAGAACTCAGATGTAGTAGGTAGTCTCATAAAAAAACTCCGGCTTTTCAGCCGGAGTTCTATTGTTATTCTGTAATTTCTTCTTATTTGATAAAGAAGTTGTATCCAAGGTTAATAGCACCAACATTCCAGCTATAAGTACCCCATCCTACTTTTTGACGGTTGCTTATAGACTGGTATCCCAGGTACAATTCCCCTTTAGACATCTGGTACCCGAATTTTGGCTGAGCGTAGAATCCTCCGTCCATACCATCTTTGGTAGAAATTCCGTATCCTAAATCTAACCCTACAAAGATAGGAGCACCTGTAAATTTGTATTTACCAGACACCGCTACAGGAATAAATCCGAAATCATCAAAGTGATCTTTTCCGAAGAAATGAGAGTATCCTGTCGTCACTCCGAGGTCCAGACCTTTAGTGATATTCCACATATAAGCAGCATCTACTCCTAATGTAAATGAAGATACATCACTTGCATCAGATACAGGAACACCAATATGTCCACCAATTTTAAAACCTTCCTGAGCTTGAGCAGCACCTCCTAAAAGTGCAAAAGCACCTAGTACTAATAGTTTTTTCATTTTTTTTAGTAGCTTTGAATTAAGGGCCCAAAATTACTAATAATTTTCATTATTCAGGCAAAGTCAATACGGTTATTCTCAGGTAACAAAAAAACCGGACAAATTGCCAGGTCCTTATCTTATTTATCTAATCAATACCATTAGTTTCCTCCAAACTTGAAACCAACACCTACCTGGATAAAACTGTTAGTCAGCTTCTCGTTACCTTCAGCATGTTTGGCAAGGTTAGAAACACCAAGGTTATATCGTGCATCAAAAAATAATCCGTTCTCCAGTGCATACTCAGCGCCGATGAAAGGGGCAAGGTTTAAGGTATTCACCTGGTCTTTGATGTCCACTTCCTGGTCTGCGTCAAGCTCAAACAATGGCCCTAAACCAAAATCAGCAGAGAGTTTTTCTTTTGCAGAAAGGATAAGACCGACACTTGCACCCGCCGAAACAGACAGTCCTTCCGTAATGAAATACTTAGCAGATACAGGAATCAATAACGTATGAAAAGTCTGTTTTGCTTTAAAGTTCAGGAATGTAGTCGGGTCCTCAGGATCAGCAGCCTCTATATTTACCCTACCTCCCAGTGGAGAATATAAAAGCTCTCCCTGTAGGGCAAATTTGTCACTTAGCTTATACTCAGCGATTCCACCGATGTAAAAGGTATGCAGGGGATCAGAAGTCTCAGACTGACCGTCACCTTTCGCTTTAAGAGTAGAGTATGAATATCCTGCTTTAGGACCGAATCGAAATTCCTGAGCATTCATGGAAATTCCCAATACAGCTACCGCTGCAACAAGTAAAAGTTTTTTCATTGTTAATTAGTTTTAAGGATTGCAAATCTAATTATTTTTTTCAGATCTCCAAATGTTAATAAAACAATTAAGGTTAATGAAAGGTTAACAGAACTTTTACCGTTGTATTTTAATCATTTCTCAGTCTTTGCTCCTCATCGTTATAGGCCAGGATAATCTTTCTTACAACAGGATGCCTTACGACATCTTCTTCTGTAAGGTGTACAAATCCGATCTCCTTCACTCCGTTCAGAATTCTCATGGCTTCTTTCAATCCGGACTGTTGGTTTTTCGGAAGGTCAATCTGGCTGGGATCTCCCGTAATGATAAACTTGGCATTCATTCCCATTCTGGTCAGGAACATTTTCATCTGGGCATGCGTGGTATTCTGTGCTTCATCAAGAATTACAAATGCATCATCCAGCGTACGTCCTCTCATAAAAGCCAGCGGTGCCACTTCAATTACTTTTTTCTCCATAAACCCCTCCAGCTTCTCATGTGGAATCATATCACGCAATGCATCGTATAGAGGCTGTAAATACGGATCCAGCTTTTCTTTTAGGTCACCTGGTAAAAACCCAAGACTCTCCCCTGCTTCTACTGCCGGTCTTGTAAGGATAATTCTTTTGACCTCCTTATCCCTCAATGCTCTTGCTGCCAATGCCACACTGGTATACGTCTTACCGGTTCCTGCTGGTCCGATGGCAAAAACCATGTCTTTTTTCTCAGTCTCTTTTACCAGTTTTTTAAGATTGGTAGTTTTGGCTTTGATGATCTTACCATTGACTCCTTTTACAATAATATCCTGGTCAAAGATCAGCTGCTTTTCGCTTTCGTCTTTAATATTGAGAATATTTTCAACATCTTTCAGCCCTATTGAGTTGTTTTTAGAGATAAAACTTACAATATCATTCAGTTTTTGTTTCAGTATATCCAAAGCTTCCTGATTTCCCATGGCAAAGATAAAATGATCTCTTCCTGTAATTTTAATGGTTGGGAAACTTGATTTTATTAAGTTGAAATATTGGTTATTAACTCCATAGAAGATTTTCGCATCGATATCTTCCAGATCATATGTCAATTCAAACATGCAGTATTTTTATTTTTAGATTTTAAAATTAAAGCTTTTTTTCAAATTTATATCAAATTCTTTTCAACAATATTTCGGGCTTTCTTTTTATTTTAAATAACTTTGCAATACCAGACTATTCTAAAATTGCTCATGTCAATTATTACCCTTACTTCGGATTTCGGAAATTTAGATTACAGAGTTGCCGCTGTGAAAGGTAAAATTCTGTCTCTAAATCCTGAGGTTAATATTATTGATATAACCCACGATATCCAGGCATTCAATCTGATACAAACCTCGTACATCGTACGAAATGCTTATAAATATTTTCCAAAAGGCAGCATCCACATTCTTTCTGTGGACAGCTTTTACCATAGATCAAGAAAAAACATCCTTTACAAGGCAGACGGATCTTATTTTCTGGCAGCAGACAACGGCCTTCTTAGCCTTATATTTTTCGATATAAAGCCTGAAGCGATCTATGAGCTGACGCTGAATAACAGATTTGATGATATTATCGACTTTACTTCGACCGATATTTTTGTACCCGCAGCAGTACACCTCGCCAATGGTGGGCTTCCCGAAGTGATCGGAAGAAAAATAGATTCTGCGAAACAACTGATGTTCCCTAGAGCGGTGTATAATGAGTCTGAAGGCATGATCATTGGGGAAGTTACCTATATTGATAATTTCGGAAATATAATTTCAAATATCAATAAAGATTTTTTCGAGAATATCAGCAAAGGATACAATGGATTCACCATAAAATTCAGAAACCTGAGCCTTTCCAGGATATTTTCAAGCCATACCGAAGTGGTTTCGGATTGGGAAAGGGAAACGGAATACCACGGTCAGTCTGCAGCTATTTTCAATGACGGCCAGCAGCTGGAACTTACGATCTATAAAGGAAGCAAGAAAAACGGCGCTAAAAGCCTGTTTGGCTTGAACGTAGGCGAAAATATCTATATTGAATTCAGCTAAAATTATATATTTCATAAAAAAACCGATTTTTTTTATATATTTGTCAAAATCTAAAAATCAAAAATGGCAGAATACAAATTATTGCTTCCTTCCATGGGAGAAGGGGTTATGGAAGCGACAATTATCACTTGGTTATTCAATGAGGGTGATAACGTAAAAGAAGATGACTCTGTGGTAGAAATTGCAACAGATAAAGTAGATTCAGACGTTCCGACACCAGTTTCGGGGAAAATCGTGAAAATTTTAAAGCAAAAAGATGAAGTTGCAAAAGTAGGTGAGGCCATTGCTATTTTAGAAATCGAAGGAGAAGGCACCGCTTCTGAAGAAGTAAAAACTGAAGCTCCGGCAGCAACCACTCCGGATGCCGATACTTTGAAAACAATTGAGCAGCCATTGCAGCCTGCTGCTTCAACCGTAGAATTTTCCGGAGATCTTTATCTTTCTCCACTTGTAAAATCCATCGCACAACAGGAAAAAATTTCTGAAACCGAGCTGAAATCCATCAAGGGAAGTGGTTTGGAAGGAAGAATTACCAAAGAAGATATATTGGCCTACGTTTCCAACAGAGGAAGCCAGCCCGTTCAGCAGACAGCTCCGGTACAGGCAGCTTCTACTCCACAACCGGCACCATCTGCTCCGGCAGCGACAATTCCGGTAAGTGCAGGTGATGAGATCATTCCAATGGACAGAATGAGAAAGATCATTGCTGAAAACATGGTAAAAGCAAAACAAATTGCTCCACACGTGACTTCTTTCATTGAAACAGACGTTACCAACGTTGTAAAATGGAGAAATAAAAACAAAGCGGTTTTCGAAAAACGTGAAGGTGAAAAACTTACTTTCATGCCGATTTTCGTCAAAGCTGTTGTGAAAGCAATCCAGGATTTCCCAATGATCAACGTTTCTATCAATGGTGAAAATATCATCAAGAAGAAAAATATCAACATTGGTATGGCCACTGCCCTTCCGGACGGAAACCTTATTGTTCCTGTCATCAAAAATGCTGATCAGCTCTCTCTTTCCGGTCTTGCAAAAGCAATTAATGACCTGGCTTACAGAGCAAGAAACAAAAAATTAAGACCTGAAGACACTCAGGGAGCAACATATACCATTTCCAACGTAGGAAGCTTCGGAAACCTGATGGGTACACCGATTATTCCTCAGCCTCAGGTAGCCATTTTAGCAATCGGAGCTATTGTTAAAAAGCCTGCAGTTCTTGAAACGGCTGATGGTGATGTGATCGCGATCAGAAACTTAATGTTCATGTCTCACTCTTATGACCACAGGGTGGTAGACGGATCTTTAGGCGGAATGATGCTGAAGCATGTTCACGATTATCTTGAAAACTGGGATCTGAATACAGAAATCTAAGAAATAGGTAACGGGCAAAACTATTTTTTGCCGGTTCCAATACAAAGCCTTCGATTGATTCGAAGGCTTTTTTATTGAAAAAATGTAATTATTACTGTATACACAGGAGATTTGTCAACGATACAACAGAACATGACTTCCTTATGACAGAGGTACATCAATTAAATAAGCTGCATTTGTGACAAAAAAAATCAACAAAATAGAAATCTCCTTAATGACATTGAAAAATCAGATTCGTTATACAAACCTAAAAAAAGCGATTTTTATTTTACAAATAATTTAAAATATATAGTTTTTCATGTAAAAACATCAATTCTAGATCATCTATTTTAGATTATATGGACTTTTTTGGAAGTTTAAGTTATTAGTATTACATTTAAAAACAATTAACGTTTAAACTTTTCCCAACACACAAATGCTGAAAATCTTTATTCTTCTACGCAAATCCATCAAAAACTCCTTTGACAATATCCGGAATGAACAGCTGAAGTACAATCTTCTTCAGGCTATTCCCTTTTGGATAGGGTCTGTGATCACAGGCTTTTTTGCCGTTATGTATGCCCAGATCTTCGCGTGGGGTGAAAACCTGATGATTTTTATCCTCAACTGGCATGCCTGGATGATCTTTATTATTGCGCCCATAGGATTTGTCCTCTCGTGGTGGTTGGTCAAGGAATTTGCTCCCAATGCCAAAGGAAGCGGTATTCCGCAAGTAATGGCCGCTGTAGAGCTGGCCAACCCCAAGGAACACAAAATGATAAGAAGCCTCCTGAGTCTTAAGATTATTATTTTTAAAATCATTTCCTCCGTCATACTGGTTATCGGAGGTGGCGCTGTAGGTCGCGAGGGTCCCACCATTCAAATTGCCGGCTCTGTTTTCAGAAAGGTCAATGAGTATCTACCGGAATGGTGGCCGAAAATCTCCAAGAAAAATATGATCATGACCGGAGCAGCTGCAGGACTTGCGGCCGCCTTCAATACTCCCCTGGGAGGAATTGTATTTGCTGTCGAAGAACTTTCAAAGACGCATATCAATTATTTTAAAACCGCTTTATTTACCGCTGTTATTATTGCAGGCTTAACTGCTCAGACGTTGGCCGGATCGTACTTATACCTTGGTTATCCCAAAACAAATGATGTTTCTTTAATGGTCATGTTTCCCATTATCCTTGTCGCTGCTACGGCCGGGATCCTTGCAAGCCAGCTTTCTGTGATCATGCTGAAGATCAGTGCATGGAAAAAGAAAAGACTAAAAACAGATAAAGCCAACATCATATTCCTGGTTGTATGTGCGCTGATCATTGCTTCGATTGCTTACTTTATCAATCGGGAAATCCTCGGCTCCGGAAAAGAGATTATGGAACGCGTTCTCTTTACTAAGAATAAGCATGAAGACTGGTATGTTCCTATTTTAAGAATGCTGGGCCCTGCCCTGTCATTTACTTCGGGAGGCGCAGGCGGGATCTTTGCACCGGCACTTACGGCAGGGGCAAGTATTGGATCTGTCATTTCCGGAGCGATCCACTTAACCCCCCATGAAACGAATGTTGTGATTCTTGGCGGCATGGTTGCATTTCTTACCGGTATTACCAGAGCACCATTTACATCAGCAATTATTGTATTGGAAATGACCGACAGGCACTCACTGATCTTTCACCTTATGCTTGCCGGTATGGTTTCTTCTATTGCTTCGATCTTAGTAAGCAGACATTCTTTATATGATGTACTGAAAATCAACTTCTTAACAGAAATAAGAAAAAACTAAAACTAAAAACTATGTCACTAAACAAACCATTTAAGAAAATAATTAGGCCATTTATTGATGATAATTATTTACGATCAATTGGAAACACTTACTTATTAGACTCAGATTATTCAAATGAAAGAATAAGCTCAATTAGAGCATTTCATCTAATAGTACAGGATTATCTCGACATTCTTGATTATATTGAACCTAATGACAGTAATAAAAAAGTATATTCTCACAGAATATATGAATTATTTCTAAGAACTTGTACTGAATTCGAATCTAATTGTAAATCTATATTAAGTTCAAACCAATTCTCAAAAGCTCCCCGAGATTGGAATATTACAGATTATTTTAAAATAAATAAAGCTTCAAAATTACATGAGTATAAAGTTCAATTAGATATTTGGGGATCTACATCCAAGCTTTTAGATCCTTTTCAAGAATGGAACTCAGCTACATATGTTTCACTACCTTGGTATAAGGCATATAATAATGTAAAACACAATAGAAATAATAATTTTCATGATGCGAGTTTAGAAAATTTAACACTAGCATTATCTGGCTTATTTACAATACTATTTTCTCAATATTTTTCATTTTCTTTTGATCCATTTCAACTGAATACATCTTTTACTGAAGACCAAGGCTTTCTAAGCACTTCAAAAAATATTTTTAAAATTCAATTACCAACCACATGGATTAATAGTGAAAAATATGATTTTGATTGGAATACCTTAAAATCTACGGCTGATAAATTTGATAACTTTAATTTTGATGCAATTTAAAAATACTTAATATGGGATAAAAACTCATGATCTTACAAAAGAATAATATTAGTTCCACCACTACGCTTGTATATAACAAATATATTTTATACTTTTGCACCTCGAAATAATTAATAAATTCATTTAACATTATGAACAATTACGAAACTGTTTTCATTTTAACTCCCGTTCTATCTGAGTCACAGGTAGAGGAAGCAGTGAACAAGTATGTAGATCTTATCAAAGAAAAGAACTGCGAAATCGTTGCTAGAGAAAATTGGGGACTTAAAAAATTAGCTTACCCTATCCAATTGAAAAAGAATGGGTTCTACACTTTAATCGAGTTTAAAGGTGAAGGTACTGTAGTAGCTGACTTAGAATTAGCATTTAAGCGTGACGAGAGAGTAATCCGTTACCTTACTACAAAACTTGACAAGCATGCTATTGAGTACGCTGTAACGAGAAGAGCTAAAGTAAAAGCAGCTAAAGCTTAATTATTAACCCTATTTTTTAAAAAAGACAAGACATGGCAATAGATGAAATGGCTAAACAAGCCTCAGCTGGAGGAGAATCAGAAGTAAAATTCCTTACTCCACTTGATATCAATACAAAATCTGAAAAGAAATATTGTAGATTCAAAAAATACGGAATTAAGCACGTTGATTACAAAGATGCTGATTTCTTATTACAGTTTGTAAACGAGCAAGGTAAAATCTTACCAAGAAGATACACTGGAACTTCTTTAAAATACCAAAGAAAAGTTTCTGCTGCTATCAAAAGAGCAAGACACCTTTCTTTACTACCTTACGTAGCTGACTTATTGAAATAAGACAAAAAATAAATAAAAGAAGAGGGCAACCTCTTCTTTTGTTGCTGAATAAATAAAATTAATTCTAACGATTTTTAGATGAAAGGAAAGAAATAATTTCTAAGACATCCGTCTTTTTTCTTTTTTCTTTTTTCTTTTCTCTAAAACTAAAAACGGACAACAACAATGGATATCATCCTAAAACAAGACGTAGAAAACTTAGGACTTGAGTTTGATACAGTAAGCGTAAAGCCAGGTTATGCTAGAAACTTTTTACTTCCTCAAGGAATTGCACTTTTAGCTACACCTAAAAACAAAGCAGCTCTTGAAGCTACTTTAGAAGCTAGAAAAGAAGAAGAAGCTAAATTAATCGCTGCTGCTAACGCGGTAGTTGATCAATTAAAGAAAACTTCTATCACCATCCCTGCAAAAGTAGGTTCTGGTGATAAACTATTCGGATCTATCAACAATGCAGATCTTTCTGATGCTCTTGCTAAAGCTGGAGTTTCTGTAGAGAAGAAATACATTAAAATTCCAGGGAACACAATCAAGAGAACTGGTAAAGTAACAGCAAACATCAGATTACACAGAAACGTTGAGTACAATTTCGAATTCGATATCGTATCTGACGCTCCAGTTGTAGCTGCCCCTGCTGCTAAGAAAGAAGAAGTTAAATCCGAAGAAGCTTAATTAATAAGCGACTGAGAATTTCTCTCCATACAACACCACTTCATGTATTTGAAGTGGTTTTTTTTGTACCTAACGCTCCCCTCTCAACTTATTCTGATATTCGGTGGGTGCTATTCCAATTACTTTTTTGAAGATATTACTGAAAGAAGACAAACTGTTGTACCCTACCATCATGGCAATCTCGTACATATTATATTTACCTTCCAGCATCAATTCAAGAGACCGGGTAATTCTTAAAGCCCTCAGAAAACGGACATAATTCATTCCCAAAATCTCTTTAAACCTCCGGGAAAGGGTTCTGGTGCTCATTCCGAATTCTTTGGCGGTAGATTCGATACTAAGTGGTTTTTCAAGATTAGCATGAATATATCGTGCGATCTTCAGCAATGTTTCATCTTTTGGAAAAGGATGTTGTATCGGAAATGCCAGATGTTGATGTTTTTTCTCCTGCAAGACTCCCTTAAGAGCTTTGAGAAAATAATATTCAGAAGTATCATTTTTTGTGATTTTCCCATTCCATTCTTTGGTATGTAAAATCATTTCCCGCAGCAGGTTGTTGACGGAATAGATATTAATTTCATCAAAAAAGCCATTCTCATTTTCTTCTTTTTTAAAGTAAAAATTATACAGATCTACTTTTGGGCTCGTCGAAAAAATATAATGGGGTGTTCCTGCTGGAATCCACATAAAACATCTTGCCGGAAGGTACCAGTGCTTTAGATCGGTAAAAACATGCACAATACCGCCTTCAGCATATACGAGCTGGGCCGAGCTGTGATAATGAATCTCTGTTGTAATATTTCCTGTAAGTACATGATAAATGTAAAATTCAGCATCTTCTTCTTCTACTTCACTAAAATGACTGTTATTCATGAAATAAAGATACTAAGATTTTTTATATTGGCGTAAATGAACAAATCTTTTTCTGTTTTCACAAATCATGTCCGGCTCCCCACCGCGTACCTTTGCAATATCAAAATCATTTTAGCAAAAATCCTTTAATAAATTTATGAATATGATATTTAACGCATGCCGATATCAGTGCATAGCGTTGTGCCTTTTATTGAGCAATTTTTTTCATTCACAGATGATAGATTACCGGCATCTAGGCCTTCAGCAGGCCGTGGAAATCGGTCTAAAAAACAACAAAAACATTCAGATAAGTCACCTGAAACAGGAAATGTCCGCAACCAGAGAGAAAGATCTTAAAATGGAAAAACTTCCGGATATTGAGTTTCATACAAGCTATAGCCAGGTAACAAATCTTTTTCAGTATCAGGATGGCGTATTCGGTCAACCTACAAAATATAATGCCATCAACGGAATGTATGATTTTACGCTATCGGCATCCATTCCGGTGTATATGGGTGGTACAATAAAAAATACGGAAAAAAAAGCGGCAATAGATACAGAAATTTCAGCCCTTACAACACACATGGATGAGAGACAGCTTAAGATGGAGATCATTACCGCTTTTTTACAGATTCATCATTTGAAGGAACAGCAAAACCTTATCCAGGACAAAATGAAAGAAGATTCTGTGAATATAAGACAGGTAAAAGTCCTAAAAGCTAACGGAGTGGTTACGGTAAATGAAGTCCTGAGAACATCATTACAGCTTTCCAATCATAAAATGAGCTGGACGGAGCTTAATAATGACATCCAGATTGCAGAACACAAACTGAAAACGATTCTTTCACTCCCTGAAGACCAGGAAATGCATGCTGATACGGAAGATCTGATTTCTGATAAAGCATCCATCCCCCATATTGATGAGCTGACAGAGACCGCTTTACACAAAAATGAATCGGTGGAAATCACCCATAAAAACCTCTCTTTAAAAGAATTGGACCAGAAAATCACCAAAGCCAATTATCTTCCAAAGATAACAGCCGGTGGAGAGTATTTCTTAAAGTATCCGAACATGATGTTTTTTCCTCCGGAGCCTTATGCATACCGTTTAGGAATGATTGGGGTAAATCTCACCTATCCCATCGGAAACCTCTACAAAAACAAATACAGAATGCAGGAAGCCAGAGAGAACATTAACCTGGCAAAACTTCAGATCGGGGAAAATGAAGAAAAGATCAGGCACAACGTCTATCAGGCATATAAAAAATTTGAAGAAACCGACCAAAAGGTAACCATCGCTGAAGAAGCCATCGTACAGGCCAAAGAGAACTACCGCATCGTGAGAACAAAATATGCAAACAAACTAAGCCTGATCACGGAGCTTATTGATGCGGACAACACCTACCTTGAAGCCGAATCCAACCTTATTTCCGTAAAAATTAACAGACAACTAAAGTATTATCAACTCCAATATACGATTGGAAACTTATAAAAACTATGGCAAAGAAACAACTGACACGAAAGGAAAAAAGAATCAACAGGGTAATCAGCCTGCTTGCCTGGATCCTGATCATCTCCGGGATTACAGGAATGGTAAGTTTTTACCTTTTTTCAAGAAAAAATGTTACCACCAATGATGCACAGATCGAACAGTACATTACACCAATTTCCAGCAAAGTATCCGGATTTATCCAAAAGATCAGGTTTGATGAAAATCAGTTTGTACACAAAGGGGATACTTTGATTGTCATAGATAACAGGGAATTTGTCAACCAGATACAAATGGCAGAAGCCAGTCTTCATGCCACTACTGAGAATATAGCAACAATCCAGAGCGGTGTCAGTACAAAAGAAAGCGATACAAAAATTATCGATGCCAAAATTGCTTCGGCAAGAATTGACATCTGGAAAAATGAACAGGATTTCAAAAGATACAAAAACCTGTTGGCTGAAGATGCCGCTACGGAGCAGGAATTTGAAAATGTAAAAGCTTCTTATGAACAGTCAAAGGCCAATCTGCTGGCATTGGAACAACAAAAAAATGCAGTGAGAGCAGGAGCCAGCGAACAGCAGACTAAAGTGGCACCTGCCAAAAGCCAGATCCGCCAGAGCTCAGCCAATTTGAATAATGCCAGGCTTTTCCTTTCCTATACAGTTATTACAGCTCCTTACGACGGCTGGGTAGGCAAAAAAACAATCCAGGAAGGACAGCTGATCAAGGAAGGACAGGCATTGGTGCAGATCGTAAGCAAAGAAAAATGGATTATAGCCAATTACAAAGAAACACAGCTTGGGCTGATCGATCAGAAGCAGGAGGTCATCATCACCGCTGATGCCTATCCGGGAATCGAATTTAAAGGAAAAATTCTTTCTGTATCTCCGGCTTCGGGATCCCAGTTTTCTTTGATAAAACCCGACAATGCGACCGGAAATTTTGTAAAAATCGAACAGCGGTTTCCTGTTAAAATCATCCTTGATAATAATAAAGATAATGAAAAGCTGCTTTCCGGAATGAACGTCCTCGTAAGCGCGAAGAAGATTTAGAATGGAGCTGTTAGAGTACAAATCCTCTATATCTTCAAATTAACACATTTTCAAATCTTCAAATTAATAATCTTTTCTGCGAAAAGACAAAACTGCAAATTTTTTCTTAAGCATATTTGCTATTTTACCCTTTTGTTTTACTCTTTGCCTTTTTGTCTTTTCGCTTTTTAATTTAGATAAAATGAATGCATTCTATGTATTCCTAGCCTTTTTCAACAGTTTATGCAACACAATACAGTTTATCATAAATGGCTGCCGCAGTGGTTAAAATTGCCTTTACTCATACTGGCATTATTTCCACACATCATGTTACTGTCATTATTACATTCCAACAGTGCCTTCACCTCTTCTTTTATGGGAGTAGATTCGGATGATATTCAATATTTAATGATGCTGATGTACGGAACATTTGTAGTGACTCTCTTGGTTTTGCAAAGGTTTATGGCTTATTTCAGCGTTAAATACTATGTGCTTCTGATGTCTTCCGTTTCCGTGATCCTTCTGTATGTCTTATCCGTCACCAATGATTATCATGTAATTCTGGTTATTCGGTTTTTGGAAGGTTTTTTCGGGCTGCTTGAGGGCGCTATTTTCCTGCCATTGATTATCGCAGAACTCAGGACCAGACATGCTAAGGTGATCGCTTATCTCTTTATGTATTCTCTCATGCTGACAGGAGGAACTGTGACCACTACCCTAATGAAATCAAGCATCCAGGATTACGATTTTCAGCATATGATTTTAATGATGGCGTATTTTCATGTTTTTGTGCTGATTCTGGGTATTGTCATTTTCAACAGGAACCGCTTTTTTCCCAAAAAACCACTTTATCAGCTGGATATTCCCAGCTGGTTTCTGCTTTGGGTGTGTTTGCAATCCGGAGCTTATGCGATCGTCTATGGAAAAAGACTAATGTGGCTGGAATCTGACACCATTCTTATCTGCTTATTTGTATTCCTTATTTCCGGCGGATTGTTTATGCTCAAACAAAGAAACTCAAAACGGCCATTATTTCATTTTGAAGTTTTAAGTTCAAAAAATGTGATTGCAGGAATGATCCTTTTCTTTATTTTCTATCTCATCCGTTCCGGGTTGAACAATGTGTACAGCATTATGGCAGTCATCTGGAAGTGGCCCTGGGATTATATTGTGAACATCCAATACTGGAATGTAGCTGGAACACTGATCGGAGTTTTCATATCCGGTATTTGCCTTGTTCGCGGGATTTCTTCCCGAATCGTTTTCTTTACAGGCTTTCTTTTACTGGCAATAGATTGTGCATGGTTTACCTATACCTTTTATCCGGATACCAGCCTTACCACGATCTGTCCGCCTTTATTTCTGCAGGGAATAGCTCAGGGACTGCTATTTACACCTCTGGTTTTCTTTCTTATTTCTGGGATGACGGAAGAATACGTTGCTAATGCAAGTGTTATGGGAACTACCACCCGTTTCTGGGCAACAGCGATTGGTTACGCCTTAATGCAGAACCTGATGTTATTTTTAACTTTAAAACATGCCGACACGTTAAGCTTTAATCTCACAGATACCAATCCGGTTTTCTACAGCCAGTGGAATAAGATTTTCGGAAACCATATTTCCAGGCTGCCCGTTAATGAATCTATGGCCATGACCGCCGGTGCTTTTAAAACAAAAATCAATGCACAGGCAATGCTGCTCTCCAATATGGAGATTTTTACAGGATTATTCTGGCTAGCCTTTATTACAGCGCTCATTGTATTACTTTATCACCCGGTGAAGATCGCAGTGAGGAATATTATGTAAGAAGAGATGCTGGAAGCTAGATGCTAGATGCTGGATACTGGATACTGGATGCTAGATGCTGGATGCTGGATGCTGGAAGTTGTTGAAGTCCTAAATTACTAATGGATTCGGTTAAGGAAATTTGTATTTTAACGCTGTGTCCGCAAAGGCTTAAAGTATTTATCTTTTTTTTAAAAATTTTCAAATCAAATTCGTTGTGATCTTTGTGTGAGAAAAATAATCCTTGGCGCGGAATAACATATTAACTGAAATTTTTTAAAATTAAAACGAATTATAATCAATTCTTATAAAAATAACCAATACCCTCATAACGTCAAAAAGAAACTTCCAGCTTCGCGCTACCGTCTTCCATCTCTACTCACTTTGGCCAACTTATTGTTGCTTCTGTTCATTACAGTATCACTTAAGCACTTGCGTTTAACAGAAAAGCCATCATATGGAAATTGAAAAAATTTTACACAGTCAGAGAGAATTTTTTAAGACTCAGCAAACCAAAAGTATTGCATTCCGGAAAATGTATCTGGAAAAACTAAGGGATCTTATAATCTCTCATGAAAATATGCTGTATGATGCCATTCTTAAGGATTTTGGAAAATCCAGGTTTGATACACTTACGACAGAAATTTCTTTTGTACTGAATGATATAGACTATTATTTAAAAAATCTGAAGTCTCTCTCTAAGCCTAAAAAAGTAAACACAAATCTGGTGAATCAGCTGGGCAGCAGTAGAATTTATTCCGATCCGCTGGGCTGCGTATTGGTGATTGGGGCCTGGAATTATCCATATCAGCTATCCCTGTCTCCTCTTGTTGCCGCTGTTGCGGCAGGAAACTGCTGCATTCTCAAACCTAGTGAAATAGCCCATCATACCATGATGGCAATGTCTGTTCTCATCAATGAAAATTTTCCGCCGGAATATCTTCGGGTGTATGAAGGAGGTATTGATGAGACCACAGCCCTTTTAAAACTTAAGTTTGATAAAATATTCTTTACCGGAAGTACCAAAGTAGGAAAGATTGTGTACAAAGCTGCTGCTGAACATCTTACACCTGTTATTCTGGAATTAGGTGGAAAATCACCTGCTATTGTCACCAAAGATGCCAATCTTGAAGTTGCCGCGAAAAGAATTGTCTGGGGAAAGTTTTTGAATGCTGGCCAAACCTGTGTAGCTCCCGATTATCTCCTGGTAGAAGAAACCGTTCAGGAGCAGTTTCTGGAAATGCTCAGAAAATACATCAGGGAATTCAGTTATGATCCGGGATCGGCACAATATACCAGAATCATAAACCAGCGAAATTTTCATCGTCTCACCACCCTTATTGATCAAAAGAAAGTATATACCGGAGGTGATTTCAACGAAGAACAACTATACATTGCACCAACCATTCTGAATGCTGTAGATTGGAACGATGAAATTATGCAGGAAGAGATTTTTGGCCCAATCCTCCCTGTCATCAGCTTTCAGAGCTATAATACAGTACTCAATTCCATTTTGGAACTGGAAAAACCACTTGCAGCTTATCTTTTCACTAATAATTCTGAAGAAAAAGAGATCTTTACGCGTAAACTTTCGTTCGGAGGTGGATGTATCAATGATACCATCATGCATTTGAGTAATGACCATCTGCCATTTGGAGGTGTCGGAAGCTCAGGTATTGGAAATTATCATGGTAAATATGGCTTCGAAGCGTTTTCACATCAGAAAGCCATTCTTGAAAAAGCAACCTGGGGTGAGCCAAATATCAAATATCCACCGTATTCTGATAAAAAATTAAGCTGGATCAAAAAATTATTATAATTATTCCACAAATAGGGATTTTCTAAAATAAAAACATATCTTTGGTACCGAACTATTAAACCAATAATTATGAAAAATTTAAAAAAATTATCTCGTGAACAATTAAGAATTGTGTCTGGAGGAACTTCTTGTGCGGGAACTTGTTCAGACGGATCTTTTGTATCTATAAGTTCATGTACTTCATGCATCAGCTATTCTGGCGGGGCAGCCTGTCATAATGCTCATGAACAAAGTATATATGTTGAGAATTGTTAAATAAAAAAAAGCCATACACAATCTGTGATATGGCTTTTTCATATATCTTAAATTATCAAATATAATTTATTCTAATTCTGAGAGCAATTCGCTAATAAAATGTCTATCAAACTTTTCCATTTTCCAGGAATTGTTTCACTTTTGCTTTACTATATCCCTTTCCATCCTCTAGAATCTCACTTTGTTGAACATGAAGTTTTTTACCATCTTTATCTAAAATAATAAAAAATGGATAAAATTGTTGTTCATTAATATTAATATACTGGGCAAAGACTTTCTCATTTTTATTGTCTGGAGAATAATTCAGGTGATAGTATACATAATTTTTATCTACAATTTCTTTCAGTTCAGGAGTTTGCTGTACAAAATTATTAAATCGGAGACACCAGATACACCAGTTCCCCCCAGCCTGAATTATAATTTTTTTGCCTTCTTTCTGGGCTTGCGCTATCACTTTAGCAATATCAGCCTGCGCATCAGCCTTCGGATCGTAAGGCTTTGGAAGCTTGGCTTTTTCTTCAGCAGCTTTCTTCTTTGCATCAAGCTCTTTCTGTTCCGTAGGGACAATAAGGGCGGTCTTCTGTTTTCCGTCTTCCCGCGTATTCTTTACATTCTGTGAAAAAGCAAGTGTGCCTAATCCCAGAAAAGCGAAAATTATCAATTTTTTCATAACATAAAAGTAAAAAAATAATACTTATCTCCCAGCAAAAATAGAACCATAATTTAATTATCACTAAATTTGCATCTTTTATGAACTTCCTGATCAAAATATTATATTTCATCTCAAAACTTCCACTGAGAATACTCTATGTTTTTTCGGACGTTATTTTCTTCCTCAATTACTATTTGGTGGGCTACAGAAAACATGTAATTACTCAAAATCTGAGAAATTCCTTTCCGGAAAAATCCGATGAAGAAATAAGAGAAATCCGCAAAAAGTTTTATCACAATTTCTCCGACTATCTGGCGGAGACTGTAAAGTCATTCAGCATTTCCGAGACAGAATCCAGGGTGAGAATGCAGCATATTAACCAGGAGCTTTTTCACGAAGCTAAACAGGAAGGCAAGAATATTATCTTACTGGCGGGGCACGTTTTCAACTGGGAATGGATCAATGCTTTGGCCAAGGTCATTCCACAAGCTCACTGTCACCCCGTATACAGAAAAGTGAATAATGATTTTTGGGAAAACCAGATGAAAAAGGTCCGGAACAAATTCGGGAATGAAGCTCTTGAAGCGAATGAAGTAATCCTTAATATTTTCAGATCGAAGAACAATGGTGATTCTGCTTATATGTTTGTAGCAGACCAAACTCCCCATTTTGCCCACATTACCTATGGGCTGGAATTTCTGAACCAAAGAACCCCTGCTTTTATCGGCTATGATAAGCTGGCAACAAGAATGGACCTTATCTTTATCTATTGCGAAATGAAACGGGTAAAACGAGGGTATTATCAGGTCAATTACCATAGAATATATCCGGATGGTGAAAAATTCACTGAGAATGAAGTGGTAAGGAAATTCCATAAACTACTGGAAAACACTTTACATAAGCACCCGGATAACTACCTGTGGTCCCATAGAAAATGGAAATACCAGGACTCTATCAAAAATTTTGATTCTGAAAAAAAATAAATGCACATGCAGAACAAACTGGCAATTGTCATCTTAAACTGGAACGGAAGAAACTGGCTTGAGAAATTTCTACCCGGTGTGCTCCAATTTTCTCAGCACGCAGATGTTTACGTGATCGATAATCATTCTACGGACGATTCCCTGGCATTTCTCAGCAGACACTTTCCCCCCGTAAAAATTATCAAAAACAATAAAAATTATGGATTTGCAGGGGGGTATAATGAGGGCTTACAGGAGATCACAAATGAATATTACTGCCTTCTGAATTCTGACGTAGAGGTTACAGAAAACTGGATTGGCCCTGTATTGGAGCTATTTGAAAAAGATGCTTCAATTTCTGCAGTGCAGCCTAAAATCCTTTCCTATAACCGTCCGCAATATTTTGAATTTGCAGGTGCAGGTGGCGGGCTGATTGATAATCTTGGCTATCCCTATTGCAGAGGAAGGGTTTTTGATGAGCTTGAAGAAGATAAGGGCCAGTACGACGATGAAACAGAAATTTTCTGGGCATCAGGATGCTGCTTTTTTATACGTTCCAAAGACTTTTGGGAACAGAATGGTTTTGATGCCCGATTTTTTGCCCACCAGGAAGAGATCGATCTATGCTGGAGGCTTATCAATTCGGGGAAAAAGATTTTCTATACCGGAAAAGCCAAAGTCTATCATGTTGGCGGTGGAACTTTGAACAAGCAGAGTGCACAAAAAACCTTTTTAAACATCAGAAACAACCTTTCAATGATGCTTAAAAACCTTCCTTTTCCAAAATTGATCTGGCTGATCTTTTTCAGACTTTGCCTGGATGGTGTTGCTGGAATTTACTTTGGGGTAAAACAGGGATTCCCACACCTTTGGGCGGTAGTACGGGCACATTTTGGATTCTACGGACAGCTTCCCGGAACCTGGAAACTTCGCCAAAATCACCAGAAGAAAAAATTCTACCAGTCAAAATGGTTAATTTTCAAGCATTTTTTGGGTAGAAGGCAGCAGATTAGGAATTAGGAATAACCTTAAACTTTTAACCAGAAAACGAGCAACCAGAGCACCCGCAACCAGAAAACGAGCAACCAAAAGAACCAGCAACCACCTATAATTTAAAACAATGGATTTCTGCGCAATAGATTTTGAAACGGCAACACACGAGAAAAGCTCAGCTTGTGAAATGGGGATCTGTATAGTACAGGACTCTAAAATTGTAGAGACTAAAACATGGCTGATCAAGCCGCCCAGCTTTCCTTATTTCAGCAGGTTTAATGTGGCGGTACATGGAATACAACCTGAGGACGTGAAAGATGCACCTACATTTGATGAAATTTGGCATGAAGCCCAGGATATGATGTACGGAACACTCATGATTGCTCACAATGCTGGATTTGATGCTTCTGTTTTAAGAGGCTGCCTGGAACATTATGGAATGTTTACGCCGAAATTAAATTATCTGTGTAGCATTCAGCTCGCAAAAAAGTCATGGAACTATCTTCCGAAATACGGACTAAAACCTTTGGCAGAATATCATAAGATTGATTTTACGCACCACAGGGCCGGAGCAGATGCTGAAGTATGTGCCAAAATATCTCTGCTGGCTTTTGAAAAGCTCTTCCTCACCAATAATGATGAAGTGAATGAGTACATGAAAGCTAAGATTAAAAGGCTGTAGCTATCCAGAGAAATCCTGGTGAAATAACCATTATCATACTCTTTTACCCACAGTAGGTTAACACATTAGTATCTTCTGCTTTTCATTTGTAAAACAAGGTTAATTGCTCAATACTTCAGACAGCAGATTAAATTTGGGGATATCGATCTCAAAAGTTTCCTGTGTATCCATGTTTTGAACAAGGTATTTTCCTCCCATATTCCCAACTCCGGACCGAAGCATCACATTGGAGAAATAAGCGAAATTTTCACCTGTTCCTATTTCGGGAGTCAGGCCGATAACTCCGTCACCAATAATCTCTGTATATCCAAATCCTACATCAAAAATCAGCCATTTTCTTTTCAGTACTTTGATGGGAAAGTCACCGTCATTTTCTATGGTAATATTGTACTTAAAAACATAACGGTTTTCGGATGGATAACTGTTTTTACTATCATATTCAGGTATTACTGAAACTTTGATATTGGAAGTCATTTTTGAAAACATCATTGTTGTATTTCCTTAATAAATACAAAAATCTCGCCTTTTTTAAGGCGAGATTGTATATTTATATTATAATTTTATTAAAACTTATAATCCAAGGCCTTTTCTTTCGTCGCCACCCAACAGGATTTCAACAGGATTGTCAATACCTTCTTTTACCGCTACAAGGAATCCAACAGATTCTTTTCCATCGATAATTCTGTGGTCATAAGACATCGCTACGTACATCATCGGTCTGATAACCACCTGTCCGTCCACAGCAACCGGTCTCTGGATGATATTATGCATTCCCAGGATAGCAGATTGTGGAGGGTTGATGATTGGTGTAGACATCATAGATCCGAAAGTACCACCATTGGTAATGGTGAAAGTACCGCCAGTCATTTCATCAACAGTAATTTTACCATCTCTTACTTTTGTAGCAAGATCTTTGATGTTAGCTTCTACAGCGCTGAAAGACATGTTTTCTGCATTTCTCAATACAGGAACCATTAATCCTTTAGGACCTGAAACGGCAATTGAAATATCACAGAAGTCATAGTTGATTTTGAAGTCACCGTCGATAGATGCATTCACATCCGGATACATTTGTAATGCTCTTGTCACTGCTTTTGTAAAGAAAGACATGAAACCAAGACCTACTCCGTGTTTTTGAGCAAATTCTTCTTTATATTGCTTTCTTAATCTGAAGATTTCAGACATGTCAACTTCGTTGAAAGTTGTTAGCATTGCGGTTTCATTCTTTACAGAAACTAATCTCTGAGCGATTTTTCTTCTTAAAACTGAAAGTTTCGTAGTTGTCGTAGATCTTGAACCTGTAGCAGTAAGAGGGCTTCCTCCTAATGCAGGAACTGCAGCTAATTCAGCGTCAGTTTTCGTGATTCTACCATCTCTTCCTGTCCCTGAAACCTGTCCTGCGTCTACTCCTTTCTCGTCAAGGATTTTCTTAGCAGCAGGAGACGGAGCTCCGGTAGCGTAAGTCTGAGGAGCGGCCACCGGTGCAGCCGGTTTTGGAGCCTCTTGTTTAGCAGGTTCAGCAGCCTTAGGAGCTTCTTCCTGTTTTGGAGCTTCAGCAGCAGGTGCAGCACCTTCTGGTTTTGCAGCATCCATATCAATTAAACAAACTACCTGACCTACCTGTACTACATCACCTTCTTCTGCCTTTAAAGTGATAATACCACTTTGCTCTGCCGGTAATTCAAGAGTTGCTTTATCTGAATCCACTTCGGCGATAGGTTGATCTTTTTCTACATAATCACCATCTTTTACAAGCCAAGTTGCGATTTCAACTTCTGTAATTGATTCGCCCGGTGAAGGAACTTTCATTTCTAAAACTGACATATCGAGTATTTTTTATTTTTTTAACTGATTATTATTTTAATTATGCTGTAACGGGTCTTTTTGCAGGCGCATCATCTCTGTCGAAAACTCTGTTGATCACTGCATTCTGGTTCTTCTCAAACATTTTGTGGCTACCTGGAGCCGGAGCACCGCTTGGTACCGGAGCAACTACCTGGATTCCTGTATCTCTGAAGTTTCTCAGGATATAAGACCATGCTCCCATATTTTCAGGTTCTTCCTGGGCCCACACCAATTGTGTTCTGCTGTCATATTTATTGAAGATCGCTTCAATAGCATCTGCCTGAAGCGGATACAACTGCTCGAATCTTACCAATGCAATATTTTCACAGTTCAGTTCTTCTTTCTTCGCCAATAATTCGAAGTACAGTTTACCTGAACAAAGAACTAATTTTTCTACTTTTTTAGGATCTGCAGTTGGATCGTCCAAGATTGGCTGGAATGAACCTGTCGCGAAATCTTCAAGTGGAGAAACCACTTTAGGGTGTCTCAGTAAAGATTTAGGGCTCATTACGATCAATGGTTTTCTGAATGCCCATTTCAACTGTCTTCTCAACAAGTGGAAGTAGTTAGCCGGTGAAGTGATATTAGCTACAACCATGTTTTCATTGGCACAAAGGGTAAGGAATCTCTCCAGTCTTGCTGAAGAGTGCTCTGCACCCTGTCCTTCTGAACCGTGAGGTAATAGCATCACCAATCCATCCTGAATTTTCCATTTTTCTTCTGCAGCTGCCAGATATTGGTCAACAATAATCTGAGCACCGTTCACGAAATCTCCGAACTGAGCTTCCCATATCGTTAGTGTATTGGGAGATGCCATTGCATATCCGTAATCGAAACCTAAAACACCATATTCTGAAAGGTGAGAGTTGTATACATCAAATCTGCTTTCTGACACATGTCTTAGCGGGATATATTCTTCTTCTGTATCTTCAGTTTTTACTACGGCATGTCTGTGCGAGAATGTACCTCTTTCCACATCTTCACCGGAAATTCTTACATTGTGACCTTCTACAAGAAGTGTAGCATACGCTAACCACTCTCCTAGTGCCCAGTCTAATGAATTGGCTTCAATAGCTTTGATACGGTTATCGAAAAGTCTTGTAATCTTGTTGATGAACTTTTTATCAGCCGGAAGTGTTGACATTTTAAGCGCCAACTCCTTCAATTTAGCTAAGTCATATTTGGTATCTACCGGTAACTGAACAGCTCCTCTCTTACCAATTGGATAGTTTACCCAATCTTCAGCCATGAACACATCCATTACATTTTTCTCAATCTCTTTGGAAGCATCAAAATCTTTATCTAAAAGAGCTTTGAATTCCGTTTCCATTTTAGCGATTACATCATTCGAGGTAACGCTGTCCTTAAGTAATTTATCCTTATAAATTTCTCTTGGATTCGGGTGCTTGGAAATTGTTTTATACAGGTTAGGCTGAGTGAATCTCGGCTCGTCACCTTCATTGTGTCCGTATTTTCTATATCCTAACAGATCGATATATACATCTTTACCAAATTTAGCTCTGAAATCAGCAGCAAAGTGAATGGCATGAACAACTGCTTCAGCATCGTCTGCATTAACGTGCATTACAGGAGATTCTGTAACTTTTGCGATGTCTGTACAGTATGTTGATGATCTTGCATCCATATAATTTGTCGTAAACGAAACCTGATTGTTGACAACAATATGAACTGTACCACCTGTTTTGTATCCTTCCAGAGTCATCATCTGGGCAACTTCATAAGCAATCCCTTGTCCGGCAATTGCACCGTCTCCATGGATGATGATTGGTAATATTTTAGAGTAATCTTTGTATTTGTCATCTACTTTAGCGCGGCAGATTCCTTCTACAAGAGCTGCTACCGTTTCCAGGTGGGATGGGTTTGGTGTCAGGTTAATTGCAACTTCTTCTCCTGAAGCCGTTTTGATCTTTTTAGACGATCCCAGGTGGTATTTAACGTCACCAGAGAAAACATCTTCTTCGAATTCTTTCCCTTCAAATTCTGAGAAAATCTGCTTGTAAGATTTTCCGAAAATGTTGGTTAATACATTTAATCTCCCTCTGTGAGCCATTCCCAATACCACTTCATCCACGCCAAGCTGAGAAGATCTTGAGATCAGTTGATCCAAAGCCGGAATTAATGTTTCACCACCTTCCAGTGAGAATCTTTTTTGCCCTACAAATTTTGTATGAAGATAATTTTCAAAGGCAACAGCCTGATTTAATTTTAATAAGATTTCTGTTTTTTCGTTTGCAGAAAGACTTGGATGGTTTTCGTTTACCTGAAGCCATCTTTTGATAAAATCTTTTTCTTCAACATTGTTGATGTATGTATATTCTACTCCGATAGAATCACAGTAGATATTTTCAAGATGAGTGATAAGATCTGCAAGAGTAGCAGGCTCTTTCATTCCTGTTTCAACGGCACAGTTGAATTTTGTGTTCAGATCTTCTTTGGAAAGACCGAAGTTTTCGATATCCAAAGTTGGAGTGTAATGTCTTCTCTCTCTAACCGGGTTTGTTTTTGTAAACAGGTGCCCTCTTGTTCTGTAAGCCTCAATAAGGTTTACTACTTTGAATTCTTTTTTGATGTGTTCAGGAACCTCTCCGTTTGATACTGCCTGAGAGATTTGCTGTACTGCCGGGGCAGCGTTGGCCGAAGCCTGAATAAACTGGGTGTTATCGTCATCTCCATAGTTCTCTAAAGCAAAGTCGAAGCCTTGAAAGAAAGCTTTCCATGATGGTTCTAGAGAGTCCGGGAATTTTAAGTACTGTTGGTATAAATCCTCAATTAACTGAGAATGAGCTGCGTTTAGGAATGAAAATCTGTCCATTATTACAGTTTATCTATTTATTAAAATTTATTTGTAGAATTAATCCTCAAATTTAATAAAAAAAACCGAGTTAGAACAGTCTGAAACCGTTAAAAAAAATTAAGAAAAAAAAAAGGAAATAAAAATCACTTATACACTGATAATGAGAGCTTCATGCTCACCGCCTGTCCTTCCATAGGACGTTCTATAAAGGTCTGGCGGATGTCTCCGAAGCGCATCTCATCTTTTTTGGCTTTCTGAATCAGCTGCTGAATTGCCTTAATCCGGCCCTCATAGCTTCCTTTGTAGTACATTACGTAGTTTTGGGAAGGATTTACCGACCTGAAATTGAAATTATTGTCAGAAACGCCTATTTTCTTGGAAAGCGGAATTCCCAGAAAGTAAGAAACCTCTTTGTCTTTGTAATTATCAGCATCGGTCATCAGAATCGGATATCCGAATTCATCATCCTTTTTCCCCAGATCCATCGTTACAAAATTATAGACTTTGTTATAGTTCATCACAATATTTCTGTAGAGAGCATCTTTTTTATTCGACGTGCTTACATTGATCCCCAGCAGGAGTTTGTCTTCTTCATTTTCTATCATGAGGCTGTCATATTTTATCGCGGCCATCTGATTGTCTTTTTCCACCTTATTTCCGAGGGAATTCTTCAAATTCACCATACTTTTGGTGATATTTTCGGCAAAACGGTCTTCAGTCCAGAAATTTTCCACTCTTCTCCAGACAGGAAGTTTTGGGGTGTGTACGTACCACGTAATTCTTGTTTTTTCAGCAGATACTGGTTTAAATTTAACGTCCACCAGCGTCGGGTTTTCGTTTTTATCTTCAAAAAGCTGATACTTCAGGGTCTTATTGGGATTTTCATACCTGATGAACATTTCACCATCGGTATCGTTTTTGGGATCTACATAGCTGATGGCACTTCCCTGCCCCTCATACGGCGTATAATAATCGATATCTATTGATTGTGAGCTCGTAAAAAAATTGTTCCATCTGGTAAAATTCTGCAGGTTATTAAACTGTGCAAAAACTTTATCTACAGGATAGTCAATCTCTTTTTCAACAGTAAAATTCTTGCTGTCGTCCACAAAATAATACATGGAAGCAGCATAAGCTCCTCCCAATAGAATAATAATTACCGTTACTATTTTAAAAATACGCATCGCACAAAAGTAATACAAATTAAAAAAGTGACCAATACGCTGATCACTCCGGTTGTATGTTTAACAATAATTAACCTATTAGGTGTTGGAAGCCGGGAGAATGAAGCTGGAAGTTACTATTTGACAGACAATTGCCATGAGTTCTTTGATTAAAACTATTCCAATGATGCTACATAGACTAGGTTTCAAGCAGAGCAAACTTTCAGTCATTCCTAGACTTCAATACCTTCCAGCTTCCAGCCTCCCGTCTCCTGTCTTATCCAATATGTGTACCCGAAGCTACTATAGCTCCTTTTTTCACGACCACAATACCATCCTGCACCGAATACGTTCCATAATCACCGTCCGGAATATGTTTTCCGCCGATAATTTTCACATTATCTCCGATATAGCAGTTTTTGTCCAGGATTGCTTTTTCTATATAACAGTATTTTCCGATCCCCATATTTGGACGTCCGGCCCTGTCATTAAGAACAATTTCTGTGGTATTCTGATAAAAATCTGCACCCATTACATAAGAGTTCACAATCGTACTTCCTTTATCGATTCTCGTCCGGTTTCCGATCACTGAGTTTTCAATTTTATCGGCCATGATGATACATCCGTCTCCAAAAACAGCTTTACTTACATAAGATCCATTGATCTTTGATGGCGGAAGCATCCTCGCCCTGGTATAGATAGGTGAAGAGGAAAACAGATTAAATTGTGGAAGATCAAGACAAAGGTCAAGATTCGCCTCGTAGAAAGACTCTATTGTTCCGATATCCGTCCAATATCCTTCATATTGATAGCTTAATGTTTTATATTTCCCGATAGAGCTAGGAATAATATCTTTTCCGAAATCATCTCCGGCTCCTTCATCAAACATTTTTTTGAGGATGCTTCTGGTAAAAATATAGATTCCCATAGAAGCGAGATATTCTTTTCCATGGCGTTTATTTTCTTCTGAAACTTCAGATTTCAATCCATCCAGCATATCATAATCCGGCTTTTCATAGAAGGAAGTTATATTTCCGTCATCATCGGATTTTAAGATCCCAAAACCTGTTGCATCTTTAGCGACAACCGGAATGGTTGCAATGGTCAGGTCGCCACCGTTTTCAATATGAAAATCGAGCATTTCACGGAAATCCATCTGATAAAGCTGATCACCAGAAAGTATCAGAATATAGTCATAATCATATTTTTCAAGGTGCTTCATCGACTGGCGCACTGCATCTGCGGTGCCCTGATACCAACTGTCGTTTTCTACATTCTGCTCAGCAGCCAGAATATCTACAAACCCTTTACTGAAAATATCAAAATGATATGAGTTTTTAATGTGTGAGTTTAAAGAAGCTGAATTAAACTGAGTCAAAACCAGAATTTTATTCAATCCAGAGTTCAGGCAGTTTGAAATAGGAATATCCACCAATCTGTATTTACCTGCAATAGGTACAGCCGGTTTTGATCTGGTATACGTTAATGGGAATAATCTTGTTCCTCTGCCTCCTCCCAATACAATAGAGATTACATTTCGGTTCATAAATATCTTGCGTTTTTATTTTATTATGTTTACTTTTCTATTTTTAGTGTCTACATGGAGTGTACAACAGCCTGTTTTTCTATAATTCTGATCATAAGCATGTACAAATACTTCATAGAGATCGGAATTGCTGAGCAAACGGACCTCTTTCTCTACCCCGTCAATCTCTATATTACACTTTTTCAGCTGGTCTCTGAAAGGCGTATTGGTAATTAAAACATCCATAATATCTACCTGCTTTACTGCTGCATCCAGAATATCTTCTTCATACCTTATCCGCCAATCTGCGCCATATTTTTTTTCTATCGCCGCAAAGGTCTTTTTATTTCGGCGATCTGTTGTACGCATCAACCTTTCATCCACGATACATCCGGTAATTTCTTTATGCTTTATGTTCCACTTTTCCGAAATCATTTCCATAAGCAACAGCCTGTTGGTATTCGGGTAGCCATAATGCAAAATCGTATTGTACGAGATATCCCGGAGCGCTTTATTTTCCTTTAAATAAATCGTGCCACTCTTATTTTTCGCTTTACAGGAAACACAACTTACCATTACAATCGATAAGATAAGGAGCCTTATCATATCAGTTGGTATATAAAGCTATGTATTTTTCCGCAGATTTCTCCCACGCAAAATCAAAACTCATATTAGCATGGATAAGATCATCCATCACTCCTTTTTGATTATACATTGCCAAAGCTCTGTTCATCGTATGAACAATATCGTCCACTCCCGCATAGGTAAAGTTCAGCCCTGCTCCTCCTGTCGAAATGTCTTCCACCGTATCTCTGAGTCCACCCGTATAACGTACCACGGGAACCGTTCCGTATCTCATGGAATACATCTGATTGAGCCCGCAAGGTTCTACCCTGGAGGGCATCAGCAGGAAATCTGCCGAAGCATAGATCTTATGAGAAAGATGTTCTTTATATCCAAGATCCAATGCAAAATTGGTATACGTGTAATCATACTCTTTCAGCTTATTCTCAATATAAGTATTTCCTGAGCCTAAAATCATAATATTCAGGGCTCCATAACTCTGCTTGATGCTTCTCCAGACAACATCGGGCAGAAGGTCGGCGCCTTTTTCTGTAGCAAACCTTCCGATAAAAGCAAAAAGAGGAAGTTCAGGTTTTAAACCGTACTCTTTACAAAGCTTAGCCTTATTTTTCTTTTTTTGAGCAACCGCATTTTTACGGTTAAAATTAAAATCCAGCATAGGATCCGTTTCAGGGTTCCAGACTTCCGTATCAATACCGTTGATAATTCCATAAGCTTTTCCGAACTCCTGGCGCACGAGGCTTTCCAGTCCTCTGAAACTAATAAAAAGTTCTTCCAGATACCCTTCAGAAACGGTCGTAAACGCATGGGAACATTTAATCATACTGGCCAGCGGATTAATGAAGCCGTTCCAGTCCATCAATCCCCATTTGTAGGCATCAAAAGAAGGCATATATTGTGCCATATTCCAGCTCATCATCCCCTGATATTCCCCGTTATGGATCGTTCCTATTGTTTTTGTCCCTTTCAGAAAACCAAATTCCGGGCAATGTTCCACCATAAAAGGGATCAATCCGGTATGGTAATCGTGGCAGTGGAGAACATCCGGACGGATTTCCATAGCGCACAACCAATGAAGAATCCCCTGCTGAAAGGCCAGAAACTGAAAATTTTCATCCTGATAGCCATAAGGATTATCTCTATCCAGCAGCCCTGGAATTTTTACCATATACAATTCAAAGCCCAGACTATCTGATTTTTCTTTTAAAACCTGAACCTGCAGCATATTAGGTCCCTGATGGATAAACCCATCAAAAATGATATCAAATTCATGATCGTAGACAAAAGATTTATTGTACCATGGCATTACCACCTTGGCATCGATACCTTTTATTTTATTCTGATATTTCGGCAATGCGCCGACAACATCTGCCAGTCCGCCTACTTTGGCTATGGGGTAACATTCTGTACTTAGATGATAAATAACCATTTTATGATCTTTTGTGTTTAATTCTATGTAATTTATATTTTTTATCTTTTTTCTGTCTCAAAACTACTCCTGCCAGGGGAGGCAATTTCAGTGTCATTGTTCTCTGGTATCCCCGCCATTCCTCATCTTTTACCTCTACTATTTCAGGTTCTACTCCACTGCCGCTGTATTTTGCCTCATCAGAATTCAGAACTTCCTCCCAATGTGTTCCATCTCCTATCCCTACTTTGTAATCCAGCACTTTTGGTGCAAGATTCAGGATAACCATCAGTATGTCATCTTTTCTTTTACCCTTTCTCAGGTAGATATATACTGAATTTTCCAGATCATCTGCCTCCACCCATTCAAAACCATGTTTGTCAAACTGATTTTCGTAAAAAGCGGCTTCTGACCTATAGAGGTGGTTGAGTTCTTTTACAAGATCCTGTAATCCCCTGTGCACCGGATATTTCAACAGATGCCAGTCGAGACTTTGTTTAAAATTCCACTCACCGGTCTGTCCAAATTCATCGCCCATAAAAAGCAGCTTAGCTCCGGGATGAGTATACATATAGACATACAGAGCACGCAGATTGGCAAATTTCTGCCATTCGTCGCCTTTCATTTTATAGATTAGGCTTGCTTTTCCATGTACGACTTCGTCATGTGATAAAGGCATCATATAATTTTCATTATACATATACATGGAGGCAAATGTAAGTTTGTGATGATGAAATTTCCTGTTATTGAAATCTTCTTTAAAATAATCCAGCGTATCATGCATCCATCCCATCATCCATTTCATCCCAAAACCGACCCCACCATCATGAACAGGTTTTGTAAGCATCGGAAAATCTGAGCTTTCTTCTGCAATGGTCATTATACTATCCCCAAACTCCCGGTAAACAGCAGTGTTAAACTCCTGAAGAAAGGATTTGGCTTCCAGGTTTACATTTCCTCCATAGATATTAGGTTCCCATTCCCCATCATTTCTCGAATAATCGAGATGAAGCATTGAAGTTACCGCATCTACGCGTAATCCGTCGGCATGATAACGATCCAGCCAGAACATCGCATTGGAAATAAGAAACGATTTCACTTCATTCCTCCCATAATTGAAAATGTGGGACTTCCAGTCAGGATGAAATCCCTTTCTTGGATCTTCATGCTCATACAGATGAGAGCCGTCAAAACGGTACAATCCGTTGGCATCTCCCGGAAAATGTGATGGTACCCAATCCAGGATAACGCCGATCTCATTTTTATGAAGTTCATCAATAAGATACATTAAGTCCTGGGGTGATCCGAACCGTGAGGTAGCAGCATAGAAACCCGTAATCTGATATCCCCAGCTGGGATCATAAGGATATTCCATCACCGGCATCAGTTCCACATGGGTAAACCCCATTTTTTTTACATAAGGGACCAGCTTTGCAGCAATATCACGGTAATTCAAAAAACGCGCAGGATCACTTTCTTCACGTACCCAGGAGCCAAGATGAAGCTCATAAGCGGATATAGGGGCTTTGAGAGTATTTTTTTTCCACCGGTTTTCCATCCATTGATGGTCATTCCATTCATACCATGTGGTGGATACCAGCGAAGCCGCCTGTATATTCTGTTCCCAGCTCAGGGCAAACGGATCGCTTTTTTCAAGGATTTCACCCCTGGGTGTTTCTATAGCATATTTATATAATGTTCCCCAGGTCAGTCCATCAATAAACCCTTCCCAGATCCCCGATCCGTCCCATCTTGGAAACAAAATATGGTCTTTATGATTCCAGTTATTGAAATTTCCCACTACAGACACTTTCTTTGCATTGGGCGCCCACACTGAAAAATAAATCCCTTTCACACCCTCTTTTTCTGCAGAATGCGCTCCAAATTTACCATACAGCTTATAGTGTCTACCTTCTTTAAAAAGATATACATCCTGATCGTTGAAAAGCGTATAGGTTCTAACAGAATTCATCAAGGTCCGTTTATATTTATATTTTCTTTGAAACTACGGAAAAATCTTTACAACAGCGATTAATTATTCATCAAATAATTGTCAAGTCGTTTTCTTCCTCACTTATCTATCAAATATATCACTTTTTAACTCACTTTTTTATGATTTTAAAACAATCTTTTTTATAAATTTAGCGCCAATATTATTATTCACAAAGGATGAGGTTTGAATTACATACAGACGAAAAAGACGACAGAAAGGTCTTTATTACGGGAAATTTCAACAACTGGAACCCCCGCGACGAAAGCTATCAGCTTCAGCAGACAGATCCGTCGGATTACTTTATCGAAATCGACAACCAGAGCCTCCCCAACGAAATTGAATACAAATTTACCAAAGGCGGCTGGGAAAATGTAGAGCTTGACGCCTACGGAAACATTACTCCCAATCGGAAAGTAAAGAAAGCGGCCGGTAAAATATCTGACACCGTAAAAAAATGGAGACTGAACTGGGGTCCGTTTAAAGACGAGTTTTTCCCAATAGCCGAGGTTATTTCCGAAGAATTCTACATCCCGCAGCTGGACCGCTACCGAAAGGTCTGGGCAGTACTTCCATATGATTATCATACTTCGGAAAAACGTTATCCGGTTTTGTATCTTCAGGACGCTCAGAATCTGTTCAATGAAGGAAGCGGTTTTGGAAACTGGGAAATAGACAAAAAGTTGTCTATCCTTGCGGAGTACGGGCGTGGTGATGTCATCGTCATCGCCATTGAGCACGGAAGCGAAGATAGGATCAAAGAATATATTTTCGATAATGACAATATTGCCAACGGATCTGAAGGTAAAAAGTACATCCGCTTTATTGCAGATACCCTGAAGCCTTTTGTGGATGAAAACTATCGGACTTTGAAAGACAGGGATAATACCGGCATCGGAGGAAGCTCTCTGGGGGCACTGATCAGCATATACAGTGGCTTTCTCTATCCTGAGGTCTACTCCAAACTGCTGATATTTTCTCCTTCGCTTTGGGTAGAGCCCAACAACAATTTTCCAATGATGAACTTCCGGGTTCCCTTTAAAACAAAGATCTACCTATACGGCGGCGGTCAGGAAGGATCAAAAATGGTAAAAAGGATTCGCATTTTTGAAGAGTATCTTAAAAGGTGGGAAAAGAAGAATCTTTTTGATTTTGAATTCAAAACAAGCATTAACCCCGACGGAACTCATAATGAATTTTACTGGTCACAGGAATTCCCCAGAGCTATTGAATGGCTCTTCTACGATAATACAGAAAACCCCGTTGAGGTAAAACCTCAGCAAAAAAGCATCAAGAATTAACCTTATGAAACTAATCAACAAAAAAAATAAAAATTATACTCAGATTTTCCATGTATTCACTGAGGAAGAATGGATAAAAACCGGCAAAAATTTCAACAGAAACATTTCCACATTCTTTACCGGAAAAAAACATGAAGTCTTTATCAATGCCCATGAAGAAGGGATTACCTACTTCATTGGCCTCGGTAAATCCGGTGTACAGAATTTTGAAATTCAGCAGGTCGCAGTAAAATTTTCACAGACTCAAAAAGAAAAACTGCAGGCGGTTCCTACTTTGCTTTTGGCAGATTTCATGAATGAAAAACAATTTGAAGAATTTGTGAAAGGCCTGCTGCTCGGAACGTATCAATATCCCTTTGAGAAAAAACATGCATTCTGGAATGCAAAATTTGAACTTCATTTTGAAAATTTAAGCCAGAAAAAACTGGAATACATCAGCCAGAAAGCTGAGGCTTTATGCAGTGGACAGACGGCGTGCCAGGAGTGGCTTAACAAGCCTGCGAATTTTAAGAAACCCGATGCTCTTAGTCTTTATCTTAAAAATATGGCTAAAAAGTACGAGATGAAATATACGGTTTTCAACAGAAAGAAATGTGAAGAACTCGGCCTGGGAGCTTATTTAGCTGTTAATCAAGGAAGCGCTTATGATGCAGCCTTCACGATTCTGGAATACAAAACCTCCGTTAAAAATGCTAAAACCATCGGACTTGTGGGAAAATGTATCCTGTTTGACACCGGTGGTGTATCACTTAAGAATTCTGCCAATCTTCATTATATGAAATCCGATATGGGCGGTGCAACGGCTGTTCTGGGCACATTGATCTATGCTGCCGAAATGAAACTACCGGTGAATATCGTGGCAGTTCTCCCGGTCACCGATAACGCGATATCTGAAAAAGCGTTGCTCCCAAGTGATGTCATTACTGCTTATAATGGCAAAACGATTGAGGTTCTGGATACCGATGCTGAAGGAAGACTGGTCCTGGCAGATAGTCTTGCCTACCTTTCCAAAAATTATAAAACAGACCTGCTCATTGATCTTGCAACGTTAACGGGAAGTTCGGTAAGAATGTTTGGTGATACCTGCGGAGCCCTATTCTCCAATGATGAAGAGCTAAAAAACCTTTTTATAAAAACCGGAGATCAGACGAACCAGAGACTATGGAATCTTCCTTTGTGGGATGTCTGGACCGGGGAGTTGAAATCTGATGTGGCGGATCTAAAAAACATGTCTTTGAAGCCTGTTGGAGATTGTATTATTGCTGCAAAATTTCTGGAGCAGTTTATTGAAAACCATCCCAAATGGGCACATCTGGATATTGCGGGTGTAGCTTTTGGAAATGTGGGCTATGCAAAGGAAAAGGCAGCAACAGGTTTTGGGGTTCAGCTCCTCACGGATTTAATCGAAAATTATCACTAAAAATTAGTTTATTACAAAAAATCTCTGTATACTTGATTAGTAGTTTTTCAAAAACACACCATATTCCAGTTTTTGATATTAATAAATCAATAATGATATGATTTTATTTTTGAAAATTTACTAAAATTAAAAAAACATTATATGGAGGAGAAAATCATTGTATGCATTTCGTGCTATTACAAGGGCTACGATTTCATGGACGAAATGAAGAAGCTCGGTAACAAAATAATCTTAGTAACATCAGAGAGTCTTAAAGAAAAAAACTGGCCATGGCATGCCATTGATGAGGTATTCTATATGCCTGAACTGAAACCTTCCGTATGGAATCTCGAGCATCTCGTACAAGGGTTTTCGCATCTGATGAAAACCCGAAAAGTAGATGCTGTGGTGGCACTTGACGATTATGATGTGGAAAAAGCAGCTTTAATCAGAGAAACATTCCGGATTCCGGGAATGGGACAGACAACACACCGGTACTTCCGGGATAAGCTGGCGATGCGTCAGAAAGCAAAAGACTCGGGAATCAATGTTCCTGAATTTACAGCAGTTTTCAATGACGGGGAGGTTGATGCATTTACAGAAAAAATTCCGGCACCATGGGTTTTGAAACCCCGTTCCGAAGCTTCGTCATCGGGAATTAAGAAAATAACATCAAAAGAACAGCTTCGTAAGGCTTTGGAGGCCCTGGGGGAAGAACGGCATTTGTTTTTATTGGAAAGCTTTAAACCCGGAGACGTTTATCATGTGGACAGCCTTACTTTTAATAGGGAAATCGTATTCACTTCAGCATCCCGGTACCTTGCTCCTCCCATGCAGGTTTCTCATGAAGGGGGAGTATTCCGGTCTAAAACACTGGGAAGATATTCCGAAGAATTTAAAGCCCTGGAGGATATCAATGCTCAGGTGCTCTCCAACTTTGGATTGATGAACGGAGCTACCCATACAGAATTTATCAGGGGTAAAGAAGACGGAAAGTGGTATTTCCTGGAGACGTCTTCAAGGGTAGGCGGTGCCCACATTCCGGATCTTGTAGAAGCCTCAAGCGGCATCAACATCTGGCGGGAATGGGCAAAAATTGAAGATGCTCTTTTGAAAAATAAAAAATACAGTATCTCACCGCCCACAGGATATTATTCCGGATTGATTGTGGCCCTGATTAAAGATAAAGAGCCCGATTACAGCCAGTTCGAATGCGAAGAGGCCGTGAAGTTCCTCCCGATAGAGTATCACATCGGAATTGTTTACAAATCCGGTGATGAAGATATTATACAGGAAAGACTGGACAATGCTGCGGAAAAGATTCATGCAGAAATGCTGAATATTATGCCGCCTAAAAGCAGTAAATTAAACAGCTAATATAACCCGAATAGTAAGTAAAAAAAGTATCCATGCCTCACATAGAACATACAGAATATTATTCAAATATATTGGGAACCACATTGAAAGTGGAAGTAACCGGACATTACGGACATCCAATCATTATGTTCCCTACTTCCCAGGGTCAATATACCCAGAATCATGATTTTCACCTTAATGGAAGTATCAATTGGTTTATTGAACAGGGAAAAGTAAAATTGTATAATATTCAAACCATCGACAGCTGGAGTTTTTATGATGATAAGATCTCACCAAAGCAAAGAATAAGAAACTACGAACGCTACGTACAGTTTCTGATCAAAGAGTTTGTCCCATATATTCAGAAGCTTCACAAGATACACCGTGTAGCAGTTGCGGGAGCAAGTTTTGGGGGGTATCATGCCGCTAATTTTGCATTCAGGTTTCCCGATGTAGTTTCTCATCTTTTTTGTCTCTCCGGAGCTTTCACGATAAGAAATTTTATGGAGGGGTATTCAGATGACCTGGTATATTTCAACTGTCCGAAAGAATTTGTAAGGAATGACGAAGCTTGGAAATATAAGCATATGCATATTGTCCTGAGTACATCTGATCAGGACATTTGCAGGGATAAAAATATTGAAATGGCAGACATTTTAAGAAATAAAGGCATCAGCTTCTGGTATGATGAAAGAAAGTGGATCGGCCATGACTGGCCGCTGTGGAGAATGGTCTTTCCTACCTTTGTAGGAGCTTATTTTTCTTAATTACCATTCGTTGAAGAGGGTAAAAGACACTGATCACAATTATAAAATTGAAAAATACACTAAAAACAACAATTATGACAAAAAAAGTAGGAATTCTATTCGGTATGGAAGATACCTTTCCCTGGGCATTTATAGATAAGGTGAATGAATTGGGTGGCGGGGAAATTGTAGCTGAGCCGGTAACCATTGATAAGCTGGAGCAGGGCGCGGATTATGGATATGCAGTAATCATTGACAGAATTTCGCAGGACGTTCCCTTTTACAGAGCTTATCTGAAAAATGCAGCGCTGAACGGCACTTATGTCATCAACAATCCATTTTGGTGGAGCGCTGACGAGAAGTTTTTCAACAATGCACTGATGAGCAAACTTGGCATTCCACTACCAAAGACAGTACTCCTTCCTTCTCATGAAAGGCCTGACAGTACTTCTGAAACATCATTCAGGAACCTTAAATTTCCTCATGACTGGGAATATATCTTCAATTATGTAGGATTCCCGGCTTATATGAAGCCTCATGATGGCGGCGGATGGAAAAACGTGTACCGCGTAGAAAATCCGGACGACCTGTGGAGCAAACTGGGTGAAACGGAACAGCTCGTGATGATGGTACAGGAAGAGATTATTTTTGATGATTATTACCGGGTGTATTGCCTGGGCAGAAAATACGTTCACATCATGCCTTATGAGCCACGCAATGCTCCTCATCTGAGGTATGCAACAACGCATCAGACAGAAGGTAAAGAGCTTGAAAAACTTTTGAAAACGATTCACGACTATACCATCACAATGAATGAGGCTTTAGGCTATGATTTCAATACAGTGGAATTTGCGGTTAGAGATGGGATTCCTTACGCCATAGATTTCTGCAACCCCGCACCAGATGCAGACCGGAATTCGGTAGGCGAAGAGAATTTTGCATGGATCATTGAACATGCTGCAAAACTGGCTATCGAAAAAGCGAAAGAATATGTTCCTGGAACACCTAATATCACCTGGGGAACCTTCGTGAAGGATTCAATAAAATAAGGTTGAAAAGAATAAAAAAACACAAGAAAATGCATCAGTTTACTATTGGAATCGAAGAAGAATATCAGATCATTGATGTTGAGAGCAGAGATCTTGTTTCTCATGTTTCGAAAATCATTGAAGGTGGTAAAGCGGTTTTAAGTGAAAATTTAAAGCACGAAATGCACGAATCCATGATTGAGATGGAGACGGGAATCTGCCAGAATATTCAGGAAGCAAGAGCAGAGCTTACCAACTTAAGACGGCATCTGATCAATATTGCCCATGAACAGGGACTGCGTGTTTCCGGAGGCGGTACTCACCCATTTTCACATTGGTCGGAAAATAATATCACCCAGGGGGAAAGATATATTAAAATTGTGGACGACATGGGAGATGTCGCCCGTGAAAATCTGATTTTCGGACTTCATGTTCATATCGGAATTCCCAACCGCGAGGAAGGGGTAAGAATTCAGAATGTCATGCGTTACTTTCTGCCCCACGTGTATGCCCTATCCACGAATTCACCATTCTGGATCGGCAGATATACCGGTTTTAAATCGTACCGGCAGGAAATTTTTGTCAAATTCCCAAGAACGGGTATTCCCAGTTATTTCAACTCACTGGGAGAGTTTGACAGCTATGTTGATCTTCTGATTAAAACCGGAACCATTGATAATGCCAAGAAAATTTGGTGGGATCTGCGGGTTCATCCTTTCTACCCCACTATTGAATTCAGGATCTGTGATATGCCGCTGAGGATCGACGAAACGGTCTGCCTTGCTGCTATTATGCAAAGTCTGGTAGCCAAAATCTATAAACTTCATCAGCAAAACCTGAGCTTCAGGAGCTACAGAAGATTATTGCTGAACGAAAATAAATGGCGGGCTTCTAAAAGTGGTATCGAGGCACATCTGATCGACTTTGGAAAAGAAGAATCGGTACCGTATCCTCATTTACTAAAAGAACTTCTTGAATTTATTGATGACGTAGTAGATGATTTAGGATGCCGCCAGGAAGTAGAATACGCATGGAAAATTCTGGAGCACGGAACCGGAGCAGACAGACAACTTGAGATCTTCAGAGAAACCGGTGACCTCACCAGAGTGGTAGATTATATGATCTCAGAAACAGAGTATGGCATAACGCATGGTGAACCCACCTCATAATATTTTGGTACCTTTACAAAAAATATCATGTAATGAAAGATATTCGAATTGCTCTGCTGGACATGAACAATAACCATGTCAATCAAGGCTTTAGAAACATTAAAGAGATTTCCGAAGCATTTCAGCAGAACTCTGAAGAAAATGTAGTCATCAAAACATTTGATGTAAGATATAAAGAAGAAATGCCGGAGATAGGAGATTTTGACATTTTTATTTCTTCAGGGGGACCCGGGACACCGCACCGTGAAGGTTTTGAATGGGAAAACCGTTTTGCCAATTTTCTGGACTCTGTTTTTGAACACAATATATACTCTGAAGATAAAAAATACCTTTTCCTGATCTGCCATTCGTTCCAGCTGGCTAGCATCCACTGGAAACTGGGGAATATCTGTAAGAGAAAATCGTATTCTTTCGGAGTAATGCCTATTCATAAAACAAAAGAGGGGAAAGATGAGTTTTTATTCAAAAATCTTCAGGATCCTTTTTATGCAGTTGATTCCAGGGCCTATCAGTTTATTGAACCGGACCAGGCCCGTTTCGAAGAATTAGGAATGAAAATTATGGCAATTGAGAAATTCCGGCCCCATATTAACCTGGAAAGGGCTGTAATGGCTGTCCGTTTCTCGGAGGAAATATTCGGCACTCAGTTTCACCCTGAAGCCAGCCCTGAAGCATTGATAGAGAATCTGAAAGACGAAAAAAACAAAGAGGCAATGATCGAAAACTTCGGAATGGAAAAATATCTTGAAACCATGGACAGAATAGATGATGAAGATAAAATCATTCTGACCAGAAACCAGATTCTTCCGAGATTCCTTCAATTTGCAAAAAAAAACATTTTGAAGAACGTTGAGTCTTTAGCTTAATAGGCTGGCAGCTGGAAGAGAGAGGTTGGAAGTTATTATAATGCTGCTTAATCTTAAAATTGAATCAAGCATTATTGTACCTGAATGCAAATTCTATGGCAGACTTCGATTTCGGCTTCCAGCTTGAGACTTCTTTACTATAATAATCGGACAGAAATGTTCGATTTTTTTTAAACACCACAAAAGAAAAAAAATATGATCCCAAAATACAGAAAACAGTTTAATGAAGAATTTTCACAGGACAAATACCGGCAACTTAAAGATATTCTAAAACAAAAAGGAGGTGTAGAACCCACCTTCAGAATTTCGGAAAGCCCTATTTTCCTTACCAAAGAATTTGAAGCTAAAATGATCGATGCCAGCGAAAGTATCATCACCCAGATCAAAGGTCTTCCCGCTGACACCCTTCAAAAAGCGATTCCCGATGACTGCAGGGTTCCCGGTGATACGGATCAGCCCCATTTTTTCACCATTGATTTTGGGGTCTGCAAAAGTGAAAAAGGAGAGATTGAGCCTCAGTTGATCGAATTACAAGCCTTCCCTTCGCTATATGCATTTCAGAAAGTTTTTGAAAATACATTCTGCGAAGTATATCCTTTTATTTCGGAAATCAGAAATCCAATGCCCCAAGAGACGTTCAGAAATTACCTGAAGGAACTGATCGTTGGTGACGAAAATCCGGAACATGTCATTCTTCTCGAAATCTTTCCTGAAAAACAGAAAACAGCGATTGATTTTGCCTTAACAGAAAAACTATTGAGCATAAAAACCGTTTGTCTAACCAAAGTAAAGAAGGAAGGTAAAACGCTATATTACGAAAATGATGGAAAGCTGACGGAAATTAAAAGAATCTACAACCGGGTGATCTTTGATGAACTGAATAACATTCCTGATCTTACCACAGAATTTGATTTTCGCGAAGAAGTGGATGTAAAATGGATCACTCACCCTAATTGGTTCTTCAAAATATCAAAATTCCTTCTACCGTTATTACAGCATCAATTTGTTCCAAAAAGCTATTTTCTTCATCAATTTCCACAGGAGGAACGCCTTGAAGATTTTGTATTAAAACCTTTATTTTCATTTGCAGGCAGTGGAGTAAATTTAAACCCGACTCAGGCGATCATTGATGCGATTACAGACAAAGAAAACTACATTTTACAGAGAAAAGTACGCTATGAGCCTATTTTTGAAGATATCAACGGAGAATTCTCAAAAGCAGAAATCCGTTTACTGTATATCTGGCGTGAAAGTGACGAGCGTCCCATTCTACTGGAAAATCTGGGAAGAATGACCAAAGCCGCTATGGTCAATGTAGATTTTAATAAAAAAGATGCCATCTGGATTGGGAGCTCTAATGCTTTCTTTGGAGAATCCTAAAATACCTTCCATCAGCATAATTTCTAAATCCAAGTATACAGAATGATTTTAAAAGCTATTGAAGAGCAGATTTTTTATCCGCTTGCTATGACCTGTTCGGATATTGAGAAAGACCCAGAATCCACAGCATATTCAGGATATAATTTTACATTAACCCATCTGAATGTAAAATTCCGTTTGTCAAAAATAACTCCGACCAAAACCGGACAATTTGTTACATTATGGAAAAGAGATAAGTACGGAGAGACTGTGGCATTTGACTATCGTGATCCTTTTGATTTCTATATTATTGCAGCTTCCAAAGATCAGCATGACGGAATGTTTATTTTCCCCAAAAAAAACTCTTCTTGAAAAAGGGATTCTTTCATACGAAAAAAAGACTGGAAAAAGGGGATTCCGGGTTTACCCCTCCTGGGACACCGCTGAAAACCAGCAAGCTCAAAAGACTCAGAAATGGCAGATTGAATATTTTTTAGAATTTTCGGGTGATAGAGAATTAATGCTTAAGAAGGTTGCTCTTTTACTAGGTTTGTGAAGAATCTGGTAAAAAAGCGCGGAGAATATTTTCTCCTATTTATACTTTTGCCTTAAGGCAAAAACAATAATAAAAAAACGACTGTACTTTAGCACAGTCGTTTTTTTAATCAATTTTATTTTTAAAGATTTTTATCATCTTCCAGCAGTTCTCTGGCCTGATATTCCTGCACCAGATCAATAGCATTGGAAATCACATCACTGAGGGCGGTAATGAAAGTTCCCTCTTCTGCCATTCCCATGGCATGCTTCAGGGCTTCAATTTCTTTAGGGATAATTTCATAGCTTACATCTTTACCAGCCTCATTAATTCCGTCTATAATCAAGCCGTTAATTTCATCTTCCGTTCTTCCGCGAAGATGTTTTTCATTCCGGATAATAATATAGTCGAACATTCTGCCTGCAATTTTCCCACATTCTCTGATATCATGATCCCGTCGGTCTCCGACACCTGAAATAATGCCTATTTTCTTTGTAGATTCTACATTTTTCAAATAATCCTCAATGGCTTCATATCCGGATGGATTATGGGCGAAGTCGATCAGAACCTTAAAGTTTTTGAATTTGAAAACATTTAACCTGCCGGGAGTGAGCTGGGCACTAGGGATAAAAGTTCTCAATGAATTGGAAATATCTTCAATTCCAAATCCATAAAGGTAACTTGCCAAACTGGCTGCCAGCACATTTTCAATCATAAACCTGGCTTTCCCCTCCATGGTAATCGGGAAATCTTTAGCTTTTCCAATCCTGATCTTCCAGTCTCCTTTTTTAATCGTTACAAAACCTTCTTCATAAATGCAGGTAATTTTTCCTTCTTTAGCAAATTTAACGATGTGTGGATTGTTTTCATCCATACTGAAAATGGCAACATTGCTGTCCAGGTCGCCCACAATTTTCATGGAATATTCATTATCTGCATTCAGCACGCTCCAACCGCTTTTCTTTACGCTGTCCAGTACTACCCGCTTTACTTTGGTAAGGTCTTTCAGGCTGTGAATGTCATTCATTCCCAGGTGATCTTCTTCAATATTGGTGAGCACTCCGATATCGCATTGTGAGAATCCTAGTCCGGAACGCAAAATTCCTCCTCTGGCCGTTTCCAGAACAGCAAATTCCACCGTAGGGTCCTTCAGAATAAACTCTGCAGAAAGCGGTCCGGTAGTATCTCCTTTGGAAAGCATGGTATTCTGAATATAAATACCATCTGAAGTAGTAAATCCTACTCTATAGCCATTGCTCTTTACAATATGGGAAATAAGCCGGGTAGTCGTTGTTTTTCCGTTGGTGCCCGTTACTGCAATAATAGGTATGGTAAATGGCTTTCCCTGCGGATAAAGCATATCGACCACCGGTGCGGCAACGTTTCTTGGTAATCCTTCACTTGGGGCAAGATGCATCCTGAAACCAGGGGCAGCGTTTACTTCTATAATCGCTCCACCACTTTCCTTTAAAGGCTGGGTTAAATTTTCGGCCATAATATCAATGCCACAAACGTCCAATCCTATTATTTTGGATATTCTTTCTGCCATTGTAATATTCTCCGGATGTACCATATCGGTAACATCTATTGACGTTCCTCCCGTTGAAAGGTTCGCTGTAGATTTCAGATACACCACCTCTCCTCTTTGGGGAATGGTTTCCAGGGTATACTGAAGTTTTTCAAGCAGCTCCAGAGTATCTTTATCCACTTCAATTTCGGTAAGGACATTTTCATGACCATAACCTCTTCTTGGATCTTTATTTTCTTTTTCAATAAGCTGTTGGAGATTCATTTCACCATCTCCTACGACATGAGCAGGTACCCTTCTGGCTGCGGCCACCATTTTATTATTGATGACCAGCACACGAAAGTCATAACCGGTAATATACTTTTCAACAATTACCTTTTTGGAATATTTCTGTGCGTGTTCGAGACCTGTTTTTGCAGATTCCCAATCATTAACGTTGATAGAAGAGCCCTTACCGTGATTTCCGTCAAGAGGTTTTAATACAATAGGATATTGTATTTTCCTGATCACGCTGTCTAAGCCTTCTTCATCCACTACCAGATCTCCGATAGGAACAGGAATAGCCGCATCATGGAGCATTCTTTTGGTTAATTCTTTATTACAGGCAATATCTACAGCTATAGAGCTTGTTTTTCCTGTAATGGTAGCCTGGAAACGCTGCTGATTCACGCCATACCCTAACTGTACCAAAGAATTTGTTCCCAGTCTTATCCAGGGGATTCTTCTGGATGCAGCTTCTTCTACTATACTTCCTGTAGAAGGTCCTAAGCGGACGCGCTCCCGGATCTCTTTTAATTTTTGAATACATGCATTCAAATCATAATCCTGTCCTTCTATCAATGCTTTGGCAATCGTTACAGCTTCTTCGGCAGCATAAATTCCAGCATTCTCTTCAATATAATTGAATACTACATTATATACCCCCGGAGTTTTGGTCTCCCGGGTCCTTCCAAAGCCAACATCCATGCCCGCGAGGGTTTGAATTTCCAGTGCAATATGCTCAATGACATGTCCCATCCAGGTTCCCGTTTCCACCCTATGGAAAAAACCTCCTTCCACTCCTTCCGAACAGCGATGGGTAATCAATGAAGGTATTAATTTTTCAATCCTCTCCCTGAATCCTTCTATCTTGTTGGTAGGATAATTTTCCATTTCCTCAAGGTCCAACCTCATCTGTATCAGCTTCTTTCGTCTGATGCTCCAGATGTTTGGACCCCGTAGTGCCTGAATCTTTTCGATTTTCATAATCTATTGGCATTTTTAACAGTTAACAATAACTCCATTCTTAGCCAAAGATAATGTAAAACCCAAAACAAAACCATACCATGTTTAAAGATTTATTAAAAAAAAATTAATTTTAATTCACATTTCTAAAACACTAAAAATCAGTGAAAGATGGCACGTTTTTCGCCAAAGAATGTTATTTATTTTTTAATTTTGTACCATGACAAAACCTGTTGGAAAATTAATAGTTATCGGAGGAGCTGTAAACAAGGGTAGTTTTGCAGAAACCGATTATGATCAGAATATCGAAAAGAATCTTAATTTTTTTGAGCGTGGGATCTTACGAAAGATCATCAATGAATCAAAGCACAAGGAGAATTCTGTCATTGAAATTGTGACTACAGCGTCACAAATTCCTCAGATTGTAGGAACAGAATATAAGAAAGCGTTTGAATTTTTAGGAGCTAGAAATGTAAATGTTATAGATATTCATAACCGTGAGGAAGCTAATTCAGATGCAATGGTTGCCAGGGCGAATGCTGCTGATGTGATGATGTTCACAGGCGGCGATCAGCTGCGGCTCACTTCCATTCTTGGCGGAACGAGATTTCATGATACCATTTTATTAAAATATCAGGAACAGGATTTTATCTATTCAGGAACTTCTGCGGGTGCAGCTGCCGCTTCTGAGAATATGATCTACCAGGGGAGCAGCTCTGAGGCTCTGCTGAAGGGAGAGATCAAAACAACGCAGGGATTAGGACTCATTGATAATGTTATTATTGACACGCATTTTGTACAGCGAGGAAGAATCGGGCGCCTTTTCCAGGCGGTAGTGAATAATCCGAGAACATTGGGAATTGGACTTGGGGAAGATACGGGACTTTTCATTCATAATGATGTAATGACCGCCGTAGGTTCCGGACTTGTCATCCTGGTGGACGGAAGATTCATTAAAGATACCAACCTGACCAACATCAATCTTGGCGAACCGATATCAATTGATAATTTAACCGTTCATGTGATGTCTATGAACGATCATTATGATCTTACAACCAAGACCCTCACCATTGAAAACTCACAGTTTAACCCAATACCCATTGATAAATAACTGAAATAGGATAGAATAAAAACGGACTTAAGTTCCGTTTTTTTGTTTATGTATATTTTTCAGGTTCAGATCTCTTCTAAAGTTTATTTTATGATGGATGGAAAAAAGTTGTGAAGAAGTTACATGATTTTTTGCCGAACGCTTTTATTTTCGTGCTTGGTCCCACAACTTTGTGGGCCATCCTTATTTTTTATTCCATATTTATAAATTAACTTCGTAAAAGAATAACATTTATCAACAATCATTTACATTATATGAAAATTATCATTCACGGTGGTTTTTTTTCGGAAAGTGACCAGAGCCACGAGGTCAAAACGGCAAAACAGAATTCACTAAAAGAAATCGCACAGAAATCATTTGTGTATCTTCAATCACATTCCGCTTTCGATACGGCAGCTTATGCGGTGTCTCTTCTGGAAGACGATCCTTTATATAATGCGGGAATTGGTTCGCAGATTCAGAGCGATGGTATCATCCGGATGAGTGCAGCAATTATGAACGGAGACACCCAAAGGCTAAGTGGTGTCATTAATATTGAGGAGGTAAAAAACCCGGTCTTTGTTGCAAAAGGACTGATCGGGGAAGATGACCGGGTATTGGGTGGACTTGGCGCCAAGCAATATGCCACAAATCACGGTTTTGAAAATTTTTCTACAGAAATACCGCAAAGAAGAAGAGAATATGAAGCCAAGCTTGAAAACGGAGGCAAAGGAACGGTAGGCTGTGTAGCCATCGACAAAGAAGGTAAACTGGCAGTGGCAACCTCCACAGGCGGAAAAGGTTTTGAAATCCCAGGAAGAATATCAGACTCTGCCACAGTAGCCGGCAATTATGCCAACAATTTCTGTGCAGTAAGCTGTACTGGTGTGGGAGAAGATATTGTAAGCAATGCTACAGCAGCAAAGATTGTAACACGGGTTACCGATGGGATGAGTCTTGAAGAAGCATTCGAAAAAACATTTGAGGAGCTTAAGATGATTGACGGATTCGCAGGAGCTATAGCGATAGACCACAATGGAAACCTATTCCACAAGGACTCCTATCCTACCATGGTATTTGCAAGTTTTGACGGCACCAGCTTTGAGGTATTTTCTTAAATTTAACATTTTTTTATAAGTCTAAATATTTTTTTGGCACGTATTTTACATAACTATTAATAACAAATTTTAATATTAATACTTTAAAAATAGAAATCATGGGAAACAAAACAAAAGGCTTATTAGCTTTACTAGGTTTAGGTGCAGTTGCTTACTGGAAATATAAAAATTCAAGTCCTGAAGATCAGCAAGCAGTAAAAGATAAAATCAATACAGCTAAAGACAACTTTAACAAATGGGGAAATGATCTTAAAAATAAAGCCAATGATGTTGCTTCTCAGGTTCAGAACAAAGTGGACGAAGCTAAAACAAAGGCTGAAGATACTTTAAACTAAAAAACAGAAAGTAGTTTTTTTAACATTCATATATAGAAAAAGCCATCGTGATTATTCCGATGGCTTTTTTGATGGAATTCCCTGACAGAAAACGGATGGATCAGTCAGAAGTTGTAGATTAAACAAGACTTTGGATAATCAGAAGTTAAAAAATGATTTATATTGTACTCCTCTGAATTAAAGCCTGAATTTTTAAATTCACATCTTTCTTTGAATAGAAATAGGTTTTGGCTGAAGCCAATGGATAAATTTCTATTATAGGTGAACGGACTAAAGTCCATTCCTATTGAATATTGGTATCGTAAACGGGCAGAATTTGCAAGCCAGCGCTATTATTACTATTGAGCATTGATGATTAGTGAACATTAATTGTAATAGCCACACCTTTTGTGCTGTCTATTCTTTAAAACTTATTTTTTCTTTGCGGTCAATGCATACACTATAGGAATTTTGTTTCCAAACTGGGGAATCCTCCACTTTCCTTTTTCAAATTCTTCAACATGCCTGAAACACGGATAAGGTGACCAATCAAACTCACGGAAGATTTCAAGCTCCATATCCTTCTGTATCAGACTGCTGAGAACTTCAGCTAAGGAATGATTCCACATCACGTATTCCTGTACAATAGGTGCAGACTGATCAGCATATGTTCCCTCATACGTTTCTATGATCGGTTTTTCATTGAAATAATTGTAAGCTACTTTGGCAAAGTCGTCATCAAACATCCAGACCACGGGATGAAATTCTGCCATAATAAACCTTCCACCAGGTTTCAGGAAATGACTGATAACTCCAGCCCACTTTTCAAGATCCGGGAGCCACCCTATAGTTCCGTACGAAGTATAGACAATATCGAATTTCCTATCTAGAACTTCAGGCAAAAGGTACACATCCGAGCAGATAAACTCTGTATCTGTTCCACATTGCGCAGCAAGATCCCGGGCCGCATCGATTGCTTTATCAGAAAGATCAATTCCCATCACCTTTGCTCCCAGTCTTGACAGGGAAATGGAATCCTGTCCAAAATGACACTGCAGATGGAGAATAGTCTTTCCTTCTATATCGCCAAGGAGCTCGAGTTCTATTGAATTAAGTGAACTCCTTCCCTTTAGAAATTCGTCCACAAAGTAGAAATCAGATTTTAAATGGGGTTCTACTTTGGCATTCCATGATTTTTTATTGATTTCTAAGTAGTTTTCCATGATTGGTATATTTATTTTTCAAGAAGTCTTTTCTTCTGATCATTAAATTCCTCTTCGCTTACCACTCCGGCTTCCTTTAATCTGCCCAGTTGTTCCAGCTGATCGAGAAGAGTTGGCTGAGAAGGCTTATCATAGTGTTTGGGACGGGACATAAAGTCCCGTACTTTTTCACAAAACAGCTCAGCATAATATTTTCCCACTCCATCGATCCGGACTGTAATGTCTGAGGTATGAATATCTATAGAAGCAAGCATAAGTGAGGTTTCATACTGGATGGAGCTTATTTTATCGTAAGAAAAATCTTGTACTTTGGGCCCATACATGAACTCTTTATCTACGAAGATCAATCTCCTGTTGGTGGCAACGAGGATAATATGATGTTGTGTGGTGTTACTTCTGCCTTCAACAAGATACACGATTTTTTCTTCTTCTGAAAGTATATCTGGCAGCTCCCGGATTTCTTTTCGGGCAAAAATTGTGGGATTAATATCCAGTTGTTCGAGTTCGTCTTTTATTTCTTCGAGTCTAGATCTCTCATTCATCGTAATAGTTTTATGGATCTAAATTACTGTTTATCGGTAAGAAAATAATTTAATTTAAAAAAAATATTAATGTTGAGAAGGAATAACAATAGATGTATGCAGGCTGTAGACTTCCCAACCTAAAGCTTCATATAAAAATTTTCCTTCTTCTGTGGCAACCAGAAGATTGTTAGAAAATCCTTTTGATAACGCGATATGCTCCAGTTCTTTCAGTAGAAAGGATGCCAATCCTTTCCTTTGATGAGGTATTTCGGTAATGATTCTGTCATAAACAGCAACATCATCTGTCAAGGAAACACGGCCTATTGAAGCCTGTTCACCATTTTCCGCTACAATCCTGACAACAAATGTTCTATTGTATTCAGAAAATTCCAGGTGGTATCCATTTGCAAGACTAATTTCCGGGAAAACCATTGGTTGGAAACAAGTCATTAAATACCCCTGTGGCTGCAGTTGCCATTTTTCAGGAATATTTTCTAAAAGCTGATCAGAAGAGGTGCTTACTTTCAGGTAAACCCAGGGCTCGTCAATGGTTTGAGCAAGTTGAAAAAAGTCTTCATTGAGCTCAGGAAAAACATAACGTTCCTTTTGCTTTTCATCCCCCACAAAAACTCTAAAACCAGACTTATACTGAACAGGAAAAGACACTTCCCTTGACAGACACCAGCCCTTAAGCCACTTTTCAACAATTTTTCTTTTTAACAATCTTTGATCTTCCATATGCCTTTTTATCTTAACTGTTCCAACAGCTTCCTTTTCTGTTCTGTAAACTCAGCATCAGTCAGAATACCACTTTCACGAAGTCTCCCTAATTTCTCAAGTTGCTCAAAGACCATTTCTGATGATACCTCTTTTCCTCTTCCGCTTTGATTTTGATTTTGCTTCTGGGGATCATTATAGATCATCCTTATGACATCATAAAACTTTTCAGCATCTTCTTTATCCATATAGCATTCAAATTCAACCACTCTCTCTTCGAGATGCAATTTGATCACAGGAGATCTGGGATCCGTAACAAAACTTACGGTCTTAATAGTTTCATTGGGATATTCATTGATCTTAGCTTGTCCGAGCATGGATTTCGAAACGGAAAGCATCCTTTTGGCGGTAGCCACCAAAATTCCTGCATCCAGGGTATTAACGAACTGGGCATCAGTTATTGCAATGATTTTTTCATCTTCAGAAATCAGGTAAGGAAGCTCTTTAATTTCGCCCTTTGTGAACATGGAAAGGTTTGCATTAAGCTTCTCAAGCTCGCTTTTTATTTTCCTTTTTCTTTGCCTGTATACTTCCCGTGAAATGGTCTGAGATACCGGATCCTGAAGCGTCGGAAGATATTGTTCTGACTTTCTTGTCAGGTCCTGATGCTGTACATTCCGGCCTTCTATCATATTGCGGATATCACCAATGCTGAATGTATTGAGTTTGTATAACAACTCCTGATTAACAGCACTTCCTTTTTCCAGACATTGGTTGCATAAGGCACCACCATCTGAAAGCTTATTGGCCCCCAGCAATGTGTCCATAGCCGTTAGTTCCGTATTGCATAATGAACAGGTATTTTTCATTTTCCTTGTTTATAATTTATCAAGTAATTTTTTTTTCTGCTCGGCAAATTCATCCTCCGTTAAAATTCCGTTATCCTTAAGCCTCCCCAGCTTTTCAAGCTGCTCGAAAATAGCTTCAGATGACTCTTTACCAGCGGCGAATGCATTTTCCTTAACCAACCCGGAAATATTGGGTTGGAAAGCATGTAACTGTTCGGTAGATCGTTTCTGATATTGCTGAGGTTCCTGAATATTTCTGTTAACGATGGTACAGAATGCCCTTCCATCATTTTTGTTGTGCAATTTAAATTCGGCTGAAATACCTTTGATATTGACTTTTAAAACAGAATACAAAAGGTTTTCAATATGTTCTATAGAAATAATCTCCCGCAGAGGAAACTCATTTCTGACAATTCCGCCTAAAATCTTTTTATCTATAAAAACAACTCTTCTCGGCGTTGCAAAAACAATTCCTTCCCTATTATTCTGAAGATAGATACATTCTGCGATAGCCAAAAGATTTTCATCCTGATCCAACACACGGTCCAGTTCATTGACCTCTTCATTGGCAAAGACACTTAGCCTTGCATTAAGGGCCACGATCTGGTCTTTGATGGCATCCAATCTTGTTGGCGCATCATATTCATATGTATTTCCATTGGAGCTTTGTATCCCGCCAGGATTTTGGCTTGCATCAATTTTATTCTTAAGAAACATTCCTGTAATCTCTGCGAAGTAAAACTGGTCCAGCGTATTGATAAGATCTCTGTTAATACTGATTGCTTTGGTAAAGCATCCGGTGCACAGGTATCCGCCATCCGCAAGCTTATTTTTTTCTATCAGCATATCTGTGGGCGTAAGTGGTGTTCCGCACAATGCACAAATCGTATTCATTTGGTTTTATGTTTAAAAGTTTTTAGCGAATCAAGAGGATATTTTTCACGCTCTCTTACTACCGATCCAAAGTACAAATTCTAAACTGAATTTAGATATCAAAAATATTTAAATCTTACTATCTGTCAAACAAATCAACCACAAAAAAGCTTTTGTGGTTGATTTTTCTTTCGCGTATCTTCAATAAACTTATAATTTATCGAAGTGATTCTTTAATTTTTACGTACTATGGAGGTTCTTTTTCTTCAGTTATTCTCTATACAAGATTTTAAACTACTGTCCTAAGAATTCCTCCAAAGAAACAGTTTTCTGTTCTCCGGCTTCAAGATTTTTGAAGGTGACCGTATTATTTTTAATTTCCTCTTCCCCCAAGAAAACAAGGTTTTTAATCCCTTTCTTCTCAGCGTAGGTAAACTGTTTGTTGATTTTCGCATTTTCAGGATATAGTTCCGCTGAAATTCCATTGGCTCTTAGTTTCATCATTAGCTTTAGGGCCTCTGTTGTTCCATCCGCTCCAAAGTTCGCGATCAGATATTCAACTTTGGATGATGCTTCTTCAGGGAAAAGATTCAATTCTTCCATAACGAGATAAATTCTGTCTAATCCGAATGAAATTCCTATTCCCGGAATATTTTTAACGCCAAAAACTTCAGTTAGGTTATCATATCTACCTCCACCACCTATGGATCCCATAGCCACTTCATCTGCTTTCACTTCGAAAATAGCACCTGTATAATAATCCAGACCTCTTGCTAAAGTAATGTTAAACACCAGGCTTTGCATGTTTACGCCCAAATTAAGAGATTGTGTAAGAACAAACTCCAACTCTTCCACTCCTTTCAAGCCGATTTCGTTACCCGCAAATTTCTCTTTCAGCTGAAGAAGATTTTCTAAGGCATCATCCGACTGACTGAACAGAAAATCCAGTTTATCAATTGACTCCTGAGCTATTTCTCTCTCTAGCAGTTCGTTGACAACTCCTTCTTTACCAATTTTATCAAGTTTATCCAAAGCCACAGTAAACTCAATCAGCTTATCGGTAATCCCCGCATATTCTGCTAATCCCGAAAGGATTTTTCTGTTATTCATATGAATGGTTACAGGAACCTTCAGGTCTGCAAATGATTTTAAGTACAGCTGAACCAGATCCACCTCCTGCAACAGGCTTTCACTTCCTACCACATCAGCATCACACTGATAAAATTCTCTGTATCTTCCCTTCTGCGGTCGGTCTGCTCTCCAGACTGGCTGAATCTGAAAACGTTTGAAAGGAAACGTCAGTTTCCCGTGATTCATAGCAACAAATCGTGCAAAAGGTACGGTAAGGTCGTAACGAAGTGCTTTATCAGAAATTTGCGAAGTAAGCTTTTGATGATTTTTATGGTCCCAATCTTCCTGGTTTACTTTTGAAGTATACTCACCTGAGTTCAAGATCTTAAAAATCAGACGGTCACCTTCTTCCCCGTATTTTCCTGTCAGTGTGGAAAGATTTTCAAAGCTCGGTGTTTCCAATGGCTGGAAACCGAATAATTCAAAATTATTCTGTAGAATATTGATAATATATTTTCTTCTGGAAACTTCCTGTGCTGTAAAATCTCTCGTCCCTTTTGCTAAACTTGGCTTCATTTCTTGTATGTCATTTTGATAAACGCAAAAGTACGGAATTGCCAGGAATTTTACACAGCATAAAAACCGGGAAAGAATCTTCCCGGTTTTTATCATCAGATCATCATTGATTCTGAAAAATCATACACTTTCAAGGATCTCCAGTATTTCTTCACCATAATTTTCAATCTTATGTTTTCCGAAACCTTTGATTTCCAGAAGTTCTTCTTTTTTGGCAGGCTTGTACTTGGCTACAGACATCAGTTCCTTGTTGCTGGCAATAAAGTAGGTGGGAAGATTCTGCTCTCTCGCTTTTTCCGATCTCCACACCTTAAGGGCATCAAGAATTTTTTCTTCATCTGTATTCAAAGAGTCGTTATCTGCTGAGTATTTCGCCACTTTTGGTTCTTTTACTGTATTTTTTGACAATTTATATTCTTCAAAATATAGGATTACAGACCAATACCGTTCTTCACTCACAAAAGCTGTTTCCACTTTCATGATCTCATGGGCTTCGAGGAACTCGTCCAGCATTTGCTGATCTTTATAGAGAAATTCTTCGGGAAGCCTTATTTTAAAAACCTTTACTTTCATCATTTGCGTTTTTAGAATTATTTCCCTCCTAATAAAAGGATTTCATCGATGCGAATTTCGGTTATATACCGCTTTACTCCGTCTTTATCGTCATACGATCTGTACGTAATTTTTCCTTCAATGGCTATTTCTTTACCTTTGGGAACGTATTTTTCAAGGATTTCCGCCGCTCTACCGAATGCGATGAGATTGTGCCATTGTGTTTCTTCTACCTTTTCACCTTTAGCATTGGTGTAATGATCGGTGGTAGCCAGCGATACGCTTGCTTTTACATTTCCGCTTTCGAAGTTTATCAATTCAACTTCTTTACCTGTGTAACCAATAAGTGTTACTTTGTTTCTTAGTGACATAACTTTTAGATTTTAAAGATTAATAATCAGATCAGAGAGGTTCACTGTTTTCTCAAATCTCTGTTGCAAAGATTGCGATCACAGCCCAGCGCAGTCGGTTACAAACTATTTAAATCCGTTTGTAATCGTTTGAAAACGAATAAAGAAATAAAAATTGTCCTGCATAAATTGGTCGTGTTCGAAATGAATAAGCCTAAATTCTACTTTTAAATTAAAAATTCAACAATCAAGATTATAATTTGAGAAATTTTGCAACTTAAAAAAAAATTAAAGCCAGAGTGAAAAATTTCAATTTGATTTTTTTTTTTGCAAAGAGAAGAATTGATTTATTCATTATCATCTTTTATATCGCTGACCTATCCATTTACAAACGGATAATTCCTTACCTTTGTGAAAATTCATTTATGAAAAGGGACATCAATATTTTTGAGTTTCCTCTCAATTTGGGGCTAACAAAAAAAGAACATGAGATAGAACCTGGAGTACGTAAACTTCCGGACTGGCTCAGAAAGTTTGATTTTCATAAAAGAATCTCTCCTTCCCATGTTTTCAGGCTTGAAGCGCCGGAATATACTATGGATTTTGACAATGAGTCGAAAGTCAGGAATGCGGACGGTATTATTGACTACGCAAGACAACAGGCTGAGCTTATTGTAGGTAATTATAAGAAAGATACCTTTAATATTATTCTGGGTGGCGATTGCAGTATTCTGATCGGAAATGCAATTGCATTGAAAAAGCTGGGGAATTTCGGACTTTTTTATCTTGACGGACATACGGACTTTATCCCGCCTGAACTCTCAGAAACGGGAGGCGCAGCAGGAATGGATCTCGCCATTATTACCGGAACCGGACATCAGAAACTGACGGATATAGATGGATTGAAGCCTTATTTATCTGAAGATAATATTTTCTGTTGTGGAAATGCAGAAACAGATGATGATGAATATGTGCGTGCAATCGTTAACTCTGATATTCATTACTTTGACCTTGGACATCTCCGCCGGAACGGCTTTAGAAAAACGGCTGAAGATTTCTTAAAAATGACACAAGAAAAAGGGCTGGACGGCTTTTTCATCCATTTGGATGTGGATGTCCTGAAAGACGAACTTATGCCCGCCGTAGACAGCAGAATGGATGACGGGATCCTATGGAGATCTCAGCGAAATGTTGCAACCTCTGATTGAAAACCCACACTGCTTTGGTATGGAAATTACCATCTTAGATCCTGATTATGATCAGGACGGAACCTACACTCAGCCTTTTGCAGACCACCTTATTCAAATTTTAAAAAAATAAAGAAGATTAAATGAAGAAGACCATTAAAAGAACATTCAGAGTCTCAAAATATGTAATCTATAAAGAAACTCTTGTTGATTATAAAGAGCATTTCTGGTCATTTCTAGGAGCGTTTTTTGGCATTGGGATTATTGCATTTATCCAGTCGCATTCACTTACAGAGACGGAAAACATATTCCTGATCGGTTCTTTCGGGGCCTCTAGTGTACTGATCTATGGAGCCATTCAGAGTCCCCTTGCCCAGCCCAGGAATCTTGTGGGCGGCCATGTTCTTTCTGCACTGGTGGGAGTCACCGTCTATCAGTTTGTGCCCGATATTATCTGGCTTTCTGCACCGTTGGCGGTAGCTTTTTCCATTGTATTGATGCAGTATACCAAGACTCTGCATCCACCGGGAGGAGCCACTGCGCTGATTGCGGTAAGCTCGACAGGAAAAATTCCGGAGCTTGGATACTGGTATGTAATCTCTCCTGTTCTTTCAGGGTGTATTATTCTGCTGATTGTGGCATTATTTTTTAATAATATAACGTCAAACAGGAGCTATCCTTCCCATAGCAGATTTAAAAAGCTGTTAAGAAAAAAACATGCCCATGGACATGTGCAACACCATAAAATGAAAAAATAAACATCATGAACTGCCTGGAATGTGGCGAAAAAATTATCGGACGATCCGATAAAAAATTCTGCAACGATGCCTGCCGGAACGCCTACAATAATAAACAGAACAAGGATTCTAACAACCTGATGCGGAATGTCAATAATAAGCTCCGTAAAAATTATCGCATCCTTGTAGAAATCAATACGGATGGCAAAACAAAAGTGACCAGAGCCAGACTGGATGGCTTGGGTTTTGATTTTGATTATTTTACCAATCTGAAAGTTTATAAAAACGGTTCTGAATACAAGTTTATTTATGATTACGGATATAAACTTCTGGATGATGACTTTATACTGATCGTAAAAAATCAGGCATAGCAATACTCACCACCATTAAACAGCAATATGAAAGAAGTAGTTTTGATTACCGGAGCCAGCGGTATGATTGCCAGGGAGCTAGCCTACAGGCTGGGAACGCAATATAATGTAAGGCTTCTCACCCGCCGGAAAAAACAGGACAATGAATATGAATGGGATCCGGGAAAAAGAAGTATAGATGAAGCAGCTCTGGATAATGTTTCTCACATCATTCACCTTGCAGGTGCCAATATTTCAGAGAAACGCTGGACTCCAGAAAGAAAAAGGCAATTGATCTCCAGCCGGGTGGATTCTGCAGAACTCCTACGGACTGCTTTAAAAAAGAATAATATAAAACTGAAGTCCTTTATTTCGGCTTCAGGAATCAATTTTTATGGGACGGTAACATCGGAAAAGATATTTCAGGAAGATGATCTGCCAGGTAATGACTTTCTAAGTGAAGTGGTTGTGCAATGGGAAAGAGCGGCTGATGATTTTAAAGAGCAGGATCTTGCGGAAAGGGTCGTAAAGATCCGCACCGCTGTTGTCCTTTCTGAAAAAGACGGTGCCCTGAAAAAAATGATCACACCGGTACAATATTATATCGGTTCGCCTTTGGGAAGCGGGAAACAGTATATGCCCTGGATCCACATTGACGACATCTGCTCAATCTACGAATTTGCTTTGAAAAATTCAGGCATGCATGGTCCGTATAATGCTGTTTCTCCACAGCACATTACCAATGCAGAGTTCACAAAAAAAATGGCTAAAGTCCTACACAAACCTTTACTGATGCCTAATGTTCCGGAGTTTGTTTTAAAACTGATTTTTGGAGAACTTGCCAATGCAGTTCTTAAGGGCTCCAGGGCTTCTTCGCAAAAAATTCAAAATGCAGGCTTTCAGTTTAAGTTCCCTGAAGTCACGGAGGCACTGAATGATTTACTAAAATAATTTCCAATAATCTTGTCAGGCTCTTTCATGGAAAGAGCTAATGAGATTTCCAATCCATTACAATATAGAGATATATCTTATGCAAAACCCTAATATCACCATCTTAAAAACAGAGATTCTTTCTGACAACTGGTATACCTTAAACAAAGTGACGTATTCGATTCGAAAAAAAGACGGTACGGAAGAGACCCAAAGCAGAGAAGCTTATGACCGCGGAAATGGAGCTGTAATACTGCTTTACAACAGGGTTTCCCGAAATGTCATTCTTACCAGACAGTTCCGGCTTCCCACCTACATTAATGGAAATGCAACAGGAATGCTTATTGAGGCCTGTGCAGGACTACTGGATCATGACAATCCGGAGGATTGCATCCGAAGGGAAACCGAAGAAGAAACCGGATATAAAATCACCCAGGCACAAAAAGTGTTTGAAGCCTATATGTCTCCCGGATCGGTTACAGAAATTCTTCATTTCTTTATTGCCGAATATTCACATGATATGAAAATTAACGATGGTGGCGGACTGGAAGAAGAAGGTGAACAGATTGAAGTTCTGGAATTTTCTTTTGAGGAAACGCTGAAAATGATTGATACAGGAGAAATTAAAGATGCTAAGACCATTATGCTTTTGCAGCATTTACGAATCAAAGGAATATTGTAGAATCAGGATATCATTGATGATTAATTGATGATGTGTAAAAGCCTGTATAATAAATAAAAATATTAACTTATTACTCTTATTTTAAACTATTAATCATGATTGAACATGTAAAGCTTGCCATTAATCCCAAATTTCAGGATTGGGTTCTTTTTGAAAATGGTACATATATTATTTTTGACGACATTTCTACTGTCGAAGACGTAAAAGAAGAAGCAATAAAACTAATGAAAGAATTTGGGCCGGTATATGGTGGGGGCCCAGCAGGGGATTTTAATATTATACACTTAAAGCTAACCGAAGGATGGCTTGTTTCCGGACATGGGTATGGTATGTATACTTATGTACATCCTTCAGAACTGGATTGTGAATCCCCAAATGATCTTGAAATAGGGCTGTATGGAAGATCGAAAAGAAATTCAGATGGTCAGAATCCTGAAATAATCCATATCAACAGCGCTGAACCTTCATAAGTCATGCAATCTTTGGGAATAAAAATCATAAAAGTAACTGCTTTATTTTTAATCCTTCTTTTCAGTATTCTAATGCTGAAAACGATTTCCCAATATACATCATTTAATAAAAACATCGGATTTCTGGCCTTTAAGCAGCAGGTGGTCGGGAATCCGTACTGGATGGCTTTTTTCTACATTCATATTTTTTCTATAACACTTTGTCTTCTGGCTGGCCTTACCCAATTTTCCAATCGGTTTTTAGTAGAGAACAGAGTTCTTCATAAGATCATTGGGAAAATATATGTTTACAATATTTTGATTATCAATGTTCCGGCATGTTTTGTACTGGGACTGTTTTCAAATGGAGGTCTTATCGGTATTACAGGATTTTTGATTCAGGATATTCTCTGGGCCTATTTCACTGTTGCTGCTGTCCTTTCTATTAAAAAAGGAAATATGATCAGGCATAGAAATTATATGATGTTAAGCTATGCGGTAACCACAACAGCCATTACATTCAGGATCGTTAAAAATCTTTTGTATAATGAAACCCAACATGATTACCAGCTTTTTTATGGTTTAAATGTTTGGGCTGCCCTTTTCATCAACATGTGCATAGCTTATGTAATGATCAGAAAAAATACAGGATTATCTGGAAAAATCAACAGTAGAAAAGAAAATACAAAGACTTAGAAATGATACCAGAAAAAATGATCCGATAAATATTAATGTATTAAAAATCAATTCATACTTGCTATTCTTAGTCCATTTATTGAAAAAACGCATGATCAGATATGCGATTCCTCCGAAAACAGCGATAATAAAAAGAAGAAAAAAATAATAGATCATGGTTTGTGTTTATTCATGTAAATCTATTATTTTAAATCTGAAAAAACAATGATCAAGACCAAGAAAAGGAATTAAGATGACCCAATTTTTAATCCAACCTTTTGAATTTATTCCAAAACCCAATGAGTTTGATACGAAATCAATATAGAAGTTTGTCGAAATCCAAGTAAATTACCAACAATATTCACATCCATAATTTTTATTTATATTATCTGTATACCTCACAGTTAAAGGCTTTCCATATAAATTATAAAACTTTAATAACCTCTACAGTACAAAATCCATATAAAATTTGCAAAATCAATTGAGAAAATCTATTTATATTTTGAATTTAAAGCCTTAATTTTGAAGCGAAATTCAGAAAATTCAGATTCTTTCAACAACTATGTACATTAAAAAATTGACGATCGGGCTTTCTTTAGCTCTGTCTGTTACTATATGGGGTCAGAAAGCGCCCGCAAAAGCTTCCAATCTGGCACCTTACAGCTATCAGACCTTTAATTGTGATAACAAGGGTTATTTTGATTCCATCAGATATAAAAAAGAGGAAATAGACGGAGTGAATAAGCTGTTGTATCAGTTCAATGGGGTTCAGTTTGACATCCGTCCGGTTTTCAAAATTTCTCAGCTGGAAGAAATCCGGAAGAATAGAGAAGCTTATCTAGAAGATCTGGACAGGCAATACCAGGAAAAGAAAAAGGAACTGTACAGCCTGAAAGTGATCGACCTTCCGATGTGGAAAAAACTTCAGCAGGAAACCATTCACTCTTTTGAAAACGAATACCAACTGAATAAAGAAGAAATTATCGCGTATTCTGATCCTTCCACACTGAAAAACAGCAAGTATTACGAGACCTGCAGAGAACAGATTGACGCTATTTCTTCCCCTGATAAAGAAAAAATGTTTGCTGTATGGAAAAACTATACGGAACTCAAAAGCAAAAACAATGCTGATCCAAAGGCAGTAATGGCAAGATTCAATGCGAAAATGAATGATCCTCAAAAGGAAGATTATGCGCTGATCGATATGATTGGTCTAGGATTTCATAACTGTGCCAACAGCAGCTTCAGACAAAAACGTGATGACGAGGGAACAGTCTATAAAGATTTTGACAAAATCTTTACGAAGTTGAAAAGAAATTGTGATGAGCCATAAGCTTAACTGATTGTAAATATACGAGAGCAGTACTCATTTCGGGTACTGCTTTTTGTTTGGACTATTCAATGTATTCAAACCGTTGAATTACTGTGAGAGTAATCACTACAGAACTGATATGCGTAATGTACGCTTCTTATATGGAAACGCCATGCGTATTTTTGACTTCAGCCATCGCAAAGGTACTGTGAGTGCTTCCTATAGAATCCACTGATCCCAGCTTATTGAATACAAAATCCTGATAGTGCTTCATATCCCTCACTTGAACCTTTAGCAGAAAATCAAAATCACCGGATATATTATAGCATTCTGCTACCTCATCGATGTGCAGGATATCTTTCACAAACCGATTTCCAACGGAACGGTCGTGGATTTTCAATTTAACCTGACAAAATACAATAAAACCCCTGTTCAGCTTTTCAGCTTCCAAAACAGCAGCATAGTGCTTTATATACCCTTCCTGTTCAAGTCTTTTAACTCTCTCAAAAACAGGAGAAGGGGATAAATTGATTTCCTTTGCCAGTTCTTTCACGGTTAGTTTAGCATTTTTCTGCAGGATTCTTAGCAGCTGAAGATCCTTTTCATCTAGTCTTTCCACAGGATAATATTCTTTTTTATAATATTTTTTTCAAAATTAAAGAATATTTATCTTTTATAGTACTAAAAAATAAAATTATATCCTTAATTTTCAAATAAACTCCAATTAATTACCCATATTATTTACCTTTACAACCTATTTTGTTCTTTAAAATACTTCATCAAACAGAAAAGGTTTTACCATCGTAGATTAATAGGGAATCGTGTGAAAATCACGAGCTGTCGCGCAACTGTAAGTAACAAAACCAAAGCTTTTATCAAAGATATCCACTGCCAAAGCGGGAAGGATGATAAAAGCTGTTACAAGCCAGGAGACCTGCCTGTTCTGAACTGACAATGCTTTCGCGGTTGAAGCTTTTGGTCATACAGATGATATTTTGTGAACGTACCTGGATGTGGATTGATATTTTGTGAAGCCGGTATTTTTTATAGCAATACTCTGCTTAATGGCAAGAGGTATACTGCTGTAATCATGAGCGGTCTGTTTCGCACAGAATGAAATTGATTTCTATACTCCAAAGTTATCAGACTCTGATCACATTACGTTCGTCAAGTATTTTTCTTTATTGCTGAAATTCTTCCGCGCTGGTGTTGCGAAGCATTATAAGAGGGCTTTTATAGCTAAAATTTAATTAAAAGTTTAAAAGAATGCAAACACACATCCTTGGCTACCCGCGTATTGGTAGCACCAGAGAACTCAAGAAAGCCTGTGAACAGTATTGGGCAGGAAAAACATCAGCCCGAGAATTGCTGGAAACCGGAGACCACATCAGCCTTCAAAACTGGAAACTTCAGCAGGAAGCAGGTATTGATCTTATTCCGTGCAATGATTTTTCCTATTATGACCAGGTATTGGATATGACCCTTACCGTGGGAGCTATTCCTGAACGGTATCAGGAGATCGCTTCTGATGCCGGCAGTACGGAGCTCGACCTCTATTTCGCCATGGCAAGAGGGTATCAGAAAAACGGATTGGACATTACGGCTATGGAAATGACAAAATGGTTTGATAGCAACTATCACTATATCGTTCCGGAATTCAGTAAGAACCAACAGTTCCGTCTCTTTTCAGATAAGATCATCAATGCATTGATCAGCGCCAGGCAGGCAGGAATCAACGCAAAGCCCGTTATTATTGGTCCCCTAACTTATCTTCTTTTGGGGAAAGAGAAAGAAGACGGTTTTGATAAACTGGATCTGGTTCAAAACCTGCTGCCGGTTTATATTGAACTCCTAAAGGAACTTGAACGTCAGGGGGCCACGTACATCCAGTTTGATGAGCCTTTTCTGGCATTGGATCTCAATGAAAAAGCAAAGAAAGCCTATGAGTTAGTGTACGCTGAGCTCAGGAAACACTTCACAAATCTGAAGTTCATTGTGGCCACTTATTTTGAGGGTGTAAAAGACAACCTCTCCCTTGCAGTATCTCTCCCTGCTGATGTACTGCATATTGACCTGATACGCTGTCCCGAACAGCTGGATGAGGTATTACAGCATATTCCGCCAACCCTAAGCCTTTCTTTAGGCATTATAGATGGACGAAACATATGGAAAAATGATTTTGAGAAATCCTTACAGTTCATTAGAAAAGCCGTTGCTACAATGGGGACAGAAAGAATTTTCATCGCCCCTTCCTGCTCTCTTCTTCATATCCCTTTTGATCTTGACGCTGAAGGGAATGAAAGTATACTTTCGCCTGAAATTAAACAGTGGATGGCTTTTGCCAAACAGAAAGTCTATGAAGTTACCTCTCTCAAAAAACTGGCTTCAGAAAATCCGGATTATCATATTTTACAGCAGCTGGCCGAAAATAAACAGGCAATCGAAAACCGCAAGGTTTCCCCTTTGATTCATCATCAGGAGGTAAAAAGCCGCGCTGCCTTCACCACTGAAAATGATGCGCAGAGAAACAGTCCGTTCAGTGTAAGAAAACAGGCTCAGAAATCATTACAGCTTCCTCTGTTTCCCACTACGACCATCGGGTCTTTCCCACAGACAAAAGAAGTACGGGGCTGGAGAGCAAAATTCAAAAGAGGAGAACTCACCGCTGCACAGTATGATGATCTGCTGAAAAGGGAAACAGAAAGAACCATCCGGTGGCAGGAGGAAATTGGAATAGATGTGCTCGTCCATGGTGAGTTTGAGCGCAATGATATGGTAGAATATTTCGGGGAACAGCTGGCTGGCTTTGCCTTTACCCAAAACGGGTGGGTACAGAGCTATGGAAGCCGATGTGTAAAGCCTCCTGTGATTTATGGTGATGTTCACCGCCCTCATCCCATGACCGTTTATTGGTCAGAATACGCCCAGTCTTTAACGCAAAAATGGGTGAAGGGAATGCTCACCGGCCCTGTCACAATTCTTCAATGGTCATTTGTACGGGACGATCAGCCTCGTTCTCTTACGTGTAAACAAATCGCCCTGGCTATTCGCGACGAGGTAACGGATCTTGAAAAAGCGGGAATAAGGGTTATTCAGATTGACGAACCGGCGATCCGGGAAGGCCTTCCTTTAAGAAAATCGGAATGGCAGCAGTACCTGAAATGGGCTGTTGAAGCATTCAGAATTTCTGCCAGCGGTGTTGGGGACGCCACTCAGATTCATACGCACATGTGCTATTCTGAATTCAACGATATCATTCAGAATATTGCTGATATGGACGCTGATGTGATCACCATAGAATGTTCCAGAAGCCAAATGGAGCTGCTGAATGCTTTTGCCGATTTTAAATATCCGAATGAAATTGGTCCCGGAGTCTATGATATTCATTCTCCCAGGGTTCCTTCCAAAGAAGAGATGGTTCGGCTCCTTAAGAAAGCTCAGGCTGTCATTCCCGCACAACAGCTTTGGGTAAATCCCGACTGTGGACTGAAGACCCGTCATTGGGAAGAGACGGAAAAGGCACTGATCGCGATGGTAGAAGCTTCACGGGAAGCAAGTGCTGCTTATGCCACAGAAAAAGCTGAGTGATAAGTCTGATGATTATTCTACAGAACAGAAGCTAAGGTTTCTGTTCTGTTTTCTTTTAAATAAAAACAGTTCACTCTTCCACTCTTTATACAAGCCAATTTTTATTATTCAATTCACTGTCTGCCATCAAATGTTATATTGGTAATCAACTTTTTGATTTGTTCTTTTCCCTGGAATATTTTTACCCAAAAGCAACACTAAATAAATTAATAATGAATAAGTTATGTTTTTTTAAATTTATTTCCCTAATTTTGCACCCCGAAAATAAGGATTCAAATACAGGAACGTATGAAGCAGAAGAATAGCTGTAACCGAACGACTGTAAATCCTTAAAAATCAATAAATATCTACCTATGAAAAGAATTGGTGAGCACAGAAAGCTTCTTGGAGTTGATCAGAATGTTACCTTAAAGGAACTGAAAACAATTTACAGGAATACGATGAAAGATTCACATCCTGATAAATTTGTGAATGATGAGGCTGGAAAGCTGGAAGCAGAAGAAAAAAGTAAAACTGTGATTGAAGCTTATCATTTTTTGGTGAGCATCAACCCGGAGACTCAGGAAAAATATAAAGAAGAATACACGGAAACTATAACAAAATCCAATATTCAGGATTTCTTTCTGGAAAAGTCGATATTGACTGTCCAGCATCTGAATGGTAAAATGTATGAGTACATCGGAGTTCCAAGAAATACGTATATCAAAATGGTCAACGCTGATTCTCCAAGCCGTTTTGCAAGAAGACATATCTACGGAAATTTCATCTACAGAAAGTCCGGTGAGGCTATGGCAGATTAATTTTTCACTGATAATATAAAAGGGCTTCCAGTTTTGCTGGAAGCTTTTTTTATGATCAATTATTAATAAGAAAATAAAAAACCGTATCAACGAGTGATACGGTTTTTCGGTTAATTAAGGTTGTTATATTTAGTCTAAATGTTTCGGAGTAAATCCGTCTTCATTCAATTCTCTGTGATCATAATCTGCCTTCATTTCGGCTTCATAATCTACTTTATTATGCTTGCCCATTCTTCGTAGAATAGAGTCAAACAGAGAGTATACTACCGGTACAATGATCAGGGTAAGGAATAGAGACGATGTCAAACCACCGATAACTACCCATGCAAGACCTTTGTTCATTTCCGCTCCTGCTCCTGATGCCAATGCGATTGGCAACATACCAAAGATCATTGCAATGGTTGTCATCAGGATCGGACGAAGACGTGCGTGATTGGCCTGGATCAAAGCATCGTGGGTATTGGCTCCCGCTTCTTTCCTTGCATTTGTAAAGTCAACGATAAGGATCGCGTTCTTCGCAACAAGACCAATCAACATGATCATCCCCAGCATGGTAAAGATGTTCAGTGAATTGGCGGTTAGAGCAAGGATCACCATTACCCCAATCATCGCCAATGGAATAGAGAACAATACCACAAACGGATAAACAAAGCTGTCATACAATGAAACCATTACCAGGTATACCAATACAATTGCTGCAAGCAATGCAATTCCCAACGTACCGAAACCTTCCTGCTGGTTTTCCATATCCCCACTCCAGATGTAATCTACTCCTACAGGTTTGGTTTTGCTCTCCATAAACTGGGCAGCCCATTCGTTGGCAACATCCCCTACCGGTCTACCTACTGCTTTCGCTCTTACTTTTACGGAAGGAGATTTATCTCTACGTTCAAGCAAACTCGGTCCTGAACCCATCTTCACTTCTGCAAACTGGCTCAGACGAACCTGCTGTCCCTGCGGGTTGGTAAACATCAGATTTTTAACATCATCGATGGATTGTCTGTTGGCATCACCAAAACGGATGTTAATATCGTATTCATACTCTCCGGCTCTGAATTTTCCATCTGTATTTCCGTTGAATGCAGTCTGCATCGTCTGTCCTACACTTGAGAGGTTTAAGCCTAAAGAAGCCATTTTATCTCTGTCGATATTTACCTGAACTTCCGGGTTACCTGTATCTGTTGACAATTCTGCATCCACTGCTCCCGGAACTTTCTTCAGCAATTCAAGGATTCTTGTTGCTTCTTTTACAGCAATTGCATTATCCGGAGCTGTTACCACCATTTCGATCGGTGCATTTTCAGCCCCCATAATCCCGATTGGAGCTGTTTTGAATTCCACTCCCGTGAACTTCTCTTCCAGAGCTCTTTTTACTTTTGCTGCTTTGATGTTGGTACTTTCGCTACGCTCAGACTTATCGGTCAGGTTTACCTGAACCTCAGACTGATACGTTGTAGCCTGGGCACCTCCAAAACCTGTTGATTGCTGACCCACGGTGGTAATAAGGTCTACTACATCTTTATCATTTCTTAAGAACTTCTCAACATCCAATGTCAGCTGATTGGTCTTTTCAACAGTTGCATCTTTGGAAAGCTCCATTTGCACCAGGAACTGACCACGGTCGATTGGCGGGAAGAATTCTCCTCCAATGAAGCCAAATGCCACCAGCATAAATGAACTGATTAATACAATAAAGGTTATAATGACTGTAGACACCCTTCTTAAAGTAGTTTTCAAACACCATTCAAGAATTCCTGTAATCCAGTGGGTGAATTTGTCAATCATTCCTTCAAACCAAAGGATAAATTTCTCGAACCAGTTTTTCCCTGTTAAATGCTCAAGCTTACCAAATCTGGAAGAAAGCCAAGGAATAATGGTAAAGGATGCTAACAATGATAAAAGGGTTGCAATAACCACCGTGACGCAGAACTGGGCCAAAATGTTTGCAACAAGACCTGAACTCATCGCAATCGGTAAGAATACCACTACAATTACCAAAGTAATCGCAGCAACGGTAAATCCAATTTCTGAAGCACCATCATAGGCTGCCCTGATCTTGCTTTTACCCATCTCCATGTGACGGTAAATATTTTCAAGTACTACAATCGCGTCATCCACAAGAATACCCACCACAAGGGAAAGTCCCAATAAACTCATTAAGTTCAGCGTATATCCCATTAAATTCATTCCGATGAACGCCGCCACCAGGGAAGCCGGGATAGAAACCATTACAATGAATGCGTTTCGGATACTGTGAAGGAATAACAGCATCACAATGGCCACAAGAATAATCGCCAGGAATAAGTCGAAAATTACGTGGTTGGCGGATTCAAGGGTAAACTCTGTTGTATCGTTTACAATTTTTACTTTTACGCCCTGAACTTTATATGCTTCTTCTACCGTTGCAATGGTTTTCTGAACACTTTCAGATACCGCTACCGCATTGGCATCGGATTGTTTTTTAACCTGCATCAGGATCGTTGGAAACTGGTTGAATCGTGCTACTTTTTCAACATCTTTCTGGGAATCGAAAACGGTAGCAATATCAGATAGACGTACCTGAGCTCCGTTTTTATTGGAAACAACAAGGTTGTTCATTTCCGCAATCGACTTATACTTTCCTGATAGTCTGATCGTAGATTTATTCGTTCTCGTTTTCAAGCTCCCCGTTGGGAAGTCAAGGTTTGATGAAAGAATAGCCTGCTGCACATCAGCAATAGAAAGCCCATATCCCTGCAGCTTTTTTTCATCCAGGTTTACCTGAATTTCTCTTTCCTGGCCTCCTACAAGATCAACCTGAGCTACCCCGTTAACACGGGAGAAGATCGGTTCAATTTTTTTATCCAGTAAGTCGTAAAGATCTTTACTGTTCAGCTTATCAGATGATATACTCATCGTGATAATCGGTAGATCATCCAAAGAGAATTTATTCAGGGACGGTGCATCCACATCATCCGGAAGGTCTGCGAGGATGGCGTTCACCTTTCTCTGGGCATCATTCAGCGCGTAATCTACGTCTGCCCCATCGTTCAGCTGAACCATGATCACGGATAAACTCTCATAGGAAGAAGATTCTACCTTTTTCACATTTTCCAAAGAACCTACGGCATCCTCAATCTTCCGGGTCACGGAAGTTTCCACCTCTGCAGGGGAAGCCCCGGGATAAACCGTGGAAATGGTTACCATATTGGTTTCAAACTTCGGAATCAATTCGTATCCCATGAGTGTATAACTCAGGATACCCCCCAGCGTCAGAATTGTAAATAATACAATTACCAACGATGGTCTTTTAATCGATATTTCTGCTAACTTCATAAACCTCCTACTTTATAATATTCACTTTAGATCCGTTGTCAAGGTTAATCTGTCCGCTGGTTACTACCTGTTCTCCTCCATTTAATCCGCTTAGTACCTGAACTTTATCTCCATACACCTTTCCAACCGTTACTTTTATCAGTTTGGCAACCCCGTTTTCAACAACAAATAGCTGTCCTGAGCTTACCCCGTTTACAAAGGCTTCAGCCGGCACCGTAAGCATATTCTGCGTTTCTGCTCCGTTATTTGTTTTAAAGGTAGCTGTCGCGTACATCCCTGCTTTTAGATTTCCTCTGTTCTGAACTTCAATTTCAACCGGGAAATTCAAAGAAGCATCACTTTTTGGCGCGATGAATGTAATTCGACCTACAAAAGAATCTTCCGGCAACACATTTACATTAATAGGAACTTCCTGACCCAGCTGTATTCTTCCGATCTGACTTTCATCGACTAAAACAGAAAGTTTCAGGCTGTTGATATTAACGATCTCAAACAATGCTGTACCTGGAGAAACCACTGTTCCCGGCTCTACCATCTTCTTGTTGATTGTACCGCTGATTCCGGCACGGATGCTGGTATCATTTACTTTTACTCCCTGAGCACGAACAGCGGCCTGCATATTTTTAAGCTGCAGTCTTGAGTTGTCGAGCTGCTGCTTGGTCACTCCGCCTGTTTTGTAGGCATTTTCATAACGCTGATTGTCAATGATGGCATTCTGAAGGTTATTCTGAGCCTGCGTCACATCCACTTCGATAGCATCTCTTTTTATTGTCGCCAACACTTGCCCTGCGCCCACTCTGGAACCTTCTTTAACCAGTACGTTTACAATACGTCCTGATATTTCGGCCGACTGGTTCATTTCCTGCTTTGGAATGAAAGTTCCGTTCGCTGAATAATCCGTATCAATATTTTCTCTGGCAACAGTGACAATATTTACGTTGATTTTATCTACCTGCTTGGCAACTTCTTTTACTTCCTGAGTCTGCTTTTCTTTGTTTCCTGCGATCTTGTAAGCGGCTAACCCTACAAGTACAGCGGCTACGATGATATATATTAAAGTTTTTTTCATTTTCGTTAATTATAAGTTTTGTAGTGTATTAAGTTCACCCTTAGCTTTTATCAGCTTGATCTCAGCCTGCTTGTAATCTAATAATGCATTAGAATAATTCTGCTTTGCCTGCGTCAGTGCATTTTCAGAATCCAGTACTTCGGTAAGGGTTGCCAAGCCGTACTGATAATTGGACTGGGTATTTTTCTGTACCCTTTCTGCTAGGTCCACATTATCTTTTGTACTCTGGATATTAATGATTGCATTTTCCATATTGGTAATAGCGTTCTTATGATCAAGATCCAGACTCAACTGTGTTTTCTGAATATCCTGATCTATATCCTGGATATCAATCTCAGCCTGTTGAATTTTCGCTTTTGTAGCACCTCCTGTGAAGATAGGAATGTTGACATTCAGACCAATTGCAGAGTAATCACTCCATAGTACCCCATTGTTCAGACCATTGGTTAATGGAAATTTTTTACCCATACCTGCCCAGCCATAGTTTGCTGTAAGACTTACTGTAGGATAAAGATAGGCTTCAGTGGCTTTCTTGTTGAACTGGAGCAGCTCTCTGTTTTTATTTAGCACTCTGATTTCGGTACGGCTGTCAAGATTTACATTGCTTGCCAGCAGTTCGGGTTTTGGCTCTATTGTTTTTTCTTCAAGCTCGATATCTGTAGCAATGGGAACTCCCATATAGAATTTCAAAGCATTTTTGGACAATTCAACAGAATTAATCAGCTGCTGCTTGTTGGATCCGATATTGGTAAGCTGTACATTTGTACGGTCCAGGTCTATAGACTTTGCCAATCCGTTATCTACCAAACTTTTGATCACATTTCTTACTCTTTCTGTGTTGGCATAGCTTGCTTCTACCGTTTTAAGATTTTCTTCCTGTACAAAAACCTGATAATAGGCTGTTGCTACATTTTCGATGATCTGCTCATTGGTAAGCTGGGCATTCAGCACATAGAATTCTCTGGTAGATTTTGCAGCTTTCAGACCGGTAAAAACCCGTTGGTCAAATAATGCCTGCTGAAGTTGAACAACAGCACTGGAGCTCCATGGCTGTCCCAGCTGTGCTCTGATTCTTTCGCCCCCGAATTCAAGTAACGATTCCTGAATGACTGGGTTGTAGGTAAGTCCCGCAGTAGCACTGATCTGAGGAAGGGCTCCTGCTCGTGCTTCATCAATCTTATATTCGGCTTTTTTAACCTGTAGGGCGGCTTTTTTAGCCTCTGCCTTATTCTGGAGTGCCTGTTTTATTGCTTCCTGCAGGGAAACCTGCTGCTGGGCAGACACCGATGAAAAGCCGAAAATCATAAATGCTGCAGCTATCCCAATTTTTAGCTTATTAGCAGTTATACGTTTTCCTTTCATAATTTTATACTTCGTTTATTTTTTTTGTTTCTCACATTATATTATTTCTAAATGACGGATCATTCTCAGAAATACTTTATAATTTTTTCACTTTTTTAGTTTTTAAACAACATATTAATGATAATCTCTTTTCTTGCAGAAATTATTTTATCATATTCCTGATCATCAATTAAAAGATTCTCCATAAACAGAGGCCGTATTGCACTTGGAAAAACCAACAGTGAAACCATATTCAGTATAAACTGAACAGGAGCCATCTTTTCAATATTCCCCAATTCCATTTCTTTTTCGATATCCCTGTACATATCATTCAGAATATCTTCTTCAATTTCTCTATGATGGCAGGTTCCTTTATTGATCTGTGAAACGATGTAGGTTTCCAGATAAGGATACTGCAGACTTGTGGAGAGGCTGCTTTCTATGAACTTGCTGATTTTTTCCTTAAAGGGAAGATCAGAATTCTGAATGATTTTGGATTTTTCCTGTTCTACTCTCTGCGCTTCATCAAAGATGATCTGAATCAGTTTATCTCTCGACCGGAAATAGTAATTTATCAGCGTTCTGTTCACTCCTGCTTCATCGGCGATCTCCTGCGTAGTAGCATCAAATTTTCCTTTCACAAAGAATAAATTCTTCGCTGTCTCTTTGATCAATTCCTGTGTTTGGTCTTTTTTTGCTTGATTTGACATTTTTGTTAAACAAATTTGTGCAAATTTAAATCAAAAAATATTTTTGACAAAATTGTTAAACAAAAAAATTAAACACAATTGTTATGACATTCATCATATTTCTATTGTCAAGTTTGTGATGAGTTAATGTTTGTTGAGAACGCTATTTTTATATCTTTGCCGCAAAAATTACTAACTGATGAAGAAAATTTTACTTTTTTTCTCGCTATTGAGTGGGATGCTTCTCTTTTCGCAGAAAAAAATTGCTGAAAACAATACCTACGATTTTTATGAAAATAAAGGTCAGATTATTGATCAGGAAGGGAAAGAAAACAAAGAGGTCAAGTATCTTTTTCACTCCAATGGCCTGAATGTTCAGCTTCGTTCCAATGGTTTTTCTTATGATATCTACGAGACCAGAAAAGCTGCAAATCCGGATTTTTCAAAAAAGACAGAAAGCACACTTCCCATTCCAAAGCAGTATGATATCGATGAATATAATTATGAAAAACTTGTTCACCGCATAGATATTGAGCTGATCAACTCTAATAAAAAAGTTGTTATAATGTCAGAAGGAAAATCCCCTGATTATAACAATTATTATAATCTCCCTAATAATCCAAAAGGAATCCAGCATGTTTATCGTTATCAAAAAATTCGATATAAAGAGATATATCCCCATATAGATCTGATATTCTTTAAGCCGAATGATACGTTAAAACCTATTGAATATAATTTCATTATCAATCCGGGCGGAAAAATCTCAGATATTAAAATGAAATTCAATGGTGCTCCTACCTTAATCAAAGATGGAAAGCTGACCATGAATATACGTTTCGGAGAAATGTATGAAAACATCCCTAACAGCTGGATTGCAGACAACATAAAGAGAAATATTGATGTTTCTTTTAAAGATATTGGTGAACAGACTTTTGGATTTAGTGCACCGTTGAATACTTCTGACAAAACAATTATAATAGATCCTGTCCCTACAAGAATCTGGGGAAGCTATGCCGGTGGATCCGGAGATGATTATGGAAAGATCAAAACAGATAATCAAAATACCGGCTATTTATTTGGAGCTACCAATAGTACAACGAATTTTGCAACTTCCGGAACCTATCAGCAAAATATTGCGGGTACATTTGATGCATTTCTGGTAAAACTCACAAAAAATGGACAGAGGATCTGGGGAACTTACTATGGTTACGGAATGACCGATACATTTTCAGATGTCGATTTTGATGAAAATTTTAATATCTATGCTGGTGGAACCGTTCAAAGGGGACAGAATAATGAAAATATCGTTGTAGTGAAATTTAATAGTAATGGAAGTTTTGGTTTTGAAAAAGAATTTGTTTCAACCAGGAAGAACAAACTATATACTGTTTCCTACAATCAAAATCACATATATATAGGAGGTGATTCCTCTAGCTCCGACTTTCCGACCATCAATGCCATGCAACCTACAAAATCTACGCCTATAGGATACACGGACGGTATCCTTGCCTCTTTAAACTCAACAACCGGTAATGTGGATTGGGCAACCTATTTTGGACGAAGCGATGGCTCTACTTCTATTTTTCAAATTCTCTCCTCAAGTGATAATCTTGAAATTATTGGAGCTACACAATCTTCAGTGATTCCCATGGTGAATGCTTTCCAACCTTTAAAAGGAGGTCAATCAGATGGAATATATCTAAAAATTTCAAAATCAGGAAATAATATTCTCAGATCAAGCTACTATGGGAATATCGGATCAGAAGTAGTTTGGAAAGCGAGAATTGTTGATAATATTTTGATTCTTCCGGGAAAATATTCAACTACGGATTATCCTCAGGGAAAACCGGGAATCTGGAGGGTCAATTTAACGACAAATACCATTACAAAAAATTACTTCGATTTTAACGGTGATCCACAATTATTGGCGTATCCTGACTCTTCCGGAAATGTTTTATTCACGGGATTGCATTCAAGTGGACAGCCGGATATATCTACTCCGGGGGCCTATATGGGAATACCGGCAATGTATAATTCTACATTCGTAATTAAATATAATCAGTATGATGTAAAAGAATGGGGTACCTATTATACAGGAAATGGAGCTACTCAAATGGGTGAAGTGACGAAAGATAATGAGGGAGCGATTTATTTGACAGGAATGTCAAGCGGAAATACATCTGGCATTGCAACACCAGGAACATTTCAACAATCACCGGGTGGTGGAAATGACCTATTCATTGCTAAGTTTCAAGATTGTACTTCAGCTGCGGTTATTACTTCAAATTCTCCAGTATGCTCTGGCAATACAATCCAGCTCAACGCTACAGGTGGAACAACCTACAGTTGGACTGGTCCCAACGGCTTCACTTCCAATCAGCAAAATCCGATTATTCCCAATGCGACAGTTGCTCATTCAGGAACCTATACATGCCAGGTTTCAGGATCGGGAGGTTGTGATGGGACTTTCACAGTAAACGTTGTTGTAGGTGATCAAATTGCTCCGGTTCCGAATGTTTCCACTCTTGCAGACATTACAGGTGACTGTAATACAGTAATTACCAACTTTCCTACTGCTGCAGATAACTGTGCTGGAACAATTACTGCAACAACAACAGATCCATTATCTTATTCAATCCCTGGAAATTATATTATCCATTGGACTTATGATGATGGAAACGGAAATACAGCCAGTCAAAATCAGAATGTAATTGTATCCTCTCCTGCTCTTCCAACGACTTCCAATACCCAGCAAACCTTCTGCACTACCAATAATCCAAAGATTTCTGACCTCCAAATTACAGGCCAGAATATCAAATGGTACGATGCAGCAGGAAATATTTTATCCCCTGCAACTGCCCTTGTTGATGGACAAAGCTATTATGCTTCTCAGACTATTACGGGCTGCGAGAGCAATAAAACAGCAATTCAGGTAACGGTGAGCAGCACTCCTGAACCGACAGCCAATATCAGTCAGGATTTTTGTGCTTCTGCAAATCCTACGATAGAACAACTTGTTGTAACCGGAACATCGCTCACGTTCTATAATGCTGCAGGAAATGTAATCTCAGTGACAACTCCCCTAGTCCATGGTCAAACCTATTATGTAACCCAGACGTTAAATAACTGTGAATCTGAAAAACTGGCCATAACCGTGACGTTGTCTACTGATAATGTTCCTGCAAAAGATGTGGCTGAGGTATTATGCAATACTACGACTGCAAATTCAATGGTTGTGAATCTCCACGCTTATGAAACCAATGTTATTAATAATCCTACAGGTTATATTTTCACCTATACTGATATTGCGGGAAATCCTATTTCCAATCCTTCAGCTTATGTCTTAAATCTTGGAACCACGCTTATTCATGTAAAAGTAGCAACGGCTGACGGATGTTTTAAAGTGGTAAGATTAAACCTTACGCTTAACCCCAAGCCTTTTGTTCAGCTTCCTGACAGACTTGATTTCTGCGAAGGAAAATCAATAGTTTTGGATGCAGGACCAGGTTTTGAGTCTTATCTATGGAGTACCGGAGCAACAGCTCAAACCATTACCGTATCCGCACCTGGGACTTATACTGTGAAAGTCACCAATAGTTTCGGCTGCGAAAGCACAGGCTCCACTCAGGTTAGCTATTCTGTTTTAGCTCATATTGTTTCTGTAAATGTCACCAACAATACTGCGAGCGTCATTCTTTCTCAGAACGGAAACTATGAATTTTCTTTAGATCAGATGACATGGCAGGATTCCCATATCTTCACCAATTTAAATATAGGAGAATATACGGTATATGTAAGAACGAAGTCCGGATGTATCATCGGACAGAAAAACTTCTCCATATTCAACATTCCAAACGCGATCAGTCCCAATGGTGATGGCATCAATGATACCTGGAGAATCGCAGGCTTGGAAAACTATCCTGGAACAGAAGTCGGCTTATACGACAGAAAAGGAGCCCTTATCTACAAAGAAACTATTAAAAACAAACCTTTCCAATGGGACGGAACCTATAATTCTCAGCCCGTTTCCACTGGGAACTACTGGTATATGATCAAAGTTTCCGATGGAAGAATCTACAGCGGATGGCTTCTGGTAAAGAACAGGGAATAAAAAAACGAGCAGAAAATTCTGCTCGTTTTTATTTTATAGTAATTTGATCTTATCTTCCAGAATATCGATGATTTTATCTTTATAAAGTCCTCCGACTGCTTTCTTAAAGTTTTTCTTACTCATCTGAAGTTCGTCCCTGATCTCTTCAGGAGAAGATTTATCAGATACATAAAGAAGGCCGTAGTTTTCTTCCAGCTTGTCCAAAATCTTCTGCTTGAACTCGTCAATATTTTCGAAGCCTTCCGGCTGCAGGGAAACATCTATTTTACCGTCTTCACGAATAGCCTTGATGTAGCCCTTTTCTTCTGACAGAGGGTAAAGCTTTTTGAAAACATCTGAAACATAGATCAGCCCTATGTACTTTTTATTAATCACCACATTCCAGCCCAGCTCACTTTCATTCATCATGATAAGATCTACCTTATCCCCTTTTTTGAGTGGCAGGTCCTGATATTGGGGGTTTCTTTTGAATTTTGTAGTTCCTGTGATCAGTTCCATATCTTCATCTACGTAGATGTACACCAGGTATCTTTTTCCTTCGATGATCTTGGTTTTCTGCTGCTTGTAAGGAATAAATAAATCTTTAATAATCCCCCAATCCATAAAGGCACCGCTTGGCAGGCTCTGCACACAGCTCATCACGGCAAATTCCCCTACTTCAGCCAAAGGAATTTCTGTAGTGGCCTTTAATTTATCATCATCCTGGTAAACAAAAACCTCAACTTCTTCGTCAATTTCTTTTTCTTCCTGAATAAAAATTTTAGGCAAAAAAGTTTTTTCACCGGATTCGTCCACGAGGATCCATCCTGAATTAATTTTTTCTGAAATTTGTAAAATCTGAGTTTTTCCGAGTTGCATTGATGATAAAATTAGCTTACAAAGGTACGGAAATTTGAAGATGCCAACCTAGTTAATCCTGTGATTATCTTTTTAAGGTTTGGTTCTACCTTGTTACAATCGCTAAAACCACTATCTTTACCTAAAAAAACTGACCCCTTGAAAAAACACTTCATTCTTACCCTGTTACTTTTGGGTATATCCTCTAAGGCTCAGCTCCTGGAGAAAACGGCACTGAATGTTGCATACCGGTATACAGGAAGAAATATATTACAGGCAGGCCTGGAGTTCAAAACCGGAGAATCCAGCCACAGGCCTGTAATTTTTGGTCCGTCTGTGCTGTATACCCGGATCAATCAAACAGATCGGTTTATTCCTGAAGCTAATGTATATTATACAACCAATGGTCAGCTGTATGGCGTCTCAGTAAACCCATATTCAATAGAGCCGAGAATCGGGATTTCGTTATTTAATATTTTCTTTCTCAATACCGGATATGCTTTCCCGATTCATCATGAAAAATATTTCAAAGGCATCACTTTTGGAATACAATTCAATATAGCACCGAAGGGAACAAAATTTTATGACCAGATGAAGGTGATGTAATATCATCGTGTTTGCAGCATAAGCTGAACCTCAATGTTATAATTTAGAAATATAATCCATCAGTTCCCGCTTGCTGCCTTCAAAATCGAATGCATCATAGACAACAAAAAATCTATTTTTGTCAGCACAATTCGGATACATGGATTTGGCCAGCGCCAATTTATTTTTATCAAAACTCATTATCTTTACCAGATCCCTTATCTGTACAGAGGTAAAGAGCGTGCTTTTCATCTGCTGATTAATAAGCGCTATTTTACCATCATCAAATTTCTCATTTCGTTGCAGCATTTCAAAAAACTGGCCGAAAGTAGTATGATCCATTACATTTCCTGAATAGTGCCCGTTGCCAGAATGATTTCCATAAGGATTATTCCATAGGTCATCCCAGTCATTAAACCCATATTGATGGTTTTTCAGGGGATATGAATCCAACAGATACAAACCTTCATGAGTAAAAAAGTCAAGCACTGTCCTATTATTATTACGGAGCGTTAAAGTAGTCTGATAGATCAAAAGGCCGTTTTCATAAATTGATATAGGTAGTGCTCCTGCCTGCAAATCAAAGAAACGATATTTTCCGGTACCGTTGGCCATCATCTGATCTCCAATTTCCACAGTGAAAAAGCCGTGTTCAGGAATTCTCAAAAACACTTCTGCATATCCGTAATTTTGTTGGAGATAAGTATAGTTTTTAACTCTATCTTCTGGAAAAATAGGACCCCAAGTCCTATAATCAGAAGTTTTATCTTTATCAGTCCTCTCCTTAGACGCCTTCATTTCAGTTTTAGAAGCCTCATTCTTTAATAGCTTCCCTGCTTTTCCAGCTTCCTGTGCAAACGAACTGACGGTTGCTAAAAGCATTAAGCTGATAAAAGTTCTCTTCATCTCAAAATTTTAAAAAGTCATGCTCCATTTCTATGCCAAAAAAGGTTTTAATAAAGGCCGTATAGATCTTTTATCGTTTGCTTTTCTATACTAAAAAATAAAAGGGACTGTCCCACAGTGTGAAACAGCCCCCTTACTTTTTATTGTAATGACTAAAATCCTTTAATCAGCTATTAATTATATGTGGATTGGTCTTTTTCCTGTAGCGTCTAATGCAGCTTCTTTAATGGCTTCAGCATACGTTGGGTGTGCATGTGAGCTTCTTGCTATATCTTCGGCACTTGCACGGAATTCCATAGCGATGACTCCTTCTGCGATAAGATCTGCTGCTCTTGCTCCAATGATGTGCATTCCCAGAACCTCATCAGTTTTTTCGTCTGCAATAATTTTAACAAGACCATCAACGTCTCCACTTGCACGGCTTCTTCCTAATGCTCTCATCGGGAAAGATCCTACCTTGTAAGCTACACCTTCTTCTTTCAGCTGCTCTTCAGTTTTACCCACTCCTGCAACTTCCGGCCAGGTATAAACAACACCAGGAATTAAGTTATAATTGATATGAGGTTTTTGACCGGCTAATATTTCAGCGACCAAAGTTCCTTCTTCACTCGCTTTGTGAGCAAGCATTGCTCCTTGGATAACGTCTCCGATTGCGTAGATATTGGCAACATTAGTCTGCAAATGATCGTTTACTTTTACTCTTCCTCTTTCATCCAGTTCTACGCCTGCTTTTTCCAGACCAAGACCTTCAGTATAAGGTTTTCTTCCTACAGAAACCAAACAATAATCACCTTCTACAACTACTTCTTCCCCTTTTTTATCTTTAGCGGTTACTTTTACAGTATCTCCGTTTCTTTCCACTGCAGAAACTGCCGTAGAAAGCATAAACTTCATTCCCTGCTTTTTAAGAACTTTAGTTAATTCCTTGCTTAAAGCTCCATCCATTCCAGGAATAATTTTATCCATAAACTCAACAACGGTAACCTGAGCACCTAATCTTAAGTATACAGATCCTAATTCAAGGCCTATTACTCCACCTCCGATTACAACCAGGTGTTTAGGAATTTCTTTAAGGTTTAACGCTTCGGTAGAAGTGATCACTCTTTCTTTATCAAGAGAAATGAAAGGAAGTGAAGACGGCTTAGAACCCGTTGCAATAATGGTATATTTTGAATCGATCGTTTCAGAAGAACCGTCTTTTTTAGTAATTTTTATCTGAGTAGCAGATTCAAAGCTTCCTACTCCTTCAAAAACAGTAATTTTGTTTTTGTCCATAAGGAAGTTAATCCCTTTCGTTGTCTGATCTACAACCTCGTTTTTACGCTCTATTATTCTGGCAATATCTGCCTTTGGTTCATTGATAATAATTCCGTGGCTTGCAAAATTATGTTTTGCATTCTCGAAATGCTCAGAACTGTCAAGAAGAGCTTTTGACGGAATACATCCAACGTTAAGACAAGTTCCGCCTAAAGTTGAATATTTTTCAATAATTGCTGTTTTGAAACCTAATTGTGCTGCACGGATAGCAGCTACATATCCTCCAGGACCAGAACCTATTACGGTAACATCGAATTGACTCATGTTATTTTATGAATTTGTTTATTATTATCTATCTTACGTCTCACAAATTTACATATAAATTACCAAGCACCAAAGTGAGTTTTATCAATTTTAAAATTGGTGATTATGTGCCTTAATTTCACAAAAAGTATTATTTTAATAACTTTATATTTTCTTCATTACCTTCTTTCAGATACATGGCCATAAAAACCAGTGGTTTTTCCTTCGATGCATTATCAAAATGAAGAATTTTCACATGCTTAGGTTCGTAAAAAGCATCGCCTTCATGAAGGATGACTTTCTCCTGCCCTTCAATCTGAAAAACAACTTCTCCAGACTTTATGATTCCCAATACGGGACACGGATGAAGATGTTCCGGGGCTCCCTGTCCTGCAGCCATTGTTATTTCCTGAACCTCTATCGATTTAACATTCTGATCAACAGCAGTTTTTAATAATTCTTTTCTGGAGATCGTCTTTTGCTGAGCAGCCAGTACAACAGAGTTCAGCATCAAAATAAAGATTACAAAAGGCTTCATGATTTTGATATTTAATGATATTTGTTTTTTATCAGTATAAAATTTTATACATTCAACGTTCCCTGTCCAAATGTTCCCGTGCTTTCAAAAAAAGAACCTCCATACACATACCATTCGAGACTTTCCAGATACTCCACTGCATTTTCCGGAGTGATCTGTGAACGGTCTTTTTTCGAAACAATTCCTTTATACCATCTTCCTGATTTGGCATAATGCTCATATTCAACAAAATAATGAATCCATATTCGTTGGCATAATTTACACTGTTGAATACTTACTTCTCCATGCCTTCCATTGGTATGATCTATTCCCAATTCGGAACTTCTATATTCAGTATAATGGTGGTCTGGTTTTTCACAAGCGCATCCTATTTTGGGGATTTTATTCATTAACCTATATTTTATCCGATGCCAAATCTAAGAAAATAAAACGCCACATGACAAATGAAAGGATAATACTACTTCATCAAATCCAGCAAAACTTTCTCATATTTATCCAGTATAATATGCTTTGAAAATCTTGATTTGATAGAATTCTTTATGGCATCCCTATTATAATTCTCATGCATAACGGCCACTATTTTCTGTGAGAAATCTTCATAATTTTCAATATTGGAAATTTCTCCGTTCACATGATGCTGAATGATCTCGTTGATTCCTCCGGGACAGTTGTTGGCCAGGGAATACGTTCCGCAGGCTCCTGCCTCGAGCAGCACATTGGGAAAACCCTCATATCTTGAAGAAAGAATAAACAAATCAGCATATTTCAGGTATTGGTAAGGATTGTCCTGACGCCCATGAAAAATGACATTTTTCAGACCCAGAAATTCTTTCATCTGAAGCAAGACCTCCTTATCTTTCCCATCTCCTAAAATATGAAGCAGGATGTTTTCACCTTTCAGCCTGGAAAATACCTTCAGCAGATTATCAAACCCTTTTCTGGGTGAGAGATTGCCAATCGCCACTACATTTTTGTAATTGTATTTGAAACATTCTGGTTTAAGGGACACCGCCAGTTTATCCTCAATAAAATCGAAGTCTACCGGGTTATTTATTTTAACAATTTTCTTTTTCCTGATATTGAAATTATCCACGAGATCCTTCATCATATCATCACTCTGTGCAATAATCTTCTGATAGTTATTATAAAAATTATAGAAAAATTTAATCTCTTTTCGGGTGACATGCTGGGTCACCACATTGGTTTCCCTGGCAATGAATTTGGTTCTTGGAAAAAGCTTTATAAACAATGATAAATAGGCATTCACTTCACCAAATCCGGAAAATACAATATCAGGTTTTCTTCTGTAAATCTCACCGAGAATGGGCTTTAAGGAATGTCTTATTCTTTCTGTGTTGATATCAATAATTTCAACATCATTTTTAAGAAAATTGAGATATCCGCCCTTTTTACGCAACAGCAAAATCTTGGGTTCAAAACGATCCCTGGAAAGATGATTTGCTATTGTGGTAACAATCCTCTCTGCACCTCCGGTTTCCAGATCAGGCAGAATAAATATGACAGATATTTTTTTCATCAGTTAAAGTTACTAAAAAGTTTCATTACGTGTCAAATATTCAAAGGAAGAAGAGGTATGGATAACCGCCATTCCCTTTATCGTTATGAAAGAGTTGGATACCAATTTTACCGTATTTCCATGAAAGAAATATAGAAATAACATTATATTCAACCGTACCCTTAACTTTTTGCAGAGCCTTAATTTTTGCCTGATAGAACGATCTGCATTCCGGGCATAAAAATAGCCGGAGCTAAGTTTCCTTCAGCTCCGGCCAATATTTTACTCTTCTTTCTAATACAGCTTAAAAAATTAAAAACACTGGATGGCATTGTGCCATACCATTGATTTTATAAGGTTAATTAGCGACATCACTAATGAATTTGATTCTCAGCATCCGCACTTCTTCATCAGACAGTTCATCACCGAACTCATCCAAAAGCACTTTCATGCTGTCGCTTTCCGATTCATTCATAAATTCCATGAACCCGTCTACGATATCTTCATCGAAATTATCTTCTATATAATAATCGATGTTTAATTTCGTTCCCTGATAGACAATTCTTTCCATTTCTTTCAGAAGTTCATCCATCGAGAGGTTTTTTGCCCTTGCTATATCTTCAAGGTCTATTTTTTTATCGGTGCTCTGAATGATGAAAACTTTATGGCTTGATTTGTTGGCCACCTGTTTCAGCACCATATCCTGAGTACGTTCTATATTATTGTCCTCAACGTATGTTTTAATATAGTCTGCGAATTCCTTACCATATTTTTTGGCTTTCCCTTCTCCCACTCCATAGATCTTATTGATCTCATCTACCGTAATCGGGTACTGTACCGTCATATCTTCCAGGCTCGGATCCATAAAAACGGTATATGGCGGAATGCCATGCTTTTTGGCCACCTTCTTCCGTAATTCTTTTAAAAGGGCAAACAGCTTCTGGTCCAAACCTCCGCCAGCTTGCATCTGAACCTGGTCACTTTCCGCTTTGGCCTGCGTAAGATCAAACTCACGGTCTTCAGCAATTAAAAAAGGATCAGAAGTTTTACCACTCAAGACATTTCTCCCTTTTTCTGCAATTTTCAAAACACCATAGGTCTCAATATCTTTCTGCAAGAAATTCTGAACGGTAGCCTGTCGCAGGATCGTTTTCCAGTAATTATCTTTTTCTTCTTTTCCAAAACCAAAATGAGGATTCTGCTCCAGCTTATAAGATTTGGTCACTGCCGTTTCCTTACCGACAATCACGGAGATCAAATCTTTGGATTTGAATTTTTCCCCGGTATCATTAATCAATTCCAGTGATTTCTTAAGATCTGCGGTAGCATCTTTTAGTTTGGGTGGATGTGAGGAATTATCACACATATTCGCACCGTCTCCATGCACCGGATCAAAAACTTCTCCGAAATAATAAAGGATGTACTGTCTCCTGCTCATTGAAGTTTCCGCATAGCCCACCACCTCATTCAAAAGCTGTAATCCGATTTCTCTTTCCGAGACCGGCTTCTGTGCCAGGAATTTTTCCAGTTTCTCTATATCTTTAGGATCATAAAATGCCAGACAGTACCCTTCTCCGCCATCCCGGCCAGCCCTTCCCGTTTCCTGGTAGTAGCTTTCCAGAGATTTTGGAAAATCATAGTGGATTACAAAACGTACATCCGGTTTATCGATTCCCATTCCAAAAGCAATCGTTGCGACGATCACATCCACTTCCTCCATCAGGAATTTGTCCTGGTTGGCCACTCTTACTTTCTGATCCAGCCCTGCATGGTAAGGAAGAGCATTGATTCCGTTAACCTGCAGCAATTGGGCAAACTCCTCAACCTTTCTGCGGCTCAGGCAGTATACAATGCCCGATTTCCCTTTGTGCTGATTGATAAATTTTACGATTTCCTTATCTACATTGATTTTCGGACAAACCTCATAATACAGATTAGGGCGGTTAAAGCTTTCTTTAAAGACTAAAGCATTTGTCATCCCCAGTGTTTTCTGGATATCATCCTGAACCTTAGGCGTTGCAGTTGCCGTAAGGGCAATTACCGGTACATCTGCGATCTTATCTATAATCTGTTTAAGATTTCTGTATTCCGGCCGGAAATCATGTCCCCATTCAGAAATACAGTGCGCTTCGTCAATAGCAAAGAAGGAAATTGTCACTTCTTTCAAAAAATCCAGGTAATCATCTTTAATCAGTGATTCCGGAGCCACATACAAAAGTTTGGTTTTGCCACTTTTGATATCGTCAAAAACCTGTTTTGTCTGTGTCTTATTCAATGATGAATTTAATACGTGTGCTACCCCATCATCAGATGAAAGGCCATTCACTGCATCTACCTGATTCTTCATTAAGGCTATTAGGGGCGAAACGACGATTGCCGTACCTTCCGATATTAGTGCCGGAAGCTGATAGCATAATGATTTTCCACCTCCTGTCGGCATCAAAACAAAAATATCCTTTCCATTCAAAAGATTATCTATGATTTGTTCCTGCTGTCCTTTAAATGTAGAAAACCCAAAATACTTTTTCAATTCGCCTGATAAATTGGCTTTTTTTGCGCTCATCTAATTTTCTATTGCTAAATTTGCATATAACCCAAAGTTATAAAATTTCTGCTTAAAATAAAAGCGAACGAATTTATAAAAAATAAAATTTATATTAAATATTGTTTTTAAAATATAACGTTTTTTAGAAACTTTTTTGTATACCCTATTGTAGTAAAATGGACAGAACCAACATCATATCAATTGCTAAAAGCACTTTGGATATAGAGATTTCAGAACTCGAAAAATTGAAAAACAGAATTGATGACCAGTTTGCGCGGGCTGTTGAGATCATCAATTCGGCAACAGGCAAACTCATTGTGGTGGGCATAGGGAAATCGGCTCATGTAGGGAATAAGATCGTAGCCACATTAAATTCTACCGGTACTCCTTCACAGTTTTTGCACGCCTCAGAAGCCATTCATGGAGATCTGGGAGTGATCCAAAAGCAGGATGTTGTTTTATGTATTTCCAATTCCGGCAACTCTCCGGAGATCGCGAATCTTGTTCCTTATTTAAAAGACTATTCTTCTGCCCTGATAGGAATGACCGGCAATAAAGCAAGTAAGCTGGCAGAATTTTCCGAGGTGATCCTGGATACCCATGTAGACGTAGAAGCCTGTCCAAACAAATTGGCACCTACCAGCTCTACTACAATTCAGATGGCATTGGGAGATGCTCTGGCAGTTGCTTTGATGGAACTGAATGATTTCAAGGCTAATGATTTTGCCAAATTTCATCCGGGAGGCAGCTTAGGGAAAAACCTTACTTCAAAAGTGGAGCAGTTTCTTTCTTCACAGAAACCTCAGGTTGCAGAAGATGCCTCGATAAGAGATGTGATCATTTCCATCAGTGCCTCAAGCCACGGAATCACGGTGGTGACCGATGCAGACCAGATTACCGGAGTCATTACAGACGGAGATCTTCGAAGAATGCTGATGCAGGGGGAAGATATCAATAAAGCCCTGGCTAAAGATATTATGTCTTCACATCCGAGAACGATAGAAAAAGAAGCGCTGGCCAAAGAAGCTATGAAAATACTGAAAGAGAACAATATCGGACAGCTCGTGGTAACAGAAAACGGAAAATATTTCGGGATCATCGATCTTCACAAGCTCCTGGATGAAGGAATAAACTAATGGGATTGTCATGAGCCAATTTCTGAGAAAACATATTGAAGGAATCGTCAATCTCAGCGATGAAGAATTTGAAACCGTGCAATCGCTTTTCATCAAAAGGAAATTCCGAAAAAGACAGTTTGTCATTCAGGAAAACCAGATGGTCAGTGAGATCTACCTGATTGAAAAAGGGCTTCTTAAAAGTAGTTTTACGGATCAGACCGGGAAAGAACACATCCTTCAGTTTGCTGCGGCTAACTGGTGGATTTCGGATTTCGCAGGCTTCTTTAAAAAAGAACCTTCTTCTTTGGCTGTAGACTGTATTGAAGATACTGAAATGTATGCAGTATCTCATGAAAATCTACAAGTTCTCTGCTCGGAAATACCCGTCATGGAACATTTTTTCAGAATAAAGTCTAATTTCGGATATGTGGCGCTGCAACAAAGAATCCTTTCTTTAATGAGCAAATCTGCCAAAGAACGCTATGAAGATTTTGTACAGCAGTATCCCGGATTTATCAATCATCTTCCCAAACAGCTTATCGCCGCCTATCTGGGCATCTCAAGGGAGACCTTGAGCAGGTTATATACTTAAAGTGTGATGTAGATCACGCTTTTTTTTTGAGGTAAGTCCTTATTCCGTTTATTTTAAAATGACAATCTTTGCAATACAACTTTAAACATAAAATTTATGAAAAAGAAAGCATTAATTGTAGTGACCAGTGTGGAGAAATATCCTGAAATGGATCGGGCAACGGGATTATGGCTTGGAGAAGCCGTTCATTTCTATGAAAAACTTCATGAAAAAGGATACGAGATTGATTTTGTAAGTCCAAAGGGAGGATACACCCCCCTTGATCCAATTTCTTTACAAATGTTTGTGCAGCCTGTAGATTGGAAATACTACTCGGATGACACTTTCAGGGATAAACTCGGGAACACCCTGACCCCTGATATGATCAATCCTGATGATTACAGTGTTATTTATTATTCAGGCGGACACGGTGTTGTATGGGATTTTCCGGATAATAAAGAACTTCAGAAAACCGCCCGTACCATTTATGAGAATGGAGGAATTGTTTCTTCAGTGTGTCATGGGGCTGTCGGGCTTTTCAACATCAGTCTTTCTAACGGCGAATTGCTGATTAAAGACAAAACCCTCACAGGGTTTTCAAATTCTGAAGAGATCGCAGCTGAACTGGCAGACCATATGCCATATCTTACGGAAGATGTGCTGAAAAGTAAAGGTGCTCACTATGTAAAGGCAGATCAGGATTTTGTTCCTTTTGCTGTTGCTGACGGAAGATTGGTCACAGGACAGAATCCACAATCCGGAGGTGCGGTTGCTGAAAAAGTTCTTGAGATTCTAGAAAATTAGGATACGCTTCCAGATAATCCGAACCAGATCCGGCCAATTATAGTAAGAACCGGATCTGGTTCTGTTTTGATATACTATTTGCAGGTATCAGAAACCATTGAACAAAATCTTAACCAATAAATTCTAAATACTAATTATTATTTCATAATTTCGCAGACTTAAACTGCTTACCTGTGAAAGGGCGCAGCTCAGACAGATTCTACTATATGGATAACAATAAAGAGATGTCCTTTCTGGGGCACATTGGAGAATTAAGAGGCCATCTGGTCCGTTCTATTATCGCTATTGTAATTGCTGCTTTTGCAGTTGGTTATAATATCAACTGGATTATGGATCATATCTTCTTTGGGCCTACACGAAATGACTTTCCTACCTTCAGAATTGTAAATCATTTTTCGAGGATGATCATAGGAGAAGACAGCATTCATCTGCCAAAAGATTTCCCCGTTCGTGTACAGAGGCTTTATCAGCAGTTTAATGTTATGATGGCTGTTTCTGTTTTTGGAGGAATGGTGGGGGCATTTCCTTATATTGTATGGGAACTGTGGCGCTTTATCGGCCCGGCCTTACATCCGAGAGAAAAGAAGAATTCTATTTATATCATTAATGCCGTGTGGATCCTTTTTATGACGGGAGTGTTGTGCGGTTATTTTTTAATTCTTCCTTTCGCCGTAAATTTTGGAGTGATCTTTAAAATTTCGGATATTATTGTTCCGCTTTATGATTTGAGTGATTACACCACACTTTTTCTGCAGGTGGTTCTGGGCATGGGAGTCATTTTCCTCTTCCCTATTCTGATCTATTTCCTTACCAGTATCGGAATCCTGACGCCTACCTTTATGAAAACGTACCGTCGCCATGCAATTGTTTTGATTATGGTGGTAGCAGCCATTATCACACCGGCCGATGTTTTAAGCATGCTGATGGCCGCCTTTCCGCTGCTGATCTTATATGAGTTCAGTATTATGATGTGTAGCTTCACGTATAAAAAGATACAGAAAAACAATTCAAATCTCCCTGCTGTTCAAAAGTAACTGAACATAAAAAATTTTAACAAATATTAAAATTATAAAAAATTCACTTTTCCCAGAAAAGTGAATTTTTCTTTTTATAATGCGGTAAATCACAATGTTTTAGTTATTCCTTTAAAGAAAATAACAATATAATTATCATTTAAGTAACAATCAATCAGAAAAATATTTTATATTTACAATAATTAACTCAATTTATTACGATAATATATGAAAAAGAAAATTATTTTTGCTTTCGCATTAGCTTTGAGCCTAACCAGCTTACAGGCTCAGCGGTGGGAACCTGTATCTGAAAAGGTGGCTCCCGTAAGGAAGGAAGTCAATATTGTCTACGCTTACAGAGTCGACCTGGCTTCGATCAGAAGTCTTCTGAAAAATGCACCTGAAGCCGGGCAGGGATCTCCGGTCATCATCTCACTACCTACGACAAGTGGAAAAGTGGAGCGGTTTTCCGTATACAGCTCTCCTGTAGTGGAAAAATCTATGGCAGACCGGTATGAGCTGGGAGCCTATGCCGGAATCGGAATAGATGATCCTAACAAACAGATCAGATTCAGTACGGCACCCAACGATTTCCAGTCTATGCTTTTTGATGGAAATACAGGAAAATACGAATTTATAGAGCCGGTGAACAACGCAAAAGATATCTATGGTGTCTTCTATAAATCCAACAAATCTAAAACGGATCCTTTTGAATGTACAACTTCTGAGCCTATAGAAATGAAAAAGGGAATGCAGAAGCTTTTAAAAACAAAAACGGTTCTGAACGGTTCACAAGTTTTCAATAAAAGCAACCAGCAAAAGTACCGTACGTATAGAATTGCCATTTCTGTAAACGGAGAATATACTCAGCTGGCTGGAGGTGTGCCTCAGGCTGCCGCCCGTATCAATGCAACAATGAACCGTGTAAACGGTGTATTTGAGAAAGACTTTGGTATTCATATGAATGTTCTGGATGTACCGCAACTTATTTATACAGATCCTGCTACCGATCCATATACGACGGTTGTTAACGGTGCGCCTGGTGCCTGGAATCTGGAGGTTCAGCGTGCTATAACAGCAGCTATAGGTAATGATGCTTATGATATCGGCCATTTCTTTGGACACAAAGGAGGAGGCGGAAGTGCTGGGGATGTAGGAAACGTATGTAGAAACCCAGTAGATAATGATGACGATACTTCAAAAGGTGCCGGAATCACTTCTCCAAGCGTAGCGAACCAACCTTTCGGTGATAATTTCGATATTGATTTTGTAGCACACGAAATAGGTCATCAATTCGGTGGTGCCCATACAATGTCTCTTGCTCTTCATGGTGCTCATATGGAACCGGGGTCAGGATCTACGATTATGGGGTATGCAGGAATTACCAATGCCAATGTACAGATGCATTCCGACGCTTATTTCCATACTAAAAATATTGAAGAAGTAGAAACATATGTAAGTTCTCAGACTTGTGGGGTCATCACGCCTGTTGCCAATACTCCACCTACAATACAACCACTAGCGGTTAAATCAATCCCTAAAGGAACGGCCTTTGTACTGACGGCGAGTGCATCGGATGCTGAAAATGATCCAATGACCTATACATGGGAACAATATGATCTTGCGGCCACAACCTTTGGCCCTGTAAGCCCAACACGAACAAATGGAGCTAACTTCAGATCATTAATGCCTACCACTTCTCCTACCCGTTACTTCCCTAAACTGGAAACTGTCCTTGCCGGAACATTGGTCAATATACCAGGTTGGGAAACCGTATCCAATGTCAAGAGAAATATGAACTTCAAGGTAACCGTAAGAGATAACCACCCTACTGTTACTCAGCAGCAGACACAAAGCGCTCTGGCTCAGATAAACGTAGGAAATGAAGGCCCATTCAAAGTGACTTCAGCATCGGTTTACAATAATACTCCGGGAGCAATTACCTGGGATGTAGTGAATACCAATGCTGCTCCTTACAATGTACAGAATGTTAAGATAGACTATACAACAGATAACGGGGTTAACTGGACTGTGATCACTCCATCTACTCCTAATGACGGATCTGAACCGTATTCTTTCGCTTCCCTTGCTACAGGCGCAAACCTGAAGGTAAGAGTAAGTGCTCTTGATAATGTATTCTATGCCATAGGAAATGCGACTGTTTCGGCTGCTGCAGAATGCTCAGCCACAGCCCCGACAGGAATCGCTGTTTCGGGAATTACAAAAACTTCTGCCAGCATCAACTGGACGGCATCACAAGGAGCTACCTATTCATTAATGTATAGAAAATTAGGAACTGCTACATGGACTACACTCCCTGTTACCACCAACTCCTATTATCTTACCGGATTGGACGAAGCAACTCAATATGAGGTACAGATTGCCAAGGTTTGCGGATCTACTACAGGAACATACTCCACAGCGACCATCTTTGCAACGCTTTATTATGAAACATGTACGGTTTCTTCAAACCCTGAAGATGAGTTTATTTCCAACGTTACAGTAACTCCTGTAGGAATGCCTGCCATATCAAACACCAGCCAGGGCTCTGCATATTCAGACTATACCCCTGATTTCAGCAAGATAATTACTTTGAAAAAAGGAATTGCAGGAAATACGATCAGCGTGTCTAAATCATGGAATGGCCAATCGTATAACGATGGGGTAAGAGCTTGGATTGACTATAATAAAGATGGGCAGTTCACTGCTTCTGAAATGATTTTCTCCAGTGCTCCAAGTACTACCACACCTGTTTCAGGAACCTTTACTGTTCCGGCAGATGCGTACACCAACGGAAACGTCATCATGAGAGTGGTATTGTCCTATAATACGCTGCCGCAAACCGGATGTATCAGCCCGCAGTATGGTGAGGTTGAAGACTACCCTGTTCGCATTGTGGATGGAAATCTGAGCACTCATGATACAACGAAAGATAACAGTGGAATTCAGATCTTCCCTAACCCGGTAAATGATGTATTAAACATCACTCAGGTATCATCTAAAGCATTGTATACCATTACCAATATGGCAGGACAGATCGTGATGAACGGTCAGATCACAGATAACAAAATTTCTGTTGGAAGATTAAGCGTAGGTGCTTATGTAATTTCTATTGAAGATAAAGGAACGAAGACCAATCTGAAATTTATCAAAAAATAATATCATTATACCATAATAAGAGCCCGGTTATAGCCGGGCTTTTTTCATGACCGGGAAAAGTGAATTGCAGTCCGGATAATCTGTATTTTTTAAATACTTTGCATGCAGCTGTTAATTAAATTTTCTATTTTTGAAAAGATTATTAATACAATTTAAAATGAAAAAATTATCATATTCCCTTTTGTTTGCCTCAGGACTGGTTTTCGGACAGTTTTTTGAAAAGGATAAAGTTTTCACCAGGCAGGACACATTAAAAGGTTCCGATACCCAATTCAGAAACTTTTGGGATGTCAGAAAGTATGACCTTTCCGTAGAACCGGATTTTGACCAGAAGAGCATCAAAGGAACGAATAAGATCAGTTTTGAAATCATCAAAGATGTAACCAATCCTGTTTTCCAGATCGATCTTCAGCAGCCTATGAAAGCTGATAAGGTGACCGGGGACTTTCCCATTACCGCCTATAAGCAAGATGGTGATTTCATTTTTGTAACAGCAAATAAAAAATTCAGAAAAGGAGAAAAATATACCCTGGATGTTGTGTATTCCGGGAAACCACTCATCGCTAAAAATGCACCATGGGACGGAGGCTGGGTTTTTGCCAAAGATGAAAAAGGACGTCCATGGATGAGTGTTGCTGATGAAGGAATCGGGGCTTCTATCTGGCTTCCTACCAAAGATATCTGGAGCGATGAGCCGGATGAAGGAATAATCATGAAAATTATCACACCCAATGATCTTGTAGGAGTGGGTAATGGAAGATTAACCGATAAAAAAACTGAAGGAAACAAAACCACGTATACCTGGGAAGTAAAAAGCCCAATCAATGCCTACTCTATCATTCCGAATATTGGTAAATATGTCAATTTTAAAGATACCTTTGCGGGAGAGAAAGGAAAGCTGGATCTTGATTACTGGGTATTGGACTATAATCTTGACAAAGCTAAAAAACAGTTCCGCCAGGTAAAGCCTATGCTTTCCGCTTTTGAATATTGGTTTGGGCCGTACCCTTTTTATGAAGATTCTTATAAACTGGTTGATTCGCCGTACCTGGGAATGGAACACCAAAGTAATGTTGCCTACGGAAACGGCTACCAGAATGGCTACAGGGGAAAAGATCTTTCGGGAACGGGAGTGGGTCTAAAATGGGATTTTATCATTATCCATGAAAGCGGACATGAATGGTTTGCTAATAGTATTACAGCCAAAGATCAGGCAGATATGTGGATCCATGAAAGCTTTACCAATTATTCAGAAGTACTTTTTACAGAAAAATATCTGGATAAAAAATCGGCGGATATCTATGCCATCGGGATCCGTAATATCATCAGTAATGATGTCCCGATTATCGGAAATTACGGCGTAAGAAATGAAGGAAGCGGAGACATGTACCCAAAGGGAGCTAATATGCTTCATACTATACGACAGGTCATCAATAACGATGAAAAATTCAGACAGATCTTAAGAGGCCTTAATAAAGATTTTTATCATCAGACCGTAACCACCCAACAGATTGAAGACTACATATCCTCAAAATCGGGAATTGATTTTTCGAGTGTGTTCAATCAATATCTGAGAACAATCCAAATTCCTTCACTTGAATATGCTCAAGATGGGGAAATGCTGAAATTCCGATATACAGATGTTGTGAAAAACTTCAAACTGCCTATCATCATTAATGGTAACCAAACCATCAATCCGGTGGAAAGCTGGCAAACGGTAAAATTAAAAAAACCAGGTCCAGTGGTGTTTAATAAAAACTATTACATCAATTATGAGCAGATTCAGTAGATAAGTTAAAGGCAGATTCGCAAATAAGTGGATTTGCCTTTTTCCTTTTATTGAAATAATTTAAGAAAAGTTTAATACTTGATGACGTAACAAAATGGAAAAAACAACAACTATTTAACTATAAATTTAAACCTAATGAGAAAAACAGCACTTAGCTTAGGGCTTTTTGCCGCTTTTTTAGCGAATGCCCAGTCTATAAAAACCACCATCGATCTTGTCAATGTAAAAGATGATAAAGTAGCCGTTACCATGGAATTTCCGAAAATGAAATCCGGTGATATCAAGTTTCATTTTCCACAAACGGTTCCCGGCACCTATTCCGTAGATGATTATGGAAGATTCATAGAAGGGATCAGGTTTTATGACAATAAAGGCAAAGAGCTTACGTATACAAAAGTGAATGACAACACCTATTCTTTAAAAAATGCTCAGAACCTTAGCAAAATTTCTTATCTGGTGAACGACAGTTTTGATGAGGAAACGGATACTTCTAAGCATAAAGCGGTATTCTCCCCATCGGGAACGGATATTGAACAGGGAAAAGTATTCATGATCAATACCCATGGATTTGTCGGATATATTGATAATATGCAGGATGTTCCTTATCAGCTGGTGATTCAGAAGCCGACGGATTTCTATGGAACCACTGCCTTGGTAGATCAGGATAAATCAGAATCCACCGATACGTTTACTTTAGCCAACTATGCTAAATTGACCGACTCTCCACTGATGTACACAAAACCGGATTACATTACCTTCAACGCTGGGGGAATGGAACTGGTGCTGGGTGTTTATTCTCCAACAGGAAAATATAAGGCAGCTGATTTCAAAGACAATCTTGAAAAAATGGTCATTGCCCAAAAGAAATTCTTAGGGGATATGAACACCAATAAAAAGTATGCGATCATGCTTTACCTCTCTGGTGGTGACGGACCGGCCATCAAAGGTTTCGGAGCGCTGGAACATCACGAATCCACCAGCGTAGTCCTGCCTGAGGGTATGCCGAAAGATGCGATCGACAATACGATTACGGATGTGGTTTCGCACGAGTTTTTCCATACGGTAAATCCGTTGAAAACCCATTCTGAAGAGATTCATTATTTTGATTATGCCAATCCGAAAATGTCCCAGCACCTTTGGATGTATGAGGGCGGAACAGAATATTTTGCGAATTTATTCCAGATTCAGGAAGGCCTTATCGATAAGGACGCATTTCTTCAGAGAATGAGTGAAAAAATCGCCAATTCCAAAAATTATGATGATACGATGCCGTTTACGGTAATGAGCAAAAATGTTCTTAAAGAGCCTTATAAGGATCAGTACCGGAATGTATATGAGAAAGGAGCACTTCTGGCCATGTGCCTGGATATTGAGCTCAGAAAACTTTCCAATGGAGAAATGGGCTACCGTGATATGATCAGAAAACTGTCACAGCGATTCGGGGAAAACAAGCCTTTCAAGGATGATAAATTAATTGATGAGCTGGTAACAGTCACCGGCTATTCACAGGTAAAGGATTTCTATAATAAATATATTGCAGGAAATCAGCCGACACCTTATGCAGAATACCTTAATATGGTGGGTGTAGAGGTTCAGAAACAGGAAAGCCGACCAATTTTCTGGTTTATTAAAAATCCAAACCTTACCGGTTTTGATGAAAAAAACAATGCTTTTGCCTTTGATGAAAGTTCTGCTTTATCACCGTTTGCCAAAAGTATAGGGTTTAAAATCACAGATCAGGTACTTGCTTTAGACGGGAAGAATGTCAATATCAAAAACGTACAGGAATTTATCGGCTATGCCCAGACTATCAAAGACGGCCAGGAAGTTACGGTAACGATTCTGAGAGATAATGCAGGAAAGAAAGAAAAGATGAACCTGAAAGGAAAAGCTATTCTCGACAAAATGACCATGGAAACGCTTAAATTTAAAGCCAATCCAAGTCCTGAAGAGCTGAAGCTGCAGAACCAGTGGCTGACCGGTAAAAAATAAAAATAAAGGCTGATCCGTAAAGGTTCAGCCTTTATTTATGTCTTTTCTTACCTTAGTACAGGATCATTATGCATAATGAATATAGCCGATCACTGATTTTCTATAAGAGGTGAACAGGCTAAGACCGTTGCTATTGAATATTGAGATCGAGACCGGACAAACCTTGGATTTCAAAGCAAAAATATAATAAAAAGAGAGTTGGTTTTCCTTAAAGATGAATACCATCAGTTTTTCCTCTCATGTGAGGATCAGTTTCTCTTTTATTCTTTTCTAATTGCTATTCTGAAAGTACTTCCCTTTCCTACTTCTGTCTGTGAGATTTTGATGTCTCCGTTATGGTACTCATGAATAACTCTTCTTGCGAGTGACAGGCCAAGTCCCCATCCTCTTTTCTTTGTAGAATATCCTGGTTTAAAAGCATTTCTCGCCTGTTGCTTGGTCATTCCGCTTCCGTTGTCTTTTACCTCAACCAGAATACTTTTATTGCGCTCAGAAACCGATAGGGTAATGCTTCCTTCTCCCTTCATGGCATCTACCGCATTTTTCACAAGGTTTTCGATAACCCAGCTCATCAGGATCTTATTATGCGGAACCAGAACGATATAGGCAGGGAGCTGCAGGGTAAAATCAATTTTTCTGGAGATTCTGGTTTTTAAATAATCATAATTTTCCTGGATCGTTTCATTGAAGTTCATATCATTCAGCTCTGGAACTGAACCTATTTTTGAAAATCTTTCAGAGATGGTCCGTAATCTTTCAATATCTTTTTCTATTTCGTGCACCCCTTCCGATTCCGGATTGTCCATTTTCATAATTTCCATCCAGCCTATCATTGATGATAGCGGTGTACCGATCTGATGGGCCGTTTCTTTGGCCAGCCCTGCCCAAAGATAGCCTTCATCTGTTTTTTTTATGGTCCTGAAGAACCAGAAGGTAAAGCCAAAATACAAGAGGATGAATAAGCCTAGAATATAAGGTGAGTAGCGAAGATTATTAAGCATTCTGGAGTTGTCATAGTACACAAACTGATTATTCCCATCCGGTACTTTGATCTCTATAGGAGTGTAATTTTTCTCCATGTTCGCCATCAGATCGTGGAGCTTCTCAGGGTTTTTTATTGTACTTTCAGGAATATTCCTGTAGTACCCGAGATCAAGAATAGGAATCCGGTATTTATCCGTTACGATAAAAGGAATGGTATTGTTGATATTGAGAATATCCGGCAGCAGATCGAGGACATCCGTATCCGGAGTTTTTACTTCCTGCTGGATCCTGATTGCTTTGGATAGAAGACTGATCCTTTTGATCTCCTCTTTTCTGAGGAAATTAATCAATGACGTGGAAGATACTACGATGGCGATCACCAATGTAGTCATCACAACAAAAATAATCCAGTTATTCAGTCTGGCAAGTATGGATTTCCCCAAGGCTATTTTATTTTAAAACATTCAGGATTTTCTGCAGCTCGGCACTTCCGCTTCCCTGATAGTTGTTGATAATAATTGAAAACACATATTTTTTTCCGTCTTTGGCAGTATGGTATCCGGCGAAGGACTTGGTATCTTTCATCGTTCCGCTTTTCATCTTCATCCCGTTTTCCTGAACTGGAAATCCGTCATAATAAGATTCGAACCAAGCTTGTTTTTTTGCATATAAAAGAGCCTGTACTTCCGCTTTCGCGGCTACATAGTTTTGAGGAGACAAGCCGCTTCCGTCAGCAAAATTGATCAGGTTCGGGTTGATTCCTTTTGATTTCCAGAATTCTTTCAGGTAAGCAACTCCGCTTTTGAAACTGGAATTTCCTTTTTTTTCTTTTCCCAGGGTTTTGATAAGGGTTTCTCCATACAGGTTAACACTTTTTCTCAAAAACCAGAATACAATTTTATCCAGAGTCGGAGACTGGTACGTCATCAGCATATTACTCTTAGGGGCTGCCAGTACCTGCTTTCCTTCTGTTTCAAGCTGAGAATTGGTGACTGCTTTTCCAGAGAGCTCAATTCCCGATTCTTTCAGCCATTGCTGTACTTCGGCTGCCAGCTGTACCGGAGGATTGGGAGTTGCTCCGGAAACCGTTACTGTTTTTCCCGACGGCAGCATCCCGTTAATCATTGCAACATTGGAATGGGGTGCGGTAAATATCAGGCTTTGATCTGAGCTTCCTCCTGTTCTGAGATCATTCAGCCACTTTACATTTTCCAGAGGATAGGAAAAGCTTTTGAAATCAGTCCCATTGATATTGATATCAAACTGGTTTTCTCTCCAGTTAAGTCCCCAGACTCCTGCACCATAGTAATTTCCAAGATCGTCCCATGGCCAGCCTCCGGGAATGGTCTGGTGATCAAAATAGGAATCATCAATAATCAGATCCCCTGTTATTTTTGTAATGCCTGATTTTTTAATCGCTTCTGTCAGTTTCTTTTTAAAACTTTCGGGCTTGTAGGCTTCATACCTCCAGCTTCCCAAGGTAGGATCACCATTGGAGCTGATAAAAAGATTTCCGTTCAGAACATTTCCTGAAACAGATCCCGAATAACTGGAAGTGGTGGTAAAAGTAAAGTTTTTACCCAAAGTTTCCAGTGCGGCACCGGCAGTGAAAATTTTTTGAGTAGATGCTGTTGAAAGTCCTTTGCTTCCCTGGTACTCATATATAAAGTTGCCACTGTCATCCGAGACATAAAATGATAAGCTGGATGCCAGGGCTCCTGAAGAATCCATCAGGTCTTTGGTTGCTTTTTCCAATTTCTGGGCCATATTCTGAGCAGAAACCATCTGTACCGAAAAGGCGAGAACAGCCAGTGTTTTTTTCATTTGCATTGCAGTTTGGTAGTCATACATCTGGAATGGCCTTTTTAAAGATTTTCAAAGCAAAATCTCGAGCCCTTCCTTATTTAATTTCTGACCAAATATAAGTAAAATAAAAACTACTGATATGCCCTGAGATCCTTATGGCAGAAAAGAATCTGATGATCAGGGTACTTTTCAAACGACCGGTCCCTTTTAAAATATTTTTCATAATTATCTTCATCTAAAAAGATATCCATCTGGCAGGCTTTGATGTATTCTGATCTTTCCCTGTAATCATCAGCCAGGAATCCTGAATCATTCCATTCTTCATGGTGACAGCGCAGACAGCTTTTCTGATGAACTGCTGTGTAACCACATATTTCACAGTTCTTCAGATTCTGAAACAGTTTTGAAATCTCCTCCTGTCTGTCTTCAGGAAACAGATCGCCTGGAATTGTTTTCAAAAGAAGGTAATAGTTAGGTTCCTGCCATGAAAAGCAGAACGCATGCGCATCATCTGCCGGCATTTCTGTATAAAGCCATATTTTCTGAAGATCATATTCTATATCAGCTTGTACGATCTCCCTTAAATTCAGCAGCTTCTTATTTTTAATGCTGACATTGAGTCCCCCGTCGATTTCGATAGCAGGATGCTGTTCCAGGTAATGAGTAAGACACAAGGTGGTCTGCCATGACTGTACAACTCTTGGTTTGCCCTCACTTCCACAGATTTCGCAGGTTTTAACGGAAAGATTGAGGTATTTTGTCGTAATGTTTTTGATAACAGCATTCAGTTCAGGATTTTCAGAATAGGTAGAGCACCGTAATTCCCCGGATTTTTCTTTTCCGAAAACATCATGGTTTATATCCCATCCGGAAACAGCAAATTCAAACAGCAACTGTCTGATTATGCCATTCCAGCCTGTACTGTTGACCGAAAAGTTCTTCATATTACGCTCTGTAAAGCGTTGTATAGCTTCGCGGGTCATTATAGTCTGCTCCCCGCTTCTATTTCGTAGGGGTCTTTATCCTTTTCAAAAATCCTTGTCAGCTCACTTCCTTCAACAGTAATGATATCGCCTATTCTTCTGATCCAGTTTCCTTCTCTGAGTCCTACAACTTTAATATCATTCTGGTTCAGAAATTCTTTGATACGCATTTCTCTTGTTTCCCCATTGTGTTTCAGGTCCGGATTTGGATCCAGGTAATGGGGATTGATATTGAACGGTACCAGCCCCATACAATCAAAGCTTGGCGGATAAACAATGGGCATATCATTTGTGGTTTTCATATTCTGACCGCCTATATTACTTCCGGCACTGCATCCCAGGTAGGCCTTTCCATTGGATATATTTTCTTTGAGAACGGAGATTAACCCTTCTTCATGTAATGTTTTTACCAGTAAAAAGGTATTGCCACCCCCTGTAAAATATCCTTTTGCCTGATTTAAAGCGTCTTCCTTATTGTCAAATTCATGAAGGCCCTTTACCCTAATGTTCATGGTTTCGAAAAAAGAACGTGCCTTGGCTGTGTACTCATCATGTGAAATACCACCTGGCCTGGCAAAAGGAATAAAGACAATTTCGTCTATTCCGCTATATAAAGGGATTAATTCTTTCCGAAGGTATTCCAGATATTCACCACCGAAAATGGTAGATGTTGACGCTAATATGATGTTCATACAAGTGATATTAAAGTGATTTAAAAAAAATAGTTGCGAGACAAAGATAAAACTGATACGCCAAGGAATCAAAAATTAAATTAAAAAAAACATATAACTCGTTAATATTTTCTAAAAAAGCTTAAAGCTTCTAAAATTTAAACTTTTATGGAATTATTATTGAATTTTATGCTACAGAATTTTAAAATATAAGATTATGAAAATGTCGAAAGTTAATATCAAGAGTTTATTTTTAGGTTTAATGTTTGTAGGAACTGCAGGTCTTATGAGTGCTCAGACCACACAAACGGATACTACCAAAACGACAGCGGCTACCACCACAGCAAGCCAGTCTGGTAATCCAACTATTGACAGCCTGAAAAAACAGATTGAGGCCAATCCAAAAGATACAGAATCTTTATCTAAGCTAGCTGCCGCTTATCAGGAAGCCTCAGACTGGCCCAACGCAATTGATACATGGAAAAAAATATCAGCTTTACTACCGGACTGGGCTCCGTCTTATTACAGCCAGGCGTATGCCTATCAATCCTCTAAAGATGATGCCAATGCAAAATTGGCGTATGAAAAATATATTGCTACAGTAAAACCTGAAGAGGTAGAGCAAAATAAAAAGAATCTTGCTTATGCCTACTTTTATATTGCATTTGCAGAACAGCAGAGCGATCCTGCCAAAGCTAAGGAACATATTGCTAAATCACTGCAATATGACCCTACCAATCAGGACGCTTTAAAGTTGAGCAAAGCTTTAAATTCATAATAAAAATTCCGGAATTATTTCCGGAATTTTTTGTATCTTCTACTCTATTCTTTTACCAAAAAAATCCGTTTCTCCCTGCAGATGACGGATGATCTTTTCAATATTACGATGGATGCCGGCTTCTGTTTTCAGGTTATTGATATAACGAACCAGTTCAAGCCGATGAGAAGGATTTAATCTTTCAAAATTGGCAGCAGCAAGATCACTATTTTTAATAGCCTGCTCCAGCTGCGGATGAATAGAAATGCTTCGGTCCGAATTATCATATTCAAGCGTCACCTCAATCACTTCCCCAATTCTCTTAGGAGAGTTTGCCAACATCAGCAGATTGATGTAAAGTCTCCATTCCCCCAGATACTTCATCAGATTCTGTTTAAATTCTTTTCCATTCACCATTCCCTTTACCGGAATGGGACTTTTTGTTCTCCCCGAATCGCTAAATATCTGCTCCAGGACTTTTTCCGGAACAAAAACAAATGGGTTAATTCCGATGATCTCAAGAGTTGCAGTGAAGCTGTTGTTTTTCATGTGGATGTTAGTTGATGGTTGATAGTTGGTTGATAGTTGCTGGGTGATGGTTGATGGTGGTTGGTGATTGGTTGCTAGATGTAAAAATAAGAAAATGGGTAATAAACGTATTCATTTTTTTCTCTTACTGCTTACCAAACCAGAAATTTTATAGGCTGAAAGGCATTGGGGCATCTAACTGATACCTTAAAAATCATATGCCAGAACTCAATTAATTCCCCTATCTTTGCTGGAAGAAATCTATTTAATTTAACGAAATGAAATTTTTTATTGACACAGCTAATTTAGAGCAAATCAAAGAAGCTAAAGACCTTGGAATTTTAGATGGTGTTACCACCAACCCTTCATTAATGGCTAAGGAAGGAATCCAGGGAGCTGAAGCAATCAAAAACCATTACAAAACGATCTGCGAAATTGTAGACGGAGATATTTCTGCGGAAGTACTTTCTACAACGTATGAAGAAATGATCAAGGAAGGAGACGAATTGGCTGCTATCCACCCGAATATCGTTGTGAAAATCCCAATGATCAAAGATGGCATCAAAGCTTTAAAATATTTTTCAGACAAAGGGATCAAAACCAACTGTACTTTGATCTTCTCTCCTGGACAAGCACTTTTAGCTGCTAAAGCAGGAGCTACGTATGTATCTCCTTTCTTAGGAAGATTAGATGATATCTCTACAGACGGGTTAAACCTTATTCAGGAAATCAGATTAATTTTCGATAACTATATGTTCGAAACTGAAATTCTGGCTGCTTCTATCCGTCACTCCATGCACATTATCGACTGTGCTAAAATCGGGGCTGATGTAATCACCTCTCCGCTTCCTCCAATCTTGAGCTTGCTAAAGCACCCGTTAACAGACAGCGGACTGGCTCAGTTCATTGCAGATTCTCAGAAATTATCTTAAGATCAGATTTTATCATCTACACGATAAAGAATCCCGGCACCTTTGGTGCCGGGATCCTATTTTTTATAGATCAATCTTCTATACTAAAGTCAGATTAGTTTTCTGTCACAATTTCCCTGACTACCTTACAGGGGTTGCCTACCGAAACGGTATTGGCCGGAATATCTTTGGTCACTACACTCCCTGCCCCTATCACGGCGTTATCTCCAATCGTGATTCCGGGTAGAACGACAACATTACCCCCGAACCAGACATTATCCCCCACAGTAATGGGATGGGCATATTCCAGTCCTTCGTTTCTCTGTCGTACATCAAGCGGATGGCCTGCGGTATAAAAACTGCAATTGGGACCAATGAAAACGTTGTCACCAAATTTTACCTTTGCACAATCTAAAATAACAAGATTATGATTGGCATAAAAGTTTTCTCCCACCTCAATATTATAACCGTAATCACACCAGAAAGCAGGCTCTATACAGATATTGGCCTTTACACTTCCTAAAATTTTCCGGATCACTTCATTTCTTCTTTCGGCATCAGAATTCTTTATCTCATTATATTCCTGGCAAAGATCTTTGCAGAAAATCCTTTCCCGGATCAATTCCTTGTCATGGTTGGCATTGTATAAAATTCCTGCTGCGCATTTTTCCTTTTCGGTCATCATATAGTAAGGGTATTATGGGGATTTAGCTTAAGTTTCCGGAAAGGTAAGCATATTTACATTAAAGAACATGTCTTTTCAGTGAATTGCCTTTCCCTGAAGATGTACCCTTAAAAAAGAAAACAGGACACCACTGAATGCTGTCCTGTCTATTACTAAATAATTTCATTTTAATTCACCAGATCCGGCTCTATCGGATTATTGTCTTTTTGAAGCTGGTCCTTCGTTCTCTTTTCCATTTCCCTGAAAACCTGGTTAGGATCTGAGATTTCTTTTCCGTCTGCTGTTTTTACCTTAAAGACTACTTTTGAAGGAGTATCTCCTCCATTTTTCATCATCATTTCCCTCATGTTTTTAGTCGGATCATTAACGTATGCTTTCCACGCTTTTTTAAACTGATCTTTTGTCACTTCAATTTCTTTTCCCCCTATACCCAATACTTTTACATTTTCGGGCAGCTGAAGATCCTGTTCGGAATCCAGAGCTTTTACTGCTTTGTTACCGACGACAGTCATCCTGTGAGAGCCGGTAGAATCTTCAATCATGACAATCAGTCCCGGCAATCCTGAAAAAACATAGGGCCCGTCCTGAAAGGGAATATCGGTCGTAAACCATGCGGTCCAGTCTCTTCCGCCAAAGCTGGTGGTTGCCTTCTGGGCATTGTACTCTCCTATTTTTTGTTGATCAGGCAGAATTTTCCATTCCTGTCTTTTATCTTCCTTTATCTTATACTTGTCCATAGAGATGCTTCTGTAAAGGAAGGTCGTCATCTCAGGATACTGTTTGGTAACTTTATACGAAACCTGTCCGGGCTTTTCACGCCTGTTGATACTGATATTTCCACCCCCTGATTTCAGCTGTTTTTCCAGCTCTGCCCTTCCCGTGGAATCAGCAACAAATTTATCATGGCTGTAATAGCTTGATCCGTTTTTATCAATATCCAACAGCATCATTTCTTTTTTCACCTCTTCCTTGTTATGGGAATCAGGAATAAAGGTATACTCATAAAAGAATCTGTTAATCTGGGCATTGACAGCTACTCCCAGTACCAAAAAAATTAGAATTTTACTTTTCATAATGAAGAAAAAAAAGCTTTGTCAGTAGGGTCCTGACAAAGCTATGTTGAACTTTATTTCTTTGTCTTAATTCTTATCTCGCCTTTCCTATCTCCTGTTTTATTTTCTTTGAAAACATGAATGCTGGCAATATCTTCAGGCTTTAGTGCTTGTGTCTCTGCCTGAGGAACTTCTCTTCCGTCTATAAAATACTTTATATTATCCATACCGCTGACGTTAAATTTTTTAATCCCGTTCATCGCGATGTTTCCTTTGCCATCCCTTTTTATAAAGTCTGCCTGCATTACGATTACTTTAGGTGGATTGCTGATCTTATTAAACTGATCTTCCTTAAAGAATTCTCTTTCCTTTGCATTTTCAATCCTTACCTTTTCATTTTCTTTTCTTGCGATCTCACCCTCTTTCAGAGCATTTAAGCTTTCTATCCTTGCTTTTTCGCCTTCCAATCTAGCTTTCACACTTTCCTTTCGTGCTTTTTCACCCTCCTTCATCGCCTTTTTGGCTTGCTCCATCGCTTTTTTGGCCTCTTTCATGGCTTTCTGTACTTCTCTCTTCTCTTTAGCGCTCAGGTCTTTATAAAACACCGTATTGTTTTTATAAGTGATTCGCGGGCTTTTTGGAGCACCCGGAGCTTTAGGCACAGAAGGAATTTCACCGGGAGCAACATCCGGTTCAGGAACATCTACATCTACTTCCATATTCTCAAGAGCAAGCATTTGATTTTTCCATTCCGGAGAATCGAAGTATTTATCGGTCTCCTGAATAGCTTTCTCTGAGGCAATTTTACCTAATTCGTCAGCCAGTCTGTTGATTTCTTCCACTTTTTTATTAAAGGCATTTGATCCTGGCTTTAACTGATCCAGTTCTTTCCCTTTTTTGTCCATCTTCTTCTCAATTTCAGCCAGTTTTTTGTCATGGTCAGAATTGATGATCTGGGGTTCTCTGCTATCCTTCTGTTCTGTTTTTGCAGGTCGTACCGTATCCTTCTGCATCTCAGAAACCGCTTTTTTAAGAGTAAGATTGGTTTCTTCAATTTCATTATTTTTTGCATTAACGAGGTAAGCAAATGCCAAGGTAAATACAACCGGCAATGCAAAAATTCTTCGCGCATACCCGAATTTAGTTTTTGGTTTTTGTAACATTTTAAGTCTTTTTTTAAGGTTTGAACTTAGAAACGGACTGGTGGCAGGCAACTGTGTTCCGGAAAAGTGGCTTGCTAAAAGCATCTGCGCAAATGCTTTGGTGTCCGAATGCTTTACGGCTTTTTTATCAGCCAGATATTCATGGATTAGATTAATTTCTTTTTTAATGATATGAAAAAACGGATTGAACCAGAAAACAGAGGTAATGATCTCAATAAAGATCTTATCAAACGAATGTTTTTGTTCAATATGTACCATTTCGTGCTTTAAAATTTGTTTTCCTGCCGGGGAATCCAGGGTAATGGTATTCTTCCAGAAGAGATTTTTAAAGTAGGAAAAGGGAGCTTCGGTCAGATCTGTACGGTAAAAGTTGATCCCGTCAAAACTTTCTTTATGAAACTGCTTTTTAAACGTACGGATCTTAAAAATTCCGTAAGTCAGCTTCCCTAAAAAATAGAGAGAAACCAGTCCCAGAGCTGAAAAAATAATGCTAAAATAAAAGTTACCATTGTCTAGTCTTTTTTCGGTGTTAAAATTCTGAATCTTATCAAGAAACATATACACATCATTACTCACCTCTATGGTAAAGTCCTCCACTTTTACCAGTGGCAGCAGCAATGCTGTCAACATTGCGCCCAGAAGGTAGAATCTGTTGTAATGATGAAATGTCTTGTCTTTTAAAGACAACTGGTAATACAGAAACATTACACCAGAGCATACAATTACTTTTCCAAAATACAGTACAATTGCTTCCATGGTCATCAGTCTTTATTTTTTAGTTCATCCAACAGCATTTCAAGATCCTCTACGGTCATTTCATTTTTTTCTACCAGAAATGAAACAGCACTTTTATACGAACCTTTAAAATAGTTTTTCACCAGGCTTTTCATCGTTTTTCCAGAATACTGTTCTTTGGAAACCAATGGAAAATACTCATGCTGTCTTCCGTGTACCCTATAGTCTACAAACTCTTTGTCCTTTAATACTTTTAAAATGGTAGAAACTGTATTCGTATGAGGCTTGGGTTCAGGGAAAAGATCCAGAACATCTTTTAGAAATCCTTTTTCTATTCTCCATAGATATTGCATGACCTGTTCTTCCGCTTTTGTTAAAGTCTGAATTTTCATATTCTTTCATTTATTCATGTGATAGCCATTGTTACATTTCGTATCACTAAGAAGTTAGTTATACAAATGTAGAAATAAATTTCATTCAGACAACTATTTTTTTAGTGATAAAAGAGATCTTTTTCATAACTAAATGAAAACCAACACAATAAATAAACAAAAAATAGTATAAACCGGTATAATGGTTATATGATCACTTGATTAATCAGCAGAAAAAAAATCATTTTTAATGAAAATTCTTAAAACTTGTTAATTTTTATTAAATAAAATTAAAATGAATTTGTTTAAAACGGGAAATTATATTTATTTTAGTGCTTTAAAAATTTCTCATGAAAAGATATAATTTACTGATTGTACTATTACTGCTTATTTTTAACGTCACTACGGCCCAAAAGAAAAAATCTCCGGCTGCGGATCTCAGCATATTAAAAGATACAAAATCAAAAATCGAAGCGACAGTTCCGTTGGTTATACAGCACCTTCAGACGATTGCGACAAAAGAAGGAGACAATAATATTGTAACGAACGGTAAAATTATGGTTGGGAAAGAATATGGCATTCTGGAATCCGAATGGTATCTGTACAGAAATAATATGAAAAACTGTATTCTGAACAATTCGTCTAAAAAAGCCAAGAAATGTATGGAATACCATAACAATATGCTGAGAGGTACAATGATCAACTACAATAATTATATTACCAACCTTACAAGAAAGAACGGATATCTGGGTGTAGAAGGTGATACTAAATTTGATTTTAAACCTTCTGATATTGCTACCAAACTGAGTGAAGCTTACTTCAATGCCAACGATGCTGTAGGGAGAATGAAAGCGGATCAGAAAAGAGAATTTTTGGGGCAGACTATGTCTGATGACAACAAGCTTACTCCTTATGCTCAATTGGCTCAATAATATTCTGACATCAATGATATAATAAACCTGTTTTTCTTTAAAGCAGGTTTTTTTTTCTTTAAATTGTTTTTTTATTTATACTGTACGGATTTTACCGCCTTCTTTGTTTCCTTATGAGCAAGACTTACTGAATCTTCTTTTTAGGTTGTAAAAGTCTTAAGAATACGATCAGTGGATGAAGGCAGAGCATTTTCAACCCCTACTAATACCCAAAAAGAACCGCAAACGCGGTTCTACTATTCAGCAAAAAAATCTCCGCCAAAAAAAGCAGTTTTGTGGTACTAATCATAAAACTTTGGGGAAAAAGTAGAAAATAGGCGGAGACAATTTTGCATAGGCTCTACAGGATCAACTGTCCTACCCTCGATCTGTAGAGCTTTACAAAAATAAGGCTATGCTTCACGCTGTTAAAAGAATACCTGTAGAATTAAGTTCGGGGAATTGTAGAAATAATTCTACGTACCGGTAACAACCGGCAAGCACCTATTATTTCATATTACTTCCACCAGTGGTAGTAATTGTGGAGTCCATCATATTCAAATCCGCAACGGGGGTATAATGTATTTCCAATATCATTGGTCTTTTCGGTTTCCAGCATCAGTCCGCAAGCATCTGTTTCTACACACCATTGCTTGCTGCGATCGATGAGGGCTACAGAAAGTCCTTTCCCCCGATAATCCGGATGTACAAATAAGTCGCTCAACAACCATTGCTTCTGTAATTTTGTATAATGGAATAGCTTGTAAAGCTGTACGAAACCAACAGCCTTACTGTCTACCAGGACCAGAAAAATATCGGACTCATTGTTTAAAAACCGTTCTTTAAGGAATGCTTTTCCTTTTTCTACATCAGATTCCTGTCTGTAAAAGACCCGGTAAAGATTGAATAATTCTGCAGTTTCATCCAGATCCTCAAGATTTGCTTTTTTAATGGTGTAATTCATCGTTATTTATTTTGATTAACAGCGCAAAATTACCTTTAAACAGGACTGTCCGCATGATCCAGATCACAGTTATCTCACTAGTCCAGACAACAGATATGTTTCACCAGAAAAGAAAAGGCGGAACTTAAAGCTTTCGCTTTCCAATTTCTAAAAGTGCAATACAATAGATAATAACGACTATAATTTATACAATCCATACAGATCTTCCTTCTGTTTTTTATTAAGAAATACCGCACGTTTCGGATTGTATTCCTGCTGCCGGCTTCTGAACTTTGTCCTGTAAAAGCAGAACAATGAAAGATATCATGAATAAAATCAAAAACTCAGACTGGCAGCATATTACAGAATCCATGCACAAAAATGGCTATGCAATTATTTCAGGTATCCTGTCAGATGATGAATGTGAAATACTGAAATCAGGATATGACCAGTCTGATCTCTACCGTAAAACCGTTGTCATGGAGCGGCATCGTTTCGGACTCGGGGAATATAAGTATTTCAATTATCCTTTGCCTCAATTGATTCAGACCATCAGGACGCATCTGTATCCTTATCTGGCTTCTATCGCCAATTCCTGGTTCAAGGCATTAAACATTCAACTTGATTTCCCTTCAGATCACAAAGCCTTCTTACAGCAATGCCACGCTAATGGTCAGCATAAATCGACTGTGCTTATTTTAAAATATGGCGAAGGAGGCTTCAACACTTTGCATCAGGATTTATATGGTGATCTTTACTTTCCTATGCAAGCCGTAATGATGTTGAGTGAGCCTGGTAAAGACTTCACAGGTGGCGAATTTGTGCTGACTCAGCAGGTTCCCAGAGCGCAGTCAAAAGCCATTGTTTTAAAACCACAAAAAGGGGATATCCTTATTTTCACCACGAATTTCAAACCTGAAAGAGGAACCAAAGGGTACTACAGGGTCAATATGAAGCATGGGGTGAGTGAAGTGAAAAAAGGAAAAAGATATGCTTTAGGAATCATTTTTCATGATGCAATTCAGTAATTTGATGGATCTGAAAGGATGGAGGAGTAAGGCGGAATGTGATTATCAGGCAGTATATCACAAGTAATTAGTATTGATTTAAAAGTAAAGTTCCATTTAGCTTCGTCTTCACCAGGCTTCTTCAGCCGCAGTCCAATCTTTTATTTTAAAAGTATGATACCTCACTCACAACTATTGCCCCCTGAACTGAGAAGTAAAATCCGAAAACAGCACATTTGTTTGGGCGGAAATAAAAAACTTAAAATCTATGGGCTTCTCCATTGCCGATCGGGAAAACGGATGAAAAAGGAGAACCGGGTTTTCTTTGAAAGTGAAGAAGAAGCGTTACAAAATAATTACCGTCCCTGCGGCCATTGTATGAGGCGGGCGTATAGAAAATGGAAAGGTCTTTCTATTGGATCAGGTACAAAAGTTGTGGGGAGAAAAGGATATTTTCTATTTATACTTTTGCCTTGAAGCAAAAGTATACAAAAATTCAAGACTGGAATCATCCGCTAAAAATTGACCTTGTCTCCTAAAATTTCCAAACTCGCATGGATTCAGCATTGGTTCTTCGACTCAATAGGGTGGCCATGCTCAGACACTGGAAATTTTTTAACGGATTCAAGATCAATTTTTTTAACGCTCCTGATTCCTAGGTCGATTATAGAATACTTACAACTATTTCCCATGGCTCTGCTACAGAGTTCCCTTAAAATTTGTGCTCAAAAATCTGTGAAAATCAGTGTTATCTGTGGTTAATCCTTTTACTTATACGCTACAATCGAAATCATCTCTCTTCAGTCGGTGAATACTATTTTACAGAGTCAAACAGTGATTGGTATACAATCCTATATTATTTTTTCTATTCACATTAACTCAAGCTTTTGCCAGGCCCCACAACTTTTGTACCTGATCCTGAATTTCTCCTACTACTGATGGGTGAACTATAACAAAAAAGAGAAGCAATATTACTATTACTTCTCTCGTTGAGTAGCGGGAACCGGACTCGAACCGATGACCTTCGGGTTATGAGCCCGACGAGCTACCTACTGCTCCATCCCGCGGTGTATTTTTAGAGTGCTTACCGACAACACTTGCTTAGTAGCGGGAACCGGACTCGAACCGATGACCTTCGGGTTATGAGCCCGACGAGCTACCTACTGCTCCATCCCGCGGTGTATTTTTAGAGTGCTTACCGACAGCACTTGCTTAGTAGCGGGAACCGGACTCGAACCGATGACCTTCGGGTTATGAGCCCGACGAGCTACCTACTGCTCCATCCCGCGGTGTATTTTTAAAGTGTTTACCGACAACACTTGCTTAGTAGCGGGAACCGGACTCGAACCGATGACCTTCGGGTTATGAGCCCGACGAGCTACCTACTGCTCCATCCCGCGATATTGGATTGCAAAGGTACGAATAATTTTCAAAAATCCTAATTTTTCTTTTAAATAAAGGACTTTTATAAAAACTATTTTATTATTTGTATCTTTGTTTTATGGCAAAAATATTAAAAATTTATCCCGACAACCCACAGGAAAATCTTGTGAATGAGGTCATTAAAACCCTAAATAATGGTGGGCTGATTATCTATCCTTCAGATACGATTTATGCGCTTGGCTGCAATATTTTTGATATAAAAGCCATGGAAAAGCTGGCTCAACTGAAGAAGCAGAAACTGGAAAAAGCAAAATTCTCTATTATCTGTAATGATCTGAGCCATCTTTCAGATTTTACCCGACCTATTGAAACTTCGGTTTTCAGATTTCTGAAAAGTCACCTTCCAGGACCGTTTACTTTCATTCTTGACGCGAACAAAAGTCTGCCTCTGGCTTACAAAGGTCATAAAACGATAGGTATCCGTGTTCCGGATCATCCGATCCCCCAGCTTATCGTTGAAAAACTTGGGCATCCGATCGCTTCCACTTCCATCAGAGATGATGATGAGATTATTGAATACTCTACAGATCCTGAACTCATTGCGGAAAAATATGACCATCTGGTAGATATTGTCATTGATTCCGGATATGGGGATAATGTAGCTTCCACTATTGTTGATCTCACTTCCGGAGAACCGGATATTATCCGTCAGGGGAAAGGAATTATTTAGGAGAAAGAGGGGTCGAAGGTTTAGATCGGACGGATGGCAATGCAACTTAATGGAAAATATGCTGTAGGGATTTTACTTACGTTTATACTTCTGGCAGCAGTAATGCTGTATATTTTCCCTGTCCTGTATATGATGACGGGAATAAAACAGATGACAGCATTTAGTTTTTCACTCAGCAGAATTGCCCTATGGTTCGTTTTGCTTGTCATTTTTCTGTACACGCATTGTGTTGAAAAAGGTCATTTTTTGCTGAAGAAGGAAAAAAATTATACGTTAGCATTCTTCATAAAAACCATTGTTGGCTTATACTTTATCTGTATCATGGGGGGTGCCTTTCTGGGCGCTGCCATTCAGGTTTTCACTGAGGAAAAGATGAGCAGTAAACTTTTTGAGATAAGTTCCCTTCTTAAAAATAATTATTTTTTAATTATTTTTACATGCTTTACGGCGGGTGCTGTAGAAGAACTCCTGATGAGAGGCTATATACAGCCCAGGATTGAGAAAATGTACAACAGCCCACTTTCAGGGATTTTAGTTTCAGCAATTCTGTTCGGCATTCTACACAGTACCTACGGAACCATAGGCCAGGTCATTATTCCTTTCTTTATTGGGGTCGTTTTTGCTATATTTTATAAACTATATTCAAATATTAAGATTTTGATGATCTGTCATTTTATGATTGACTTTATATCATTGATGATGATGAATATGCTTGATATTAAACACTTATCTGTATTGTAACATTATGAAAATTGTAACATCACCTGCGAAATTAATGAATGTAGAAAACTCAACGGATCTGTTGAGATCTACCAGTCCGAAATTCATTGATGAGGCAGCATTTATACAAACGTATTTAAAAGAAAAATCACCCAAATATCTTTCTGAACTGATGGAGATCTCGCCAAAGCTGGCTGATGAAAACTGGGAAAGAAACCAAAAGTGGAAAGCAAAACCTACATCAAAGGAATCTGCTCCTGCCCTGTTAGCGTTTACGGGAGAAGTATACCGGGGACTGGATGCCAAAACCCTTGATAAAAGTGCAGTAGATTATCTTCAGAAAAACTATAGAATGCTTTCCGGATTATATGGTCTTCTAAAACCGTCTGATAAAGTGATGCTTTACCGCCTGGAAATGGGCCGTCATTTTGAATTCGATCAATACAAAAACCTCTATGAATTCTGGAGAGAAAAAATCACGGCACAGCTCAACTCCGAGATGAAAAAAGGAGAGATTCTTCTCCATCTGGCCAGCAATGAATATGGAAAAGTAATCGACAGAAAAAAATTAAACCATACCGTCATCGATTTCGAATTTTATGAGCTGAGAGAAGGAAAGCTTAAAACCATCGTCGTCTATACCAAACACGCAAGAGGTCTTGTTGTAAGATTCTGTGCTGAAAATAATGCACAAACCCTGGAGGATGTAAAAGCCTTTAACTATGAGGGATATAGAATAGATGAAGACCAATCTACAGATACAAAACTGGTATTTACAAGATAGATGACGATTTCAGCTTTTAAAAAACATTTCAAAACAGAGCTCTCCGGTCTTTATACAGAGTCGGAAAGTTCTTTTTTGTCTTCTCTTTTTGTCCAAAAAATTGTAGGTTTCGACAGCTTCCACCAGCGGAGGTTTTCGGATCAGGAACTTCTCATTACGGATGAAAAACAACTGGCAGACCTTATTTCTGAACTGAAGACCGGCAGACCTTACCAGCAGATCCTTGGCGAGACTGAATTCTATGGAATGAAGTTTTTTGTAGATGAGAACGTGCTTATCCCTCGCCCTGAAACGGAAGAACTTCTTGAAATGGCTATTCTTGAAATCAAAGAATACATTTCCAGAGCAATGTATCGGCATCTAAAATCTAAAGGTTTGGATTATAGATGGAGTGAAGAAGCCAGATATGATTCAGCAGATAATGATAAAGAAAAGGTACCAAAAACTTTAAAAATACTGGATATCGGAACGGGAAGCGGCATCATCCCTTTGGTTTTAAAAAAGCATTTTCCTGATGCGGTGGTTTCATCCATCGATTATTCTGAAAAGGCTCTGGAAACGGCCAGACGCAATGCAGCTTATCATCAGCTGGAGATACAGTTTATTCATACCGACTATCTTCATTTTGATCTGCCGGAACGGTATGACATCATCATTTCAAACCCACCATATATAGGCATTGAAGAGGAGGTTGACATTGCGGATTCCGTTAAGGAATTTGAACCTAAAATGGCCCTGTTCTCCCCTACATCTGATGCACTTATCTTTTACCGGAAAATTGCAGAAGATTCTAAAAAGTACCTCAAAGATCATGGACTCTTATTCTTAGAAATCAATCAAAAATTGGGACCGGAAACATTGGAATTATACCAGCATTTTTCCAACGCTGAGCTATTGAAAGATTTATCTGGGAATGACAGGTTTATTTATGGAAGGAAATAAGTACCTTTATTTCCATAAAAACCCGATCTATGAAAGCTCTCATTTTGCATACAGTCCTCAGGATATCTCTGATTCTCCTGGTGACCTCCTGTACAAAGTATCCTAAGGATGTGGTGGATGATTATTATCGTAAAGGAGCGTTCAACGGTTCTGTCATTGTCGTTAAAGAGGGTAAGATTGTGTGTGATACAGCTTTGGGGTTCAGCAGTATGGAGAAAAATCTTAAATCAGATAAAAATACATCTTTCTACATTGCTTCTTTAAGCAAATCTTTCACCGCTACAGCGATCATGATGCTGCAGCAGAAAGGTCTTTTAGATTATGACGACAAGGCATCCCGTTATGTTGAGCTTCCTGATTATGCCAAAAACATAACCATAAGACAGCTCTTGCATCATACTTCAGGGATCAGGGATTATGAAGATCTTTTTGAAAAAAAAGGACTGACCAATCAGGATGTCATTCAATGGCTTTTCAGTCTTAGAAACCTTGAGTTCCCCTCAGACAGCCAGTTCAAATACAGCAACAGCGGATATATTATCCTTTCCCAGCTGATAGAAAAGGTTTCCGGGGTGTCTTACCGTACTTTTATCCATCGGGAGATCATCCAGCCTCTGAAGATGGGCCACACCTATGTTTATGAGGCTTCTACAGCCATTCCAAATAGGGCTTTAGGATATGACCGCAAGAAAAAACCTGATGATTATTCTATTCTCACCACAGGTGATGGCGGCATCTATTCTACACCGGAAGATCTTTATACCTTTGATCAGGCTTTACGAAATTTCACTCTGGTTAATAAAGACAATACTGCACGTATGTATGCTCCTTCAAAACTCACTAACGGGTCAGTGTCAAATTATGGATTTGCATGGTTTGTAGAGGATAAGCATGGAAAAAAAACAGCCGTTCATACCGGCGGCCTCAGCGGGTTCAGGGCTTTGTTCTGGCGAGATCTGCAGCACAACAGCTGTATTATAGCGCTCACCAATCAGGGGGATGCCTTTCCTCATGACCATTTTCTAAATGACATGAAAAAAACAATTCAATAAAAAGCAATGTTAATCAAATCACACCATATCAATAATACGGAGATAGCAGAAGTCATTTCCGACGAAATACTGATCCAATCTGCACAGGACGGCCTTGACCTGATGGGAAATATCTATTATCAGGGCTTTGATAAAATAGTCCTTTACGAGAAAAACATTACCCCGGAATTTTTTGACCTGAAAACAAAAATTGCCGGCGAAATACTCCAGAAATTCTCAAACTACCGCATTGGTCTGGCCATCGTTGGTGATTTCAGTAAATATGAAAGTAAAAGCATGAAGGATTTTATCTTTGAAAGCAACTCCACAAAGCAGGTTAACTTTGTGGAAATGCTGGAGGAAGGCCTGGAAATTCTTTCGAGATGACCGGGAAATAAATAAACACATATTCCGTTATAGGCAAAACTAAACCGCTCTTATGATGAAAAAAATGGCCCTGCTTACAGGAATCTTAATCAGTTGCACTATATCTGCTCAAATGGAATATAAAACCTATCAAAACGGGCTGATCTATAGTGAAAAAACCATGCACCAGCTTGAAAAGATTGTTGATTCATTAAATTTAAAGTACAAAGCCTGTGATCTCAGTAAGATTTTCTATTCCCAGCTTCAGACCAAAGGCCATTCTGTGGTCATGAAATCCGGAGAAATTCTTAGTGCTAAAAAGGATATGGACATGGGTATTTCTTTGGAACAATTTATCAAAAAATATCCTGATGCGATGGTAAGGAAAGATATCTTATTAGTAAAAACAAAAAGCCAGGATTATAACCATAAAGACATTACTAGAATAAGAGAAATTTCACTTGATGAAAACATGGGGATTCGCATAGAAACCAATTATAAAAAAAATCGCTATAATAAACCCGTGCGGGATAGATGGGCATATTATTACAGGGATAAAACAGGATATTCGGATGAATATATTGAAGCATTCTATTTTCCTGAAAACTTCAAAACCATTCCTTTAGACGCGAAATATTCCCGGCAAATCATCTATTCGGACTGTGTAATTGATACCTCCGACAGCAAGTTTAAGAAAGGGGCGAAGGAAGGAAGACTCAGTGAAGGCATTCCCGAAAACTGGCGAAATCTTCCAAAAGATGAAAAGGAAAACCTGCTTGACTCCCTTAGATCCGTAGTTTTGGTTGGATTTTGCAGCGAGGACGAGGGACCCAGGAACCAGGGAATTTATATGGCTCTTCTTTCTGCAGAAACTTCTAACTGGAGTGTTTTTCTAAAGTCTCACCTTGACATCATGAACGATCATTTTGAAAGAGCCTCAGACAATGGGTATGCCAGAGAGCAACGACAAACTTACATCAAAGAGCTTGAAAAACTGAATATTAATGTTCCCGATCTGATCTTTGGTATTTCCCTAAGAATGGAAAATCCTGTTGAAAATCATTATTACGGTGACATCTACAGACTGGGCAGGGCCATTTCTGAATCTAAAGATCTGAAATTATTTCTGACACAGCTTTTATCAATGATCGCTGATGAAAAGCTGGATGATTACAACCGGGTCCTTGCTTACTTTTTCTACACCAATTGCAATTATTATATTAAAGATAAGCGCGACCAGAAAATAAACAATGAAAAACTTGTAGAAGCCATAGAAAAACTACCGAAATACCTTTCTGAAAAAATAGTTCCTGAAACACTTTAAATAACGCTTCTCTTTTGTTCAAAAAAATGAATGGCATCCTTTATCGCTCCATCCACAGGCTGGTACTGAATGCCTAATTCGTCGACAGACTTCCTGTTGCTATAATAATTACGGATTTGCAGTGCTTTCATATTGGAGGAGCTAAGGTTTGTTTTTATTTTTAATTTTCGCAATCCGTCCCCTATTATTCCCAGGAAGCTCAAAACCATATCCGGTATCGGAATCATGACCGGTTTTTGGCCCGTAATTCTGTTTATTTTTGTAAAGAATGCTCTATAGCTCAGATTTTCATGGGCTAAGAGATATCGTTCACCACTTCTTCCCATTTCAATGGCATTGATCAGCCCTCGCGCCACATCTCCCACATGTACAAAGTTCTTTCCTCCTTTCGGATAGAAAACCAATCGTTTTTTCCAGGCCCAGAAAATGATTTTTCCAGAGCTTGGTTTGCTGTCATAAGCGCCAATCATGAAGGTAGGATTCAAAATGATGACTTCCATACTCCTACAATTCTTTAGAAGATAATCTTCAGCCTCCAGCTTGCTTTGGGCATAGAGTGAATGGGTAAAAGGATACAGCTGAGGAGCTTTTTCGGTCCCCCAGAAAGCCGTATTCCCAAATCCCAGTGTATTGGCTGTACTCACAAACAGAAATTTTTTGATCCCTGCCCGATCAGCCTGGGTAAGCAGATGCGCAGACAAGGTACAATTTACATTTCTGTAATCATGATAATCCAGGAGATCCTGGCGTGTTTCTGCAGCAATGTGAATGAAGCAGTCAACGTTTTCCAGCATAAAGGAAAGGTCAGATGAAAGATCTACCTCTACCAGTTTCAGATTTTTGTTTTCTTCGCCCAGCCAGCCGCTTTTCTTGCGCACCAGAGCAATAACAGAATAACCATCTTGTAATAATTTAATGATAACATTAGTTCCCAGGAGCCCTGTAGCTCCGGTTACACAAACTTTTTTCATGCCTCAATTTCTCTTTTTATAGCCTGGGTCATCAACGGAAGTTTTATCCATATCGGCAATATTTTCATGACCAGCCAGCTTATCGGGTTTACCATAATGACAGAATCTTTTTTTAGGAGCTGCCGGATACTGTATGAGGCCACCTTATCTGGATTGAGCAGGGTAAGCTTTCCCCAGAATCCCTGTTTTTCAATTCGTTTGCATACCTCTGTATTGGTTTTCATGGCACCGGGGTTCACCACACTGACAAAGACGCTCGTCCCTTTCAACTCTTCATGCAGGCCTCTGGAAAATGAATGGATAAAAGTTTTTGAAGCAGGATAAACCGTTTTAAAGCCTATTGGCGAAAATGCGGCCATGCTTGAGACATTTAAAATATAAGCCTTCGGCTGTTTCAAAAGATTGGGAAGCAGCTGATGGGTAATAAGAGAAGTAGCGGCCACATTGACCTGAAGAATGGTATTGATATAATCAGGGGTCGCTTCTGTGAATTTTTTAGTTCCTCCCAGTCCTGCATTGTTGATGAGAATATGAATATCAAAAGATCCGTTGAGCCATTCAGTAAGATTCATGACATTTTCATGTACTGAAAGATCAGTTTCATAATAATGACATTTTATATGATAGGTTTGTTCAAGCTCGCCACAAAGTTCTTTTAAATTCTGCCCTGGCAGGCTGACAAGAATTACATTGATATTTTTCCTGGCGAGGTTTTCAGCAAATGCTTTCCCAAGTCCCTGGCTGGCTCCGGTTACCACTGCATAAGATTCTTTGGTGTCCATAAGTTTAAATTTTATGGTACAAAGCTATCGCGAAAAGTGGGCTTATATGTTCCGGGTTATCTGAACGAACAGGTTAATGATGAAAAAATAATAAAAATACAAATCATTAAATACCAACATGTTACATCTAATAAAAAGTAAAACTTTATAAAACGGAACTTATTTTTTAAACTCTGAAGGCGTCTGCCCAGTTAGTTTTTTGAAGGTGGTATTGAAGGAAGTTTTAGAATTGAACCCGGACTCGTATGCAATTCCGAGAATGGATAACTTGCTGTTGGGATCTTTAAGTAATATTTTAGCATAGTCTACTCTGAATTCATTGACGTACTGGAAGAAGTTCTTTTCAAAACCGGTATTGATGACATATGAAAGATGGTGAGTGGATACTGATACCATTTCTGCCAGCTTGATAAGGTTCAGCTCGCTGTCCAGGTATGGTTTTTGAGTTTCCATCATCATTTCAAGCTGCGTTTTAATTTTTAAAAGTTCTTCATCAGGAATCAGTTTCCTTCTTACTTCTTCATCACCGGAATCTTCATCAATAGAAATCAGTTCCTGGCGCTGCCTCTCTTCCAAAGGATAGATTTCTTTCTGCTTAAGAGAATAATAGGCAACAAAATAGATAACCAGAAGAAATGTAGTATTGATAAAGAAATTCAGGGATTTAGGATCATAAAACAAATTATAGATCACATAGATGATGTTCACCATAAAAAGTACCAGAATAATATATTCCAGCCAGTTCAGATTGATTCCCTCCGTGTTGGATGAAAACTGCTGGATCTTTCGCTGGTGTTTCCGGATGGTAATATAAGAGAGTCCGGTATAAAACAGCGCCTGAATGAGAATCAGGATCACACTGAGATTCTCAAACGGAACTTCGTATCCTGATTGTCCCAATATAATGCAAAGCAGAAAAGCTGCGGGAAGAATCAGAAACTTTAAACCCGAAATTTTGAATGTAAAAGAGGGATTGGTGTAAAATAAAACACTGAGATAGAAAACGATGGGAGTCAGAAACTGTACAAAGCGGACCGGCAGAAGAGAATGAAACTCTATAGCAGAACCCGTGATCAGCAGCAAGACTTCATCCAGCCAGAATGTAGACCACAGAAAGAGGAAGATTCCAAACCATATATTGGCCTTTCTGTTTACCTTCAGGGGATTGGTCAGCTTCAGTAAAGAAAGCAAAACCAATGAACCATAGATAAGTATCACGATGAAACTGTTGAATTCTGATGTGTTCATTGGTTTTGGTATTTATTACAAAAATAGTCTTTTATCCTATCCGTTTCCTCACAAAGATCTGATAGCCCAGATAAATGAGTGGAAGCGACATTACTCCGAGGAAAAGCATATTACTCATCGCAACCTGCGGGTGCAAAGCAATAGAGTATACAAGTCCGAAAAAAGCACCTCCAAGGTGGGCGGCATGTCCCAAATTATCCCATTGCTTCGGATTCAGCATCATATACACAGAATACCCGAAATACAGGGTACCAAACAGCCATCCCGGCAGAAAGTTGACACTGATCTCATTCGGAGCCATCGCTATGGAAGCAAAAATAATCCCCGAAACCGCACCTGAGGCACCGATGGCTGAATACCAGGGCTGCTTTTTGTAGATCTGTAAGCTGAACAGATTCCCAAGGATCATTGACCCGAAATAAAGGATAAGAAAGCCTGTTTCCCCAAAAAAGTGAATAACCACACCCTGGAAAAAATACAGCGAAAGCATATTGAAAAATAAATGCATGAAATCCGCATGCAAAAAAGCCGAGCTTATCAGCCTTATATATTCTTTACGGTTGGCAATAGCCCCAACATTGAATTTGTATTTTTCAAACAAACTCATATTATTGAAACCCATGTAACTGAATATACAGGTAACGGCCATTATAATTAAAACAACTATACTCATCTGATGTTCTTTTTATTTTGTTATTCGGTCTTATTCGGTTTCGTTACTTCCGTCACCCTGAAACAGGTCTCCGATAATCCCCCCGTCTTCATCTGTATCACCGGCAGTAGGTTCCGGGTCTTCATACACTTCAGGTTCTTCTTCTACTGGCTCAGGAATGGTAATATTAATTGCTTTAACCTTGAACTTTGTAAACTGGTTTCCAATAGCCTTTATCCCCTTTACAGCGATAAATTCATCGATATTTATGGTTTCGGGATCACGTTCCTTGCCTTTGTCTTTTGCAAAAATAATTTCTGCCGTTACGTCATTGGCGACAATTACATTTTCTATAAATGACTTTGGATGTTCAGAAGGCATAAAGGTCTGTACATTGACCGTATTTTCCAGTAAGAACCTTTTGATAAAGTAGATGTCTTTTTCTCCGTCATAATAGATGCAGGTAACCGGCTGTGCAGGTTTCCATTTTTCAAGGACCAGATATTCGTCATCAAAACGGTTCCCCAGGTCAAAAGATACCAGTTTTACTTCTCCATTGGTATTAATTGTCAGGATCTTATCATCTCCCTTAAAGCTTCCCAGCAGCGTACCTCTGGCATCTGCATTCAGTCTGCGTACCGTATCATCAAACCAGATCTTTCTCGGAGCCAGCGTAGAAACCCCTTCTTCCTTCAAATCGACTTTTTTCACGGAATATTTCGTGACCAGATTTCCTTTGGAGTCTCTTCCTTTGATGGCAAGATCAGAAAAGCTGATCTCCATTTTGTTCTTTCTTATTCTGGGATTAGGCTTTAAAAGTACTGTTACGGTTTCCGCTTCACCATTAGGGTTTGCTGAAAAGTAAAGAGTTTCTGAGCCTTTTTTATCTGAAGCCAGCGGATAATCTGTATTCCTGGTTACTCCGGTCACAGAGAATCTTTTCATATAATAAGGGCCTTCTCTACCCTCCCGGTAGATCATATTGTAGACGGTTCTCTTATCATTCTTCTTCCATATGGCTACATGGAGTATATCCTTCCCGATAAATGTTTTTGCCTCTACTTTTACCACTTTCATACTTCCATCCTTCCGGAATGTGATGATGTCATCAATATCAGAACAGTCGAAGAGGTATTGATCTTTCTTCAGTGAAGTCCCGATAAAGCCTTCTTCAAAATTGGCATAGAACTTCTCATTGGCTACCGCTACTTTTGTTGCGTCAATAGTATCAAAAATTCTAAGCTCGGTTTTTCGCTGTCTGTCTTTTCCGTATTTTTTCTGGATGTTGAGATAATAATCAATTGCATAGGCAATCAGGTTGGCAAGGTGATGTTTTACCTGCTCTATTTTACCTTCAAGGGCTGCAATATTTTCTTTAAATTTATCTAAATCGAACCTTGAGATCCTCTTGATTCTGATCTCGGTCAGTTTTAGAATATCCTCTTCTGTTACGGCTCTCAAAAGATGTTTGGTGTGAGGTTTCAATCCAGCATCGATCGTTTTCAGCACGTCTTCCCAGGTTTTTACCTCTTCAATATCATGGTAAATTCTGTTTTCGATGAAAATTCTTTCCAGGGATGAGAAATGCCAGCTTTCCTGAAGTTCATGAAGCTCAATTTCCAGTTCTTTTTTCAGCAATGAAACCGTATGATCCGTGTTCATCTTCAGGATCTGGGAAACATTCATAAACATCGGCTTATCTCCTACAATTACACAGGCATTCGGTGAGATGGTAACCTGGCAATCCGTAAACGCATACAATGCATCAATCGTTTTATCCGGAGAAACGTCATTATGAATATGGATCAGGATTTCTACTTTGTCCGATGTATTGTCCTCAATCTTTTTGATCTTGATTTTCCCTCTCTCATTTGCTTTTAAAATAGAGTCGATAAGGTCACTGGTTGTCTTTGAATAGGGAAGTTCAGAAATCACCAGGGTATGTTTATCGGTTTGGGTAATTTTAGCCCTTGCACGTACTTTCCCCCCTCTGTGGCCGTCATTATATTCGGAAACATCCAGATATCCTGCGGTCAGAAAATCCGGATACAGCTCAAATTTCTTTCCTTTTAGATAGGCTACAGAAGCATTGATAAGCTCATTGAAGTTATGCGGCAGTATCTTTGTAGAAAGGCCTACCCCGATTCCTTCCACGCCCTGCGCAAGGAGCAGCGGAAACTTTACCGGTAAATCAATCGGCTCGTTATTTCTTCCGTCATAGGATTTTGACCACTCGGTAGTCTTAGGGTTAAAGACTACTTCCAGGGCGAAAGGAGTCAACCTTGCTTCTATATACCTTGCAGCCGCTGCAGAATCTCCTGTATAGATATTCCCCCAGTTTCCCTGGGTGTCTATCAGCAGCTCTTTCTGCCCGATCTGCACCATAGCATCGGTAATAGATGCATCCCCGTGCGGGTGATATTTCATGGTATTTCCCACGATATTGGCCACTTTATTGTAACGGCCGTCCTCCAGTTCCCGCATAGAGTGCATAATTCTCCGCTGTACCGGCTTCAGCCCATCATACACCGAAGGAATTGCCCTATCCAAAATTACATAGGAAGCATAATCCAGAAACCAGTCTTTATAAAGACCGGAAACCTTCTTTAAGCTTTCACCCTCATGCGAATATTCGTCTGTCGTCATCTGTTTTTTTATCTTTTTTCTCTTTATTAGCTTTCACTACTTTATTCAGAGAGAGTTTTAAATCGTTTACTTCTTTTCTGGTGAGATAAGAAATTTCATATTTCAGTATGGTAGAACCGCTGTTCTTGCTGGACACGGTAACATATAGCCTTTTGATAAAGAGAATACGTACGATGTCATATTTTATCAGTTTGTATTTCGGAAACTCATCGTGCAGAGCTTTATCTAAAAAAGGAATGATATTTCTGTTTTTAAAATTCAGTGCTTCTCCGTCACTATCGTATTCAAAAATCTGTCTTCCCGCAAGATGAAAGGTAATAAGCATCAGAACAGGAACCATAATCAGTAAGGAACCGCCATGTTCTATTGCGTTGAATCTGTATTTATTAACCAGGTACGCGACGATGCCGAGCACGACCATCATCAGGAGAAGAGTGTTTATAAAATTATAAACGGAAGCTTTATTACGGTTACTTAGTCTCATTTAGTTTTCACTATTTTTAGCTCTCTACTTCATCCAGAATTTCTTTTTTATCAATATCGGGATCTTCCACGACCAGGTTTTCAAGAATAAAGACCTGTCTGTCAGGAGTATTTTTTCCCATATAAAACTCCAGAAGCTGTTCTATGGTCTGATCCTTCCCTACCACTACCGGCTCCAAACGGATATCTTTGCCTATAAAATGTTTAAATTCATCCGGTGAAATCTCACCCAATCCCTTGAATCGTGTAATTTCAGGGTTTTTCCCGAGCTCGTTCAAGGCTTTTATCCTCTCCACTTCGGAATAGCAGTATCTTGTTTCTTTCTTGTTTCTTACCCTGAATAAAGGGGTCTGAAGAATGTACAAGTGTCCGTTCTTTATAAGGTCCGGGAAGAACTGCAGGAAGAATGTAATCATAAGCAGACGGATGTGCATCCCATCCACATCGGCATCGGTAGCGATAATCACCTGGTTGTATCGCAGATCCTCAAGGCTTTCTTCAATATTCAAAGCAGCCTGCAAAAGATTGAACTCTTCGTTTTCGTAAACCACCTTTTTGGTAAGCCCGTAGCAATTCAGAGGTTTACCTTTCAGGGAAAATACTGCCTGAGTTTCCACATCCCTGGACTTGGTGATAGATCCTGATGCCGAGTCTCCCTCGGTGATAAAAATCTGGGTATCTCCTTTTCTTTCTGCCTTCTGATCATTGTAATGCTGTCTGCAGTCACGAAGTTTCTTATTGTGAAGAGAAACTTTTTTGGCTCTTTCCCTGGCCAGTTTCTGGATTCCGGAGAGTTCTTTTCTTTCTCTTTCGGAGATCAGTATCTTTCGTTGAATTGCTTCTGCAATTTCCGGGTTCTTGTGAAGGAAATTATCCAGCTTGCTTTTAAGAAAATCAATGATAAAAGTTCTTACCGTAGGTCCGTTAGGTCCCATATCGTTGGATCCCAGCTTTGTTTTGGTCTGCGATTCGAAAACCGGTTCCTCTACATTGATGGAGATGGCGGCAATAATTGATTTCCTGATGTCGGAAGCATCAAAGCTTTTGTTAAAAAATTCACGGATAGTTTTTACATAGGCTTCGCGGAACGCATTGAGATGGGTTCCTCCCTGAGTTGTATTCTGTCCGTTGACGAATGAGAAATACGTTTCTGTCTGCGATTTATCAGAATGGGTAATGGCCACCTCAATATCCTCATCCTTCAGGTGGACGATCGGATAAAGGGTATCACTTTCCAGTTCTTCTTCCAGCAAATCCTTAAGACCATTCTCAGAAAAATAGGTTTCGCCGTTGAAAAGGATTTTTAACCCCGGATTCAGGTATGCATAGTTGCGGAGCATTCTTTCGATATACTCTTTTCTGTACTTAAAATGCAGGAATATATCTCCGTCCGGAATGAAGGAAATTTCGGTACCGTTTCTGTCCGAAGTTTCTTTTTCATCAAAATTTTCTGTGATCATACCCCTGGAGAATTCCGCTACTTTCATTTTTCCGTCACGGAAAGAGCGTACCCTGAAATATTCTGCAAGCGCATTAACTGCTTTGGTACCCACCCCGTTCAACCCGACGGATTTTTTGAACGCCTTACTGTCGTACTTTCCACCAGTATTCATTTTGGAAACGGCATCCACTACTTTTCCAAGCGGAATTCCACGTCCAAAATCACGGATTGTAACTTTGCCGTCATCCAGCTTTATTTCAATTCTTTTCCCTGCTTTCATTCTGAACTCATCGATAGAGTTATCAAGAATTTCTTTTAGCAGGATATAAATACCGTCATCAGCGGAAGAACCGTCACCGAGCTTCCCGATGTACATGCCGGGACGCAGACGGATATGTTCCTGCCAATCGAGGGTTCTGATATTATCTTCGGAGTAGGTTGGATTTATTTCTTGTGACATATATGATTTCAGCAAACATACAAAAGTACGAAATTGTATAAAATTATCCGAATTTTAAAAATCATTTTTATTAACATTTTTTATTAATTACAAAAGGATCCGGATCAGGGTCATTTTCATGAAAATCATCGTAAAAGACACAGGATGTTTTCATTGTATGTGAAGAGTGGGCTATGCCCATAATCAACTCAGAATAACCAAAATCACACTACCTCCAGGAATGTACTGCCTTTCAATCCGTCCATGTGTTACCAGGTTTTCAGGATAAAGCACATTTTCGTTCTATGAAATTTGTAACCGGACATAATTTTCATTTTAAATTCCCGGTATCTTTAAAATTTCATTAAATTCGGTCAACAAAACTGCTTTTTATGATACAACTTCCTTTGTCTAAACTTTCTAATGTAGGAACCACTATTTTCAGCCAAATGACTCAGCTGGCCAATGAAAATGAAGCCATCAACCTGTCACAGGGATTTCCGGATTTCATGCCGGATCCGGAACTGTTAAGCAATGTGGATCATTTTATTAAAGAAGGATTCAATCAGTATGCGCCCCTAGGAGGCGTCATCGGATTAAAAGAGGAAATTGCCCGTAAAATTGAAAACAGCCATCAGGCAGTTTATCATCCCGACTCTGAGATCACAGTGACTGCAGGGGGAACCCAGGCTATATTTACAGCGATTGCCGCTTTTGTAAAAAAAGATGATGAAGTAATCATTTTTGAACCGGCATATGACTGTTATGAACCTACCGTTGAACTTTTCGGAGGGATTATCAAGCGTTTTGAAATGAAAGCTCCCGACTTTGATATCGACTGGACTGCAGTACGTAGCCTGGTCAGCAGCAAAACAAAAATGATCATTCTGAATAATCCGAATAATCCTTCGGGAAAGATTCTTAAGGAAAGAGATATACAGGAGCTGATCCGTTTGATAGAGGGAACGTCAATTCTTATTTTAAGTGATGAAGTATATGAAAATATTGTTTTTGACGGAAAGCAGCATTTAAGCGTCTGCCATTACCCTGAACTTAAAGAAAGAAGCCTTCTGGTAGCTTCTTTTGGAAAGCTTTTTCATGTTACAGGCTGGAAAGTCGGGTATTGTGCCGCCCCAAAAAATTTAACGGAGGAGTTCAGAAAGGTACACCAGTTCAATGTTTTCTGCGTCAATACTCCCATCCAGATGGCTTTGGCAAAGTATATGAAAAATGATGAGCATTATATCCATCTCAATGAATTCTTTCAGGCGAAAAGAGATTTCCTTAGAAAAGGACTTTCAGGGACCTCTTTTGAATTGCTGGATTGTGAAGGAACCTATTTCCAGGCCGTGAAATATGACAAGATTTCGGATAAAAATGATTTTGATTTTGCGAAAGAGCTGACCATTAATCATAAGGTCGCTACTGTACCGTTTTCATCATTTTATAAAAACAAGGTGAATGAGCATGTCATCAGGCTGTGTTTTGCCAAAAAGGAAGAAACTCTGGAAAAAGCGATTGAATATCTTTCAAAAATCTAATCCATCCGTTTCTCATCCATTACAGATCATCAGGTATCATTAATACAAAGACCACCCAACCCGGTGGTCTTTGTATTTTCTTCCAGCAAAAGATTTCGTTTGTTACCATGCAAAGAAAGAAGCTCTTATTTTTTTTGATCACTATTTCTTATCATTACTTATTTTTTCTTTGCCACGTGATTTATTATTTTTTTAGTATATTCGTCATTACCAATGACTTAAAAAATAACAAAACCATGAAAAATCAAATTACACAGAAAGGAAAAAAATTAAACAAAAAGGAATTGAACATGATCAAAGGAGGCCTCAGAATATGTATTCCTCCAGGGACTACAGACTGCGCTTATTTCGGTAAATTCTGTGGCGAACCTGAGTGTAAGATTCCACCGGTTATTCTACCGTAGCAATCCGATGTATTGCTCAACTGCAATTAATATTTTTAACCATAAAAACAAAACCATGAAAATGCAACATTTAAACAGCGGCAAAAAATTAAACAAGAAAGAATTACGAATCATTACAGGAGGCCTTTTGAAATGTCTTCTGCCCAACCGTACATGTTCTGAAATCAGCTATTCGTGTGCTGAAATAAGATGCAGACCGCTCGTGCCGATGGAGCCATTCATCTGATTCCGGCATCTAAAAAACAAGAACCACTCCAAATCCGGGTGGTTCTTATTGCGAAACCAGTCAGACCCTCATCGAAAAGATATTCAATTGAAAACAAAACCAATACAACAAACCATGAATACCAGAATTTTATCAAAAGGAAAGAAACTCAGTAAGAAAGAACTAAAAACTGTCAATGGCGGTCTTGGTACCGTAAGATGTACCACTTCTACAGGGTACTGTAAGTATATTGGCCCAGGCTGTCAAGAAGAAAAATGCCAGCTTCCGGTGCCGATAGAGGCTATAGATCCTGTGGAAGGAGGACATTTATAAATGGTCACAAAAAAGAACCAGCCAGACGGTTGGTTCTTTTTTGTGGTGATTATTTCTTAGAGAGGAGCAAGGGTAAGAATTTTCTTTTAAACCAGCCTCTTAAAGATCCAGATATTTTATAAAAACATCCCACCTGAGACCTCAATTCGCTGTCCGTTGATCCACCGTGCATCTTCCGTACACAGGAATGCCACTACCCCACCGATATCATCAGGCAGCCCTACTCTTCCCAAAGCTGTAGCTCCTGCAACGACAGCGTTAATCTCTTCATTATCCCTTACCCTTCCGCCTCCAAAGTCGGTTTCAATGGCTCCCGGAGCCACTACATTAGCTTTAATCTTTCTCGGGCCCAGTTCTTTAGCCATATATCTGGTAAGCATTTCCACACCTGCTTTTACAGATCCATATACGGAAGACCCGGGGGTAGCAAATCTAGCCAGTCCTGAAGATACATTAATGATCCCACCGCCATTATTGATAAAGGGTAACATTTTCTGTGTCAGGAAAAACACACCTTTGAAGTGGATGTCTACCATATCATCCATCTGCTCTTCGGTAACTTCGGTAATTGGTGAATATAGAGCGGTTCCGGCATTATTGACCAGATAATCTATAACAGGGTTTCCTGTACTTTCCTGCAAATATCCGGTTACCTGTTTTACAAATGCATTAAAGCTTTTGCGATCCTTGGTATCCAGCTGAAAAGCAACGGCATTTCTGCCCATCGATTTAATTTCGGCAACGACGGCATCAGCCTCTTCCTGATTGCTTCTGTAGGTAATAATCACATCAAGCCCGCGCTGAGCAATTTTAAGCGCGGAATTTTTCCCCAGGCCACGGCTTCCTCCGGTCACCAGTGCAATATTTGTTCTTGTACTCATTGTTTTTATTTTGATTGTTTTTGATGATACAAAGTTGAGGCATTTTCACGGTGAATGGTTTGCCAGAATCAATCTGAAATTTGCAAAATTCAAATCAAGACCGGAATTCCAAAGGAGTAAGTGAGGTTTTTCTTTTGAAAAAGTTTGAAAAATGCGCTATCTCTTCAAACCCCAGAGTATAGGAAATTTCGGAAACATTCCATTGAGTCTGTTTTAAAAGGATCTTCGCTTCCTGAATAATACGGTCGCCGATGAATTCCGTGGTCGTTTTTCCGGTTCCTTCTTTTATTCTTTTATTCAGATAATTGACGTGTACCGCCAGCCGGTCTGCATACTCTTTCGCGGTTCGCAGCTGCAGTCTCTGCTCCCGGGATTCGATGGGAAACTGCCTTTCCAGCAATTCAATGAATAGGGAAACGACCCGTACGGAGGCATCATTGGATGCTGATATCTTTGCTGCGGGCTGCAGCTTCTGTCCGTAATGGATCAGCTCCAGAACATAATTTCTGATCAGGTCATATTTAAAGAGATAATCAGAATCAATTTCTTTTTTAATTTTTGCGAAAAGGAGTTCAATTTCTGCTGCCGATTCATCATCAATTTCAAATATGGGCACTGCTCCCGGCTGAAAAATCGGCAGGTCCTCCAGACTGTTATACCATCTGTCTCTGACGAAGAAGTCTTCTGTAAATACACAGAAACTCCCGGATTGATGAGCATCTTCAGGAATCCAGTGATAAGGAACCTTCGGTGTCGCAAAGAGCAAAGCATTCTTTTGTATGGCAATGACTTTATCGGCATATTCAGCCTTATTCTTTCCCCTGATGAAACTGATTTTATAATATTTCCGCCTGTTATAAGGCATTTCGGCAGTAATTTTTACTTTTTCAATGGTCTGGGCAATATCGAAAACATTAAAATGGCCAATGTCCTTGTGAAGACCTTTTGGAAAAATGCTCTCCAAATCTTTCCCCAGTTTGGCAGCCATCTCTCTGTAAAAATCTTCCAATGAGGTATGTACGATTTTTTCCATGGCAGATGATTTGTAAAATTCAAATATACAAACTTACAGAATATTATACGATCCTGAATAGATGACCAACTTCGCGTCAGATTTCCTGATTTTTTCTATGGTTCAGGATGTCGTCTTCCTTATAGAGTAATAATCATTATTTTTCATAGAATGATTTATTTTTTTCTAAGCAAAGTGACATACACTTAATTATTTTTCTTACATTCGTTAAAACTAACCCATTAAAAATCAAGTCAATGAAAAACCAAATTTCAAACATCGGCAAAAAACTCAATAAAAAAGAATTGAAAACAATTACCGGAGGAATGTATGATTGCATGCAGCCGGAACCCTGCCAACCTTATCCGGGATCTTGTGAATCTCATGCAGATGCCAATGGATGCACCATGATACATCCACGTTGCGGACAGAAAATATGCAGACCCTAATGATTTTTTAAGTCCATTCCACTAAAAGAAAAACTATGAAAAAGCAGAATTTACACGAAGCTAAAAAACTGACTAAGCATCAGCTAAAATCCATCTCCGGAGGATTACTGAACTGTATGATGCTTGTTCCATGTCCACCCTGCGAATCAACTGCAGACGCCAACGGATGCACCCTGATTTCTCCACATTGTGGCCAAAAGATCTGTAGACCTTAACTAAATCCAATATTAGTATGAAAAATCAACACGTAAACAAAGGGAAAAAGCTCAACAAAAAAGAGCTAAAATCTATTACCGGCGGTATGCTCGACTGTATGCAGCCTACCTTATGCCCGGACTGGCCTTGTGAGACTTACCCACCGGATGACCCACGGAACTGTACTAAAATTTCGGTAGGGTGTGCACAGAAAATATGCAGACCGCATGAAACACCTATTGAGTAAACACCATAATCATTCTAAAACCAACCCTATGAAAAACACTCATCTAAACACAGGAAAAAAGCTCAACAAAAAAGAATTGAAAACCATTAAAGGAGGATTGCTCAACTGTATACAGCCGGTATTATGTCCTGTGCTGCCCTGCGAACCATCCTCAGACCCGTATGGATGTACGATTATTTCGATGGCATGTGCACAAAAGGAGTGCAGACCACAACCTATAGAGTAAGAATAATTCTAACCCATTAAAAACGAACCCCATGAAAAACCAACCCTTCCATAAAGGAAAAAAATTAAACAAAAAGGAATTAAAGACCATCACAGGCGGATTGATCAGCTGTGTTGACCTGACAACCGGCCGATGCAGAATAACAGGCACCATCTGTGCTGAACGCCAATGCAGATTTGTCCCGGAACCTCACTTGCCTTAATTCGACAGTGAGCTCAATAAAAATAACTTATAAATCATCAATATTATGAAAAATCACAATCTAAACAACGGAAAAAAACTGAATAAAAAACAATTAAGGGTCATTACGGGAGGAAAAGAAATGTGCTTACTCGCTGACCTGACCTGCAAAAGAATTTCGTTTGCCTGTGCAGAACCGCAATGCCAGCCGGGTATTGAAATTTAAGAACTATAAAAATGATAATGATCCCGGATCTAAACAAAAGATCCGTCAGCATCATCAATAAGTATGAAATCGCTTTCCGGCTGGAAAGCGATTTTTTTATGGCTAAACAACAGTTTGTCCTACCCTCTCCAGGATCCATTTTCCTTTTACATATTCCACAGTATCATCAGAGGTGGAGCTGCGGTCAGAAGCATAGATATAAAAGACATCCGGATCCTGATCATTTCTCTGGATTCTGGAAATGCTTCTGTTTGTTAAGTCTGTCATTCCAGCCAAGTAAGTTTGTTTGCTCTTATTCTCGAAAATTAAATTATATCGTTGAGGCCTATCATACCGGCTGTGACAATTTTCATCCTAAAAGTTGAGTATATGAATGCAAAAAACGCCCCCACATTCATGGAAGCGCTTTTTTATAAACTAACTTTAATATTTCTTTTATACGTTGAATCTGAAGTGCATGATGTCTCCATCCTGAACGATATATTCTTTACCTTCCACAGAAAGCTTTCCGGCTTCTTTGATCTTTACTTCAGAACCGTAATGGATGTAATCATTGTACTTGATCACTTCTGCACGGATAAAACCTTTTTCGAAGTCTGTGTGGATCACTCCAGCTGCCTGAGGCGCTGTCCATCCCTGCCCGATTGTCCAGGCTCTCACTTCTTTTACTCCTGCTGTGAAATAGGTCTGAAGTTTCAGAAGGTCATAGGCTTTTCTGATCAGACGGTTTACTCCCGGCTCAGTAAGACCTAGCTCATCAAGGAAAATTTCTCTTTCCTCAAAGGTTTCTAGCTCGTTGATATCAGCTTCTATCTGGGCTGCTAATACTACAACTTCAGCTCCTTCATTTTTAGCCATCTCCTCGATCTTAGCAATCCAGTCGTTTCCGTTTTTGATAGAATTTTCATCTACATTACAAACGTAAAGCACCGGCTTATTCGTTAACAGCTGAACTTCTCCTATTATTGACTGTGTGAAATCATCAGTCGCAAATTCTCTGGCATTCTTTCCATCTTCAAGGAATTTCTGAAGATTCTGAAGCGTTTCATATGTAAGAATATCTTCCTTTTTCCCGGATTTGATGAATTTTTTAGCCTTTTCAACTGCTTTTCCTACCGTTTCAAGGTCTTTCAGCTGCAACTCAATATCAATAATTTCCTTATCTCTCAAAGGGTCTACAGAACCTTCAACGTGAACAATATTACCATTATCGAAGCATCTTAAAACGTGGATGATTGCTTCACACTCTCTGATATTCGCCAGGAACTGGTTCCCCAATCCTTCTCCTTTGCTGGCTCCTTTTACAAGACCTGCAATATCAACAATCTCTACAACAGCCGGTAAAACTCTTTCTGGTTTTACGATTTTTTCCAGTTCAAACAATCTCTGATCCGGTACTGATACCGTCCCAAGGTTAGGTTCAATAGTACAGAAAGGATAGTTTGCCGACTGAGCTTTTGCGTTGCTCAGACAGTTAAAAAGAGTTGATTTACCTACATTCGGCAGGCCTACGATTCCACATTTCATATTGTAAAATTCAAAGTTTAAGGTTTAGGTTTGAGGTTCAATGCGTGAGGAATAAAGCTGCATGTGCTTTTTATCTGCGCTGTTGAACTTTCAGCGTGCAAAGATAGTGAATTTTAAGGGAGTTTCATAATAAAAAAATCTACCAGAAGTCTGGCAGATTTTCAAATAATTTTATTTCGAGTTTTGTGTTTATGGATTGTTTCCGGTAGCCTCCTGAGCCAGCGGAACATCATTAGGGGCTTCCTGCAGGGTTTTGTCCAGCGTAAATAAAGACTCATCTGTCGCTCTGTCTCCGCCTGCAATTTTCAACTTGTCGATCAAATTCTGAGCAAGGGTCTCCTCTTCAATCTGCTCCTGCACAAACCACTGCATAAAGTTCCATGTTGCCCAATCTTTCTCTTCCATGGACAGGTCCACAATTCTGTAAATAGCTGTTGTATTGTCTACTTCATGTTTAAAAACGCCGTCAAAACAGGCTGTAAGATTTTCAGGATCTGCCGGTGGCGCCGGTATTGCATCTACTTTTGGTTTTCCGCCTCTGTTTAGAACATATTCCATGAATTTGAGTGAATGGTTTCTTTCTTCCTGGGCATGTCTGTACAGGAAATTGGCAATCCCCTGGTAGCCTTTGTCATCTGCCCATATTCCATAAGATAAAAAAACGTGTGATGCATGAATTTCTTTATTCATCTGATCACTAAGTGCTTTTTCCATGTTTGCGGAAAGTCTGTTAGTATTCATAATGTTACATTTTGGTGATTATGGATCTAATCATGCAAAAATGATTCCGCTACCATGTATCATGCAACCATAATCTTTTATTCCCGCTTTTTATTCAACTGAAAAACAAGAGTTTAAACTCTTAATTTATAGCTATTCTAAAATAAAACCCGGTCCTGCAGGACCGGGAGTCATATTGTTGGTAACAGAACCTGCTACATTTTTTCAGAAGACTATTTTATTTTCTTCGCCATATAATCGCTTTCATTTCCTAATCTGTCAATTGCTTTGATTGCAACTCCGTTTAATTTTTTTCCGTCTTTAAACTTAGGAATATCTTTTGAAAGGGTATCCAATGTTAGAATCTCGGTCTGCCATACTCCGTTGTACTGGGTAAAAAGCACCCACTGAAACACATCACCGATCTTTTTTGTACTCCAGCTAGCCTGTACAGAGCTCCCGCTGTCTGCAATGAAAAGCGTCGGAGTCTGGAGTGGAACGGTTTTTATCCAGGGAGACTTCGGTACCAGTGCCTTTTCAGTGTAAGGCCCGTTTTTAAGAGCCGGCAGCATATTCGGGTTTTTTGTAAGACCTGCAATACTCCAGTGAATTTCCCCGGCATCATTTTTCAGAATACGTCTTGAGATTTCAATCTGATTTTTAATTTCCGAAGGGCGGTCTGACACTTTGATTTCAACGGTATTCAATCCCGGCCAAAGATGGCGGTTCATGGTATTTTCACCCTGCCACCAGCTGAGAAGGGATTCAAATCCCTGTCCTTTGGAATCTATCGGCCAATACAGCTGGGGTGAGAAATAATCTACCCAGCCCCTGTTTAACCACAGTTTGGCATCTGCATAGAGCTCATCATACTGTGAAGAACCAACAATTCCTGCCGGATATCCCGGTTTCCAGATCCCAAACGGGCTGATCCCGAATCTCACATTATTTTTTTCTGCATGTATTTCTTTGTAGATACGCTCAACGAATTTGTTCACGTTATCTCTCCTCCAGTCTGCCCTTGACAGGGTACCTCCGCTGCTCACATAAGCATTCCAGCTTGCATGATCCGGGAAGTCAGCTCCCCTGTTATAGGTTGCATACGGATAGAAATAATCGTCAAAATGAACGGCATCTATATCATATCTTTTTACAATATCTTTTACCACATTCGACACATGCCCCTGAGTCTTTGGATTGGCAGGGTCAAACCAATACATTCCGTTCTTCAGTCTCACGACAATATCGGAAAGCTTGCTGGCCATTGACAGATTATTTACTGTACCTCCATTGGTATGGTGGGCACGGTAAGGGTTGAGCCATACATGCAGCTCCAGCCCTCTTTTATGAGCTTCTTCTATCCAAAACTGAAGCGGATCATAATTCGGATATGGCGCTGTTCCGGTGGATCCTGTAAGAAAGTATGACCAGGGTTCTATATTACTTGTATACAATGCATCTGCAGAGGGTCTGATCTGAAAAATTGCCGCGTTGAAATTGTTATCTTTCAGCATATCCAGCATGCTGATGGCCTCAGCTTTTTGCTGATCTACGGTCAGGTCATTTCTTGATGGCCAGTTGATGTTGGCAACGCTTGCGATCCATGCACCGCGAAATTCACGTTTTATTTCCGGAAGTGTGGTTCTGAAAGTGTCGTCTGCAGAAGCGGGAATTGTAGTTATGGGTTTAGGGGGTGTGGTATTGTTTTTAGGTTGAGTGGTATTTTTGGAGGGAGGAGTTGTTACAACATTGTTCTGAACTGAACATGAAATGCTGTATGATGCTAAAACACCTGATAAAACAATTAGCTTTAATTTCTTCATTCTCATAGTTTCAAAACTACTTTACGTTTATTTTTTTATTTCTTAGAGATTATTATGCCAAAATAATCATTTAATAGGTTATCACAGAAAAAAAGCCCCGAAAAATCGAGGCTTTGATTTTATAGATAAGAATTGTATTAAGCTTTCGCTGATCTTTCCAATCTTTTTCTTTCTTCTTCAGAAAGGATTTTCTTTCTCATTCTGATAAAGTTCGGAGTAACCTCAATGGCTTCGTCACCCTGGATGTATTCCATACATTCTTCCAGTGAGAATAAGATTTTCGGAGCAACACCGGTATCTTTATCTTTTCCGGAAGCTCTCATGTTGTTCAGCTGTTTTGCTTCTACAATATTTACCACAAGATCTCCAGGCTTATTCTGCTCACCGATAATCATCCCTGTGTAGATTTCCTCACCCGGATCCACAAAGAACTTCCCTCTATCCTGTAGTTTTGCAATAGAATATTCTGTAGCCGGACCTGTCGTCTTGCTGATCAGTACCCCATTGTTTCTTCCAGGAATAGCTCCTTTGTAAGGCTTATATTCTGTGAAACGGTGTGCCATAATAGCTTCCCCTGCAGTAGCCGTTAACATCTGAGAACGCAATCCGATTAAACCTCTTGAAGGAATTTCGAATTCCATATGCTGCATTTCACCTTTGGTTTCCATAATGTGAAGGTCACCTTTTCTCTGTGTTGCCAAATCGATTACTCTTGAAGCAAATTCTTCAGGAACATCTACAACCAAAGATTCATAAGGCTCGCATCTTTCCCCATCAATTTCTCTGAAGATAACCTGCGGCTGACCGATGGTCATTTCATATCCTTCTCTTCTCATGGTTTCGATCAAAACGGAAAGGTGAAGGATACCTCTACCAAAAACAAGGAATGTGTTGGCATCATCAGTTTGCTGAACTCTTAATGCAAGGTTTTTCTCAAGTTCTTTTGTTAATCTTTCTTTCAGGTGATTAGAGGTAACATATTTACCGTCTTTACCAAAGAAAGGTGAGTTGTTGATAGAGAACGTCATGTTCAGTGTAGGCTCATCAATAGCCGTTCTTTCCAATGGTTCAGGATTTTCAAGATCTACGAATGAATCACCGATCTGGAAAGCGTCAAAACCTACTACAGCACAGATATCTCCTGCCTGTACTTCAGTTACTTTTTTCTTTCCTAATCCTTCGAAAACATAAAGCTCCTTTACTTTTCCTTTTACAATTTTACCATCTGCCTGAGCAAGACCGATCCACTGGGATTCTTTAATCTCTCCTCTAGTTACTTTCCCGATTGCAATTCTTCCTAAGAAAGAAGAGAAATCCAAAGAAGTAATCTGCATCTGAAGGCTTCCTTCCGTTACTTTTGGTTCCGGAACGTATTGCAGGATACCATCCAATAATGGTAATATATCTTCCGTCTGTTCTAATGAAGTGTTGAACCAACCTTGTTTTGAAGATCCGTAGAATGTAGGGAAATCCAGCTGCTCTTCTGTAGCATCAAGGTTGAAGAACAAATCAAATACTTTATCGTGAACTTCGTCAGGACGACAGTTTGGTTTGTCTACTTTATTGATCACCACCAATGGTCTTAATCCCAACTCCAAAGCTTTCTGAAGCACGAATCTCGTTTGCGGCATCGGTCCTTCGAACGCATCCACCAACAAAATAACTCCATCAGCCATTTTTAATACTCTCTCTACTTCTCCACCGAAATCCGCGTGACCAGGAGTATCAATTACGTTAATTTTTGTGTCTTTATAAGTAACAGAAATATTCTTGGATAAGATGGTAATCCCCCTTTCTCTTTCAAGATCGTTGTTATCCATAATTAACTCTCCACTCTCCTGATTTTCTCTGAAAATATTGGTAGCGTGAATGATTTTGTCAACCAAAGTCGTCTTCCCGTGGTCAACGTGTGCGATAATCGCAATATTTCTAATGTTTTGCATAAAAGATTTTTACGGGTGCAAAAATAGTGATTTTAAATGAAAAATAGTTTTGTTATATAAATATTTAATATTATGTTTAAAATACTTATTTACAGACTGATAAAAAATACTGCTCAAAAAGTATCGTTTAAGGTCATTTATATACACCTATTAATTCACATGAATCGGTTACAGGTGGTTCTCCACATGCAATGGCAAACTCACGCACTGCCGGAAACTTCTGTTCCCCATCCCATCTCACAAAGCGTGAGTCCGGATCCTGGCATCTTACCATTTCTTTTACAGTTCCTCCATGAACTGTTTTTATGTCACTTTTCGAAAATTTTCCTAAATTTCGTCATAGCATAATCTTTTGGTTTTCAACAATAAAGATATCAAAAAAAACATCTATAAAAGATTATTTATCTTAAAAAGATTCAACTATTGATAAGCATTCCACCATCAATGATATTTCCGCAGGAACACTAACAAAGGAAAATGATATCTGTATGATAATCAGAGGAAATTCTTTAAAAATGTACAGGTTTATCTCGAAGAATAGGTCAATCAATGCCTTATTAGCCTGTACAATACAACCAGATCAATCAAAACCACCAGGATAAATTTTACAAGAAATGATTTTTTAGAAACTTTATGGTTGAAGAGGATCATGCTGCAGGCAGCGCCTGCAAAGCCTCCTGCCAGTGAAAGTCCTAAAAGGACATGCTCCGGAATTCTCCGATGATGCCGCTTTGCCTTATACTTATCCAAGCCAAAAATTCCAAAGGTAAGCAGGTTTATAATCAGCAGAAAAAAAATCATCTTCAGTCTCAATTTGCCACAAATATAAAATATTATCCCTGATATGATGGAAACGACACTGTCATAAAAAAAGATCCGGTGTTCTACTTCCGAATCTTTCATATTTTTACACAGTGGTATTTTAATGCTTGCCTTCGTTGATCTCCTCAACCATTTTAGCATTGAAGGCAGGCAGATCTTTTGGGGTTCTGCTTGTCACCAGCCCTTGATCAACAATCACTTCCTGATCTTCCCAATGGGCACCGGCATTTATAAGATCTTTGCTAATCGAGTTGACAGAAGTCATATTTCTACCATTGACCACCTCAGCATTGATCAGGATCTGTGGTCCGTGACAGATGGCCGCCACCGGCTTACTTTGCACAAAGAAATCTTTGACGAAAGATAAAGCTTTATCATTGGTTCTTAACTGATCGGGATTGATTACTCCACCGGGAAGAACCAAAGCATCATAATCCGAAGCAGCTGCCTCATCCAGGGTTTTATCTACAGGATAGTCTTTTCCCCAATCCTTTTCTGCCCACGCTTTAATGGCCCCCGGTTCCGGGCTTATAATATGGGTAGTCCAGCCCTGCTGTTCAAGATGTTCTTTCGGTGACTGAAGTTCACTTTCCTCAAAGCCATGAGTGGCCAGAATTGCAATCTTTTTTGACATAATATATGATTTTAGGTATTATGTTAACTTAAGAGAAAAAATAATGCCGTCCGGCAGTTAGTGAATGCCAAAAAAAGTTAAAAATATACCACAAAAAAGCCGCTTTACTTAAAAGCGGCCCCTGTACATCCTGTATCGGTTACAGTTATTTTTTAGCTTTTACATCAAGAGCAATTTCGATGTCCTTGCTGATCATCCATTCTGCAGGATCTGCTTCGGAAGTTCCGAATTTAATTCCCCAATCGGCTCTGTTCACTGTAAATTTAGCCTGAACAGAAGCTGAATTTTCAGCTACCTCTACTTTAGCAGGGAAAGTAACATTTACTGTTTTTCCTGATAATGTAAGATTTCCGCTTACTGTTTTGTTAGCGCCTGCAATAGCTTCTGCTGGTGCTGCTGCTAAATCTGTTACACTTGTAATTTTGAAATCTGAGGTAGGGTTTTTCGCTGCATCAAAGAAATCGGCACTTTTAAGGTGTGTTTCAAGATCTGCCGGTTTCTTATCTTTTTCAGTTACTGAAGCCGGATCTACTTTGATAGAACCCATATCGATCACAAAGTTTCCAGCGGAAACCTGACCACCGTCCACACTGATATCTCCGGACTTTACCGTAAGAGTTCCCCAACGTGGAGCCATTCCTCCTTTGTGGAAAGCTTTCCAGTTGACAACAGAAGTTACCGTATCAACAGCTAATACTTCTCCTTTGCTTTCCGCTACCGTCTGCTCCTGAGCCGTAGCTGCAGAATCTGCAGATTTTTCTTTATTACATGATGCTGCCAGCAATCCTACTCCTACTAATGCAATTACACTAAGTTTTTTCATATTATTGAATTGTTTTAAAAGTTTATCGAAATTAATTATTTTTCAGATTCCAAAAGTATAAAAAACCAAATTACCAATCCCTTATCATACATCAAGAAATTAAGATTACAGTGTATGGTGGAAAATGAATGGGCTTTGAAGTGGTTTGAAATGAATACTGGATAAGCTCCTCGGCTATTTATTGCCTGCAGTTTCACCAGTAATATAAATATAGATTGAGGCTCTTGTCAGGTTCGGGTTGACCGGATAGTCCAAATAACAAAAACCCCCGAAATGGGGGTTAGAATATAAATGAATTATAAAAAAGTGATGTGGTGTTATATAAAAGGTTCCCTTACAAACCCGCACTGATCATAACAATGCGCATGCCAGAAGTATCACCGTTTAATGAAATGATCATATTTGTGGTATCTAAAAAAAATAAATACCACATTATAAAACCAACTGGTATTTTGGCCTATTGCTTGATAATGGATACAAAAAATTTCAACACCAATGGAACCTGTACCCCATGAAGTAAAAAATAATGAAATTACGGTAACCCTTGCACTTCTCAGTAAGGACTTACAAGATATGATGCATCACTGCCTATTATATAACTGGAAGTACGAAATTATCGATTCTTATAATTTACAGCTGCATATTCCAAAAGATTCAGTGCATCTCCTTTTTTATTTAGGCCATAAAATTTTATCCGGGATCAGCCCACTTGAATATCTACAAACTCGGTCCCATGAACTCCATTCAACTTGATCTAGATGAGATTCCACAGTTACGATCATATGGCAAATTATAATGGCTGTATTTATATTATTTGTATATTAGAAGTGAACTAAAAAATATCAACTATGAAATTTGACTTTTCTGAAAATCAGTGGAACAAAACAGACAATGGCTATGAGCTTTCTATTCCGAAAGAAAAGCCTTATGCATATTACATCGTACAAGTATATGGTAAAGAAGGAGATATTTATGGCGAAGTAATTACAGACATTTATGACTATCCCGAGATAGTTAAACTTGTCGTTAACACCCCTTTTGATGGCTATGCACTTCTAATGAATGTTTAAGATTACAAAAGTCCCCACTGCTATGTGGGGATTTTTATTTCAGTAACAAGTCCTACAGTATTTTTTATCTACGTATTCTTTATTTCCCGAAGAGCTAACATAATAACAACCTCCTTTTTCTCCTACGTGCAATGTTTTTCCGTTATAAGAACACCCGCCGGAATCAGATCCACCACCGCCGCAAGAGATTGCTGCAATACCTATCGCAAATAGTATAATCATTTTTTTCATCGTACAATATTTTTAACTGCTGTAAAACTATATACTGTAGGCATAGATAAAATACGTGTTCCCGTAATTACATTAATTTGTCTGAACTTTTTATGATGATACTCATAAACTATACATGTGGTACCTTCTATATTTACACAACCATAATAGTTGTACAGAATCTTAGTACAATTGACTCTCCCCTCAAAAGGAGAGTTTTGTTATACTTGTTATTCAAAGAACTTCCCATCATCTACACAATTATTCTTTTGTTGTGAATTGTTTTTATAAATCACTAATTTTGTCATTAACCACAACGACAAGAAAAATTGACCGAAGGGTTTAGGAGTTGTGAATTGCTTTCATAAATCACTAACTTTGTGATTAACCACAACAAGTGAACAGGCTAGGGAAATCATTCTCCAGTTGTGAATTGCTTTCATAAATCACTAACTTTGTGATTAACCACAACTTTTACTTTTATTTGTATTAAAGTGCTGTGGTTGTGAATTGCTTTCATAAATCACTAACTTTGTGATTAACCACAACTAGAAGGCTGGAGGAATAAGCTTAGAAATGGTTGTGAATTGCTTTCATAAATCACTAACTTTGTGATTAACCACAACATTCCTCTGATTTTAAGCAAAGAACCCTGAGTTGTGAATTGCTTTCATAAATCACTAACTTTGTGATTAACCACAACTTCTTCTTCATCCGTTAATGTCTTTTTATAGTTGTGAATTGCTTTCATAAATCACTAACTTTGTGATTAACCACAACATAGTTTTTAAAACTATGATTTACAGCGCAGTTGTGAATTGCTTTCATAAATCACTAACTTTGTGATTAACCACAACTATGGCAACAAGAGGTAGAAAGGTAAAGTAGTTGTGAATTGCTTTCATAAATCACTAACTTTGTGATTAACCACAACTATGGCAACAAGAGGTAGAAAGGTAAAGTAGTTGTGAATTGCTTTCATAAATCACTAACTTTGTGATTAACCACAACCCCGGCTTATGATCCAGCACTGGTTGCTGGTTGTGAATTGCTTTCATAAATCACTAACTTTGTGATTAACCACAACGATATTCAAGATATTAATTTTGATAAATTAGTTGTGAATTGCTTTCATAAATCACTAACTTTGTGATTAACCACAACTTCACCTAATACAAACCCACAGGATTACTAGTTGTGAATTGCTTTCATAAATCACTAACTTTGTGATTAACCACAACAGACGAGAAAATAAATTGCGCATTGTTGGAGTTGTGAATTGCTTTCATAAATCACTAACTTTGTGATTAACCACAACAGCTCTTGCACGTGCTAAAAGTGTAGGACAGTTGTGAATTGCTTTCATAAATCACTAACTTTGTGATTAACCACAACGAAATTACTGTTGTTCTTATAATCTCTGTAGTTGTGAATTGCTTTCATAAATCACTAACTTTGTGATTAACCACAACCTCAACATTAAAATGTACACACTGCAAGCAGTTGTGAATTGCTTTCATAAATCACTAACTTTGTGATTAACCACAACTATATGAAAAATTTCGAGGTTCGCATATAGTTGTGAATTGCTTTCATAAATCACTAACTTTGTGATTAACCACAACCATTTTTGTTACGATCGTACCCAAACTTCAGTTGTGAATTGCTTTCATAAATCACTAACTTTGTGATTAACCACAACCCCGTTTCATAATGGTAGTACGCCTTTACCGTTGTGAATTGCTTTCATAAATCACTAACTTTGTGATTAACCACAACAGACTATTCAAATTACGTAAACATCTATGAGTTGTGAATTGCTTTCATAAATCACTAACTTTGTGATTAACCACAACAGAAGATCAAGAGGCACATTGCACCGAATGGTTGTGAATTGCTTTCATAAATCACTAACTTTGTGATTAACCACAACCGCCAAGGCTGCAGAGACTTCCTCGATTGAGTTGTGAATTGCTTTCATAAATCACTAACTTTGTGATTAACCACAACTATTACTCATTACCAGTCATTCGAAAAGCCGTTGTGAATTGCTTTCATAAATCACTAACTTTGTGATTAACCACAACAACATTTGCTGCAGCGATTACAGCAATTAAGTTGTGAATTGCTTTCATAAATCACTAACTTTGTGATTAACCACAACTTGACCATCCGTGTCACTCACGAAGCTTGAGTTGTGAATTGCTTTCATAAATCACTAACTTTGTGATTAACCACAACTCATGATTTTTTAAATTCATTGACGTGGCAGTTGTGAATTGCTTTCATAAATCACTAACTTTGTGATTAACCACAACAAGATGAATTTGACCAAATTGACCAGCGTTGTTGTGAATTGCTTTCATAAATCACTAACTTTGTGATTAACCACAACAAAATTCTCTTTTCCTGTTTCTAAATCGTAGTTGTGAATTGCTTTCATAAATCACTAACTTGGTAATTAACCACAACCTATACGCCTGAAACATGGGAACGCCCTTGTTGTGAATTGCTTTCATAAATCACTAACTTTGTGATTAACCACAACCTCAAAATTTAATCCGTTGAAATTCAACGGATTTATTATAGAATCAGGATTTAAAAATTAGAATAATTCAAGTTGTTGGAAAGTTGGTGGAGGTTCTTCTTTATTTCTGGCAAAGAATATTTCAATATCTCCAAACTGCTTGTCAGTGATGCACATAATAGCCACTTTTCCAGCTTTGGGAAGCATAAACTTCACTCTTTTAATATGAACCTCAGCGTTTTCACGACTTGGGCAATGTCTTACATACATTGAAAACTGAAATAATGTAAAACCATCATCAAGTAAAGATTTACGAAAGCGGTTGGCATCTTTCATATTGGCCTTAGTCTCTGTCGGGAGATCATATAATACTAAAACCCACATAATTCGGTACGCATTAAACCTTTCGGCATTCATATCAGTTCGAGATAAGAGATCAGGCGTTTTTCTCCCGTATAGCATTTATACAGTGATGTAGCAGTTGTTTTTACTGCAACCAATAAGGGCCTGGTCTTATCATCTATTCTTACATCTTTGGTCGCAATCTGCAACATGAAGGCTTTAAATTCTTTAGTTAATTCCTCAGACTCTGAATTGATTGCCAGCCATTGCATTATCAATAAGTCGACGAAAGGACGATAAGGCTCCATCAGGTCATCAGCCAGACAGTAAGGGTTGTATTTGTTCTTATGAAAAATTCCGAGAACGGGAAGTAAACCGGTTTCAACAATTGCTCTGGCGACAATACTTCTGAGAACTGAATATCCAAAATTAAAAAACTGATTGGGTGAATCTCCAAAACGTTGTCTCAAAAAATCCAGGCTGATAAGATATTTCCAGTAATGTTGTGCTGCAATACCTTCCATATTGGTAATATCACCACTTTTCACGTTATTTTGGTAATCAATCATCGGCTCGTAATAATTTCCTAAGCGCCTTAAAACTTCTTTTTGGTTTTCAATTTTACATTCCACAGTTTGTTTCCAAAGCTGTTTTTTAAGGGGTTCACTGGCTTCTAATTGGTCTTTGATTCGATCAGAATGCTCAGTATGTCCATACAGCGGAAGCATCATTCCGTGAGGTAAATGATGACTGTCGCAACTGACTACTACCACATTGTTTCCCATCATTTTCTGAATTAACTGATGAGAAATGGTAATCTGGAAATGATCCAACATCAGCAATCCCAAATCTTCCACCGGAACTTTACCTTTCGTTTCCTTAGTGGAGGGTTCTAAAATATACATTTGTTCATCTTTGAGTTTAAGATAAGCAGGATTGCCGATGTAAATTGAGCGGATGATCATATTATAATTATTAATGCCATTTTATTTTCCCATCAAGTGTAACTTCGAAATCTTTATGTTCAACAGCAAAATTCCATTGTCCCTGACTCAATCTTAGAAATATTTGCTTCTCTTTAAAGTCAAATAATGAATATTCCTTATTTTCTTTTTTGAGTTCAGTATCTATTCCCGCCGCTAAATGATGTCTGAATTTCATTCTCCCGGAATCTGCCTCAAATTGGTACACTTTAAATAGCCGTCTGGATATCTCCTCACTATCAAGCTCTTTTAATTCACTAAAAGAATCTTTATAGAAAATGACTTTATCCTCTTTTTTCAGAACAGTGTATAATGGAATAATTGATTTATTTTTCCCTCTACCTACTTCAATTGAAGAAAATTCAGGTTCATTATACAAGCTTTTTATATCTTTCAGTTTTAATTCTGACAGCTCAATAATAGATAATACTTTCATTGCTTTGCCTGCTTCATTTTTATAAAAAAGACAGTATGGATTTTCTCCATTAACAGCTAATGTTCTTTTTTTATATTCTTTTTTAGATTCAAACTGGTGTTGATGCACTTTCACTGCAGTGCTATATTTCAATTGCCGTTCAAAGCATCTGATTTTTCTTATTTTTTCTCCTATTTTATTTCCTTCTGAATCCAGCATATAAACCCCATTCATAAGGGCTGATTTGAAATCCGAATCATCAACCTGCTTTTTTATCATTTCGAATAAAGCTTTATCAACAATAATTTTTTCTATTTCTTCTATTGTTTTAAAACCAGGTGAATTCGCATCATTCTTATATATTAAGGGTCTTCTCAATACTAGAAAAACGTCATCCTTCAAAATCATATTTTTATTTTCATCAAAAAGAATCTGACCATCATCATTTCTTAACGGCTGTTTTATAGCCCCGTAAAATGTTTCACCATGCAGCTGTCCTCTGATCGTATCTCCTTTTGCTATTTTAGGGATCTTCCTCCCTTCATCATCCAATTTATAATGATAGACATCTTTATCATCCTTAAGCTTAGTGTAATCTATTTTACCTCTTTTTCTCGATATCTTATAAGTTTGGGTAACCGTTCTATTGTCAACAAGATTATTGATTAGAATTCGATGTTGAATCTCCAAAATATACTTATCAGAAAAAGTTTCCCACTCCATAGGTTTCTCGTGATAAACTTTTCCTGTCCGATTATCTAATTCTTCTTCATATAGTTTGATAATTCTTTCCCTGTGAAAAGCATTGGGTATTAAGGTAAGAATGGCGGCATCCTCCGCATGGTGACTATGTCTACTTCTATTTTTCCGTTCTTTGACAGATTGGATTTTGTATACCTTTTTAAAAATATCGGTTACTGTACCTTTTTCTACCGAAACGTTTTTGAATAATGTTTTAAAATAGGGAAGTGCATATTTTGTGATAAGCTGGGTATCTTTAAGCTGATTATTCCGCCAGCCAGCTTTATATTCAGTAATAGTGAAAGCAGCTAATTTAGCTCTCCAATAGTCTAATTCCAATTTGATAGTATGGTACTTTACAATACAATTATCCTTTATTTCTTTCGAACTGGCATAAGATGCTTTTTTCTTCCAGTCATCATATAATTTTTCAAGGTCGTGGATTTTTTTCCACTTTATGATAACCTGTTCTTTACCTTTAGTTTCTTTGCGTTGAACAGTTCTTTCTCCAAAAAGAAATTCCATATTTCTGATGATCGAACTAAAAGCTTCTCCATTAAAAACAGATTCTGATTCATAATTCAGCAATTGAGTTGGAAGTCTTTTCGCTTTATACTTTCTGTTATAAGCAGCATCAGCAATGGTAAGATTTTTAAGTTCATTGTCAAAACTTATACTTGCAGGAATTGTATGTTCAAAATCATACTTATTGCCAGAAAAAAGATCTGTCAGAGAAATGGATTTTCCTGTATAAATACAAATTTTATTCTGTTCATGCCATAGTCTTAATTTACGGATTAGTATATTTTCGTCAATTAATGCAATATTGGAAAACAGATCTCTATACTCCCTGATTTCTTTTCGGTAGGAATCATTCTCTTTTTCCTTTTCTTTTTGCCAGATCTCAATTGCTTTACGTCTGTTTTTATCATTCAGTTCCCTGGCTATTTCAACAACAACTTTGGTATCTTCATCAATTTTTCTTTCCTGCAACAGATAATTAACTAGATTTTTAAGCTTATATAATGATTTTAAAGCCATTGGATTTTTGAATCCTTTGTTTAATGGTTCCGGATTTCCGAGAAGTCTGATTTGCCTCCCCTCAAATTCTGCTTCAGCGTTTCTTGAAACAAATCTGGAAACTTCATGTTCTTCAATATAGTATTTTTTCTTATCTAGGGAATACTCAAAATAATCTTTAGCCACCATATAATTCTCCTGTTCTGAAGGATGCCACAGGTGCTTCTTTTTATCATCTGTAACATGATAAGTATTCTTCAGGAATTCAAAAATTCTATCATGAATTCTTGTGGGTTTTATGAAAAAGTTGGCTTTAGGGAATAATGGCTTTTTCAAAAACTCCAAATATTGGGTTGATACCTTATTAATTACAGCCAATTTCTCTTCTTCATTCATTTTTTCCCAGCTTGATGTCCCATAATTATCTGTAATTTTACTAAGAATCTGTTTTTTTTCCTCCATATCCAATCCTCTGTTATCAGAAATATAATATCTATCACGGCTATTAAGCATATCAGAAACAAGACTATTAACAATTGTGGTATTTTTTCTTTCGGATACATCTTTCTTTAGAAGAGATGTGATTTCTTCTGCAAAATGATTGACTATGCCTTGCGAGATATTATTTTCACTTAAAATTTTGTGTAGATTAGCCATATATACGGAGTGGCTATACAAAAATCCTTTTTGCAGATAAGGGAGCATCTTTTTAACAGCAGAAAGACTCATTGTAGCATATCCCTGTTGTAATTTAATTTTAGAAAATTTAATTGCCTTTTCTTCATCTAAATGCAAATTTTCTCTCGCAAATTTTTTAAGATTTTCCTGTCCGTCAAAAGTTAAAAGTATATGCCATAAATCCTCGAACGTATACTCAGCTCCATTTTTTCTCTGAGGTTGTGCACTTCGGTCCCCACTAACATCCCAGTGTAATAAATCTTTCCAATCCGTTCCAAAAATATCCAGAAAGTTTTTCAGCAGTTTTACTGAGATCACCTTTGTCTTTCCAGAATGTCTGGAAGATCTGTAAGCACCATCTTTGTTGAGTTGTTTATCTATCACATCAAGATCAAAATCTGAAGAGGATCTAAAAAAGAGAGGATAAATCTTCCCATAAAGATAATCTGACAATTCTGTTTCGGAAGGAGGAATAATATTTAAATTGTTGATAAAAACCCAGGTACGGTATTCTTCATATAGCGGATGGCTCACCGCAACTCTCCTCTTATTTTTTTCATAGATACAATTCCCAATTAAACTTTTTTGTTTTCTCAAAGGTCTTTGCCAGATAATGGTTTTCCAAAGTTTTTCATATTCGGGAGTAGAAATATTCTGAACTTCACAAATCAATTTTAATTCTGTCTCATAATCTTTTCGAAGGTTATAGCGCTGCCTGATTCTTCCACCATTTTCCTTTTGAAAATGATACAAAGCTGCTCCCAATGATTGATAGTGCATAATGTACTTTTCTATTTCATCCCTCCCTTTTGTTTTATTTTTTTCACTTCCTTCAAGCATTGTCCTAGCTTCCTCTTCATCTCTACCTTTAAATCCTCTTCTTTGCACTAACTGATACAGCACCCTTCCTAAAATATGAGGATTGCTATCAAAAACATCTTTATAGTTTTCATCAATGGATAAGGCTCTAAAAACATAATAGCTTTCATTTTTATCTTTTCCGAGTAAATTAAAATCAGGTTTACCATCTCCATCAAAATCAAATCTCAACCAATTAATAAATTCTTTAGACTGAGGATATTCTCTCTTATTTCCTTTCGCATATTTCTTCCAGCGATTTAATTCTTCATTTGTCAATGGGCACATTTCTTTCTCTATCAAAAAGTCCAATAACGCGTATTTTCTATATTTTTCTGCTTGATAATTTCTTCTTTTCCCTCGGCTTTCTGTTCTTTTCTGAACTTTGGGAAACTCAACACCCTTTTCTGAAGCCACTCCCTTTTCAAAAGTAATGACCCCACAATCTTCAATCTGATTTTCTGATAATTCTGTATTTCTGATTGCCCATCCCGTACTATTTGTACCAAGATCAATTCCTAATATTTTCATCTTGTATTATCTTGTTATTGATTTAAAAGTAAAAATAAATATTTCTTCACAATTACGGCTTTCCGTATTGGCCTGTTGAAAATTATTACTATTTTTGAACAAAGCAATTCACAATAAGGCTATAAGCCGAAGAATATCTTTAGTCCTGCGTAATTCGTGGGATTTTTATTTGTATAAGAACAGTCCTTTTTCTCATTCCAAAACCCTATTTTAGCGATCCGAAAACATAACAATGACGACCGTAGCATTTATACAGAAGCAGCTCGATATTTCTGAGAAGAGCATCAACAATACTTTACAACTATTAGCAGAAGACTGTACCATTCCTTTTATAGCTCGTTACCGAAAGGATAAGACCGGGAATCTTGATGAGATCCAGATCGAGCAGATCGGTAAGATCAGCAGGCAGTTTGAGGAGATCATGAAGCGGAAGGAATCTATTTTAAAATCTATAGAAGAGCAGAATGCTTTGTCGCCGGAACTTCAGCAAAGAATAGAACAAAGCTTTGACCTTCAGGAACTGGAAGATCTTTACCTGCCTTTCAAAAAGAGGAAGAAAACCAAAGCGGACAGCGCCAAGGAAAAAGGATTGGAGCCTTTAGCCAGAATCATCATGAGCCAAAAAAATAATGATGTTCGGTTTTTAGCATCAAAATATTTAAATAATGAGGTTCCGTCTGAAGAAGATGCGCTGCAGGGAGCCAGAGACATCATGGCGGAGTGGATCAATGAAAATATGTATGTTCGTAAGAACCTGCGTCGCTTGTTCCAGCGTAAGGCTGTTGTTACTTCTAAAGTGGTGAAGGCAAAAAAGGATGAAGAGGATGCCCAGAAGTTTTCGCAGTATTTTGAATGGGAAGAAAACCTCAGCAGAACTCCTTCTCATAGGCTTTTGGCGATGCTGAGAGCAGAATCGGAAGGTTTTGTAAAAACAAATGTAGGGATCGATAAAGAAGAAGCGATTGACTTTATAGAAAAAGCAATTATCAAATCTAATAATGAAAGTGCTGAGCAGATAGCGCTGGCGGTAAAAGACAGTTATAAAAGACTTTTAGAACCCGCTATTTCAAATGAAGCCCTGCAGGAAGCCAAAGAAAAAGCAGATAAAAAAGCTATTGAGATCTTTGCTGAAAATCTCAGCCAGCTGCTGCTGGCGCCCCCATTGGGAGAAAAGAGAATTTTAGCCATCGACCCGGGATACCGGAGCGGATGCAAAGTGGTATGCCTGGATGAGAAGGGTGATCTGCTGCATAATGAGACCCTCTACCCTCACGCTCCACAGAATGAATCAGGAATGGCAATGAAAAAGATCCGTTCTATGGTGAATGCATACAATATTGAGGCTATTTCTATCGGAAACGGAACAGCAAGTCGTGAAACTGAATTTTTCATTAAGAAAATTGCTTTTGATAAGCCTTTGCAGGTTTTTGTGGTTTCGGAAGCGGGAGCATCAGTTTATTCCGCCAGCAAAATTGCAAGGGACGAATTCCCATCCTATGACGTTACGGTACGTGGTGCGGTTTCTATCGGGAGAAGGCTTTCTGATCCGCTGGCCGAGCTGGTAAAGATTGACCCGAAGTCTATTGGTGTGGGCCAGTATCAGCACGACGTAGATCAGACACAGCTGAAAAGCGAGCTGGATTCTACGGTCATGCGTTGTGTAAATTCTGTGGGCATCAACTTGAATACAGCCAGTAAGTCACTGTTGAGCTATGTCTCAGGTATCGGCGAAAAAATGGCCGAAAATATCGTTAATTACCGTACAGAAAACGGAGCTTTTGAAGACCGTAAACAGCTTAAAAAAGTGCCCCGGCTGGGCGAAAAAGCATTCCAGCAGGCTGCTGCTTTCGTCAGGATATCCAATGCTAAAAATCCTCTCGATAATTCAGCGGTACACCCTGAAGCTTATGGAGTGGTAGAAAAAATAGCAAAAGACCTGGGAATTAAAACCCATGAACTGATTGCCAATAAAGAAAAAATTGCCCTTGTAAAACCGGAAAACTATATGACCGGTGAGATCGGAATTCTGGGGATCAAAGACATCTTGAAAGAGCTTGAAAAACCAGGCCTGGATCCCCGAAAAGCGGCTAAGGTATTTGAATTTGATCCCACTGTTAAAAGCATTAAGGATCTGAAAGCAGGAATGATCCTTCCCGGTATTGTAAACAATATTACCGCCTTTGGATGTTTCGTGGATATGGGGATCAAAGAAAGCGGACTGGTTCATATCTCACAGCTGAAAGACGGTTTTGTCTCGGATGTCAATGAGGTGGTGAAACTTCACCAGCACGTCAGGGTAAAAGTGACGGAAGTGGATGAGGCAAGGAAAAGAGTACAATTGAGCATGATTTTGTAAGCAATATCTATTATTATTTAACCATTAAGATTATTTTAAGGGTTGAGAATCGTAAGCTGAGCTTCGCTTTAAGATATTTTACGCTCTGTACCTGCTTTAATAGTCAAATAATTGCTTAATGAAATAAAAAAATCGTAATTAAAAAGAAACACTTTGAATTATAAAAACTTAATTTTCGATCTGGACGGTACTTTATGGGACCCCAGAGCTACCATCATCAAAATATGGAATGCAGTGCTCCTGGAGCATCAGCTGATTCCAAAAGAATTAAAACCCGAAGATATGGATCAGTATATGGGACTTTTGGCCCATGATATTGTAAAAGATATCGTTCCGGGTATTTCAGACCAGCAGGCTCAGGAGATTCTTTCGGAGATAGTGGCTCAGGAAAATAAGGTCCTGCGCATACAGGGTGGCCTTCTGTATGATGGTGTTGAAGAAACACTGAAGAGTCTTTCAGAAACCCATCGCCTGTTTATTGTCAGCAACTGCCAGGACGGATATATCGAATCATTTTTAGAGTATTATCAGCTGGAGCATTTATTTGTTGATTTCGAATCTCACGGTAGAACGACCAAGCGCAAATCCGAGAACATACAGCTTGTTATGGAACGGAATCAGTTGTCTGCCGAAAATTCCATATACGTCGGAGATACCCAGACCGACTATGACGCTGCCAAGGTCAATGGTCTTCCTTTTATTTTTTGTGCCTATGGTTTTGGAAAACTGGCTGATGCAGCCTACACCCCTTCCATTTCCAGATTTTCAGATTTAGGAACGTGTCTGTTTGGAAGTAGAGAATCATAAGAATCGTGAAGACTGATGACTACCATGAGAATTTCCCAACTAAAAGAGAGAAGAATCATTCACAGGCCAACCAGTGATTTTGATCATGAAGGGAAAAGAATTTATAAAGTCTTTGAGTATGACTTCACCTATGATCCTTCTTATCCTGGCAGTGGAAGAGAACGGCTTTATGCGAAGATCATCGATGCTCTTCCGTTTATTTTCATTTTCTTTTGCCTGCTGAAATATCCGCTTTTTATATCTGTTATCCTCTCTCTACCCTGCATTCTCGTAGCCGGAACGATCTCTGAGATGTATTGGGGCACTACATTGGGAAAGAGGATGTTTAAGATCAACGTTATTGATGATTTTGGCAACTTTCCCGGCCTCTGGCTCTCTTTGAAACGAAATATCTTATGTTTTATCAATTTCTGTCCTGAATTTGCAGATTTTATTCCACCACCTAACCAAACATGGCAAGCGGAAAGCACCGAACTGAAATTCAGTATGAACCTAAACAACAAAATCTGTAAAACATATATTGTTAAACAAAGTAAAATCAAAGAAATCCGTGAGCTTCTTTCACAGGCAAAAGTGACGAGCAAGGTATTATAAACCTATAAGAGTCTATTCTTTATAGAACCAGACCTTACATATCTTCCTCATGGACCTTGGCTATTTCACTCTTTTTGTTCTCTGATGAAATTAATTCGCCTGTGCCTGCTAGTACAAACTCATCTCCTCAATATTACCATGGGCTGATAGTTTATATTTTCCCTTTTTTTTCTTGTTTAAATGGTCTGCAAAACTGATTTCATAGACGTCAATAGTCATATCAGAATTAATGATAAAAGTTTCGTAGGTTTCTTCGTCAGGCATTGCATATCCTATAGATTGACTGCTTACGATTTTGTTATTTTTAACGGTAACTATTTCCTGTAAACTGGAATCTCCCTCAAAATTGAGGACATATACAGCTATATCGCTGTTGAAGATTGACTGTATAGGAAATATAGCTTGTGGACGGCCTTCGTTACGATCTAAAATCTTGATGATTTTGTCATATTCAGATGTATTTAAGAGAGGATATTTCTCTTGACAATCAGCGGAGCTTGACTGTATGCAGGTTTGTTTGTAGTTTTCATAATCAAATGGCAGATGAACCGTACCCACAGCTGATCCCTTTTCTTTTTTGATGAGTATACTGCTTTCTTTTTTCAGGATGCATGTGTCCGGAGCATAATATTCGCCGTCAGGAATTTTTAAAATTGACCAACTTAAAGCCTGATCAGTTACTTTAATAAGGCATTTCCCCTTTCCTGAATTGAAGAAACTGTGAAAATCACCTACATATGCATTTTCCCCTCTATTAAAAGCGGCTTTTATATTGATGTTTTTCTCAAAATCACAATCAAGCTTTTGTCCGTAATTATATACTGCGCAATATTGTGCGAATAATGAATCATTGGTTATTTCAAGAATTTTCAACGTGAACTCCTGACTTTTATCTTCTGATTTCCAACGCCATGTTTCGGAAAAGATTTTTTCCTTATTTACGGTTATGTTATTAACAAGATTGTATTCCTTAGAATCGTTTCCTTTGCAAGAAATAAAGATCCCTGTAAGACCAATAAATAGTAAAAATTGATATACCATGGTTAAAGTTTTATAATGTGTAGTGTCTGCATTGATCTACTCTTCTTTTGAGTCCCTTTAAATAATCAGCAGAAAACCAATTTTGAGAAGCGCCGTAGTCATAATACTCTTTTCTTATCTCACTTATCCGTGTAAGTAGCTGTTCCTGATCTTTCGGCTGATTCAATGCATTGGCCGTCTCTTTTCCCATTCCTCCATCAATAGTAAGGGTTTGGTTAAATTCATTAACGAGTAGTTTCTGGACTTCTCTAATTGCTCCACCAGAGGTAATGCTCCAATCATACACCATAAGGGCTACCTTCAGGTTATTGATCTCACAATATCCGTTAGGCTCCCAGTAACGTTTTCTATAAATAACAGTAGCCTGCTCCTCGGTAAGTTTTTTTTGATTTTCTTCTGTTGGCTCAATACCTAAGTCCTCCTTTGCATACTTTTGCCAAACCGGCCAGGATATCCCTCTATTGGTTGGATCACCCTTATCTTTAGAGGGTTCATTTTTATAGCCTCCTTCATGTTTCAAAATGATAGGCGCTATTTTTTTAAATCTGTCTTCACATGTATTTGGATGATGACGCTCTGACTTATTGTGTTGAGACTGATATGCCCCATAACAACTGCAGGTATTTGCAAAGCCCAATTCAGTAGCTAACTGAACAATACTTTTTTCATTTAAATCAGACAGACTTTTGCAAAAATATTGATCTTCTAAATATTGTGAATCAAACTGTCTTACATCCATATGGATCCAACTGAAAGTATGGTCATATCGCAATTTTCCTTTATTACTGTATCGTAAATCGATAGGCTCTATCGAGAATAAATTTTTACCAGGCCATTCTTTCTGAGCCCCCAAATATTTTATAAAGATAGAATCGCGTATCATCCTTAATTCCGCGAGGTTTTCTTTATTTCCTCCTCTTATTGCCCAATTGCCTTTACTAAATTGTATATCGATAGCTTTTCCCTGGTGGTTAGTTGTTGTATAATTTTTAAATCTACATCTGTATCCGGACGTAAAATGATCAATGGTATAAGTCTTTTGCTGACTAAAATAAAACTGTAATGCTTTGAAACCATATAAAAGAGACCTGTGAAGGCCGGGATATTCATACTTATTCATAGCCTCGGTTCTCACATTGCCTTTATAGGTATTTTTGCCCGTTCCATCTCCGAACCCTTTGCAATTATTAGTTTCCAGAGTTCCTCTTAAGGCACTTGTTACTCTTTTTCCTTTTGTACTGCAAGAGCATTTTAACTGATTCCATAAGGTGATGCTGATCTCAAAATTTCTACAAAACTCATCAATCGCTCTCAGCACATGTCCACAAACCTTTCCGGTTTCCGGCACTTTCATATAGTCTCGCTGAAACTGCTTAATCATTTTCTCTGTTCGGTCTGTAAACCGGTCTGTCGGTACATTGCCTCCAAAACCTGCGAGGCGTATATTAATTTCCCTGATCAGCTCGTTGGGAGCAGAATTTTTATCGATGCAATATTGACCTCCGCAATTTTTCACCTGCTGTTTCTGTTCCTTAATCATAACCGGAGAATTGTTAGCCTCAACTTTCATAGGCTTTGCATCGGGGCTTACCGGGATCACCTGAGAAGTCACTGACGTATTGAGGTGTTCAACTTCAATAAAGTATTCACGGTCTTTTCCTTCCCCAAAATCATGGCTTTTGTTATACATTTCCCGGGTAAGAAGAATCGTATTGATAAAGTTGACATCATAAGGAAGAGTTATCGATTCTTCGTACAGGAGATCATGGCTGTAGCGCCAAAGGTCTTCTTCCCATATCCTTACCGTTACATTTTTTCCCCTCATGTGCTGAGCGGTTATTTTAATGGCTACCTTATCTCCGGTTCTCGCGTTTTTCAGGGGCCTTCCTGTATTATCTGTAAACACTGCGCTCAGTATTTTCCCTTCTGGATCAGCCTGTTTTTTTGCCGCAGAAGTTTGTGGAAATTTGGCCGTTTCCTTTAGGGGTGAGGGCTTACCTTTTCTCTTTCCTGTTCCTGCATCAGGGATTTTTTTCGGATGGGGAACATACTCCGGATTGGCCACCGGGATATTGGGACTCGCTTTTAGCATATATTTTGCCATCACTTCAGCGGTCGCATAATATTCATGAGTCTGCCCCTCCTCTTGATCTCCTTTGGCTACTCGAGCATTGGCAATCTGAACGGCCATCGTATAAGCAGACAGCCTGAAAACAACCCGGGCAATGCCTTCATCATCCACCTCACCCATCAGTGGAATCTGGTTGATCTTATTCATCATGTTCACCACCGGATCATGTCCTTTCCCTATGGCGTCATCTTCCCATAAAGTGAAAGCTATTTTTTGTCCAAGCATACCTACACAATTGGCTTGTGCGATGACCGTATCCGTATAATGAAGCAGCTTTCCTTTTGGAAGGCGCCTGGAATAGACATCAAGCAATTCCACACTTATTATTCTTGGTTCTTCGGCTTCCTTTGGATGGATGTATAAGGCTCCTTTATCGTTTCCTCTTACCGCTTCTATTTTTATCGCTTTATATTTGAGGCTTTTATTTGTAAAAGTATAGATGACAGGATTTCCCTCTTTTATATTTCCACGGGCAATACGCCATCCTTTGCTGTCCTGAACGTGAATACTCCACTGAACCTTTGGTGATGGAAAAGAAAATGAATTGGAGGTCAGCAAATTATCAAATACCGAAAGCGAATAAGCCTCAGCATTCCCAACAATAGGCCGCTTACTGCCTGTAATAGTTAATTTTGTCATGTGTTTCTTGTGAGGTTTATTCATATATCTGATCTGAGTCTTCCAGGTCTTCCTTCAGATCCCTCAGATCTATAAAGGGATTAATGAGGCGGTAGGTATCGGGATCGGCAAAGATGATGTTCTGCTGATTCATTACAGATTGCTGTCCGTGCTCTTTTATGGTAATCTTTCCGCCTGTACAGCACATCAGCTCAGAAATTTCCGAAAGACAGCTCTTATCCATTATTTTTACCTTCTCATAGGTTTTCTGCCATGTTCCGGCAGGAGCAAATACACAGGGTAAATACCCTCCTGAAGACGGTCTTAGTCTGCATATTCCAAAGCTGGATCCTGAAGGATCAAACATCACATCATCCTCTGTTACCGCCAGATAATCCGCATCGCCTCCTTTGCTGTTCCAGTAATGTTTTTGATGCGAGGTTACCTTAAACTGGGGAAACTGATTTCCCTCGCTGCACTGAGCCCTTCCTTTGCGGATGATAAAGTGCTTACCATCGTGGGCCGATAAATTTTCTGACATAGCATTGTGTTTTTTTATGACTGATATTCTCCAAACTGTTCAGTTCTTCTTACCAGTTCGAAAGTCATTTTTTTCCTGTAATCCGCGACTTCCATCTCAAATTCTGCGCTGATCTTCCGGACAGAGAAGTCCGGAAAAGCCAAGGTATAGGTTGCTTTATGATTTCCTTTCAGTGACCGCGCGTGCGGCTGTGCAAGATGATCGTATTCTTTATCTGTATGGTATAATTCCTGAAGAGTACGATAATCTGTGGCTCTACCCGTCTGTACCATTTCGATAAAGCAGGTATCTTCTTGCGGTAAAGTACGGTGAACCATTTCCAGTTTCATGGGTGAGGCCGGAGCCAGCCATGAAAATTCATCGTGATAGGCAGAGGTCATATCTTTGGAGTGATATTCTGCCTGATAAAAACGTCCGAAAAAGAATTGCAGCACAATTAAATCTTTAAGGCTGTCATACATCACCCGGGAATCTGCCATTTTGCTTTTCATCTGTTCAATGTGCAGAGCAGCATAAGGTCCTCCATGATATTTTTTTAATTCTTCTATCTGGCAGAGTATTTCTTTGATTTCTGTATGAGCTTCAGCAGCCACAAAACTTCCATGCCCGTCAATCCTTAACTGTATAGGATAAATTATTTTCATGAAATCTGTGGCCAGGCTATTGATCTTCTGCTCCGGTTCTTCACCGTCTTTTTTTAAATCGCTCATCGAAAAGTACAGGTAATGGTTGTTTTCCTCTTCTTTGATATAGCTCAAATGTACCGTATAGGTATATTCAAGCTTTTGGATCCCATCCTCATTTTCGGTTTGCCGTACTTCATAATCTCCGCTAACAGACGTGATATTAAACGGAATTTTCCCGTAAGGAAGCAGATAACATAAACTTTCACCCTGCTGCTGTATCTTCCCGTTCATTTCGGCAACTTCTTCCGGGCAGGGAATGTAAATTTTCTGTAAGAACCGTAAGGTTCCCTCTTCAGGAATTATATCAAAAGGACTGCACCGTGCGTTATGGTATTGCCGAAGGTAAGCCGGGTTTTGAATTTTCAGGCCCCATGATATACTTTCCAGTGTCTCTCCGGTTCCTGCAAAACAGATATTTCCATAATCTGTCCCCGGATCAGGGGTCTCCTGATTTGTTGTATTTTTTTCCATCATAATTTGTGCGTTTTAAATGTCAAAAGACCATTAAAATTAAAAATCTCACCTTCAGAAAAGGCTGCAAGCGGTTGTATTTTTTGTGCAAAAAAAATGTACAACATCATCGCAAAAACAGATGAATATTGTACAATATCAAAAAGGAGGCTGACTCAAAATGAGTCAGCCTCCTGGTATTCGGTACTATAAAAGTTTACTCCAATTACTTATACTCCTTAGAGTCCCTTCTAGGTTGTTTCAGTTCCGGCCATTGTATGGTTTGCCCTTTATCATCCTGTGGCATCGCTCTTTTTTCCCTGTTTGTAAATTCAGGGTCTTCAGAAGCCATATACGCTAATGCTGCCGTTAAAACCACATTATTTTTCACTTCATCAAAAACGATCTTGTCATAGGTATCTTTTGTGGTATGCCATGTATATCCGAAGTATCCCCAGTTCAGAGAACCTAAGGAAAACCCCGGTACACCTGCCGCTACAAAAGAAGCATGGTCTGAACCGCCACCGCCCGGCATTCCCGGAAAATCGGTTTTGATATGGCTTTTTACAGCTTTCGGAACCCCGTCAAGCCATTTCCCGATATAATCATAGGCTTTTACAAACCCCTGGCCGCTGATGTTCACCACACGTCCGGTTCCGTTATCCTGGTTGAAAGCCGCCTGTACGCCCTTTATGATTTGTGGATTATCTGCAACAAAACCTCTGGACCCATTCAGTCCCTGTTCTTCGCTCCCCCACAGCCCGATTATAATGGTTCTTTTGTTGTTCGGGTAATATTTTTTCAGAATCCTTATCGTTTCAAGCATCGTAAGGGTACCAGTTCCATTATCTGTAGCACCTTGAGCACCATCCCAAGAGTCCAGGTGGGCAGAAAGAATAACATATTCGTCCGGTTTTTCCTTTCCTTTGATCATTCCGATGGTATTAAAGCTTTTGGCATCCGGCAGTATTTTGGACTGGGCATCGATCTTAATTTTTGGCTGAGCTCCTTTTTCTGCCATTCTGTACAGCATTCCGTAATCTTCCACATCGATGTCAATCATAGGAATTTTTGATGTTTTGGCACCAAAGATCCTGTTGGCTCCCATGATTCCCGTCCAGTTGGAGATCGCGATCCCTGCCGCTCCTGCTTTCTCCAAAGCTTCAGGCAAGGAATTGTTGTCGTAGCCGATATTTTTTACATAGGCAGTGAAATCTTTAGCAGCCTGCTCTTTTTCTGCTTTCAGCTTTTCGTACAGCTCGGGAGTTGCAAACTCTTTGATTTGCTCATCTGAACGGCCAATCTTCTGATACTGTGCCATAAGCACTATTTTTCCTTTGGCTGAAGGAAGCCATTTATCAAATTCAGCTTTGGAAGACACTTTGGGAAGAACCACCACTTCTGCTTCTAACGCTTTTCTGGTAGCAGGACTCCACGCCAGCTGTGTCGCTGACAAAGATTTTACGCGCGGATATACCATATCTACATGGGTGGTCCCTCTCTGCCAGCCTTTCCATGTTCCGAACTGCTGGAGATTGGCATCTACCCCCCAGGAACGAAGCTTGTTGGCACTCCATTCATTAGCAGCAAGCATTTCCGGTGTTCCCACAAGGCGCGGGCCTATACCGTCCAGCAGCTCATACGCCATGTTTTCAAGCTGGGAATTGCTATTGACTTCATCTACAAAACTTTTTACGATAGGGTCGAGCCTTTCTTTCGGGTCTACCTTTACCTGAGCCCATGAAAACTGGGCAGCCAGCACTACTGCAGGCACTGCAAAAAATCTATTTATCCTCATAGTATATATTGATTGGTTTAAAGATAAAAGAAATTACGGAAATGGTAAAGAAATAAAGTAAAAAAGACTATAAACAGGAACGTTTTGAAGGTTTTTTAAGAACAAAACCAATAAGGCATAAAAAAACCGGCTCCAAAAGCCGGCTAAAGGTGAATTATTTTTTAGCTTCTTCTACAGAAACTTTTCTGAATTCTTTGAACAGTTTGCTTAGTTCTAAAGCTGATTTACGAGCTCTTGTACCCGCTGCCTTGTTCCCTTTTTCCGCTTGTTGGTTTGCCTCAGTTGTGAACGCCTCAATTTCCGCGTTGATTTTTTCAATTAGTTCTTTCATTTATTTAAAAATTTAGGCTGCAAATATAGGTTTTATGGTGATTCCAGCCTAATTGTGTAGAAAAAAACTGAGAAATTTCATTAAAATTAATGAGGTATTTCCGGATTCACTTTAATTTTCAAAAAAAATCGGGCTGATCAGGCTTTTATGGACAGCGGGTTCCTATTATATAAGGGTAAGAATTTCGAAATCATTTCCGTTCTGCTGTGCAGAGCTTATCGTTCCAAAAGGAGCTCGTGGGCCTTTACCCCTGTTTTTTCCAGCAATGCAATACTTTCTGAAGAAATTCTTTCCGCAAAAATGATCCTGAAATGATGAGGGTATTGGTCTGCAAATGAAAATGTATAGCCGGGGGTAAATAAAATCTGATGCCTGTCACAATACCGCCAGAACTTTTCCATAGGGACACCTTCCGGCAACTGGCCCCAGATACTGTATCCTCCCTCAGGTCTGTGGAAATAAGAACCTTCAGGAAAAGACCTCCTGACGACATCGAGTACCCGGGTAGCCTGCTCCTCCAGCTTCTTCCGGAACGTTCGCAGATGTCTTTCATAGCTGCTTCCCTGTAAAAGTTTCAGAACAAGTTCCTGATAAACAGGTGAAACGGAACGCCCCAAAACAAACCTCACCCGCTCGGATCTGGAATACCATTCACCGGCATACAGCCATCCCAGACGGATCCCGGGAGCCAATGTTTTTGAAAATGAAGAATACATCATGACAATACCTTTTGTATCGAAACTTTTTATGCAGCGTGGCCTTTCTTCACCAAAATAGAGATCAGAATACATATCGTTCTCAATAATACACATCTGATGATCGCCGGCAATAGCAAGAAGCTCTTTTTTAACTTCATCTTTCATCAGAATTCCCGTAGGATTATGAAAATTAGGTGTGACAATAAGAGCCCTTACATGATGTCCTGTACAGATCTTCCGGAAATATTCCACATCAAAGCCATGCCTGTAATGCACCGGAATCTCCACCACCCTGAGGCCAAGGCTGGATAACACCTCCAGCACAGAAAATACACAGGGACTTTCTACTGCTACAATATCACCGGCTGCTGTTACGGACCTCAATGCAATCGTCAGGGCCTGCAGCGCTCCGTCGGTAATGATCAGCTCGTCGGGGTTCAATGTACAGCCGTACTTAGCCATCTGCTGTGCTATCAACCGCCTCAGCAATTCCAATCCGTTGGAAGGATAATATCTGAGCAGGGTGGCGCCTTTTTCCCGGATCACCTCCTGCATGGTCCTTAAAATAAGTTTCTGGGGAATCAGAAGATCTCCCGGCACTGCGTGATTAAAGGAGCTCACATCTGAAGTCTGTTGAGAGGTAAGAATCATATTTTTCATAAATGATTCATCCCTGATCACCGGAGAAAAATGGGTTTGTATATCCGGGATATTTTCATCCTTGACCTCACGCACGAAATAGCCGGAACCGGGACTGCTCATGACCAGGCCTTTCATAACCAAGTATTCAAAACCATTCTGAACGGAAGTCATGCTGAGCTTGTACAGGGACCTGATCTCCCTTACAGAGGGAAGCCTGTCCTTAGCCCTGAGGGTTCCAATGAGAATCTGCTGTTCGATAATATGTGTAAAAACTTCATACTTGTAAGGCTTCGCCATGGTATTTTCAACTGTATATGGTAAATTTACGAAAATACTCAACTGTACCGGTTATATTTTTACAAACTGTATCCCTTATGTAAGAAATAATCTTATAATTTTGAATAAAAAAAGTTCCATGGAGATCATTTCAAAATTTACAGTGGGTTCGGAAGAGGGAATTTCTGATCTTATCACCATTATCGATTCTTCAGTCGAAGCTCTTCATCAAAAGATGATTCCTACCGAAGAAATCAAAAAATACATCAGCACCGGGATCGACCCGAGGAAAATGATCAACGACCTCAATGATCTCTCCAACCAGCTTATCATGACCTATGCAGACGGACAGCCGGTAGGATACAGCATCATAAAAAGCGGTGCATTGCCTCCCAACGGATCTGAAGGGAAAAGAACAACGGAAATGAGTTTCGTTATTATTCCTGCATTTAATACGGCGGAAGTCCGGCAGTCGCTTTGGAAAAAATCCAGATCCGCAGTCAGTTTTACCGATATCGTGTGGATCAATATGCTGGATCACGATCCACTGATGGAATTTTTTAAAGAGTCCGGATTCTCCGTAACCGGCACTGCTCAAGCCGGCCCTTTTCAGCTTCCCTCCCAAATTTTGGAAATGGACATTCAAAAAAACTAAAGGAAAGAGCTATTTTACCCAACTAAGATGACCGCTCAATAAGGATTTGTTATTGATAAGAATTCATTTGCTTTGGATTCTACATATTTACGTATCTTTGATTTTTATAATTTACGCCCATGAGTGATCAGCTGGAAACCATAGAAGATTATTACAGACGCATCCGTAATGACCAGGTCAAAATATTTGATTCTGAGGATTTTGAACAGGGTAAATCCCATTTCAATATATCCATGCGGAAGTACTGCAGTTTCAAGAGTCCATACAACCGGCGTGATTATTACAAAATCAGCTTTATTATAGGAAAAGGGACAATCCATTATGGTACGCACCAGCTGTATATCGACCGGCCGGCTTTATTTTTCCCATCGCCCAGCATCCCATATTCCTGGGAGTGCGACAGTGACCTTCAGGAAGGCTATTTCTGTCTTTTTAACCAGGAGTTTTTCAACAGCAATTCGGAGTTTAATCTGTTTAAAAAAACATCAATATTCAAAGAATGGAGCAAGCCCGTGGTTTTCCTTACCGAGGATCAGACGCAGCTGGCTACGCTTTATTTTGACCAGATTTACAGAATGAATAATTCTGCGTATCCGTTCCGCTGCAACAGCATCAAAAATAATCTGGCGGCGGTTCTCCATCTGGCCCTGGAAAATCGTATGGAAGACATCCACCCTCATGAATTGCCTGCCAACGTACGCCTGTACAGATTATTTGATGAATTGCTGAATAAACAGTTTCCATTGGACTCTCCTGCTTATCCATTGGCTTTAAAAACACCATCAGACTTTGCAGAACATCTTAATGTACATGTGAATCACCTCAATTCATCTGTAAAATCTGTAACCCACCTCACTACCACACAGATCATTAAGGAAAAAATGTTTGAGGAATCCAAAAACCTGCTGAAATACACCAACTGGGATATTGCCCAGATAGGATATACTTTGGGGTTTGATCAGCCCGCTCATTTTAATAACTTTTTTAAGAAACATGCCCAAACTTCACCTTTGAAATTTAAGAATTCAGTATAATATTTGATTTTTGTAATTTTTACTTTGTCTTTTAGAATCCGAATTCATATTTCTTATCCTATTTTTGCAGAGTAAAAAAAGAATGAATATGTTGAGAGCAGCATCTGAGCAACGCATCAGATTAATAACCATCATGGCATTTGTGTCGATTCCGCTTTCCGGATTCGTTACAGATATCTATCTACCGTCATTTCCTTCTATGGCGAAAGGAATGATGGTTTCCGAGAAGGACATCCAGATCACCCTCACCTCTTACCTGCTGAGCTATGGGATTTCCCAGCTTTTCGTAGGGGGTATCCTGGACAGCATCGGACGTTACCGTCCCAAATTGGTCGCACTCTTCCTTTTGATTGTGAGCAGCATCCTGATTACAATGACCAATAGCATTTTCCTGATCTGCCTCCTCCGGATTCTCCAGGGAGCCGCTGTATCTGTACTGGTAGTGGCCACCCGTGCTATTTTTGTAGATATTTATGATGCAGAAAAAGTAAAGCATTATCTGAGCTATTTTACGATCGTATGGTCCTGCGGACCTATTCTGGCTCCGTTTCTGGGTGGATACCTCGAAAAACTGTTTAACTGGCATGCTAATTTTTATTTTCTGGCGGTGTATGCGGGAGTTTTGTTTTTGTTCGAATGGTTTTTCAGCGGTGAAAGTCTTCCACAGAAAAAGAAACTTGATCTTTCGGAAAATATCAGCCTTTACAAAATGATGCTTAAAAACAGAATCTTCATGCTGGGGATTTTCATTTTAGGGCTAAGCTATTCTATTGTCATGCTGTTCAATATCACCGGACCTTTTATTATTGAAAATACCTTTCACTTTACTCCGGTTGTGATCGGATACTGTACCCTGATCTTAGGTTTTTCCTGGATGATTGGTGGTTTCATTGGCAAACGACGTCTCACACTCGATTTTAAACCACGCATTTTACAGCCGGTCATGCTGCAGCTGATCCTTATTGCAGGACTGATCACGACCAGTTATTTTGCGGAGAGTCTTTTCATTATGATTCCTTTTGCCTTTTTCATTCATATCTGTTCAGGAATCCTGTTTACCTCATTCTTCACCACAAGCATGCTGTATTTTCCTAAGAATGCAGGAACCGCGGGCGGCCTGATGGGTGGACTGGTGTATGTGATAACCTCTGTTACCAGTTTTCTGATTTCTATCAGTGGAACAGTAACAGCGCAAAAAGATCTTTCCTGGCGTTATCTGGTGATTGCCCTTTTACTTTTGGGCATTATCCTCATGATGCACCAGGCCGTAAAAAAAGAAAAAGCAGAGCATTGATCTCTGTTTTTTTTCTTTTATGATCAGCTAAGGCTTTCGAGATATTTTTTGAGAATAAGCGGATGGCAGTGTGCTTCATCCTTGGCCGCATACACAAGTGTAATTTTTTCCTGATCCCGAGTTCGTTCCAGAAATTCTTTTCCCAGATTACCCTGATTAAGTTCTTTCATATACCTTTCTGAAAATTCTGTCCATAATCCAGGATCATGGTGAAACCATTCCCGAAGTTCTGTAGAAGGAGCAAGGGCTTTATTCCACTCACTGATATCAGCATTTTCTTTAGATATTCCTCTAGGCCAGAGCCGGTCTACCAGCACACGGTAGCCATCCTCCGGAGAAGACTGCTCGTAAATCCTTTTCAATGCAATAACAGACATAATGATGAATTTGTAATCACCACAGCAAGACCTGTTCCTTTGTCCTGAAAATTATACTTTGGCATTGTTTTTTAATGAATGTAAAAAAAGCATCATGAGTACCACAAAAAAAATCGGACTAATGTTTCTTCTCGGCGCCTTTGTTTTTTCATGTGCACCCAGACTGAAACCTAATGGCAACCACGGACTTCCACCGGGCCAGGTAAAGAAAGTCACCGGATCCAAATCAGCAAAACCCTATGCACCGGGGCAACACAAAAAATAATTTCAGACAGGTCTCCGCCATCAACGGGGACCTTTTTGGTTCTATTTTCAACATAAGAGACAGCCACTTTTTGCTTATGAACCGGTGTAACGCTAAAAGCGTTTAGAATCTCCTACTCTTCCTGTTGATCATTCAGGTTTTCGTACGTCTGATCTACCATAAAAGACACTGCTTTTTTGATGTTTTTACGTCCTTCAGGGGTATTGACATCAATTCCGCAAAAAATACTGCCATTGACGGAGGCAAACATATTCAAATAATAAAGCCCTGAAACCATGATGGCCATGATAGAACGGTACACCTCCATATTGTCTTTAAAATGAGATTCCATCATCAGTTTAAAAATATATTCTCCGTTTTCCTCCTGAGTATCGATGAGCTTCTTTAATGATTTTCGCGGTTCAGAGATACTCCACAAAAGCAGCTTCTGTGCTTCCTTGTTGGTATAGACATAGTCAAACTGTGACAATAACATTGTTTCTATAAAAGCTCTGCCACCATCATCGGCTAGTGGTTTCATTTTTTCCACCTCTTCACTGGTTACCTTCACCCAGTAATCCTGCGAACGGACATATTCATCCATCAGACCATCCATTCCGCCAAAATAGGTATAGATCATTTTTTTATCCACTCCAGCTGTCGCGGCAATATCATTGATCTTTAACGCTGCATATCCTTTTGTTTTAAGGATTTTCCCCACTGCATCCAGAAATTTCTTTTTACTGCGTTCTTTATTCCGGATGCTACCTGCTGCTGATTTTCTTTCCATGATTAATCATTCAATGATACAAGTTTAAGAAATTTTTTATTATTTTAGACACTGGCAAGTGTCTTATTTCATATATTTGCACAAACTAAAACCATTATATATAGAGAAATGCACCTATGTTGAGAAATTAAAATGATTCAGACCGTAATTATGTTCCCTCAATTTTTAAATAATTTCAAACACTAAGCAACTAAGGTAAAAACAATCACATAGGCAGTATCATTACGATTGTAACGATACTGCTTTTCTTTTTATGAAAAACTTTATTATTTCTCGCGCAGAATTCTGATCAGAATATAGCCTGAATATTCATCTTCCGGTTTCTGCCCCCAGGAGATAAAAATAGATATGATTTTTTTTAACAATGGAACGGAATATCATCCGGATTAAGCTGAATTTCACCAATTTTCCTATTTATTTTTTGCAAAAATACGGGTGTAAATCGCTTCTACAAACGATTTTTTTGAAATACGGTTATCTCGCGATGTAAATTTTGAAAAATAAATTATTTTTAGACACTTCATAGTGTCTTATTTTGTATATTTGCATCAAACTAATAACCATTTTATATAAACACTATATAGAGTGAAAAACAGATTGTATTATTTTGTTCCTTTACTTTAAGACATTTTCGGAAACGAAACACTGAGGTAAAAACACGACAAACGGACAGCCGTATTAGAAATCTAATACAGCTGTTTTTATTTTTATACATTAAATAATGGATCTGATCATCATACCGTTAATCTGGGCAGGGCAGGTTCTTATACGACTGTTCTAATAAAAATGAGACTGCTTTTTTTATGTGATGACGTCCTTCGGATGTACTGACATCTATACCGCAAAAAATACGGCTGTTCACACCACCATAAACATTCAGGTAGTAAAGGCCGGAAACCATGATGGCCATGATGGAACGAAAATCTTCAGACTGTTTTCCAAAATGAGCATCCATCATCAGCTTAAAAACATATTCTCCATTCTCTTCCTGTATCGCCGTAAGTTTAGCCAGCGATTTTCTCGGTTCAGACAACCGCCATAACAACAGTTTTTGAGCTTCTTTATTTTTATATACATGGTCAAATTGAGAAATCAGCATTTCTTACATAAAAGATTTTCCTCCGTCATCTGTTCTGGGCTTTATTTTTTTAATTTCTTCAACGGTTATTCTGCTCCAGTAATCCTGTGACCGGATATATTCATCCATCAGACCATCCATTCCTCCAAAATAAGTGTAAATCATTTTTTTATCTACTCCCGCGGTAGCAGCAATATCATTCACCTTTAAAGCAGCATATCCATTGGTTTTCAGAATTTTTCCAACCGCATCCAAAAACTTTTTTTTACTGCGTTCTTTGTTACGTATACTGCCTCCTGCTGATTTTCTTTCCATGCTTATTCGTTCAGTTCTACAAGTTTAAGAAATTTTTTGACATTTTAGACACTTAGAAGTGTCTTATTTGTATATTTGCAATAACTAAAAACCATTCTATATATTTTTTAAACACTAGGTAAGTTGAAAACGTTAAAAATTCAGGTGTATGGTAATGCACCAAGGAACTTCAACTTAAAATTGCTTCAGTGATAGAAAGACAATGAAGGATGATGATTTGAACACAATGATGAATAGGGATTATGGCCATAAAAAGCTTTTACGATACCCTACACACAGTTTCGAAACAAATCACTAAGGTAAAAACACTAAATGCAGCGGGGCCGTCATATATCTGATGGCCCTGTTTCTTTTGGAATATTTTTTAATAAAAAAAAACAAAAAAAGAACCGCTTACCTGTTTTCACAATATGGGATAACTGACGAAAAACCATTCATCTTCTGTTGAAATACCACAAAAAATTACTTCAATTGTAAAAAAAAACTTTTTATGCTTAGTTATTTTAAGGTTTCGTCTTATTTTACTTTGATTCTTTTCAGCTTCTGGGTAAATTTGCATAAAAATAAAGTTATGAATTACACACTTGAGCTCAATACGCAGAAACCAGATTCTAATATTGTGTTTAATACGATCGTATTTGATTCCTTCAAGGTTAATATAATTGAAAGATACACGGGGCGGATGAATTTTAATCCAAAGTTATGTCATGTCTTATTCAAAGTCCGAACCCTGGATGATGTTATTATTAAAACAAGAGAAGATAACGGAAGGGTGAAGATCAAAGGAGATCAATTTGAAACATACCAGCAGCTGGTAAGGGTATTGAACTCTTACGAATTTAAAAACAAACTGATCAACAGACAGGAATCTGAGCAGGATTATGTTCATTTCATTTTGGGCTTAGTTATTGTCAATTACCAGCTTAGTTGATCTTTTTCACCTTATTTCGATGAGAAATTTTTCTCATTATAAGTGAGAACTCTGGAGATCAACCAGTGAAAGGCCGGCTGTGATATTGACATTTGTATTCGTTGATAAAAAACTGCCTTATGAATTATAAAACGATTTTGGAAAAAGCAAATACTGCAGTATCAGAGGGTGACCATGAGACGTTTCTTTCGTACTGCACGGATGATACGCGATGGATATTTACGGGAGACCAGGTGCTTTCTGGAAAAGAGGAGGTACGTCGATATATGAAAGAAGCTTACCGGGAACCGCCCCGGTTTGAAGTGGAGCATATGATTGCTGAAGGGAACTTTGTGACAGCAGTAGGAACAATAAGCCTTTTGGAAAACGGTGAATGGACCGACTATGACTACTGTGATGTATGGAGGTTTGAAAATAACCTGATGGCAGAGCTGAAAGCTTTTGTAGTCAAAAAATAGTACTTCAGAAGATCTGACAAGAAAAGGCCCCAATACATTTTGAGGCCTTTTTCTGACTCATCGTTATGCCAGGATGGAATAAGCATTGAATGTTTTTTGGGTCTTATACCTGTTCTTTCATATATCTGGCCACCATATCTTCAAGGTCCTCCAGGTTAAAAGGTTTTGACACATAATTATCAGCCTGAGCTTCATTGGCAAGGGCAACAATATCATTATTTGCGGTTACATAGATGACCGGAATATGTTTAAATTCTTCATTGCTTTTCAAAAGCTTTGTTGCTTCCACTCCACCGATTTTGGGAATCCAGTTATCCATTAAAATGACGTCCGGCTGGTACTCGGCCACTTTTTCCAGAATGTCATGTGACGTTTCCGAAATTTTAACATCATAGCCATTTTCTTCAAAAATGATCGTAACCACCTCCAAAATAGCAGCATCATCATCAAAAATTAAAATTCTCTTTTTAGTCATATACGTTAGATTTATTTAAGTTATATAGAGTATAAATGATTAATATAATCCGCTAAATTAGCAGGTTTAACAATTAAATCATAATCAATTTTTTCTACCGCATGTTTGGGCATATAGTCCACTTCAGCTGTTTCCGGGTCCTGTATCCATACCTGCCCGTTATTTTTCTTAATGTAAGCCAGCCCCTCTACTCCATCCGCATTGGCGCCTGACAACAGGATTCCGATCATATTCTCCCCATAAATTTCCGCTGCAGATCTAAAGGTAACATCAATAGACGGACGGGAATAGTTCATTTTCTCTGAGCTGTCCAGTGACATATTTTTTTTGTTTTCAAACAGCAGATGGTAATCTGCCGGTGCGATGTATATGGTACGGTTCCGCACTTCTGCTTTATCTTCAATTTCAATAACCGGTATTTCGGTAAACTGCTGCAAAAGAGTCTGCAAAATATTTCCGGACTGCGCTTTGCGGTGTACCACCAACAATATGGGAATCTGTACCGTCTCTTCTAATTTTTTAATCATCTCAATAATAACCTGCAGGCTTCCTGCTGAGCCCCCGATAATAATGAGTTCTGTATTTTTTTGTGTTTTCATAATGGGATCTTTTAGTGGTGATCCAGTTTCTTCCAGATTTTCTGTTCTTCAATCTGATGATAATTTTTATCGATCGTAGAAAATTTCAGGGTTTCCTTAGCTCCCAACGCAAGAAAACCTAAATTTTCAAGGCTGTTGTCAAAAAGCCGGAATACCCTTTCCTGGAGCTCACGGTCAAAATAGATCAGTACATTTCGGCAGACAATCAGCTGAAAGCTGTTAAAAGAGCTGTCCGAAACCAGATTGTGAGTAGACAGAATGAGCTTTTCCTGCAAACTTTTATCAAATTTTACGCTGTCATAATTAGCAGTATAATAATCTGAAAAATCCTTTACCCCTCCGGATAAGATATAGTTTTCAGAATAGAGTTTCATTTGCTGCAAAGGAAAAACACCGGCTCGTGCAGTTTCCAGGACAGAGGGATTCAGATCTGTTCCATAGATCAGCGATTTGTGATACAGACCCGCTTCTTTCAGCAGGATGGCCATCGAATAAGCCTCCTCACCTGTAGAGCAGCCCGCTACCCAGATCCTGATCAGGGGATAGGTCCCCAGCTGGGGTAAGATTTTCTCACGTACTGTTTTAAAGAAAGACGGATCACGGAACATTTCAGTAACATTTACCGTTACTTCTTCTATAAAACGTTTCAGATAATCCGGGTCGTTCATAATGGTATACCGGAGCTCAGCAAAACTGGTAAACCGGTCCAGCAGACAGATACGGTTAACTCTTCTCTTGAAAGAAGCCCTGCTATAGCCTGAGAAATCATAGCCGTACATTTCATAGACGTCATTGATCAGAAATTCAACTTCTTCGTCCTTTATGATACTAGGTTCCAGCATTTATGACAGTTTTTCTATAGCTGTTATCAAAAGATCCACATCAATCGGCTTAGAGACGTAATCATCAGCTCCAGCCTCTATGCATTTCTGGCGGTCTTCAGGCATTGCCTGTGCAGTCACCGCCACCACAGGAATATGCGCCGTTTCTGCAGTCTTTTTTATAATCTTCACCGCTTCATAACCATCCATTCCCGGCATCATCATATCCATAAGTACTACCGAAAACTGCGGGTCCGACTTCAGGATGTCAAGGGCCTCCTGTGCCGCTGTGCAGCTTTCAATGGTATAACCACGGGCCTTCAGGGTTAGCTTTAATGCAAAGATATTACGTGGATCATCATCCACAATTAAAATTTTTTTATTCATCAGAGTTGTATCTGTTTAACTTTCATATAACCAAACGCGAAGAAGGGACAGCAGCTGATCGATATCTACAGGTTTTGAGATATAATCCGAAGCACCCGCCGTAATACATTTTTCACGGTCCCCGATCATTGATTTTGCCGTGACCGCAATAATCGGCAATCTGGTAAACGCCGGCATTTTTCTAATTTCCTTTATGGTTTCATAGCCATCCATTTCCGGCATCATCATATCCATTAAAATAACATCTATATCCGGATGCTGCTTGATCTGCTGGAGGGCATCTTTGCCATCCATCGCTACCACAACTTCCACTTTATATTTTTCCAGTGCTTTTGTCAGAGAAAAAATATTCCGTACATCATCATCGGTAATCAATACTTTTTTAGAGCTGAGAACCTCCGTTAATGTGCCCAGCATTTTGCCTGCATTATTTTCGGAATGGTTATTTTTTTCCTCTACCAAATGTAAGAATAAACCTACTTCATCTAAAATCCTCTGATAAGAATGTGCTGTCTTTACGACGATAGAGTCTGCGTACTGTTTTATTTTAAGCTCTTCGTCCCTTGATAAGCTGTTCTCTGTAAAAATAATGATGGGAAGGTTTTCAAGACCTTCATTGCTTTTTATGGATTCCAGGACCTGAAATTCGTTCCCTTTGGACTTGCCGATATCTAAAATAACACAGTCTACATGATCTGCAGTCAATGCTTTCACACTATCCTCCACATTGTGTTCCACAGATAGAGAAATGTTGAAGTTACTCAGGAAATAAGATAAAGCACTGGCATGTTTCGCATTTTCCTCAACAATCAGAACTTTTTGGGAACCTTTCTGCAGAGCATCTTCGATTCTTCTGAAAACATCAGTCATCTTTTCCAGCGCTACCGGTTTATTGATAAAATCCACGGCACCTTTCATCAGACTTTCTTTTTTAAGGTGAAGTACAGACATCATGTGAACGGGAATATGTCTTGTATCCGCGTGGGATTTAAGCTCATCCATTACCTCCCATCCGTCTTTTACCGGAAGCTGAACATCCAGCAGGATAGCATGAGGACGGTATTTCTGTGCGGCGGCAAGGCCATGATCTCCCCGTACGGCCACAATTCCTTTATAATCCTGCCGATGGGCATATTTAAGAAGTGCTTTTGCAAAATTGACATCATCTTCTATTATAAGAATCACCTTATCACCTTTTTTGATGCGCTCTCTGTCATCGGCTACATCTTCAGGAATTTCCAAGGTGTTCAGAACCTGAGCCGTTTCAGTTTCACCATCATCCAGAATGCTTTGAATTTCTTCTACATCTTCACGGATAATTTCCACCAGATCCTGATCTGTCTCATGCTGAACAATCTCCGTTACGGCATGAACAGGAATGATAAAACTGAATTCACTTCCTTCATTAAGTTCGCTTTTCAGTACCAGCTCACCTCCTAACAGCCTTGCGATCTCCCGGCTTATAGACAATCCCAAACCGGTGCCCCCAAATTTTCTTTTGGTAGAACCGTCTGCCTGCTGGAATGCCTCAAAAATAATTTTTTGCTTATCTGCAGCAATTCCCACTCCGGTATCTTTCACAGCCATCACAATGAAGCCGGGTTTGTCCGAATGCTTCTTAATATGAAGGCCTATGCTTCCTTCGTTCGTAAACTTCAGGGCATTGGACAGTAAATTTCTCAATACCTGATCTATCCTAAGGCGATCGGTCTCTATAATTTTCTGAACATTCTCTTCTATCCGGATATTAAACTGCAGTGCCTTCTCCTGAAATACAGGATTAAAGAGGCTTTTTAAATCTTTAACCACATCCTCTATGACCACATCCTGGTATTCAAGGGTCATTTTACCGGATTCAATTTTAGCAAGATCCAGAATTTCATCTATCAGGGTTAATAAGCTTGTTCCAGAGCTCTGAATTACCTTCGCAGATTCTACCTGATCTTCATTCAGGTTTTCGTCAGGATTTTCTGCCATCAGCCTGGACAGCAGAAGGATTGAATTCAGAGGAGTACGCAATTCGTGGGACATATTAGCCAGGAATTCCGATTTGTATTTGGTACTTAGAGCCAGCTCTTCTACTTTCTTCTGAATTTCATTATTACGCTCAGCAATCAGGTGATTTTTTTCTTCCAGCAATCTAGATCGTTCCTCGAGTTCTGCATTCGCCTGCATCAGCTCTTCCTGCTGTACTTTTAATTCTTCTTCCGAAGCCTGTAGCTTTTGGGTCTGGGCTTCCAGTTCCGTATTCAGATTTTCTAGCTCAGAATGCTGAACCTGCAATTCCTCAGACTGTGCCTGGGTTTCCTCCAGCAGCTGCTGTTCTTTTTCTCTTCCTTTGGCAGCGCTCAGTGCAATTCCTATATTGATACAGCATTCCACAAAATAGCTGATTCTGTCCTGATCAAAATTGGACGTTGACCCCAGTTCAAGCACTCCGATCGCGTGACCGTCTGCGAAAACAGGAATCAACAGAATTCCGTAAATTTTGATGGTACTGCTGGCAAAAGTGACTACAAAATCTTCTTCGTGGAGGTTATTATAAACCTGTGTTTTGGCAGTCATAAATGCCTGGCCTACCATACCTTCTCCAGGTTCAAAAGTCTGCTTCATGTTCCCTTCCAATCCGAAAGCTTTGCAAAGCTTCAGGATGCCTTCATCATAAAGATAGAGCGAGCCGTTGATACAGTTTCCATAATCGATCAGCTGATGCAGAGATTTTTCCGAAACTTCCTTTACGGTTTTATTACCGACCAGGGATTCGTTCAGCAAGGCCAGCCCTTTCTGGCGCCAGTCGCTTTTATTAATTTTATCAAATGATATTTTCAGGGACTCTGTCATATTGTTCAGAGATTCTACCAGGTCGCCCAAGTCATCCTGTGCAGTATCCACTGCCCTTTCGCTATAATCTCCATTGGCAACCCTGTTGGCTATCTTCTGGATGGCACTTACCCGGCGGGTCATCTCCTCATCTTTTGCTTTAAGCATCTTTTCCAGCTTATCTCTGCGGATAAGATCTGCCCGCATCTTAATATAGAAAAAGACAGTCACTACCACCGCTGCCAATGCCGAGAAGATGATGAATAAAACAGTGGTACTGGAGGAACGGTTAAGATCTTTGTTTTTAGCCTCAAGCTGGCTTTCCTCATACTGTACAAAATCACCCACAAGCTTCCGGCACCGATCCATATACACTTTACCGGCAATGATCTGCTGCTGGGTCATAATGGCTCCTTTCCGCCTGTTTTCCACAAGCTTTTTAAGATTAGCAATGGTGCTGTTGATGTTCTGTTCCAGGAGATGAAGCCTTTCCACCTGCACTTTATCCTGCAAACCTAAGGCCTTGGCCCGTTCAAATGCCTTAGGATATTCTTGTAAGCACCGTTTATAGGGATCAAGAAAATCTTCTCTTCCCGTCAGTTGATAACCTCTGTTTCCTGTTTCCACATCCAGTAATGCCACCAGGACATCTTTAACGGCTGTGACAGAGCGCCTGCTTTTCGACAGGCTTTCCCTGTGGTTCATCTGGTTTTGGATACTCCAGTAGGAAGCTATTGAACTCGCAATTAAAATCAAAAGCGAAAGTCCTACTCCGAACTGAAGATTTCGTATAATTTTTTTCGGCATGGAAATTAATTTAATGGTAAAGTGAAATAAAAGGTGGATCCTTCGCCTAAAATACTGGAGACCCCAACATTTCCGTGATGCTGTTTGATGATCTCAGAGCAGATAAACAGGCCTATCCCCATTCCCTGGAACTGAAGCGAAGATTCTTCTACACGATAAAACTTGCGAAACACAGCCGCCTGTTTAAAATCCGGGATACCAATTCCAAAATCGGTAACGCTTACCCTTACTTCCTGTGCTTCTTCATCTACAAAAGTGGTAACGATCACCTGATTGTTATGAGGAGAATATTTAATGGCATTGGTAAGGAAATTAATTAATACCTGTTCGATACGGATTTCATCCAATGGAATCAGAATATCCGGCTTCACTCCATGACGGCCTATTTTCACTTTATTTTCGTCATGGGTCTGCAGAATGGTTTCAATAGCGTTGCTGATGACATTCTCGAGATTAACAGGTTTTTTGTTAATCTTCAGTTTTCCGTTTTCTATTTTGGAAACATCCAGAAGGTCGGTAATCAGGGTATTAAGTTTTTCAATCTGTCCCTGCACTTTGGTTACAAAACCGGCTTCTGAGCTGTCCTTATCCAATTTCAGCTTCCTGTCCAGCAGCTGCACATAAGCTTTAATGCTTGTCAAAGGAGTTTTCAGTTCGTGACTTGCAATACTTAAGAATTCATCCTTCTCTTTTTCTGCTTTCTTCTGGCCGTCTATATCCGTAAATGTTCCTACCCAGTTTTTGATACGCCCTTCATCGTACACCGGGGTTACCCGAAGCAGATGATAGCGGTAATCTTCCGACCCTACATTTTTGATACGGATTTCCAGTTCCAAAGCTTTTCCTCTTTTCCTGCAGCGTTCAAATTCTTCCAGGATAACAGGGTCATCCGGATGGGTCTCGGGAAAATTCTGTTCAGAATCAGAGTACTGATACCATTTACCATTCACAAAATCTACTATTCCCTGATCATTCAGGGTAAATGCAATTTGCGGAAGCGACTCCAGCATCAGGTGAAAGTGGTCGATCTGTGATTTCATAGTAACCTGGGACTCCCGTCTTCCCTTCACTTCAAGCTCCAGGTTCTGCTGCGTTTTCTTCATCGCTACATTCTGCTCCTGAAGGTTATAGAAAGTTTTCACCTTAAGCAATAGGATTTCAGGATCTACAGGTTTCGTCACATAGTCCTTAGCTCCGGATGCGTATCCCCTTGTAATAAATTTTTTATCTGTATTGACAGCTGATAAGAATATAATGGGAACTTCTTTTGTTTTACTGTAATCCGCCAAAGTTTCAGCTACTTCGAATCCATCCATGTCAGGCATCTGAACATCCAAAATAATCAGGGCATAATCATTTTTCAGTGCTTTGCCCAGAGCCACCTCACCGGAATCAGCCGTATCTACTTGAAAATCTTTGGATTCGAGTAACTTTTGCAGTGAGTAAAGGTTACTTTGGTTGTCATCAACAATTAAAATCATATGAAGTTAAAATCAATAATTAATTATATTTACTTTAGGCTCAAAAATACTCACAATATTTCAAAAAAAAGTAATTTTTAGCGATTATGATTTTTTATTTCGTACCACATTTTATGGCATGAATACCTTTGCTTTCTATAAGTAAAAAGATTCTTGAAATTGTATAGGAATTTATTTCCTATATGATAAAAATAGGTTGCATATCTGTAAAGAACAAGCTAACTTCATGGTTTGAAAAATCTACCGGATTTCACTTTCTGAAGTTGTTTCCATGAGCACCGATTTGCTAAGGTTAATAGATTAAAATTATGAAAAAAACAATAAGCTGTATGAATATTGACAGCAATATTCTTCGTTCATTCGGCGGCGAAAGCATACAATACAAAACCAAACAATTTATTTTCAGAGAAGGAGAACGGTCACTTTATTATCATCAAATCGTAAGCGGGAAGGTAAAACTCAATACATTTAATGATGAAGGCAAGGAGTTTATCCAGAATATCCTTGGTAAAAATCAAAGCTTTGGTGATCCCCTCCTTTTTATTGACCGGTTGTATCCTACCAATGCCATATGCCTGGAAGCAGCTGAAATTGTCAGAATGCCAAAAAACAATTTCCTTGAGATGCTTGAAGTGCACCCCGATCTATCTCTGGAGCTCAATGCCTGTTTATCACAAAGATTATACTATAACAGCTTAATGGTAAGATATATGGCTTCTCAGAATCCGGTTGACCGATTAAAGGGATTAATGGATTATCTGAAGAGTTACTATGATGGGGACTGCCAGCAATGTTTTCCGGTAGAGCTTACCCGCCAGCAGATTGCCGATCTTACCGGCCTACGCGTTGAAACAGTAATCCGCACTGTCAAAAAGATGGTCAATGATAAAACCATAAAACTTGAGGGAAGGAGAATCCTCTATTAAAAAAAACCAAGTCTGTTAAAGTAGAGTTAATTTTTTAAACCTGGCCAGCAGATTTTCAGCTCTATCAGGCGATTTCCGCTATAGAGTGCGTCTATAGCTGATATTTTAATTTTTAAATTTCTAAAAATTACCCTACATTTGCAGCTGATTCTCATGTTTAATTGAGTTTTCATGGTTATTAGTTTTTATCCCCGGATTTCTCCGGGGATTTTTTTTCACTATACTTTTGTGAATCTATATTCTTCATATACCGTTGAAATCAAGTGGTGCGAATCAATATTTCTTGAGAATATAGGATAATGAAAACGATCCAGTTTATTCAGAATTCTGATTAAATCCATTTTCTCATGATGACTGAGATTACCTGCAACAATATGAGTAGCCTGTCTTATTTTTTCCATTTGTTCTTCCAATGCGCGCAATCCTTCTTCCGAAATATGAATCAGCTTGCTGCGTTTATCGGTATCGGATTCCGTCTGCACAATCCAGCCCTGACGAAGCAGTCTGGCAATAATAAGCATACCAACAGGCTTATCATGAATATTTTTTTTAATGAGCTCCATTTTTGTCATCTGTCCGAAAGCCTTAAGATTGATCAGATAGATAAAGTCCTCCTGCGTAGAAAATTCTGAGTTTGAAATCGCAGATTTGGAGTACGTTTTTGCATAACGGTTGAGGTGAACGAGAAGCGTATTGATAGCACTTTCCGCTGTTCTTCCGTTTTCTTTCCCTTCCCAGTAAGGTTCTTCAAGGTTTTGTGGCCCCGGAGTCTCTTTCTGAGCAAACATCCACTCTTTAAAACCATCAATTGTATCGGGATAGGAATGGGGATGCACTTGAGCTTCCGTTTCAAACTGCTCCAGCAAAACCATCATGTCTTTGATAAGAGTATAATTCATTTCAATATAAATAGTTTACAAATATACCTTTTAAATTTCATTAGTGTATTTATAAAATCTAAAAACAAAAGATTTAAGGCTTAAATAAACATGGTCCTCAGGACTTTACTTCTTTAAAAGTCATATTTTTATGAATAAAATCAATACAAATAAACAAAATATGGTATATTTTCTCAAAATGAACCGGCAATATGGTTTATTATTTGCAATCTCTGAAACGAAAAGTTAACACAATACATCATTAACCTATAAAATTTTGAGACATGATAATAAGTGAAGATTTATTATTAGCCTATGGTGCAAATTATGAAACCTTTGATGCGAATGAAACCATTTTCTCAGAAGGAAATTTGCCTAAGTTTTATTTTCAGATCAATCATGGTATTGTTGAACTTAACAACTACCATGAAGACGGTAAAGAATTCACTCAAAATATTCTGTCTGACGGACAAAGTTTTGGGGAATCTTTTTTGTTTGATGATAAAGTTTATCCTACTAATGCTACTGCTAAAACCAGCTGCAACATCCTTAAAATTTCCAAGACAGACTTTTTCAATTTGCTGAATCAGCATCCTGAAATTTCTTCCAGAATGCTGAAATGCATTGCGGACCGGCTGTATTACAAATACGTTATGCTGTTCAATGTATCGTCACCGGACCCCGTTCTTAAAATTAAAACGGTGATGGATCACCTTAAAGGCGATCACAATACCCACAAACATTCGTTTCAGATCCCGCTTACCAGGCAGCAGCTTGCCAACCTCACGGGACTTCGCGTAGAAACTGTCATCAGAACGATTAAAAAAATGCATAATATCAATCTGGTGAAGGTTCAAAACAGAAAAATATTCTATTAAAAGCCTACTGACTTCTCCGCATTGAGTGGCAGTCACTTAGCCTATTGATGATCTGGAAAACGAGCTATATTCATCTTTGCAATGAATATAGCTCATGACCCCGTGGTAAATCGTATGTATTAACGAGAACAGCATTATACCAGATAAAACTGGCTGAGCTTTTCTTCACATAAAGTCCTAATTACGTCGATCCACCGGTCATCATCATTTAGACACGGGATATAGTAAAAGTGTTCGCCCCCTGCACCTAAAAACTGTTCTTTTCCTTCGACAGAAATTTCTTCCAGGGTTTCAAGGCAGTCCGAGACAAAAGCAGGGCAAACTACTGCCAGGTTTTTAATTCCTTTCGCCGGAACAGTCTCAAGAGTCTGATCTGTATAAGGTTCTATCCATTTATCCTTCCCCAGCCGGGACTGAAACGAAACCATTACTTTTTCTTCAGGCAATCCAAGTTTGCGGATGACACGTTCGGTTGTACTGAAGCATTGATGACGGTAACAGAACTGATGACTGGGATTTACTTCTTTATAACAACAGTCGTTCATATTACAGGTTTTGGTAGGATCCGTTTTATAAATATGTCTTTCGGGGACGCCATGATAAGAGAACATCAGGGCATCGAAACTTTCGGGAAGTTTTTCACGAATACTTTCCGCCAGACAGTTGATATAAATATCCCTATGATAAAAGGGCTGGATATACTTGATTTTCAGTCCGGGAAATTTCTTCTTTCTTACTTCTTCCGCCTTTTCAATTACCGTTTCCGTGGTGCTCATCGCATATTGCGGATAGAGGGGAAAAAGAACAATTTCTGAAACGCCTTTTTCAACCAGACGTCTGATCCCTGTCTCGATGCTGGGTTCCGCATATCTCATTCCAATTTCAACAGGGACATCAACTACTTCCTGAAGTTTTTTCTGTATTTTACGGGTAATGACAATCAATGGCGAGCCCTCCTCCGTCCAAACGGTTTTGTAGGCTTCTGCAGATTTCGCAGGCCTGGTATTTAAAATAATTCCCCGGACCAAGAGCGCACGAAATATCCACCGGTAATCAATCACTTTTTCATCCATCAGGAATTCATCAAGATATTCCTTTACATCCTTTACATCAGTTGATCTTGGCGAACCGAGATTGATGAGTAAAATTCCTTTTTTTGCCACTGTTCTATATACTTTTGTGATTATTAATTAAATTATACCGCGATTATGCCAATGCTTCTTTGTAAGTTTTCAATGCCCGCTCCCTTGCCTCTCTATGTTCTACTATAGGGAGCTTCTGCTCATCTTCAGGCAGCCATTTTCTGATATACTCAGATTCTTTATCAAATTTTTTGGCCTGCTCGTAAGGATTGAATATTCTGAAATACGGAGCGGCATCACAACCGCATCCTGCAGCCCATTGCCAATTGCCGTTGTTGGCCGCCAGATCATAATCTAAAAGCTTCGAAGCAAAGTAAGCTTCTCCCCAACGCCAGTCGATCAGAAGATGTTTGGTAAGAAAGGAGGCCGTAATCATTCTTACCCTGTTGTGCATAAAGCCCGTCTCGTTAAGCTCTCTCATTCCGGCATCTACAATTGGGTATCCCGTATTGCCGCTGCACCAGACCCTGAATTCCTTTTCATTATTTCTCCAGACAATATTCTCATACTTTTCTTTGAAGCAGCCCGTGACCACCTTGGGAAAATGATACAGAATCTGCATAAAAAACTCCCGCCATATCAGTTCATTCAGCCAGGTCTCATTATGCTTAAGAGCATAATCAACACATGCTCTTACAGAGAGGGTTCCGAAGCGAAGCGCAATTCCAAGGTGGGTGGTACAGTTCATCGCCGGAAAGTCCCTATACAGATGGTAAGATTCTATAAGTGCTTTATTGAGTTTTGGCTTTTTAAACTGCATATCGGTCTTCTTAAAACCAATTTCCTCAAGAGAAATGATTTCTGAGGAACCGTGAAATTCAGCAAAATGCGTCAGGTCAACCGTCTTGAACTCCGTTTTTATCAGTTTTTCCTTCCATTTTTTGGAATAGGGAGTGAATACGGTATACGGTGAAAAATCGCTTTTTACAATATCGCTTTTTTCAAAAATTACCTGGTCTTTATATTGTTGGAATTTGATGTGATGACATTGAAGAAAATCATGAATCTCCTGATCCCTCCGTATAGCCCCGGGTTCATAATCCCGGTTACAGAATACGGTATCAATCTCTAAATCCTGAACAAGTTTTTTGAAAACCTCCAATGGCCTCCCATGATGTATATGAATCCCAGTCCTGAATGACCGCAATTCCATATGAATGTCTTGCAATGCCTGGTGGATATAATCCACTCTTCTATCATAGTCGTCTTCGAGCTTATCAAGAATATCCGTATCCAATATAAATAAGGGAATCACTTTCAGACCGGAGTTGAGCGCATGCTGAAGTCCTGTGTTGTCTTCGAGCCTTAAGTCCCGTCTGAACCAAAAAATATTAATCTTATTCATTTCATCTTTTTCTGAGTTACTATTGAATCCTCTGCACGGATCATAAAAGTATACAAATATACTATTTTAAAATAATTAGTTTATAAATAAACATAAAATTTAAACGATTATAGAGACCACTTTCCTATTGCTGATTACTGCCAATGATAAAGCCCCTGAAATCAGAGGCTTCACTTAGAATATAACATCAGGCATTTTTATGATAAAGCTATTCCAAGATACTGTAAATAGGCATCGAGTATTTTCTTGTCGAAAACAGGCTCTGTAATTCCTGAGCCCTTCAGAAACTCTATCACATTGGAGCAATCCCAGACGTAGGTATTCTGATAAAGCTCCACTGTGGATAACCCTTCATGCATATTATCTTTAAAAAGGCTCGTTAGTGGATATAAGCGGTTTTTACTATCATTTTCCCATTGCGCGCGCCATTGTTTGTACGGAAGAGCCGTAAGCTTAAAAGGATAATGCTTTTTGATCAGTCCAAAGAAATCTTCCAGGGTCAGATTAGCCTGAGGACTTGCAATGAGATTGAACTTCTTCCCTACTGCATCTTTATTTTTAGTGATATGAGCCATTGAACGGGTCATATAATCAACAGTAATCAATCCTTCACGAAGTTCAGTCAATGCCGGATATGACTGGAATTCCACACAGTTTTTCACAAGCCCCGACCACCACTGATAAGGAGCACTGGCCCCGGTCTCACTGTGGCACATGGCATACCCGAGCCTGTAGGTTATTAAAGGAAGGCCTTGCTGTGCGGCCAGGTCTGCGACCGCCTCCATCACCCATTTGCTTCTTACATAGCCAATATCCTTGCTCACCGACAGTATGTTCTGCTCTATATCGTCTGACTCCGTCATTATCTTTTTTTCAGTGAAAATATGCCCCCAGCTGTAGACCGATATGGTTGACAGCAAGGCCAGACATTTCGTTCTTTCCGCTCCTGCCAGTTTTATGATTTCCCGTAATCCTTCCACATTGGGAGCTTTCATATAAGAATACGGCTCAATGAAATTCACTGAACTTCCCGAATGATAAATAAGATCTGCTTTTTTTGCAATCATCCTGAATGTATCATCGGAAAGCCCCAAAGAAGGAAGAGCAAGATCACCGATAACAGGAAGTATCCTTGTTTTTTGATCTTCTTTACGTTCTATATGATATTGACTGAAACAGCGGTCGATCTTTTCAAGAGCATGGAACTCATCCTGAGCCCGTACCAGGCAGTAGATCGCAGCGTCAGTAGTATCCAGAAGCTCCTGCAGCAGATGAATACCTACAAATCCTGTAACTCCTGTCAAAAATATCACTTTAGGGTCTTCGAGCTGCTGAGGATCAAAACCTCCCGCGAAAACAGTTCCGGGAGCCAGATAGACATCGTTTTTTAATGCCACATAAGGCTCCACATCCTCCACCGGAATCGCATCTCCAGCCACCCTGGATCGCTCTATCAGTATTTTTGAGAGATCACGGAGTACCGGGTACTGGTAAATATCCCTTAGATATACTTTCAGATCCAGCCGTGTCTGTAACGCTACAGCTACCACGGCTACCAAAAGTGAATTCCCTCCGATATCAAAGAAATTATCTGTCATATTAATTACAGGCTGCTCCAGTTCTTCAGCCCATACCTCCGCAACGATTCTTTCCATTTCATTAGCGGGAGGCTCAAAAGACACCATTTCTCTCGCCTCCTTCTCAGCCAGATCCTTCAAAACCTGATGATCTGTCTTTCCATTTGCTGTTAATGGTATTTTATCTATGAAGATCATCTGTGCGGGGATCATGTATCCCGGCAGCTCTTCTTTGAGCCGGTTTCTTACCAGCGAAGCATCCTTTACCATTTCAGGATCCGCTACAATACAGGCAACAAGATATTTATTAGTCCCGGCAGTATCTTTCGTCAGCACTACTGCTTCACGGATACCTTCCTGTGCGAGAAGCGTACGTTCTATTTCACCAAGCTCAACCCTGAATCCCCGGATCTTGACCTGATTATCAATCCTTCCCAAAAATTCTATGTTTCCATCAGGTTGCCACCGGGCCAGGTCTCCCGTCCGATACAATCTTTCATTCGGGTCAAACTGACCTCTAATAAATTTTTCTTCGGTAAGCTCTTCGTTATTAAGATAGCCTCTGGCCAGGATATTGCCTCCAATATAGAGTTCACCGGTTGCTCCCACAGGCAGTACTTCCCTGTTTTCTCCTAATATATAAGCTTTGGCATTGGCTATAGGCCTTCCTATGGAAGAGATATACTGTCCTTTCACGTCCTTCACTTTTCTGAATGTAGCAAATACAGTACATTCTGTGGGGCCGTAATAATCTACTAATTCGTAGCTCAATTCGGTGGTCAGTACGGGCTTAAGCTTTTCGCCTCCTGTAAAGAGATACTTCATAGAGGGTATATGAAAACTTTTGCTGTATTCTACTACAGCAGGAGCCAAAACAGCGGGTACAAAGCCATGGGTAATGCTGTTTGCCTGAAAATACCTTACTAAAGCAGAAGGTTCTGTTCTTTCTTCATCTTCCGCAATAAAAAGTGTAGCACCCGATGTAAGCGAAGACCATGTTTCCCATACGGAAATATCAAATGCAAGCCCTGCAACAAGTGTCAATTTGGAAGTATAATCTACATGAAAATGATGATTGTGCCAGGTGACAAGATGCTGAATAGCCTGGTGGTCTACCATAACCCCTTTGGGCTTTCCGGTAGAACCCGACGTGTAAATGGTATACGCCACTGCATGATGGGGAATGGCGACCTCTGGCTGTCCGGAAGAAAAAGAATCAAAGACTTTCCCGTCATCCAGATTTATGATCTCAACATGATCGTTTCTTTTCAGAATTCCTCCCAAACGATTGTTGGTAAGAATAACAGAGGCGCCGGTATCGGAGACTATGTACTCTACTCTTTTTGCAGGATAAGTGGGATCAACAGGCACATACGCAGCTCCTGTCTTTAGAACCCCCAGAATAGCAATGACCCACTCCAAAGAGCGGTCGAACCATACCGGAACAAACTTTCCTTCCTTTATTCCCTTGGATAATAAAGCCTGTGCCAATTGGTTGCTTTTTACATCCAGATCTCTGTATGTGATTTCCCTGTCTTTAAAGACAGCAGCAATATTTCCGGGATGCAATTCCGCCTGTGTCCGGAATCGAGATACCAATGTTTCCTTGTCATCGTATTCCCAGCCTGTTTTATTAAATCCGGTTAAAAGTTTCTCTCTGTCCTCAGCAGACAGCAATACGTTGGCAGCCCCCAATGGCTGAGCCCCCGGTGTTTGTTTTGTGTTTGACATGCTCATAAGTAATTTGGTTAAAGTTTTTTATGGTTAAAAGGATCATTTCATTCTTTGTGATTATCTTAAAAGGTTAATTCCGGAGAAAGAACAACAGTTGAGACAAAAACATAATATACAATATTAAAAACACAATATTAATATTTAAAATGTATGCATAATTAAATATTAATAACAATACAATAATCAAACTTAACATAATAAAATTAAACATGCGTTATATAATTATACTATTAATCCCACATTATTGAATTAAATTTATGGAAGACAAAACCACTGAAATAGGCTATTTCAGATTGCTAAACACCTACCATATATTAGGAAGAATGACAGTGATTACGTAGAACAGAGCTACTGATCCGGCCGCTGTATCTGTTTATCTGATACGTTTCCGACACTGTGCTATTATGACCAGGATCATAACTTGCAAGGAATATATCGTCTACTTTTGAACAAATTGTTTATAATTTGCATCTTACTTGAAATCAGATAAGCTTTCCTCACCGGAAAGCTTATTTTTATTCATCAGCAGTTGATCGTCTGAAGGATCATTAGGGTTACGCTTTTGGCTATTCTTCTTTTACACCACGGTATTATTTTTGTACCCTGTCTTAAAAGTTCAGTTATGCATATTCTGGAAAAAATTTGGGGTGTCGGGGATTCGCCTGATAGTCTTCAGATGGTGATTCGTGGGATTACGGTTTTCATACTGGCCTTATTATTCATACGTATTTCAGGCCGCAGATCTTTCGGCATCGGCTCACCTGTTGATAATATTATTGTGATCCTTCTGGGAGCAATTTTAAGTCGTGCTGTGGTAGGAGCCTCCCCTTTTGTACCGGTTGCTGTCACCTGTCTGGCTATCGTAGTGCTTCACCGATTCATTAGTTGGCTGAAAAGCAGGAGTGTCCGGTTCACAGAAGCGATTGAGGGAAAAAAAATCCTTGTTTTTGAGGACGGACGATTTTTGCAGTCCAATATGAACAGAGCGCTGATCTGTAAAGAAGATATTCTGCAAGGTATCAGGAAGTCGGCATTAACAGATGATCTCAGCTTAATTAAAGCTGTTTATATAGAACATACGGGAGAAATAACAGTGGTCAGGAAAAAGGTACAGCCTTAGACACCGCCCCCGGCGATATCAACAAGAAGTCCTTTCCCGGACATACCGGAAAAGGACCACACCACAACACCATCATCAATCACAACTATACGATAAACAGTGAAGCGATAGCCTGTGCATCACTGCCACTTAAAATTTCATCATAGGCAGCAGAACCTGCTGCTGCACCAAATAAGGTTCCGGTATTGAAGCCTCCCTGATTCACATTGTCTTCACCTGCATAGACAGGATTGGTAGCGGCTGGCATATTCCCACCGTTAGCCAGTTCTATCCAGCCTTTATTGGCCCTCATTCTTCTCACCTGCGAAGCGTGCCTTGCTTCTACAGAATGAATTTGTAAGGCAGCCTGAAGGACCACCTTATTGGACATCACATTTCCCGCCTGTCCTTTATATGCCCGTACACCGGTATCTTCAAAAGCCTGTGCCAGAATCAGGAACTGATTATAATCTGTAAAAGGTGAAAAATTCCCGCTAGCGGTAAAGTCAAATGTCGGCTTAGCTCCGGGAGTCGTTCCCAGTGAGGTAAGGGTACTTTTCAGGAAATTGACATGCGCTGACTCGTGCTTGGAAATCTGCATAAAAACGGTTCTGTCTCCATTAGGAATCAGTCCCGGAGCAGCCAATCCTATACTGTAATACTCATTTTCAAGGTATTCCAGGACCAGGGCAAGCTGTAAGGCATCAGTCAAGGTACTTTTTAAGGCTGCTCCTGTAAATTTATTATTCCCGGTCTCTGCTTTTGCGGGAGTCGCCATCATCACTCCCAGTCCCAGAGGTACAGCAGCTACCGCTGCTTTTTTTCCGAATAAAGACATTTCTGTGATCGTTTCTAATCGTGAAGCTTCTGTGGTAAAAAATTTATCATGAGAAAGCTTATCTAATAATTTAAGAATGTTCATAATACCAATTTTTGAAGATGAATAATTAAACGATACCCCGTTCTTTCCATGTGAAACGGGTTTTTATAAAGCCTCCTGCTACCGAAACAATATCCTTCGGTTCTTTGGCAGGATCAAGCCCATTAGCATCCACTACATCATCTCCGGAAAAATCTGCCGATCCGGGATTGATCAGATTTCTTATTGCAGAAGCATGTCTCGCTTCTACAGAAACGATTTTCCCGGCAATCACAAGATATTCGGGATTGGTAATATATTTTCCGGCACCATTGTATGCCGCCACTCCGGTATCTTCCAATGCTTTGGCAGTTGCCAGCACCGAGTTTCTGTCACTAAAGTTTACATTGGGGTACTGAAAGTCAAGCTTCGGAAGTACATTTTGGGTCGCACCACTAATGGCCGCTTTGAAAAAGTCCCGGTGAATTACTTCATGATGATAAAGATCTGTAAAAACCTCTTTTTCTACACTGGAAATACCGGTATAAAAATTATTAACCACCTTGGTATAAAAATCGGCTTCCAGCTGTTCCAGCGCGTAGGCATAATTTAATATCCCTACATCCCCGGTTCCCAGATCAAAGGTCTTGCTGTCATCCACCATCTGAAAATCATCGTCGTCACAACCTATTAATGTGAGGCCGGCAATCGCCAATCCTACACCACCCAGTTTCAGGAAGTTTCTTCTGCCTGTATCAAGGGTTGCCCCCTGATTGGAAACGTGAATTGTTTTTTTCATAATATTGATTTTTAAGTGTTTGATTACTTGAAAATGGAAAAACAGCACGTTGATATGCTGTTTGGTTTCTGTGAGATTACGGCATTAAAACCGTATCTATTACATGAATGACTCCGTTAGACTGGTTCACATCCGTAATGGTTACTTTCGCACTGTTATTTTTAGCATCCGTTACATAGAGGTCTTTACCTTTAGTCCAGAATGTAAGCCCTTCTCCCTGTAATGTTTTCATCATGCTTTTCCCGTTTCCAGCCTTTACAGCAGCCCATATTTCTTTCGCATTATATTTACCAGGCAGAACATGATAGGTTAATATGCCGGTAAGCATTGCTTTATTTTCAGGTTTCACCAGGTTTTCTACAGTTCCTTTCGGAAGCTTTGCAAAAGCTGCATCAGTAGGTGCCAATACGGTAAATGGTCCTGCTCCCTGCAATGTTTCTACCAACCCTGCAGCTTTTACTGCGGCTACAAGTGTTGTATGATCTTTGGAGTTGACGGCGTTTTCTATAATATTCTTTGATGGATACATGGGGGCACCGCCTACCATTACTGTTTTTTCTTTCATCGTTTGTGCACTTACCTTCCCGCCGAAAGCAAATGATAATGCTGTCATTGCTAAAATTGTGATTGTTGATCGTGTGTTCATTAGATTGATTTTTTAATTAGTATATGTAATTTGTGTTCTTAAAATCATTTACGAGCTTGGCTTCAGTTTAGATTGAAAAAAAACAAAATAAAATATAAATAACTGTAAATCAGTATATTATTTTTCATCCGAATCTAAAAAAATGCAATCTGAGTTCATCCGGAGCTATTTTTCTGTTGATTTTGTCCGTTATCAAAAATCAGTAAAGACGAGAAAAACATCTGTAACCTACAGCTTCTGTAGCTATGGTCAGAAGCATCGTTGAAGAAGTAAAAAGAAATAATACGCTTCGGTCAAAAGACTTTCTACGTCTTCATCCCCGGCCGGCCACAACGCTCTGTTTACAAAATTTCATTCTCTTCATAATGCTTATTTTCAATAGACTTCTGCAACCAGTACATAAAGGTTTTGCTGTAAAAAGTCTGTTTTGAATATTTCTGCAGAAGCTGTCATAGAATGATTCAGCATTACTTTGAGGATGTGTTTCTGATCTATGCATTTTCATTAAAAATTTTCTTACTGTCAGACGAACAATAAAATATTATCCGGATTTTGTTGCGTATATGTTTTATTTGATTACATTTGGATGGAAAAATAACAACTATTAAAACAACCTATTCGGAAGCGGAACTTATCGTTTTATTAAAAGAAAAAAACGAAAATGGTTTTCATTATCTGTATGACCACTATTCTGGTGCGCTCTACGGAATCGTTCTCCGTATTGTTCAGTCTAAAGAATGTACAGAAGAGGTGATTCAGGATGTTTTTGTTAAAATATGGAATTCTATTCATCAATATGATGCTTCCAAAGGCAGGTTTTATACCTGGATGATCAATATTGCCAGAAACACTGCGATCGATTATCTGAAGTCTAAAGGATTTCAAAACGATCTTAAAAACCAATCACTTCCGGATTTCGTATATAACACTGCAGAACTTTCAACCACAAACAATTCATCCGATTATATCGGACTCAACAACGTGCTTGAAGGTCTTGAAAATGATAAGCAGGAACTTATTGATCTTGCCTATTATCAGGGCTATACCCAAAACGAAATATCTGAGAAACTGAAGATCCCGCTGGGAACGGTAAAAACGAAAATGCGGAATGCATTGATGAAATTAAAGGATTTGTTAAAAGATTATCAATAAATTGAACACTAAAGAATACATATCATCCGGAATTATAGAATCTTATATTCTTGGCCATGCTTCTCCCGAGGAAGCGGGTATTTTGGAGTGTGTGATGAAGAATAATGCTGAAGTAAAAGCGGCTTTTGAGGAGGCGCAGAAAACCCTGGAAACTCTTGCTACGGCACAGGCAGTAAGCCCTTCCGGAGATTTAAAATCCAAGATCTGGAAGAAAATTCAGGAACAGCCTGCTGAAGAAGAAAAGCTTATTTCCAAAGAGAGTACGGAGGGTAAAGAATATAATGAAAGGATTGTCCCTGTGCAGATCCAGGCCAAGGCCAATTGGAAGCCGTACGCTATTGCAGCATCGGTGCTGTTGCTTTTAAGTATAGCGGGCAATGTTTTCTGGATAAACCAACAGTCTGCTGCCAAGCAGGAAATGACAAAACTGGCAGCAGAAAATAATTCTCAGGATGCAGCAATGCAGAAGATGAACAGGAAGCTGAGCTTATTTTCCAATCCGGATATGCAGAGGGTCATGCTAAAAGGAGTCGAAAAACATCAGGATGCTAAAGCTATGGTTTTTTGGGATCAGAAAACAAAAGAAGTGTACCTGAATGCGGAAAGTCTCCCTGAGGCTCCGGCGGGAATGCAGTACCAACTATGGGCCATTGAAGACGGCAAACCCGTAAGTGCAGGAATGTATACCGAGGAAAAAGACAGCCAGATAGCTCTTGCCAGTATCTCCAAGGCACAGGCCTTCGCCATCACGCTTGAAAAAGAAGGGGGAAGCCCTGCTCCTACCATGGAGAATATGTATGTGATGGGTGAAATTTAAATGCTCAACTTCCAGGATTTACAATCAAAAAAGACACTCAGACCACACCAGTCCTGATGCAAAATTGAGGAGCAGTTACCTACTTTTTAATGAGATATGCCACCAAAAATGTGGTACATAAATAAACCAAATAAAAAACCAGAATCTTGTGATTCTGGTTTTTTTATGGTTTTGAGAATAGAATTAATTGGTTTTCTTATTCCATTCTGCCTTAACGTCTTCTGCAGCATCTTTGGTCTTTTCCCAAGCTTCATCTGCCTTATCTTTAATATCTTCCCAAGCGTCAGATACATTGGCTTTTACTTTTTCCAGCCAACCTTCCTGGCTTGCTTCCTGATCACCTTCTCTTTTTTCATTGATGTAATCTCTTGCTTTATCTGCAAGATCACTCACCTTCCATTTGGCATCAGTCGCTGCATTTTTTAAAGAGTTTTCCGTTTCATTAACCGCTTTTTCCGCTTTGTTGTAATCTGAATTGTTCATAATATTTATAATTAAGTATTTGGTATATAAATAAACAACATCCATACCTAAAAGAGAAATACTTTGTTAAAATTTTCTTAAAATTTAAATCCTCAATTTCCTGCAGGTTTTTACCCTGTTTATGTACTAAATAAAAAATACCACATTTCACAACTTGGAATGTTCCTTGATGGTCATAGAGTATGTTGTAAAGCACAACATTATTCTCACCACCAAATTTATTATTATGGATACTAAAGTAAAACTAGCCTTAGCACTTATAGGTACCGGCGGTATCGTTCTGTGGGGCCTTTCAAAAAGAAGAAAACCTCAACGGCAACGATTTGTAGCCCCAGATGGAAATACGTATGAGCAAGATTCAATATATCAGACGTACGATCATAAATTGTATCAAAACGGGAAAGAAATTCATTTTGATGTTCCGGAGGATCATCAAAAAGTACATAGTGAAAACCGTTCCTTCAATTCAGAAAACAGCTTTTCAGCCAAGGCTCCCGTACCGGTCAAAAACATCAACTATCACAAAAAAGGGACCAGACATCACTGATCAGCAACAGCAAAAGAAAACGACAACCTTCTGTTGACACCATATAATATGGCCTGCCATATACCCGATATGTACATGGCAGGCCATCTATTTACAGAAGAAACAAGTATTGAAACTGATATCAGTCTAATGCTTTTTCTACCTCATCCATCATCATATTGACTGACTCAATGCCATTTCCGGAAAGGTACCATACAGAAGAATTAAGGTACACAATCTTGCCGTTTTTATAAGCATTGGTATTCTTGATCAGCTTATTTTCAAACTCTTCTTTATTCAGCGCCTTATCTCCAATGGCATCACTTCTGTCGATGACAAAAAGGATATCCGGATTTTTATCCATTACAAACTCACTGGAAACACTGGTCCCGTGCAAGTGCACTCCAAGTCCCGTTGCCGCTTCCTTTACCCCAAGCACGTCATGAATCATCCCAAATCTGGAACCGCTTCCATACGCACTCATTCTGCCTTTATTATGCAAGACAATTAATGCTTTTTTATCTGCTTTTTCAGCCTTGGATCTGATCTTATTTCCTTTTTCCACAAGATCCTTATACCCTTTTGTATATTCTTCTTTTTTGTTGAAAAGAGCTCCAAGGTTATCCAGGTTCTTATTCAGTGCACCCATTGGGTTTTTGGTATCCCATTCCACCAGAACAGTAGGTGCTATCTTTGACATCTGAGCATAGGAATCGCGAAGACGGCCACCCATTATAATAACATCCGGATGAAGTTCATTAATTTTTTCGATGTTTACCTCCACCAGGTTACCAAGATCGGTGACTGAAGGATCATCACCATACTTTTTTAAATGGGAGGGCAAGCCAGATTTAGGAATTCCGACCACCTTTGCTCCTATATAATCCAGGTTTTCGAGAGCACTGTAATCCAGCACCACCATTCTTTGAGGATTTTTAACTACGGAGACCGTATCAAGCTGGTGAACGATCTTTACAGATTCATTATTGGAAGCTGTATTTTTAGAACTCTCTTTACATTGCGTAAAAAGAAAAGCTGCTGAGGCAGCCACCACTAGCGATAGTTTTTTCATATTAATCAGTATTATAGTAATTACAGAATTTTTTATTGTTCAACATTGAAATTGTAAAAGGAATTTCAAAAATTTCGGCAAGTGTCTTTTCATCGATCACTTTATTGGTTTCATCAAAACAGCAGATTTCCCCATTCTTTAAGGCAACAATATAATCGGAATACGCGGAAGCAAAATTGATGTCATGCAAAACCACAATAATAGTTTTCCCCCATTCTTCGGTAAGTTTCTTTAAAGTTTTCATCATCTGAACGGCGTGTTTCATATCCAGATTATTCAGGGGTTCATCCAGAAGGATATACTGTGTATCCTGAGCTACCACCATCGCAAGATAAGCTCTCTGTTTCTGTCCGCCGCTGAGCTCTTCCAGATAGGAATCCGCAATATCTTCAAGGTTCAAGAACCGGATGGCTTCCTCTATTTTTTGCAGGTCATGATCGGACAATCGGTTTTCTGAATAAGGAAACCGTCCGAAACTGATGAGCTCCCGTACGGTTATTTTTATGGTAATATGGTTAAACTGCTTAAGAACTGACAGCTTTTGGGCAAGGACTTTATTTTTAAAATCCTGTATATTCTTTTCATTTACCAGAACCAAACCACTGTCCTGCTTCAGCAATCGGCTAATGACAGAGAGCAGCGTACTTTTACCGGCACCGTTACTCCCGATCAGGGCAGTAATCTTAGCCTCAGGAATTTTCAGGTTGATCCCATTAAGAATATCCCGGGTTCCAAAACTTTTATAAATATCTTTAATTTCTATCACAGCTTTTCAGATTTTAAGATGAGCACCATAAAGTATATTCCGCCCACAAAATTGATAATTGTGGAAAGCGGTGTTTTCAGATTGAATACCTGCTCCGTAATCAGCTGCCCCAGCACAATGGTGATGAAGGTTACCAGACAGCAACCCGGAATCAGTATTTTATGTTTATACGTGCTGAGCACCACATAGGTAAGGTTTGCCGTAAGCAATCCCAGAAAACCTACGGGGCCGATAAGCGCAGTAGAGGAAGAAACCATTACCGCGATCAGCATGAGTACATAACGGACCGTTTTTTTGTAATGTACTCCCAGGCTCACCGAATTTTCTTTTCCGAGAGAAATAATATCCAGTTTGCTATTCATACGCCAGCCTATTGCCAGCACAGGAATAATCAAAAAAGCAGCATACCATAGAATTTCCCTGTTGATCTTATTGAAGGAAGCAAACATTTTACCCTGCAGGATAAAGAAATCATTGGGATCGATGATCAGCTGCATGAAAGAGCTCATAGAATCCATTACCATTCCGAATACCAGGCCTACCAGGACCATAAGATAAATGTTGGCTCCTGACCTCTTATACATTACAACATATACAACGGCAGAAAAGGCAGCCATACACACCACAGACAGCGCAAAACTCTGCAGGCTGTTCACAACCGTTACCATCTTTTCGCCAAAGGCAAAAACCAGTATAGTCTGCAACAGCATATATACCGCTTCAAAGCCCATAACGGAAGGGGTAAGAATTCTGTTGGCTGTAATAGTCTGAAATGCAACCGATGAATATCCGATACAACAGGCAACCAAGGCAATAGCCAGGATTTTAAAAGAGCGCAGTTCTAAAGAAAAACTCCAGTCTCCTCTGAGCCCAAAGAACAGATAAAACAACACGCTGATAACAGCAAGCGCACAAAGACCTCCTATTTTTTTGTTCTGTTTCATCTTTTGCGCAGTAAAAGGATTAGAAATATACCCCCGCCAAGACAGCCGGCCATCAGGCCAATCGGTATTTCAAAAGGAAAGATAACAATACGCCCGATCAGATCACATACCAGCAAGAGCAAGGCACCCGACAGGGCAACATAGGGTAAGATTTTGCGGGTATTATCTCCGGAGATGAGACTTACGATATTAGGAACCACCAGCCCTACAAATGATATAGCTCCGGCTGTAACGGTAATAACAGAGACGGTGACGGCAACTAATACCATTCCCAGATAAAGAACAGCCTGATAATTGAGCCCAAGGTTTTTCGAAAAGTCTTCGCCCATTCCTGCTGCCATAAAGCGGTTTGCGTAGAAATAGGTAATGACTACCGGTGGAATACTGAGGTATATCATTTCATAACGTCCTTGCAGAACACCAGAAAAATCACCGAGCATCCAGGTATTAACGGTCTGAACGATATTAAAATTCACCGCAAAGAACGTTGTAACCGAGTTGATAATTCCCCCAAACATCAATCCCGCCAGCGGAATAAAAATAACGTTCCGAAAGCGGATATGCCTGATCATTTTAAGAAAAACAAGGGTGGTGAGAAGAGTGAAAACAAAGGCAAATACAGATTTGAGCAGAATACCCGAAGTGGGGATAAAAACGGCTGCCAGAAGCAGACCGAGTTTCGTACCTTCGAGTGTGCCTGCCGTACTGGGAGAAACAAATTTATTCTGTGTGATCTGCTGCATGATCAGTCCGGAAATGCTCAGTCCTGCACCAGCCAGAATAACACTAAATGTTCTGGGAGCTCTGCTGACTGCCATGACAAGACTTTCCAACGGCTCCTGACGGATAATATCTGCTATTGAAATATCTTTTGCCCCAACAAAAAGTGAGACAAAAGATAAAAAAATTAAAAATAATATTAATATAACGGTTCTGAGCAAAATGACTTTGTTGGTATTATTCTATTATTAAAAACTTATGTTCTTTTTATTTAGAATAATTTTAAATAAATTTGTAAGTGCTAAGATATTTATTCCAGCAAGATCCCATAAGATGAAAGATGGAATAATTTCGATGAAAAAAGTAAAAATGAAGATTAAAGTAGACAGTTTGTCCCCCACGGGTATTTCGGTCATCAACGGTATCCCAAAAAAGATAGATTTTCTGGAAATTGTAGAAACTCAGAGAACCAGTTTTGCGGACGGCGTCCAAGACCGGAATCTTATTCTTGCTCTTTCCGATATCTGCATTTCCAATATAGAGATCGATGCATTACGGGATATTGATTTTTATGTTCAGGCAGATCAGCCGGTGATCGAAATGATGTTTTTCCTTTCCGGCAGTACGGTTCTTTACCTGGACGGAAACTCAGATTCGGTATCGATAGACAGCAACCAGCATAATATTGTGTATTATTCGCAGAGCGGCTATCGAAGCGTCTGGCCGTGTGGTAAAGGCAAAAAAGCCGTCACCATCACCATCTATCCTGAAAATATTGCCCGGTATCTGAAAGGAGTACAGTACAGCGATTTTTTAAAGAATATGGAACGGCAGAGAAATACCGCTCTTTTTGATCATCATCTGAATATCACTCCCAAAATGCACCTGTTACTTAATGAAATTATTGCCAACAGACATGCCGGGGGGCTTCGAAGGCTTTATATTGAAAACTGTGTCTATGAATTGCTTTTTCTGCAGATTGAACAATATAGTGCTTTGTCTGAGAAAAATGAAAAGCCGGTGCCCTCAGTCATTGAAAAGAAAATCTCCGGGATCAGGGAGCTGATCGATCAGAACTTGCCGCATCCCTATTCTATTTCTGAACTGTCACGGCTCGCCGGCATCAATGAATACCATCTGAAAAAGAGCTTCAAAGCACTTTATCACCAAAGTATCTATTCGTATACCATCAGCAGAAGAATGGAAAAAGCAAAAAGTCTTCTTTTGAACGAAGACATGAACGTGAATGAAACAGCATTTATGATGGGCTACAGCGATTCGACGAATTTTACAGCTGCATTCAAAAAACATTTCGGTTTTACTCCCGGGAAGATCAGCAGAAAATAAGCAGACCGGCCTGCAGATCATTCTTTATCCGAAAAGAATTATCTGAAATAGATCTCAATGCAGACCGTTGCCGGAAAAAGGATTTCCATCTGGCGTCAAGAGAAATAATGAGAATGTTTCTATACTATTATCCGGACGGTTATCTGTTCCCGGTACCATCGTTACGGGAATAGCTATGTCTTTATATACCACATTCGATGCATTCCACGCTATAATGGCCTTATACTTGCAGCTCTATATCCAACTAACCACAACATTTATTGATTATGGAAAAGAAAAAAGCACCCGTAAAAAGAACGGCAAGCGCAAAAACAAAATCAGCAGCTAAATCACCGGCAAGAAGCACTTCCAAAACACCTGCAAAAAAAGATGCGGCCAAGGATCTTAAGGATCTTTTTGAAGAATCCCTAAAAGATATTTATTGGGCAGAAAAAGCATTGGTAAAAGCATTGCCGACCATGATGAAAAATGCAACCGATAAAAAGCTAAAAACAGCCATTGAAAATCATATCGCTGAAACAAAAGTTCATGTACAGAGATTGGAAGACTGTTTTAAAGCAATCGGTAAGAAAGCCCAGGCTAAGAAATGTGACGCGATGCAGGGACTTCTTGATGAAGGCAAAAGTATCGTCAAAGAGACGAAACCGGGCGCTGTAAGAGATGCCGGAATTATAGCCGCTGCTCAGAAGGTGGAACATTACGAAATCGCAACATATGGTACGCTTGCTGCATTTGCCAAAGTACTGAAGGAAAAGAAATGTCTTAAAAATTTCACCGATACCTTAGGTGAAGAGAAAAAATGTGATGAGCTTCTTACAAAAGTAGCAGATACCGCCCTCAACAGTAAGGCTGTGTAAGTCTATCCATTTTGATAAAAAATTAAAGAGACCCCACAGGTCTCTTTAATTTTTATGAGTAAATCCAACTGCCGGAATGGTCAGAATATTACAATCTTATTCGGCTTCAGGCTCCTTTCTGAAACTGACCACCTCAAATTCTCCGTTTGAGCAATATTCTTTACAGCTGCTGTCTTTAAACTGATCAGGCTCTTTGGAGTAGTCTGCAATATATCTGGCACTCTCATCTGTATCAGCAGGAACAATAACAATATGATAGTTCTCAAGTACAGAATGATCTGCTTTTTTTACCGATTCGTTCTTGTACTTTAATGCTTCATTATACTTCATAGGTATTTTTTTTTGTTAATAAGAGTTGATGGTAACTCTATAGTTATTTATTTTATGGTAATCGTCATATTCGGAACAACGATATCACCGATAATCCCTGTATACCGCTGTGCAAATATCTCTACATAATCGTTCGTTGCCAGCTCGGTGGTTCCGTTAATGGGAAGCACCACAATATCGTTAATGGCAGCTCCTCTTCCGTACACTTTATATTGGCTGATGGCGCTGCCATTTTTGGCAATATAAATAATGTATGTTCCGGAAGCAGGTACCTGAAACGAAACGGATCCCGTTATCTGGAAAATTCTTTTCTTTTTTCCCAGGTATTTAAGCCTGTTGGGAACACCATCTGTAGAAAAACGGAACAGATTCAAGGAGGTGGAAACAGACGATGCTGTACCGATCTTCACAATATTGCTGGGATTGGAGTTATTGAATGAGACGCCAATACCTGTTCCTACCGCATAATCCACAGAAAAGTCCCCTACCGCATTGGTATCAGCTTCGGTTGGAATTCCTGCTGCCCTTACCGTCCAGCTGTTGTTAAAGTTATATCCCGGGTAAGTCCCTGTGGCATAAGGCCTGATATAACCCGCCGTATTGGTTCCCGTAAAAACAACGGATTCCATCACCGCATCCCCGGTAATTGTAAGTCCGCTGGCAGACACATCAAAACCAACGGCTGAGCCATTAACCTGACTAAAGCCTCCCTGCTTTTCTACCGAAGTGAAAGTTCCTGTAAGTCTTTCGTAGGTCCCGGAATTGTTCGCGGCCCATCCCATATTGCTAAGGAGAAGCTGTCCGATATTGTTATAGGTGATCCCATTAGAATTACCGGCAAACTGGATAATGCTGAAAAATACAAGTCCCATGCCGGAAACAGTTCCTACACTGTTTGAGTTTGCGACTATACCATCCCTGAATATCAGGTTTTGGGTGGGTGCTCCGGAAATATTAAATACACTTCCAGCAGGAGCGCTCAGTGTAACACTTCTGATACTTCCTCCTGTTGCCCCTTCAAAAATATTACCGCTGGTTCGCACGATGACATCTTCATTGGTATCCAGACCCTGAACATATGCATTATTAAGCTCAACAGGCCGATCAAGAACCACCTGACCGTTGATCTCATACAGCGTTGCAGCGTTCAAAACATATCGTGCACCACCACCTGCAGCCAATTCTGCAGAAAGCACGGTTGATAAAACATCGGTCGATTTTATCCGCTTGAAATTCTGTCTCGCGGAAGAGCTGCTGCTTACCGAAGACCAGGTATTGGTGGCAGCAACATAATAATAAAAAAGCCTTGCGGTGGTATCGTACACCATCAAACCATCAGCCGGTGTGGGAATTGCATTTCGCTGGACCGTTGTCATCCGTGGGGCAAGCAAGCCTTTTGTAGTAGAAGTAAGATCCAGAAGCGAGCTGGGATCGGGACTCGTCGTTCCGATACCGACCTGCGCTTTCAAAGAACAAGCCATAGTGAAGATAAAAAGCAAAAAGAACTGCTTTTTGAAAAAGATGAATCTGTTGATAATCATAATGGTAAATTTTAAATTATTGTTGAACTTATTTTACTCAATCAATAATTTCCATTATCCTTATCATTTATTTTTGCATATTGTAAATATATTAAATAATTCATCAAATAAAGAAATAAATTCAGAAAAATGACTATATATTGCTTCTACGACGACAGAGTACGGAATTTTTTTTAGCAGACAGGTCAATTTGAATATCTATAAGCATATTTTTCCTTTTGAGATCATCAGCAGGTTTTCTTTTTCCAGCTTTTTCACCGTGCGCACTACTGTTTCCACGCGAAGTCCTGTAATGCTTGCCAGCTGCTGCCTGGTGAGTGGAACGATATACTTAAACGGTTCCTTCACTTTATAATGAGATTTCAGGAAAGACAAAACTTCATAGACTCTTCGTGACGGATTGTTCAGTGAGAGGATATCAAGCATCCTGTATCGGTAGAACATCCTTTCCGAAGTATACGTCATCAAGGTTTTCATTAAGCTTATATTCGAGTTGACAATCTGCATAAAGTTAGGTCTTGGCAGCTTTAAAACAGCTGTATTATCTATGGCTACAGCATTGAGACAATAAGGTACATCGTGCCACAGAAAGGTTTCTGCAAAACAATGGCCTGCTGACGGCAGACTGTAAATGATTTCGCTGCCGTCATCCCTGATAGAATTTAACTTGACGAGTCCTGAACAAATCTGATAATAAAACCTGGGTAATGCTCCTTCGGGAAAGATAATTTGCCCGGCAGTATATTTTTCAATTTCGGCACCATTTTCGAGAAGTACATCTTCATCAATAACCATATAATAGTAATACTATAAATTTAACAAGATTTCAAAGGTAGTACTATATATCCTCTTGCATGCTACCCTGAATGTACCACAAACAGAAGCAGTGATATGCTCTCATTATATTTAAAGAATATGCATATCAATACATCTGGAAAGAGATACATGCCCGTCAGAGCAGCCTGGCATTAACAGAAACCGTAATTCTGGAGAAATCATACCACTCCCATTCAGAGAAGTGATGATTTGGGAGACTTAAAAAAAAGGCATTGAATGAAAATAAAAAAAGCCGTGATAAACAATCCGGCTCTATAAATGTATTGAAGTTGATCATAAGATAGACATCACCTTCAGCGGTGAATGGTAACGATAACCTTCTGCGCTAAAGCGGTAAAAAAAGATGGCCTTGCATACAAGAGGAAGACCATCCGCATACTGTATTAGATGACCACCCCTTTGAACGAAAGGGTCTTTGGCGTTTTGCTGTCGCTGGTTGTCACATTCACTGTTTTCATAAATGCTCCTGCAGCGGCTGCGTTGTAACTGGCCTCTACAAATCCTTTTTTACCAGGCTGGATAGGTGTTTTTGTGTAGTCCGCTGTTGTACATCCGCACGATGGTGCTACATTCTGTATGATCACCGGTTTTGAACTGGTATTGGTAAATTCAAACCGGATCAGTTTTGGCTTACCCTGAGGAATCTTTCCTACATCAATGGATTCTTTATTCCACTTCACCGCATCTGCAATGACATGGATAAGTGAAGGGCCGCCATCAGAAATTGTGCTGGCATAGAAAGGAGAACATGCTAAAACGGCAAGAAGTGCCGAGATCTTTAAGTTTTTCATAGGGATACATTTTAATTGTTACATTCAGATAACCGCTGTTACCTTTTGTTTCAGCAAATGTAAAGCAGGAGGTCCCTAGATATTGTTAACCACTTTCAAACATTTGTTAACGAGTTGTTAATAACAGAGAATTAATAGATATTTTTGGATAATATTGCTTCGGCTAATGGAAATAAAAAAACTTAATATCATCATCACCCTGGGGTTTGTAGCGATTATCGGCATTTTGATAGCGCAGCTTCTCTGGACCCGGCAGGCTTATCATCTCGAAGATCAGAAGTTCAATCAGAAAGTCAATATCGCGCTGATGGAGGTCGTTGAAAAATTATCCGGCGGAGACAGTACATTTACCGAAAATCCGGTTCAGAATATCGCCAATGATTATTATCTGGTCAGCATCAATAAAGAAATTCATCCAACCATTCTGGAATACTATCTGAAGACAGAGTTTACCCGTTTCCAGATCCATACCGATTATGTATATGCCTTATACAACTGTCACAACGACAGAATGATCTACGGGAAATATGTATCTTCTGCTCAGAAAAATTCAAAAACCAAAGTGATCAAATTTCCGAAACATAAAAATCTGGTCTATTATTTTTCGATCCGCTTTCCCGATAAAAATACCTATCTGATCAGTTCACTCAAGTTCTGGTACCTGCTCACCTTTGCCCTTATTATTATTCTCCTGGTGTATGTCTATTCCATTTATACGATTATCCAGCAGAGAAAATTTTCAGAGCTGCAGCGTGATTTCATCAACAATATGACGCATGAATTCAAAACGCCTTTATCTTCCATCCTGCTGGCATCCGAATCATTGAGCAAGCAACAGCTTGTTCTTGAAAATTCCAAACTGCAAACCTACACTTCCATTATTACCAACCAGAGTCTGAAACTGAACAGTCACATTGAAAAAATACTGAATATTGCAAAAAATGAAGCTTCAGGACTTCAGCTGAAGCCCCAGAAGATATTTTTACTGCCCTTTATTGAAGATATTGCCGGCACTGTTTTACAGAAAAATGAAAACGTCAGTATCCGTTTAGATATTGATCCCTCAATTTCCATCATGGCTGATGAATTCCATTTTGCCAATATTGTGTATAATATTGTAGACAACTCGATCAAGTACTGTGAATCTGATCCTCAGATCCATATTTCTTCCATCAGCGATTCTAAAGGTCTCCACCTGATGTTTAAAGATAACGGAATCGGAATTCCTGCTAAAAATATTCCTTATATATTTGATAAATTTTACAGGATCAACACCTTTAAAAGTGAGGAGGTCAACGGTTTTGGCTTGGGCTTGTTTTACGTAAAAAAAATAGTGCAGCAGCATCACTGGAAAATATCTGTTGAAAACAATGCGGATCATGGAATTACCACAAGACTTTCATTTTCGTCTTAATTTTTAAACTGCTTATCATGGAAAAATCAAAGATTCTATATGCCGAAGATGATGAAACCATCGCTTTCCTGATCCAGGACAGTCTGGAAAATTATTATGACATCAACCACTACTCCAACGGAAGATCTGCACTGGAGGCATTCCACAAACAGAGTTTTGATATCTGCTTACTGGATATTATGATACCTGAGATCAATGGTTTTGATCTGGCCAAACAAATCCGTGAGGACAATACTGAAATCCCCATTATTTTTATTTCTGCCAAAGCTTTAAAAGAAGACCGGATCAAAGGTCTGAAAATCGGGGCAGATGATTACCTGGTAAAGCCATTCAGTATCGAGGAATTGATGCTGAAAATTGAAGTTTTCCTGAAGCGTTCCCGGAAAACCCAGATCCTGCCTTTACAGTACAAAGTCGGGAAGTTCAGCTTTGATCCTGAAAATTACACCCTCACCTGTGGTAACGAGCACATTACACTTACCCAACGGGAATCTGAGTTGCTTTTATATTTTATCCGTCGTAAAAATACGGTTTTAAAAAGACAGGATATTTTACAATCCATTTGGGGTGATGATGATTATTTTATGGGACGGAGCCTGGATGTATTCATCTCAAGACTGCGGAAAATTCTGATTCATGAGTCCAATATACTGATTGAAAATATTCATGGGATAGGGTTCCGGTTTTCAGAAAAGACATAGCCTTTCCACCGTTTGCAGGGAGGGCGCCTCAAAAATTTCATATCATTTTTGCAGCAACAAATCCTAGTATCAAAGCCACAACCGCAGCCATAATAATTTTTACATAATCAGTTTTACTGTTCTCTATTTCAGTAATCAACCTGGCGTTTTCCTGCTGTAAAGATTCCATTCCGGCCTTTAAGGAAGCTGTCTTTTCATTAATGGCAGACTGCATATTTTTATCATGAAGGAGCATTATTTCTTTTGTATAACTGTCCATCTCTTCCTGCCGCTGTTTCTGTTGCTCGGCAAAATTTTTCTGGGTCTCCTGAAGCTGCCTGGCTGAGGTTTCCTGAAACTTCTGAAACTCTTCAGTTCTTTTCGAAAGCTGCTCCGTAAGGGTCTTTACCTGCTCGCCATGTTTTTCTGAAAGGTCTTTTTTAAGCTTCTCCACTTCTTCATTCCGTACCTTTAGCTGGTCAGTAAAAGCCTTAGCCTGGTTTTCCGATTGCTCTTTGAAGGTTTTCTGCGCTTCTGTAAACTCTTCATTTTTCTTTTTAAGCTGCTTTTCGAGGGTTCCCACCTGCTCTGCAAACTGCTTGGTCACATCTTTTTTCACCTCGTCAATCAGCAGTGCCCTGGAATTCGACTTTTCGTGTGAAAGCTTTTCTACGACCGCATGCAGTCCGGCTCCATAATCATGTGGTAAATGGAATCTTTTATCGGCAAGCTTATCCAGCAAAGTTTCATCCACCGTATGACCAATAGCCGTTACAGTTACTGCATCCAGACCTATAAAAAGTTCGGAAAGCTGTATATCATTGAAGGCCTCCATGCTTTGGCGGTCGCCCCCACCCCTCACCAATGCAATGATATCATACTCTGACAAAGCAATTTCTTTGATCCTGGCAGCAATAGATGTAGATGAAGTGATATTGCATGTATAGTCAGAAACGCTGAAATATTTCTGTGAAACATCCAGACCTTCTGCAAAATCACGCTGAACAATGGCATTATTGCCATATATATTAGCAACCCTGATCTGCTCGTCTTTAAGAATTTTATCCCTGATCATCGTTTCCAGATCCTTCGATCCTTTTTCAAGTTTTTTCTGAATAAGCTCATAGCGCAGCAGTTCTTCCTCCGAAATCGCCCGCTCCTCCTGCTGAATAATCTCATCAACTACAAATCGCAGTTCCACCGAAGAGTTTTTAATGCTTTTCTCAATATAGCCTCTCAGCGTATACACGTCATTATTTTCGATTTTACTTCGTAATAATGCGGAAATACGTATCCCTATAGAGATATTGTCCGATTCTGAAAAAAGATTGTCATAATAATAGCTGCCATACGCTTTTCCCCCACCGAAGGCATACCTTCCCTTCAGGTAAATAAGATTAACCGTTGCATTGAGCTTCAGCGCATTACTGAACAATCCCAGTACAGATCCGGGCGAATAAATCTGATAAGCAAGTTCGTTTCCCTGCATGGTATACATCAAAAAATTAAATGAGACCGTCAAAGGTATTGCTATTTTATGATATTAGCGGACATCATGTTTATAAAATAATCCATATAAACTTATTCAGTTCAAATTTTTCATGCATCAATCAGATAGCTTTTAAGGAAAAGGGTTAAAGAAAACAGCTCTTTACCTGAATAAAAAAAGCTCCCCTTATGAAAGAGGAGCACGTTAATCGAATACAAAAATGATAGATAAGTAAATCAAAAGTACTGAACTTATTCCTGTGAGATTATGACACAGGTCATAAAAGTACTTATGAGCTTGTTATTTCACCCCATTTTTAGTTTTCTCTGATTCTTTTAAGTGATGTTCCAGCGTAGGTAAGGTCTTGCTGGCAAAAGACTTTAGAGAAGCCTCTTTACCGTCTGAAGCTTCTTTTTTAAACTCTGCGATATCCTTTTTATGATCAGTCACCATAAGATCGGTATACTTCTTATCAAAATCCACCCCCTTCTTTGCTTTCAAATCATCATACATTTTCTGCTTTTCAGCATCCAGACTGTTGGGTAAAGTATACCCTATGGCTGAAGCCCATGCCTTGAGCTCATCATTGGCTTTGGTATGATCTGTTACCATCATGGCACCCAGCGATTTTACAGCCTGACCGGAAGCGTTGGTTTCTGCCAGTTTACCCATCATTACTTCCATCATTCCTCCTCTGGCAGCGGCATCTGCAAATTTTTTATCCTGATCACTCAGGTCACTCATTTTGCCTGTTGGATGGGAAGTATTAGCAGTATCGGTAGCCGGCATTCCGGAATCTATAGGAGCCGCAACTCCTGTGCTTTCTGTGGTTCGGTCTACTGTCGTCGTTTCGTTTTTCTTACAGGCTGTTAATGCAGCTGCTGCAAAAAGTGTTACAACAAATTTTTTCATAATAATAATTTTAAATGGTGATTAATAATGAAGTCAATTACTACTTCTCCCGATAATGCAACAATTAATCTGCCAAAATCAGGATATGATCTTTCTTCATCAAAATATAAAACGTTATGAATGAATATTTAACAAAGAAATATAAACAGGAAATATAGTGCTCATACTATTTACCCGATAGGAAAGACCGGAAAGAAAAAAACCTCCCCAAAAGGAAAGGTTTTATTTTTTTTTTTAGCCTATTAAAGGTTTCAGAATCAATTTCCAAAATTCACAAAACGTGGAATGTCTGTACCGAAATTATTCAATGGCATAAGGTTGTTTCTATTGCTGTTAAAATCAAAGACCGAATGATTATCAAAAGGAACCTTCGGATAATAGGTAAAGGAAATCTGAATTCTGTTGAAAACCAGAAACGGATTATTAATCAGGACTCCTATTCCTATTTTTGTATTTGCATTTGTTTTCAGAAGCTGGTCGTCGGGCATTCCCAGCCAGCCGACTGCCGCCGTCAGATAAGGACTGAAATGGAAGTTTTTCCATGTCTTATTGATAAACAGCTGAAGCTGGTATCTTAAAACCAGTTTTTTCGTTCCGATATAATCTGCATTGTACACTGGAAATTCGTCAGCAGCAGTAAGATTAATCCTGTCTTTGTAAGAATAATTGTGCTGTGGATTCCCCAATGCCAAAGTAGGTGAAAAGAAGTGTCTGGCTTTGGCAAACTTCCAATCCTGGAGAGGGGTAAAATAGGTACCATCCAGACGAAAAGACTCCCGGTTGCGGCTGTCTTCATTAAAAAACCTACCAAACTGAGCTCTCACGTTGAAGTAACCGATCTTTGTAAAATCTCCATACGATGCGGAAATTCCCACGTAAGGCTTCACTTCATTACTTCTTGACAAACCTCCGGCAGTTATATTCACTGAATTGCCATATGCAATATCCTCCGGAAGGTCATATTGAAAAATATTCCTCTGCACTGAAAAGTTTCTGCGGATAAATCCGATGGACATCAGAAAGCTGCTGTACGACTTAAAATAGTCGTAGCGGTCAATTCCAGGGCTGTCTTTATACTGATAGTTCTGAAATCTACCAATCACGGCAATATTGCTGGATACTTTTTCACGGGGATCAGATGAAACAGGGATCTGGTAACCTCCCCATACATCCTGGCTGTACACCTTAATCTGAACTTCAGGATAAGCGGTATCTGTTTCTACCGGAAGTAAAACATTCCGCATAAAATATTCAAAACTGAGGCCTCCCGCCCATTTCGTCAATGGGGAGAAAAAATCACGTCTGACATTGAAATTGATTCTTTCGTTTCTGAAAAAATCACGCTCCCCAAGAAGCTGGGCATTGATATAAGAACCAAAAAGGTTATAGGCTGTATAGCTTCCCAACAGGTAATTTTGCTTTTCTTTAGAGTCGTTTCTATACAGAAAATCCAATGTATGACCCAGCCCAAGAACATTTTCTTCTGTCACGCCCAAACCAATTTTACTACCGGAATAACTGACCCTCGGCTTTAAACTCCATGAATCGAGGATCTTGACAACAACATCGATGGAGTCTTTATTTGATGTACTGTCGGAAACACTGATATTTACCCGGTTGATGAAAGGCATTGTTCTGAGCAGACGTTCCGATTCGTACAGTTTCTGAGCATTATATTCTTCGCCTTCTTCAAAAAGCAAATAATGATTAACGGTTGATACTTTTGTGGTAGCGTGAAGATGGTCCGTCAGCCAGTCGTACCATTTCAGCTTTTCCTTACTGTCCTGGGAGCCGTATCCGAACGGGTCTATGGTTTCTACACGGATATTTCTGATGTATTTTTTATTGTGGGTCTCCTGAAGCAGTTTTTCAGTTCTGGATTTTACGGAGGTAGAATCCGCTTCCCTACGGAATATCAGCCGGTGAATGAATTTGGTCACTTTTCTCTGATCAGAAAATTCTTCTATTTTGTAGTACAGTGAATCTTTTTTTTCCTGTGCTTTGATACAAAAAAAGCAGCTTACGAGGAACATCAGAATTACAGTCGGTTTAGTCATTATTCATCAAAAATTTCAACAGACTTTACAATATCAATTTATACGCCAATATACGTTAAAAATATACTCCTCCGAACAATAATCATGTTTTGAAACCTACTATTTGTAACCAAACCGTTTTCCTCTTGATCATCTGGTGAAAATTTCTGTATACAGGGTTCTCAAAGCCATCTTTTTTCGCTATTTTTACCTCATTATACATATCTAATACATGAAAACAATCATACTTGCCGGAATAATAGCCTTTGGAGGACTTCTAACAGTTAATGCACAGTGTAAAACCACATCCACACTGGTGGAAAATTTTGATACCTGGAAAGACATTGACAAATGCTGGACCGCACAACCAGGAAAGGCGATGCTATATGCAAGTGATAAAAGAATCGTATTCTATTCGATGATGAGTCCCGGAGAGAATATGTATCTGGTCACTCCAAAAATAAAAGCCGGAAACTATACGCTTACTTTTGATGTTTCGGACAACGGCGGAGAAACAACACTGGAACTTTTTTCAGTTAACAATTCATCTGATCCCAAATCCTATGTTTCAATAGCCAAACCTTCAAAGATCACAGGAGATAAAAAAACATATAATCTTTCCCTGAAAAAAGATACCCATCTGGGGCTGAAAGTTTTACTGAACGGCATCCACCAGGCAGTTTATATGGACAATCTTTCGCTGACCCCAAAAAAATAATGAATGCAAAATATTTATCATCATGAGCGTCTCGTCAATGCTACATGTTGATGACAACCAATTTATCTACCCATCAGCCATGGATTTTTTCCCATGGCCGATATAGTACCCAATAATTAAAGCCCCTTGATTGGGGCTTTATTGTTTACTTTTATTTTTCTTTTCCAATATTTTCTGATAATAGAAGAATCTCTTTATTGATTGCCTCTGCATTTGCTTTTTTCGTAATGATACTGCCATGACTTGCGTTCATTATGATTTGTTTTCCATTTGAAGAAAGTTCCTTTATTTCTCTTTGCATATCAAACCATAACTGAAGCTGTTTTTCGGGATCGATTCCGGCTTTTCTGTATTTTTCTTTTTGGAACTCTTTGTACTGTTCTGTGGCAGTAAAAACCAAAACAGGTAATGAATCTAATTTCTTTGCTTGTCCTGCACGTCTGAGTACATCATGAGTAAGCTTATTCTCTCTCAGAAACATATTAAAAACATCACCAGAATGATAGGTTAGCAGTTGTGAGCGACTATACATTTCTTTTGGCAAATCATCTCCTTGATACGGTGCTTTACCAAATGTTTTGTTATAAATACCCAAGATACCTAAATCCGCCAGTATGGATCCTATCTTAAATAATTTTGCTTGTCCTTTGGGAACCAATTCTTTTTGTGCTAACCGATTCCATTGTTCCGGATGGCTTGAATCTATGAAAACCATTCCTTTAACTTCATTGGGATAAAGATCTCTATAAATCCTGCTATATGGGCCTCCCATAGAATGGCCAACCAAAATGTAAGGCGGCTTTTCTCCAGTTTTCTCTAATAATTCATGAAGTTGACGGGCATAAAACTCAGGAGGCCTGCTACCGGTATCTGTCAATTCGCTAAACCATTTTCCATCTCTATCATAGCGTATAACTCTCGTCTTATCTTTCAAACCTTCCGCAATCCAATGCAGCATATCTGTATTGGCATGTGCCCCAGCTTCGATAATAACTGTAGGTAACGATTTTTTTTGTCCTTCTGCTCTTATATGGATACCAGTTCCATTGACATCAACCAATTGGCCGGGCGGAACGGGTTTCGGAGATAATAATCGGTAAAATACCCCTAAGAGCAGTACTACTATTAGAATTCCCAATATAAGTTTACCTAAAAACTTAAATACTTTTAAAATAAATTTCATCGTTATTTTTACATTTCAAACTGACCGTGGAAGAATTGCCAACACAGAAATATTTACAGAAATCTAAATTTGATCTCAACAAATATATTAGACTTAATCTTTGATATTGACATGATGAGTAGCTTTGCACAAATATAACAAAAAAGGCTCTTCAATAGAGGTTAAAATTCCAAATCCCTGAATGTTTAAGCATCAATACTTTAGTCCCTTCTGTCCTTCAATTAAGACAATTAAAAATGCTGGTCCATCAACTATTTTATTAAGAGTCACATTCTTTTTGTCCAAAAATTAAATGAGTACTTCGCAGTCTTCGTCATTTTCTGAAATACATCTATCTCTTTATAGAAAGGCCATTCAATGAAGTGTAGTATCCGTGTAGACATCCTCAGTTCTTAATTTACAAAAGAAAATAATAGAGAATTATATTTTTTATCATAGTTTTAATTCCCATATAAATGATAATTAATTTTTTCAACGATTTACAAAACATTATTCAACAAATACCAAATATTATTATGAAATTAAACAAAAAGATTTTATTAGGCTCATTTATTTCAATGGCTATCGTATCATGTAACACGACAAACGATACCTTAGAAGAACAAACACCACAAGAACAACAGTCAAGCTCAGGATTGCTAGCCGTACCCGCATCAGATATTCCTGCAGGTTTTGAAAACACGCACATGTGCAAAGATGTTTATCTTCCTGGAGAGGGCAATATTCCGGGAACCTCTTCAAAAGGAGCCGTCATTACCAGTAAAAAATGGCCGAATGGAAGTGTAATCACGGTAAGCCTTAATGGAGGTACTACTAAAGTTCGTAATAAAGTGATGCAATACGCTAAAGAATGGTCTCAATATGCCAATATCACTTTTAACTTTATTACCAGTGGAACAGCACAGATCCGTGTTACCTTCACTCCCAATGCAGGATCTTATTCATATATTGGAAAAGATGCTCTCAGCATAGCTTCCAATAAGGAAACCATGAATTTTGGATGGTTTAATGATTCAACAAGTGATACAGAATTCAGCAGAACAACCATTCATGAATTCGGACATGCGCTTGGTATGATCCATGAGCATCAGCATCCTCTAGCTGCTATTCCATGGGATAAGCCAAAAGTATATTCATATTATGCAGGATATCCAAATTACTGGACTAAAGCCCAGGTTGACAATAATCTTTTTGCAAAATATTCAACTTCACAAACACAATACAGTGCTTACGATAAGCTGTCAATTATGCATTACAGCATTAGCTCAACGTTGACCACCAACGGATTCAGTGTCGGTAATAATACAGTATTATCTCCTACAGACAAACAATTCATTGCAACAGCGTATCCATTCTAGAAAATATTATTTGTATCAATAGGAGTCTATCTTGTGTAAAATCAGGATAGACTCTTTTTTTGCAGCAATAAGGTAGCTGGCATTAGAAAAATCTCACTTTGTTAGTAATGCTTTTTTTAAAGCAGATAGTAGTAGGAAGTATTTTGTGACCACACATAAAAAAAGCTCCTTAAAAAGGAGCTTTGTGACCCCAAACGTACAGTTTTCGAACACTTTTATAGAAGATTTAATAAAACTTGCAGAACTTGAGTGCCTATAATTATTAGGTATATTCAGGGTTTATCTTTCTAACAAAATCTTGTAAATAGTGCTCGTTTTCACAAGCTATGATTTGTCTGCTGTAATCATAATTTTCTTTATTAAGGTAGTAAACGTGATTAGTGGTAACGCGATGAATTCCGGGAGGTCTTGGCAGGGATTTCAGTTTAGAAGAACTAAAATGGAGGTATAACTTACTTGTTAATGGCAACCCAATATAGACCCTATCTAGTGCATCAGGGTTGAAATAATTATTGATGCGGCCGCGCATGGTGGCAGCTCCAAAGTCCGGTAAAATGAAATAATCATTTTCATTTTCTGGTATATCAACAGAAAGAATGAGATCACCCATTGCATTGATTACATCGTGAGCAAATTTAATATAGTCAAGGTTGTTGCTATATTTTACCTCATCATTGAAATCAAAGTGTCTTTTATATGCCGATTTTAATTCCTCGGTTCCCATCTCCATTATAATCTTCATTCCATTTTTGAGTGCATTATCTGTTTCCCGCTTGCGGGCAGGAGTTCTTAATTCTGCAATAAGGCCATAGCCTGCCAGATAAAGAAGCGCTTCATGGGCATCATCATCCAGCTTATCTGTTTCTACCAATTTCTTTACAATTTCTACACAACCCGGAAAATCCTTTTCAAAATTTTGATTCAACTCTTCTTCAATTGTAGAGTAATCATATTCATCATTTATTGTACGTTTTGTGTTCAGATTCTTTTCACTAAAAATACTTTTTGTAGTGTTCTTTTTAAAGTGCCGGTTTTGATCTTTATCAAAAAGATAAATCTCCTTCTTTTCTTTATTGAAGAAATTTTTTATGTGCGCTTGCGAAATATAATGGTGGTTCTTTGGTATACTCATAAGTAGTTTAGTCTTTTCTTTACACCGATTTTTATGAGGTTGTTATGTTTTGGGAGACTTCCCTTTGATAGGAGTTAATAATTTTCTCACTTACATCTTCTTCTCCTTCTAATCGATAAATTATACTGCTTTGTTGTTCAATAATAAGTAGAATTGCCAACCAAAAATATACTTATTTTTCGTAATATAGTGGCACAAACTAATAAATGATGAGCGCATCAGAGCAACATGTACTTAATTTTTGGAGAAATGTAGAGGTTTTCGATCTTCCTCAATTTAATAAAGATAGTTATCCACTAATAGAAAATAGCCCTTTGCCTTGGCTACAAGGAGAACGACCCGCAAAGAAAAATTACGTTTGGCAATACACTTTACTTTTTGGAAAATTAGAGAAGAAAAAAGTGATAGAAAAGATTGATGCCTTGTTAGAGGTGAAAAATGTTCAGGCAGATTGGGAGCAACAGGTAAGCGGGGATACTTGTCTTGCTGCGATTCTTCTTGATGCCGAAGGCAGACCTGATGAAAGAAGCTATGTGCTTGCATCCTATATCGCCGGGATGCAAGCGCTGGCACAAAACAAAAATTGCGAGCTGGTTTCATCATTGCTTAACACAGTGCAAGCAGATTTTGAACTCCGTTACAACATTCCTCCTATTCCTGAAAAGATAACTGATGAAGATGAAAAGCCTGCAAGAAAGGGAAAGGTCGTAACAAGGGAACTGTTGCATCATGAACTGGATTACTTGCAAAAACAAATACGGACTTGGAATGAGGAACCTATTAAAATATTTTTATTAGCAAAAGAAGTTCACAAGAAAAGTAAACCGGAAGTCAATTTTCTAAACAGTTTTTATTTAGATGATCTTAATTACTTGTGTTCTTTAGACCCAGAAAATTACAATGGATCATTACAGGAATACCTGAATTCCCAAAATAACGAAAGCCAAAGAAAAGATGTTTTAGCTGATCGCAAATATTTTTTCGATTGTATTCATCCTAAAAATATGTCTGCCGGGAAATGGCCTTCCTCACCGTCTTATAGTCTTTACACTGCGCAAGCTGCTGCGGTAAACAATTTGTTTTCTTCTATTGAAGAACATGGCGGAATAAAAGGTATCAATGGCCCTCCAGGAACAGGAAAAACAACTTTATTGCTTGATGTTGTGGCCGAAGTGATTGTCAAAAGAGCCAGACAAATGATGAAATTAGGATGTGATAATATTTTTCATAAGAAGTATGAGAAAATAGAAAAAGATGAGGGCTTTGCCGGCTATTTTCATCTTCACAAGAGCCTGCTTAATCGGTATGGTATTGTAGTAGTCAGTAATAATAATGCGGCAGTGGAAAATATTACCAAAGAACTACCTTCTCTGAAGAAGATAGACAGCGAGGCTTTTCCCCAAGCAGCATATTTTACGGAGCAGGCACAGAATTTAACAGAAAACCCTAATTGGGGAACGTTAAGCGCTGCGTTGGGAAATGCAGAAAACAGAAAGAATTTCAGAGATGCTTTCTGGAAATCTGACGCAAACAAAAACTTTATTGGCTTTCATGATTTACTTTACAATGTTTATCAAAATAAAGAAGATAATCAGAGCGGAATACATCTTGCAAATTTTGAAGCAACCAAAGAAAAGTTGACTGTTCTTTTGAAAGACTTTGCGGTATTTCAACAAAAAGCAACAGCATTTCATGATGGTTTGGTGAAGTATCAAAAAGATGTAAAAGAAAAAACCGGCCTGGAACAGGAAGTAATTTCATTGGATGCTCAAAAAAAAGTGTTGTCAGAAAAAAGCACTGCACTTGGACAACAAATAACGGAGCGAGAATCGGCTATCCAGAATTTGCAAACCAACCTTCAATTATTACAAAACACAAAACCTTCATTATTCTTTTTCCAAAAATTATTTAAAACGTCATCTTATCAGCAATGGAATATGAAGGTTGAACAGTATCTTGATCAGTATGACCAGTTGCAATCACAATACAAAACCCTTCGCATCGAACAGCAAGAATGTGAGACAGAATTATCAATAGTCCAAAACAAACTACAACAAATCTCAAAACAATTAGATTCGTTAAAACATACTATCCAACTCTATCTTAATAAGCGGGAAGAGCTTCATACTTTTTACGGTATTGAATACAAAAATCTAGTAGATACTGATTTTAGTTTTCTGCCAATGAGTGAGCTGCAAAAAAGGATGCCCTATCACTCTGCGCAAATTGCACAATTGAGAAGCAAAATATTTCTATTAAGCATAGAGCTTCATCAACATGCAATTATGGCAAATGCCAAATATGTACGCAATAATCTAAATCTCTTTTTTGAAATGCTTTCTGGCTACACAAATGTTCAAGAGAATATTGTTAGCAATTTATGGAGTACTTTCTTTTTATGCGTACCCGTTGTATCCACTACTCTCGCTTCAGTTAGCCGTTTATTCCCGAATAAAGAAAAAGATCAAATCGGATGGTTATTGATTGATGAAGCCGGACAGGCAACTCCACAATCGGCAGCGGGCATCATTTATCGTTCTAAGCGATGCGTGATTGTTGGAGATCCTTTACAGGTTGAACCGGTCGTAACCATTCCGAAAAACTTGGTCTATAAACTCATGCAACAAGAGAAGGTAGATCAAATATGGTCGCCCGTGCACACTTCTGTGCAACAATTAGCCGATCGAATCTCGGAAAAAGGAACCTATATGCCGCTTGCGAATTCGGATGAAAAAATATGGACAGGCTTTCCACTTCGTACCCACCGAAGATGCGATAACCCGATGTTTGATATTGCGAACAAAATAGCTTATGACGGGCAGATGGTAAAAGATACCGAAGATGATACCATGAATAAATTTATTGGAAACTCTACTTGGTTTCATGTGGAGGATACAACCTTGGTCAACAAACATACACTCAAAGGTGAGATTGAATTGCTGAAAATAAAAATACAGGAATTAAGAGGTGAAAAATACCAGGGTGAAATTTTTATTATTTCTCCTTTTGCTTTGGTCGCCGGCTTTTGTGAATGGGAGTTTAAAAATGATCCAAAAATATCTTGCGGAACTATTCATAGATTTCAGGGCAAGGAAGCGGATGTTGTATTCCTTGTTTTGGGTAGTGATCCAAAATCTCCGGGAGCCAGAAACTGGGCTTCCCAAAAACCCAATATGCTCAATGTGGCCCTCACCCGTGCAAAGAAACGAATCTATGTCATCGGCAATAAAAACTTATGGGGACAATGTGACTTCTATAAAGATATGCATAATGCCTTGTAAATTTGGAAAATACACTTTAAAGAAATTAATAAAACTAACCATAAATGTTAGGTAGTAACTTTAATCAATAACAATCCAAATTAATTACGGAAAACCATAACCTTAATAGCATTAACTTTTATAAATTGGTTTGAAGTATAATGTTAAAGAGACTTCTATCTATACTAAAAATGTGATAGATAAGAACAGAAAATAATCTAATAACTCGAAATATCATTATGAGAATATCATCAGTTACAATAAGGGGCTATAAATCATATGGTTCTAAAGGAGTAACCATTCCTTTAGAGGATAAGCTGGCCGGCTTTATTGGTTTAAACAGTGCCGGAAAGACTTCCGCATTAGAAGCACTTAGAAAGCTTTTTGGATCATCTTTGATGGAACGGGAAATATTCGCATCAGACTTTCACATCGGAAAAGATGAAAGGCCTGAAGATATTACAGAAAGAGAACTTTCTATTGAAGTAAAAATTGATTTTCCAACAAATGGAGATGATTCAGTTCCTCATTTCTTTTCAGATATGGTTGTGGACGATACGGATGAAGATCCTTATTTACGGATACGACTTGAATCAAGCTGGAGAAAATCAGAACTAATACAGCAAGGGGAAATAGAAGTAAAGACCTATTTCATCAAGGCAGCAGAAGGCGTGCCGGAAGGGGCAGACACAAAGAAAATTTTCCCAAGTCATCTTAGAGGCCTTATTCAAATAAATTATGTTCCTGCAATCCGAAAGCCAGGTGAACAATTAAAGTATGCGTCTGGTAGTATCCTGCACCGGCTATTAAAAAAAATCAATTGGAAGGAGGATTTCAAAGAAGAATTTGATGCCAAGATAAGTGAGATCAATGATGCCTTCAAAGGATTGTCAGAGTTTAATACTATTCAAACTTCCATTACTTCCTTTTGGCAAAAATTTCACAAAGATGAACGTTATAGCGAAACAACGTTAAGCTTTGGAGGAAGTGACCTTGACTCCATTCTTAAAAAGCTGGAAATATCCTTTAGCCCTACGGGTACGCACAAACCATTTGGTATTGATGAGTTGGGTGAAGGTTATCGTTCGCTATTTTATCTGACTCTGGTATGTTCGTTACTGGACGTAGAAGAAGAATTGGCCAAAGAAGAAGACGAAGAAACCATTGGAATAACAAGACCATTACTTACTATTTTGGCTATTGAAGAACCGGAAAACCACATTGCTCCGCAGTTGCTAGGAAGGGTTATTAAAATTCTTCAATCAATTTCAGAAAAAGAAAATTCACAAGTATTATTATCATCCCATACACCTGCTATCATCAAACGACTTGATCCGGAACAAATCCTTCATTTTAGAATTACAGAAAAGTATGAAACTAAAGTGAATCCGATATTACTTCCTGACAAGGCCGATGAAGCGTATAAATACGTAAAAGAAGCCGTTCGCAATTATCCTGAAATTTATTTTGCCAGATTGGTTGTTATTGGTGAAGGCGATAGTGAAGAAGTTTTATTCAACAGGTTAATGGATGTTAAGGATGTTGACTTTGATGATAACATCATCACTTTTGCTCCTTTGGGACATAGGTTTGTTAACCATATCTGGAAATTATTAAACGCCTTGCATATTCCCTATGTTACGTTACTCGACTTGGATAGAGAAAGGGAAGGAGGTGGTTGGGGAAGAATAAAATATGCTTTGAAACAGCTTTTGGAAATTGAGATTAAAAAGAATGAGTTATTAAAGCTAAAGGATAATAGCATATTAACAGCACAACAACTTGAAAAAATGAATACTTGGGATTTAACGAAAGTTAAAACGCTTCAAGGATGGCTTAGACGCTTAAAAGAGTACGACGTTTTTTATTCTGCCCCACTCGATCTGGACTTTCTAATGCTTACCCACTATCCTGAGTTTTATAAAAAAAAACATACCAAAAGGAGGTGGCCCTCAAATCCCTGATAAAGATAAAGAACCAGAGGAATTTGAAGAAAAATTAACAGGGTCTATACAAGCCACATTGAAATCAAAAAAAGCAACCGGTTACACCTATTCTGAGGAAGAAAAGGAACTAATGATCTGGTATCACTACCATTTTTTAGGCAGGGGAAAACCAACCACTCATATTCAAGTATTGTCATCAATGACTGATGAGGATATTAAAGACAATTTACCACCTGTATTTACCGAAATTTTCGATCGTATATCTTCTATTCTAAAAGCTCATTAAGAAGATGAAACGAATTAAACCAGAATTGTGGATACCTGTGGATGATATGCAACTCGAACCGAGTGCTCTTCATATTGCTAAGGCATCTGAAAACCATTTAGTCGTTGCCGGACCGGGAGCGGGAAAAACAGAATTGCTGGCTCAAAAAGCCTGCTACCTTTTACAAACAAATACCTGTCCATTTCCTTATAAAATTTTAGCTATCAGTTTTAAAAAAGATGCTGCTTATAATTTGAAAGATCGGGTACGAGAAAGGTGCGGTGATGAGCTTTCAAAAAGATTTGATTCATTAACTTTTGATTCGTTTGCCAAGCAGATTTTAGATAGATTTAAGCAGGCACTGCCAGATGAATATAAAATGGAAAATGAATATGAAGTTGCAGTTAAAGACGCAGCTATTTTGGATTATTATAAATCCGAAAACATTGACTATGCTAATACTACGGGTAATAAAGAAATATTGGTATTACATAGTGGCAAATTACCACAGAGTAGTAACAATTTTGCAGAAAATATTAGAAATAAAGTATGGCAAAAAATATTAAAATCAAATCCTACTCCTTTGTCCTTTCCCATGATAATGAGATTGGCTGAACTCATTATCAATTCAAATCCTAAGATTAAACAATATCTGCAACAAACTTACAAGTATGTTTTCCTTGATGAATTTCAGGATACAACAGATATGCAGTACGAGTTATTTAAAAGTTGCTTTCTGGGAAGTGAAAGTTTTTTTACCGCAGTTGGCGACGACAAACAAAGAATTATGATGTGGGCAGGGGCAAGAAAAACAGTGTTTGACGATTTCACTAAAAATACCGGAGCATCTCGCGTTTCACTTACTATGAATTTTCGTTGTGCCCCTCGATTAGTTCATCTATTAAACTACCTTACTGAACATTTGCTTGGCAAGACAGATTTTGCCAGACCATCGCCTAAATGGCACCCTGATCAGGGTGAGTGTTTTGTTTGGACATTTGAAAATCCTAATGTAGAAATGGAAGTACTCTTCCAAGACGTATCGAAGTGGGTGAAGAATGATGGTTTAAATCCAAGAGATATTTGTATCCTTATTAAACAAAACTTGGAGAGCTATGCGGGTAAACTGATTGAATATTTCAATACTAACGGAATAAATGCCCGGGACGAAAGTAAGTTTCAAGATATTCTTACCAAGGAAGTCTGTCTGTATATAATTAATGCTTTTTATCTAATTTTTAATAGAAAAGATTTTGAAGCAAAAAAACAAGTCTTCGATTTCATAAGTAATATTCGTATTGAAATAGAAGATGAACAGTTATTAAAACTGGAAAATGAACTAATGAAATTTATAAAGGAGGCAAGGAAAAAATATGCTGGGGCCAAGTTGAATGACGATAGCATTAAAGCGCTTATTTCCGAAATCATCATATTTGCCAACGAAGACCGTATATTAGCATATTATCCCGAATATCGTAATCTTAAAGAACTCACTAGTTCAATTAATAATGTTCAGGATGAATTAATTAAAAACAATGCTATTTCAAGCAATATAATCACTGCGTTGGACATGCTTGTTGGAAAAGATACAATTCCGGTAATGACAATTCACAAAAGCAAAGGCTTAGAATATCACACCGTAATTTTTATTGGTCTCGAAGACGGAGCTTTTTGGAACTTTCAGCGCCAACCTGATGAAGATAAATGTGCATTCTTTGTAGCTCTTTCAAGGGCGAAAGAACGAGTTGTGTTTACATTTAGTAGTATTAGGGAAAATGGTCGTTTTGGTATGCAGCCCCAAACATATAAAAACATAAAAGTTCTTTTTGAAGAACTTCAAAATTCCGGGATAGTAAAGATGACAAGAAGAAAACTTTCATAGAAGATAATAACCCTGAAGATTCGATTCTTGTTCTATAAAAATTAACTTAATATTGCATTAAAAAAGAGAGTTTAAGGAGATTTCAAACTCGTAATGATTGTAGATCACAAGCCAATTATGGTATTTTAATCTGTTTATTTTAAACAGACTAAGTATTTAAGCTTAAAATGTCGAATACAGAATGTCAGATTTTAAAAGTTTGAAATATTTATGAATAAAAAAAGAGACAACTATAAAACAGTTGTCTCCTTAAGTGACCGCAGAAGGATTCGAACCCTCACTGTCGGAGCCGAAATCCGAAGTTCTATCCATTAAACTATGCAGCCGTATCCGTAAGTAATAAGGCATAAAAATGGGTAATCCCAGGATTACGATCATTCATTGCGTATTACCGATGATCTAGAAAGTAATCTTTACGCCTCCCAATATCTGGGCACCCAGGACTTTATATCCTTTGTACGTCTGATACTTTGAGCTCAGAAGATTATTTCCGAGTGCAAAAATACTGAAATTTTTGTGAATTTTATACTCTGCGGAAAGATTTAAATCAGCATACCCCCCAACTTTATCATTTGTATTCTCGGTAGACTGAAAAATCATACCAGGAGCGTCTACTCCTTCGATGGCGTAAGAATTTGTTGTTCTGTCACTTGCAAAGATTCCTTTAAACCCTAACAGCAACTTTTTGTCGAGCATTGTATATTTTGCTCCGATGCTTGCATTGAACAATGGAACGTTATAAATATTGTCAAAATTCTTCAGATTGTACTTTGTGAACCTTAATTCTCCGTCTAAAACAAGATTTGCCAACGGGAAATACTGAACACTTCCTTTGATATCACTTACATTTCCGTCATCATATACAGCAGAAAAGGTATTGGCAAAATCATAGGCGGAACGGTTCAGGGTATATACATTGTCGAAAAGGCTGTTGGCCTTAAAGAACATAATATCTTTCATTTTTCCGAAACCTGCAGAGAAGTCATATTTCAGGGTCTCATCAATATCGCCCCGCAATCCTACGTAAAAGTGATATTTTGTCTCCGTTGGCTTTAAATACTGATCAGAAAGCGCAAACGGGTTGGCCTGTAGCATATCGGCATACGTATTAAGTTTTAGACCTCCGTCTACCCCACCATAAAATTTAAATTCTTTAGCAGCAGCTACCTGGAATTCTGCCTGCGGGAACCAATAGGTTTTATTGTTCTTAAGCTGTTCCTGCATCAGGGTATTTGAATTCTTGGCATTCAGGAAAGAGAATGAAGATCCTATCATCAAATAGGATTCTCCTTTTCTGAACGTCACTTTCGGTGCCAGATTCATATTGAAGAAGTTGGCAGAGTTTTTATCCCTGATGGCAAAGTCTGTTTTCACAGCATCCAGCCCTACTCCTAAATCAGCATTCAGGTTGATTCCTGATTTCCCCAGCTCAACGGCATGTTTTGAAAAATTGGCAAGGATACCGACCTGGTTTTCCTGTGCATCAAAATGATCTTTCAGGAAATATGACTTCACCCTTACATCATTCAGAATTTCGTTGGAATAGAAATCATAATATCCATTGACTTTAAACTGATTTACTTTTTGTTTCAGGTCTACATCCCCAGCCGGCTGAAGAGCATAGATCCCGTAGTAATTGTAGCTGTCCAGACCATATTCAGCATTGATATTGAATTTCCCTTTTTCTCCGTAAGAGTTAAGGAATGCCCCAATGGTGGCTGCTGTCTGTCCTGATTTCCAGTCATAGTCCTTTCTAAGACCTTTTGTAGAAAGAAGATGCACATCGGCACCTACTTCAAATTTATTTTCCAGGGTTTTTGAAATATTTCCGTCCAGTAATATTTTTCCGTAATTCCCCATTCCAAACTGAACGTAATTGTTCTGAGCGGTTCCGTCAAATTTTGGAGTTACATCTTCGCCCTGAATGGTGGAGGTTTTAAAATCTGATACCGCAGGAACATCCGTGATCGTATATTTTACCGGATTCTGAGACTTCTCCTCAGGCGGGTAATTTTTAATCGTTTCCACAGAAGTTTTCTTCTTCTCGATCTTCTTCACTTCCGGCTCTCTCTTTTTGTTAAGAACCAGCTTTTCCTCCTTGATCTGGGAAAACGCAAACTGCGAAACCCCTAAGAATAATATGGATAATAATTGAATTTTCTTGTTCATTACGATGAGTGTATTTAGTATCCATGCAGGATGTATTCTACCATACCCGCATGAATAGGATACTGCATTTTTACTTTTTTATCTGCTTTTTAACTTCCTTGGCTTCAGCCACAATTTCCGGGAAATCTTTATAATTGGCAATGATCTGATCACATGTGTAGCTTGCCTGGTAGTTATCCTTCAGGCCAACATAGTTCTTTGCCATCAATATCAGCGCCTTTGCCCCCCAATATTCTTCTGAAGAGTAATTATTGGCAAGCTTAAAGATCGTCTCATTGGAAGATTTAAAGGCTTTTCCTTTATTCTGATAATAGGCTTTTGCATATAATGCTTCAGCAGCTACGGAAGTATTGGAAGATTTTTCCAGTGAAGTATAGGCAGACTGGGCGTCTTTATCTTTTCCTGAATTCATCAGGCTTCGTGCTTTGATTACTTTTGCAGTCTCAATGACCGCTGCAGAGTTTTTAGAATTGGAAATAACTGCATTGGCCAGCTTTTCGGCCTCTGAGAAATTCTTTTCTTCTGCGTAGAGCTTCATCAGCTCAACATTAGCATAGTTTTTAATGCTGATATTGGAAGAGTTTTTAATGCCTTCAAGATATTTTTTAGCTTCTGCTGTATTTCCCTGAGCAATTAAAATCTGAGCCAAACGGGTCTGTGCATCATCCTGATAATCGTTCTGAACTCCAGCTACTTCCTGTAAAACCAAAAGAGCCTTCGTAGAATTATTGGTCTGATAATAGCTTTCTCCCAGCTCATATTTCGCCTGGTAAAGACCTTCTCCTGTAGGATTCTGCGTCAGGTATTTCTCGTAATAGGAAATTGCATTTTTATAATCTTTCTTCGCAAAATACTGTTTTCCAGTAGACAGGTTGATCTCATCAATTTCCGAAGCATCTATATTCACCCCAATATTTCGGGCAAAGGCTTCATATCCTGATACATCACCATTTTTCGTGAACAGAGGTTTGGCAGCCTGAACAATCTTCTGTGCATAGGCCGTGTTTTTATACTGCTCACCCAGGGATTTCAGTTCAGAAAGTGCTTTATCGCTCTGATTCTGGTCGATATAATTCTGTGCTCTGTAGATAGAAGCATTTGCGATCAGATCTTTATCGGATGATCCCTTGATCACTTTTCCAAAATAATCATTGGAATTGGCAAAGTCATCCTGAGCAGCATAAGCTGTCCCTATTTCATACTGGGCATCATCATAATATTCTGAATCCGGATATTTTGATAAAAGATTTTTAAGGGTATTGATCTTTGCCTGAGTATCCCCTTTAAAACCAAGCGCCATTCCTTTCTGATACACGGTATAATCCGTAGCGTCTTCGTTTTTATCATAGATGGCGATCGCTTCCGTCAGGTCATTATTGGCATAATGAATATCTGCTAAACGAAGTTCTGCATCATTTTTAAATTCAGGTTTCGGATTGGCAAGATATTGTTTGAAATAGGTAGCCGCCTGATCGAATTTTTTAGCTTTGAAATAAGCATATCCTAAATCGTATGGCAGCTGCTGTTTTTCAGGGAAGGTTTCACCTAGCAGCTTTTCGTAGCGTGCGATGGCAGAAGGATAATTTCCCTTCTGGTAGTAGACCTGCGCCAGCCAATACAATGCTCTGCTGTTGAATTCTTTATTAATATTAAATCCTAGGCTTCTCAGAAAATATTTTTCTGCTTCGTCATAATTCCCTTTATTGAATTCTTCCGTCCCCAATAAATAAGAAACCTCCTGGTCAACTTTGTTGATCTCAGGAGTAGAACTCTGCAATCTGTCGATCGCATTCAGGGTTTCTTTGTAGTTTCCTGAATACAGGTATGATTTTACAAGCAGCGACCTCATTTCTGTGGCATTGGCTGCATTCTGATTCTCGTTGATATAGCTTTGAATAACCCCTGAAGGACTTTCAAACGGATTCCCGATATCATAGCTGAGCTTGGCATACTGCTCATGAGCCAGCTTTTTTACTTTTGCATCATAGTCCATCTGGTAAGAAGAGCGGAATGCAGAAAGAGCCTCCTGCTTTTTGTCTACGGCCAGATAAGCGTTCCCCAATTGGTAATATGCATTCTGAGCCAGAGCAGAATTGCTGTTAAGAAGCTGGTTATAATAAGAAACTGCTTCATCGTATTTTTTCAGCTGTGCCGCCACAAATCCCATTTCATACAGATCATTTTCTGAAGGGTTCTGCTGTACGCTGAGATAATCTTTAAGGTGTGGATAGGCCGAGGTATAATCATTTTTCATGAAGTAACTCTCACCGATGATTTTATGCACCTCAGCTTTATAGGATTCTGAAATATTTTCGTTCAGCAATGCCGTACCTTCGGAGATTGCCTTATCGTAATTCTTATCGTTATAATACATCTGAACATAATACGGACGTACAAGCTTTGAGAATTTCTCCTGATCTTTTACAGAATCAAAATACTGGAATGCTTTATCATTCTGACCATTGCTGTAATATAAATGGCCAAGCATGTAGGCTATGTCTCCTTTCTGCGACTGGTCGGCCGTTGTATACGCCTCCTCCAGGGCATCAATAGCTCCTTTGGAATCTCCCGTCATGAATTTTGCGTATCCCAGTTTAAGAATATACTGGGTATTTTCCTCTTTCGAAAGCTGGTATTGGTTTACTTTTTTCAGGGTTTCCAATGCCTTGTCAAAGTCTTTTTTTGCCAGATAGTAATCAGCCAGGGGCAAATTAGCCTGAGCAAAATAGGCAGAATTAGGATACTCCTTCATAAAAGCTGTTAATCCTTCCTCAGCATGATTTTTCTGGAGGATCACCCCGATCACGTTGTCAAAAAACTGAGCCCCCTCCTTTTTCGAACGAAGCAGATTCTGATTATAGAAATACTGTCTTGCATATTCGTATTGGGAAGCGTTGTATATTTTGGTCTGGTAAAGATTTTCAGCTAGATTGAATCTGTAATTTTCTTTCTGGGTAAAATATTGGGACTGTTGAGCATCGGAGATTCCGAAATAGATCACGGCAGCCGCTAAAAGTATTTTTTTTGATTTCATTCTTCTCGATATAAGAAAATTAGTCTAAATAAGTTAACGAAAATATTAAAAACTTATTGTTTAAGCAAGTTTTAGCAGACCTATTACCTTAAAATATCAATGCAACATAATGAAACAATTTCACCATGGCATGATAAATTTTCTTACTTTAGTCTGATAAAATGTAAACAATTTTAGTAAACAGTTATCAAAAATACATTTTGAGCTTTTACTTTTTGAACAGCAGCTAAAAACATACCATAAAATGAAAATTAAGATACTTTTAGCATTAATTTTTGTCAACCTATTGCAGGCACAAAAATTTTATTTTCCTCAAACCACTGTAACAGACTCTGTTATTTTAGAAAAGCAAATGCCGGGTCTGGCTTTACAGGTCATCTCCAGTCTTCAGACGAAGAAAAACAAACCGAAAAATGATGTAGATTTTTCAGATGCCCTTTTCCGGTTGCAAATCGTGGCAAAAGAGTATAAAAAATCTATTAATACCCTTTCCGAATACCGTAATCAGTATGCTGATCATCATATGGCAGACTACAAATTTATAGGATACGAACTCTATAGTATGGCAAAAATGGATGCCACGGAAAAGAAGACCTCTTTTCCCAACGCACTCCGGGAGGCCTTCAATAAAAAGTATGGCAGTATTCCTGAAAAACAGATTCCCAGAATAGGACTTGCTGTGGATGGGGATGTGAATGAAGCCCGGAAGCTTCTTACAAAAACGCTGGCCAAACAAAAGGGAAAAGACAGTATAGACTACAGGGCTGCTCTGGCATTATGCAAAAGCTATCTGAACGCTATCACCTACTCTGCCATCAAACCGCAGGTTACCCAGCTGGTGACTGTGAAAGACCAGGAAAAGTTCATTGCAGAAACAAAAGATCTCAAAACGAAAAACGGCAATACTCTAACGATTACGATTGTGAGAAAGAAGGAAAACAAATCTCCGCTTCCTGTTATTCTTACCAGCAATATCTACGCGGGTCCATTTGATGAGTTTTTTGGAAAACGGGCTGCTGTTTACAATTATGTAGGCGCGGTGGTGAATACCAGAGGTAAAAGAAACAGCCCCGATGAAAATAATCCGTTTGAGCATGAAGCTCAGGATATTTATGAGGTCATCGACTGGGTAAGCAAGCAGCCGTGGAGTAACGGGAAAGTGGGAATGATCGGTGGAAGCTATTTGGGTTTCAGCCAGTGGGCGGCGGTGAAGAAGCTTCATGCGGCTCTGAAAACAATTGTCCCACAGGTTGCAGTAGGAATCGGGATAGATTATCCAGCGCAGAATAATATCTTTATGAGCTATATGTTGCAGTGGATCCAGTACGTCACGAATAACAAGCTTACAGATGAAGCTGATTTCAGTAATTTTGCGAAATGGGATTCCATCAATACCGCATGGTACAAAAGTGGAAAATCATTCAGGTCACTGGATACCATCAGCGGCAAACCGAGTAAAATCTTTCAGCGGTGGCTGGATCACCCCGGATATGACAGCTATTGGCAGAAAATGGTGCCTTATAAAGAGGAATTTTCCAGGATCAACATTCCTGTTCTTACGACAACCGGCTATTATGATGATGATCAGATCGGTGCATTATATTATTTTAAGAAGCACCATCAATACAACAAAAATGCTGACCATTACCTGGTGATCGGGCCTTATAATCACGGAGGAGCTCAAAGCTTCGGATTCACTTATGTGAATGGAAACCCAATAGATCCGGCGGCCAGAATAAGCATTGACGATCTCGCCTTCTCCTGGTTTGACTATATTCTGAAAGGTGGAAAAAAACCGGACATTCTGAAAGATAAGATCAATTTCCAGGTCATGAATACAAATACCTGGAAGCATGTGCCTACCCTCGACAAAATGCATACCTCAACTCTGAAGTTTTACCTGCAGGACCGGAAAAACAGCTCTTCTGTTTTCAATAAACCGCAAAACAAAAGCTTTACCACCCAAACGGTTGATTTTAAAAACAGATCGGAAAAGGATTTATATTACCGCGTCAGCAAGAAAGACAGCATCAAGACAACCCACTCGGTTTATTTCGAAAGTGAAGTGCTGGATAAGGATATGATCATCAGCGGTAACCTTTCCGGAGTCTTTAATGTTTCCATTAATAAAAAAGATTTTGATACGGATACTTACCTTTATCAGATCCAGCCGGATGGCCAGTCGTTCTTATTGTCCACTCACATTGTAAGAGCCAGCTACTCAAAAAACAATGAAGTACGACAGCTTCTTGCGCCTGGTAAATTAGAGCAGATCCCGATCAACAATTCTATATTTATGAGTAAGAAAATAGAAAAAGGAAGCAGGCTGCTGCTCGTGGTGGGCGTTAATAAGAACCCTGCCTGGCAGATCAATTACGGAACCGGTAAGGATGTAAGTGATGAAACGATACAGGATTCCGGGGAACCTCTCCAGATAAAATGGTACAATGACAGTTATGTGGAAATCCCTGTCTATAAAGACTAAAGACTTCCGGGAATGCATTTTTTCCAAATATCGTTAACGACTGTTAACACAAAAATAAAAAATCATTACATTTGCTTTTTTTCAAATCAAATATAGTTATTGAATGAGTCAACTTTTTAGAAGAAAAATCTATTCAGATACAGATACTTCAACGGGACTTTTAAGAGTCTTAGGTGTATGGGACATCGTATTTTTTGGTATTGCGGCTATTATCGGAGCTGGAAGTTTCAGCAGTTTGGGAGAAGCCGTTTTCAGAGGCGGTCCCGGTGTTATCCTTCTATATTTGATTTGCGGTTTTGCCTGCGGATTTACAGCTTTATGCTATGCTGAATTTGCCAGCAGAATTCCCACTGCCGGCTCCGCTTATACCTACGCTTATGCCAGCTTCGGTGAACTTATTGCCTGGATTATCGGCTGGGCGCTGATTATGGAATATTCTTTCGGGAATATTTATGTTGCCTTCTCGTGGTCCGATTATTTTACCAGCTTTCTGGGACGTCTCGGAATGCATATTCCAGATTATCTTACCTGCAGCTATACAGAAGCCAGAAAAGCGGTTCAGTACGGATCGGAAAACAAAGAGCTTTTAAATGCCTGGAAGACTGCCCCACTCATCGGAAGTTTGAAATTTATTGTAGACATTCCCGCATTGGTCATCAACGGCCTGATCACGTGGCTTTGCTATGTAGGCGTAAAAGAAAGTAAAAATTTCAATAATTCTCTTGTCATCTTAAAATTAGGCGTTATTGTCCTGGTGATCCTTGTTGGTTTTTCATATATCAACACTGAAAACTGGACACCGATAAGCCCTACAACCGGAACGCCTTCTTTCATGCCAAATGGTTTTGCAGGAGTAATGAGTGCGGTATCGGGGGTATTCTTCGCATACATTGGATTTGATGCCTTAAGTGTTCTCTCTGAAGAAACCAAAGATCCGCAGAAAACACTTCCGAAGGGAATGATCGTCTCTCTTGTATTGTGTACTGCCATTTATATTGCCTTAACTCTGGTATTAACAGGAATGGTAGATTATAAAAAGTTCGACGGTGTGGGAGATCCGCTTTCTTTTATATTTGAAAAAACAAATGCCAATGTGGCCTGGATGGAACTGGTGGTGTCTTTTGTAGCGATTGTTGCCATTACAACGGTATTATTGGTATTCCAGATGGGACAGCCGAGAATCTGGTACGCAATGAGCCGTGACGGACTGATGCCTCAGAGGTTTCAGAAAATCCATCCCAAATATAAAACACCCTCTTACGCGACTATCGTAACCGGAGTTGTGGTAGGAATTCCTATTCTGTTTACAGATAAAACCTTCATTCTGGATTTTACCAGTATCGGTACCATCTTCGCGTTCGTATTGGTTTGCGCAGGAGTACTTCTTTTGCCGGCTAAGGAAAAAATAAAAGGAAGATTTCACTTGCCTTATATAAATGGTAAGATCATCTTTCCTGTTGTTTTTATCGGGGGGCTGATCGCTTTCTACCAATGGCAGCCTGAGTTTTTCCAGAATCTTACAGATTGGTCAGATCCTAACGAGGGAGAATTCCGGGCATCCATTTTCTTTTTTATCATCATTAACCTCATCCTTTGTGTGGTGACTTTTATAAAGAATTTATCCTTAATTCCCTTGGTGGGTTTAAGCTCATGCTTATATCTTCTCACAGGAATGAGCCACGAGAACTGGTTCTGGTTCGGAATGTGGTTCCTGATCGGTATGGTGATCTATTTCTGCTACGGCTATAAAAACAGTAAGCTGGGGAAAGAATTGAAGAATAAATAACATAAGAACAGTATTGCATAAAGGCAAAATGGCAAAAAGGTTGAATGTACAGAAAGACTGATTTGTCATTTTGCCTTTTTTGTTTTTTCCAGCTGATGAAAAACCGGCAGAATTATTGCTTTCATTTTTTCAGAAACCTTAAACTATAAAGCCATGTCTGAAAGAATTAAAACATACAGAGAATTTTATCAGTTCTATCTCACTGAGCACAGTAAAACGGGAACCCGTATTTTCCATTTCATCGGTACCTTGCTTATATTTGTCGTCATAGGATACGTTATCAGTTCAGGAAAAGAAAGATTTCTGTGGTATATTCCCATCTTCGGGTATGGCTTTGCCTGGTTCAGCCATGCGGTTATTGAGAAGAACAGGCCGGCTACTTTTAAATATCCATTATGGTCACTCATTTCAGATTTCAGGCTGTTCTTCGAGCTGTTGATCGGAAAACAAAAATTCCGGGAACACCATAACGAACCTCAAAAACAGTAATCACTAAAAATCTTTATCTGTTAACCTTATAAAAAAAATGCCACAGACAGAGCATCTGTGGCAGTAGTATTTTCAGCCGGAAAATTGATCATTGCTGCTTTATTTTTTTAACAGCTGATCATTGTTTCCGGAAATACGGTTTTTTGAAAAATATCCAGCTCCTGCGAGATATCCCAGAGAAGGCAGTACACCGGACAATATCACGGGCAGCACCAGTGGAAACCCTGACCCGTCAAGATCAATGATCATAGGGTAAAGATATCCGTTATAGGCAACGAGCACCAATGTAAAGATAAAACTTTCATCGCCTGCCGTTGAGAGAATATTGAAGTCCTCACCAAACCGGTCAAACACCCCAGACATAATGAACAGCAAAATATTCACGAAAAACATCCACAATACAGATCTGTAAGTCATTTTATTTTTTGCATTCCAATACCCTGCTCCTATAAGGAAAAGCGATAAGACTCCTGAAATGGTATATGCCAAAGGTGAAGCGTCTGTTTCCGCACCATTTCTGCTCAAAAAATAAAGTGAATATAAAAACAGGTTCGCAAGATAAGTTAGGCTAACATAATTCATTGCTTCCCCATTTAATATTGTTTTTCCAGAACACTATAATGAACGGTATTCATTATTTTTGAGGCAAAAGCGTCTCCCTTTACTTCCACCTGTTCAGGAATGTAACTGGTCAATGTGATGGTTTTATCAGCATTGATGGTAACGATAACTTCCTCAAGAATATGTTTATCATCCACATAAAACTGAATCCGATTGTCTACGATTTTCCAAAAGGAAAGCCTGGGCTCACCCGGATGACAATCTTCCACACTTCCTTCAATATAATTATAGACCGCAAAGCCATCTTCCCTTAAGGCATAATTCCTCATCAGGCGGCAGCGGTCAAAATCCTTGACCACTTTCTTTTTATTTTCATAAAATCCGGCTTCTTTCAGTTTCCAGAACCCGGTAACATCTTCTTTTTTGAGTTTCTGAGCGCTCATCAGGGAAGATAGAGTCATCAAAAAAACAAGGAAAATACTCCTTTTCATCATATATTCTTTATGGTATGTTTAAACGAATAATCAGTAGGTCTAAGCTCGGGGCGGCAAGGCCGCCCCGAGCTTAGACAATATCAGCCGGGAAACTATTTAAATTTCTTTTTAAAGCTGAATTTAAGGCTGTTAAGAAACCCTGGCTCTATAATATCTACCCCAAGTCCGAAATTACTGTCCGCCACAGTGTGGTGATCATTTCTGAACTTTTCAAACTCCTCCTGCGGAATTTCAAGGTTGGTCAGAGGATTGTATTCAATAAATACACTGGCTCCGTTTTTAGCCACTTTCTTGCGGCTTTTGTAATCAAAATAGGGATTATTGATGGTACTTTCCTGAACCGTATATTTTTCTTCTGTATCAATTTTCTGATCTGTATACAGATTGATTTCGTACTTCTCGCTGTCGAAATTATGCCAGAACGGTAGATCTTTATGCATAAAATCCCGGGCACTGGCCTTCACTACATTTCTGTCAAAATACATCAGGAAGCGGTTATTTTGCGGATCCACATAATACGGATTATCCACGACCGCAGTATACTGAATCCTGACTTCATTCAGTTTTTTATCGTCGCTCACCACATCAATAGCGGCATCTTTGAATATGTTTCTTACATCTGTACCATTCCTGTCACTGGAATAATTAAGGCCATAGAAGAGAAAACTGTTCCAGCTGTCGATGATTTCCCTTTTGTTGGTACTCTTAAAATACTTTCTCATTGCGTTCGCTCTGTTCCCCTTATAGGTGGTTGTCAGATGAAGCTTTCCTGTATTTCCCTGAACATTAAAATCGATTTTCTCATCAACACAGTAGTAAGAAAAACGATGTGGCTTTCTTACCTGAAGCTCCTGATCTTTTTTTATTTCGAGGTAGTGCATAAAATAAATGAAGCCTCTGTTTTCGAGCAAACCAAATTCATCCCGAATGGTAGCATCAATAAAATATTCCTGATCCTTATAGTTTATTTTTACAACCACATGGTTAAAGCTTAAGAGAGAAGGCAGATAATATTTAATATAGTAATCCGTATTGAAATTAACCAGCACTACTGATGCCTCCACGCCGATATAATCCAGAATAACTTTCAATAAAACAGATTTTGCCTTGCAGTCTCCCTGCTTGTTTTCGTACGTTACTGCCGGTGCCTGTGGCTTGTGCCCGTTCATTTCATCAGCATTGAAGATGTAATAGATATGGTTCTGTACATACTCTATTGCAAACCGGATCTTTTCATCCTGGCCGGCAACAGCGTCCAGCTTCTCTATAAGATTTGGAGCAAAATCCTTCAGGGAAGATGCTGTGAAAATCTCCTCATAGATCGGAAAAATATAATTCGATAAATCTTTCCAATTGCTTTCTGTCGCAAAATCAACGTAAGGAAAAATCTCCCGTCCCGAGTCCACCGGATTGATGTAATTATGCTCTTCTATAACAAAGCGTTCCCCTTTCTTTAAACGGTTGATTTCAGGTTCCAGAACATTGCCCTGCTCATCTCTGAAAAATGTTTTTTTATAAGCGATGGCCTGCTCACGCTCATTGATAAAGGTAAATTTAAAGCTTCCGTAAGCCCAGTAATTGTCAGGACTTACCCATACATATTTTGAAAACTCTTTACGGAGAAAATCACGGTCTGTAAATACCTTGATTCTGGAATCTTCCAAAATAAGTACATCATACAGCCTGAGGTCTTTAATCGTAATATTGATTTTTTTGTTACTGCTTAAGACTCCTCCGCTGCTTTGATTTTCACTGTCGAGAACTTTAATTTTGGTATCCGGGATCTTATCGATCAAAACCCCATCTCTCAAAACACTGATCCTGTGAATCAGATAGACTTCATTTTCTTCCACAATAATATCAGATACAGAAGCTCTTTCAAGGTTGCCGGGCTCATTCAGTGTATAGGCCATGCACAGGTATTCACTGTTTTCTTTATTGCTTGTGTAGTATTTCTTATCTAAAAAATAGCAGTAATCCCTGCCTTCATCAATCTGTTTCCTGGCAAATTCGGAGTCTTTGATTCGGTCTGTTATTTCCTGGTCCCCAATATTTCCTGCCCACATTTCAGGTTTCTGAATCCTGTAGTTTTCAACTTGAATTTGATTTTCCATATTTATTATAAGAATTATGTTGTTGGTTATGTTCACTAAGAACTTTCAAATTAAACGATTAATAAGCTAAAAAACAATAGCAGAAGTACGACAAATTCAGGAAAATCGGATTCCGGCATGGTAATTGCGAGGTATGGGCTAAAAATCAAGTTTATGAAAAATGTAGTAACAATTCTAAAAGGGGCAGTACCCGCATTAGCGTTATTTGCCATGACACAATGTACAACGGCAGCAGGTGTATCCGGTGATGAAAAAACATTCATCGTGGGTCCACAAACAGCAGATTGTACAGGAGTAGCTCCTATGAAATGTCTGCAGGTAAAAGAAAATACTTCCGGAGACTGGACGAATTTCTACAGCAATATCGAAGGGTTCACTTACGAACCTGGGTATGAGTACGTATTGAAAGTAAAAACAGAGAAAATTGCTAATCCGCCGGCAGACGGATCTTCTATAAAATATACCTTAGTGAAGCAGGTTTCCAAAACGAAGAAAGAAGGAACAGCAGCGAGTGAAAAGACCTTTATCATCGGAGCTCAGACCGTGGACTGTTCAGCAGGAGCTGGACGTATGAAGTGTCTGCAGATGAAAGAAAATACTTCTGACAGCTGGAGCAACTTCTACAGCAACATCGAAGGTTTCACGTACGAGCCAGGCTACGAGTATGTTCTAAAAGTAAAAACGGAAAAAATCGCCAACCCACCGGCAGATGCCTCTTCCATCAAATATACATTGGTAGAGCAGGTTTCCAAAACAAAAAAATAAAATAAAAGCGCTTCAGAAATTTCTGAAGCGCTTTTATTTTACATCGTTCTTTATTTATTAAAAATCTGATTCTTTTTTGGGTGGATCCGGATATTTGCCTTTACTCGCCTCTCCTACCGTATTGGCGGTCGTCATTGCCACGACAAGATCGTTTAGCATACTACTGGCAGCGGTAGGCGAATTAGGAAGAAGAACCAGGTTACTTCTGTTGCTGGCTCCTACCGAATGCAACGTATCATAATGCTGGGTCACAACGATAAGTGCTGATGCTTCATGCGAATTGATTTCCACATTATTCAGCATTCTTACAGACTCTTCCAGTCCTTTAGCAATTTCTCGTCTTTGGTCGGCAATCCCCTGTCCCTGAAGCTTTTTGGATTCTGCTTCAGCTTTTGCAACAGCTACAATTCTGATTCTCTGTGCTTCCGATTCATATTCTGCAGCGGTTTTTTCTCTTTCCGCAGCATTGATCCTGTTCATGGCATGCTTTACCTGCTCATCCGGATCAATATCGGTAACCAAAGCTTTGATAATATCATATCCGTAGCTGTTCATGGCATCCTGCAGCTCACTTTTTACTGCGATAGCCACATCGTCTTTCCTTACAAAAACATCATCCAGTTTCAGTTTCGGAACCTCAGCACGCACCACATCGAATACAAAAGAGGTGATCTGGTTTTCCGGGTTTTCCAGCCGGTAATAGGCATCTCCCACCTGGCTTCTGATCACCTGGTACTGAACAGATATTTTCATCTTGATAAAAACGTTATCCAGTGTTTTAGTATCAATCATGACATCCAGCTGCTGTATTCTCAAATTCAGTCTCTTTGCAATCTGATCGATGATGGGCAGCTTAAGGTGAAGTCCCGAATGTTTTACTCCCCTGAACTTTCCGAAACGCTCGATAATAGCTGCTGTTTCCTGTTTAACCACAAAAAACGAAGCAAACAAGATAATAAGCCCGAAGAAAATAACGGGCGCTAAATAAATTCCCATAGTTTAATTTTTTCTGATAAGTAGTAATTTTTCATGTTTTGTTAAAACCTGCTCCTTATTTATTGACAAGCATTGAGATGTATACGGTTTGTACGAATTCATCTTTGTGGCTTATTTTTCAATAAGTTATCATCAGTTATAAATATACTACTTATTTTAAAATTAAACGGTCATTCCGATGTCAATTCCTTTGATTTTTCGATACAGGTCAGTCGCATAGTTATCCGTCATTCCTGAAACGAAATCAATGATGCCAAGGACTTTCTGGTAATCTGTTCCATTTTCATAGACAAACTGCTTAGGAAGCAGTTTCAAGGCTTTTTTATCATAGGATTTTCTTTCATCCTCTGCTTTAAGAATAGAGGGAATGAAATGATCCAGCAATTCATACATTACATTGTAGCCTGCGTTTTCAATTTCTACAACCGCTTTATGATTGTAAATCTTTTCTACAGAGAAACCGGCAATATCCTGCAGCGCCTTATTTTCCTTTTTGTAAATATCAAGCAGACCATTGTCAAGATTGCCTTCCAAAATGGTTTCAAAGTTAGCCTTATACATCTCAATCGATTTATTGATAAGGGCATTGATCACTTTTGCTCTTAAATAAGAAATCTGCTCATTTTCGTTGGAGATCGAACTTAGTTTGGTTTCGATTCTCTGAACATCATCCGTCTCAGATTTTACCAGTTCGAAAAATAAATTTTTACAGTCTGCAGTTGAAACAATTCCCAACCGGTGGGCATCCTCCATGTCGATGATGTTATAGCAGATATCATCTGCGGCTTCTACCAGCCACACAAACGGATGTCTTTTGAAAATGTGCGGTTCCTCACATTCTGAGATCAGATGGGTTCCTTTAGCAATTTCCAGAAATATATCTTTTTCATTCTGGAAAAATCCAAACTTTTTCCTGTGAATAATTCCTTTTTTCTTAGCGACCGCTTCACAAGGATATTTTGCAATACTGGCCAAAGTAGAGAAGGTAAGCTGAATACCTCCGGCGTCTTTCCCTTGCTGCTGCTGGGCCAGGACTCTGATGGCATTGGCATTTCCTTCAAAATTGACCAGATCTGCCCATTCTTTTTCGTGGAATTTGGGTTTCAGATCTTTTTCATTTCTTTCGAAATAGCTCGCAATCGCATCTTCTCCGGAATGTCCGAAGGCCGGATTTCCCACGTCATGGCATAAACATCCCGCCGCAATCACATTTCCTAAATTATAGAGATAAAAGTTTTTTGAATCTTCAGTAAGATCATTTTTATAATCTTCGGCAATAAATTCACCAATAATACTTCCCAGACTACGGCCTACTGATGATACTTCCAGTGAGTGAGTGAGCCTGTTGTGTACAAAAACACTTCCCGGAAGCGGAAAAACCTGAGTTTTATTCTGAAGTCTCCTGAAGGCAGAGGAGAAAATGATTCTGTCGAAATCCCGTTGAAAATCAGTTCTTGAAGCCTTGGTATGTGGATTGTTTCCTGTGCGCTGATTGGTAAAAATCTGGTTTAAATTCATCATTTTTCAAAATTACTTCAAATTTTAATGGTATGGAATAGTATTTAGATTTTTATTAAACAGAACTTTCATTCAAAAAATCTATTGCGGTCACGACTATTCAGGCATCATAAAGCTGGAAAAATAGTCTACATTTGATAAGACGAATGAAACCGGTGAACATCTACGATTCGTCTTCATCCGGATTTTTAAAATTCCTTTTACTATGACAGACAATACATGGCTAGACAGATGGGATGAGCGATACAGCAACGAAGAGTTTGCGTATGGTATAGAACCCAATCATTACCTGAAAGAACAACTCTCCCGGTTAGAACCCGGCTCCATACTTTTTCCTGCGGAAGGTGAAGGACGAAATGCCGTTTTTGCAGCAACACAGGGATGGCAGGTTTCTGCTTTCGATATCAGTGCCAATGGAAGAAAGAAAGCTTTACAACTGGCACAACATCAAAAAACAACAATCGATTATCAGGTGGGAGAACTTTCAGCTTTGAATTATCAGGAAGGGCAGTTTGACGCCATTGCCCTTATCTATGCTCATTTTCCGGCAGCGATTAAGTCTCCTATACACCAGATGTTAAACCAATATCTTCGAAAGGGAGGATATATAATTTTCGAAGCTTTCAGTAAAAATCATCTTGAATATATTGCAAAGAATGAAAAAGTAGGCGGACCGAAGGATATAGAATCATTATTCTCTATAGATGAAATTAAGACTGACTTCCCGGATTATCATATTATAGAATTATCGGAAACTGAAATTGAACTTAAGGAAGGCTTATATCACAACGGAACAGGTTCTGTAGTTCGCTTTGTGGGCCAAAAGCCGGTCTGAATGGTACCACAGGTATTTTACACAAGTTTATTGGGGATAAACTTCAGGTTGTATGCGGTATGGAATGCTATTTGGATCTTTATCTTAAAATAAAATTATGCCTGAAGGTCCCTCCATCCTATTAATGAAAGAAAACCTGCAGCCTTTTGTCGGTCAGAAAGTCACAGAAGCTTCAGGAAATGCGAAGTTTGACAAAGAGCCGTTGATTGGCCAGACCCTGCTGGAAATCCGTACTTATGGGAAGCAGACTTATCTTGTTTTTGAAAAAGCCGCAGTCAGGATCCATTTGCTGATGTTCGGTTCTTATAGCATTGACGAGCAGACAAAACCCGACAAAAGTCTGCGTCTGGCCCTTCTTTTTTCAAAGGGAGGAATGTATTTTTATACCTGCTCCGTGAAATCTGTTGAATTAGAATTCCTGGCCTCCATTGATTGGGAAGCGGATATAATGAGTGATGCATGGAGTCCTGAAAATGCATTGAAAAAACTGAAGGCTAATCCCAAAATGATGGTGTGTGATGCACTGATGGATCAGAATATATTTTCGGGAGTAGGAAATATTATTAAAAATGAGGTTCTATTTAGAATTAAAGTTCAGCCGGAAAGCCTGGTCGGAGGCCTTCCCCTTAAAAAGAAAAAAGAACTGATTGCCGAAGCGAGAAACTACAGCTTTGACTTCCTGGAGTGGAAAAGAGAGTTTGTTTTGAAAAAACACTGGCTCGTCCATACTCGCTCTGTATGTCCTATATGCGGACAAAAGCTGGTTAAGAAACAAACCGGGGTTGGAAAAAGGAGAAGCTTCTATTGTGAAAAAGATCAGAAACGCTATTCAATAAAGGAAGGTTCTTAGCAGCTCGCTTTTTACTCATTAACAGATGCTAGTCTGAGTTCAGATGACCACCGGCAAATCTTGTAAAAAACTCTGATCTGTAGACCTCGCCAAGAGGGATCTCGGAGTCTTCGATGTATAGGGTATGGTTATCGAATGAATCAATATAATTCATATTGACAACATACGATTTACTGACTCTTATGAAGGTTTCACCGGAAATTTTCTGATGAATGGTTTTCAGATTCATTGCAGTAATCAGTTTCTGGCCTTTGGTGTGGATCACCACATAATCTTTAAGTCCTTCTATGAACTTTATATCCGAAAAATTGATTTTATAAAATCTACGATCTGCTTTGATGAACAAAAAGTCTGCAGTGTTCGACTCTACTGTATTTTTCACTGTATCTCTAGACAAAAGTTCGGTGTAGAGTACCGCTTTGTCAATCGCTTTTTTCAGTCTCTGGGGATCTATAGGCTTCAAAATATAGTCCACCGCATCCAGCTCATAGCTCTTCAATGCATACTGGGAATAGGCTGTGGTAAAGATGATCAATGATTTTTCAGGAAGCATTTCTGCAAACTCAAGGCCTGTTACCATAGGCATTTCGATATCGAGAAAGATAAGATCCACCTCATTGTTTTTCAGAAAGTCGAGCGCAGCGGGAGCACTTGGAAATTCACCAAGGATCTCAATACTGGAAATTTCAGTGATCATCGATCTCATTTCTGCTCTTGCCAGGGGTTCATCATCCACAATAATACAATTCATCACACGGGAATTTTTAAATTGACAATATATTCTTTTTCACCTGATTCTATCTCCAGGTTAAACGTTTTGCTGTAGAGCAGTTCCAGCCTTCTGGTGATATTCGCAAGGCCTAGCCCGCTGCTTTTTTTGTCTGAAACAGCATAGCCTGCACTTTTTGAATTGATACACCTAAAGTGAAGCTGGTTATTTTCAATACTGATTCTGATATGTACATACGACTTCCCTCCACTAATGTCAACACTATGTTTTACGGCATTTTCCACGAAAGTAGTGAAGAGATTGGGTGGAATAAAAGTACTATTGATCAATCTTTTATCAACATCGGCTTGAATATCAAAAGAGAAATGATCGCGTCTTATTTTTTCCAGGTTTAAAAAATTGGATAAAAACTCAACTTCTGAAGTCAGCAAGGTTTTTTCTTCACTGTTTTCATACAGCTGATATCTGAGAAATTCTGAAAGCTTAACGATAACCACTGAAGCTTTCGTCGGATCGGTACGGATCAGTGCTTTTACGTTGTTCAGCATATTAAACAGAAAATGGGGATTGATCTGGTTTCTGAGCTCATTCAGCTCCATATTCAGGGTAAGATTGCTCAGCTCATTGATCCGTTTATTATCATTGATCCACTTCTGCAGAAGCTTTATGGTAGTCGTGGTCAGAATAATCGGAATACACATCAGGACCCCTTCATAGATGCCTCCTTTTTCGTTTTCTCTCAAAATATTTTTTATCCGGAAGTCTGCAAAGAGATGTTTAAAACCCAATCCAATAAAATTGAGCCCTACCACCCCCATAAGTACAAGCAGCACAAGATAGGTGAGATATTTTGTTCTAAAGAAAAACCGGGGGACCAACACATAGATATTAATGTAAACCATCGTAATGAGTATGGTATATACAAAGAATAAAACATAGTACTGATACATTCCTGCATACCAATGCCAGAACCTCGCGCTGTACAGCAAAAAGAAAAAGAAGATAAGAAAGAGCAAATGCCTTCGGAATCCATACTTCGCTTCCACCAAAAAATCCATCACAAAGGTTTCTTCAAATTTCCACGGACTGTATTTCATACGATAGACTTATTTTATCATTAACAAAAATACACAATAACGCAAATTACAACTGCTTTATTATACAAAACCTCTATTTTATTATACCAATGATCTGCCTGGGGGATTTTGTATAAAATACTGGCCGTTTGGTATAAAAACAAATTTGCCATACACTTTTCTGTATTCCTTTGCGCTGTAAAATGAACACATATGGAATTAACAGATTTTCACGAACTGACTCAGGAAATATCATCAGAATGCTTTTTTATGACAGAAGCTCAACAGGAAGAAAAGGTGATACAGCTCATTGATCTTCACCATTTTGTAGAATGCTTTGATCGTAACATAAAAATTCTCAGCTACCTCCACCATCCCATTAATATCATTGAGTATCAGGGAACTAAAACAGGAATTCTTTTTTGTGATCTGAAACATGCTGCTGTGCCGGACAGTAATGCTTCCGAGGAATTCAGAAGAAGGTACGGGCTCTCGGAGCTCTGGTTTGTTTTTGTAGAGGAGACCTCCATTCCGGACACAGCCATCTATACAGATGCAATTATTGAAAACAGTCTGGATATCTTTTATGAAAAGATTTTTACTTTCAATTTTTTTCAATCGGTCATCCACCCTTTAAAATAAACTTCTAAAATAAATGGCCCCCACTGAATTTATTTTTGATTTTTGCAATATCGGAACTTATTTCCGTAGTTCCGAAATCGGGAGATTAAAAAAAAATTAAAATTTTTTCTCTCCTGCATTTAACCATTCTTATAAAATACAATCCAATCTTCATAAAAACACAAGCCAGGAATTCTCTTTCATGAAAAATCTTATTACCTCGCATGCCAATGATTGATGAAACGATTTCAGGATTTTAGTATAAGAATTTAGTAAAAAATAGAATATGCCTGTACCCAAACAAATATTTCAAACATTCAGAACGGAAAAACTTCCGTTAATTACCAGATATTACATATGGCGGATGAAAAGAAAAAATCCCGAGTACCAGTATTTCTTTTACACAGACCGCGATATTGAAAAGTTTCTCACGGAGGAGTTTCCGCCCCGGTATATTGAAAACTATAACAAGCTAACAATTGGTGCGGCAAAGGCTGATTTTTTCAGATATGCCATCCTGTATAAAAAAGGAGGGATCTATCTGGATATAGACAGTACGGTCACAAAGCCTTTCAGAATGTTGATTAAGGAGCATGATGAGGCGATTATCAGTCGGGAAAGACATGACAATCTCTACGTTCAATGGGCGCTAATCTTCAATAAGGATCATAAGTTTTTGAAGGAAACCCTTGAAATCATGCTGGATAATATAGAAAACCACCGCTACCCTAATGATGTACATGCTACTACAGGCCCCACCGTATTCAGTAAAGGGATCAGGCAGGCACTGAGAGAAGATTCGGATATTCCTTTTACCATATTTGATGGAATTGAATTCCGCGGGTATCTGAAATTCAAATATAAGCTGGGCAAATTCTTTTTATACAAAAACAGATCTCACCACTGGAAACAACAACAAATGCGGCAGGACATCATTATCTAATGAGTCCCCATCTTTGAAAATACGTTGATAACCACCACCCCGATTACAATAAGGGCTATTCCTATAATGGCAGGAAGGTCCGGAACCTGTTTGAATGCAATAACTCCAATCATGGTTATAAAAACAATACCCACCCCGGACCAGATGGCGTATGTAATTCCTACAGGAATCTGGCGAAGGGTAAGACTCAGAAAATAAAAAGCGCAGGCATATCCGATTACCGTTATTACAGAGGGTAATAGCTTGGAAAATTCCTCAGATTTTTTAAGGAAAGTAGTCGCGATGATTTCAAATACAATCGCCAAAGCAAGAAAAATATAACTGCGTCCCATATATTTATTATTTATACAAAAGTAGTAAAGTGCTGGTGTCATTCCAAAAATGAAACTGACTGGTGTACCCATTTATTCTAAATGACAGCCTATATGCTTCATTTTGGGTATAATGAATTCCAAAAAATCCCCTTAGCTCTTTTCTGCAAGTATTTTTTTCATAAGTCACGTATTTTTAAGTCAATTCAATTGTACCACTCTATCCCGTTCATCAGAAAATACGCCGGCAAACATCTTTATTCTTACATTGTGACCAGCATTCTATATTTTCTTCTGTCATGAAATGTGACACCTGACAAAAATTCCTGCCGAAAAACAGGCATTAAAAATAAATTTTCTTAACATCAAATTCTGTTTCAGGAGGAAAATATTCAGTCTGAAAATGCGATTCAAAGCAATACTATGCTTTGCATTATTTATTATTTGTTTTATCAACTCCACTATAGAAGTCGATAAACGATTATCATTTTTATATAATTTTAAATAAATAACAATAAAAGTGTTAATAAATTTTCGATAACACATTAATTTAATGTAAACAAAATTTTACCAATACCTAAACAACAAGCACTGTAATACACTGATATACATCATAGTATTTTACTTTGGCACATGATTTGAAAGTAGTAATATTGCAATTGAAATATTAATAAAAAATAGTCAAATAATTAAAAATAATACAAAATGGTAACTTACATCGGTATCGCAACATGTTTAGTAGTGTTCACATCATATTTCATGACAGCAAGAAGAGAAAGAAACTAATTCAAAATACAATAAGCCTATAGAACATCTATACTCATTATATTGTTTTATGTTTTTAGTCTGAGAGATCAGATTGCTCTTTTACTCAACAGGAGTAAAAGGGCCCAAAAACATAAACAGAAAGATCTTAGTTTCATAACAAATTTTTATATCCAACGAATAAAGCCGGCCGCAAGTCTGGCTTTATTTTTTTTCTCCAAATATTTTGCGGTTGTCACTCCCTGGTCTACCTCTTTATTATTATTCAGGATTCCTTCACTCATGCTGTAAAGTTTTATCTTTGTTGAATATTTTAATCGTCATTATGAATCTGTATAACCTCATTATTCAGGATAAAGAACAAGTACACCTTAGCGAGGTATTTCTCAATACAAACAACAGGGAGCAACTGGTACAGCTTATCAAAGAATATACTTATGTAAAAGAACTGCAGGAGTATGGCCTCCCGGTTAACCATAAGATTTTACTTCAGGGAAGCTCAGGATGTGGAAAAACGATGACAGCAAAAGCCATTGCCAATGCCCTGGGGAAAAACATTATCATTTTGAATCTCAGCAATATTGTTTCGTCCCGTATCGGGGAAACATCTCAGAATATTAAAATGATTTTTGATAAAGCTGCCAGGGAGAGATCTGTCCTTTTTCTGGATGAGCTGGATCAGATCGGTAAAGCAAGAGGAAGTGATGATAAAGATGTAGGTGAAATGAGAAGGCTGGTAAATACCCTGATCCAGTTGATTGATTATTATCCTGAAAACGCGCTTTTAATATGTGCTACCAACCATCCTGAGATTATTGATACTGCCCTTTTAAGACGTTTTCAGCTTAAGATCAATTATGAAATGCCTTCTGCCGAAATTCTGGATCTTTTCTACAACCGGTTACTCGCCAAATTTCCTGAAGAGATCACAACAATTGAGAGAAAGTATGCCATTTCTTTTGCTGAGGCTAAAGATCATGCTCTCACAGCCGTTAAAGCTGCCTTAATCAAGAAACTGGAAGCTAAAGAAACAATTTCATCATGAAAGAAGATATTCTCCACAACATGGCTACCATCCACGAACGGATAAAAAAAGCCTGTCAGCAGTCAGGAAGAGATATTGATGAAGTCAGGTTATTGCTGGCCACGAAAACGGTTTCTGCAGATCGCATCAAAATCGCTTTGGGTGGCGGCCAGACTCTAATTGCTGAAAACAAGGTACAGGAATTGAAGGAAAAGTATGAGGACCTGAAGAACATCACTCATGAAAGCCACTTTATCGGTCATCTCCAGACCAATAAGATAAAAGACATCCTGAAGTTTGGAGTAACCTGCATTCAGTCCCTTGACCGGCTGGATCTGGCTGAAAAACTTCATCAAAGACTTTTAGCTGAAAACAAAACGATGGATGTTTTCATTCAGGTGAATACCTCAAACGAAGAAAGCAAGTTTGGAGTTGATCCCATTGACGCCATTGACCTTGTTCAAAAAATTTCCAGGCTCTCTACATTAAAAATAAAAGGACTGATGACCATTGGTCTTTTCAGTGCAGAAACAGAAAAAGTACGTACCTGTTTTAAGATCCTTAAAGACCTTCAGCAGGATATCATCCGTGAAAACATCCCGAATGTGGAAATGAAAGAGCTATCGATGGGAATGAGCAGTGATCTGGAAACAGCCATTGAGGAAGGTGCTACCATGGTGAGAGTGGGAACGGCTGTTTTTGGCCCGAGGATTTATCCTGACACTTATTACTGGAATGAGGAAAATACCGACCATTAGACAATTCATTATCAATACGATAATAAACTTATATTTTCTTTAGGAATACTTTAGTTAGTCTACAAATTCGGTATACTTTTTGATGATAAATGATTAATAACCAAACAAAGCATTTATGATTAAAAAACTACTATCAGCCTGTCTCTTTATGACAGTATTATTCTTTTTTTCATGTGAAAAAGAAAACACACAGATGAAAAGTGGAATTTCAATTGAAACTATTTCAATTATAACCTGCCTTACGATGGGCGTAGCTATTCTGGTAGCCTACAGTTTTAAAAGAAGGTAAGAAAATACAATAGAACTCAGAAGATCGTCTTTCAATATTGGAAGGCGATCGTTTTATAATAAGTTTTCATCATCTCCTTACAGTATGACAAAAAAATTCCAGGGTTTTTCCGAAATCCTGTACATCCAATCATGATTACGAGCTTTCTTTATGTATTATGTTGTCTATTAAAATTGGTTTTCACTGTATATTTAGCTAATTTTAGGGCGATTTGTTGTCTTGCAGCAAGTCTCGGTACATCCTGAAGCAGTTAAAACAACACCTATGTAACAGATTCGCTACAGCAGATGTCTTTACCTTATAAATTGAAGAAATGAAGAACCTGAAAGCCGTATTAATTTCGTCTTTACTTACATTAACAACGACAGTATATGCCCAGAACTGTAATTGCAACCAAAATTTTGAATGGATAAAAAAAACTTTTGAAGAAAACGATGCCGGTTTTGCAAGCGCTTTAAAACAAAAAGGCAGTCAGGCCTATGAAGCTCAAAACAAAACAATATCGGAAAAAACAAAATTGGCTAAAACATTTAATGAATGCGGACCTGTTTTATATGAATGGCTTAGTTTTTTCCGTTCCGGACATATTGCTATCAGACCCATTAAAAAAAACCAACCACCATCCACAAATCCTGCTGCTGTTGCTGCTTCTGAAAACCGTTTTTCAAATTGGGAAACCCTATCAATCGAAACTCAGAATTTCAGAAAATACTTGGAGAAAAAGAAGACTTCTGACTATGAGGGCATCTGGAAGAGCGACCCTTATACCATCGGAATAAAAAAAACCGGCGATCAGTATACAGGATTTATTATAGAATCTGGATCAGATACCTGGACAAAAGGTCAAGTCAAGCTGAAATTTAGTTTTAGCGAGGGCAAAGCTCAATCTGTTTATTATATGGGGGATCATTCGGCAGTAGAATCTGAAGAGGTAAGGCTGATCGGGAAAAATCATTTACAGATCGGAGATTTCGAATTTTCAAAAATATATCCGGAGGTTGTGGACGAGGCAAAATATACACAATATTTTAAATCTGTGAACTCAAATGTACCTTATACAGAAAAGCTAAACGAAACAACCCTTTATTTCAGAATTCCGTCATTTCAGGCTTCGCAAAAACCAAAAATAGACAGTGTCATTGCAGCAAACAAAGGTAAAATCCTGGCTACTGAAAACCTCATTATTGACATTAGAAACGGCACGGGCGGAAGTGATGCCAGTTATTCCGAAATACTGCCTTTTTATATACCAACCCGATCAGAACCGTAGGTGTGGAGTACCTTTCTACAAAGCTGAATAACCAGAGAATGCTGGATTTCATCAACAAACCTGAATACGGATTTACGGAGGAAAATAAAAAATGGGCTCAGGAAGCCTTTAACAGGTTGGAAAAGGAACCGGGAAAATTTGTAAACCTTAGCGAAAATATCGTTACTATAAACAAATATGACTCTATGTATGCATATCCAAGGAATATAGGAATTATCATCAACGAACGAAACGGAAGTACGGACGAACAGTTTTTACTGGCTGCCAAGCAAAGCAAAAAAGTAAAATTATTCGGGACAACCACTGCCGGAGTTTTGGATGTTTCCAACATGTATTATGTTCCTTCACCCTGTAATGAATTCCAGCTAGGATATACACTTTCAAGAAGTATGCGTATTCCGGATTTCACCATCGATGGAAAAGGATTGCAGCCTGATTTTTATCTGGACAGAAGTATTCCAGCATACGATTGGACAGACCATGTGAGCACAGTGCTGAACGGAAAATAAAATCCCACGCTCCTCAAAGTCTCCAGATTTTGTGGAACCATAAAAAAAACAAATCCCTCTCATTACTGAAAGGGATTGATTTTTTATCTCTAAAAACTCAGATTACATATAAGCTTCAATAGGCTCACAAGTACACACTAAGTTTCTGTCTCCATATGCTTCGTCTACTCTTGATACAGAAGCGAAGAATTTGTGGTCTCTCACCCAATCCAATGGATAAGCTGCCTTTTCTCTGCTGTATGGTTTATCCCATGAATCAGAGATTACCAATTGTTCTGTATGAGGAGCGTTTTTCAATACATTGTTGGCTGCATCTGCTTCTCCGTTAGCAATCTCATCGATTTCCTTTTTGATAGAAATTAATGCTTCAGCAAAACGGTCAATTTCAGACTTGCTTTCAGACTCTGTAGGTTCGATCATTAATGTTCCGGCAACCGGGAAAGAAACAGTAGGTGCATGGAACCCATAATCCATTAACCTTTTCGCTACATCAGCCACTTCAATTCCTAAAGATTTGAACTGACGGAAATCTACGATACATTCGTGAGCTACTCTTCCCTGCTCGTTTGAATATAAGATCGGGAAGTGCTCTGCTAAAATTTCTTTCAGATAGTTAGCATTCATGATCGCATGACCTGTAGCCTTCTTAAGACCTTCAGTTCCCAGCATCTTGATGTAAGAATAAGAAATATTCAGGATCAATCCTGAACCGTAAGGGGCTGCAGAAATACCGTCGATGGCTTCTTTAGATCCGATTCTGATATTCGCATTAGAAGGAAGGAAAGGAACTAAGTGCTTGGCAACACAGATAGGACCTACCCCAGGACCTCCACCTCCATGAGGAATTGCGAAAGTTTTGTGAAGGTTAAGGTGGCATACGTCAGCTCCGATGTTTCCAGGACTGGTAAATCCTACCTGAGCGTTCATGTTGGCACCATCCATATACACCTGCCCTCCGTGCTCATGGATCAGGTTTGTAATTTCCTTGATATTGGCATCAAAGAATCCGTAAGTAGACGGATACGTAATCATTACTGCAGAAAGATTTTCAGAATGCTGTTCTGTTTTCGCTTTAAGATCTTCGAAATCGATTTCACCGTTTTCAAGGTTTTTCACGACAACGATTTTCATTCCTGCCATGGCAGCAGAAGCCGGATTGGTTCCGTGTGCTGACTGCGGGATCAGAACTACATTTCTGTGGTGGTCACCTCTGGAGATGTGATATTCTCTGATAACCATTAATCCAGCATATTCACCCTGAGCTCCGGAGTTTGGCTGAAGAGAAGTTCCTGCAAAACCTGTAATTTCTGCCAGATCTTTCTCTAATTCACGAATCATTTCCTGGTAACCTTCAGCCTGGTTGATAGGAACAAACGGATGAACAGCACCCCAGTTCTCCCATGAAAGCGGCAGCATTTGAGTAGCTGCGTTCAGTTTCATTGTACAAGACCCTAAAGAAATCATGGAATGAGTCAGTGATAAATCTTTTCTTTCAAGACGCTTGATGTAACGCATCAATTCTGTCTCCGTATGGTATTTGTTGAATACTTCTTCTGTAAGAATTTCGTCTTTTCTAAGATTTTCTTCAGGAATACTGTATCCTTCTTTAATTTCTAATTTGAAAGTCTGCTTGTCTTTAAACTGAGCAAAAGAAGCCATCAGAACATTTAATTTCTCTAATGTAGTACTTTCATTGATGGCAATACTTACCACTCCTTCTGTGAAATAGTTAAGGTTAAGTCTGTGATCCTGCATCAATCTGATGAGTCTCGCTTTTTCATCTTCAGGCATCGTGATTTTCACCGTATCGAAGATCGGCTCTTCTACAACCTGATATCCCAATGCTTTAAGGCCTCCTTTCAAAGCGTTAGCTTTAAAGTGGATCTGATCAGCGATATAATTTAATCCTTTCGGACCGTGATATACTGCATACATTCCGGCCATTACTGCTAAGAGAACCTGAGCGGTACAGATATTTGAAGTTGCTTTTTCTCTCTTGATGTGCTGTTCTCTGGTCTGTAAAGCCATTCTTAAAGCACGTTTTCCGTACATATCCTGAGAAACTCCAATGATTCTTCCCGGGATATCTCTTTTATATTCCTCTCTGCAGGCAAAGAATGCTGCGTGTGGTCCTCCGTATCCTAATGGAATACCGAATCTCTGTGAAGTTCCTACCGCACAGTCAGCACCCATCTCTGCCGGAGACTTCAGCTTAACCAAAGCCATAGGGTCGCAGGCAACAGCTACCTGAAGATCAAGCTTTTTATATTCTACAATATTTTCTGTATAGTCTAAAACAATACCGTTTTTACCAGGGTATTGTAATAAAACACCATAATAAGAACCATCAAACTCATGGGTCTTATGATCTCCGATTACAATTTCGATTTCTAATCCTTCTGCTTTTGTTTTCAATACAGAAACGGTCTGAGGAAGAACAAGGTCGGAAATAAAGAATTTATTAGCTCCTGCTTTTTTCTGCTCTTTCGTTCTGTTGTTAAAGAACATATGCATTGCTTCAGCCGCTGCAGTAGATTCATCCAATAAAGAGGCATTAGCTAAGGCAAAGCCTGTAAGATCACATACTACAGTCTGGAAATTAAGAAGAGCTTCCAGTCTTCCCTGTGCAATTTCTGCCTGGTATGGGGTGTATGCTGTATACCAGCTCGGGTTTTCAAAGATATTTCTCTGGATTGCTGAAGGCAAAAGGGTATTATGGTATCCGAAACCGATATAACTTGTATAATCTGTATTCTTCGACGCCAATTCTTTTGAGTGGTTCAACATTTCGTACTCCGAAAGCGGTTCTGAGATCTCAAGATCTTTCTCTAAACGGATAGAAGAAGGAATGGTCTGAGAAATTAACTCTTCAATACTAGAAACGCCAAGTTTTTCCAACATCGCCTGTTTATCGGCTTCATTAAGGGAAATGTGACGGCTCACAAACTGTTCTGTATTCATTTTTATTTATTAGATTTTGTTTGTAAAAAGATGGGTAAAATTACAATTTTTTGAACGATTGTACAACAGCAGAAAACCATAGATAATTCACTAAGCTGTTTAGTTGTTTTAGACCATTTCACGTTTCACAGCCAATACATAAAGTTTAATTTATTTTAAACAGCAAATAGGTTTATTTTGTAAATAGTGCGTAAAAATATCCAATATTTATTGTTAAGAAAACAACGAAACACTAAACAAAAATAACAAATAGCAGTCATAGACTTAAAAATATTAACAAAATCAATTTTAAAAAAAAATTGTAGTTTCATCCGCAAATCAAAATACAGAATGGTTTTGGTGCCTGGTATTTGTCAACGACAGCCTTATTTTACCCTTGTTATTTTCACCACACCAACTTGATTTTCATTCAGTTATTGATTATATTAATCATAGCATTCATAAAAATTAATTACCGGCAAAACACATGAGAAGATAGAATTGTAAGTTTTAAAAGAACACAATACATGACGAAAAAAAAACAAAAGGGGCTAATGGCCTCATTTATTCTTGTATCCCTACTTAAAGTAAATGGTCAGATAAAAATATCATCCCGCCAATCAGAATCTATTCCAGAGGCTTCAGGCGACAGCTGGTCTACTTATGTAAAAGGCTTTATTCAGGCCGACGCCATGTTCGACTTCCAGGAAATGGCTTTTAAAGATGGATTCAGTGCTCCTTCTATTCAGATTCCACAAAACAGTTCTGCAAGCAGTAACTTCAGTATTAAACAATCGCAAATAGGACTAGGAATTAAAAAAACCGATTCTGAAGGAAACTCCGGCCTTTCTGCCTATGTAGAAATTGACTTTTTGGGTCCGAACGGAACAACTGCTCCCCGATTCAGACATGGGTACATCCAGTGGAAAAACGTATTGATCGGCCAAACCTGGAGCAATTTCAGTGATTTTGATATTTTCCCTAACATCTTTGATTTTGTGGGGCCTAACGGGGTAATGTTCGCTAGAACAATTCAGGTACGTTATTCCACTCCCCTTTCCCAAAAAGAGAAGCTTTCAATTTCCCTGGAAGACCCCAACGGAATAAGCATATTCCTGCCTAACCATGCCCCCAACTGGAAGAAAAAATCACTGCTTCCCGTTTTTACGGCTGTTTACCGGTATGGAAATGAACGGGACTATTATAAATTAGGCGCCATCGTATCACCGATCAGCTATGAAATAAAAGATGATAGCGAGAATTCCGAAAACAATATGACCATGGGATTCGGCGGAATGGTTTCAGGTAAAATATACAGTGGAAAGCTAAACAATTTCAGGTTTCAGTCCTCTTATGGAAAAGGATATTCGAATTACAATGCCGTCCTGAACGGCGAAAAATATGATGCTGTCCCCGATATGGCTAATAACAGGCTGGTTACACTGAGTCTTTTTAATATAGTGGGAATCTATGAACACTGGTGGTCTCCAAAATGGAGTTCTGTTGTTTACTACAGTTATTCCCAGCTGGGAAGGGAAGAATTTGTTCCGGATACCATGACTCATACGTTTCAAAATTTGGGGATAAATCTGGCCTATCAGCCTTTTAAAAAGTTAAGACTGGGTATAGAAGGTACCCATGGTAGGGTAAAAAACTTTGGCCGGCAAAAAGCAAATGCAACACGGATCCAACTTTCAACTTCACTTTCATTTTAAAGAATACCTGCAGAGAGGAGTAATCATAATCCCCATCAACAGATTGATTTCCAGATATGATATTATTTATGAAAATTTATTAATTATATTTATTCTAAATTAATATATTTGCATCATGAATATGATTACCCCTTTTAAAGTTCCGCCTTTAACTCCCGGATATGCGTTCCATAATGAAGAGATGTTCTGTGAAAAGAAATCGTGTTGTAAAAAATTCAAAAAAGGAAAAAGATGTAAAAAATGTCCGGGCAGAAAAAAAATGGCCTAGACTAACTCAAAGTTTTGATCAGGAAATACAGGGCAAGTGCCAGGATAACGATTCCCCAAAACAGCATGACGATTTTACGCTGGCCATATCGGTTAGCAACTGTTCGTGGCTGAGGCTTAAACATTTCCTCTACATTATTTTTGAACTTCTCCGCGTCGTTCTCAAAAACCTCAGTAATGGTAATACCCTGTACCACGGTTTTATGTAAAAGAGTATTGGTGGCATGGAGCAAAAGCTGAAACTTCCCATCCTTAAATTCGGTAATCTTAAAAATTCTCTCACCATAAGGCTTTTCCAGCCCAAATGGTAATACCTTCACGACATCAGCATTACTGGTCTGCCAGCTGATGATAACCTCCTCTCCTTTCTTCGCATGAATTTTATTAGCTGTAAATGTTTTGATAGCAGGTGGAATAGTATACCTGAAGCTCCGCTGGTGATTTTCTAAATTCTGATCGTATGTACGTCTCCTTCCCGGATCACTCAGCATTTCATAGGCCTCCTGAATCTCACGAAAACGGTCCGCAAAAAAATCGTCATTTTCATTTTTATCGGGATGGTATTTTAGAGAAAGCTTTCGATAAGCCTTTTTGATGTCTTCTTCTGAAGCATCCTGTGATATCCCGAGAAAATAATAGTAGTCTTTCATTGAGCCTTACAAAAATAGGGATTTTTGTTTGATAATTTCAGTAAAAATCTGTTGTCATAATCGGACTAAAGCTAAAAGTATAAAGCAATTTTGCTGAGATACAGATATTCATAAAAACTGTTTCATGATGAAACGACTATCTTATTGTTTTAGTTTTCTACCAGATACCTATAATCGTATTTAGCATAATCCTTAATCTTTTCTGACTCTTTTTTCAGTTCCAGCAATTCGTTTTTAATTTGAATCCTAAACCAGTATTCAGGATCCGTATGGGTAAATTTACTTAATTTCATTACGAGCTGTACACTCAGCTTTCTTTCCCCAGACAAATATTTATGCAGATTGGAATCATGCATATCAAAATGTTTAGCCAGATCTTTTTTGGTAATATTTAATACTTTTAGATACATTTTTATAAAATCAAGTGCCTTAAGCAGCTTTTCGGGTTCCGCGACATCTGATTCTATATAATGTTCAATTTTATACTGTATGGAAAGAAGGTCATTTCTCAATATCCTCTCCTTACTTTGCTTCAAAGACTCTGCCTTAATATAATCTTTGATTAGATCCTTTTTTTGATCGAAATTTGTTTCCTTTACTTTCATTACTCTGTTTTTAAATATTCATTAATCAGCCATTCTCCATCTTCCGGCGAGATAAGCATTATTGTTGTATCTGCAAACCTTTGTGCCCTATATTTTTTAGAATAAATAGCCATTAACTGAAGTGTACTTTCTTCTGTTTCTTCTTGAACATCAAAAGCCAACCAGCCTGTATACCATTTTTTACCATAAACAAAACTCAGTTTACATGCATAAGCAATAAGACAACCCGCAATGCTTTCAAATTCTTTTTTATCACCTCTGTTATGGGGAGCAACCTCTATAAAAGCCATGTAAGGCTCAACCTTATCCTTCATCTCAAAAATTAAGCAACCTTCGATTCTGTTATTTCCATCAATGATCAAGACGAAAACTTGTGCGTCCTTATTTTTTGAGTGTTTCTTAAAATTAAATCTCCATCCATCAGTAATCGATGGTAAAACCACATTTAATTTCCTGGCTTCTATTATTTCTCCCTCAACAAATTCATTATCTTCTACTTTTATAATTTTAATTTTCATCAAGTTGTTTTCTCAAATATAGCAATAATTGTACAAATTGTATAATTATGACATTAAAAAAATTCCGGCGCGGGAAGCTTTGCTTCCCGCGCCGGAATTAAACAATTTCAATTGAGTTGGTACTTTTTAAGCTTCGCAGGTAGAATCTTTTCTGCAGCACCCTGATGCAAATTCTTTTTTGAATTTTCCTTTCAGTTCCTGATAATCGTGATCATTCATTTCTCTGATCTTATCGGCCAATCCGAATGGTGATTTTTCCTTGATTCCGTACTCATCAAAAATACCCTTGATAAATCTTTTTCTTTGTACGGCTTTTTTAGCGATTAAAGCTACACCCACAACGGCCAATGCTCCAAGAGCGCCTTTTAATGCTGAATTTTTCATTTTTTCTAAATTTTAAATTTTACTACTTTTACTTTTTTATAGAGACGAATGAATTTTAATTTTACTTTACTAATTCTTTAAAATTGTCAAATTATTCGTTGTTTCTGTTGAAGAATCCTCCGGAACATTTATTTCTCCATACCTCTTTGAACTTTTCCCTCTCTTCAGGAGATAAGCCTTCCATTTTTTCTCTCATTTTCCGTTCTTTAAAATCTCTCATTCCTTTGCCGAAATGAAAACCTCCGAAAAGAATTTTGCTTAATATCAATATTCCCATTGACTGCCAGAACGTAATTGTTTTTGCCCCTAAAATATCAGGAAGAAGACTATTCCAAAGCAACATGACAATCCATGTAACAGCCAGGAAAATCAGTGGTGGACATATTAATAAAAAAATCCAGCCTTTTTTGTGTTTATGATTCATAATTTCTTTTTCTAACTTTTTAAATCTTCGTATAATCTTCTCAATCTGTTTCTTAAATGCTTCACAGCATAGTTTTTTCTGCTGATGATGGTTTTGATGTTTTCTCCCTGTTCATCGGCGATCTCCTGGAGGGTCTTGTCGTTCAGTTCGTTTTCTACGTAGACCAGCCTTTGTTTTTCGGGAAGTTCATCAAGAGCCTCAAACAGTTTTTTCCAGATCTCATCCTGGAACATCTTTACTTCAGGACCTGCACTTTCATCCATCAACAAAATATCTTTGATGGAAAAACTTCCGTCTTCATCTTCATACACGAAATCTTCAAGATTTTCTGTTTTCTTTTTACGGTAACGGTCTGTAATTTTATTTGCCGTCACCCTGTATAGCCAGCCGCCCACATTCACAATCTCAGAGAGATTGGTAAGACTGCTGAACTGATACCACACCTCCTGCAGAATATCTTCCGCATCCTCCGTGTTTTTCACTTTGGGACGAATATAAGACATCAGCTTCCCTCCGTAGTTGGAAACGGTCTGTGAGATGATGCTTTCTTTCTCCTTCTGTGGCATTGTTATTTTTTCGACAACCTCCATACTGCTATGACGGCTATCCTTTGGGTTTTACTTTAATAAATTTAAAATAATTTTCTTACAATTCAAATTCCCTTGCATTCATCGGGTTTTTATTTCATGTATTTTTTGTATCATAAGCAGAATCTGTGAGAAATTAGTATTGAGACACTTCATTCAGCTCTGCTTTATTCAGAATGACAAAGAAGCTGTTGATCTTTTATTTATCTCGCTGATTGAGCAGATCTGGCAGATGATTGAGGCTAAAAAAACGGCAAAGTCTACAAGAGACTGTTTAGATTCCACTCTGATCTTCTGAACTTTGGTCGCAGACCTTCAGTCTGTGCTCTGAATGACAAAAATGGTTATCTTATTAATTAATCTAAAGAACAATAGCTTTTACTATAATACGAACTCTTTAGGAAAAAAACTATGAATTAAAAATCTGCGAAATCTGTGAGATCTGCGGGAGAAATATATGCATCATTCAGTTTTATCGCAGATAAAATCCTTGCGCCCTAAAACAAAAAGTCTAGCAATAATCTTGCGTCTTGGCGATTTCCAACCTCTAGAACCCAACCTCTACACTTAAATTTCAAAGAGAATAATTCGCTCACAATGACACAAAAAGAAACGGAAGACCTTACATCCTCCGTTTCCAAAATTATAAAAATTGCCTGTTTATTTTTTATTGAAATTCTCAGCAAAGAACCCAAGCATCGACTTATACAGCTCAATTCTGTTCGGTTCTTTCCCAAAGCCATGCCCTTCGTCATATTTTACCATATAAGGAACTTCAAACCCTTTGGCGCGCATTGCCTTTACAATCTGATCAGATTCATTGATATTCACTCTTGGATCATTAGCTCCCTGCACGACGAACAGCGGTTTCTTGATCTTATCAATCTGGAATACCGGTGATACTTCTTTTGCAATTTTAGCTTCCGCGGGATTGTCCAGATCATACCAGATCTGTTTTACCATTTCCTTATAAGGCTTCCAATATTCCGGAAATGAATCGAAGAATGTAAAAACATTGGATACCCCGACATAATCCACTCCACATGCATACAAGTCCGGAGTTTTGATCATTCCCATGAGTGTTGCATATCCTCCATGGCTGCCTCCGTAGATCGCTATTTTATCCTGATCTATCCATCCCTGGCTGATGGCATATTTCACCCCGTCTTCTACATCATCCATCGCTTTTCTTCCGATCTGCTTGTAGCCTGCTTTCTGAAATTCTTTTCCATAGCCACCGGAAATTCTGAAGTTGACCTGAAGGGTCGCATATCCTCTGCTGGCAAACAATTGAGTCTCCGGATTGAATCCCCAGCTATCCCTGATTCCTTGCGGCCCGCCGTGAGGATTCACCACCAAAGGAACTTTCTTACCTTCTAAAGCCGCTTTTGGCAACGTAATGTACCCACGGATCGTTAAGCCGTCTCTGCTTTTGAATTCAATGGGTCTCATCTCAGCCATATCCTCTTCTTTAAGCTGTGGCATAAGGTTATACAGAAGTTTCAACGCCTTCTTTTTGGTGTCATATTCATAATAAGTCCCATAAAGTTTATCACTGGCTACCATCACGAGCAGTTTATCATTATTGTCATCCGAAGAAACAACAGCAAATTCTTTATCTTTGAACTGAGATTTTAGTTGATCATCAATTTCTTTATAAAACTTACTGACAGGAACTGTTTCTCCCCTTATTCCTTCATAGCTGATATAATCCAGTTCATAATTCCTGTTTTTGCCTGCAACGCTTATAGAACTTACATCGTATACCGGATTCGAATATACTTCTTTGATCACCGCATTTTTCTTCAGGTCATACAAAACAATTCTTGCCTTATCCCCCTCTAAGTTGGTGATCACATATGCCTCATCTTTATTTCCGGAATTATCATTAAACCTCATAATACTGAAGGTATCTGACCAATCCGTCGATTTAAGAAGATTAAACTTACCCGTCTGCAAATCTTTGTAATAGGTTTTTGTCGTCAGCCCGTTTTCAAGAATGGTGTATCCTCTCAAATTTCCGTCTTTATCAAAAATATAGTCATCAATGGGGCTTTTGACGTCTTTATTTTCATACAATTGAGTAATTTCTCCTGTTATAAAATTGATTTTATAAGGTTCAAAGATCTGCTTATTGTTTTTATTCATGGTTACCACCACAAAATCGGTATCTTTTACTGGTCTTATCGTTCCCAGGGTAATCCCTTCAAAAGGGGTCAGATCTTTAAGGTTCCCACCATCCACATCGGCCGCATAAAGATGGATATTTTCATTTCCACCTTTATCCTGAGTGTAGAAAAGACGCGATTTGTTCAGCCATCCGTATGCCTTGATCAGGTCATCCTTTTCAACAATCGCTTTCGTGATTTTACCCGTATTCAGTTCCTTAACGTAAACGTGGTTTTTACTGTCCTTATCTTTTTCTTTGTAAGAAAGGTATTTTCCGTCTGGAGATAATTTGAATGAAGATGCCTTAGGTCTGGCAAAATAGTCTTCCACTCTATATTTGAAGTTTCCTTTATCATAAGAAACCAGTTTTTCCAGATTCGCTTTAGAAGATGGAAGTGTAGGATCACCAGGCAGCTTACCGGCAGAACTTTGTGCGTTGATCATAACAGCAGACAGTACGATATAGGCCGTACCAAAAATTTTGGAATTGAGATTCATAACTTATGTTTTAAAGTTAAAAAAATTTGCCCTATACTTTACATTCATAAAACAACAGGAACTTCTTATATATAAGACAACTTAAACTATAAAACGTTACAGTATTTTAAAGAAAAAATTAAAAAAAATCTTAATTTGAAAAAAAACTTATCCAGCATCCATCATTAAGTAAGGTAAATCCCGAAGTACCAGGTCCAGGCAATGAGAATGATCTGCATCGGAATTCTCTGCACATAGAGATATTTCATTCCAGGGCCTGTATGGTCTGCTTTAAAAATATTGATTCTTTCTATGGAAGAGTTAATATTCGCAATAAAGACAAGAACATAAAAAATAATCAACAAAATAGAGGTGATCTCACGAATAGAGGGGATCATCAATCCAATCCCTGCTGCAATTTCCAGAACTCCGGTAAAATAGACCCAAAACATTTTGCCAGGCATAAATTTCGGAATCATCATGGCCATTCCTTTTTGGAACTTAAAATGAGAGAGCCCTGTAAAAACAATAAAAACCGCCATCCCGAGGTTTCCTGAAAATAAAATATCCGGCTTTCCCTGAAACAATGCTGTTCCTAATAAAGCCAGAATAAATGTACCGAAAAGGATTACTAATAATTTCATACTTTTTTGAGTTCACCGGCACCAGTAAGCAGGCACCAATAGTAAAAATTGATACACCTGCCCTATCACCGGTTTATTTAAAATTTTTAATTCTAAATTCTTAATTTATCACTCTTCAATATTTACTCTTCGTTCTTATTTTCCAATCTCCATCATACAGAGCCAAGGCTTACCCCTTCAGCCAGGCTTTTTACCACCATAAGCCCTTTTGTAAAGCCAGTATTCATATGGTCTTCCCATTGTTTATCTACCTGTACCTCGGTATGAAGTTTTGTTTTCCCGCCAAAGTCGATCAGGAAATATTTTTCGAAAGATCCGCTCCACTCCATTACTTCTTCACTTTGGGTATCCTCGTTACCATCTTGATCTACCATTCCGAGGTGCTTAAAAACGACCTGATTGGGCTCATCCAGACTATCTATGGTAGATACCATTCCTTCTCCTTTCTCATTGAGGAAGTAGGTCTTTCCCCCTACTTTCCAGTCGGATTTCATGGTAGAGCCTGCCCCGAAAAATTTTGTCCATTCACTATAGGTTTCGGGTCCCCAAAGGATGTCCCAGACTTTTTCGAGGGGAGCATCTATTATTGTTTCGTAAGATAAGGTTTCCATATTTTAAATTTTTGTGATTTGTTTATTAAATATAGCTTATATCGCTGTGCTGTACCAGGAATTTCTTTAAAGCTGGTTTTCCGAAAGGTGTTTGATAATCGCCAATGCTTTGGGAAATTTTTCTTCAAAAAAGTCTTTAAATTCTGCCGGTGTCTGAATTTTTGCTTTCAGAAGGGTTCCGTCTTCCACTTCTTCCAGGAAATAAGTTTCTGTGGCATCACCCCAGTCCCTTGCCACTTCGATGCCATCATAAATTTCTCCCAGGTGAAGAAACTTTATTTCCTCATTGGGTACAACTTTTTCAACCCTGCTGTACATCCCATTATGCTTGGGGTCATAGAATTTTACAATACTGTTTTCTTCCAGTATGCCTTCGTAAAAAGAGCCCTCCATAAAGGCAGTCGTCCACTGTCTATAGGTAATATCTCCCCAAAGGACGCTCCATACTTTTTCCGGTTCTGCATTGATCTCAATTTCGTATGATAATTTTTCCATTGTAATATAATATTTTGCAACTGATGACTGGATAGAAGAGCCGTAAGCCCAAAATTTCTTCCGTCACTGTTAATTGTTAATCTTCTATCCGCCCACGAAATCACCGCCATTGATGTGAATGATTTCTCCCGTGATATAGCTGGCGTCCTTAGAAGCCAGAAAAACATACGCAGGAGCTACTTCTGAAGGCTGCCCTGCCCGCTTCAGCGGTGTATCTTTTCCAAATGTCGAAAGATCGCTGAAGGCTTCCTTTACCAGCGGGGTCCATATAGGCCCCGGGGCAACTCCATTGACCAGAATTTCTTTTTCTGCGAGATTATCGGCCAGGGATCTGATAAAGGCAAGCACAGCACCTTTGGTAGCAGCATAATCAATCAAATGATCACTGCCCCGGTATGCGGTAACTGATGTGGTACAGATAACCCTGCCTCCTTTTTTGAGTAATGGCAGAAAATTTCTGGTAAAGGCGATCATTGAAATGATATTGGTATCAAAAGTTTCCTGAATCTGTTCATCAGAAATTTTTTCAAGGCTGTTTTTGGAAGTATGAATTCCTGCATTATTGACTAAAATATCCAGGTTCCTCCACGCTGCTTTTATCTTTGAGGCACATTGGGTCCTGAAAGCCTTTCCGGTAAGATCACCTTTAACCAGCAGGCACTTTCTGCCCTCTTTTTCTACCAGCTTTTTGGTTTCTTTGGCGTCGTTGTCACTTTCTTTATAAATGATGGCAACATCTGCTCCTTCCCTGGCAAAATGGACGGCAACAGCTTGTCCTATTCCACTGTCTCCACCGGAAATCACCGCTTTTTTTCCGATCAGTTTTCCACTGCCCTGATAGTCATCCCGGATAATTTCAGGATAAACTCCATCTTTAGGGACTTTTGATTTAGAATCTGATTTGTTCTGTGTTTTCATATGCAAATCTTTTCTCTAAATCATATCAAACAATAAGCCGAAATGACTTTATGAATGATAAGCATCCTCTAAATCCTGGATAATAATTTTCTGCATTTTCATCATAGCCTGCACTACCTGGTAGGCTCTTTCCTGATCGGGATCATTCATTAGCTGGATCAGTCTTTTAGGGACAATCTGCCAGCTCAGCCCATATTTATCTTTGAGCCAGCCGCACATACTTTCTCTTCCTCCATCGCCGGTTAAAGCATTCCAGTAGTGATCAGTCTGGCTTTGATCATCCGTCATGACTACTAAAGAAATACCTTCGTTAAAATCAAACTGATGGTCATACGAATTGTCCATGCAAAACAAACTGTACTGATCAATTACAAAATGGCCATGCTGTACGTTTTCTGAAGGTTCCGTCTGACCATGCCCTTCGCTTCCGGCACCATACTCCAATATATTGCCAATATTTGAATTGGGAAAGGTCTTTGTATAAAGCTCCATGGCCTCTTTTGCCTTACCGTTGTTTTGATGAATAAACATCAGGGTGGGAACTATTCTCTGATCGCTTATCTTTTCTCCCAGGAATAGCTGCCATGTAACCCCGTATTTATCCTGCACCCATCCGTACTTTGAGCTCCACGAATAAGAACCCAGCTCCATGAGAGCCATCCCTCCTTCCAATAACTCATCCCAATACTTCTGAACTTCATCTTCCGTTTCACAGATCACCATGAAAGATATTGCAGGATTTTTTTTGAACTGCGGACCGCCATTCAACAGCATAATTCTCTGTCCAAAGAGGTCGATATTCATCACAACAGGAGTATCAGCAGTGATCTCGCCACCGAAAACGCTACAATAAAACTCAGCAGACTGTCTGGCATCGCCATCATACCAGAGACATGGGAAAATATCGTTATTCATAATTTAATTTTTTATTAGGATTGGATATCGTTGACGTATCTTTTTTATGGCCAATTACAAGCCAGCTGGCAATGGGCATCCCACAATACCAGCTATGTCATCTGCGGCAGTGGAATGACATCACCCCGATCTGCAATGACAACAAATAATTTCTCCAATTGTATACTTTTATGCTTCTGTAAAAGAAAACTGATGATCGCTCATATAATTCTTCAGCTTCACCATTGTATTTTTTCCAAAACCATGCAGCTGCATGATTTCTTTTTCAGAATAGCGAGACAGTTTTTCTAAAGAATCTATTTTCTCTTTTTCTAAAGCTTTTCTTGCCGGCACTGCAATGACACCGCTAAGAAATTCTTCTTTAGAATCATAATTAATGGAATACACAGAGTTTAAACTTTTTGACATGATAATTAAATTAATCATGGCTATACATAATTTTTTAATGATTCTCAACATACTTATGGAAATTATTGAGGATGGCGTACCAGCCGTCTCTCTGCATTTCCACGGAGTTTTGCTTTTCAGGATCGAAAATTTCAATAACTTTCGTTGTATTGGCATCTATTGCCTCAAAAATTACTTCTACTTTTCTTCCGTCTTCCATATGATATCGTATTCTTTCATGAGGACTCACCTCATCATATACGCCTTCAAAGTCGAATCCAAAACTGTGATCTTTAGCTTCCATTCTGTTTTTAAACTTTCCACCAACGCGCAGATCATTTTCAGAACTTGGACACTGCCAGCTTTCATCGGCAAAATTCCACTTTGTAATATGTTGGGGTTCATTGAAATACTTCCAGACTTTTTCTACGGGAGCCAGAATGGTAATGTCTATTGTAATCGGGTCCATTTTTTAATTTTTTAGTGATTGGGCAAAAGAGGTGCCCGGCAACGGGCATCTCTTTTTATAATGAAGTTAAATATAAGATTATTTTGCTGATTCATCATTATAGTTCACCATCCAATGAATACCATATTTGTCCTGGAAACTTCCGAAATAGTCTCCCCAAAACTGATCTTCAATAGGCATTTCTATATTTCCGCCTTCGGAAAGACCTTTGAAAATCCTGTCTGCCTCTTCTTTTGATTCCGGGAAAATAGAAACATAGTTGTTGTTTCCCACCGTGAGTGTCTGTCCGAATCCCGGAACAATATCCGACGCCATCAGAAGATCACCTCCTATTGGTAAAGCAATGTGCATCACCCTGTTTTTTTCTTCTTCCGAAAGGTTCTCTGTACCCGGGGCATTCCCCATTTTGTGAATACCACCCACGAACTCACCTCCAAAAACGGATCTGTAAAAATTGAACGCTTCTTCAGCTGTTCCATCGAAATTTAAATAAGGATTTAATTTTGCCATGATTTTTAATTTTAAAATGTTATTATATTTTTAAAGAAGCCGGATACCATTGATATCATCAGCTTAGGCTTGTGAAAGTCTTTACTTTCTGAGTTTCTAAAGATTTAAAAATTTCTCTACACGATCTACGGTAAAGCGGATTAAGCTATCATCAGTATTTCCATCAAAATCAGCCATCATATAGACGCCATGGGTACCGGGAAGGATCATCAGCTGCGAATCTTTCACGAGACGCCACATGGCTACGGTGTGTTCCGGTTTCATGACATCCTGATCGCCACTGATAAACAGCACCGGCGACTGTATCGACGATAATACGTCATCATCCCAGTCCTGAAAATTCTGCATCCTTTTACAGTCTTTGTCAAAAAGATTTTCCAATTTTGAGAAATCCGGATTGAGTTGTAAAAAATTAATTTTAAACGGTTCCGGCATCGAATCAAAGTTGGCATTTTGCATCCCTTCGAAAAAGCCGTCTATCATCCCCTCTCTTTTATAAAATGATGAGGCAACGACCAGCTTTTCCACGATTCCGGGATAACGACGGGCAATCTGCATCACTGTATTTCCTCCATTACTGAAGCCCCAGAAGAAAGCTGTATGAATGTTGATCTCTGCTAAAAGTGCAGCAACATCATCGGCATCTTGCTCGAACGTTTCAGGAATATCACGATGATCACTCTGGCCATGGTTTTGAAGGTCTATTCCTATCATCTGAAATTTTCCGTCCAATCTTGAAATGACTTCTTTAAAGTCGTACAGGAAAGATGACCCTCCACCATGAATAAGAACCAGAGGTTTGCCGGTTCCATACACCTCATAATACAGTTGAATTCCGTTGACTTTTCTATAGCCTTTCTCGATGGGATCCATGATTAATAGGTGAGATTTTCATCCATGTCATACTTCATCCCAGGGTAGTTCAGAATTCGGCGCATCAAACCGATCTGCCCGCAGAGGTAATCTTCACGGCCAATACCCATTCCTAAAAAATTGAGTTTGTTTTCTGTGACAAAAGGAATGTTCATTCCCATTTCAAATATTTCATCCAGTTCTTCATCCGTCACGTCTCTTAATTTCTGATATACTTTGGCAGAAATATCATGAAAATTTTCCCGAAGTTCAGCCAGTGTTGGATATTGTATGTTTTCATCCAGCGCTTTTCCCTGAAAAAACAGCTCATTATAAGGGTCCTCCCCTTGTATTCCCAATACCAGGGCCATGCCGTACCGCATGTTTACAAAATTACCCGCCATCCATACGATGTGGTTGGTTCTGTTTTCAATTCTTTTCAGAGCATCTTCTTCCGAAATGCCGTCCAAAACATTGATAAAGCTTTGGGTATGCATCCTGTAAGCCGGAAGGATGATTTCAATTTTTTTTGATTTTGGTGTGTCCATCTTTTAGTGATATTAGATGTATAAATTAGATAGGTATGTCATTTTAGGTTAGCATGCCAACCCTTAAGGCTTAATCATGTAGTGATTCCCGGAATTGTTTGAGTTTTTTACGAGTGGGGTAAAAATACCACAGGCCATTGAATGGTTTTTACCGGAATCTTCAGGATCTGATTATTTTTCGTGAACTCTGTTCCAAAGTTATCTTATAGCACCGGGTTTTCCGAGAATTCTACGAAGGTATCCCAATTGTCCGCTGTGGTAAATTTCATGCAGACAAAGGGTAGAAATATCTTGTACGCTTTCTGACTTAAAATTTTCAATGACATTCAGTTTTGATTCCAGCCTTTCCTGGGACAGCTTTAAATAGGATTTCAACTCGTCAAAATGCACAAATTCATCTTTCATATCCAAAGCAATCGCCCCTCTGTCATAGCACGAGAATGTACTTGCTTCCCAAACAGATTCTTCGCCTAAAATATTCAGAAAAGCATTTCTAATGTAAATCAAATGACCGAGGATCCAGTTCATACTGTTGGCTTCACCATTAGGAAAAATCATTGACTCTTCATGGGTGATCCCCTTGAGGTTCAATACAATCACCTGATAATTCGTTGAAACCTGATTTCTCACAAATTCTATATCGTTAGGTTTTGTTTCCATCGTATTACAGATTAATCTGGTGTTACTCTATTGTTCCGTAGGGATCTGCGAAGCATCACCATACATGACTTCCCATTGATGTCCGTCAATGTCCGCGAAGGCACTCTGATACATCCAGCCATGATCCATGGGTTCACTGTATTTGGAACCTCCATTTTCAATGGCTGTCTTTACCATCTGGTCTACTTCTTCACGGCTGCTGACTCCAATAGCCAGAAGTACCTGGGTCGTATCTCCTTTGGCAAAAGGCCTGTTGGTAAATGTCTGAAAAAACTCCTGTTTCAGAAACATCGTATAGATATATTCTTCATTCATGACTACGCAAACTGCATTTTCATCTGAGAACTGCTCGTTGATAGAAAATCCAAGCTGTGTCCAGAATGCTCTTGTTTTCTGAACGTCTTTTACGGGTAGATTGACATAAATCTGATTGACTTTCATTTTTTGTAATTTTGGTGTTAAACTATAAACCAAAATTACCAATGCCCGATGAAAGTCTACTTGCCATAAGACAAGATTTAATTTTTATTGGGATGAGAAACCAATTCTTTACGGATTCTGCTCAAAGAAGTATCTGTCACTCCCAGGTAGGAAGCAATCTGTTTAAGAGGGGCAAACTGTATAACTTTAGATTTCTGTTCAAGCAGATTAAGATATCTTTTGGTGGCAGACAGGGTAAACATTTCTACAGAACGCTGTTTGTAATCGAAAAGTTCTTTAGCCATCCAGGATCTCCCCCATTCTCTGAGATTCGGGATTTTATGAAAAAGCTCCTGAAAGGTTTCATAATCCAGCTTCCAGCAATCGCAATCTGTAATACAGACTATATTTTCCTGGGACGGTATTCTCTGAAATAATGATAAAACATCAATAATGACTTCATTTTCTGTAAAAAAATGAGTTGTAACTTCATTTCCGTTAAAATCATTCACGAAAGAACGGGCCAGGCCACTTTCCAAAATATAATAGGCATTCGCCGTTTTTCCTTCTTCCAGGATAAAGTCGCCTTTCTGAAATGATGTTTTCTCGTGAGCCCGAAAGATCTCATCCAATTCATCATTAAGGAAAAATGGAAAATCATAGCATGTTTCTAATGCTTTATTAGTCATCAGGTTAATTTTTTTAAGTCATTAAAAATAGAATTTTAAATTGAATTAAAGTCTATAATAATTAAACAAATAAGAAAAACACCCAAAATACAGGACACACCTAATTGATATCAAGGCGTCTTAACGAGAAACAAAATTAAACACCTTTACTGGTACAGCTTATTATTTCTAGAACATATAATGAAAGATCCTGTTGCAAAATTAAAATAGAGACAGCTGGATGGATTGTGAAGAATCCGGCTTCTGAGCATCACCAAATACTGTTTTACCTCCGAAACGCCAGGAGTTCTGTCTTTCCTCTTCAATCACCTGCTGAACATCAAAATCAGGAGTAAAGTCTTTCTCAGTGGTGGTTATGATCTGATGCAGCTTATTCAAGGAATTTAGCTTATCTGAATTTCCAAGTTTAGATTTTTCTATTCCTTTTCTGAGAATACTGATGCTTTCGTCATATGTTTTTGTGGGAACAGGAAAAGGATGGCCGTCCTTTCCTCCATGGGCAAAAGAGAACCTTGCCGGATCTGCAAACCGCGATGGAGCTCCGTGAATAACTTCACTTACCAAAGCCAGCGACTGCATGGTTCTGGGTCCCACACCTTCCAACATCAGTAAATCTTCAAAATTTTGAGGCTGCTGCTCACGGGCAACATACAATAATGCACCCAGGCGTTTTAAATCAACATCAGAAGCCCGTACATCATGGTGCGCCGGAAGAATCAGCCGTGAGAAATCTTTCATAACGTCTACAGAATCTGTAAGGGAAATATCAAGAATTCCTTTTCTGTTTCCGGCAGCTTCAACATCGGTAAGATTGAGGATTTTTCCCCTTGAAATACCATTGATTCCTGTATGGGGTTCTTCGATAAAAGAAGTTATATTTTCCGAATGCCAATGGTACCGTCTGGCAGTTCCATCAGATTCATGCATTCCCTGCTGAATAACGCTCCAATTCCCGTTATCAGACAATACAAAGTTGTGCAGATACAACTGGTAACCATCCTGGATTGCAGTATTGTCTACTTTTGCAGAGAGCTTACTGGCTCTCACCAGTTCTGTACCATTCAGACCGGTCTGATCAGCAATACGGATCAGTTCTGACGGAGTTTCCCTCGAAAATTTACCTTTCCCTCCACAAATATAAAGGCCGAGAGCCTGAGAATTGGGATTGATGGAACGTTTCAGAGCTCCCATTACGGAAGTTGTAATTCCAGAAGAGTGCCAATCCATCCCCATTACAGCTCCAAAGCTCTGAAACCAGAACGGATCTGCCAGCCGGCGCAAAACTTCATCTTTTCCATAATCCATCAGGATCACTTCAATGATTGAAAGTCCAAGTACGGACATACGCTCGTACAGCCAAGGGGGTACTTTGCCATAGTGTAACGGTAGATCTGCTGTTCCTGAACGTTTCATTGTTGTTTTAAGATAACAAAGTTAGTTTTAATATTTTAGAATATTAATGATCTGAGTCAGTAATTAGCCTGTTTCAGTGATAACAGAAGGCCGCACTTTCCACATGTATGTACTGCGTTCACGAAAACTCTTATTGAGTCTTTGGAAAGACATTCCATTCCAGCAGCGAAAAAGGCTAAGGATGAAGTAGCTTACAGAACGCTAGACAGCGCTAAAGAAGCAAAAGTAAAGCTAGGATATTCAGTCATGGGAATAGAATTTCAGCGAACCATGCTTTTCGTTATCGAATGTTTCGTTGAAAATAATTTTATTTCCAAACGGGTCATTGACTGTAAATGAGACCGCGTCATAAAAAGTTTTTTCGAGTCCGGGGCGGTTGTATTTATAATTTTTATCAATAAGCTCCTTATGAAATGCTGCGATGTCTTCTCCCCAAATGAAAACGCTGCTCCCAGGGCTTGCATCACCATGATGCTCACTCAGGTGGAACACCATTCCCTCCCTTTTTATTTCGATATAGACTGGTGCATTTTCATCAAAACGATGCTCCCATTCCACTTCAAATCCCAGCCAATGGATGTAAAATTCGATGGCTTTCTGGTAGTCAAAGATCCTGAAAACGGGAATGGTCAGTAAGGTCTTCACGAAAGGGTGTTTATTGATGAGATAGAATATTAATCAGTTTTCCAAAGGGGTCTTCAACAAAAAACCGGCGAACTCCCCAATCTTCATCGGTTAAATGGTATACGATTCTGAAGCCTGCATTTTTCATTGCATCATACACCTCATCTACATGATCTACTTCAATAGACAAATCTGGAACGTCAGTACCGTTCCCTCCCTGTTCCGCAAAGCTGACCTGGACTTTTGCTTCCTGATCATTACCAAGCGTCTTTATCCAGCCATGATCCATCAAGGTATCCAGTTTCAAGATCTCCTGATAGAATTGCTTGGTTTTTCCGGTTTCATCCGTCTTTATATTGGCTACGATTCTTTTTACCATTTCTATAACATTAAAAAGCCTTGTGAAATTACATAAAATTTCGCAAGGCTTTACAAAGTCTTTTATTTATTTACACTTAAAGAGAAGAGGCGGCCTCTAAAATCAATTGTGTCACTTCCTCCGGATGTGAAGCTAATGAAGCATGGCCTGCATCTAAGGTGATTATTTTCTTAGCCTGAATACGCTCTGCCATTTCTTTTTCTGTTTCTGCCGGAATCATACGGTCATTTGCAGAAATCTGGTACCAGCTTGGTTTGGTTTTCCATGCCGGCTCTCCTGCTTCATCTCCAAAACACTGTCCATGAATAGGCTTTTGTGATAATGCCATTACCAGTGCCTTTTCATCATCCAGATCCTGACAGAACGCAGATTGAAATTCATCGTATTTAATCCATAAAAAACCTTTACTGTCCGGATAAATACTGGCTCCCCCCGGAGATTCCCTTCTTCCTAACAATGCGCCCAGGCTATCCCCTGCATCCGGAGCGAAGGCCGCGATGTAAACCAACCCGGTAACTTTATCATGATTTCCTGCTCCCGAGATTACAGCACCGCCGTACGAGTGGCCTACCAAAAGAACTTTCCCTTCCTGGGCGTCAATAAGATCTTTGGTCTTATTGATGTCATCCTGTAAAGAAGTCAGTGGATTCTGAACGCTTCTTACTTTATATCCTGCTTTTACAAGGGCAGGAATAACGTATTGCCAATGGGAGCCATCTCCCCAGGCTCCGTGTACCAAAATAATGGTTAAATCTTTTTGTTCCATGATGATTATAATTTGATCTTAGTAAATCTACAATCTAAAACATCGGCAGGAGTTAACTTAAGTTAATTTATTAAACTTCGAACGTGAAATTAAAGTCAATGGGTTCCTGGTATTCATCAGGGGGAGGACTATTTGACCGGTTTAATTAACGATTCTGCTTCGAATACGGCTGAGCGACTGTTCCGTTACCCCTAGGTAGCTGGCGATATGCTTTTGGGCTATTTTCTGAAACAGAAGAGGTTGTTTTTTCAGCAAGTTCAGATATCTGTTTTCAGGAGACAGGCATAGCAGGTCATCAATTCTCTTTTTGGCATCCAGATAAATTTTTTCACTCATGATGCGTCCGAATTTTTGCCAGTAGGCCTCTTTTTTATACAGTGCCTGCAAATGATCTTTATTCAACAATAAAATCTCACAATTCTCAAGTGCCTGAATATTCATATTGGATACGGTATCACAAAGGATGCTTTCATAGTCTGTAAAAAATTCGTCTTCAAAATAAAACCCGAAATTAATCTCGCGTCCCTGATCATTGATATAAAAGCATCGGATTGTTCCTTTTTTTATAAAACCCAGATACCTGCATTTTTCTCCTTGTTTCAGAAAAAAATCAGATTTTAAAAGCATTGTATTTTTCAGTAAGGCATAGAATTCATCGAAATGGTCACGGTCCACCTGGAACAGCTCTCCATAAGTATCATAAGTGTCTGACATATTTTTTTATTTGTGTTTTTTTAAAATAAAAAAAGCCTTGCAAAAAATTACTTTTCACAAGGCTTTTTACAAAATTATTTTTTTATTTATTCAAGGCAGCAAGTGCAGCCTCATAATTAGGTTCATTGGCAATTTCTGAAACCTGTTCTGTATAAACCACATTATTATTTTCGTCTGTAACGATGACCGCACGGCTCAACAATCCTTTCAGAGGAGAGTCTGTGATCGTCACTTCATAATCATCACCAAAGCTGCTTCTGAAGTCTGAAAGCGTCTCCACGCTGTCTAATCCTTCTGCGGCACAAAATCTTCCCAATGCAAAAGGAAGGTCTTTGGAAACATTAATGACTACGGTATTATTCAGTTTTGAAGCCTCCTCGTTGAATTTCCTGCTGGAAGCAGCACAGGTAGGCGTATCAATACTTGGAAAAATATTGAAAACCTTTTTCTTTCCTTCAAAGTTTTCCAGTGTTTTTACATTTAACCCGGAATCTACCAGTGCAAAATCTTTTACGGTAGTTCCTACAGATGGTAATGTTCCTATGGTGTGTACTTCGTTTCCTTTTAAAGTGATGGTCGTAGACATAATTATATTTTTTAGTTTTTCAAATGTACTTAAAATGTATTTTTTTTGAGCGAAATAAAGGTTAAATAATTCTTAAAGTAAAAAATCTGGGCACAGTATGAATCACAAAATTTAAATTTTAACTAAATTTGTGGGACTTTAAATTTCAAATAAAAAATAACAGTATAATGTCAGAAAAATCAAAAATCTATTACACACTTACTGATGAGGCTCCAATGCTGGCTACCCACTCGTTTTTACCTATTGTAAAAGCTTTCACGAAATCAGCAGATATCGAAATCGCAGTTCCGGATATTTCTTTGGCAGGAAGAATTTTAGCGAATTTTCCTGAATTCTTAAAAGAAGATCAGAAAATCGGTGATGCATTGGCTGAATTGGGACAACTGGCAACTCAACCTGATGCAAATATCATCAAATTACCTAATATTTCGGCATCTGTGCCTCAGCTGGATGCAGCGGTCGCTGAATTACAGGCTAAAGGTTTTGCCGTTCCCAATTATCCTGCAGAACCTAAAAATGAGGAGGAAAAAGCTATTAAAGCTAAATATGCGAAAGTTTTAGGAAGTGCTGTAAACCCTGTATTAAGAGAGGGAAATTCTGACAGACGTGCTCCGAAAGCTGTGAAAAACTATGCAAAAGCCAATCCTCACAGAATGGGTGAATGGGCTTCGGACAGTAAAACGGATGTAGCACACATGAACAATGGCGATTTCTATGGTACAGAAACTTCTACAACGTTAGAAAACGCTACAAAATACAGAATTGTATTCAAAGGAAACGACGGTTCTGAATCAGTATTAAAAGACTTCGCTGGTCTTCAGGCCGGTGAAGTAATCGATTCTTCTGTGATGAACTTAAATGCGTTAAAAGCATTCGTTCAGGAAGCAATTGAGGAAGCTAAGAAAAGAAATGTACTTCTTTCTGCTCACCTTAAAGCAACGATGATGAAAATCTCTGACCCAATCATTTTCGGGGCTATCGTTGAGACTTTCTTCAAAGAAGTATTTACCAAATATGCTGAGACATTCAAATCTTTAGACATCAATCCAAATAACGGTCTTGCCGATCTTTTTGACAAGATCAAAGGAAATGCTCAGGAAGCTGACATCAAAGCTGATATTGAAAAAGCTCTTGCTGAAGGACCGAGAGTAGCAATGGTAAATTCTGACAAAGGAATTACGAACTTCCATGTACCTTCTGACATCATCGTTGACGCCTCTATGGCTGCTCTTGTAAGAGGTGGAGGTAAAATGTGGAACAAAGAAGGAAACGAAGAAGATACCGTATGTATCATCCCTGACCGTTCTTATGCAGGTTTCTATCAGTCTGTAATCGATGATATGAAAGCGCATGGAAAATTAGACCCTACCACAATGGGATCTGTTCCCAACGTAGGATTGATGGCTCAGAAAGCTGAGGAATACGGTTCTCACGATAAAACTTTCCAGTTAGCTGCCGAAGGAACTGTAGAAGTACAGGACGAAGCCGGAAATGTTCTTCTTTCTCAGAAAGTAGAAAAAGATGATATCTTCAGAATGTGTCAGACTAAAGATGCTCCGATCCAGGACTGGGTAAAACTGGCAGTAAACAGATCAAGATTATCTGATACTCCTGCCATCTTCTGGTTAGACAAAGGAAGAGCTCACGACAGAGAAATCATCAAAAAAGTAGAAAAATATCTTGCCGATCACGATACAGCAGGTCTTGACATCAGAATTCTTGACGTAAAAGATGCGATGACTGAAACCCTGAAAAGAGCAAGAGAAGGTAAAGATACGATCTCTGTATCAGGAAACGTATTGAGAGATTATTTAACAGATCTTTTCCCAATCCTTGAATTGGGTACTTCTGCAAAAATGCTTTCTATCGTTCCATTGATGAACGGTGGGGGGTTATTTGAAACAGGTGCCGGAGGTTCTGCTCCAAAACACGTAGAGCAATTCCTGGAAGAAGGATACTTAAGATGGGATTCTCTGGGTGAATTTTTAGCCCTTCAGGCCTCTTTAGAGCATTTGGCACAAACGCAGGGGAATACAAAATCTCAGGTACTGGCTGATGCATTGGATGAAGCAAATGCTAAATTCTTAGCTACCGATAAATCTCCTGCAAGAAAGGTAGGCCAGATTGATAACAGAGGTTCTCACTTCTATCTAGCCATGTATTGGGCTGAAGCATTGGCAAACCAAACTGCTGATGCTGAATTAGCAGCTCAGTTTGCTCCGGTTGCACACGCAATGCAGGAAAACGAAGATGTAATCAATGCTGAACTCATCGGTGCTCAGGGCAAACCTCAGAATATCGACGGTTATTATAAAACTGATACGTATAAAACGTATGCAGCAATGAGACCAAGTACGGTTTTAAATGAAATTATTGACGGAATTTAATTTTTCGCATTGATATAGATAAAAAGCTCCTTTTTTTAAAGGGGCTTTTTTTGTGGGAGGATTATTACTATTCGTAATTTAAAACCACCCCGTCAAAAATTCTTTGAATTTTCGCCACCTCTCCAGAGGAGGGAATAATAAACACATACTTACTCATCAAAGTCCGACGTCTCCCTAATTCCTACAACCTAATATCTGCCACCTCTCACCTACCTATCCTCCACAATCACTCTCCTATGCTCCCTTCCCCAATTGATCATTTCCTGAATGATATTTCCAAAAGTTCGGCAGTATTCTGTGGGTTCATATTCTATTAAAACAGGTGTTTCCGGGTAAACGGTGCGTTTTACCAATTTGTTCAGCTCCATATCTTTCAGCTCTTTTGAAAGCATTCTGGTGGTAATTCCGGGAATGCTCCGCTCAATTTCCCGGAAACGTCTGTTGCCGTTACAGATTGAATTGATCACAGGAATTCGCCATTTCCCTCCAATAAAATAAAGGGTATCCTGCAGGGCTCTAAGTTCTTCGGTCTGATCTCTTTCCATAGTTGCAAAGTTAAGTGATATCATGAATGATATTGGTATACTCCGTGATACTGGTTACAAAAGTATACCAATTTGAAATAACTTTGTCAAAAAAATTTTACAATGAAAAAATTAAGTAATAAAATAGCTGTTGTAACAGGAGGAAACAGCGGAATTGGATTTGCCGCGGCCAAAGAACTTATTTCAGAAGGAGCAACGGTCATTATCACTGGAAGACGAAAAGAAGCTGTAGAAAAAGCAGCCCAGGAACTTGGAGCGATTTCGTTCATTGCAGATCAGGCTAACCTTGATGATATTGATTTATTGAAGAAGGAAGTGGAGAAACAATTTGGAAAAGTAGACATTCTGTTCGTCAATGCAGGCATTACAGGAAGCCTAACGCCAATTGAGAATATGGATGTTGAAAATTTTGATCAGGTGATGAATATTAATTTCAGAGGAGCTTATTTTACATTAAGCAAATTCATTCCTTTATTGAATGACGGAGCTTCTGTTGTATTTTTATCATCCATTGTGGCTTCTACTTATAGCCCCAACAGTTCAGCGTATCAGGCAAGCAAAGCTGCATTGAACTCCATTGCAAAAACAGCAGCGGCAGAACTGGCTCCAAGAAAAATCAGAGTGAATATCATAAGCCCCGGTCCCATAAAAACTGAGATTATGAGCAAAGCCGGTCTTGATGCAGAAACTTTGAAAGATATTCAAAATCATCTCATCGATCAGATTCCATTGAAAAAAATGGGAACAGCTGAAGAAGTTGCCAAACTGGTTATTTATTTATCAGATGATCAGATTTCAAGTTATGTCACAGGAACCGAAATTGTGATAGACGGTGGTATTACATTATAAATAACAGATCAATCAAATCCCGGTAACACAATTACCGGGATTTTTCTTGTTAATTTTCAGGGCTAAAAATTCCGGATTCACCTTTTAATTTGTCCGGATTGGCCTTTTTTTCATTTCACCTTACAGAGTGACCACTTACTTTTGATTCGGAAAATTAAAAACAATACTCATTATGGATACCGTAAAAAAAAGAAAAAATCCTATTGCTATACTATTTCTGGCAATGCTGGGAGTTTTGGGAGGACTGCAGTTATGGAATCAACCATTGGAAGGAAAACCGGTTACAAAAAAAATAGAAGCTCCCAGGGAAGTGATCAGTATTCTTGAAAACTCATGCTTCAGCTGTCATTCCAACCAGCAGAATCTAAGTTGGTATGATCAAATCGCTCCTTTTTCCTGGGCTGTGAATAAAGACATCAAGAGGGCCAGAGAAGTTCTGAATTTTTCAGAATGGGAAAAAAAATCTCCTGCTGAACATAAGGGAAATATGTATGCAATTCTCAATATGATGCAGAGCGGGAAAATGCCTCTTCATGAATACACACTTCTGCATCCTTCAGCTAAGATTACAAAAAAAGATATTGAAACCATCAAAAAATATACGCTCTCATTATCTCCGGTAAATCCGGCAGCTCAACATAAAAAAGAACCTCAACAATCCCCAACATCATCTGCTGCAGCCCCAACAAAGCTTCCGGTTTCGCCCAATTGAGTTCAGTATACTCCTGATTTCAAAAACTGGAAAGTCATCAGTATGAGTACGCTCTTTGACAACTCCATCCGTGTCATCTATGGAAATGATATTGCTGTACAAGCTGTGGAAACAGAAAACTTTCATCCATGGCCAGACGGAAGTATTGTTGTAAAATCCGTGTGGAAACAGGAAGAACTACCGGACGGGGAAATCAGACCAGGAAAATTTATCAATGCTCAGTTTATGGTAAAAGATTCCCAACAATATCGGGACACTGAAGGATGGGGATTTGCGAAATTCTCTGGAGACGACCTCCATCCAACAGGGAAAAATGCCTCTTTCGCCAAAGAATCATGCATTGCCTGCCACAGGCAGCTCGCAGAGAAAACAGGGTATCTTTTTGATGTTCCTATGAAAGTAAATACTCAAAGATTAATCCAAAATTTAGAGAAGAAATGAAAAATACAATCCTCATCTTATTGGTAAGCCTTATTTGTCTTACTGCTTGCAACAAAGAAAGCAATGATAAAGACAGTGCCCTTTCAAGAGTTGTTTTCGATCCGGGCCCACTCAAATTTATTTCAAACTCATTAAATCCCAAGAAAAAAACCATGTCCGCTTTATATGGTAATAAAAAAGCTTTAGAGTCTTTATCAAAGGAAAGCCAGACACCGGAAGCAGGCGCTTTGATGAAACTGGTCACCTGGAAATACCATGATAATCCTCAATATATCGGTGGAACTATTACCGGGGAATTGGTAAGCATAGAAACCATTCAGGCTGATGATGCCGGGGGAATTTCTTATGATGTTAGAAATGATATGGCCGAAACCACGTTCCCTAACAAGGCAGAAAGAATACAGTATTTCATGAGTTACCGTCCGGTCAGCAGACCATAAAGCACCATTCAGAATTACTTTGTGATACTCTCTCTGATCGTGTCTGTGAATAGTACTTTGGACAATTTTCCATTTCACTATTGATCATAATATTATCAGTAAAAAACATTAATTTAACCTTTTTTAAATCAGCAGATTTCATGCAAGAGCAAAAAGTAAAAATATCACAGGCCATTATCTGGATCAGCTCTGTCTTTCTGGGCATTCTATCCTCCGTACCTCAGCTTGCTTCCCATCAGTTCAACTGGAAAGAGGCTATGGTAAACTCAGCGATTACAGCGGCCTTTTCTGTGATCATGTGGTATATTAATATTTATATGCTAAACCGCACGAAAAAACGGAGACAGCATATCTCCTACTCAAGACTGATGGTGGTTCTTGCTTTCGGGATGGTGATTATGTTTGGGCTGGCATGGATTCAGCAACTGATTCTCTCCCATATAAATTTTGGACCGGTTATGCTGATGATTGAGGTTCGCGGAATTCTAATCAATCTGGTATGCTATATGTTCCTGAATCTTCTTCAGAATAACTATACCGGTCAGCAGGTATTGCTTGAATTGGAAAAGGTAAAAAGTGATAATCTGGGGGCTCAGTACGAACTATTAAAACAACAGATCAACCCTCATTTTCTTTTCAACAGTCTGAACACCTTAAAACTGATGGCAGAAACACATGATGAGGAAACGGTTGATTTTATTGTAAAACTTTCTGATTTTTATAGATTTACTCTTGAAAGCAGAAAATTAGATTTGATCAGTATTCAGGAAGAAATGAAAATCGTAGATGCGTATCTTTTTCTTCAAAAGGCGCGTTTTGGAGAAGGTATCCTGTTCACTAATCAACTTGGAGAGGAAGCCACAGCAACTCTTATCCCGCCTTTTACGCTTCAACTGCTGGTAGAAAACTGTATCAAACACAATATTGTTTCTCAGAGTAAACCTTTGCATATTAAAATATATACCTCCGGCGATACCATTACCATTGAAAATGCTATACAGCGAAAAATAAATCCTGAAGATTCATTGGGAGTCGGACTAGACAACATTAAAATGCGGTATAAGCACTTGCTGGAAAAAGACATTACAATTAATTCTGACGAAAAAACTTTTCAGATAAAACTACCATTAATTCATGAATATAATCATTATTGAAGATGAATTCAGGGCTGCAAAATCCCTACAGAGTTTAATATCAGATTTAAAACCCGACTCGAAAATACTGGGTGTTTACGACAGTATTGAAACTAGTATTGAAGGTTTAAAGGAGCTCCAGCCCGATCTTATTTTTATGGACATCCATCTTTCGGACGGACTCTCATTTGAAATTTTCAAATCGGTGGACATCAGCTGCCCCATCGTTTTTTGTACTGCCTTTGATCAGTATATGCTGGATGCCTTTAAAAGCAAAGGAGTTGATTACGTTCTAAAACCATTCTCCAGAGAAGATATTTCTGAAGCCTTACGAAAGGTTGATGAACTGAAAAAATTCTTTCGGAAACATGATCTCCCCGATCTGGAGTTGTTGATCAGGAAAATCAACCCACCCTCTGGTAAAAGCAGCTTCCTGGTTTTTAAAAATCAAAAATATGCCACAATTCCTACCGAGGAGGTTGCCTACTTTTATATTCAAAATGAAATGACGCATCTGGTCACATTTACCAAAGAGCAATTTCCGCTTACACAACCTTTGGGTCAGGTGGCGGAGCAGGTTTCTGACAAGCAATTCTTTAGAATCAACAGGCAGTACCTTGTTAATTTCAAAGCAATTAAAGAGATGGAGCATTATTTTCAACGTAAAATCTTGGTAAAACTTACCATTGAAACTCCTGAAAAGCTTCTTATTAATAAAGAAAAGACCCATAGTTTCTTCACCTGGCTGGAGGACAGATAGAAGAGTTATGTAGCTGCAGGTTGGATACTGGAAGTACTTTTAGTCAGTTACAATAAACAGATGCATTTTGAGATATAGTATACCCTTGATTGTCATGATCAGGGTTTCTTTTATTTAAGGTTCTATAACACTCCACAAAATTCCTACATCCCTCATCCTTACTTCAATCTAAAATATATTTCCCTTCACGATTTTCCCGATTCACGTTTTAATTTGTCCGGTTAATCCTTCTTTATATTCTTTTGCCTTTACAGAGTGTCTACTTTTGAATCAAATTAAAAGATATGATACTAAAAAATGTAATGACAGTAAGTGCTTTTACGGCCTTATTGTTTGCTGCTTCAGCATTTATCCATCAACATAAAATGCCAAAAACAGAACAGCATTCAACACCGGAAAATAGTGGTTTTGCTGTTTTGGAACTGTTCACCTCAGAAGGTTGTTCGAGCTGTCCGGCAGCAGAAGAACTGATGGGACAAATTGAAAAAGAATATAAGGACGAACCTGTTTATCTTCTCTCGTACCATGTTGATTACTGGAATCGCCTTGGATGGAAAGACCGGTTCAGTAATGCTGAGAATTCACAGAGGCAACAGCAGTACAGCCGTATCTTAAATTCACAGGTTTATACCCCTCAGTTGGTTGTCAATGGAAAAACGGAATTTGTGGGCTCTGATGAAACCAATATCAAAAATACAATCCGGGAAGCCTTATTCTCCTCTAAAAAAACAAATGTTGCATTATCGGCAAACGTTTCTCAGAAGGAAATCAATGTACAGTATAAAACCTCTGCCACTGATCTTAAAAATATACTTCTTGTTAATCTGGTTGAAAAACATTCTTCTACCCAGGTAGGAAAAGGTGAGAATGAAGGCCGTCATCTGCATCACTGGCAGATTGTTCACAAGCAAAATCAGATTTCACTGAACAAGCAGGCGGAAGGAACAACAACATTTAAACTTCCGGAAGGCTTTTCTCCTGAAAACTGGGAAGTAATAGCTTTTATTCAAAATCCAAAAACGGGAGAGATATCAGGATCAGCAAAAACAATTTTCAAATAATTTTCACATAATATATTAATAATAACAACTAAAAATAATACTACAATGAAAACAAAAACAACAAAAATCATCTATTGGGCAGGCGCTATTTTTATGTCATTATGGTTCGGAGCCAGTGGTTTCTTTGAACTCACAAAAAATCCTGTCGTATGGGACATTACTCAACAACTTGGCTATCCGTCTCATTTTATTTATATACTGGGAGTTTTTAAAATTTCAGGTGTTCTTGTTCTTCTTCTTCTTCCTAACAAATTAATGAGGTTGAAAGAATGGGTATTTGCAGGAATGTTTTTCGATATTATTTTTGCTTTCTTTTCAAAAATTGCGGTACTGGGTTTTCCAACTACAATAGACGCAATAGTCGCTTTCTCTGTACTTACAATGACTTATCTGATGTTCAGAAAGCTGTATTCTACCGAGCTGGTATTTGGAGAAGCTTAACGGTAATAAACTCTAATTTTTCTTATGTATAAAAACAGATCCTCTCGTTGCCCGGGAGGATTTGTTGTATATGTTGATGATTAATAAGTTTTGGCTAAAGCCGGATGAGTAAGTATTTATTGAAAAAGCGGACTAAAGTCAGCTATTGATTGAATCCCTTTTATAAACCACCCCGTCAAAAATCCTTTGAATTTTTGCCACCCCTCCAGAGGAGGGGAATGCCAAGCACTTTATGACGATTGGTTAAGATGATATTTTCCTTATTTAAAATTTCTATTTGTCGCACTTAATCCTTAATCCCTGCAACCTATTACCTACTATCTGCCACCTATTACTTAATTCATAAAACTTTCGGGGAGCCATTCAAATGCTCCTGATTTTGTTTTTGTAAAGCCTAGGCCCGGCCAGGGTAAATGATAGGCAAATGCTCTGGTTTTGGTATCTGCCAAGTGTTTCAGGAGATCTTTCCTTGAAGCGGTAGCAAGATCAAGATCAGTATCACCGAAGTAACCCCATTCAGGATGTTGGAAAAGAATGACATCGGAATGAACCAAATCTGCAATGTAGATTAGCTTTTCATTTCCTGAAGAAATGGTTGTCACCGTTAAACCGGGAGTATGACCGGGAGCCAGCTGAAAACCGAAATGGTCATAAAGCGGATTATTAAGATCATAAAACTTAAGTTTCGGCTGAATGGTTTTCAGAATATTTTGAACAGCAGGAATAATCTGATGGAGTAATTCAGGCTGCTTTTTCAAACCACTATTATTAAAATCTTTGATAGTAGCATTCATCCAAAAGTCATGTTCAATTTCTGAAATGAAAATACTGGCATTCGGAAAAACCAGATTCTGCTTTTTGTCAACTACGCCGCCAATATGATCAGGATGGGCATGGGAGATAAAAACATCTGTAATATCTTTTGGTGAAAAGCCTGCTTTTTGGAGACTTTTTAATAAAAATCCGGTTTTTTCATCAGCAAAAATACCCATTCCGGTATCTAACAGGATGAGTTTATTCTTTGTTTTAACCAATAGAATATTCATGGCCATATCAATATAATTCTCCGGTCTGAAATTATTCTTAAGGATTAATTTCAGCTCAGAAACAGTTCCTCTGGGAGCAAATGCATTGAGATTTTCTTCATGAATATATCCGTCTGTAAGAACAAACAGTTCCAGCTCTCCAAGCTTCAGTTTTTTAAAGCCGGAAAGATCATCGATTGTTTTTTGAGGTATTTTGGGAGTTTCTGCCAGTACACTGGACAAAGGAATCATACTTAATATTCCTGCCAGTAAACCATTCTTTAATAGTTCTCTTCTGTTCATAAATTAGTTTTTTTCATTAATTATACATTCTCGGTGAGAATAATAACAAAAAAAATTGAGCTCCCATCATAAGCAGGAACTCAGTTTTTGTATTGTAGTCTTTAGTTATTCACCAGTTTCATTGAGCCTTCGGTGTATCTTTCCCCTACATTTGGGTATTTTTTCAGAATGGCATCAATGGTATCCAAATCTGATTGGGAAAGGTCTATTTTGACGGCCGCAATATTTTCTTCCAAGTATTTAATTCGTTTGGTACCCGGAATCGGGATGATATCGTCTCCCTGATTCAATACCCAGGCAAGGGCGAGCTGCGTTCCTTTTACTCCTTTAGAAGCTGCGAATTCATTAATTTCGCTAGCCAGTTTGGTATTATTTTCAAGGTATTCTTTCTGATACCGCGGTAATGATTTTCTGAAATCATCATCTCCAAGGTTCTGCGCATCTTCGATATTGGCAAAAAGCCCCCTGGCCAGCGGTGAATAAGGTACTAAAGATATTCCCAGTTCCCGGATAGTCGGTAGGATCTCTTTCTCGACATCTTTGGTAAGGATAGAATATTCTGACTGTAAAGCCGAAATCGGATGAATCTCATTGGCTTTTCTGATTGATTCTGCTGAAGCTTCAGATAGACCGATGTATTTTACCTTCCCTGCTTTTACAAGTTCCGCCATGGCCCCTACCGTCTCTTCTACCGGAACGTTCGGATCCACCCTGTGTGCATAGTAAAGGTCGATCGTATCGATTTTTAATCTCTGGAGGCTCAGATCTACAGCCTGCCTGATCCATTCGGGAGAACCGTCAAAATAAGTTCCGGGAGCGCCACTGTGGCTGGCTTTGCCATCTTTAAATCTGAATCCGAATTTTGTTGCAATAAAGATCTTATCCCGGTTCGGGACCAAAACTTTTGAAATCAGCTTTTCATTTTCTCCATTGGCGTACATATCTGCTGTGTCCCAAAAATTCACCCCGAGATCCAATGCCTTATGTAAAGTTCTGATACTTTCCTGCTCATCTGCGGGGCCATAAGCAAAGCTCATTCCCATACAACCTAATCCTATCGCAGAAAGCTTTTCACCTGTTTTTCCTAATGTCTTAAATTTCATAATGGTTTGTGATTTTAATTTTTACATGACAAAATTAGAACATGTACTGGCTACTCATGATATAGAATTCAAACTAAGAATTATAAAATTCAAACAGGATGTGTTCGCAATGCATTGGGGGTAGTTCCGGTTTGTCTCTTAAAATAATTGGTAAAATAGGCAGGTTCATCAAAACCCAATCCATAGGCTATTTCGGAGATATTCCAATCCGTATGTTTTAACAAGGCATTAGCTTCCTGGATGATTCTTGCTGTGATCTGCTGGCTGGTGGTTTTTCCTGTAGCCTCTTTTACAGAACGGTTTAAGGAGTTCACATGAATAGAGAGACTCTGCGCGTAGTCATTGGGTGTTTTTAGCTTGAGAAATGCCTCAGGACTGTCGATGGGAAATTGTCTTTCCAGTAATTCCATAAATAGTGAGGCAACTCTTTGTGAGGCATTCTGATAGGGTTCAAAATTTTCTGCCGGCTGCATTTTCATGGTTTCATGGATCATCAGGTAAAGGTAGGCACGCAGCATATCATATTTATGAATGTAGTCCGACTGAATTTCGGTCATCATTTTGATGAAAATATCCGAAATGATGTTTTGCTGTAGCCCATCCACGAAAAAAACCGGGGTTCCGCCAATTTTAAAGAGCTGAGATTCCTGAAGGGTTCCCAGGCGGCTTCCGTTTTGCAGAAACTGATCTGTAAACAGGCAAAACCACCCCTCCTGCTCATCATTATCGGCTTCCCAGGAATACGGAATGATAGGATTGGAAAATAACAGTGCCGGACGGTCTACATAGATCCATTTATCCGCATAGTGAAGTTTACCTTTTCCTATGATCAATGAAATTTTATAATAATCCCTCCTGCTGTAAGGGCTCAGCAATGAACATTCTTCCCTGGAGAATACATTGAAGTGTCCCATACCACTTGTTCCCACACAGGGAAACCCCAGATTGGGGGCGTATCTTTCGTAAAAACTTTTGACTGATTCGCTTTCTTGCATTTATCAAAATTATAAAATTCAAACAGATGACTGTGTACTTTAAATATATTTTTTTAAAATTTTTTTAAAATATGGATGTCAGGATCTATCAAAAGAGACTTCCTTACCGCAAAAGGCTTCATAACGTATTTTTATAATACAAACGACTGACAAACCTGCCAGTCATTTCAATTAAATTGTTGAGAATGGTATACACCTAGTCGTTATGACCATGGTGTTTATGTTGTTTTTTATAGCTTTTTGCTCTCTCTTTATAGTATTTTTCTTTTTGTTTACGGTATTTTTTATAATCATTTTTATTTCTGCCATACACAATCACCGGATTTTGTCCTCTATAGTATTTCTTTTTGAATACCATATATTTTTCTCTTCCGAGAATTCTCTCCAGTTCAGAATATCGGTCGCCTCTCCACCGTCCCGGATCTACGACATACACTCTGTTCCAGGTGTCATAATCACGGTAGCGGTCATTCAGCGAATAGACCTGATTAGCCTGTGTTGTCGAAAGCAGCAGGTCAGCAACCACAGTCTGCCAGTTGATATCTGTAATGCTTCTTCTGTAATCGTTATAATAATCTGACTGGGCATAACTCATACTGAATGTACCCATCAGTAATGCGGTAATCAATAACTTTTTCATTCCAATTCACTTTTAAATTAAACAAGAATGACTCCTCAATTAAAGTGCCAAATATTCAATGATAATCCTAAGTTCTGTTAAAAAAATCATAATCTAACGAATACCATTGAAATATTATTTACATTTATATAGAATCAATAGATGTATTCATCATGGAGATCCTCATTATTATTTTTCTTATTTTTTTAAATGGTATTTTTTCAATGTCTGAAATGGCGGTGGTCTCATCAAAAAGTTTTAAACTGAAAACGGAAACCAAAAAAGGAAATTCAAATGCTAAAGCTGCTATGAAGCTCTCTGAAAATCCCAACCAGTTTCTTTCTACCGTACAGATCGGAATCACATTGATCGGAATTCTTCTGGGAATTTATTCAGGAGACCGGCTTACTGCAGATCTGGCGGATTATATTAAACAGGCAGGCATATTTCCCGAACATTCCCACGGCATCGCTTCTTTCCTGATTATAGCAGTCGTCACCTATTTATCGATTGTTTTTGGAGAACTGGTCCCCAAAAGACTGGGCTTAAAGTTCCCGGAAAAGATTTCAATATTCATCGCAAAACCCATGTACTGGCTTTCGCTTCTGGCTTCTCCTTTTGTATGGCTTCTTTCTATTAGTAATGAAGCCGTCTTAAAACTTTTTGGTATTCAGACTCATGAAAAAGAGGCGATTACTGAGGATGAAATAAAATCAATCATCCGTGAAGGAAGAGAAGGCGGAATCATTGAAAAAAAAGAGCATGACGTATTAAGAAATGCCTTTGAGCTTGGAGACCGAAAAGTAAATTCATTGTCTACTCACCACTCGAAAATTGTTTCTGTAGATATCGATGACAGCTATGAGACGGTACATGGAAAGATCAGCAACAGTCTGTTTTCAGCCTATCCCGTTACGGAGGGCAACAATCTCAATAATATTATCGGAATTATTAAAGTGCGGGATTTGTTTAACCAGAAGCCGCAGGACTTTCATTTGAAAACAATCCTGAAAAAAGCAGTTTTTGTAAGTGAAAACTCGTTTATATACCCGCTGATGGAAAATTTCCAGACCAATAAATCCCATATTGCCATAGTCATCGATGAATATGGAAGCACCAAAGGGATTGTTACTTTAAATGATATTCTAGACGACCTTATCGGTACGGTTTATACTACTTCTGGGGAGGAGGAAGACATTTTTCAGCGCGATGAAACCTCATGGCTGATCGATGGAAAATGTTCGCTTCATGATTTTAGAAAATACTTTAAAGTGAGTATTGATGAAGAAATACAGAAAAAATTTGTCAGTGTTTCCGGGTTGTTCTTTCATCATACAGATACCATTCCAAAGACCGGAGATCGTATGGTGATAGGAAATCTTACCCTGGAAATTGTAGATAAGGACGGAAACAGGATCGATAAAATTCTTGTAATCAAAAATGAAGATGAATAACAAAATCAATGGGAAACCACTGAAATACGGAGGAAAATTTTTCGCTTTTCACAATTATAAAATTCGTTAAGATTCCCGTAAACTGTTATTTTATATCATTTAATTTTGTAATTTTAAGGAAGAGAATGCCTTCGGGAGCTCTCAAAATTATTTTTTAATCAATCAAATCTCAATAATTATGGAAAATATAAAGTTTACAGTATCTCCATATCAGGATGAATTGCAGCTACTTATTGACGAAAAAAAAGCAGGCTATATGTCCATAAAGGTTGATGGAAGACTGCTGATTGTATATTATACCAAAATGGATGAGCAGCTTGAGGGAAAAGGATATGCAAAGCTATTGCTGGACGAGCTGGTACGCTACGCAGAGGAGAAAGATTTGCTTGTAGACCCGGAATGTGACTTTGTACGCCAGCAGTTCGAAAATCACCCGGTAAGGTATAAAGATATCTGGCATGCCTGATCAATCTTCCCACCAGTCTCTAAATTGCTGACTGGGATCATTAAGATGAACCACCTGCCCAATCATGGGAGTAAGAATTGGCAGTTCTTTTTCTTTTCCAAGTTCCGCTATCTTTTGTAAAGGTTCATTCCATGGATGAAGAGCCAATGCGAATTTGGATGTATGCACAGGAATAACGCGTTTTGCTTTAAGATCAAGACCAGCCTGAATAACCTCTTCTGGTAAGGTGTGGATATATCTCCAGGCTTCTCCATATTGTCCATTTTCAAGAATGGCATAATGGAAGGGGCCGTACTTATCTCCTATCATTTTAAAATGGGAATCGTAGCCACTATCACCTCCTAAAAAGATCTTTTTTGTAGGTGTTATCAGAACATAGGAAGTCCATAATGTATCATTCTTTCTGATCCGCCGGCCGGAAAAATGTCTGGCTGGACTAAAAACCAGCTGTATGTTATTTTTCAATACCACTTCTGCTCCCCATTCTTCTTCAATTAAGCTGCTCTCCGGGTATCCCCATCTTTCCAGATGTGCTCCTACTCCCAATGGTAAAATGGCCATGCCAGTTCGCTCCCTGATAGATTGTACGGTGGGATAATCCAGATGGTCAAAGTGATCATGAGTAATGACCAGATAATCGATGTTTGGAATATCTTCCGGTGTATAAATATCTGAACCTTTGAATGCCTTATTGAAATATTTGAATGGAGAACCATAGGCACTCAGGACAGGGTCAATCAGAAAAGAAACTCCATTCGTCTGCAGGTAATAGGATGAATGCCCCAGCCAAATAAATACATCTTCATTTTTGTCGATCGTTTTCAGGTCCGTGTGGAGAGCAGGAATCGGTTTCAGAGGCTTTAGCAAGGGATCTTTTTTTCCCAAAAAGAAATCGTAGGTCACTCTTGACATTTTGTGGCCTTCAGCAATAGAAGGGGTATAACTGATGTTTTGGAATTGTTTGTTTTTATAGAGTTTTGATTGTCTGATACGCTTCAGTCTTTTTCCTTTCGGCACGGCACCGAATGCTTTCATATTCATCACCAGAAAAAAAGTAACGGCCAAAACAATCACCGAAGTGAGGATCCAATATATCATGTGCAAAAATAAACTTCAAATGTATTGACTTTTGTTTTTAAATGAAAATATGTTCGGGCCCGCTCTATTTTTTTAACTAAATTTATCATGTGTCCAGGAAAATTTATTATTCATTTAAGTGATGATTAATTTTAATCTTTTTATTTTAGCGGACTAAAAAAACTCAAAAAAATTGAAAAATTATTCGGTCATATTTCTTCTCGCTGTGCTTTCGTCGTGCGCATCTATCAAAAGGCATAACGAACAGCGGGCATCATGTATTGCGCCGGAGCAACTGAAAGAGGATGTGGATTATGCCTACTTGAAACTGCAGCAGATGCACCCCCAGCTCTATTGGTATATTCCCAAACAGGAACTGGACCGTAAGTTTGACAGTCTTAAGCTGACGATCAATGATTCTCTTACTCCTCTTCAATTTTATTTTAAAATTCAGCCTGTGATAGCAGGAATCCGCGAAGGACATCTTTCACTAAGAATTCCCAGAAGAAAATTTACTAAAAAGGAAGTTAAGAACTTAGAAAACACCAAAGGACTGTTTAGCCGTTTTGAGTACTATATTAGCGGCAATAAAATGTTCATTATTGAAAACAGGGAATCGGTACAAAATATAAAACCCGGAACTGAAATTCTGAGCATCAATTCGACCCCTGTTTCCGAATACATCAGGAAATACAGAAACCTGATCAGCAGCGATGGTTATAATACAACCTTCCAGCCTTATTTTTTAAAGGATTTATTTTTTAATTTCTATACGGCAGAAAATGGCCTCGCCAATAAAGCGGTTATAGAAACGCTGTATAACGGACAAAAGAAAACCTACACCTTAAGAAGGGAATCGAAATCCGAAATCGACCTTAGCAAAGATAAGGCAATGAAAAAACGGACCCAGGAAAAGAAGCTGAACGATTATGTTGCTTCCAGCAATTCGTATAACAGAAGCTTCAAATTTCTTGATAAAGACAGCAGCGTAGCCTATATAAAGGTAAAAAGCTTTTCAAGGGACTACTCGGATGAGTTTTATAAAAAGACTTTTGCAAAGATCAAAAATGCCAATTCTGCCTATCTCATCATTGATGTCCGCAACAATTACGGAGGCTCTCTTCATGAGATCAATAATCTGTATTCATATCTTTCTAATCAGCCTTTCACCCTGATAAAGCCATCCCAGGTGACTTCGAAAGGCACTCCCCTAAGAACCAATTACTTCAGGAAAAGCACTCCATTGGATTTTGCATTCAAGAGCCTTGCCTATCCGAGTTATTTTTTTGCACAGGCCTTCAGCACGTACAGAAAAGACGGAAAAGTATTTTATAAAATGAAGGCTGACAAGCCTACAAAACCAAAAAAAACAGCTTTTCAAGGGAAAGTTTTTGTGCTTATCAATGGTGGCAGTTTTTCGGCATCGTCTATCATCACTGCAAAGCTCAAAAGCGACAAAAGAGCCATTCTTGTGGGTGAAGAGACAGGAGGAGCCAATGACGGAACAGTAGCCGGCTTTTATTCTTACCAGAAACTTCCAAATTCCAAGATCAGTTTTCCTATCGGGCTGCTTCTTGTACAACCAAACATCAATTTTTCGGATTCCCAAAAAGGCGTGGTTCCCGATGTGACAATCGTGGAAAGCATGCAGGATATCATTGATAAAAGGGATCCCCAAATGGATTGGATCAGAAGTGAAATTGCAAAAGAAAAAGAGAAAAGAGGACAGTAAAAAAAGTTTCGGCGGGCTTTCAGCCCGCCGAAACTTTTTTTATCCTGTATACCTCATCTGAAATCAGAATATATAATCCATGCTTAAGAAATTGGAATCATGCTCTCTGACAATGGTATTTAATAATTCTTTATTGGATTCGGTCAACTTTGCGGCGACCAGAGATCTGATGGAAAATGAACGGAGTGCATCAAAAACGGAAAGGGTTCCTTCTGCACTGTCTTTTCTTCCGGTAAAAGGAAATACATCAGGGCCACGCTGTGCCTGGCAATTGATATTGACACGGCTTACCAGATTGACAAACGGATCAATGAGTGCGGCGACCTCTCTGGGGTCTTCACTGAAAATACTTACCTGCATTCCGTGTGATGCATTGACCTGATATTCTATAGGCTCTTCAATATCTTCAAACGGAACGACAGGAATCACCGGACCAAACTGCTCTTCATGATACAGTTTCATGTCACTGTTTACGGGATAAACCACTGCCGGAAAGACAAAGGATTCTTCGGTATGTCCACCCTCACTGTTCACAACCGAAGCTCCTTTTGCCACAGCGTCATCAATACATTCCTTCAGGTAAGGCGGCTTATTCACTTCCGGAAGCGGAGTTACCTTCACACCCTTCTCCCATGGCAGGCCTGGTTGAAGCGCAGAAACAGCTTCACTTAACTTTGCGGTAAATTCTGCGGCCACTTCTTTCTGTACAAATATCAGCTTCAATGCGGTACAGCGCTGTCCGTTAAAAGACAGGGCTCCCAGGATACATTCACTGACGGCGACATCCAGATTGGCATTTTTGGTTACAATGGCGGCATTTTTAGCATCCAGACTCAGAATAGCTCTTAAACGGTTTACCTTAGGATGCAGCTTTTTCAATCCGTTGGCCACCTTACTTGATCCGATAAAGGCTAATACATTAACCTTTCCACTTTCCATAATCGGCGTAATAATTTCTGAACCTTTTCCATACAGCGTATTCACTGTTCCTTTAGGGAATGCTTCTTTAAACGCATTCAGTAATGGGTAATGAGCTAAAACACCGTGCTTTGGAAGCTTGAACAAAATGGTATTTCCCATGATGAGTGCTGGAATCAAGGTGGTGAAAATTTCATTCAAAGGATAGTTGAAGGGCCCCATACTGAGGACAACACCCAACGGAGCCCTTCTGATCTGTGCAATGGTCCCTTCTGCTTCCTGGAAACGGGAAGACTCCCTGTCCAGATCTTTGAGTGCATCGATGGTCTGGTTGATATAATCCACGGTACGGTCAAATTCTTTGGTAGAATCGGCAAAGGTTTTTCCGATTTCCCACATCAGCAGCTTTATCACCAGGTCCCGTTGCCCGATCATCAGGTATACAAACTTTTGCATACACTTGATTCTACCTTCTACAGACATAGTAGGCCACTCGCCAAGACCATTATCATATGCTTTTACACAAGCGTCAAGAACCTCCATTGCTTCATCAGGCCCGATATTCGGAATACTGCCCAGCAGTTTTCTCTTCAGTCCATTTTCCGTAGGAATACAGACCGGCGAATAGATATTTTGTACTTCTCCTTTCCATTCTACCAGCTCGCCATTGAGAAGGTACACTCTCTGATGGATTTCAGGAACTTTATATTCTTCAGGAATTTCATTTTCACTTTTAAAAATATTCTGAAACGAAAAGCTGTTTACTGAATTCATAAGTATCTTTTTAATATTTTGAAAAATAAAGTTAGACGTAAAAATTGATTTTAAGAATACAGATTTAATAGATTTGCTCTATTTGAGAGCTGTTTGAACGAAAATTAATCCCGGCGTCAAAAAAAAGAATAATTTTGTCAAAAATAATTTTTCAATGTTTTCAAAAATAATCTTCAGCACCTTATTCTTCATCTCGGCAATGGGTTTTGCCCAAAAGACTAAAACACCCAATACCGTCCTGATGAAAGGAGAACCTGTACGCACTTATTCCAAATTACCGGCGCTTCATAAACCGGCTCCCAAATTTACCCTGACGGATGTTCATATGAATGACCAGACCCTGGAGTCTTTCAAAGGGAGATATGTGATTCTCAACATCTTTCCAAGCGTAGATACAGGAGTTTGCTCGGCATCTGTCCATCATTTCAATGAAGATGCGGCCAACCTTCCCAATACCGTTGTCCTTTGCATTTCTAAAGACTTACCCTTTGCACAAAAAAGATTTTGTGGTGCAGAAGGAATTGACAATGTAGTGATGCTTTCTGATTTTCGTTCTGATTTTGGATGGAACTATGGGGTAGAAATGATCGATTCACCGATGAAAGGACTTCTCAGCAGAGCGGTTGTCGTTATTGATCCTTTGGGAAATATTATTTACGAAGAGCAGGTACCTGATATTTCGCAGGAACCAAATTATGAGGCAGCTATTGCAGCAGTAAAGAACTAAATTTTTGTTCTAAAGATATTCTAGATCCTCCAATGATCTCTGATCATTGGAGGATTTATTTTAATTGATTACGGGTTCCCGTAAATATTACAAATGAAGTAAATGTATTTTTGAAATTAATTAAAACGATAGTTCACTAAATATCTTAATATGGTAATAGGATTATTTCAAAGACATTTTAAAACATATAAAGCTGCAAAATATATTCCTTTTGGAATTAATGAGTTTGAAAATTTCAATCTTTTTATTGGTCAAAATGGAGCAGGTAAAAGTTCAATTTTAGAAAGTTTAAATTGTTTTTTTAATAATTCTGAATTCATATACCACACAAGTGAAAAAAAATCAGATGCATATATTGCACCATTATTTTTAATAAAAAAAGATGAGCTTTCTAAATATGACAAAAAAGTTCAACAAATAATACCTATTATTTCTAATGCTCTGTTAGAAGTAAATATTTCACAATCCAATTATAAACCTTATGAAAGTTTCAAGGATCAACAGACCTTTTTAAAAACTTTAAAGGATACTCATTTCATATTCTCAATTGCATTTTGGCCCCAAACTGATAATAGCAACCAATCATTTTTCGCATTTGATAGTCTCATTAAAAAGAAAATACAAGAATTAGATGATTTTAAAGACCAAAAAGTTTATCAATCAACTACAAGTAAATTAAAATTAGATATCCTTAACAAATATAAATTTCTATATATACCTGTTGAGACATCCATTGATGATTTTTTACGACTAGAATCAAAAGGCATGCAGGATTTAATGAGTGAAGATGTAAAAAAAAGAATTGAAAACGTTCTTAATAAAAAGCACCCTATTGAAATAGACACTGATAGATCTCAGAATAAAACTATCCTTGAAATAATTAATAATGATTTGGAGGTGTTTATTAAGGAAGTCGAAAAAACAATACAAGATATTGATAAGGAGTATGATTTCGCAAAAGAATACAAGGCTAAAACCAAATTAACAGCCAATCATTTATCTGATGTAATGATTGAAACTTATTTTTCAAAAAGAAAACTAAAAAAAAATGGAAAACAAATTAAATATCTATCAGCAGGCGAGAGAAAAAAAGCATTAATAGATATTGCCTATTCATTTTTAATACAAGAAGAAATAAAAAAAAACAAAATTATACTTGCTATTGATGAGCCCGAATCATCTTTACATATTTCAATGTGTTATGATCAATTTGAAAGGCTTCAAGAGCTAGCTAACAATTTTGATATCCAGATGCTTGTAACGACTCACTGGTATGGTGCATTACCAATAATCGAAAAAGGAAATTTATTTCATATTGATAATAAAGCAGACAATGTCGAAATAAGTCAATTTGCATTCCGTAATTATTTTGAAGATGTAAAGGGCACATCAAGTGATATACATTTTAAAAGCTTTTTTGACTTATCTTCTGCTATAATAAGCTCGTTGAGAATAAAAAGTAATAATTGGCTTATTGTAGAGAGTGAGGAAGACAAAAACTATATTAAAAAACACATAGAAAAAGTAAAGAATTTAAAGATTCTTCCTGTTGGCGGATCTGCAATTGTTAAGTTATTATACAATTATTTATATGCACCAATATCTCACAATGCTGAAAATTCAGAATTAAATGGTAAAATATATTGTTTAATTGACACTGACTTTCAAGGAATTGGGATAAAGGATTTTCAAGACGATCATAAAAATGGATTACTTAAGATGAGACGGTTACAGGTAATGGACAATCAATCAATTGAATTGCATAAAATTACTACTGATATTAAATATCCAACGGAGATAGAAGAAGCTTTAGATCCCAATGGTTTTTATGAAGCTTTGAGTAATATAATTAAAAACTCTGGCAGAGAAGATATACAAGGAATTTTTGGAAAGTTTAAATTTGATGAGAAATCAAAAAACAGTTTTATTAAAGGTGATAATTCTATTATTTTTCCTGATTCCTCACAAAATATAGTAGGAAATCCCAAACATTTAAAAGATGAAATAGCAAAATTCATTGATGAAAATAAAAAAGCAATCTGTGAAGAATATTGCAACCTCACAAATCTAAAAAAACCGGAATGGATTACTAAGATAGAAGACTTCTTTCAAAAAAAGTAAATATTACTGGTAAACATCCACTATTCCTAAATACTTTCAAGATGAAAATACCGTGGATCAGGATAATGAAATTCAAAATTCAGATCTGAAATCAATTTTGAGGGAGATATCGTCCTCCCCTGCGTGGTGCGGCTTCCTGAGTAAGGCAGATCTTTCTGAGCACTGATGATCTCTTCTTTATTGGGATGAACAGGCGCCACGACATTATATACTTTGGATTGAGATTCGTTATTCAGCATTTTCTCAACAACCGTACAAATGTCCGCATAATGAATGTGATTGACCAACTGTTCCAGATTTGAAATATTATAATTTTTCAATAGCCGCTGATCTCCCATCAGTCCTGCCAATCTCAAAATATTGACCTGAGGAAACCTGTTTTTAATGAAATTTTCACTGGGAACCTCATCTGCGGAACGGTCCTCTTCTATAAATTCCTTTTCCAGATCCGGATACACTCCCGTAGAACTCATCAGAAAGAGCTGGCCCTTGTAATCACCAAGGAATGTCAACAGATTTTCATTTCTTTCCTTCAATGAAATTTCAGCGCCCCTTACGCCTGAAAAGGGAACGGTAACAATTACTGCATCCAGCTGTGAGGTGATCTCCCATTCTGCTATGGTTCCGGTGATATCATCAGGAAAGCTTACTTTTGTGACGTGATATCCTTTATCCGATAAGTTTTTTATTTTAGACTCTGACGTGGTGGTTACGAAGATTTCATGCTGCGTGGCTAACCGCTCCGCCATATGGGTACCCAGCCATCCACAACCAATAATTCCTATTTTTTTCATGTTGTTCATGTATTAAACTATTTCCTAAAAATAACCGGTCATCTAAAAACAGGAATGCTCAAAAATCTGTCTTTTTCAGTAGTTATCTTCTGTATTTTCTCTTTGTCGTGATCAGGATCACTCCGTTTTTACCCTTTTTACCAAATTTTTTAAGAGCTTCTTCGGGGGAAAGAGTATTTACTGTTTCAATATGTTCAGGCTTTACCTCTTTCATTGCCTGGTCTGAAATCTCTTTACGGTCCAGTAAAATCATTGGTTTTTCTGCAGGCCTGGAACGAGGAGCTCCTATCATAACCCGCGTATTGGTCTGAACGGGCTGACAGATAGCAACTTTACCAATCTGTTCGCTTACTGCTGCTACCTGACGGGCAGCCGGAGGTTTTATTTCCTGTGCTTTGACTGACGCTAAGGTACTGCTTACTGCCCAAAATCCCAAGGCCAAAGTAATAGCAATCGAAAAATTCAGGTTCTTTCCCAGTTGATCTTCGCGGAATCTCCCACAGAGATCATCATTTAATGTAAAGCTATCAGCCAGTTCCCGATCTGTAAAACCGGTAAAGTCGTGGACTGTTTTGGAACAGACTGAACAGAATCTTCCTTTTTCATCAGCGCTCATATTTTCCCAGTTCTCATGACAGGGTTTGGGGATGGTAATTTTCATAGTTTCCTTTTTCTTATAATGATGCATTAATGACAGAAAAGGTTGTAGCGCACAATAAAATTTGTTTCAGACGTCAACTCATAAAGCCAAAAGTATTTGAATACCTATGGCTTTACCCAAAACTCACTCTACATTTTGGTTAAAGCCAGCTGTATGACCGTAATAGAAATGGATAAAAAGCACATTTTACTGCTTCCAGCTACCGCAAGTGGTGACCATTAAAAATCTGTCAGCGTTTCCCCATCCTTCAAAATCATATATTCCTGTCCCAGTTCCTCTGAAACTCTTTCCAGATCTTCCTGACCAAATACCTGAGGAATATAGCATCTTTCATGGGCAAATAAATTATAATGTATCGGGATCAGCTTTCTGGCGTGTAAAAGGCGGGCTGCCGCAAAAGCTTCTTTCAGATTGAGAGAAGCGGGAACCGGGCTGTATTGTAATCCTATGACTTCAAAATTGACAACGACTCCATTGGCAGGCAAAAATGCATAATCAATATCAGGATTCTCTTTTCCCAGCTTCCAGAACTGGTTGTGCCAGATGGTATCACCGCCATGGAAGATTTTTGTAGTTCCATCATCTACAATCCATGAAGACTGTATTTCTCCTACACCATCCATCGCAAACACCGGTTTGAAGGTTATCCCGTCCTCCGTAAAAGTTTCGTTGAGATCCAGGGCAATAATTGTTACGTCGCCTACAACTTTTTTTACAATAACCTCCAATCCTGTATATACAATCAGTTTTCCGTCGTTCTTTAAACACTTCCTGATGACTTTCTTATCAAAATGATCCAGATGCATGTGGGTAAACAGGATGTAATCTGCCTGTATCTTATCTGAAAATTCTATAAGACCCTCTACAGCATCACCCAAAACGGGCTTATAATATGAGAAGTCTTCTGCAGCGTCTATGAGGATTGTTTTGTTGTGAGCACTAAGCCGGATCCCGGCCCAGTTTAACTTTTGTATTTCCATGTTCTTTTTTTTAACAAAGGAAAAGACTTGCGGAAGACAAGACAATAAACAAAAGATAATTAATGAAAGTATTGAAGTTGGGAGATGGAGAATGGGAGTTACTGAGGTGATAGAATAACTATATCTCTTTTTTTTATTTGAAATGATTAACCAATTGAATGATTAAAACTTACAGAGAATCTAAAGACTGAGAGTAACTTCCAACTCCCTGCTCCCCTCTTCCAGCTTACATAATCCTTTTTCTGATCCTGCTTAAAGAAATAGGTGTGATCCCGATGTAAGATGCGAGGTATTTTAAAGGAATATTCTGAATATAATGGGGTTTGTTCTTCAGCAGATATTCATACAGATCCTGAGGAGTATTTTTCAGAAGAAGCATTTCCCTTTTCATCGCTGCATTCAGCTTTCTGCTCAGGTAATAATTCTGAACGAAACGGCAATGGGGATTGAAGGCAAACATTTCCTTCACCTCATCCAGGGTAATTTCCCAGGCCAACCCTTTATTTAGGGACTCATAAACAGCATCAGAACCTTTTTCTTCAACGGTGAAAATATCTCCGGGAAAGTAGAATTCCGCACAAATTTCGGTTTCAATTTCCGATGTGCTGCTGATATAATATTTCCGGACAATGCCATCTTCTACAAGATAGGCTTTCTTGTCCGGAAATACAGTTTTTTTTGAAAACTCAACTTCCGCAAACTTCTCCCATACAGGATCATGATCCTCTACATTGAGATGGGCAAATAATTTTTTATTGATTGTTGCCAAAGTTGAATGGTATGTATTACAGTAAATTTTCGTCTACCAGATTCGGAAGAGTCACTTTCAGGTTGGGTTCTGCTTCCATGGCTCTTTTAATGGCAAAAATAGCACCTTCGTTTCTTGCCCAGCTTCTTCTTGAGATTCCGTTGTTTACATCCCAGAAAAGCATAGATTTCAGTCTCCTGTCCGCATCATCGCTTCCATCAAGCAGCATTCCAAAACCTCCGTTGATTACTTCTCCCCAGCCTACTCCACCACCATTGTGAATAGACACCCAGGTTGCCCCCCGGAAACTATCTCCGATCACGTTGTGAATGGCCATATCAGCAGTAAAACGGGAACCGTCATAAATATTGGACGTTTCTCTGTACGGTGAATCTGTTCCGGAGACATCGTGATGATCTCTGCCCAATACCACAGGACCTATCTCTCCGTTTTTAATGGCTTTGTTGAAAGCCTCAGCAATCTTCATTCTACCTTCTGCATCTGCATACAGAATCCTTGCCTGGGATCCTACCACCAATTTATTTTCTTGAGCGCCTTTGATCCATTGGATATTATCTTTCATCTGCTGCTGAATTTCTTCAGGAGAGCTTTTGATCATATGTTCCAATACCGAGCAAGCGATATCGTCTGTTTTCTGCAGATCTTCAGGATTTCCGCTGGTACATACCCAACGGAATGGTCCGAAACCGTAATCGAAACACATAGGGCCCATAATATCCTGAACATAGCTTGGATATTTGAATTCTCTTCCCAGTGTAGGGTTTTCTGCCATCACGTCTGCTCCTGCACGAGAAGCTTCCAGCAGGAAGGCATTTCCGTAATCAAAGAAATACGTTCCCTTCTGAGTATGTTTATTGATGGCTGCCGCATGTCTTTTCAATGTTTCCTGAACTTTTTCTTTGAATAACTCAGGATTTTCGGCCATCATTGTATTGGATTCTTCAAAAGTCTGTCCAACCGGATAATAGCCACCAGCCCATGGATTGTGAAGGGAAGTCTGATCTGACCCGATATCGATTCTCAGGTCTTCCTGAGCAAATTTCTCCCAAACTTCTACAATATTCCCCAGGTAAGCCAGGGAGACCGTTTCTTTATGAGCCTGCGCATCTCTTACTCTCAGTACCAGAGCATCAAGATCTTCATGGATCTCATTCACCCATTTCTGATCGTGACGGATCTTGGTGATCTTCGGGTTTACTTCTGCACATACGGTAATACAGCCGGCGATATTCCCTGCTTTAGGCTGAGCGCCACTCATTCCGCCTAGTCCGGAGGTTACAAAAAGACCTCCCTGCGGTTCTTTTTTAATTTTTCTGAAAGCATTTAAAACCGTGATTGTTGTTCCATGAACAATTCCCTGCGGTCCAATGTACATATAGCTTCCCGCCGTCATCTGCCCGTATTGGGTTACTCCAAGCGCATTAAACTTCTCCCAGTCATCCGGTTTCGAATAATTCGGGATCATCATTCCGTTGGTCACCACTACTCTTGGAGCATCTTTATGGGAAGGAAAAAGCCCCATTGGGTGTCCTGAATACATGACCAACGTCTGCTCATCCGACATTTCAGACAAATATTTCATCGTCAGAAGATACTGCGCCCAATTGGAAAAGACCGCACCATTTCCGCCATAGGTAATCAGCTCATGAGGGTGTTGCGCTACAGCATAATCCAGATTATTCTGAATCATCAGCATGATGGCTTTTGCCTGTTCGGATTTTCCGGGATAGTCTGAAATGGGTCTCGCTTTCATCTCATAATCCGGACGGAAGCGGTACATATAAATTCTCCCATAATCTTCCAGCTCCTGCTTAAATTCAGGGATTAACTCAGCATGAAACTGAGGATCAAAATAACGCAGTGCATTCTTTAATGCCAGCTTTTTTTCTTCCTCGCCTAAAATTTCCTTACGCTTCGGAGCATGGTTGATGTTGGTCTCGTATGGTTTTTGCTGTGGCAGCTGATTGGGAATTCCCTGCTGTATCTGTTCTTGAAATGTCATATTGCTATTTAAAGTTCTATGTTTAAACAATTTTTTAAGTTTTAAAGATATTCAAATTAGGAAATATAGACAAGTAAAAGGGAAAATGGCTTATGGCTTATGGCTTATGGCTTATGGCTTATGGCTTATGGCTTATGGCTTATGGCTTATGGCTTATGGCTTATGGCTTATGGCTTATGGCTTATGGCTTATGGCTTATGGCTTATGGCTTATGGCTTATGCAAAAGTATTGAATCTGCATATCATCACATTTTGTTCACTTACTATTATATTTGGAATAGCACACCTGCAATCTCATTCTCCAAAGGGAAATGGTCCCCACATATTAACTCTTATAATATAAAAAAACCTCACTGTAATTCAGCAAGGTTCATTATTTACGGGTATGCCTTATTATGTTAAAACATCATCATTTTCTTCTTCATGGTCATCTTCATTGTCACTGAGACTCCAATAATTATTTTCTTCATCTTCTTCTCCTATTTCTTCCATAGCATCATCGTCTTCTGCGCCCGGGATGTCAAGTCCTTTATCAATTTTATCATCGTCTTCATCTTCATCAAAAATAGGGTTGCCATCGCCATCCAGCGAAATGTGTTTTTCTTTTTTAAAAATATCCTCGTTGGAATCGTAATCCATTTTTTCCAGTTCTCTGTTTTGCTCATTAATATTATCTTCTGGTGCCATAATCTAGTGTTTTAATATTTATATATTCAGAACAAAAATAATTCCAAGATGGTATTCGATGCCTTAATAAACTTCAGGATTGGCACAATGTGGCATCTTTTCTCCTTTAGAAAAAGCAATAATATTTTCTGCGGCCAGCCTTGCCATTCCATTCCGGGCTTCGATGGTAGCAGAACCTATATGCGGAAGCACACACACATTTGAAAGCTCCAATATAGGATCATTTTCAGACATGGGCTCAGGATTGGTCACATCAAGCCCTGCCCCCCAGATCGCCCCATTGACCAATGCTTCGTAAAGATCCTGCTGCTGATGAAAGCCCCCTCTTGCGGTATTGATAAAAATAGCATTGGGTTTCATTTTTTCAAATACTGAACGATTAAAAAGCTCTTTCTGGTCAGGCGTAAAACTGGCATGCACACTAAGTACATCTGAATGGGCAATCAGTTCTTCAAAGGATACATACTGTGCCTGCAGCTCTTTTTCGGCTTGCTCATTCTGATGGCGGTTATGGTATATGATGTTCATATCAAAAGCCTTTCTGGACTTTTCTGCCATTTCAAAACCAATCCTCCCCAGTCCGAAGATCCCTAAAGTTTTTCCGTAAAGCTCCTGTCCTAATGCATGTAACGGATCAAATGTTTTCCAATTGCCCTCTTTTACTTTCTGAAAATTATAGCTTGCTCTTCGGGATACCGACTGCATCAGTAGAAAAGCGACATCAGAGGTGGCTCTGCTCAAAACATCCGGTGTATTTCCTACAGGAATATTTCTTTGATTGGCTTCCTGAATATCAACATGGTCAAAGCCCACTGAATACAAGGCAATCGCTTTAATATTGGGACAAGCTTCAAAAAATTTCTTATCGTATTTAAAATCGCTCCCTATACTCAAAATAGCATCAGCGTCCTGACAGTACTTCAGCCATTCTTCATAGGAAAGATCATCATGTTCCGGAAGGATTACCTCTAATCCAGCCTCTTCAAGCATTGTGATTCCCAGCTCCGGAATCCTTTTATTGATAAAAACTCTCATAAATATCCGTTAATCTGTTTAAATAAAAAACCTCACTTGCAAAAGTAAGGTTACTGAACTTTAATATTAAAATTATTCATTTTCATCCGCATGCTTTTTATTTTTCTCCCAGGCTTCAGAAGCAATTTCCTGAATCTCTTCCCAGACTTCTTTTGCTGATTTTTGGGCATGACTCAAAAATCCCTGTTTGGTAGCCTCCTGGTTCTTACTTTTCATTTCATTGATATAATCTTTGGCTTGCTGTGAATAGCTTTCTATACTGTAGCCAGGATTATTATGCAAATTCTTCTCAATATTACTGAAATCGTGTGATGATTTAAATCTGTTCGTATCCATAATAATAAGATTTAAGTGATTAGGTCATAGGTAAGTCCAATTTCCGTTCCGAACAGGTTAAAGTATTTTAAATTATGATTAAAAAAACAGACTGAGATTTGGGAATCAAGCGCAAAAGTTGGAGGGCAAGCAAAAAGTTGCGTTAATATGAATAGAAAAAATAATATTGGGATTGTAGACCAATCACTGTTTGAGTCTGTAGAAATAACATTCATCGACTAAAGAGAGATAATCTTCGGTTTTAATGTACAAGTAAAAAAAAATTAACCACAGATGTTTGAGGATATTTTCAGAGTTTTTTTTAATCGGCTTTCAACCCAATAAGAACTAAGAAAAATAGTTGTAAGTATTTTTTAATCGACCTAGGAATCAGGAGTGTTAAAAAAATTGATCTTGAATCCGTTAAAAAATTTCCAGTGTCTGAGCATGGCCACTCTATTGAGTCGAATAACCAATGTTGAATCCATGCGAGTTTGGAAATTTTAGGAGACAAGGTCAATTTTTAGTGGATGATTCCAGTCTTGAATTTTTGTATACTTTTGCTTCAAGGCAAAAGTATAACAGGAAAAAAAATTTCGTTTCTCCACAACTTTTATACCTGATCCGAGGTTCGTTTCTTTAGATAGAAACCAGCTTGGTTTAGACAATAGATATTTACCCCCAATTCCGCAGATCAGGCCTTATCTTAAATAGGATGGTTCGAGGTTTTCATATCGTAAGAGCACCTAACTTTCCCCTGTTTTCAGATCGTCAATTATTGATTGGTATTGCCCAGCATAGGAACAAATTTATAGGCGCCAAATTCTTCTTTTTCAAATTCTGTGGGTCCTACTTTTGTAAACCTGTATAGCACCTGCTCATCCGTAGGTCCTAAAGGAATTACCATTTTTCCGCCTACTTTCAGCTGCTTCAAAAGCTCTGTCGGAAGAACCGAAGCTCCACAGGTTACAATAATTTTATCGAAGGGAGCAAAGGTAGGAAGCCCCGCAAAACCATCACCAAAACTTTGAAATTTGGGATACAGGTGGAGTTCACGCAATTTCTTTTTAGAAAAATCAAAAAGATCTTTCTGTCTTTCTACGGTATATACGTGAGCCTTCATGGTGAGCAAAACGGCAGTCTGATATCCGCAGCCGGTTCCTATTTCGAGTATTTTTTCCCCGGCTTTTACCTGCAGCAGCTCAGACTGTTCCGCTACGGTGGATGGATGGGAGATTGTCTGATGTGCCAGAATAGGGAAAGCCCTGTCTTCATAGGCAAAGTCTTCAAAAATACTTTCAATGAAAAGATGTCTTGGAACTTCACTCATTGCCGAAAGTACATTGTCATCCGAAATACCGATTCTGTATCGAAGATATTCAACTAAATTCTTTCTTTTTCCTTTATGTACAAACGAATCCTGCATGGGACAAAAGTAAGAAATTAGATTTTAGATTGTATAAATCGGAGGAAAGATTTATCCACAAAAACTGCTTCTCCAATGTAACTTCTTTCTTATCTTTACAAAAATTTAATACAGCTATGTTAAAAGCAGGTTTGGTAGGTGCCGGACATTTGGGGAAAATACATTTGAAACTCCTTAATCAATCTGATCGATACGAATTTGTAGGTTTCCATGATAAAGATGTTGAAAACGGGAAAAAATTAGAAGCCGAATTCGGATATAAATATTTTGAACATTTTGATGAGCTCCTGGAGCAGATCGATATGCTGGATATTGTTACTCCGACGATTTACCATTATGATTATGCGGTAAAGGCCATTAAAAAAGGACTTCACTTTTTCATTGAAAAACCGGTTACCCAAACTCTTGAAGAGGCGGAAGAGATTTTACGCCTGTGTCAGGAAAATGGTATTAAAGCCCAGGTAGGCCATGTGGAACGGTACAATCCGGCCTTTAGTGCCACGAAGGAATACATCAACAACCCAATGTTTATCGAAATACACAGACTTGCAGAATTTAACCCCCGGGGTACTGATGTTTCTGTGGTTCTGGATCTGATGATTCATGATCTGGATATTCTGTTGAGTATTGCCAAGTCCAAAGTAAAAAACATTCACGCCAGCGGCGTTTGTGTGGTAAGCAAGACGCCTGATATTGCCAATGCCCGAATAGAATTTGAAAACGGTTGTGTAGCCAATCTTACCACCTCAAGAATTTCTATGAAAGCCATGAGAAAAAGCAGATTCTTTCAGAAGGATGCCTATATATCTGTGGATTTTCTGGAAAAAAAGGCGGAAGTGATCAGGATGCAGGACGCTCCGGAGAACCCTACTCCATTTGATATGATTATTGAAAATGCAGAAGGGGAAAAAAATCAAATCCTTTTCGAATACCCGAATATTCAGCCTAATAATGCGATCCTCGATGAACTGAACTCTTTTGCGGATGCCATCACGGGAGATAAAAATGTGGAAGTTTCTCTTGAAGACGGAACTGAAGCCCTGAAAGTTGCTCTCGAAATTATGAAGCTCATCAGCTGATGTCAAAATAAAATCTGCCCTATTCTTGGCAGTCCTTACAATTCTATCTCGTGATCAGAAGAAAAATGATTACGAGATGAATTGCAATTATCAAAAAATTCCTCAACTGCTTTAAGTATAAACATTATAGCATTCTTCAGATATATACTTTTCAAAAACAGAAAAAGTAAAGATTTATCATTATAAAGTAATTTTTACAACAAAAAAAACAATATATTTGAAAAAACATTCAATAGATAATTGAAAAATTTTGTTGTACATACCCAATGGATACCTGGCAAAATAAAAGGTCTGAGTGTTGACTCTGATGATGTCACGATCCATTATGACCAATTTCTAGAATATACCCTACTTTTTTAAATCATTTAAACTATTATGAAAAGAGCCCTTGTATTATCCGCATTTTTATTGTCTCAATTTGGGACATCACAATTATTAAAGACTTCTGGTCAGAAAATCGTTAATGATAAAGGCGAGAATGTTCAGTTGAGAGGCCTAGGTCTGGGCGGCTGGATGCTCCAGGAAGGCTATATGCTAAAAACAGCTGATTTTGCAGGACCGCAATTTAGAATCAAGGAAAAAATAGCGGAGCTTATTGGCGAAGGCGGGATGCAGGAGTTTTATCGTGCTTATCTGAAAAACGGAATTACCAGACAAGATATTGACTTTTTAGCAAAAGCAGGATTCAATTCCATCAGGCTTCCGATGCATTACAACCTGTATACCCTTCCTATCGAGAAAGAAACGGTAAAAGGAAAAGATACCTGGCTGGACGAAGGTTTTAAAATGACTGATGATCTGCTTGAGTGGTGTAAAGCAAATAAGGTCTATCTGATCCTTGATCTTCATGCCGCCCCGGGAGGACAGGGCAATGATGCGAATATTTCTGATAATGATAAATCGAAGCCTTCTCTTTGGGACAACGAAGAGAATCAGAGGAAAACGATCGCACTCTGGAAAAAGCTTGCAGAACGTTATAAAAACGAACCATGGATTGGCGGCTATGATATTATTAATGAACCGAACATCAACTTTACCGGGAAAAATCCAAATGGTACTGATGAAATGTCTAATGCTCCGCTCTGGAAACTTCAGCAAGACATTACAACAGCGATCCGGGAGGTAGATCAGAAACATATTATCTTTATAGAAGGAAACGGATGGGGAAATAACTACAATGGCCTGCCTGCTCTTTGGGACCGTAATATGGTATTCAGCTTTCATAAATACTGGAACTACAACGACGACCAAACAATACAATTTGCATTAGATCTGAGACAGAAACACAATATCCCGATATGGCTTGGAGAAACCGGGGAAAATTCTAATGTGTGGTTTACAGAGCTGATCCAACTTTTGGATAAGCATAATATAGGCTATGCCTTCTGGCCAATGAAAAAGATAGATAATATCGCAGGAATCACGAATGTAAAAACAACTCCGGAATATGAGAAGTTATTGGATTACTGGAAAAACGGTGGTGAGAAACCGTCCGCGGAATATGCTAAAAAAGCACTCATGCAGATCGCCGACCATTATAAATTTAGCAATGTAGAAGTAAAAGATGACGTTATCGATGCGATGTTCAGACAGGTAAAAGAGGAAACGACCAGACCTTTCAGAAATCATCAGGTTCCGGGAAGAATATTTGCTTCGGAATATGATCTGGGAAGAATCGGATCTGCCTATCTGGATAAAGATTTTATCAATCTTTGGGTCAGCGATCCGGCAAAACGCTCTGAGTGGAACTCCGGGCAGCAGATGAGAAATGACGGTGTAGATATTTACCCCTGCAAAGACCGGATAACGAATCAATATTATGTAGGAAAAACAGAAACAGGCGAATGGATGCAATATACTTTCCATTCGAAAGCTGATAAAAATTTTACGTTTGAAATCAGATATTCCAGTATCAATCCGGCCGGGGTAAGGTTGGAGGATGCATCGGGAAAATTGTTAGCGACCATTCAGCTGCCGGCTACCGGAAAAAATGAAACCTGGAAAAGTGCAATGGTAAAAAATATACATCTTCAAAAAGGGGAAAACAAATTCAGGGTCGTTTTTGAAAATAATGGTGTGAATCTGAATTATTTTGACATAAAATAAAAGAATCGCAAAAGACCAAAAGATGCGAATGTAAATGTCTGTATGATCATAAACAGTCCCAGGTAAGGTTACAGATTAACAAGATAAAATTATTGATATTTAAGATAGTTGCCGGTTTATTTCGGCAACTATCTTTGTTTTGATACGTTTTATCGATCAAGTACACAAGTTGGGAAGAAACGGAATATTTTTCCATTTAGACTTTTGTATTGAAGTCGAAGATGAGTCAACCAAAAGTATATACCTCCAAAAATATCCTCAAACATCTGTGAAAATTCGTATCCTTTGTGGTCGACTTCTTTTATAGTTATGCTAAAATCAAAGATCATCTTCCTTCAGTAGATCAATGTTATGTTTCTATTCATATTAACTCGACTTTTTGCTTTGCCCCCAACTTCTCCGCCAAATCCGCTTTTATTTTTGTCTTATACCATGAGAAGGTGACCCATTGAAACCTTTCGAATCGCCGATTGAAAGGGATAATTTAAAAAAAAACATATTTATAGAAAAGCAATTTAATTTTATCTAAAAAGCATTTTTATTATTTTTTTTCAATAAAAAACTTCATTAAATTATTAATATAAACTTATATAGCAATTTATGTTAAAATAATAATCAAACAATCTGATATACAATCACTTACATAATAAAAAATTTAACATTTGGTATAGTTTTAGCATAAAAAAGCTAAAATTTTACTAATGAAAAAAAAAGTTTATCGTCTTGTCATTACATTGATGGGGAGCTTTGGTGCTTATGCGCAGGCACCAGGCGGGGTGCAGACAGATTTGAGGATTTGGTTAAAATCAGACAGTGGATTTACACCTTCTCAATGGACTGATCAATCTACTGCGGGGAATGATTACACTCAGACTAACGCTTCCCGACAGCCTTCATTACAGCCAGCTACGGCAAAATTTAATTTTAATCCAGTGGTTGACTTCGGTACTACCGGAGCGGATGCACGGTTTATGGTGGTGCCTTCGGGCAAACCTTTTACTGCCAACAGGTTAAATGGTAATATTTTTGTATTGGTCAACAGAAATTCTGATTCTAGCTTCCGCGATTACCTGGGTTTTGGAGCAACAGGTACGGGCACGGGTCTTATACAGGCTAATTACCCTGTATTAACGGCAAGTTCCACGGGAAATAAAACCATGCAGCTGTATCCATATGCTTCGCCAGCCAATACTTTCAACCAAAAACTGGATATCGGAAAAACTTATTTATCTGATGTATCATGGGAGGTAGGAGTATCTAATGGAATCAAGTATGGTCTAAATTCTTATGTTGCGACCTCATCAGGCACTTTTGCTGCCGGTTATGCACTCACAGCTAATGGTTCTGTTTTGGGAGCACAACCGGAAGTTACTGACGGCTATATACCAGAGGTGATTGCTTATGAACGAGTGCTTACAGACAGTGAAACTCAAAGAGTACGCTCTTACCTGGCTATCAAGTATGCCACCTCTCTGGATCAAACGACTCCTTATCATTATGTAAACTCGCAAGGGACAATTATATGGGATGCAACATTGAACTCCCAATATGCCAAAAATATTGCCGGAATCGGGCGGGATGATGCCAGTGCCTTAAAACAGGTACAGTCCAAAAGCATCAACAGTACCAATGAAATGCTGATCAGCTTAGGCAATGTAGCATCACAGGACAATGCTACCCATGCAGCCAATTACTCATTTGATAATGATCATGAATTTCTGATGTGGGGCAGCAATGGTATCCTTGGATTTACAGAATATACCAACGCTAACTTCCCATTGGTTACCCACCGCTTTTCCAAAGTCTGGAAAGCACAGACCAGCAACTATAATGTTACCGGAACCGATGACGTCTATTTTAATATTCTTAAAGGTTTGATCAATAGCTTTAACCTAAGCGGCAAACCAACTTACCTGATCATGAGCACCACGCCGGATTTTTCGGGTAATAATCATTTTATTCCTATTGGAGCTAATGTAAATACGGTTGATGGAGAAGAGTATGTAAGTGCAGCATACCAGGCGGCGTCGAATGCATTCAGCGGATTTACTTCCAATGGTACCTTTTACTTTACGATTGCGGGAACACCTGTTGGTCCCGGAGGTGTATTAGGGGTTTTCTGGAACAGGGCAGACAAAGAGGTTACGGCTCCTTCCGGAACTGTTAATCAATGGGTAGACCAGATGTTTGGGATCAAGTCTTCCCAGGTCGCTGATGTTACTACAATGCCAGCTTATATCTCGGTAAACAATGCGGCCACTGCTGCAAACTTCAATTTTAATCCTTACCTCGATTTTACGGCGACCAACCAGACATTAGGGAATGAAAGCGTTGCTCCTTTTGAGGGGTCTACATCCGAATTAGAAATGTTTTACGTGATCAAAGATAATGTCTGGACCGCCAACAACCGTTTCTTTGGGGTAAATTTTGACCTTAACAATTCTGCTTCAGGGCAGTTTATTTACGACTGGAATGCCTTACATCAGGCCAATTACTACTCGAGAGGAAATACGTCCAACAGCGGTATCATGACGAATACAGTTCTCAATCCGGCGCTTAGCACTACTCTATCCAATATCTCGAATGTGAGCCTGAGCGCTGTCGATGGAACGGTACAGCACAGGCTGAATGGTAGCGCAATCGGTACAAATCTTACGGGTCAAACTGTATATATTGGTCAGGGAGGATTTGTGTATGGAGCCAACAACCAGTCGAGTATGTCCGGTAATGACGTGGGAGTAACAGCCCAGATTGCGGAGCATATTGCATTCGGAAATGCATTGACAGGGACGCAGCGTCGACAGGTGGAAACCTATCTTGCTATAAAATACGGGACGACCCTTACGGATCTTACCGCTGATGCTCATTACCGTAACAGCTCAGGTGCTTCCATATTCAATGCTGATGCAACTTATCGTTATGATATTTTTGGGATTGCAAAAGATCTAACAGGAGGTTTAGATCAAAGAATTTCAAAATCTATTAATAATGACGGTGGGCAGCCAACGCCTCTTATCACGGTATCCACAGATAAGGACTTCATTAATCAGAATAACACCCATGCCAATCTTTTAACAGATGGCCAGTATATGGTTTTTGCCTCAAACAATGGAGCTCAGACCTTTACCGGAAGTGCGATTACTGCTGTTGACGGTACCGCATTCAATACTCCACTTGGTGCCAGATGGAAAGCAACAGATACCAATGGTGTCGGATGTGTGAACCTGCGTTTTGATGCGACAAATATTCCTGCTCTTGCAGCCGGCGAAAGCTATTACATGCTGATTTCCAAGGATGAATCGTTTACCAATCCTATTTATCAGAGAGTTTTAAGAACTGGTAGCACAATTGATGCTGCAGCCAATTTTACAGATAATGCCAATTCGTATTTTACATTAGCCAAAGCCAATCTGCAGATAAGCGGCAGTACGGTTTCTGGTGGGCAAATCGGTATATCCTCAATTCCAGGATGGACACCATCGGCTTCAGATAGCTGGCTGGAACTTAATGCCAGATCTAAAGGAATGGTGATCCCAAGAATTTCTTCGGTTAACAATATTCCTGCCGGAGATTGGGTAAAAGGAATGTTTATCTATGACACGACTGAAAAAGCATTTAAAGTATATAACGGAACGGAGTGGAGAAGATTGGGAACCACAAGTGGTTCTGTTTTCTGTAATTAAAAAAACAAAAAGAATGAAAAATATATTTTTAATTGTGATTTTGCTGATTACAGCAGAAATGAAATCACAAGTTGCGATTGGTAAAAGCTCTGTGACTAACAGCAGCTGCCTGTTGGAATTCGGAAATTCTTCCAACAGAGGGATCGCTCTGCCTAAAGTAGAGAATGTTACCACGATGAACGCAAGTGAAGGCACTTTGGCCTGGGATACGGCCACAGGAAGCTTTAGATACTATGGAGGAACAACCCCGGCCTGGAGCAGCCCTGTAAGCGGAGGAACGATCGGAGGAGCTCCCTCAGGTTCTGATGAAAACGGAAAGAAAATGATTATCGGAGCTGATAAGTCTACGGCTGACGGAATTTTAATTCTCGAAGCAACAGAAGGAAATAAAGCTTTGCTGTTACCTTTGGTGAACCAACCTGCACAAAGATTTTCTTCTCCCCCGACAGGGCTTATGGTATATGATACCGCTACTAATCAGATTGCTGTATTTAACGGAACAAAATGGACTTACTTTTAGTATCCATCATGGTTTCGCAGTACACTGATACTTTTATACTTTGAAATAATCCGGAATTTCTCCGGATTATTTTTTTGGATCATTGTTCCTAGCATTAGCTATTTTTTCCCTACCATAACCCATATAGTTATTAAATCTTATATGAAGCAAAGCATCATCATGGATCTCACATAGAAATATTTTAAATTTACCCTATGAGAAAAATAGCATTCCTATTTCTTTTGATTTCAACATTTGTATTGTCACAGAAAACAACCTTGGATCAAAAGATCAATATAATCACGAAAGATAAAAAAGCAACAGTAGGAATCTCTGTTGTTGGATTTGATCATCATTTTAAATACAGCAAAAATGGAGATCTGAAACTTCCGATGATGAGTGTTTTTAAATTCCATATTGCATGTACTGCACTGGATCTTGTAGACCATGGAAAACTGTCGCTGGATCAAAAGGTTTTCATCAAAAAATCTGATCTTCACGAAAACACATGGTCACCGTTTCGGGATCAGCACCCAAAGGGAAATATGGAAGCCAGCCTAAGGGAAGTGATTGATTATACGGTTGCATTGAGTGATAATAATCTCTGTGACGTTCTTTTAAACCTGATCGGGGGCACAAAAGCTGTACAGCAGTTTATGAATTCCAGGGGAGTGAAAAATTTTCAGATCAGACATAATGAACATGATATGGCTCTTAAAGGCTGGGATTCATTGTATGAAAATTACAGTACAGTCAATTCCATTACAGAGGTCCTGAAGAAACTTCATTACGGTAAACTTCTTTCTAAAAATTCAACAGATGATCTAATTCAAATGATGCTGGGAACAAAAACCGGAATGAATAAGCTGGTTGAACAGTTACCTAAAAATACACCGGTGGCACACAAAACAGGGTCTTCCGGGAAGCGTGACAGCATTCTCACTATTGCAGAAAATGATATGGGAATCGTTACCCTTCCCAACGGTAAACAGTATGCAATTGCCATATTTGTAAGCAACTCCACTGAAACGGATGCTACGAACTGCAAAATAATTTCGGATATTTCCAAAACCGTCTGGGACGATTTTAATAAGTAAAATATTAAGCTTAATTTTAGAGCGGAGAATTACATGATTCTTTGAATTCATCATTATGAAAAAAGTACTATCAGCAGCGGCTGTATTTTGTGTCACATTCTTTTTTTCACAAAAGAATCAAAATTATTTAGAGATCAGCTATGGAAGTGTATGCTGCGGCCCGCCCTCTGAAAAGCCTGTCATCAGCTACCTCAAAGAATTTAAGAAAAAAAACAGGCTCAAAAACCTTGAAATTCTGTTGCAGAGCGGATTGGGAAGAGAAGGTGAATTTAATCTGTATGTAGGCACAGACCGGATGACAAGAAATCAGAAAAGCAGACTTACCCGTGGGCTTTCGGCCATTGTTTCCAATCAAAACAACAAAAGAAAAGAGGAACGAAACGGAATGGTCTTTTTTGATTCCACAGCGATCGTGCATCAGCAGGAACTCATGAATGCAAAAAATTTAACTATCTATAAAAAATAAAGGAAAAATGATCAAAAACATTGTAGTTATCGGAGCAGGAACCATGGGAAATGGTATTGCGCATACTTTCGCACAAAGCGGTTTTAAAGTGAATCTTGTAGATGTATCACAGGAGGCTTTAGACAGAGGGTTGAAGACCATTACTACTAATCTTGACAGAATAATTGCAAAGGGAAACCTTACGGAAGAACAAAAAGCAGAAACGCTGGGCAACATCACTACTTTTACTGCCCTTAATGATGCGGTGGGAAGTGCTGACCTTGTTGTAGAAGCTGCCACAGAAAACCTGGATCTAAAACTGAAAATCTTCGGGCAGATGGATGAACTGGCTCCTGCAGGATGTATCCTGGCAACCAATACCTCATCTATTTCTATCACCAAAATTGCGGCGGTTACGAAAAGGGCAGATAAAGTGATTGGGATGCACTTTATGAACCCTGTTCCTATTATGAAGCTTGTAGAAATCATCAAAGGATATTCTACTTCTAAAGAAACGTTCGATGCAGTGTATGAGATGAGCAAAACCTTGGGTAAAGTTCCGGTAGAGGTAAATGATTATCCTGGTTTTGTGGCCAACAGAATTTTAATGCCAATGATTAATGAATCTATTGAGACACTTTACAACGGTGTTGCCGGTGTGGAAGAGATTGATACGGTAATGAAACTGGGTATGGCTCATCCGATGGGACCCCTTCAGCTGGCGGATTTTATCGGTCTTGATGTATGCCTTGCGATCCTGAATGTGATGTACGACGGATTCAAAAACCCTAAATATGCACCTAACCCACTGCTGGTAAACATGGTAACAGCAGGAAAACTAGGCGTAAAATCGGGAGAAGGTTTCTATGATTATTCTGAAAGCAAAAAAGCTGAAAAAGTTTCAAAAATGTTTTCGAAGTAATTTTAAGTCAATAATTTTATTTATCTTTGAGAAAGTTAAAACATTAAAAAAATGAAATTACCAAAGTTTTTATTAGCAGATAATTCGGAATTTCCAGAAGATCTATTCGTAGTCCACACAGAATATCCAAGATTTATCTTAAACGTTGAGGAAGAAGAAGTTGAGTGGTTAGATGATCTTGAAGGTGATGATGAAGAAACGATGGCAGACGAAGCTACTAAAGTAGTGGAGGCAGCATTTAAATGGTGCGATGAAGAGTTGGCTAAGTACGACGAAGAAGAGGAAGATTAATAACACTCTAAACATAAAAAAGGAACTCCATGGAGTTCCTTTTATTTTTTTTATTCTGATTTGCTGAATTTCAATAGCAAGAGATTGTCTTTATACAGTTCCAGGGTATTTCCGGAAATCACATATTTGTTCGCTTTACCCATCATATCCATAAAGTTCTGTTCTACGCTTATGTTGTTGCACATCATTTTGGTAGACCCCATCTGACCGGCAGAGAAACCACCTGTAGACGGATCTACTTTTGCGGTTCCGAAATAGTTATTGCAACCTGCATTTCCGGTAATTTTTTCTCCTTCTATATTCAATGTCGGAATTTTTCCTTTCACATTGTCAGCCAGAATCCATTTTGTATTGGCAAGAGCCGGCTGAGCCTTTCCTACTTTAGAGGCAGACGGGCTGGTCATGGTTCCACATGAAGCCATTACTGCTGCTGTACATATACTTAAAAAAAGCTTTTTCATTTTTTTCTTTTTGAATTAATCCAAATTTACGGAAATTATATTATTTAAACGGGCCGGAAAGAGTTTTATTATTCTTTAACATTTGAGAAACAGAATATTTTTTGCCTTAGCCGTCCTAATATTCAGTACAAAAAAACGGACTTTAAAAGTCCGTTTCAATGATAATAAAATATTTTTTTAATGACTAAGATCTAAGCTCAGCATTAAATTCCTTCTGGAAAGATTTGATAAGCGAATCCATTACTTCTGTAATTTCTTTTTCTTCCAGTGTTTTCTCTTCATTTAACAGTTCAAAACTCATGGCATACGACTTCTTGCCTTCAGGAAGGTTTTTACCTTCGTAGACGTCGAATAAGTTGATGGCTTTAATAAATGGAGACTTATTCTTTTTCGCCGTCTGATACAGATCCTGGTAGTTTACATTCTTATCAATCAGTAATGCAAGGTCTCTTCTGATCTTGTTGAACTTCGGAATATCCTTAAACTTCAGTTCTTTTTCAGAGCGTAGTTCCTGTGCGAATTCCAATTCTATTTCAGCATAGAAACAGTCCTGCTCAATATCAAAATCTTTCATCAGTTGCGGTGCTACTTTTCCGATTCTTACCAGGGTTTTTCCTTCTGCTTCATAAGCTAAGGCATCAGAGAATCTGTCATCAGAAAGAGCCGTTTCTTTAAAGTCAACTCCCAATCTCTCCAATAACACCTTAACATACGCTTTCAGGTTATAGAAGCTTACTGCCGATTTTGGCTGCAGCCAGTTTTCTGCCATATCTCTTCCTGACACAAGAATTGCCAACTGCTTTCTCTCTTCATATTTATCACGCTTATGATAAATTTTCCCCAATTCGAAGAATTTGATGTCCTGGTTTTTTCTGTTGATATTATAGACAGCATTCTCAAGAAGTCCTTCCAAAAGAGATTTTCTCATGAATGCCAGATCATTACTAAGCGGGTTTAGGAGTTTTACGGCATCGGTTTCATCCTTAACGGAAGTCAGTGAATTATTCATCACCTCATTGAACCCAAGGCTCTGTAAAGTTCTTGCCCAGCTGTTTTCCAATTCATCCTGATCGTTTGCGCTAAGCTTAACAGGGGTGAAAGAAATTTTCTGTGGAGCATCTATTTTGTTATAACCATAAATTCTCAGGATCTCTTCAATCACATCAATTTCCCTTGTTACATCTGCTCTGTAAGCAGGAACAGAGATTTCAAAACCGTTAGGAATTTCGTTTAAAACCTGAATTTCTAAAGCTTTTAAAATTTCCTTTACTTTTTCCCTGTGAATTTTTGTTCCTAAAATCTGCTCGATTTTTGAAAATCTTATAATCACATAGTGGTCTTCAATTTTAACAGGATATTCTTCCAACAGCTCTCCTACCAGTTTTCCTTCAGCAATCTCCTGAATCAGTTTAATAGCATGGGTAATAGCAGTTCTTGTAATATTAGGATCTACTCCTCTTTCAAATCTGAAAGAAGCATCTGTATTCAAGCTATGGGCTTTTGCTCCTTTTCTTACTGCAATCGGGTTAAAGTAAGCACTTTCAAGGAATATCGTTTTTGTGGTCTCAGATACTCCGGAGTTCTCACCACCGAAGACCCCTGCAATACACATTGGGTTATCTTTACCATCTTTTATCATGATTTCGGAACCGTTCAATGTTCTTTCCACGCCATCCAAAGTCGTGAATTTTGTTCCTGCTTTTACAACTCCCACTTTGACTTTTTTATCTGCAATTTTATCTGCATCAAATGCATGAAGGGGCTGTCCATATCCGTGAAGGATATAGTTGGTAATATCTACCACATTATTGATTGGACTTAGTCCGATCGCTTTCAACCTGTCTTTTAGCCAGTTGGGAGATTCAGCTACCTGTACGCCTTCAATCACGGCCCCGATATATCTCGGGCAAAGCTCTGCATCTTCAATTTCCAGTTTGAAATCATGTGATCCTTCACTATGTAAGGCTTCTGAAGCTACTTTAATAAACTGCGATTTCTGCTGGTTGGTAGAAAGATAGGCATGAAGATCTCTTGCCACACCATAGTGAGACATTGCATCTGTTCTGTTTGGCGTTAATCCGATCTCAAAAACCTCATCATTAGCCAATTCAAAATAATCAGCGAAGTTTTTCCCTACTTCATATTTTGTTTCATCCAACACCATGATTCCGCCATGATCTTCGCTAAGACCCAGTTCATCTTCGGCACAGATCATCCCTTGAGAAACCTCGCTTCTGATCTTTGCTTCTTTAATTTCAAAAAAGTTTCCTGTTTTGTCATAGATTTTGGTTCCGACAACGGCTACAGGAACAGTTTGCCCTGCTTCTACATTAGGAGCTCCGCACACAATATTCAGCACTTTCCCGTTTCCTACATCTACTGTTGTCTTCTTCAGTTTGTCTGCATTCGGATGCTTCTCGCAGGTTAAGACTTTACCTACAACGATTCCTTCCAAGCTGCCTTTTACACTTTCAAATTTATCTATCCCTTCAACTTCAAGACCAATATCTGTAAGGAATTCACCGATTCTTTCAGTTTTCAATTCCGTTTTTACAAAGTCCTTCAGCCAGTTGTTTGATATTTTCATTTGTTTATCTATCTACGTTTTAATTGGTCAGATGGAACACAGCGGTTTCATCTTCTCTATTTTGAAATTTTATTCTGAATTTCCACCTGATTATTCCTGTGGTTTTCGAGGTACAAATGTCGTGTTTTTTTGAGAAATAGAGAAATTTACAAACCACTTTAAGATAATTAATTTTATTCATCCTCCTTGTACAGAAGAGACAAACTCATCAAAGCAGTTATCAACTTGGCTTCAAAACTTTCTTCAGGCTGTCAGAAAATAATACAAGGCCTGAAGCCATCATAATGATATCTTTTAAAACCAGACGTCCAGCTCCGGAAAGGTAGGGAAATCCATACTCCGGCGTAGGATAATCACCGCCCAGATTGGGAACGTATACTTCAGGGGTCGTTATTAAAAATGACAAAGTTACCAAAGACATCAAAAAGATCAATGCTCCTCCCAATGCCCCTGTTTTAGGAAACCAGATACCCAACAGCACCAACAGACCAATCAATACGATCATAGTACCCAGCCCGTACGCAAACCGGTAGGTTCCGTTTTGCTGATGCCAGTCGATATTTTTCTTTACCACTTTTCCTTCGGGATTTTTGTAAAGCGTGTATTCTGAAACCAGTTTATGGTCCCCATTAAAAACTTTGTTTCCCGCATCCTTGTAGAAAAAACTCATCAAAGGACTATTGGCAACAAAAGGAACGATACCATCGGCCTCATACTGAAACGCCTTTAGCCCGCCAATCCAGGCCATCACTACAAAAACTGAAATTCTTAAAAAATTAAGGAAATAGGCATCCCACCTTACCAAACTGTTGTATACATTACTGTTCTGCATATGTTTACTTTTTTTAACAAAAGTATTCACATGCCTGCTGTTTCAACATAGATAGATGAGGACATTACATGGACATTTTCGCCACTATCGAAATCCCCACCTTCTCCCTGTATTTTTTTGGGGAACAGCCCACTGATTTTTTAAAATACCTACTGAAATAAAATTCATCCGTAAATCCAAGTTCCGCAGCAATTTCTTTGATGGAACGATAAGTAAGATGAAGAAGCTTTTTGGATTCCAGAATGATTCTTTCATTGATCAGCTGAGTGGGAGTTTTCCCAAATTCTTTTTTCACCGCTTTACTTAAAGCGTTACTGGTCATATTCAGCCTGTCACTGTAAAAAGACAAATCTTTGCCACTCTTATAATAGGTTTCCAACAGCTTCTGAAATTCTGCTGCGTTTTTATTGGGTAATTTATCAGTAGAAGCAATACTGTTTTCAGAACTGCTTTTCTGTTTACTTCCAAGGGCAAGAATCAATTGTATATATGTTTTGATAATTGATTCAGAAAATGGATGCGCCTCAGTTTTTTCTTTTTTAATATGACTGAAAACTTCCAGAATGTATTTATAATTCTCTTTTGAAAGTGCTATACCAGGATTCAGGTAGATATTATTGAAGAGAAGTCCGTTGCAGGCCACTTCTTCTTTATGGTATTCTATACAGTAAAAATCACCATGAAAAAACAGCATACAGATCTTTTCATCAGACTCTGAAGCCAGTTTCAGTTTCTGATAAGGGGAAAGAAAAAGGATATGACTTCCGCTGTATGAATAGTTGATATCATCTACAGAAAAAACACCGTTGCCTTGCCATAGAACAACACTGTAGTTTTCAGTTTTGAATTCTGATGGAAAATTTGAGGTGTGATAAGATTCTATTTCTATTTGCATGATGAAAATTTCCAGATATACTTTTCTATTTATACTTTGTTTTGAAATCGAAGATTAGACTAAGTCAAACAAAATTATACAAAAATTCAACACTGAAATCATCCGTGAAAAATATGCTCAAACATCTGTGATAATCTGCGGGCAAATTTTTCATTTCTTACTTATACTTTTGCCTTGAAGAAAAAGTATACAAAAGTTCAAGACTGGAATCATCCGCTAAAAATTGACCTTGACTCCTAAAATTTCCAAACTCGCATGGTTTCAACGTGCGTTCTTCGGTTCAATAGTGTGGCCATGCTCAGGCAGTGGAAATTTCTTAACGGATTCAAGTCCAATTTTTTTAACGCTCCTGATTCCTAGGTCGGTTATTGGTTTACTTACAACTATTTCCCATGGCTCTGCTACAGAGTTCTCTTAAAAGTTATCCTCAAAATCTGTGAAAATCTGTGCAATCTGCGGGCAATTTTTTTTTCTTACTATACTTTTGCCTTGAAGCGAAAGTATACAAAAGTTCAGGACTGGAATTATCCGTGAAAAATATGCTCAAACATCCGTGAAAATCCGTGTCATCTGCGGTTAAATTTTTCATTTCTTACTATACTTTTACCTTGAAGCGAAAGTATACAAAAGTTCAGGACTGGAATCATCCGTAAAAAAATATGCTCAAACATCCGTGGAAATCCGCGTCATCTGCGGTTAAATTTTTCATTTCTTACTATACCTTTACCTTGAAGCGAAAGTATACAAAAGTTCAGGACTGGAATCATCCGTGAAAAATATGCTCAAACATCCATGAAAATCTGTGCAATCTGCGGGCAAATTTATTTTTTTCTTACTTATACTTTTGCCTTGAAGCAAAAGTATACAAAAGTTCAAGACTGGAATCATCCGTGAAAATATACCCCACCATTTGTGAAAATCCGCGTCATCTCTGGTCAAATTTATTTTCGAAATGGTAAGATTCCAAAAAAGCCGGAAAAATTCCGGCTTTCTTAGTATTTGTAGGTTAATATTACAGTCCGATTACAGGCATTGATAACATTAAGATATTTTCATTTTCTTCAAGACCGTCAAGAGGTTCTATGATTCCCGGTCTGTTAGGTTGAGACATTTTCATTGTGATATCATCAGATCCAAGGATGGTCAGCATCTCAGTTAGGAATTTTGAACTGAACCCGATATTGATATCTTCTCCGTTGTAGTCACAAGGGATCTGCATGTCTGCTTTGTTTGCATATTCGGTATCTTCGGCATGAAGGTGAAGAATGTTTCCGGAAAGCTTAAATCTTACCTGATTGGTCGATTTATTGGACATGATAGATGCTCTTTTGATCGCTCCCAACAGAAGATTTCTGTTGATTGTCAATACATTTGGATTTTCCTTTGGAATTACCGCGGTATAGTTCGGATATTTTCCGTCGATCAGTCTACAGATCCAGATATGCTTACCAAAAGTAAACTTAGCCATATTCTCATTGAAGTCGATCGTCACGTCTTCATTGGAACTTGCCAGGATATTTTTGAAAATGTTCAGAGGTTTTTTAGGCATGATAAACTCCATGGGTTCAGCGTTCATCAGGTCTGCTCTTTTGTACACCACCAATCTGTGGGAGTCTGTAGAAACGAAGTTGGTTTCGTTTTCTCCAAACTGGAAAAGAACTCCTGTCATTACCGGACGGAGAGAATCATTGCTGGTCGCAAAAAGGGTGTTTGTCAAAGCTTCAGATAGGACTCCTGCCGACATGGTAACGCTTTGTGAAGCATCAAATTCAGGCAGCTCAGGATAGTCCTCAGCATTATCCAATGCTACTGCGAAATTGTCTTTTTCATCTAAAATCTCAAGCTGGCTTCCCGTTCCTTCGGCATTGTCTTTTACAACAAATGTCAGAGGCTGTTCGCCATAGGTCTTGATAAAATCCTGAAAAATTTTAGCAGGAACAGCAAATTTACCTGAGTCATCAGACTTCACTTCCAAAGAAGTTACAAGAGTCGTCTCACCGTCAGATGCTGTAATGGTCACATTATTTCCGTCTAGTTCAAAAAGATAGTTTTCTAAAATCGGTCTCGACTGAGAGCTTGATATTACGCCACTTACAGTTTGTAAAGCCTTCTGCAGTTCACCACTTGAAATAATAAATTTCATAGATTTATAAAATAAGTTTCTACAAATATAATAAATACATATAACAAAGAAAAGAATAATATGGAGGAGTTTTTAACAATTATCCTTAATCTGTTTTGCGCCTTGACATTATGCTTTGATTTCTGGAGGGATTCATTTTTTTATCAAAATACAAAGCCTATCTTTGTGTGAAAAGCGATACATCATGCAAAAACCTCCTATTCACAAAAGTTTTCTCAATGCTTTCCGGGGTGTTTTTATGATGCTGAAAACGGAAAGGAATTTTCAGATTGAAGTGCTGGCGTTCTTTGCCAACCTTTTCCTTATTTTTTATTTCAGACTGACCAATACCGACAGTGCTTTGGTGCTGATGGCTTCCTTTGCTGTTTTAAGTGCTGAAATTTTCAATACTGCCATTGAAAAAGTCTGTGATATCCTCCAGCCGGATTTTGACAAAAGAATCGCGTTTATTAAAGATATTGCGGCCGGTGCAGTGGTACTAACAGCCATTGCTTCTGTGATTATTGGGATTCTTGTGTATTGGAAGTATATCTTTTAGCAGCAGATTCACAAAATTATAGAGATTCATTTAAGAAATTTCATTACGCTCATCAAACATCATTCTATGGGAAGGGTATCAGCGGGGAATGATCATTGGGAACTCTCTCTGCATGCAGTTATTGTAAAACCGATATGAATGCTTTTGACGCCTTGTTCTGCTTATTTCACGGCAATTAAAATATCTACTTCTGCATCTGACGGGTTTTGTGCTTTTTCCCCATACACTTCAAAATCAGCTGTAAATATTCTTCCGTGCTCCATTTCCCAGATTTTCACCCACTGATCGATCACCAGATTTTTTGTCAGGTCACCTTTCACCGTAAACTTCAGATAGGCTCCACCATCAAAAGAGCGGCCTACCATTCCGTCGGGAATATGATCCAGATTGTCTACCCTGCATCCAAGAATTGTGGTGTAGGGTCTTGTATGATCTTTTTCATAATCAGTGTATATTGACAATATGGCCTCATCGGTTTTACCGGGGATTCGGGAAAGCGTATTTTCAGCTATAAATTTTTCCCATAGTAGCGGGATATCTTTTGCTGCCAGATTGTTTTCATTAGTTGTTCTTACCGATATTCCGATGACCTTATAGGGTTCTATGCTGATTTTATCCATGTTTTTATTTTATCTGCAGTAAAGATAAGATCAGACAGCGACAACAGTCTGTCAGGAGCATAAAAAAATAACTTATGAATATTTTCATCAGTTTAAACGAAATAAATACTATAAAATTAATATTTGTAGAAATAATTTATTAATCACTACTAAATGATATAAATAAAATTAATACATTTGGAGAACTAACAACAATCTATACCTATGAAAACCAAATTAGCGTATGTCATGATGCTTGCTCTATCCATTTCCTGTAATAATGAATCCACGGCAATGAGTACCATTGAGGCAAGAAAGAGTCCTGAAGTTTTAAATTTTGAAAGGTCTGTCAAAAGTCTTTCAAACCCTGAAAACCGTGCCACTCCAGAAGAGATCAGACATCAGAAATCTCTGGAGCTTAGTGACCGCCGTAAAGATATCCTTATTCCGTCTGCATTGGAACTGATTAAATCTACCGGGGCTAGTGACCAGGAAATTACCAATACGACCCATGGAGACCGGGATAAAATCCTTACCTGGGCAGTAAAAGTTTACAATGACAAGATCAGCAAGACCAACTCCATTCCTCAAAACTAATCAGCATGAAAAAAATATTTACCCTAATTCTTGGTTTAAGTACAGGTGCTTCTGCCTTCGCACAGAACGGCTCGGGAAATCTGCATATATTCAATGACAATACCAATCACAGCCTGGATCTGAGTTATACGATTTTTACAACAACGGTGAACTGCGCCAGTGGTATGCAGGCCCTGTCACCATCCACAGTATTGCCACCCGGAGGGTTCACTACATATACTACATTTGCAGCTTCTACGTCTACATCTAACCCGCCACATCCTTATCCTATCGATTTGTGGTCAGGTGGTGCAGCGAACCAGATTCCTCCGGTAGTAGCAACGGTAAGCCGATGGCATTACATTAAGTTTTCACTCAGGGATCCTAATAATCCAGGCCCTATGATACCTACCTTAGGCGGATCGATCGGATTTTTCCAAAACTGTAATCCGTCGATGCCTACGATACTGGATGTTAACAGTTCTGCAAACGGAGTCAACTATACTCTTCATGCAGAAGCTGTGACGTTTGGCGGGGATATGTGGATTACCACTCAATAATCTGAACATATTGTATACTATACATTAAAAAGCCTGGTAATATATTGTATTATCAGGCTTTTAATTATCTGCTGTTCTATGGACTCAAAAAACTACTTTCCCATATAGATATATCCGGTTTTTCCGGACTTAAAAACGACTTCTATTCTGTGATAATCATCCACTTCATATGCATCAGCCTGAAGTATTTCTTCTTCAGTGACTTCAAAGAGCATTCCCTCCACTTCATCTTCTGTATTATCTGAAAGCTGTACAATGGGATGGTATTTCTGATTGCTTTTGCGTAACACTTCGGGGTCCGTAATTTCGATATGATTCAGAATATATCCCACCAGAATTTCTTTATGCCCACTCAGAGCCCTTCCAAAAGTTTCAAGCTGCACCTGCTCCATCTGCAGGGTTCCGTAAGAAAAGAGATAAGGCATCAGATATATTTTTCTATGATTGGCATTGCGGTTTCGGCCATTATTCCATATCCTTTTTCGTTGGGATGAACACCATCTGCAGAAAGCAGAATCTCTTTATCTTTGAAAAAAGCTGAATAAAAATCGATGTAGGTCAGTGAATCTTTGTCTGCAATATCCTTAAGAATATGATTGTAACGAATCACTTCTTCATTGGATCTTAGTTTCCCAGAATTGACAATCACTCCATCAATTTTTTGGGAAATGGGAAGAATACTGATCAGGTAAATGTCATCAGAAAATTGCTTTGCCTGTCGAACTGCATTTTCGATATTCTTTTTAAATTTTTCAGGATCCACCATCTGTCTCCCATTTTTTGCAGCCAGATCATTAGCTCCATAAGCTATAAAAACAAGATTACCGTCCGGAGAGTTCCTGGCTGTTAATTCATGGGGCATCCGTTTCATCAGTCCTTCTGTAGTTTCACCTCCGATACCGAGATTGAACAGGATAAGCTCATCACCGTCCCCCCTATGAAACTGCTGCAGGGCATATCTTTTGAGGATATCTACCCAGCCGCCAAACACTCCATCATATTCTCCATAAGTGATGCTGTCTCCGAAGAACAGCCCGTATGTAATTTTCTTCATGTATTAATCAATTCTTTCTGTTGACCTTTAGTCGCGTAAAATTAAGAATAAAGGTATGTAAAATGTGATGCCCACGTAAGACCCTATTGACAATATGATATTGCTCGTTACCGTAGGATCAACGTAATATTGTGATGGGATCGTATAATTTCAACCAGGATATCAAACAGAGTTTGTCCTTTTCCTGTATTCAGATCATTAAGTTTTTGCTTCATCAGCTCTATATTGAAGGGCTTCCCTTGTGTTATTTTGTTCTGATAAAAAGCACGGGTTGCCCTATCCCCCAGGTCTTCCTGTGACTTCTCCGATTCTTCCCACACCATGTCAATTTCCTCATTGTTTTCAAAGACTCCGAAACCTCCATAAAGGATATCGTCAAAGCCATCAAGGGTTCCTACCTTCCAATCTGTGTCTTTCATCATTAGCCTGGAAACTTCATCATAGAAACCTCTCAAAGATGAAAAATGACCGCCATGGATGACGATCATTTTTCTGTTATTCTTATTTGAAGTATTCAACACCGTTTTTAAATATATTGTGATAATTCGCAGTAGGTATATTTTTCATCAGACCGTCTGTAAAACGTTCCGGGTGTCCCATTCTTCCATAGATCTTTCCACATGGGCTGGTAATTCCTTCAATTCCGAACAATGAATTATTCGGGTTGAACGGCATTCCATGGGCAATGTTTCCATCAAAGTCGATATATTGGGTCGCTACCTGTCCGTTTTCGTAAAGTTTTTTGATTTCTTCGTCCGAAGCCATGAAACGTCCTTCACCGTGAGAGATCGGAATGGTAAACGTCTGATCTTTCATTCCTTTCAGCCACGGACTTTCGTCATTCACCACTTTTACAGTGACCATCTGAGAAATATGTCTTCTGATAGCATTGTGCGCCAGAGTTGGTGAATTCTCATCCAGATCCTTGATTCTTCCGTAAGGCAGCAGCCCTGATTTTACAAGGGCCTGGAATCCGTTACAGATCCCGATAATCATCCCGTCTCTGTCTAACAATTCGTGCACTGCATTTCTCATTTTCTCGTTTTTCAGAACGTTAACAATGAATTTTGCAGACCCATCGGGTTCATCACCTGCCGAGAAACCTCCTGAGAACGCTAAGATCTGTGAGGTTCTGATCTCTTCCACCCAAGCATCAATGCTATCTTCCAGCAGCTGATGACTGATATTGATTAATGGCAGGCTGCTGACTACCGCTCCTTCTTTCTGAAATGCATTCAGGGTATCGTACTCACAGTTTGTTCCGGGGAATACCGGAGCAAAAACTTTCGGTTGGGCAATACCATGTTTTTTAATGATAATATTTCTTGGATTGATAGAGTTTTGAGCTGCATCAATATCAACGGTAATTTTTTCTTTTTCCACGGTTGGGAAAAGAGCCTCAAATGTACCTGTATTGGCCTCCTGCAGATCCATAATACTGAATTCGAGATCGTTGATCTTTACAACACCGGAATCTTTCACTTCACCGATCAGTTGAAGAGCCGTTGAGCTTACTTCTTCTTTTACTTCGATGATCAGGCTTCCTATATTCTTTGCAAGAAGCGCTTTTTCTTCCGCATTGATCTCTGCTCCCAATCTGTTTCCAAAGCTCATCTTTGCCAATGCCACCGCTACTCCACCTTCTTTCACTGTTTTTACGGAAACAATTTTTCCGGTTTTGATGTGTTCGAAGATGAATTCAAAAACTTCTTTTAAAGCATTATAGTTGGGAAGGCCATTTTCCTGAGGAATATGATTGAATAAATACAGCTTATTGCCTGCATTTTTAAATTCAGGAGAAATGATATTCTGCTTGTCACCATTGGCACAAGCAAAAGAAATCAACGTAGGTGGAACATTCAGATCCTGATAGGTCCCACTCATGGAGTCCTTCCCTCCAATGGCTGCAAGGCCCAGGTTGATCTGAGCATCATAAGCTCCCAACAGGGAAGCTAAAGGTTTACCCCATTTTTCAGGAGACTGACCCAGTTTCTCAAAATACTCCTGGAAGCTTAATCTTATATTCTTATAATCTCCCCCCATGGCAACGATCTTTGCAACACTTTCTACCACTGCATAAGACGCTCCCAATAATGAGTTTTGTTTGGAAATTTCAGCATCGAATCCCCAGCTTGCCAGAGAAACAGTTTTGATATCTTTTGCTCCCAGAACGGGTAATGTCTGAACACTTCCCTCCATCAGCGTCTGCTGATATTTCCCACCTAAAGGCATGGCTACTGTTGTTCCTCCAACTGAAGAGTCAAACATTTCCAGCAACCCTTTTTGGGAAGCAACATTTTTATCTTTTAGTATATTCAGGAAATTGTCTTTCGTGAATGCTTTGGCTTCTTCTTTTACTTCTTCAAGGTGGTTGATTTTTACCACCTGAGATTTTGAACATCCGTTGGTATCCAGAAATTCTCTTGAAAGATCTACAATTTTATCTCCTTTCCAGAACATCTGCATTCTTCCGGAGTCGGTTACTTTGGCCACTTCTACCGCAACAATATTTTCCGCTTCACAGAATCTGATAAACTGATCTTTATCTTTCGGGTCTACCACTACGGCCATTCTTTCCTGAGATTCAGAAATGGCAAGCTCAGTTCCGTTCAGTCCTTCATATTTTAAAGGCAATACATCCAGGTTCACCTCCAGGGAGTCTGCAATTTCACCGATAGCAACAGATACACCTCCTGCACCAAAGTCATTTGATTTTTTGATCAGCTTTGTCAGTTCAGGATTTCTGAACAGCCTCTGAATCTTACGTTCCTCCACAGCATTTCCTTTCTGAACTTCAGAGCTCATGGTGTGGATAGAGGTTTCATCCTGCTCTTTCGAGCTTCCGCTGGCACCACCAACACCATCACGGCCGGTAGCCCCTCCTAAAATAATAATGGAATCTCCATTAGCCGGCTTCTCGCGTCTCACCCAGTCTACCGGTACAGCACCGGTAACGAAACCAACCTCCATTCTTTTGGCCTTATAGCCTTCATCATAGATTTCAGAAACCATTGTTGTTGCCAGACCGATCTGGTTACCATAGGATGAGTACCCGTTGGCAGCCTGCTTGGTAATGGTTTTCTGAGGCAATTTACCTGGCAATGTTTGGTCTACTGATTCTAAAACATCAGCGGCTCCTGTTAACCTCATGGCCTGGAATACAAAAGATCTTCCGGATAACGGATCTCTGATGGCACCTCCCAGGCAGGTTGATGCTCCCCCGAAAGGTTCAATCTCCGTAGGGTGATTGTGGGTTTCATTTTTGAACAACAGATACCATGGTTCTTTTTTACCATCATATTCTGCTTCAATCTGGATGGTACAGGCGTTGATCTCATCTGAGATCACCAGGTTATCAAGATTTCCGGTTTTATGGAAATATTTACCACATACCGTAGCCAGATCCATCAGGGAAATCGGCTTCAGCTCACGGCCTAAGAATTTTCTTTTTTCGATATAGTCATTGAAAATGGTTTCCAATGTATGTTTGAACTGTCCTTCAAACTGAATGTCTGACAGCTGTGTTTCGAACGTCGTATGACGGCAGTGGTCACTCCAATAGGTGTCTAATACTTTCAGTTCTGTTTCCGTAGGGTTTCTCTGTTCGGTTCTGAAATATTCCTGAATAAATTTCAGGTCATCCAGTCCTAACGCAAAACCATGATTATTGTAAAAATTCTCGAGTTCAGCATCATTATAACTGATGAAGTTTTCGTGGATGATTACTTTTGACGGTATTTCATCGGCAGGGATATCCAGAATGGAAAGATCTTTTTCCTGAGACTCTACTTTGTTGATAAGCAAATCCTTGATCTTTACCAAATCGGTATCGGATACTCCTTCAAATTCGATCAGCTTTCCACTTCTTACTTTTGATTTCTCATTTTCCGTCAGCAAAGCAATACATTGTTCTGCAGAGTCTGCTCTCTGGTCATACTGACCTGGCAGGAACTCCATAGCGAAATGGATGCTTTTTGCAGGGTTTTCTGTATGTAAGATATCCGTAACAGGATCTACAAAAGTATTATTTACTACTTTTTCGAATTCTCCTTCATTCAAATTGAAAATGTCATACACATTGTAGACCTTTACGCTTTGAACCTCCGGAACAACTGCTTTTACTTCATCAAAAATTTTTGGACTTTCCACATCGAAAATTCCTCTTTTTTCTACGAAAATTCTTTTGTTATTAGACATTAGATGTCAGATTTTAATATTAGATTTATTTTTCTTTTACTTTCTGAGTTCAGCGCACCTGTCAGATGATGATCCTATGTTCTTTCTATACCGGCCGCTCTTTTTTTGGTGTTGTCAGCACCTTTATTTTGGAGTACAAATTTACTCTTTTTTACGTTCTTTACCCTCAATCTTTTTCCTATAATATCAGTGACAGGTTATTATCTTTGGTACCGTCGTTATTAGATGCATTTTTAGAGGCTCCTATCCATTCTTCTTTATTCAATACAAATTTGAAAGAATAGATTTTTCCCTTTTCAAACTGAGATACCGGGATCTCCAATTCATAACGGTTTTTATCCTTTTTTACCATTTGATATTCCTTATTTTCAGGATTCCAGTTATTGAAACTTCCTGCTACGAAAAGATCAGCGTCTAAATTTACAGGATGTGTATAAGAGAAAACCACTTTATCTCCTTTTACGGTATATCCATATACCTGCTTCTTATCTGACGTTGAAGTAAGATCCTCCACCAAGCTGGTGGTCCCGTCATAAAGCTGACCAAATGTTTCCGGTCCGTTAATATTTACAATAATACAGACTCCAATATTCAAATCGGGAAATACGGTAAACAAGCTATTTATTCCATAGGATCCTCCATGCTTAAATCCTCTTTTCCCATATTTTGTGATCATGTATGTATCCCAGAAATATCCAGACCAGCCTTCTTTGCTGTTGTCTATATTTCTTTGAGACTCCTGTACTATTTCATTTTCTGAATCCAGCTCTTCTTTCAAAAACTTCATCATATCTCCCATTGTAGATTGGGTTTTGGCACCTCCTGCGCCCCATAGAAGGCTTTTCGGGACCGGCATCAGTCGGCCATTATTATGATATCCATTGGCTGGTACGTCATTTTTTCCAAGTTCAAGTTTGGTATGAGTCATCCCGTTTTTTGAAAAGATGTTTTCTTTTAAAAGGGTTTCATAGCTTTTTCCATATATATTTTCCAACATAAGGCCTGTCATTTCAAGACTTAAATTGCTGTATTTATATTCTGTTCCGGGCTTCATATCTAATCTGACGTTTGCCAGATCTTTTTTAAAGTCTTCTTTTGTATATCCTTCACCAAGTTTCTCATACAGAAAAGGAGTTTCATCCGTCATGTTTTTCCTTAATTCATCATCAATGGGAAGGTTTCTAGGTAAAGCAGTCTTATAAGAGATCAGGTCACGCACTTTAATCGGAACTCCGTTATATTCTAAGTTTGGATAGGAACCTTTCAGATATTTTCGTACGTCATCATTAAGATTTACTTTTCCCTCCAGAACTGCCTGAGCCAATAACTGACCTGTAAAAAGCTTAGTGATGGAAGCAATGGCAAAGTAAGTGTTATTGTCTGCCTTATTTCCTTTTCCTTTGTCTATCTCGCCAAAGTGTTTGGTATACATTTTTCCGTCTTTAATAATCCCGACAGAAACAGAGTATGCTTTGGACTCTTTTGCAACCTTCTCAGCTGCTGCATCGATGATTGAGTAAACCTTTTTATCAGTTTGTGCATGATTCTTCACAAATGCTAAGGCAAAGATCAGTACGAATATGCTCTTTCTCATTAAATTGAATTCAGGTTATGGGTTAAGTTTGTTTGGGTTATCAGAATGTTTTTTCTGAAATTGTTTTGCTTCTTTCATTTCATTTTCAAACCATTCTTCAAAAGGAACTTTTTTCTCAACATCATCAATGGCATAGAATATTTTGCCATTATCAGAAACCAGAAATTTAAAGCGGTACAACATTCCAAGATCCTTTTTTCTGTAATCATAGGTATTCACCTGATAGTATGGAAAATTTTCCTTAGGTCTTTCTACAATCTCAAAAAACAGTTTTTTCTCATTCTCTGACAACTTATTGTAAACGTTCACATAGTAAAGATCTGAAAGTTTCTTATTCTGTTTCTCAAAAAACTGAAGGATATTTTTTTCTTTGTCATTGTACTGAAAAGGATTCGGATAATACTTTCCGTTGATCTCCACATCATTTTCAGAGTATTTGGTAAGCGGCTGTACGGTTTGCCCTTTAGCATTCATGACGCCCCAGGTTCCCCCTACGATAGCTTTATGCTCAGCATCTGTTTTTTCCCAATCACAGCCATCACAGAAAGAGGCATATCCGTAATTGAAAAAAGAGGCAAAGTTGTGTTTGGGTTCAATCACCGTTTTTCCATTTCGGTCTGCAAAGCCAAATTTCCCGTCTTTAACAAACCGTCTTACTCCTTCCGAGAAGTAATCCGGACCATTGTCATACAAAAATGGCTTATACAGAAAATTTCCCTGCCTGTCATACACGTATCCCCATGTATTTTTCTCATAGGCCGTTCCTACTTTCTCACCGTCGAATAAAATGGTCTCTCCCTCTACAGGATCGCCGTCTCTGAGGTATCCATAAATCTTAAATTCTGCAGGAACAATAATCTTTCCTGCTTTATTCTTTACGCCAACCAGAGAGTCTCTGGTTTTGAAATAATGTAAAATTTCTTTTCCCTGGGAAAAAGAAAGAATGGGGATGAATACAATGGCTAATAGTATTTTTTTCATAGCAATCCTGATGGAAATAAAATATGCAGCCCCAAAGGACTGCATATTGTTTTATACTTTAAGATCAGCCTCTAATCCTATAAGGTCTTTATTCTGGTCCAGAATCGGCTGTACTTCATTTTTAATGAATTCTTCCGTCTGGATGGGGGCAAACCCGATAAAGTTCTTAGGATCTAAAACTTCTTTTAATTTTGATTTGTCTAATTTCAAAGAATCATCATTTAAGATTCTTTCGATCAGGTCATTTTCTTTCCCTTCTACTTTCACTTTCTTGGAAGCTTCCATAGAATGTACTCTGATCACTTCGTGGATTTCCTGACGGTCACCACCGGCTTTTACTTCTTCCATGATTATGTACTCAGTTGCCATGAAAGGAAGTTCTTCTTCAATATGCTTGTTGATTCTGTTCGGATACACAACGATCCCGTTCATGATATTGTTCCAGATCAATAGGATGGCATCCACTGCCAGAAATGCCTGAGGAATTGTTAATCTTTTGTTCGCAGAGTCATCCAGTGTTCTTTCAAACCATTGTGTGGAAGCTACCATTGCAGAACTTGTTGTCAAAGACATTACATATTTTGCCAAAGCCCCGATTCTTTCGCTTCTCATCGGATTACGTTTGTAAGCCATTGCCGATGAACCGATCTGGTTTTTCTCAAACGGCTCTTCAATTTCCTTAAGATTTTGAAGTAGGCGTAAGTCATTGGTGAATTTATGAGCGGATTGAGCAATATTTCCCAATAAAGCAACCACTTTAGCATCAATTTTCCTATCGTACGTCTGTCCGGAAACTCCGAATACTTTTTCGAATCCGAATCTTTTTGAAAGTTCTTTATCTAAGTGCTTCACTTTAGAATAATCACCATTGAAAAGTTCAAGGAAACTTGCGGCAGTTCCCGTGGTTCCTTTTACGCCTCTGAAACGAAGTGTTTCCAGGAAGAAATCCAATTCTTCGATGTCAAGAACCAAACTCTGTAACCAAAGGGTAGCTCTTTTTCCCACTGTAGTCAGCTGAGCCGGCTGGAAGTGGGTAAATCCTAAAGTCGGAAGATCTTTATACTGAATGGCAAAGTCTGCCAGGCCTTTGATTACATTAACCAATTTTTTCTTTAAGATTAAAAGCCCGTCACGGATCTGAATAAGGTCCGTATTGTCTCCTACAAAAGCTGAAGTCGCTCCCAAATGGATAATTCCCTTTGCTGAAGGTGCCACATCACCATAGGTGTGAACGTGCGCCATTACATCATGACGGAATTTCTTTTCGTATTCTGCGGCTTTATCGTAATCGATATTTTCTGCTTGTGCTTTCAGTTCTGCAATCTGCTCATCTGTAATTTCAAGACCAAGGTCTTTTTCGATCTCAGCTAAAGCGATCCAAAGCTTTCTCCAGGTACGGAATTTGTTATTATGTGAGAAATTAAACAACATTTCTTCACTGGAATAGCGCTCTTCCAATGGATTTTTGTAGGAATTCATTCGTTCTTTTACTTTTTAGATGTACAAAAATACGGTTTTTCAGTGAGAGATAAAAATCCTGTTTTCATGATTTTTCTACCGCTTTTTTACCGGTTTTTTATCGATCTGGAATGATCACAAAAAAATGTTATCCCTATTTGAGATAACATCTTTTGTTCATTGTCCCTGTCAGATTAATCAATAAGTCCGCATGGTGATCCTACAGGAATACATTTTTTCACGAATGAGCACCAGAAGTACCCGGGTAAACACATCGGAATACCTCCCTGCATTGTTTTCAATTCTTTTTTTGAAAGTTTTTTCAGATTTTTCATAGTTACATTTTTTAGTTTTTCCTACTCTATTAGCTTTTCGGATACTGCTTTAATTTGTTATAGCAATATACCTATTTTTACATAAAAAAAACATAAAATACTGATATAAAAAACCTTACCTACCCTATATCCTCCTAATATGAGCTCATCCACGGCCAAAAACAAAAGCTATCCCATTTCTGAGATAGCTTTTATCTTTATCCTGCTCTTCTTTTCTCTCCAAATCCATGCGTACAGATAAGAATACCATCAGCCATAACGATCTTTCAAATAATTGATCTACCGATAAATGACCACATCATCTTTTTTAATCTGATAACCGGTTTTTTTGTAAGGCATTAAGACGTAACTTTCTTTGATATAGCTACCGCTTTTCCAGATTTTACTCTTTCCTTCTCTTTCCAGAATAATACTTTTCGCGATCCCGTCCGGAATGAAAATTTCAGCCCGTTTCATATCTCTGCTGAAAAGAACAGCCGTCATTGAAGTATAACTTTTGTCAGCATTCACTTCTTTTAATTTGATTTTCTGTTTGAAGACTTTAATACAGTCATTCTTAAGTTGTGAATAGGTATATCCTGCAGAACCCAGACATCCATGTACATCCCTGTCACCACCCACAATAGGTGCTTTCTGCTGCGCAAAAGCTAAAGAACTCAGGAATAATGTGCTCAATACAATAAATTTTCTCATATTTTGATTTGTTAATGTTTTCAGTTGGTAAAAATTAGTTATTAATTAACATCCAAGTTACAAAAAAGTCACTGTATAATGAATAGATGATGTCTTTTATTTTCGGTTTTAGTCTTTGATATTCTAAAAAAAAATTATTGTTCACCAATTTTTATTTGCTTCATATCATAGAAAATTATGTGTTGATTATGCTTAAGATTCTTTACTTTAATCTCCAATTCTGAACACCAATAATTGTGTGGAGGTAGCTGCTAAAGTCATCCCAGCACCCATACAGTTCCCGGATTGACCTCTACCCAATTGAATGCTCCAGTTTCTGCCCGCCGGCACCGTCGTTGCATAGGTGACAGTTCCTCCGTGAGAGGATGCAGCGCCTTGTATATGAGATGCTGTATTATGAATTCTTGTCGATCCGCTATTAAGAGGAAAATCAATAAAATAAGAGCTGACTGTACATCCGGCAGCATTATGGGTTCCTTCATAGATAAAGGTCAACTGATAGGTACCTGCAGGAAAAGTAATGGTATTCCCGGCATAAGTTAAACCAGGAATGGAGTTTTTTACCAGCGACATAGGAACGGCCTGTGAGCCTCCTATTCCCTGTCCGCTTAAAAAATCACTTTGTGCAGTTTCCAACCTGAAAATAGCAGGTATGGGAATTGATAAACTACCCAATGTCCCTATTGTTTTTAAAACACCATTCGTGTCAGCAACAACCAAAGGATCCGTGGCTGCGACTCCTGCAGTAAGCCCCTGCAAACGTAATGGATTTGTTGCATTAATATGCAACTTATTTGTAGGCACTGTAATTCCTATTCCCATATTCCCTGCAGCTGTCACCGCAACATCATTGGCCTGCTGGGTAGCATTAGGCGCACCTGTTGCGGGATTATCCTTAGCCCCATCAATATTGAAAACACCTTGTGGATTATTTGTATTAATACCTACTTGAGCCGACAAAGCCGTACCTAAGAAAAGCAACACCACCAGATAGTAATTTATTTTTATCATTGTCTTTATTTTTTAAAGTATTGTATTTTAATTTTAAATCGAGTGCCAGATTAATAAGCCTTTAATTCCGATTAATAAAATTTATAATATTATTATAAGTATAAGCTTAATCAACTTAATTTCCAATCCTCAGCACAAGAAGTTGTGTCGAAGTATTTTTTAAATCCATACCAGCTCCGCTGCAATTTCCCGAAGGCCCTCTACCTAACCGTATCTGCCAGGTTGTATTAGCGGGAACAGCGGTAGAATAGGCAATAGCGCCCCCATGATTGGAAGTACCCCCTTGATTGTGTTCGGCAGTATTAACAGTTCTGACCGTCGATGCATTTAAAGGAAAATCGACCAGATAAGAGCTGATCGTACAACCCGTTGCATTGTGAGTCGCTTCATACACAAACGTCATTTGATAGGTACCTGCAGGAAATGTAATGGTACTAGTGGCTGCATCATAAGACATCCCTTCAATAGAGTTTTTGATCATGCTCATAGGAACCACCGATGAACTTCCTTCAGCAATACCATTTAAAAAATTGGCCTGTGAGTTTGCAAGTCTGAAAATTGCTGCTGTAGGAATTGAGAGCGAGTTAAGGGTTCCTACCGTTTTCAAAACTCCATTTGCATCCGCAACTGTCAGAAGATCTGTCGACATTGCTCCTGCAGTAAGCCCCTGCAAGCGTAATGGATTGGTCCCATTGACATGCAATTTATTAGTAGGGGCAGTAAGCCCTATACCCATATTTCCTGCTGTTGTTACCGCAACATCGTTGGCCTGTTGGGAAGCGTTGGGAGTTCCTGTTGCAGGGTTATCTTTCGCCCCATCAATATTAAAGACACCCTGGGGGTTGCTTGTATTGATTCCAACTTGGGCACACAAATTCATACTTAAAAAAAGTAAGATTGCTGTTATAAAGTTTTTTTCAATCATTTTTCTTTTAAAATATTTAAAATCATCATTATCCTGATATAATTAACATTATTTAGTAAACATTTTCAAAAAAAATGCCAAACTATTTATTATATTTTTAAAATGATACATTTTTTTGCCTTATCTGCTTGGACAAATGAGAGTTATTAACCGAACCATAAAAATATGTCTCCCACTTTAAATTTCAAAATTTACTTTGCAATTCCTTCTAAAGACGTTTCCGGAGTAATATGATCAGCCTACTGAGTGCATTGGAAGATCACTGCAGGATTGTACTTCGCTGCAGCTAAGCAAACTGCTTAACAAATCCGTCTTTACTATCCATAATAAACAATTTTATTTTAAACTATTCAGCAGGGAAACTTCACTGTTTTCAGACAAATTAAAATTAGTGAATTTAGTTTGACAAACATCATTAAAAGAGTGAGCAAGCCATATTATTGAATATAATTGTACTTCTTATAAATCATAATCCATATTCCGAAGTGTTAATGGCTCAAAGTCGGGATGTTTTGCGCAGCGAGGTTTTAGTCTTATATATTTTTGAAAATTTACTGTTCAGCTGGTTTATTCTTTTCAACCTATTTCGAGAATATTTATTTCCTGCATGCTTTCAATATCATTTAAAGATCTGGTTTTTGAAAGAATGATTAATATATCCTGTGGAACAGCGGCCAATTTCAATGGTACTGTAGGACCTGCTACCAAATGATAATAAGGATCTAAAAAATTATTTACTACCGTTTTATCATATGAATAAAGTCCTTTTCTTGTCATGGAAATATAATCTTCTAGATATTTTTGATCAGCGCCTGAACGAAATACCTTAAGTAATAAACTATCTAATTTTGGATTGACTAAAACATCTGATATTTCAGGTAAATTCCTAAAATAATCGACCAACACCTGATAGTCGTCTTTGTAATCTGCTACTGAAATGGGTAACTTCCCACCCCCAGAAGCCATAAAACCAATGTATTTTCCATCTGTGAAAAACCAATCTATATCTAAACCTTGTTGTTCTATTTCTGTGTACATATTTAATTGAGTGGCTATTAATTCAGTAGGAATAGAGGGAGAGCTTTGCGCAGCTCTGGAATTATTGTAGCTTAACTCCTACTAGGGTTTGAAAGGTATTTTTATATTCTATCCTCAAAAATTTTATAGACCTTAAGTTTGAGATTTTTTATATAATCTGTACAACCTAATAATGTAGCTGTATATTCGTTATGCTTAGACTGAATATCTAAATAATAACTTTTATCAGGTTTAAGATTGTAAAAAATTCAATATTCAAAAGGCTCATTTCTACAATTATGGAATCTTTCTTTTTTAATATGATTAATCTTCTTTACAGTCTTCTAAATCTCTTGAGTAATAACCTTTTGGAATCATTTTTTCTGGATAGCTACGACTGTATAATTCATTATTTCATAGACATAAGTTTTACCATCAAAACCCTGTGGATCTATAATATAGTCACTATTTGTGTGATTAACTATTTTGTATCTATATGGCTTACTTGCATCAAGATACCTCTTCATTGATACGGCTGAATCCATGAAAAAAATATCAATATCTTTCCTATAATTTACTTTAACTTGAGAAAAATAAAATCCAAATATAAATATTCCGAAGAAGCAATAAAATGTTTTCATTTAGTATTATTTACTAGTAAGAAAGAAAAATTGTAGCTAAACCCCACGCTCTTCAAAGTCCCCTTACTTTGGAGGTTGAATTTCAAATATGTAATTAAATGCATTATTACTTAGTGGCTCAAAGTCAGGAGACTTTGCGCAGCGGGGTGTATGCCTTCATGATACCCAGTGTGTGAAAAAGCCAAAATTTCTTGTCTCGCTCTATCCGGAGATACTAGGACTTTACCAGTCCCAAATCCATAAGTAATTCCATTTACAACCTTCCATTTTTATCTGATATTTCACCATAATTATCTAATGTGTATCCATCGGTATTTTTACTTTTAAGGAATAACTGACTACAACCAGAAGCATAGTAGGATTAAATAGTATTTTGGTTTTGAGCTTTTGTAATGATCTTTTTTTTTCCTAAAAATCTTAATATAGCAGCTAATTTATATAAATCATAATCTACTATTTCTCGTTTACCTTTTAAAACTGCTTGCAAAAATGACCAATCATCAGCAAGACTTCCCATTGTTAAGCCGACAGGGTCTTTGTAAGCGTCATATAATTCTTCATCAAGGATATTCCAATATACATCTTCATCCAATGTAAAAGAAATCGCAATATCTAAGTTATCCAATTTAACAAGCAAGGTCTTTATAAATTCCCTGATGTCAGAAGTCTTTAATTCCATTTTATTATTTTCCACTAAGTATATTATTTATATTTTGATGAAACGTTTTTATTTCACGTTTTAAATGGTGAGTACGTTTTGAATAATTTTATTTTTATCAATTGATTAATGAAGACTTCACCTTTTGGTAAACTTCCCTATTTTAAACGTTTGTATCAAAAATAATATCCATCCCAACTTCCAATCTATTTACTTTTTGGTACAATATTACCTTTGTCATCGTATTTAAACTTGTCTTCCAGATTCTTGGGAATCAGAATTCTTTTAATCTCTTTCAGGAAAAATTTATTTATGTCTATTCCTGTTTTCGGTATTTCTATTTCATTTAAAATAATAAATCCTTGTTTTTCTAAGCAGTTAATAAACTCTTTTGGAAAGTAATCAACAGGAAAAACGATTTTTCCTGTCAAATAATAGGATCCCTTCTCAATTTCTGTAGTAGGATTGGATGCCTTATGAAAAACTCTCAAAGAAATATCTTTTTGAGTTTTTGGATCAATTATAATAGATGCCTTCTTATTTTCTAAAAAATATACTTCATTTTCATAGGAAAAGCCATATTTATTCTGAGTTTCTTCAATCAGGCTTTTACTAAAATTATGCTGATAATTAAAATAATCAATGTTATTTGATACCCGTACTTTTATATAAGTTTCTGGATCCTGGATTTTTAAAATTTCTGTTTTTATCTGAGCTGTCATAAATGCTGAGAAAAGAATAAACAGAATGTATTTAATATTGTTTTTATGTTATCGAGTTATTAAGCCTAACCAAAGAGTAAAACCGCCTATATAATTCTTTAAAATTGATGAAGCAGTTGTTGTACCAGCCATAAAACTAGCTGAAGTATGAGCAATAAATTCCGAAACATCTAAAGCTAACCCACGCTTTCCGAAGTCTCCTGACTTTGGAGGTTGAATTTCAAATACGTAATTAAATGCATTATTACTTAGTGGCTTATAAGCTACCACTGCCAGCGAAAATAAATGTTTTTTCATATATGTGTATAAACTATTCGTGTTTTAAATTGCTGGAAATTAAATATTTTCTACAATACAAGGCAATACTCTATCCCCATTCACTAAAAAACAAACAAAATACCTCTGCTTTTATAGTAAATTTTTAAATAATTCACTTTATTTAAAAATTATAATTCAAAGAAAAACCTAAATTAACTCTAAATACTTTACTAAATCCGTAGAAAAAGACAAGATCATTTCCCCTTAACTAATAGCTCGCCGGCATTAACCATAAAAGACTATTTGTTTTATGGTCGTTTTCAGGGTATCCTTTGTCAGATCATTTTTTACAAGCATTATACTTCATCCAATCTATCCGAGTGCATTTATTTTTGTCAATTGCTTCGGTCACAAAAATATTGTTAAGCAACGACAAAACCTGTCGTATTTACTGTAAACAAAAAAACCACTCTTTCGAGTGGCTTTCTATAGGGTTAAGCTTGATTTTATTTATAGATGACAACATTATCCTTTTTAAGCTGAAAACCGTTTTTCTTGTAAGGAACCAATACATACCCCTCATTTTTCCAGGCTCTAGCCTTTCCGGGTCTTGTAAGGATTATGCTGCCTCCTTCCGCATCTTTTACAAAAACTTCAGCTTTTTTCATGTCTTTGCTGAAAATAACTGCTGCGATATAATCTCCATTTGAGGCCACTTCTTTTAACTTTATTTTTTCCTCAAAAGTTCTTACACAGTCTTTTTTAATCTGCGAGTACGTATATCCTGCTGAACCGATACAGCCATGAGCATCTTTATCACCACCCAATACAGGTGTATTTTGTGCAAAAGCTAAAGTACCAAGGAACATGGCGCTAAGTAATATTGTTTTTTTCATGTTATTTTAAATTGTATGATAACTACGGGGATATCATTAAAAACCATGCCAAAAAAACGTTAAGACACGCCTGTGTGAATAACTTTTCACTTTATTATTTCACCCAGTTAATCTTTGCATGTTGTACCGCGTCAGAACTTGTTCCGATCATAACATCAAACTCTCCTGGTTCCCAGTCATATTGAAGGTCACCATTATAAAATTTCAGTGTTTCCGGTGTTATATCAAACGTTACTTTTCTGGACTCTCCTTTTCTCAGGAATACTTTCTGGAAGCCTTTCAGCTCTTTTACGGGTCTGGTAATGGTTCCCACCATATCTCTTATGTACAGCTGTACCACTTCTGCTCCGTCGTAGTTTCCGGCATTGGTTACCGTCACAGAGGCCTGAATAGTCTGGTTACCCTTTGGTGTGGCATTGGAAACCGTCATACCAGAGTAATTGAATTTTGTATAGCTTAAGCCATATCCAAAGGCATACAACGGAGTATTACATTCATCCATATAATTAGAACGGAATCTTTGATATTCACACTTATCCGTCAATTTCTGATCCAGTGGGCGGCCGGTATTCTTAGCATTGTAATAAATTGGAACCTGCCCCAGACTTCTTGGGAAAGTCATTGGAAGTTTTCCGGATGGATTCACTTTTCCGAAAATAACATCAGCCATCGCATTTCCTGCTTCAGAACCTGGGAACCATGCATTCAGAATAGCATCGGGAGCATCTTTAACATTCGTCAAAGCCAACGGACGGCCTGTAAAAAGGATCATGGCAATCGGTTTCCCAGTCTTTTTCAGCTCATTCAGCAAGTCTACCTGAGACTGAGGGATCGTAATTTCAGTTCTTGATGAAGACTCTCCACTCATTTCTGCTGACTCTCCAATAGCCAGAAGAATTACATCCGATTTGCCGGCAACTTCTACAGCTTCTTTTAATAAGGCTTCTTTTGAACGGTTATCCCGGTCTGTTTTTTTACCGTGAGCAGCATAGATCTCTTCCAGTTTGGCATCATCATCAATATTGGCTCCTTTAGCAGAAAGAAATTTCACCTCTTTACCATAATTGGCCTGTAGTCCCTGCATCAGGTTAACAGAAATACCATGTTTGGTGGCCACACTCCAGGTTCCTGCCATATTCATGGAATTATTGACCAACGGACCGATCACGGCAACAGTTCCCGATTTTTTTAAAGGCAATACCTGATTTTCGTTTTTCAACAGAACCATTGACTGCGCAGCCGCACTTCTTGCTACATTACGGTTCTCCATATTGTAGACCTCTTTTGCGGCCAGCTTAGCATCACCATGTTTGTACGGGTTATCAAATAATCCCAGATCATATTTTGCTTCAAGAATTCTCCTTGCCGCAGTATCGATTTCGGCCTGGGTAACTTTTCCTTCAGACAAAGATTTTTTTAAGGTCGTTAAAAAACCTTCACCTACCATATCCATGTCCACCCCTGCTTTTAATGCCAGGGCAGAAACCTGCTGAAGATCTCCCATTCCGTGGTCTACCATTTCATTGATTCCGGTATAATCGGTAACTACAAAACCTTTGAATTTCCATTGGTTCCTCAATACTTCAGTCTGAAGCCATCTGCTTCCGGTGGCAGGTACGCCATCTACTTCATTGAAGGAGGCCATGACAGAGGCAACACCGGCATCTACGGCAGCCTTGTAAGGTGGGAAATATTCATTGAACATTCGCACGTGGCTCATATCCACTGTATTATAATCTCTCCCGGCCTCTCCGGCACCATATAACGCAAAGTGTTTTACGCAGGCTAAGATATTGGTTCCATTGGCCAGATCTTTCCCCTGATAGCCAAACACCATATTTTTAGAAATTTCGCTTCCCAGATACGGGTCTTCACCGGAACCTTCGGAAACTCTTCCCCATCTTGGTTCACGGGAAATATCTACCATGGGCGAAAAGGTCCAGTTGATCCCGTCAGAAGCAGCTTCCCTTGCCGCAACTCTCGCAGACTGCTGTACCAGGTTCATATCCCATGAAGCGGCCAGACCTAGTGGTATCGGGAAAGTCGTTTCGTAGCCGTGAATAACATCCATTCCAAAAATCATCGGAATTTTCAAACGGCTTTTCTCAACCGCTACTTTTTGAACCGCTTTGATTTTATCAGCTCCTTTAATGTTGAACAATCCGCCCACTAACCCCTGTTCGACTTTCTTACCAATATCTGAACTCTGAGCCATTCCGGTGGTAAAATCACCGGAAGTCGGAAGATTAAGCTGTCCAATCTTTTCATCCAGGGTCATTTTGGATAAAAGGTTATCTACAAAAGCTTTTCTTTTTGCCTGATACTGGGCAGTCTGGTAAGACTGTACCGGTTTATCTACCATTTCCTGTGCTGAAAACACCGGCGAAAGCGCTAAGGCTGCAAGTACAATTAGTTTTTTCATAAATCAACTTCTTATTGTTCTGTTTGATGTAACGGCAAACGCTACTTTTACTTTTTATTTCCATGAGCTGATACTTTTGTGATCAGCCAAAGGTTTATATATTTTTAAATGTATCCATTATTTTTATTGTCTCTTTAAAAGACAATAATCAAAAATATGAAATTTATTCAATATTAAATGGGAATACTCTTAAAGTTTGCCTATAAGAGAATTCTTTTACTTATTTTTCTTTTGAGACAACATCCATTCATACAGTTTTGGATTTGAGTACGTCGAATCCCAGGAGTTATGGTTATCATTCGGAAAAATCACCAGTTCTGCTTCGGGATTCACCGGATGAAGCTTCTGGTAAAATTTAAATGCATTTTCTGGAAGAACAATATCATCCATTCCGCCATGGAATACTTTCATATTCAAATTTTTAAAGCGATGAATATTGGCGGTCATCATCTGATCTGTAGGGGCGCAGACTGAAGCTACGGCAGCAAACATCTCGGGATGCTCCATCGCCAGTTTCAGGGTTCCCCAACCGCCCATCGAAAGACCGGTAAGGTAAATTCTGGAAGCGTCAATTTTATATTTATTCTGAATTTCTTTAATCAGATTATATACCGTGACGGTATCCCACCATGTATCGGCAGGACATTGGGGTGCGAGGATGGCAACGGGTTCTTTGATCAGATTTTTATAGGTAAAAGGGCTGTGAGCCTTTACCATTTCCAGATTATTTCCCCGTTCTCCTGAGCCATGAAGGAACACAATCAGCGGAACGTTTCCTTTGACATTCTGAGGGTAATCCAGAATGTAGGGCATCTTTTCTGTTCTTTTAAATTCTTTATTCAGCTCGGCTTTTATTTCCTGGGCCTTCAGCTGCAGTGAAACAGCCAGGAGTAAAAGGGGAATATATTTTAATTTAAATTTCATAGTGATATCTAGATTTTGGTTAAAGCATTGGCTATCTTACATGTAAATGAATTCACCTCATTTGCATTATGATTTCTTTTGAGTCAAAATACAGCGTCATTATTTGATTCCATATTTTTCTGACTGAAAACTCAGCTTTTTGAGACCCTGCTGAATTTCCGGAGCATTCATAAAGAGTTTCCAGAGAAATCCTGTCCTGTAGTTTTCTATCATGGGGGCAATTGTTCCCTGATCAATAGCGAGGTATCTTGGGGTAAACCAGTTGTTATAATGAATAGAGGTGGCATCATAAGGTCCGGCAGATCCTATGAATTCCGGTTTTTGAGTATAGATAAACCGTAGGAAATCCATGGATTCTTTAGGAGTGTACGGAAAACTGCTCAGTGCAGCAGTAGGGGTAATCACCCCATGATCATTGGAAGGCATATGGGCAGTGTAGCCTGTACTTCCGTTTTCATTTCTTGTGTATCCCGCTGTCAGCCCCCAATATTCTGGGCCATAGCCTTTCCATTTTTTAGGATTTTCAACGCAGTATTGATAATCGATAAGGGTTTGGTTTTTATTGATCTCAAAGTAGTTTTTTATGAGCTTATCAGATAATCCGGTAGGATCAAGACCGATATATGAATATTGGGACCAGAACAACGGGCCTCCGTATTCTTCTGCATAATTATGTTTTACGTAAAGAGGTAAACCATATTTTTTCTTGTCGGTCAGGTAAGTCCCGTTCCGGGTCCAGCCTTTATAATAAGTTTCAGCATCTATGGAATGCGTAGGCGAAGAAGCTGCCAGAATATAGGTAATCAGACATTCATTATAGCCCTCCAGCGGAAAGTTCATTTCCCATTGGTAATCCGGAGACCAGTGCCAGTATAAAACTTTTTCACCTCCTTTGGTATACCAGTTCCATTGAATCCCCTTCCATAGCTGATCGCATTTTCCGGCTAAAACCTGTTCTTCGGCATTGCCATGTTTAAAGTATTCGCGAACCATCAGAATACCTGAAGCCAGAAATGCTGTTTCTACAAGGTCGCCCCCGTTGTCTTTTTTACCAAAAGGAACCGTTTTACCGGTTTCTCCATTGATCCAGTGTGACCACGCGCCTTTATAGCGGTCTGCTTTTGCCAGAAAGCTCATCATACGGGAAAGTCGTTTCACAGCTTCCTCTCTCGGAATAAATCCTCTTTCTACGCCCACTAGAATTGTTGCCAGTCCGAATCCGGATCCTCCTGTGGTAATCACATGTTTGTCATTATCAGGATACATGTCATCTTCATGATAACGCTCTCTTCCAAGCATTGAATGAGGTTCTGCATAATCCCAGAAGTATTTTAAAGCATCTTTCTGCACTCGGTCCATTAATTGCTCATCAGTCAAAGAACTTTTAATGGTTTTATTTTGAGCTGATTTCTGATTCGCAGCTGAGCTGTTTTTACAGGAATAGGTAAAAAACAAAGAAGTAACGGCAATTGATAGTACAATCCTTTTCATAAGTAATAGGAGGTCTAGGGTTATAAAGTTAGAGGAGAATTTTCACTCTCCTCTAATCTATGGTTTTATGTTAATATCCTGGATTTTGCTGGGATAATCCTCCAGCTTCCATGATGAAGTCCTGAGGAAGTGGGAATAGTTCATGTTTTCCAACTTTGAATACTTTTCCGCCATCTGCAGCCATCGCACTTTCCGCCTGGCCTGTTCTCACTAAGTCAAACCACCTGTCGTGTTCAAATGCAAGTTCTAATCTTCTCTCCTTCCAGATTGCTGTTCTTACGTCAGCTTGAGTGGTAGCCGTGGTAGCAGGAACTTTTGCCCTTTCTCTCACCTGATTCAGGAAAGGAATAGCTGCTGAAGTCTGGCCCAGTTCATTCATTGCTTCAGCTTTGATTAATAGAACTTCTGCATATCTCAGATAACGGATATTCACATCTGTTGAAGCCTGATCTCTGTAATTTGATGAATAGGCTTTATAGTTATAGAATTTGTTATCTGTATTAGGACCTACGTAATAGCCGTCATACAACGTCATATCTCTGTGGATAATTGTAGCATCCCTTCTTGTATCTGTTGGTGAGTAAGCATCATACAATCCCTGCGTTGGAGTAGCAAATCCCCATCCCCATCCGGTAGTACCTCTTGCACCTTGTACCTGGCTGTATTGCTGAATGGCTCTTCCTCCAGTTCCACCGGAACCATTGATTTCGAAAATAGACTCAGCGTTGTTTTCTCCGGAAACTTTATAAATATCCTGGAAATTAGTTGTAAGCGAATATCCTGTAACCAAATTAGATTCGTCTACTGCCAACTGCCATTTTTTCTGATAGAGATAAACCTTTGCCAAAAGAGCGTGGGCCGCCCCTTTTGTTGCTCTTTCTCCTCCGGTTTTTGTTGGAAGAACCTCTGCAGCTTCTTTAAGGTCTTTTTCTATGAAAGCATAAATATCTTCTTTTGACCTTCTTGTAAGCGCCATGATTTTATCAGCTTCAACTCCCGTTACTGCAACATGGTCCACTAAAGGAACACCTCCGAAAGATCGTACCAGAGTAAAGTACATAAACGCTCTTAAAAACTTAGCTTCACCTTCGAGTCTTTTACGTAATTCCGGATTTGCTTTATCCAGCAAAGGAAGATATTTCAGGGCCTGATTACATCTGTTAATCCCCTGATAATTGGAGGCAAATAATTCTTTGAATGATGGAGTGGCTGCCGTAAAATTCAGAGCATCCAGGATATCTTTATCCGAACCGGAATCACTTGCACTTGAGCCTTTATCAGCATCATCCGAGACAATGGATGTTACGCCAATCCAGGCAAATGTACTCATATTCCAATCTAAAAATTTAGCATAAATAGCTGTTACCAGACTATTGGCACCTTCATCGTTGTTATATATTTCGCCAAGTGCGGATTCAGGAATTGCTTCTGTAGGTGACACATCAATAAAGTCATTGCTACAGCTTTGGTTGACAGCTCCTAAAATTAGGAATGCAGCTGCTATGATATATTTTTTATTCATTTTTTTAAAAGTTTAGATTAACACCAAATACAAAAGATCTTAACGTAGGGTATGCATCCAATTCAATACCTGCTCTTTTATACGGATCTCCTTCCGTTGTAGTATCTGTAGGGTTATAACCTGACAATTCCGAAGAGTATCCGGAGTATTTCTGGAATACAAAAGGATTAATTGCACTAACATACAGTTTAATTGATTTCATGTAATCGGTTACATTTTTAAATGTGTATCCTACGGAAATGTTATTAATTCTGAAGAAATCCCCATCTTCAAGATAGAAGGTAGATGCAACAGGAATATTTGCCGGGTTTACCGGATTGGCAGCATTGGTGTTATTGGGTGTCCAGAAATTATTGGCTACCGAAGCCTCTACATTTTCACCGCCATTTCTTTGAGCCTTCTTACCATTGTATACTTTAAATCCGAAGGATCCATACCCATTAAGTGCAAAATCCCAGTTTTTGTAGGACATAGAAACATTGACTCCTAATGTTGATTTTGGAATGTAAGAACCGAAAAAACGTTTATCTTTAGCATCTATAACCCCATCACCATTGATATCTTTAAACTTCAGTTCTCCTTTTTCATTGTAACCGTCAGCCTCAAATAGGTAGAAACTACCCAGTGCATATCCTACTGCAGAAGCGTTGAAAAGTTTAGTATCTATTCCGTTACCCAGATTCCCTCCTACGATTTGGGAAACAGGTTTAGAGGTATCCATACTGGCCAGTGTATTCTTATTATATGAATAATTACCCCCAATGGAATATGAAAAATCTTCTCCTACTTTATCTGCCCAGTTTAAACTTACTTCAAAACCTTTGTTAACGACACTTCCCATATGGGAATAGTTCAACTCAGAAATTCCTGTTGACATATAAGGAACCACACCTAAAATAAGGTTTTTGGTCTTTCTGTTATAAACATCAAAAGTACCCGTTAATCTATTATTCAGGATACCAAAATCAAGTCCTAACGAAGATTCCTCTGTAACTTCCCATCCTAAATCTGGGTCGTATCCCTTGTTTACAGTTACTCCATTACTTACAGAAGCGCTTCCGTATCCATAATTGTAAGAAGACCCAAGTGAAAGTGGTAAATAGTTCAAAGGTACGGTTTGATTACCAATCTTACCCCATCCTCCTCTTAACTTCAGCATATCAAAGAATCCGTCCTGCATGAAGTTTTCCTGAGAAATGATCCAACCTGCACCGAATGATGGGAAAGTTCCCCATCTCTGACCTGCTGCAAACTGAGAAGAGCCGTCTCTTCGGATTGTTCCACTCAAAAGGTAACGGTTCATAAATTTGTACTGAAATCTCCCGAAATATGAAATGGTTGTGTTTCGGTTTCCTTGTATGGATTCAATAGCTTTTGTATCTCCCTCACTGAATAAGTCTCCATAATAATCAACTCCGCTTAAGTTCCAGTAATCGGGTGAAACAGGAACATTTTTTCTATTGATAATTGTTGACTCAAGGCCACTTTTCACGGAAGCTTCTGTACCTGCTACCAATTCAATATCATGGTTTCCTACTTTCTTGGTGTAGGTAAGATAATTATTAATTAGCCAGTTGTAGTAGTTCTGACTCTTATTGGTCAGTCTTGTTTTTGGAGATGTCGATGAGTATTGAGCTTCCGTTCTCATTGGATCACTATCCAACCAAAGAGCTCTTGAATTTACGAAATTATAATATTTATAGTGCCCATACTCGCCACTAAACTGAGAGGTAAATTTTAAATCCTTTACAATATCAATATCCAGCTTCAATCCGCCTTGCAACAAGAAGTTTTTACCTCTTTGATTGTCATAGGCCATCTGCATTACAGGATTTGCCACATTATTAAATCTTCCACCCTCATAACCTAGTTCACCGGTAGCTTTATTAATGATCGGCTGTCCGTATTTTCCATTCGGATAATATACTGGTACTACTGAGGCCTGCTTGTAAGCGTTGGTAAATGCGCCGAATGACTTCGGGGTATCATTTGTAAAGGTAGCACTTAACGTTTGTGCTAATCTGATTCCCTTAGTAATTCTGAACTCATTATTTGTCCTTATTGTAGTCCTGTTATAGTTGGTTCCGTTCAGGATGGATTGCTCATCATAATTCCCTAAGCTTAAAAAGTATTTTGCAGCTTCTGAAGACCCAGAAATGGAAAGATTGTGCTGATTGTAAATCCCTGTTCTCGTAATTTCTTTAAACCAATCGGTATTATAGGGTTGATCAGGACTGATAAAATCACTTTTAGAACCTGCGTTATTATAGTTTACAAATTCCGAAGCATTGGCCATTTTGATGGTTTTTAATGGTGTTCTGAATCCTACCAGACCATCATAAGAAACACTTAGTTTTCCCCTTCCGGATTTTGTGGTAATAATGATCACTCCGTTCGCAGCTCTGTTACCATAGATGGCCAGAGCAGCAGCGTCTTTAAGGATATCATAAGTAAGAATATCGTTGGAGTTGATATTATTAATGTTATCGGTAAACATTCCGTCAACAACATAAAGTGGCGTTCTTCCTCCCAATACTGTCCCCAGACCTCTGATCATCACTGTAGGTGTGGAGCCGGGTGCATCTGAAGCTGTAACCTGCACCCCTGCTGCTTTACCTTGGATAGCCTGTGAAGCATTTAACACTTTTGTTTTTGTTACTTCTTCAGCACTGATAGAGCTGATAGAAGTAGTGTTATCTACTTTCTTACGACTCCCGTATCCGATCATCACCACTTCGTCAATTTTCTGAACTTTGGCAGAGTCTGATGTAACCTGCGCATTCATGTTCATGCCAAAGTATAACACGGCAATGAGACAAGAATACTTTAAATTACTTTGTTTCATATAGTTTCAATTTTATTCGTACAATCAAATTCGTTAAATGCATTCATTGAGATAAATATATTCTCTCAAAAAAAGACATTAACCAAAAATATAAAAAATATCCAACCCTATTCAAACATCTTAAAAATTAAAAAATACCATTCATTTTATAATCAAAAAACAAGAAAATCTATCATTACTATGCATAATAACAAAAAACTACTATGTTTTATTATCACATCAGGAACAACAAAATAATGCTTACAATAGAAAATTTTACCAAATAAGCCGTCTAAACTTAATATTTTGTTAAATAGAGAATAGTATTTACCTTTGGTGCAGTTTTTGAAAAAAGCATTAAAAAAGATCAATGAAAAAATATATCATTGCAGCAGCCCTGATCATAGGAACCGGTGCTGTCATTACAACCACTGTACAATCCTGTACGACACTGGCAACTTCCGACATGGGACTTTCTATTATTAAGAGAATGCTCCTTAACGGTATCGATAAGGGCATGGGCATCTACGGAAGCAAAGAAGCTTTTCTTCAGAATAATATGGTAGACAAAGCCCTTCCCAAAGAGCTGAGAGACATCAATTCCGTTCTGGAAAAGATAGCTCCATCTCTGGTGGCTAAAGAAAGAGATTACATTGCCCAGGCGGCAGCTTATACGGTAAATACTTCCAGACCTATTTTACAGGGGGCAGTGAACAGTCTGAATGCCCAGGACGTCACCCGAATCATCCAGGGAACTACGGCGACACAGATCTTGAAAGAAAAGACATCTCAACAACTGATTGCGGCCATCGCCCCCAAGGTAGATGAGAAACTGAACGAATACGGAATCGTAAAAACCATTAATACCGCTTTATCCGGAAGTAATTTTCTGGGAAGCCTTTTGGGTGGGAACAGCAATACCGTGAATGCTGGCGGACTCAGTCAGCTTGCATCCGAGCAGCTGGTAAACGGACTCTTTAATATCATTGAGGATTACGAGCACCAGAACTCCAAATCATTGCTTGGCCCATTTGGAAAATAGGAAAAATTTCGTTATATTTATATTATATTAATACTTGCAGATGGACATATTACAAGGAAATCAACACGCTAGCCCCGAGGATTTTTACAAGTCTTTACGGGATAAACTGGAAGATCATCATGATTTTCCGGAAGATTATTTATTCAAATTCATTATTCCTACCGACCAGGCAAAACTTACCGAAATTTACAGAGTTTTTGATGGGATTAAATTTACATTGGGAAACCGAGAAAGTAAAAATGGAAAATATACCGCCTGCAATATCAATGCATTTGTTTTGGATGCCAATCAGGTGATCAACATTTATAAAGAAGTAGCAAAAATAGAAGGCGTTATTCTATTGTAAAAAACAAAAGCCGGATCATTCTCATAATGATCCGGTTTTTATTAATGTACTCCTCCCGCTCTTCACCCTTATCCATTCAAAATTTTTGTTCTTTTATTAAAACAGTAAAATTTTGGACCCTTATTAATAGCTTTTATTCTAAACGTTTTTCGATGATACAACAAAAACATCCATCTCTGTTGAGAGACGGATGGTATTCATAGGCTGTTATGTCTGTTATTTCTTAATGAATTTAATACTTTCCGAAACTTTAGCATTCTGTATTGTAATGATATATACTCCTTTAGCCAGATCAGCTACACGAATCTGATGATCATTAATTTTTCCTTTCTTAACAACCTGACCGACAGCGTTATGAATTTCAAACCGGGTATCTCCGGACAGTCCTGTAACAGTAAGTAAATCACTTACCGGATTAGGGTGAATTCCGAAGTTATTTTTCTTAGCCACCTCACTTGTTCCTAAATTTTCGACAGTGGTAAATGCTTTTGTTCCATAAAATCCAAAATCATCGCTGGCATGATAGATCACCTGGCCAGAGCTTGTAGACAGGTCCACATATCCTCCGTCAATCAATCCATCTCCATCATCATCAGAAATCGAAAAGATATAACAATCTGCAGGTAGAATCCACGTTTGGGTAATAAGAGCCGGATCAGGCTGACCGGTAGGAGTATTGGAATACCCTCCGGACTTAAGAACCTGGCCTGCACTATTCTTCAGGTTCCATTTTGTTTCTCTTCCGTAACGGTCTCTCTGCAATTTAAAGACCACCGTTGTCGTTGGAAAATATTCAGGTACCAAAGGCTTTACATAGCTGCCTCCTGAAGTATTATTTGTACTTCTCTGATCTGCAGTATTATTTACTGATACAATAGAAACAGAAACCGGAGATGACGCTACAGAAGCATCCACTGGAATAGTAATAATATCTGATTTATCCTGAGCTAAATTACCGCTCCAGCTGTAGTTCTGCGCCGCTCCCCCGTTAAATGAATAGGAAACAACAGCAGATGTCAGATTATCAGTTCCTCTGTTATTAATGACAAGACGTAAAGCTCCAGCCCCACAGTTACTTACTCCTACCGAGCACCCACCATCAAATTTCAGTTCTGCATCGTTTGCAAATAAAGGAATTGGCTGGTCCGCCAGAGAAGCTTTCAACTCCATTCTTCTCGGAGAATTATCCATTACTGCCCGTATTCTTGTTTTTTGATCAACAGTATAGATATTCATACAGGTATCATTAGTATAATCCATATAGTTCTGAACCATTTCAAACACTGACGGATCATCGCAGCTTTCTATTGCCGTATTGCAGCTGTAGTTGGCGCCATGCGCCTTGGGAGTATCGTCACAATAGTCATTTCCACATGCCGCATCCCCCCAAATGTGCCTCAATCCAACAAAGTGTCCCACTTCATGCGTCATAGTCCTTCCACGGTCATAGCCGGGCTGCATCAGGAAGGACCCGTCATTATAATCCATACTTCCAAAGGTTGAAAATCCGGCAACCACTCCATCTGTAGTGGCAGGTCCTCCGTTTGTATTCAGCCCCTGAAGCCCGGAGCTAGAAGGAAACTGAGCATATCCTAAAAGTCCGTTTCTAGCAAAATCTACACTCCACATATTCATATATTGGGTAGGATCCCATATCGTTCCCGGCTTTACAATACTGTTAATCTGCTTTTGCCCCCAGTAATCCTGACAAAGGTTGACCCTGTTAATACCATTGGTAGGGTTTCCATTTGGATCTACTTTGGCCAGGACAAACTGTATTTCAGTATCTGCACCTACAGGATTGGAATTAAATCCTGGTGTGGCTGCTAATCTTCTGAAATCATTATTCATCACTGTAATCTGAGACATCACCTGGGAATCGGGAATGTTTGGGGCTGTTCCAACGTTCTGGCCACTATGAATAACATGGACTACAACAGGAATTGTAATTACATTGCCATTCTGAGATTTATTGGCCTTTGCGTTTTTGATGAGAGGAGCCAGCCAGGATTCAAACTGCTCGGTCGTCAGTCTCTCCGGGAATTTTTCCTTTAAAAGATTTTCGTATTCAGTGGTAGCACACCGTTCAATTCCACGGGGATCCAGATCGGCCGTTATCAACCGTTTTGAGGCAGGAATCTTTTGAGCATTGAACCAGCCCAAACCAACAAAGAATAAAACCGCCAAAGAAGATTTCGAAATAGTAGATTTTCTCATAATTATTTTTTAATTTTAGCTAACATACAAAATTAAGATCTAAAATCGCAATTTAATTCAATTAAAACCACTATAAATTATAAATAATTCAATGAAAACGCTTTTTACATCCATTAATATTATTTTACTTATCACAACTATAAGTTGTGTTAATCAAAATAAAAATGAAAATAACCGAAATAAATTAACCATAACATCAAAACAACAGAAAATTGAAAAAATCGAGATTACAGAAATAACGAGAGGCAGCAATCATGGCATTGTACTCACATCAGGATTTATAAAAACAACATCAAATGGAGATTCCACTCAAGCGGTACTATCGCCTTCGGAATGGAAAATCATTTCAAAGCAGGCCGAAGCCATTGATCTGCCCAAGATATCCAACCTTGAATCTCCTACAACAGGCAGGTACACCGACCGGGCTTTATCAGCCACTGTTATCATCACGTCCAACGGCGTTACCTACACTTCCTCAAGTTTTGATGCCGGGCATCCCCCAAAAGAACTGGAAGCTCTATACAATACCATCCAAAAACCCAAAAGCACTGAAAAGAAAATACCTCAGGGAAAATAAGCACATGTCATAAAAAAAGAGTCCGTTTCATTACTGAAACGGACTCTTTACGTGGTAATTTATTGTTATTTTTCAATGAAAAATTTCACATTTTCAATGGGTCTTCCCAACATCGCTACTGATCCTTTTACAAGGATGGGTCTCTGGATCAGAGAGGGATTTTCGGACAGAATGGTAAGCCATTCTTCCTCAGAATAGTTCTTGTCTGCGTATTGATCAACATACAGCTTATCAGTCTTACGGATGATATGAAAAACACTTTGATTAAGTTTTTTAAGGACTGTTCTGATTTCCAGTACACTCAAAGGATCCTCCATCATATCAATAATCTCAAAAGGTACTCCATTCTCATCAAGGTATTCCAGGACGGCATTTGATTTTGAACAGTTTCCGTTATGTAAAACTTTAACTAACATTTTTTAATCATTTAAAAAATTAAACTTGCTTTACCCAAATTTAACAAGAATTAAATTGAACCTATCTTAATGTTCTGATAAATATTTGTTAAAACAACCCGTGAAGCTCTGCCTCAATCTTTTCAAGGATCACTCCGAAATCTTCCGGTTTTTCAACAAAATCAAGATCGTCTACTTCAATCACCAGAAGTTTTCCCTCTGTATAATTAGAGATCCATTTTTCATACTTCTGATTCAGCTTTGAAAGATATTCTATACTGATTGATGCTTCGTACTCACGACCTCTTTTATAAATTTTCTTAACGAGGTTGGGAACATCTGATTTTAAGTAAATCAATAAATCGGGAGCGGAAACGAAAGACTTCATCAGATCAAAAACAGACGAATAGTTGTTGAAATCCCTGTCCGAAAGGAGATTCATATCGTTTAGGTTTTCTGCAAAAATATGGGCGTCTTCGTAGATCGTACGGTCCTGAATAATATTTTTACCACTTTCTCTAATCTCTTTTACCTGACGGAATCTGCTGCCCAGGAAATAAACCTGTAATGCGAAACTCCACTTGCTCATATCGGAATAAAAATCCTCAAGATAAGGGTTGTGATCTACGTCTTCAAACTGCGCATCCCATCCATAATGTTTGGAAAGCATGGTGGTTAAAGTTGTTTTTCCTGCTCCAATGTTTCCTGTAACTGCAATATGCATATTCTTTTTCCTTGTATTTACTGATTAATTGATAAGCTTTTCTACCCCAGCAGCCTGAATCTCCGAAGTCTCTTCGATCAATTGTTCTATGGTATTGTCTGAGGAGTTCCCTGGTATTTCTTCCTTTTTTTCCTGGGGCATTTCGACAGGCTGTTCTGTTGATTGCTGAGGAATTTCCAGTTGCGGTTCAGCTTGTTTCTGCGGTGAGGCTTTCTTTACATTTTCAAGGCTGTAAAGATAGAGTTTGTTCCCGTTGATTTCAAAATAAGAGAGGATGTTTTTATCCACAATTTGTGCATTCTGATCTTCAAAAACAGTTACCATCCCCTTTTCAGGAATGTATCTGGCGATGGAATTGTTGGCGATCACAAGGATTGTATCATTCTCTCTTCTGAACCGTTTCCCGTTCTCTATGGGAGCCTCAAAAATCTTTTCAAACTTGAGCGTATAAATCCTGATATGCTTTTGGGTTAAAATATACACCTTTGTTTCATAGACCAGGAGATCTGTAAGGTCCTCAAAACTGATATCAAAGGGATAAGAATTGATGGTGGTATCATTTCTGAAATTATACTGTATGAGTCGCTTTGTACTGTCATCCAGCAGCCACATCTGCTGAAGATCTTCAGCATAAGCCATTCTTATAAAACCGAATTTCTGTTTAAAGTCGATCCGCTGTATCTCATTCATATTCTGATCTATAAACTTCATTTCCTGAGCATTTTCAGAAAATAAAGGTACATTCAGAGGGTTCTGTACACTCTGTATCTTAAAGGGCACCGTAAGCATCAATCTGCCGATCTGTTTGCCTAAGGAGTCATATTTGGTAAAGCTGAAATCTTTATTTTTGTAGATATACAAATTTCCGTAATCGTCTGCAAGCATGTCTTTGGCTTCTTTTAGTTTTAAGGTATCCAAAGGAAGAATTTTCTGTGCCGTGGTGGTGCAGAAAATAAAAAGACAGATAAAATATAATAGCCTCAAACGTTATTTTTTAGAGATAATTTTCCATTGTGGAATGTTGGCAATTTACATACTTTTATTGAAAACTAAACGAAAGTTTTGCGAGGGATATTATCTGATGTCAACTTCATACATCTTCGGCCAGTTTTTCCCGGTGATCAGCATATTTTCACCTTTAAAAGCAATACCGTTGAGAACATGCTCGCTTTCCCCCTTACTGTTTTCTTCTGTGAGTTTTGTAAAATCGAACTTTCCAACCGCTTCTCCGGTCTCAGGATTGATCTTCAGGACAATCGGATGATGCCATACATTGGCGTATATAAAACCGTTATGGTACTCCAGTTCGTTGAGTTGATCATACGTCATCTTATTTCCGGCAACAGCAACTGTTTTGATCACTTTTGAGGGATTCTCAACATCTAAAAAGTAAAGATTTTTGGTACCGTCCGTTGCGATAAGGTTTTTCCCGTCATAGGTAAGTCCCCAGCCCTCTCCTATGACATTGGGTAGCGGAAATTCAGATTGCTTTTCCAACGTATTTTTATCATATACAAAACCGATCTTATTACGATAAGTCAGCTGGTAAATCTTATTTCCAACAATGGTACATCCTTCCGAAAAAATATCTGCAGGCTGTTTTCTGACAACAGCGGGAACAGCTTCGCCCAGAGGATATTTTATAAGCTGAGATACCCCCTCTCCGCCGACGCTTTCATACACGGTATTTCCTTCTACCAGAAAACCTTCAATAAAATGATCAGGACCATGAGGATAGTCTGCCACGACCTTATAGCCGAGATTCTGTTCAGGATTTTTTGTAAACACATTTACCGTCGCATCCTGGTTCAGAACCTCACCATCTTTTGTCTTAATGGTGAAGATGACTTCATTATTACCCAATGTGAAAAACTGCGGATTAATAGTGAGATCAGAGGTCTGCTTCCCATCAAAGCTGATGGAGATACTTTCTGCATTTTCTGTCACCGTCGAAGGAAGCTGAAGCTTATCTCCGAAATGATATCCTTTTTCCATCATGCCATTGTTGTAATCGGCCAGAGCATCCAGCATTTTCTCTTTATTATTACAGGATGTCAGCAGAAAAACGGAAGCACAGCCTATGATGATTTTCTGCTTAATAGAGTTTTTAATCATTTTCAAAAATACTAAATTTTAATGCTTACATAAAAATAGCGTTCCCTGGGAACGCTATATATTGTATTGATCAGTACTGATCATTATTTGATCTGAACTTCGTAAATCTTCGGCCAGTTTTTTCCTGTTACCAGCATGTTTTCACCTTTGAATGCAATTCCGTTCAGCACATCATCACTTCCTTTGGTATTCTGTTTGGCAATTTCTGTGAAGTCAAAAGTCCCTACTACCTCACCATTGGCAGGATTGATCTTCAGGACAATCGGTTTTTGCCATACGTTGGCATAAATAAATCCATTGTGATATTCCAGCTCATTCAGTTGATCGTACGCCTGTGAGCTTCCTGCTACAGCAATATATTTGATCAGTTTTGAAGGATCATTCGGATCAAGGAAATACAACAGCTTGCTTCCGTCTGATGCAATCAGGTTTTTTCCGTCATAAGTAAGACCCCAGCCTTCGCCCAGTACGTTAGGATAAGCAAATTCTGAAAGCAGCTTCAAAGAATTTTTATCATAGATATATCCTTTTTTACTCTGCCAGGTCAGCTGATACACTTTATCACCAATGATCGTACTTCCTTCGGAAAAGTCTTCAGGAGCCTGTTTGGTAGAGGCCAGCGGAGTGGTGGTTCCCAATGTATATTTCAGGATCTGTGAAGACCCGTTCTGGCCGTCACTTTCATAGATGGTATTCCCTTCAATCTGGAAACCCTGTACAAAATTTTTGGGGTCGTGCGGATATTCAGCCACGATTTGGTAGGCTATATTTTTTTCGGGATTTTTTGCAAATACATTGATGGTAGCATCCTGATTCAGAACATCCCCGCCTTTTGTTTTGATATTGAAAGTTACCGCGTTATCACCCAGCGTAAAAAACTTAGGGTCAATAGTTAAGTCTGTTGTTTCTTTATCACCAAAGCTGATGGTTACGCTTTCTGCATTTTCAGTCACCTCTTTTGGAAGGGTAAGTTGATCTCCAAAGTGATATCCTTTGGCTTCCATTGAGTTGTTATAGGTATTTAAGGTATTAAGAATCTCTTTATCCTTATTACATGATGCCAGTAATAAGATGGCTGCGAAGCCTGCTATTATATTTCTTTTCATTGACTTTCTAAATATTCCCCAAAAATAGCAAATTTTATTCCGTATTGCCAATATAATCCATGGGTTCTCCAAATTGAAGGATGTATCCGTTGTTATCATAGATTGCAAATTCCCGCATACCCCAGTCAAAAGTCTCAATTTCATAGCAGATCTTTGCTTTTGTTTTTAGGTCTTCCCAAAGCACATCCACCTGCTCTACATTGAAATAAAATGATCCGGTAAAGCCCATTGCATCCGGACTTTCCTGTGCATTGGGCTGAGAAACCATCAGGTAAAGGTCATCTTTACGAAGTGAAGCCCACTGCCAGTCATCATTTCTGCCCATCAGGGTAAAGCCGAGCACACGGATATAAAATCCGATGGTGTCATCAAGGTTTTCTGTCCATAATACCGGACGGAGAGCAGTAAATTTTGTCATAGCATCTGTTGTTCAAAAGTAGATTTGTGGATCTTCATATTAAGAGAAATCCATATTTCGTTACCTATCTTAGCTTCATTCCTTACTTCAGGATCAACAGTAAAGCCCACTTTTTTATAACATTCAATCGCGCCGGTATTCCAATCGTAGACATTCAGTTCTGCAGTTTTTTTGTCGGAATGGTTAAAACCAAATCTTAAAAGTTCCAGCATCACTTTTTTCCCGTATCCTTTCCCTCTGTTGTTTTCATCCCAGATGAGAATCCTTCCTAACAGAAATGTTTCATCTTTCATACAGATCTGGGCATGCCCGATAATCGTTCCGGCTTCATCTGCAATCTTAAACAAAGTTCTGTTGCCGGTATCCATATCTTTCTGCAGCTGGCCTTCTGTAAGAGGAAAATGATACATAGGACCTGCAAACTGAAGAAGCATCTTCTCGTTTTCTATTCGGGAAATGAGCTCCGGTGCATCTTTAATCGTAAAATCAAGCAGCTTAACCATTGTTTTTTTCTATATAGTCTTTTAAACTTTTACCGATAATTCCGTTCCAGCCCTCTGTAAAGCTTTCTCTTGAAAAACTGCTTCCGAGTCTGTCAAAGTTTTCGATTCCTTCATGGGTCAGTTTTACCAATGTTCCTTCTTCCTGTGGGATAAGCTCCCAGGTCACTATGGTTTTGAGTTTTGAGTAGTCCGGATAGCTCCAGGTATGCTTCATTCTTTTTTGAGGGATCATTTCCAGGATTTCACACCGATGGTGGTATTTCTTTTCAGTTCCTGGCTCGTAGAAATTAAATACCTTTCCGACCTGCGGTTCAAAATCCTCAATATCAAAATACCAGGATTTCATTTTGTTCTTGTCTGTCAGTGCCTCCCAAATTTTTTCTATGGGAGCATCTATCTTGTGCTGAACGATGATTGGTGTATCCATATTATATTTTTAAAACGACAAAGCCACAAAAAATATTCAACGCTAAGGTATTAAAATCAAAACTCTTATCATCAATAAACCCACTTTATGTGATATTATCTTTGAGAGCTTCGGGTTTACCCCCGCCTGAACATCTTTTGTGACTCCGAATAGTATACTAATTCCTGACAGATCAGTGTGCAAATCCGGTGATCTTTGCCTCATCAAAATCCAGCTGCATTTCAATGGCCCGCATCACATGATCATCAAATATTTTTTCTTTTTTCATCCGGTGCAGCTCGTTTCTCTGCGCCTGAATAACCTGCCGCAGGACGTCCTTGTTTTCATTAATCGCCGTCACATAATCTCCGGTAGAGGCCATACACTGGGCTTTATCAGCCATCAGCATCATTTCATTTTCCAGTTTATGTTTCTGATGGCGTACCAGCGTATTTTTTTCAGCCAGTTCAGAAAAATCGTTATCCAGTTTATGCAATGCGGTTTCTTTTAGTTTTCGCATCAGGATGACTTCCTGCTTTTCTTCCGGCAGCTCACTTCCTGCATCCTGGATATTTAACAATTTCAGGATCGGAGCCAGCAACAGGCCTTGTCCTACCAAGGTGATCAGTATGATCACAAAGGTTACAAATAAAATGATATTCCTATGTGGAAATGCTTCCCCATTGGGTAAAAAAGCCGGAATGGATAAGGCTGCTGCCAGAGACACCACCCCCCTCATCGCAGCAAAACTGATGATAAAAGGTTCTTTCCAGTCCGGTTTCGGAACTTTAATCCTTAACTCCTTTGAACAAAGTCTAGGGAAATACATTAATGCATAACTGTAGAGTATTCTCGTCGCGATAATAGCCCCGCCAATCACTACACTGTAGAAAATTCCCTGGGAGATGGTATATTCTTTCATTCCTTCCACCACGATCGGAAGCTCGAGGCCTATCAGAATAAAGATAATCGTATTCATCAAAAATATGAGCACACTCCATACATTTCCGGATTGGATCCTTGAGGTATGGCTCAGATAGCAATGCGAATTGTACGACATCAGCAATCCTCCTGCCACTACAGCGAGCACCCCGGAAAAATGGAAATGCTCTGCTCCTACATACATAATGTACGGAACAATAAGCGTAATGATGGTATCTATATTGGAATTGGTAGGAATAATCTTCAGCAATGCACCAAAGAGAAAACCAACTGCTACTCCGATGGCAATTCCTCCGATAGCCATGGTAAAGAAGTCCTGTACAGCATCCTTCCAGATAAACTGCCCTGAAATAACGGCTGCCAAAGCAAATTTAAAGACGATCAAACTGGATGCATCATTGATAAGGCTTTCTCCTTCCAGAATATTGGTGATCTTTTTAGGAATTTTCATATGCTTCAGCACAGATGTAGCAGCCACCGCGTCGGGTGGGGAATTTACACCTCCCAAAAGAAATCCCATCGCCAAGGTAAGTCCTGGAATAATAGAAGATGAAAGGTAGGCCACCACGATGGAGGTTAAAAACACAAGCCCGAAAGCCATAGAAAAAATCTGCTTTCTCCATTTGTGAAAATCCTGCCATGAGGTAAACCATGCAGCTTCAAACAGAATAGGTGGAAGAAATATAAGAAAAACCAGGTCAGGTTCTATTTCAATGCGGGGCATTCCCGGCACAAAGCTTATCAGAAGTCCTGCAATGACAAGAAAGATAGGATACGCTACTTTTAGTTTCTGCCCGATCATTACCAATATCATCACAGACAGCAGTACTGCAATGGATATTATAACATAGCTGTGAATCATTTTAAGTCAGTTTTTTTTTAGTATTATTTTGAATTCAGTACATCAGTTTTCTGTAAATTATAAAAATATTACAGCACAATATTATTCTTTGCACCAATTGCCGGTGGAAGATCTGTCTCATCCAGCATATCCCGCATATCAATCTCTATCGTGCGGCTGATCTGGGTAATAGGGACGTCATTAGGACTTCCTTCAAAAGGATTTACAGAAGCTTCTCCTACACTGTCTAACGTATGGAAACACCAGGTAACCAATAAAGAAAAAGGGATATTAAACCAAACTGTCCATCCTTCAAGAGCTGTTCCATCTCCCAATTTATCAACCTCTTTTATTAAACCGAATGGCACAAAAAGAATAAACAGCAACAGAAGATAAGTGGTTATTGTAGAAAAATGTCTCGGGTAAGGAAAGTTTTTGATTCTTTCAGCTTTTCCCTGGTCATCTGTAAATTTCACCAGCTGCTGATTGATTTGCGTCCATTGGAAATCATTGATTTCTCCCTTTTTATAAGCCTCAGATAATTCTTTACTTTGGTTGGCAATGAGCTGTGTTGCCCTGTTTTTCTTGCTTAAGATGTATTGACGTTCATTTTCAGAGAGATAGTTTTTCAACTCTTCATCCAGCTTCGAGAGTCTTTCCGGGATGTCATATTTCTTAGAATATTCATCAAATTGTACAGTTCCCATATTTTCCCAGACTCTTGGTTCACGAAGCTGAAACCTTAGCGCTGTAAGCCAGGCATAATGGCGCAGAAACATTTCTTTTACCTGTCCGGGATTGGCACCTGCCAAAGCATCTCTCAGTACATATCCGAAACTCCGGCTGTCATTGATGATAGAGCCATAGATTTGTCTCGCTTCCCAAAGCCTGCTGTAGCTGGCATTGTTCTTAAATCCAACAATGAAAGCGACTGCTGTTCCCAGGATGGCAATCGGCTGCCAGGGAATAGACAGAAACTTCCATCCTAAAAAGTACAGGACAGTAGGAATGGCTGAAAATATTGTTAAAACATAAATACTGCGTCTTGTCCAAATCATGAACTCTACCGCTCCAAATTTTTTTCCTGAATGCATATGTGTTATTTTATCGTGTTATTTTTTTAAATTGTGTTTTTCATCCGGGCATTCAGCAATTTAGGTACTGATCAGTTTCGGGTAAACGGAATATTGTTATAAAACCCAATCTGAATTTGCCCACGATTTCTGTTTTCCTGGATCTGATTCATATAACCTGCTTCAATCCTCATATTTTTATTGATCACATATCCCAGCGCACCGTATACCCTATTTCTGTCGAAAACCGGACTATCGAAATGCAGGAATATCTCATTGTATACAGAGGCATATAGTGTTTTCGGCAGCATTTCCTTCTGGGTAATAGGTATATTCAGTCCCAACATATAACGGAATCTCATTCTGAAATCATCTTCCAAAAAACGTTCTTCCAGACGGTAGCGGTGTTGCAGGTTGAAACGACCGAACTTCTGTTTGGTAATATACTGCTGGAAGATTCTGTGTTCAATATTTTCTTTTTTCCCGCCGTTGACGTAAGGCTGGCTCAGAATAAAACCGTACCCTAGCAAAATATTGTTATTATTTTCCGTCAGGTCATATCCGATACCGGTACGGATCAAAAGCTGTTCAAGATCTCCAACCGCATCAAAGTTCCGGTATTGAACTTCATTGTGCCAGTTTAATTTTTTGCTTATTTTATTATTGCCAAAATACATATACCACGCTCCCAGGTCATTTTTCTGGGCATAGGTGAATACTGATCCAAAACCTAATACCGTGAGTGCCAACTTCGTAAAAACCTTTCTCATGTTTATCAATTACTATTATCTATCGTTTTAACAAAATTAATATTTTAAATCAATAATAACAAAAATATTTTACGCTCTACCGGGGACCTGTTCTTCCAGGATATTATTCTCAGCCTGATCAAAATAGGTACATACCATTGCGTTGAGATCCATCTTCCAGCCTGCCACTCCATTGTCAGCACAATCTTTGCAGAATGTCATATAATTTGTACCGCCCAGCTGATGCAGCTTCAACTGCATTTTAAAACGTTCAGCGTTTACCTCATCAGAAACATTGAGCGGGCCGTACTTACTTCCGCTGCTGACGGATTTATTTTCGTGGTCAAAATACTCGGTATTGCCATCGGAAACGTATACTTTATAGTGGGAAACTCCAAGACCTTTTACAGCCTGGATGTATTCAGGAAAATCTGCGCCGCTTTTTACTTTTTTATGCTCGGCTGCAATGGTATCAATAGTGAATTTCATCTGTATGTTTTTAATTAATTATTAATTATTATCGTAATCAGGTTCAAATTTATAAAAATTCGAAAAGGAATCAATAAAAAACCGACAGAGTGACTGCCGGTAATTTCTAACTATATTCTGATACTAAAATAGTATAGGTTAAGGATGCTGCTGCATCTTAGCCGGATCGTCATAATTGACCATCCAGTTGATCCCGAATTTATCGGTAAACATCCCGAAATATGCTCCCCAGAAGGTATCAGCCATCGGCATGGTTACCTGTCCGCCTGCTGAAAGACCGTTGAACAGTTTGTCTGCTTCTTCTTTAGACTCTGCATTGATAGAAACGGCAAAATTATTTCCTGCCTTAAAGCTGGAAGCCCATTCTCCACCGGTGTCACTTCCCATCAATACGGTTTCTTTTGAAATCGGAAGGGTAACGTGCATAATTTTGTTTTTGTCTTTTTCAGAAGTTTCCTGGCCCTCCATCGGAGGCATTTCACCGAAAGTCCCGATATAAGGATACTCGCCGCCGAAAACTGACTTATAGAAATCAAATGCTTCCCTGCAGTTTCCATTAAATGTTAAATAAACGTTTACTGATGCCATGATCGTTTTTTTATGAGTTAAGTTTTAATATGTTTTTAAGTATGGTATCCGGGAATTATCTGTGCTGATCTATTAAAATCATATTTCCGTCAGGATCTTTCAGATAGATATGCTCCGGGCCTGAGGTACTTTCGTCTGCTTCTCTTCCAATCTCCACCCCACTTTCTTTCAGGCGTTTCTGAATGTCACGGACATCTTCAAAATCTTCAAGGTTCTGAGCATTCTCGTCCCATCCAGGATTGAAGGTAAGCATGTTCCCATCAAACATGGCCTGAAACAATCCTATAAGCGTAGAACCGTTTTTCATAATGAGGTAATTCTGTTCTGTAGCACCTGCCATTGTTGTAAAGCCCAGTTTTTCGTAAAAATCTTTTGACTTCTGAAGGTCTTTTACACTTAAGCTGATTGAAAATGCACCTAGTTTCATATGTGATTGTTGAGATTATATAAAGAATGGGCTTGATGGCCTATCCTAAAAGTTAGTTTTTTTTCAAAATAGATGATGGCTTGTCTTACTGATTTTTCAGACGTGTTTTAAATTCAAGACTTCCGTCGTAGCTTTTCCAGTCGCCGATCAGTTCGATATATTGTCCTTCGATCTTTTCTGTTTTCCGATTCCACTTAAAGGTGTAAATAAATTTCCCTTTAAAAAGCCCCGAATGTTTTCCTTTATTCTCTTCTGCCAGCTCATATTCTCCATACACGGTTCCTTTCTTCTTGGTATCCCTGTATTTGGCAATATTGATAGTTCCTTCAAACTTTGCATAATTATTGTCTACAAGAGAATATCCGGACACAAAGTATTCCTGATCATTCTTTTTATTCTGTTCAGAAATATTGATCTTAAGCTTCAGTTCCTGTCCTTTGCTTCCGATGGTACCGGTATACGGTTTACTGTTGTTCAGCCAGGTATTTGAAATATCAGGCATCTGTCCTGATACGAAATGGACAGCCAGGATGAGGAGACATAAAAGTTTTTTCATGGGGTTAGTTTTAAACGCCGAATTGTGCTAAATGATGGTTCAGGTGCTTGGCAAACATATTGTTCCATTGCTGGGCATTCAGTTTTCCGAAAGAGAAAGATTCCTTGCCGTCAAATGCATCAGCTCCCAATTGCTGTGTTTTCTGAATAAAGCCAATCAGCCTGATTTTCTCTTCGTCAAAGTTTTTTCTGCCGGTCACCAGAAACTGCGGTGCAGTAGGAGAATCCCGTGGATATGCTTTTTCACCCACTACTTTTGGTTTTACGAAAGTTTTCAGAATAAACTTGGCAATGGAGCCCGGTTTTTTATGTTTTTCCGGCTCATAGACCATCTCATAGGTTACACAACAGTGTGCGAGCATCTGGTCTACGGTCATTTTCCCCCATAATCCATGGGTATCTTCTACGAGCTTATTTATTCTATCAATATATTTTTGAGCCTCTTTTGCGTCAAATACATTTTCCATATTTTTTCTAATTTACCAGAGACAAATATATCAGTTTTTTCTTTTCATTGTACAGGTAAAATAAAAATTACGGGAACGATGATTTCCAGCTGCCTGCTAGTGGTTTATAAGTGTACTTAACATCGAGAAAATGTTTTTAAAGCCCAAAATCCTTAAGCATGCTGCTGCCCGATTACAGCTTGACTTTCACTTTTTAACTCTTCTACAGTAATTGGCAGGGATACCCATTAACGGACAGCATCAATCTACCCATAAAAATGCAAACAAATGCAGGCTGCAATCAGCTGATATCTTCCTGAGAAGCCTCAGCAGCTGGTAAAGTCTCTGCTCCTGCTTTTTTAAAAATAAACCATAGCTTAATCTTCAGGGCAATCCACCCAACAACAGCATATACCACCAACAGGATCGTCAAGTGTTCCAGGTAAGGGATGGTGAGCTCTACAGATCCTTTCTGAATCAGGAGAATTTTGAAGGCCTGCAGAAAAGGGGTCAATGGAATGATATTGGCGATAAACTGTACAAAGCCCGGCATGGCGCTCAGAGGCCAGGTGAAACCACTGATAATAAAGGCCGGAGAAGCGATCACCATCAGGATCTGTGTTGCCTTCAGAGCATCTGGAATAAGGATACTGATGAATACGCCCAAAAACGAAACCGATCCTACAAAAACAGCGGTAAGCAGAATAAAGTTGAGTATCCCTTCCGGCATAGGAACCCGGAAGATCATATGCATAAAGTAGTAGATACCCACAATAAGAATGGAGAATACCCAGATCGGAATTACTTTAATCAGCATGGTGGGGAATGCCCACCTTTTCATTTTCAGGTATTCTTTCACAAAGGAACCCCGTTCAAACTCAGCGGCAAAACTTACGGCCATTGCCAGGAGGATCACCTGCTGCAATACGACGGCCAGCATGGCCGGCCACATAAAAATAAGATAATTCCCTGTGGTATTGAACAGGGTGATATAATTGGCTTTGAAAGGTTCGTATTGGGTGGCAGCTTTTGCCGCCGGCATGCCTGCTTTCTGCAGAGCTTTTATTGAAGCTCCGGCAGAGAACGTTCCTATGGTAAGCTGAAGAGCTTTGGAAGCAAAGTTGGCAGTAAGTACATTTCCTGTATTGATGTAAACGTTCAGTTCAGGATATTTCTTCTGGAGCATATCGCCTTCAAATCTTGAAGGAATGATAACGACAGCTGCCGCCTCATGCCTGATAACTTCATCTTTGATGCTTAAGGGCTCCTGCAGGTATTTGATGACTTTTATGCTTTTGTTATCTTCCAGCATTTCCGTCAGCTGACTGGACAAGGGAGTATTGTCCCTGTCGATAACCAGTACGGGGGTATTTTCCACTTTTCCGCTTTTGTAGACAAATCCCAGTAAGGTCGCATAAAAAACCGGTGCCAGAAAAAACACGGTTCTCAGGGTAGAATTGCCTATAAAAAGTCTAAACTCACGTTTTAAAAGACGGAAAAATTCTTTCATCTGTTGATTTTTATATTTTAGGGAGCTATGGCACCTTGGGTTCAGCCAGCTTTACGATATATTATTTCAGGATCACATTGGCATTCACCAGAATACTTTTGGCCTTATCCATCTCTTTAGGTTTTACCTTGATCTCATAGATGGCATCCTGGAGCTGATAATCGGGGTAAGCGGTGGTAATATCAGCATATCTTGTCAACTGCTTGATGTATACGATGGTTCCCGTCAGGTTTTCTTTGTTATAGACCACCTGCATGGTAACATCCTGCCCTTTTTTATATTTTGAAATAGAGCTTTCAGGAACGGTAAATCTGAAATAGGTACTTTCCGGAATATAGCCGTTGAACAAAGCGAAACCGGCGGTTGCCAGTTCTCCGGTATTCAGGCTAATGGTTTCTATTTCCATATCGTTGGTAGCGATGATATATCTTTCAGAGTAAGCAACATTGGCTTCCTGTAGAGCCCCTTTGGCCTGAGAGGCCTGCCCTGCCGCCATTTCCACTTTTTCGAAACGGGTTCCCCTCTTCACATCATCCAGCTCAGCCACTACAGCATCATATTGTGCTTTGGCCCCCTGAAGTTTGGCATACACCTCATCATGCGCCTGTGGAGACATCAGGCTGTCACGGAACATATTATTGGCTCTTCTGTATGATTTCTGTGCAAAATCATACTGTTCCTTCAGTCCTTTATACTTAGCCTGCAGCTGCCTCATCTGGTCTGCGGTTGCTCCGTTTTTGGCCATCTGCTCCTGAGCCGTTGCTGCATTTACAGCGCCCTGGGCCTGTGCTATTTTTGCAGAAACTTCCGGCACATCAAGCTGAGCCAGGGTATCGCCTTTTTTTACCGTCTGGCCCTCAGAAACATATATTTTTAAGATCCTTCCGGTTACCTTGGGTGCAAAAGAAATAACATCCTTTTTGGTTTTCCCTTCCGGGTCTTTCACCTTTTCATTTTTTTTCTCACAGCTTGCCAGCAAAAAGAAAGCAGCCAGAAGTACAGATATATTTTTATGCATCATTTTAATTTTTAAGGGATTAAATAAAATTTGGTAATATCCAGTTCCTGGGTAGACCTCATCAGTTCTATTCCCGCTCTTCTCTGGTTGAATACAGCATTCTGATATTCCAGCTCCGCTGTTTCAAGATCATTTTCAGCATCAATGAGCTGTGAAGATTTACTCATTCCGTATCTGAATTCTTTTTCAGCCTGTACCAGCGCTGTTTTTGCCAGTTCTTTTTGCTTAGCTTTCAGGGTGATCTGGGCCGAGGCAATGTCATAATTCGTCTGGTTATTAGCCAGATTCAGGGTTAGTTTCTTCAGCGCATCTTCCTTCTGGTTCTGGAGAACTTCTTTTCCTACCTTAGCCGCCTCCTCAGCATGTTTTCCTTCCTTGCCGTCAAAAATCTCCCATTTAAATCCTACCCCGGCAGTGATCAATGGAAAGACATTGATATTATTGGGCCTCCAATCCAGTTTCTTTCCTTCATATCCCAGTAACGGAACAGCAGGAACTACATTTTCAGAAGAACGGATACGGTTTCCGTACAAGCCGATATAGTATGCCGAAGCCATCAGTTGTACCTTGGGAATCATCCATGTTCTTTCGGCTTTTATTTTATAATCTGCTGCGGAGATTCCATGTTCAAGAGCACGGATCTCTGCACGCTGTTCTATTCCTTTCTCTGCTTCCAGCAATTCTACCGGTGACAATACAGGATCTATCATTCTCAGTCGTTCCCGACTGATCCCCGTTAAAATATACAATTGGGTAAGAAGCAGCTCTTTTTTACCTTCATATTCTACCACTTTGGCATGTAATGTAGCCTGGGCAAGCTCAATCTTCTTATGGTCGTATGGGGTAATCAGTCCATATCCCAGTGCTTTATCAGCAGTTTTTTTGTTGATGTCAAGTCTCTTTGTGCTTTCATCAAGGACTTTTTTCGACTGATGAATCAGCGCGAGCTGGTCATAGGCCCTGGAGATGGTGGCAATGACTTCATCCTTTGTTTTTTCCAGCAGGATGTCTTCGGATCTCTTTTTTTCTTCAACAGCTTTTTTGAGATATTTAACCTTTCCCCCTGAATACAGGAGCATTTTAGCATCTGCTTTGGCTATTCCGGAAAATCCGGATACATTGAAGTTATTGTTAAAAGTACCCTCCGGGATATTGATGAAGGGTGCCAGATTTATTTCCGGAGACGTCAGTCTTGCTGTTCCGTTGAGGTAACCAGCCTTACCACTCACTTCCAGTGTAGGAAGAAAGATATCTTTTAGCTTATGCTCGTCGAGGTCGGTAAGTTTGTTTTGGGTAACCTGCATTTTGAGATTCGAATCCCGAACCATTGCGCTATCCAGAAGTTCTTTAAAATCCGGCGCAGACTGTGCCCAGCCAAAAGCGGGAAAAGCAAAAAAACCAAACGTAAAAATCAATAAATTGTTTTTCATGGTTTATGTTTATAACAAATATAATGCAAAAAATGTTAAAATCGTTAAAGATAATTCTACGAGTAAGTGAATTTAATCTTAGTTTAAGGTATGTTTAAGTATAACCTCCTATTGATCATGGTTAAGGCCGAATTGTTTAAGTTCGATTTAAACTTTGTTTTATGGTGATTTTTTTTATTCTGTAGTATTGCAATTTAACATTTAAGTTCTTTTGTCGATATACAATAAGAAACTCCCCACATCACTGTGAGGAGTTCTTTGGTATCATAAAATGTACGATTTATTTACTTCTGAACTGCTGTTTTCATCGCAGCATCAGGGCGTAAAACCCTATAACGAACTTCCATATCTTTTGGAACATAAAATACCAATGGTAATTTGCTGTTGTATCTCATGATCTCCGGCTTAAGGGTTACAAATTTCTTTGTCAGTTTTTGTCCGGGACAGGCCATCAGCGTTCCTCCGGTCTCTCCTTTAGATTGCACTTCATAGTAGTTGTAGCCCCAGCCCTGAAGGTCCTGATTTTTCATCTCTCCCATCAGGAAATATTTGTTGCAGTCCAGCATTTTTTCAATGCCTACAAAAACTTCTACTTTTAAGTCGTTTTCATTTTTTGCCACGGGAAGCTGAATATAGACCTGCTTGGATCCTTCTTTTGCTTTCGGGAACATATCAATCTCCAGTTTTTCAAACTTTTCTACTTTCTTTTGTGCGAAAGCATTTACCCCAGCCATTAATATCAATCCTGTCATTAAAGTTTTTGAAAATTTCATTTTATTTGGTTTTAAATTTCACGTATTCCTTTAGCCAAAAATCATTCCAAAATGTGAACACCTGTTCCTTTTGTATGGGCATTCATCTGTGGAGCATAATAGTTCTGCATCGTCGTAATCCCATTGGAGAATTTTCCGGATGCATTGGCCACAACATCATATTCAAATACATATTTTCCTTTCGGCATGTACTGGATATAGAAATTGGTAGAAGCATCTTTTGAAGACTGATAATAGCCTAAATTATTTTTCCACTGGTATCCGGAAAGGGCATCCAAAGGCTCAAATCCTGCAGCACGCATATCTTTAATATGAATAAATTCCATAGCTCTGTCGGTATTCAGGATCATCCTTACCGTTACTTTATCCCCAACCTTCAAGGGTGTTTCAGCTGATATTTTCTGAAGCTCCTCACCATTTACTGTTTTTACTTTTTTATACAATTCCTTCGTTACTGAAATATAGTTTTCAGATGATTTTATTTTATCCAGATCTTCATAGTACTGCCAGAACAAACCTCCCTGAACGATTCCGGGACCAGGTTTTGTGACGGTAACGGTCCCCAGGTTTTTATCTACCACATCCGTTTTCACCGTTGATTTTACGTAGCCTGTAGCCTGGGTCTGAGGTACGAGTTCTTTTCCTCCCCATACAATGGTAGCTTTATCACTTTCAGCGCCTGTCCATGATTTCCCTGAATTCAACAGGGTAAAGATCACTTCGGCAGTACCTCTGGAACTTCCCCATGAGTTGACCTCCTTCTGTGTCACGAGCCAGATCTTCATTTCTTCAATAAAGGAAGGATCATTCGGTCTCAAGGCATTGAAAGCTTCGAGTGCTCCCGCATGATTCACTACTTTTGAACTGAACCAGCCCCAGTCGTTCAGATTCTGCTTCCAGTAGACTCCCTGAGTTTTAGTATCTGTAGAAGTTTCTTTCAGATAGGTCATCAGTTTGTTGGAAACCTCTTTCAGACCGTAGTCACTCATCAGCATCGCTGCACGATGAAGTCCGAAGAAGGTGAAGTCAGTAATTTTTGCTGTTTTTGCTTTCTGTTTTACCAAGGTCTTCAAAGTGGCCCCTTTCCCTTTTAAGGGATATTGCTTTTCCCAATAATTTCGGGTATCCAGATAGTCAATCGCCCAGTTGCTCCAGATATTCTGATTTTTCATATCAGTATATTTACCGATTTCATTGTCTACATACCGGATAAGCCCGGCTACAAGCTCTTTCTGTTCAGAATTCTGATAATCTTCTACATGGTCTTTTAACCATGCATTTATTTTTCCCAAGTTTTTAAGGATGTACAATGAAGTTCCGTATGAGCTCGGATATCCTGCGTACCATGAGAACCCTCCGTCAGGATTCTGTAATTTCCTAAGCTCGTCCCAATCCTGGCTGATCGAATTTCTCATGGTATTCGCATCAAAAAGCAAGGCGAGCTTCTGCATCTGTTCAGCTTCATTCTTACTTTCCAGAACCCATGGTGTTTCTTCCAGAAGAAGTTGTTTAAGCTCCTGGTTTTTCTCAAGATTAGAGTTCAGCAGTCCTTTATTTTGATATTCTTCGAAAACGGTTTTCATTTTTGGATTGGCCTTGAAAACTTCCGCAGCCAGCACATCAGCAAACCATTTATTGAAGATCACATCTGCCGAATTGTTCTGATCATTTTTCAGACTTGGCAGGGCAAACATAATTTCCCATATCGGATTCGTCGTCAGCTCCAGGGTATTGGAAACATTGGATGCTGTGGTTGAGGTATTATTTTTAAGGTTATCAAGAACAAAGGTCTTGGTTTCCCCTTCTTTTACGAAAACAGGAACCGCATCGGTCACCAGCATTCTGTTGGGTAAAACTGCCACAGCCTGTTGTTCTCCATCTGAGTACGCACCTGCTTTTGCCACAACCTTCAGAATGATGGAAGAAACAGTATTGGGAACTTTTAATTTCCACGTTAAGGCTCCGTTTCCATTTTCATTTAAACTGAAGTTCTGCGCTGCAGACGTCAGTCCGAACTGGGATGAAATATTTTCATTGGTAAAGGCATCCAGGATCTGCAATTCTGCGGAACCGTTCAGTTTTTTATCCGTAAGGTTGGATAGTTTGGACTGCAAGTTCAGTTCATCTCCTTCTCTTAAAAATCTTGGATAATTAGGTGTTACAGAAAATTCTTTTTGAGTCACAACCTGTTTTTCCAGCGTTGCTGCTCTGGCATCTTTGGTATGAGCAAGGAACATCAGTTTCCATTTCGTTAAAGCTTCCGGAGAGGTAAATTCAAAACTTACATTTCCTTCAGCGTCGGTTTTCAGATCAGGGTAAAAGAATGCTGTTTCATTAAGATTCTGACGTACCGGAACTTTTTCCAGAGATTCTTCTTTTTTTGCAGCTCCCGCCGACTGGTCATAAGCAGCAGCTTCTCCCTCTACACTGTCCACACCAGATTCTGTTTCAAGCCTTCTTGACATTCTTACCGAAGCTTTAGCCATTGGAGCAGGCGGAGATGCATAGCCCCTTATCGCCACTTCCTGATTAACCATACCGCTGTTTATCGATCTATCATAGAAAAGCTGCTGATCAAACCAGTTAAACTGTGGCACTTCTACATATTGTCCAGTAAAATATTTCAGCCTTTTCTGGTATCTTTTCTGAAGCAGATACTCGCGGATGTCATAAGATACGCTGACTTTGAATGGCACATAAAGTCTGTCCCAACTGTATTGGTTGGCAGCAAACTGATCGAGAGACATATCGTACATATTGGCCAGAACTTCGGCATTTATTTTTTCTTTGTCATTTCCAGTCACTTTCACCGTCCATTTTTCTTTTGAATTCGGTTCCAGTTTATCTCTGAATGTTACGGTTTCAATTTTCAGCGGTTTTTCCGAATCTTTGATCTTCAGGATAACCGTCTGGGTATTCACATCGTTGTAAGCAACCAGCTGGAACTGAAGATTGAGATCTGATACATTTTTATCTTTTGGAATATCTGCTGTGTATTCCAGCATCCCTTTTTTAAGCTGATGGGTTTCGGAGATCGTTTTGCCCGTTCCATCCTGAACGAATACATTCACCAATGCATCAGGCACTGCGGAATACACATACACCTTCGCTTTGCTTCCTCTTGAAAATTCTTCTTTAGGCGCAATCACTGTCAGGAAGCTTTTCTGAGCCGGCTTAAGGGCATTTTTATCCCAAACGCTAAAATACTGAACAGACTTTATGGTGTCTTTCCCTTCAATATTAAACAATTCCAATTCATAATCTCCAGCATCCAGTTTACCAAGGTCAAGATGGGTACTGTCTCCGGCTGCCTGTTGTCTTTCCACAACCACTTTTTCTGTTTTCCAGTTTTTGACCTCATCGTTTTTATCAAAAAGATCATGTGGAAATTTGCTCACGAACTCCTCTTTCGAATATTTAGGAAGATCCTGAATCTCTGATCTGAAGTTACTTCTGAAAACCCTTTCCGGCGTTACCAGTTTTGCCAGTTTTACCTGATAGGATTTTTTAAGTTTTTGCTCATTATAATTTTTCGTTTCAACATTCAGTTTCACAGTTTCACTGCTGAAAGCATCTTTAATATCATCAGCCTGAATATAGTGGGACACCGAGGCTACTTTCAGCTGCGTATTGGCAGATTGTGTTTCACCATTGATATCGGTCACTGACGCGTTGATCTCATAATTATCTATTTGTATCCCTTCCAGCTTTTCATCTTTTTTCAGGTCGAGAAGGATCACAAATTCTCCTTTTTCATTGGTTTTAGCTTCGCCAAGGATTGAATTTTCGTTATCATTATCCTGTGGATACCATCCAAAATACCTCCATCTGATATTATGCTTTTTTATTTCGTAGTTTACCGTAGTATTGCTTAGTGCTACTCCGGAGAACATCATGGCTTTTCCTTTAAGCTCGATGGTCTGGCCATACTTATATTCATCTTTTACAGGATCAAAGGTAACCTCGAATTTGGGTCTTTTGTATTCTTCTACGCTGAAGTTTTTGTACCCCTGCGAATCCCCGTCTGTCGTCAGGTTGAAAACACCGTTTAGTTTTCCTTTAGGCAATGTAAAACTACCGTGGAAAGACCCGAATTCATTGGTGGTAAAACTTTGTGAAGCTACTTCCTGATTGTTGGCATCCAGTAACGTTATTTTTTGTTTTAATCCCGAAAGTACGGATTCCACTTCTGCATTCAGACGGGTATTGATAACCTTAAAATAGACGATCTGCCCGGGACGATAAATCCCTCTGTCTGTAAAAATCTGTGCCTTGGTACGGGCTTCTTTATTGGGGTTATAGTTTTCAGCACGGCCATTGTTTCCATAGACCTGCATGATCTGGAAGTCATTCGTTTTAGGCTGGTGAATCAAAAAGGTTCTGTAGTATTGTTTATTGGCACCGGACGGAAGCTTAAAGGTTCCTTTTTCGCTGGTCTTGCCCTCAGTTTTAGTCATGCTTTTATTAGAAACAAATTCATAAAAACTAAGATTTTCACCGGCTGCCGGTTTTCCATTTTCACTGCTTACCAGTTTCAGCTCATCAGAGAGCGAGCTGTTGTAAATTCTGGTCTGGTAGATGATTCTGTTTCCGGATACCAGAAAGTAGAAAGTCTGTTCAGGAGGGTTTACGGTGGCCTCCGCCCCTGCTACAACATACTGTACCACATAGATTCCTGACGGAAGGGGTTTGATTTCCAGGGAGGTTTTATGCATCTGATAGTCTTTAGGATCAGGAAGCTGAAAGGTTTCCGTCCTTACCAGCTTCTTTTTTACCTTTGCAAAGGTATTTCCATAGGAAGACTGCATGAATTGAACAAAGGAAGTGAAATCTTCTTTTACTTCATAAATATTCAGCGAAAACTCTGCCGCGTTTTTAGATTCTGCGACAAAATGTATAGGCCGATCAGGCTGCGTCTGTTTCTCATACTTAATGGTCAATGACGGATTCGTGATCTGATTTTCCTTATTTTTAATATTCCCTATAAATACAGACTTCGGGTATTTGTTTTTTGCCTGTTCTGCAACAGCAAGGGCTTCTTTATCTTTCTTTTTACTCACCAGCTCACTCATGATATCCTCCATGATGACTACTTTATAATCACCTTCGACATCAGATTTCAGAAGATTCTGGAGTTGCCCGAGCTTATCTTTACATGCATTGAAGTTGCAGTTTTCCACCAATTTTTCTTTCATGAAATACAGCTTCGGGTTTCCGGTGTTCTGAGCAATCAGTTCATCAATGATGGTATTGATCTGACTGCGGTTTTCGGTAAGCTCATTTTTGGTAAACAGTCCGTTATCAGATAAAAAACTTACTTTTTTGATCGAATACCAGTCCAAAAGGGATGGAAAATAACTGATTTCTTTAATCTCTGAAAACAAATCTGCATATCTGTCCAGAGGGATTTTCTTCATTTCCTGCTTCTGCTTATCAAGTTCCTGATAATTTTTAGTAATATAGTTTTTAAAATCAAGCTTACTCCAGGTCTCTATCTGTGAAACATCCTGAGAATTGATATTGGTTCTTCCGTTCACCTGCCATGAATTCTGGCTGTAATAATCCATGATGAAACCATTCAGTAAAACCTTAAATACCAATTGATCTTCACCCTTCAGTTTTCCTTCTGTTTCCTGAAGTTTTCTGAAGAATTTTGAAGCGGCATCGTTCTGATCGTCATCAACGGTTTGATTCACAATACTGAATTCCGCTTTCAGAGACCGGATCAGCTGAAGTGCATTATTTTCTTTCATGGCGTGATTTTGTAGTTCCAAAATAATGGGAAGATTAGTTTTATAAGCTCCTTTACTGCTATTTTCCTTAATCTTTTTCCATTGGTCGTCATAATATTTTTGTGCGAAGACCTTTGAAAAGCTCAGCATTACAAGCAAAAGCACAAATAACTTGGAAAATCTTTTCATATATATTAATTTTGATAAATGAACATTTTAAAAATACTGAAAAAATATGGTATAGACAGTCAGGTCTATGTCTCTTTAATGGGAACTCTTTTTGCAGTATTTTTTATGAAGGAGCAAAACACATTCCGTTTCCCTACCATACTCCTTATTTTCATCACTTATTTCAGTGGTTATCTTTATACTAAGTACCAGTATACCAAACATTTTTTCAAAATACTGGTGTTAAATGCGGTCGCCGGAATCATCTGTGCCTTGCTCATTATTTACAATCACAATGAAGTACGGCTTTTGAAATGGTTTATTATCGTAGTGCTGGGATTGCTGTACAACAGCTTTTTTCTTGATGTATACATTCGGAAAATCCCTTTGCTGAAGGTTTTCTACGTAGGTCTGGTATGGGCATTGGTCAATTGCTGGCTGACACTGCCGGAGTTCAGTATTCCTATTTTTCTGATCAGCTTTTTCTTTATCACCGCGCTCGTGCTTCCCTTCGATATCAGAGATATGAAAAGTGATACCGTAAAAACATTTCCGATGCTGATCGGAGTACAGAATACAAAGAACATTGCCTACATCCTCGTTTTTATCAGCAGTATGATTGGCATTTTTTATCTGGATCAGCCGTATGCCATATCTTTTTTTCTGACCAGTATTGTTACTTATATTTTCATTTATTTTGCTGAAAATAAAAGAGATGACGCCTATTTTTCGTTCGGGGTGGAAACCTGCTCAGCACTTCCTTTTTTATTTTTACTAATAATGGAGTATTTTTGACGAATGATTATCAAGAAGCTTTCCCTTTACAATTTCAAAAACCATTCTGAGAAGAAGTTTGAATTTTCGCCTCAGATCAACTGTTTCGTAGGCAATAACGGTGTAGGAAAAACCAATATTCTGGATGCCCTCCATTATTTATCGGTAGGAAAAAGCTTTTTGGGAAACACAGATTCCAACAATATCAAAAGAGAAGAAGACTTCTTCACGATTGATGCTGAAATCCAGAATGAAGACAGCGAAGATATCATCAGAATTTCCCAGCCTAAGGAGGCCAAAAAGGTGATCAAAAAAAATGATAAAAGCTATGAACGGCTGGCAGACCATATCGGTTATCTTCCAAGCGTCATGATTTCGCCATATGACTCTAACCTGATTTCAGACTCCGGAGAAAGCAGACGAAGATTTCTGGATGCCATGATTTCCCAGACCGACACCGAATATCTTTTTGACCTGATTCAGTATCAGAAAACCATTCAACAACGAAATGCGTTATTGAAATACTTCGCTAAAAACAGAACCTGGGACAAAGATTCGCTTGAAATCTATGATGATCCGATGACAAAGTTCGGAACAAAAATATTTAATAAAAGAAAAGAGTTTGTAGAGCAGCTGAACCCTATTGTTCAGAATTTCTATCAGATTATTTCCGGTGGCAAGGAAGCAGTTTCTGTTCTCTACGAATCTCATCTGCTGGAACAAACTTTTGAGGAGCTTCTCAAAGAAAGTCTGGAAAGAGACCGTATGCTTACCTATACTTCGAAAGGAATCCACAAAGATGATCTTCTTTTTGAGATGGATCGGGTCCTGATCAAAAAAACAGGATCACAGGGACAGCAGAAATCTTTTCTGATCTCACTCAAACTGGCGCAGATGAGTCTTGTAAAAGAGCTTACCAACAAAACCCCTATCCTACTGCTGGATGATATTTTTGACAAGCTGGATGACATCCGGGTATCTCAGCTGATTGAACTGGTGAACAGGGAAAACTTCGGCCAGATTTTCATTACAGATACCCACAGGGAACGAACGGAAAGTGTGGTAAAAAAAATTAATGAGGAAAGTATTATTTTTGAAATTTAAAGCAGATTTGATAAGCAGGCTCCCTATCCGTGAATACGAACGACGGGATGAGTTAATAGATAATAGGATAATAGTAGATTAGCAGATATTTCAATTCGAAACATATCTTTCACAACCTTTAGTCATGAAGAAAAACAAGAAACGCGAATTTCAGTCCTCTGAACTGGTAAAATCTTTCGCCAGAATCTATGGTTTCGAAGACAAACTTATCGCCTTTGACATCAAAGATTTTCTGGAAGAATACCTGGATGAAAGTCTTTTTAATGAGATCAGAAGTGTAAATATTGAAAATGGATGTGTGATCATTACCATTGCTTCGCCGTTGCTGAAACATGATTTTAAAATGCGTAAGAGTTTCTATCTGAAAAAATTTCAGGATAAATTCGGTGAAGATCAGTTTCATGATCTCCAGATCTTATAGGCACACATCATTACTAATACTGTTTGACAGACTTGGAAGCAAAGATCCAATCTGTTGGTAAAAAACAATAAATGCTGTATTCCTACAGCATTTATTGTTTTTATTGTCTCAGCACAGATTAATGCTGTTCTTCAGATTTGTTGGAAATGGTACTGCTCATCAGATCGTCTGCCTTTTTATCCAATCCCGACCGTAGTGGGAAGAAGAATTTCAGCGGATGCTTCATAAAATATCTGAAAATTTCCTTATAGATTTCACTTACCTGGCCAAAATTCATTTTCCTTGATCTGAACGCAAGGAACATGGATAAACTGAAACTTACGAGAAAGTTAAAGAAACCTATTAAAAATACCGTGAAAAAGGACATCCAAAAAGTATATGAATCTACAGAAAAGTCTTTCCCGTATAGCCCCAATGCAAAGTTTCCGGCAGCAAAGGTAATGTGTCTGATATCCAGATCCAGCCCAAAAAACAGCCCTACCGGAGCGGTAGCACCCAGAAAAACTCCAAACCAGAAATTGGAAACGATACCCGGCCAGTTTTTAGCATAATATTTTGACAGTCCTTTTGCGAATTTCTTTCCAAAGAAGCTTCTGATTGATAAGTTTTTAGCGATTCGTTCCGGGATCTGATAAAATACAGAGTTGTTACCAATATTTCCGGAGATAATTCCTGAAATAAAAAGATAGAATCCGGCAATACTGGCATGCAGAACTGCTTTGGACTTAAAGGGATCAAGATCCTTCAGCAGCTTATCCGACCGGTCTACGGCAAGGTTTTGTGAGAAAAATACATCAAGACCGTATATAATGGCAAGCGCCACCGGAAAAGCCAGCAATACATTCCCTACGAAAGCAATAAACTGGCTTCGGAATAATTTGGAGACAAGATGGGCAAATTCAGTATTATTTCTTTTATTGTTTCCTTCTTCGGATAATACCTTGGTCATCGTCGCAGCAGTCATAGCCGGCTGTTTTGTTGCCAGTGTGAAACCCATCAGGTAGATCATGATGAATCCCATCGCGTAGTTCATAGAATACAGGAAGGCATGGGAAAAATCACTTCCCGGGATATATCCGTAAAGCATTTTCAGCACACAGAGCGCTCCAACAATGATTCCACCCCCACTGGCTTTGTAGAACATGGTCATATATTCTTTCCGGGTCGAGGTAATATAGTGGGTTCCTGCTTCTGCAGTATGATTGGTAATAAGGTGGGAAATCAGCCTGGTACTGTCGTTGATCAGGTCTGCAATATTATTTTTATGAGATTTATAACTCAGTATATTGAATACCAACTGCTTAGACTTAATAAGAACATCTTCTTCGCTATCGATTACTAAGAGTTGCACGATTTCGTAGATCCGTTCAGTCTGCTGGCGGATTTTCAGAAGCGATTGATTGATCTTTCCGGAAATACCATATTTCGCAGAGTTTTTAAAGGCGATATTGACAAACTCCTGGCATTGTTCAGCATAGATTTTAATCTGCTTATACCGGCTATCTTTAGAATGAAGCTGCAGCTCAGGGTCCTTTACCACATCTTCAGCCAATGTTTCCAATTCATTCTGCAAGGCCAGAAACGGGTTGTCCAGGTTTCTGTATTGGGGGGCCATTCTTACCACCTCTACTTCCATCGCCATTCCGGTAACCCTCCATGAAAGAATATTCATGGAGAAGATCAATTCTTTCTTCACATTGGGTTTGATGATAAAGTCCGACGCTCCCAAAATGGTTAAGAATTCATTAATCTCATTTTCAGGAAGGTTATGCAGGTATTTCAGGTCCTTTTTAGGTCTGAGGCTGACATTATCAATCATGTACCACACCGTTTTTTCATTTTCCACGGGTGGCAGGACTTTATTCAGAATCCTTTTTTTAAGCTCCGGAAAGAAGGCATTTTCGGAAAGAATGTTGGCTTCGGTCAGAGACAGGTTGAAGGGTCTTCCTTTAAAAATATTATGAATGTAATGTTTAAAGTTTTCAGCAAAATTCGGATTGCTTCTGAGAACATTGAGCACATCAGTAAAGTCTGCCGTTTTTACGCTCTCTAAAAACTCTGCAAAGGGTTCTAAAGAAAGGGTTTCGTTCTTAAAAGAAAAGTACCTTTTAAGAACCGACTCAAAATTTGTGCTGGAATTAAAGAATTTCATTAGGACAAAGATACTATTTCAAACTTACATTCCTCATCTGTCTCATGATCCAATTGTGTTTCTTTCTCAGATAAGGGGATGGATTTTTGGGATCATACTTCTTGGGATTGGGCAATACCGCAGCAATCCAGGCCGCATCGGAAGCGCTCAGATCTTTGGATGATTTTCCAAAATAATACTGGGCTGCTGCTTCTACACCAAATACACCCTGCCCCATTTCTATCGAATTCAGGTATCTTTCCAGGATAATATCTTTGCTCCATACCTTTTCAATAATAAAAGTATAGACTGCCTCAAGCCCCTTTCTTATCCAGCTTCTCCCCTGCCAGAGGAACACATTTTTAGCGGTCTGTTGGGAAATCGTGCTTCCGCCTCTTATTTTTTTTCCTTTTTCATTATACTTCATCGCCTTTTCGATCGCCGTATAATCGAATCCGTTATGATCAAAAAATTTCTGGTCTTCTGAAGCAATAACCGCCTTCTTTACCTGATTACCCATTTCGTCATAGGAAATATAATCCCGGTGAAGTTTTCCGTATTCAAAAAGCCCTCCTATCTGAGTAATTGTAATGGGGGGATTGAAAAACCTGCCCCAGATAATAAAAACAACATTCAGAACGAGAATGATAAAGATAAGCTGTTTAATTTTTTTCCACATAATATTCTAAAAAGGAGAAGCAAAAATAAGCAAATAGTCGGATTTACTGCAATTCTTTCATATAGGTAAGCTGATAATCCGGTAAAAGCTCCGGGTGAAAGATTTTAATATAGTCCTTCAGGATCCAATCTGCCCGTACGACTCCGCTTTCAAAGAAATCATTAGCCCTCTGTTTTTCCTTACCGGATAATGTATATATCTTTCCTTTATTGAAGACTTCCAGCTTTCCGTACAGGGCGTTTACTTTCTGCATTTCTTTTTTAGAGGTATAGCTTCCTGCATTCACCCAGTATTGTACGCCATTGGTTTTTGCAAACACTTCTTCAAAACTCATGGTGAGCGCTTTTTCATCTTTATTATCCTTCATGATATACGCGGCATTGGCATCTGCAATATAATGGGCAACAGAAGTATTTCCTCCCGGAAGGTACCATATATTTCCATACATTTCATTTGCTAAAACCACAGGCTTATCTTTTCCTGTCAGTGCCAGCTGCTTCAGATCATTATAGTTTTTTTCCACTTCCAGATACTTAGCCTCTGCCTCTTTCTCTTTTCCTAAAAACTCTCCGAATAACTTTATATAAGCTGTTTTCTCCAGAGGTTGCTGCTCCATATACTCATCCAGAAATATCACCTGAATTCCATTATTTTTTAAAAGTTCATAGGTATTATCAAAACTGGCAATGTGATTGGTAAAAATAGCATCCGGTTTCATGGAAATAATTTTTTCAACATCATACTTCTGGTCACTTCCTACATTTTGAATTTTTCCTTCCTTCAATAGCTTCTGAATCTTCTCAGAGTAAATATACTCAGGGCTTGAAACGCCGATGATCAGATTTTCTGCATTCAATTCCGAAATATACCCGGCCATGCTCGCATTAAGAAGAATAATTTTCTTAAACGGGATCTGATTTTGCTGAAAATTATACGTGAAATTTCCAGATTTCAGCTCCAGGTTTCCATCATGCTCTTTAAACTGTGTCCGGCTGGAAATATGAGTCCAATCTGAGGACGAAATTTTTGTTTCTCTTTTACAGGCAATTAGAGAAAATACCGTGAATAAAAGTAAAATTTTCTGTTTCATCTTTCAAAGAACGGAAAAAAGTGCTATATTTGCAAACCTTTAAACAACAAGGTAACACAAGGCCTCGTGGCGCAACTGAATAGCGCATCTGATTACGGCTCAGAAGGTTACAGGTTTGAATCCTGTCGAGGTCACTGAAGGAGACAACTATTTGATAGTTGTCTCTCTTTTTTAACACATAAAAATCTCTATATCAAACTTTTACAGCCTGATATTTTATCCTTCATTAGCTCATTATATACTCCTACTATTTCATGTTAATTAAAATTAAGAACTAACTCAACAGGATTCAAACTAAAATAATCAATTTACAATATCATAATTATCAACCACATGCATCTAAAACACATTCCAGATCTTTTAAAAATTGGTTCGATATTCCCACCAGCAAGTTCACAAGCAGCCAAAATGGCGTCAGCTGAAGTCAGCTGACACCATTTTTATTGATGATTTCAGTTTAAACCAGAATAAATTTTAGATTTTCATGTTATTACATATCAAAAGCTAAAATAGACTTGTAAGAATTTGTAAGGAAGACTATGATTACATTAATTTAATTTTTGAGTAACATAAATTCTAATAAAAACTTATTTCAATTAACTTTTACATTCAAGTATATAGTTACCAAAATCTAAATTACCATAAGGAGGACATTCCAATTCAGAAGAAAAAAAAGGTAAAAGATTTTGATTGGAAGTCAATATGACATTAATATTGGTTCGCTTATATAATTTAGTGATCATAAATCAATATCTTTGTATATCCTGAAGATCTAGGGATAGAATAAGTAGTTTGCAGGAATTGTTTTATAAGAATGGACAACTTCACTTTTAAAGAAATAGCCGCTTTTATAGGAATTTTTCTTGTACTTGTACTTGCATTATTTTTATTAACTGTAAAAACAAAGAACAAACTTTCAAACTGTCTGTTAGCGTTCTTTCTTTTTACAAATGCACTCGACGCTATCAAGTTTTTGCAACACGGATTTCCCGTGAATTTTATCAACCTAGAGGCGCTTCGTTGGAGCACTAACTATGTGGTTTCTGCATTATTTTATCTTTATGTATTATCTGTTTGTTATACCAATTTTCGGTTAAAACTGCAATATCTAACACATCTTATTCCGTTTTTAGCGTTCAATGCGTTTATGATGTGGGGAATTTATTTTAGTGATAGACCTGCGAAAATAAAATTCATCAACGGCATGAACGATATGCCGCTCATGCAATTTTTCCTTTTCCTTTTCGAAGTGCTGTTTCAAGTCTATTTTATTGCCTCATTTTTGGCAATTAGAAAGGCTAAAAAAGTATATCTTGAGAATTACACAAACCCAAATATTTCAGCACTCAATGCTCTTTACAAAATAACATTTCTCTATTACGTTTTGCATTTTATTGTCCTTGTAAGATGGTTGGTTACATATATTTTTGGTATCGGTGAGATTCGAGCATGGATCGTAACTCTTGATGGATTGGCATTTCTGTTTTGTACGTGTTGGTATCTTTTTGTTGCACTAAATAATCCCGAATTTTTCCGAGGGGTGAATTCTGATTTAAAACCGATAGAAGAAATAGTTTCCGAAGAAAAAACCTCTCCAAAAATAGATGAGGAAAAGAATACGCAAATTGATTCTTTAAAAGAGTTTATGATTAAAAATGAACCTTATCTTGATTCTTCATTAACGATTCAGAATTTGGCAGAGCAAGTAGAAATGCCTGTGAAAGATTTATCGGCTTTGATTAATTTGTATATGGACAAACATTTTTTCGACTTCGTAAATGAGTATCGGATTGAAAAAGCCATGCAAATTCTAAAGGATTCTTCTCAAAAAGAGTTGACCGTTTTGGAAATTTTGTACCAAGTTGGATTTAATTCTAAATCTTCGTTTAATACCTCATTCAAAAAGTACACGGGAACAACTCCTACAGATTTCCGAAAAAACCCAAAATAATTCATCTTTTTTCTTACAAATGAGTTCGACTATTTTTAATCGGTCGTATAGTAAAGGTTTTCATAAGAAATTTGCAGACAGTTTTTAAAAATATTATGTCAATGAAAAAAATAATTTTCTTACTATCATTAAGTATTTTATTCACCAATTTTCTTTCAGCTCAAAAGCCGGCTGAACAAAAAACAGAAATCCGTCAAATTAATGAACTCATGACCAAATCTTACCAAAGAGGTTTGTTCAACGGAAATATTTTGGTCGCTAAAAAAGGAAAAATCATCTATCAAAAATCGTTTGGTTTTACCGACGAAACGAAAAAAATAGCGTTAACGAAGAATTCAATTTTAAATTTTGGTTCTATTGCAAAACAGTTTAATGCGGTTGCTATTATGATGTTGGTGGAGCGTGGCAAGCTAAAACTTGATGATCCTATTTCTAAATACAATTTGGACTTGCCAAAATGGTCAGAAAAGGTAACGACAAGACATTTGATTAATTATGCCAGTGGAATTCCCAGACTAGAAAACGGATTAATCGTTCCGAAAAATGATGAAGAAGCCTGGAAGATTTTGAGAAAAACCGACACCTTGTTATTTGACCCAGGAAAAGGATACAGATACGATAATGGCAATGTGTTTTTGCAAAGAAGAATTATTGAAAAGGTAACAGGAATGAGTTTCCAAGATTTTGTTACTAAAAATATGATCAAACCTTTGAAAATGACCAATTCCGTTTTTGATGCAAAACCGGCTTACAAAAATCGAACTTCCTGTTATGATATGGACAATGTGAGATGCCCAGAAATGGAATTTATCAGCGGTTGGCTTTGGTTAGAAATCAATGATATGTACAAATGGACTGATGGGATGAATCATCATCGTTTAATTTCCAGAAAATCCTTTGAAACATTATTGAATAATCCTTACGCAAAAGAAGAAGGCGGATCGCTTGGCCGATTTTATGAAGAAGATGAATTGCAACGTCACAATGGTATTTCGTATAAATTTGAATCTATTCTATTAAATGATATTAAAAATAATATCATTGTAATTCTGGCATCCAATAACCTCAATAAAGTGTATAGTTTAGGACATACAGTCCGTGACATCATGCTTGGAAAAGCATACGAAATTCCTAAAAAATCGGTTTATCAAGCGTTAAGAAAAGAAGCTCTAACCGATGTAAATAAAGCGATTGAAAATTATTATCAACTGAAAAAAACTTCTGAAAAAGAATATAGTTTTGATAACCCAAGCGAACTAAATTCATTAGGCTATGAATTGCTAAGAGCCGGCAAAATAAACGAGTCTATCGAAATTTTTAAATTAGTTGTAAAAGAGTTTCCACAAAATCCTAATGTTATAGATAGTTTGGGTGAAGCCTATTATACCAACAAGCAATATAAATTGGCCATAGATTGCTACAAAAAAGCAATTGAATTGGGAGGAACCCAAGGTAATGCGGAAAAAATGATCAACAAAATAGTAAAAGAAATAGATCAGTAAAATTTTCAAAACAAGTTTTTAATAAAAAATCACTTATTAACAGGAGGAAACAATATACTTTAATAAACCAAAATATATCTCTATATAAGTTCTCGAATTCATGTGCGAACTAAATATTCTATCAAACTCTTGATAAACTCATCTTGTAGAACATAAGACAATAGAAGCAGACTAAAGTCAAATTAACCCAACTTTGATTTTTCGTGTACGTAACATTTATATTGTAAAACACTTTACAACTACAAGAAGTTGAATGTTAGATTTTGGATAGCTAATTCTTGTTTAATATGGCTCAAGCGAATTAAATCATCGGTAAAAGTGTTTGAAGATACACTCGTCAAGGTTACAAATAAATAGCACCAATACTACTGGTGCTATTTTTATTTAAAATCCCAATTAAACCGTCACATTTTTAGATTAACTTTACTGTACTGGTATCATGATATGGATTGACTTCTCAATATTTTTCACCTGTCCATTTCCTGGTTCCTGTGGCACTGGTACTCCCCCTATCTCTTTGATTTCCGACCTCATCAAACATAACGCAAACTTCAGTCTGACAAAAAAAAACCAAGAAATCTAATCAATAAAGATGAAGTATTTTTTTAATGGTATTATTTCTTTATTGAAAGTACCGATTGAAACTGCTTTTTAAGCGATTCAATTTCATCGGACTGGAGTTTTAACCGCTTGTTTTGTTCAATTGAATAAAGGGTCAGTTCTTCAATTTTTTCCAGAAGCTTGGCATTCATTTCACCAAGATTGATTCCATCTTTTAGTACTTCAGCTGTTGAAGGGATGTTAGGTAAATGACCTTTTTCTTTAATATGAGTTTCTACTTCTTCTAAGGTTTTTAAATTATAATTTTTATCAAAAACATAGTCTGCCCAGCCATTAGCGCTCGCTACATCAACTTTTACCTTTTCAGTTCTAATTCCATCCTTCACAAACATTCTAAAATCACCACAATCGCCACAAACAATATCAGGATTGGTTCCTAAAAATAATTTCCCATTAGCCTTTAATGACATAATCCAGCCATAACCGGAAGACGTTGGCCATCCCGCCACATCTAATATTCCTGGGTTGTTAGGTTGATATTGGGTAAATCTCAGAAAGACAAGAGAGTTTCCGCTTGCATTATTGGGAGCTTCATTTCCCACATACAATGTGCTACCAGTGGGTGAGTTTGAGGTAACATGGGTTATACCAGATACTTTCAACGCAACACCATCTCTTGGAGCTCCTGCAATGCCAATGTTCCCAGATGAATTCAAACGGATTCTTTCTACATTATTTGTTTTTAGAACAAAATCTTTAGCATCAGAAGTTCCTAAATAGTTTGTAGTTGCGTCGGTCCCTGCATTTCCAGATAAATTCCAAGATTGTGCAAAGGTAAAAGTTGAAACAAAAACAGTTAGCGTCAGTAATTTGATATTCATTATTGTTAAATTTAGTTAATTTTCGGCAAAAATATAAATTTAAAACTTGACTTTTAATCAATCAGCCAATGAGAAAACATGAGCTTTGTCACCTTTTGGTGTCTTAAATACGTAAATGACAGCTCTGATTTACCAATCTGCCGCAGCAGCGAGACCTTAAAGAAAACATCCCTTTCTGGTAGTCTCAGAAAGATTGCGGATTTGTTGAAGAGAGTTTCTTTTCCCGAACTGTTTACTCATTTTTTAAGCAAATAGAACCGCTGTTTTTCGCGTCGGATTGTTATAAAATAGGAAATTTTCTCAATGATTGTATTGTTTTTCCTTAACCAAATCCTGCATTCCGTAGTAATGGATTGCTTTTTCTTTAAGTGGATGGGTACTCCACTCCTCCCATTCACCGGTGTATGGATTATATCCACATTTTAAGGGTTTTGAAGTATCTAAACCTTCAGAGTTAGTATGAGTTCTTTCTGTGTAAGCTCTACAATCTGTACAGACATATCGAAATTCACAATCTTTGCAAACCTCTATGCTGTCTTTGGTTAGGTTCCAGTATTTTTTGAAGTCAGGATGGGATACTGCTTCATCTAAGGTAATATCTTTAATATTCCCAAAACTTTGAGGCATAGATGGGCAGTTTCTAATATTACCTTCAGAATCTATTGAAATTTTTTTGTAGAGACAGGAGTTGTGGTTGTTGGATAAAGTATATGTTTCGAGATTAGAATTAAAGTATTTTGAAGAAATCAATCCACAACTTTTTTGACTTATAATTTTATCTTCAACATAAGTTATGGTTCTATTCATATATTTCTCCTGTTTATATTTATCACATCCAAAATAGATCAATCTGTTAATTTTATCATTTGACTTAATCATCTTTTTATTCAGTAATCTGGTTCCTAATTTTATTTTATAAGGCAGGATGATTTCAATACCTTTTAGAGTAGTTCTGGATAGATTATTCAAAAATGTAAAAAACATATTTAAATCAATGGCATCATAACATCTGATTTGTAATTGTTGTATTCTATGGGTATCAATAAATTGTGCAATATGAACCGAATCTTCAAGAAAAAAAGAGTCTTTACTTACATCAATTATTATACTGGAAATGGGTTCAGCAACCTTATAATTCAAATTTAGAGGAATGAGTTCTTCTATGATTTTGCTATCGATAAACCCTATTTCATTGACTAATAAAAAATTTAAATAATCTTTTAAGTATTTTTCATTTTCTTTTCCATAGCTGTCATAAATTTCTTCAATGGAAAAATTGGGAAACTCTTCAATAAGTAAAGTATAAAGAGCATTTGGAATCAGGTAATAATTATTTCTTTGGGTATCGCAAATTATACTTCTTGTATGCCCATAATTCACCAGGCAACAAGCAAATCGATTGAAATAAGTCATCTTATTGTATTAACATATTTTATTTGGCAAATTATATCAGGATCTTAGAGTCTAAGTTTTTCATGTCTCTATTGGGTATGACTGTAATTTTTTTGTATCAGCTTACATTACAGCTGTGTGCCAAATTTTTGTTTTATATTTTCATTCATTATTTGTCTATCTATTAGTAGATAGCGATGTTATCTTAGGGATAGGATTTTGGTTTTGAAACAGATTTCAATATTTCTTTTTTAAAATTAATGTTGAATTACTCGTTTTTAAACAAGAGGTCAGAAATAAAACAAATCATATGATGTTTCACCATTAACTGATCATTTTAGAGATAACTATTCTAGACCCTTCAACAGTATAACCTCTTGTCTGGTAAAAATCTGAGTTAGAAAACATCATTGCCGGAATATCACCCAATTTTTTATCTGATAATTCTTTTTGTATATTCCAATAACAAAGTGGCAGTTTTTTATTTTTTAATTTCGTTGTTATTTTTTTCATGATTTTTTAATATATATAATGACATTTGTTCTTCTAAATGATAATTACATGGCTTGGAAACCATTCCAAACTGTCCTACAGGATTTATTTCAAGAAAATAGTACTCTTCATCTTTTGAAACGATCATATCTATGGAGCAGGTTTTCAGATCTAATTCTTTAACCAATTCTTTTAAACTTGATTCTATCTTTATCGGTAGTTGATAGGGCACACTTCTGTTACTTTTCTTATAATTATAATTTCTAAAATCCACCTTGGTTTTCTTATCATTTTGAGAAAATATCGCCATAGAATAAAAAACATCATCCATATATAATATTCTGAGTTCAAATTTTTTATCTATTTTACTTTGAACTTTGGTAGGAAAAATATGGCCTTCATTTTTAATTTCACTTACCTCACTTGTATACATCATATAATGAGAATCAGTATCAAAAAGCGTTACAGCATCGCTTATGGGCTTTGTAATTAGATTTTTATCTATTGCTAATTTGTTAATAATCTCTATTCTATTAGATATATAAGTTTCTGGAATATTGAGACCATGTTTTTCAGCAAGTTTAAGCGTTTTCAGTTTATTTAAACTTTGACTGTATTTATTGATCCAGACTGAATTGTTTAAAAACGATTCTAAAAACCCATATATAGTTCTTAATTCGGAGAATAAATGATTTTCCAGGGTTTTGTTATTATGAAATTCATTAAAAATTTTAGGTTCAATATTTAAAAAATCTTCATCAAAGGTGCGTCTAAACCAAATCGTATTTACAATTTGATTATCTATTTTTTGATTATTAAAATTAAATTCGGAATTGGAAATGTCAATATAAAAGTCTTTATTTAGCAAATCATCACCATTTATTCTAATGATTACTTCATTGTCTTTTTTATGATGGTACAACCAATTTAAAACATGATCTGTTGTATTCTCACCGTAATTTTTACTAAAAATAATTATCATTATGTCAATCTTAAAATTAGGCTATTTGTATATAAAAATACAAATAGCCTATTTTAGTTTTTACCTTGGATTCTAATCATATTTAACATTGTCATTAACATAATAAGTTCCGTTATAGCTATTTTCAGCTCTATAAGAATCTTCAGTGTATGGATCATCTTTTATTAATCCTCCTTTTACAGTTTGCATTTTAAATTTTTTAAGCTTTAAGCTTTCTAACTTTTTTTTCATAAAATAATTTTTAAAATTTAATAATAATTTTGTCATACAAACCCTGACATGGGTTTTATGCTGATCAGCGTTTATATTCCTGTACTGTACTTATACAAGAAGACACTTTTTAGTGTCATATTTTTCAAATGTATCAAACATAATTCACACAAGAAAGCAAAAATTATAGCTTTTTATAGCCTTTAATTCTGTGTTAAAAAAATATTGTATACTTTCGTTTCATCAAAATTTTTCACAAATCATGAACAAGAAGTTAATTGCTGTACGGAAAGCAAGAAAAATTACGCAGGCAGATATTGCAACTTACCTTAAAATAAGCCAGACTCAGTATCAAAAAAGAGAAACAGGAAAAATTAAAATTTCAGATCAGGAATGGAACGATATCGCGAGACTGCTGGATGTTGCTGTAGACGAAATTTTTGAAGAATATACCAATCAATATCTTGTATTACAAAAAAAAATAGAAATCTTAAAACTGGAACTCAAAGCATTAAGCTCGAAGAAGAATATTTAGAATTTTTGCGTTGATTTTTTTAACTTATAAATAAATCATCCTGACGAGAGTTAGGATTTTTTTGACGAATTGTTCGAAATCTTTAGGAAACCCTGTAAAAATATTATTTGAAAATCTTAGGAAGTCTTTTATTTTTGGCATTTACGGAAAGCCGTAAAATAATATAAAATATCATGTGTAAATTTGACTTAGTTAACAATAAAACATTCATATTATGGCACTAAAACCAGGACCAAAAAGAATAGCAATCTCAACGGGCAAACCAGATAAGCGCCAGCGTGATAATAAAGAGACACCAGGAAATACTCCTTCTTTAAAACCACCTAAGAAACAGCAAGGTAAATAACTATATCTTGTACCAAATCCCAGCTTTTGTTGGGATTTTTTAAGCAAAAGGATATAATTCTATATTCTTATAGGGTTACATTATTTTTTCACCAGCTCTACTCTACAGTTTTGCGCCTTCCCTTCTTCAGAACTGTTATCCGCCCTATTCTGTTGAATTGAAGAGAGCAAAGATAGAATCAACAAAGTTGATTTTGAAGTGGATGGATATATATATTGCTGCATCACTCCATCCACTTAAAATAGAACTATTCATAAACCTCGGTCCCGAAGTCTCATGATTTTGCGTAGCAGAGGAATGTAAAACCTATCTGATAACCGTGTTATTATACTGTTCCTGCAAAGAGATCAGATTTAATTCTGAATCATAAACAGCATTAAAAGCAAAAATTTGACCTTTAGACACATAGTCATAGATATACAAATCCGTTAAAGGGGTTGGAATAGCTGCCAGATTTTCAGCATCTATCCATTGTAATTCTCCCTCGTTACAGTATGGTGGTTCAACAAATTCTATGTCAGATATATAAACATAACTTATCCAATTGTATTTAACAGGGGAAGTTTCCGTTAAAATTCCACAAAACTTTTTAGAAGTAATATGAATACCTGTTTCTTCCATTACTTCACGCACCACTGCATCATCTGGATTTTCAAAGGGATCAATTTTACCTCCAACAGGAACGTACATATCTTTGTTGGGTTCCTTCAATCGTTTCAGCAATAAAAATTTATCCTTATTCCTTAATATACATAATGTAGCTACCCTCTTTAATCCCATCACATCATGAGTCATAGTATTTTCTTTTGGAAACAAAAATAGCAAATCCAAAAAGAGTTTTCAACCCTGTTTATTAAACAATAAGGTTACTATGTATTTGAATAATCGAATGAATGATATAAGTTTCTCTCCATTCTTTGACTTTTCAGTTGATGATAACTACCGTAACGATTGAAAGAAAATTCCGGATATTTTTTTTACTGCTATGCATTTCCGTAAATTTGACCTGTAAAAATAAATCTTAAATAAGAATGGAAAAGTACAATTACGGGGTCATCGGTCTCGGAGTAATGGGAAGAAACCTGCTTTACAATATTGCCGATAACGGTTTTTCTACAGCAGGATTCGATCTGGATGAGGAAAAAGTAAGCGCACTTCATGATGGAGCGACTCCGGGAACTTCAGTGAAGGGAACAGCTTCTCTGGAAGAGTTTGTCTCCGTTTTGGAGAGCCCGAGAAAAATTATTTTAATGGTTCCCGCTGGAAAACCTGTAGATGCTGTTCTGGAAAGCATTACACCGCTTCTAAGCCCGAAAGATATCGTAATTGATGCGGGGAATTCTTATTTCAAGGATACCGAAAGACGCATTGCTGATTTAGCTTCTAAAAATCTGCATTTTATGGGAATGGGTGTTTCAGGAGGCGAGCAAGGTGCAAGAAGAGGTCCAAGCATTATGCCTGGTGGCGACCGGGAAGCTTTCAACCTGCTAAAGCCTATGCTGGAACTAATTGCAGCTAAAGTAAACGGTGAAGCTTGTACCGCTTATATGGGGAAAAGTTCTGCAGGAAACTACGTGAAGATGGTTCATAATGGTATTGAGTATGCCATCATGCAGCTGATCAGCGAGGCTTACGATTTGTTGAGAAAAGGAGCTCAGCTGAACAACGACCAGCTTTATGAGGTTTTCAAAATGTGGAATGAAGGTGAGATGAATTCTTTCCTTATTGAAATCACAAGAGACATTTTCCAACAGAAAGATGATTTAACGGATGGTTTTCTTGTTGACAGGATTCTGGATAAAGCCGGAGCGAAAGGAACAGGGAAATGGACCTCCGAACAGGCCATGGAAATAGGCGTTTCTATTCCAACGATTGATATCGCCGTAACTTCGAGAATTTTATCTGCTTATAAAGATGAGCGGGTAAAGGCCTCTCAATTATATCCTAAAGGAGAAATAACACGTCCCGAAAATACAGAAGCCTTCATCAAAGAAGTGGGTGATACCTTATATCTGGCTACTTTGATCAGCTACGCTCAAGGCCTGGCATTATTGGTAAAAGCATCTGAAGAATATCAGTTTGAAATTCCATTAAAAGATGTTGTCAAAATATGGCGAGGAGGATGTATTATCCGTTCTGTTTTATTAGAAAAATTCTATGCAGCGTATTCTCAGGATCAGAATTTATCCAATATTCTATTGGATCAGGAGATTTCAGAAATTGTAAAAGATAAAATTTCTTCATTAAGAAAAACAGCTGCTTTTGCGGTATCAAACGGAATTCCAAGCTTAGGAATTCAGTCAGCTTTAGGGTATTTTGAAGCGTATACCACAGAATCTTTACCGATCAACCTGCTTCAGGCTCAGCGTGATTATTTTGGGGCGCACACTTACCAGAGAACTGACAGAGATGGAGTTTTTCACACCTCATGGCAAAACTTAAATAATTAAATCCGGAAAATGAGCGACAATACAATCCTGCATCCCACAACCATTGTTATTTTTGGTGCCACGGGAGATTTGGCAAAAAGAAAGCTTTTCCCAGCCTTTTACAATTTATATATCGATGGCAGAATGCCCAAAGGCTTTAATATTTTAGCGTTGGGAAGAGCCGAAAATACGGATGAAAAATTCAGAGCTTATATTAAAGAAAACCTGGAGAGCTTTTCAAGAAAAACGGTGACCAAGGAAGATTGGGCGGGTTTCCAGGCGCATATCAGCTACTTTCAGCATCAGTTGGACGAAGAAGATTCTTACCAGAACCTGTATCATAAATTGGAGAATTTCGACAAAGTATACGGGATGAGGGGCAACAGATTATTCTACCTTTCTATTGCACCGAACTTTGTATCCGTCATTTCAAACCATATCAAGAATACGTCTATCGCTTCAGATCCTGCAAAAGACCGGATTATCATAGAAAAACCTTTTGGTCACAACAAAGAGTCTGCTGTAGAACTCAATAATCTTCTTTCACAAACCTTTCAGGAAGAACAGATTTACCGTATCGACCATTATTTAGGAAAAGAAACCGTTCAGAATATTTTAGCCTTCAGATTCGGAAATTCAATTTTTGAGCCTTTATGGAATCACAGACACATAGACTCGGTTCAGATTACCGTTGCCGAAGAAGTGGGTGTAGAGACAAGAGCAAGCTTTTATGAACAGACGGGCGCCTTACGTGATATGATTCAGAACCACCTTTTACAGATTCTTTGTATGGTGGCCATGGAACCGCCGGTTTCACTGGAGTCCGGGGAGATTAGGGACCGTAAAGTGGATGTTTTAAAATCAATCCGCAGAATTTCATCGGATAAAGTAGATCATTACGCTGTCCGGGGCCAGTATGGAAGAGGAAAAGTAAACGGAGTAAAAGTAAATGGTTATCGTCAGGAAGAAGGAATTGCCCCAGATTCTAACACCGAAACATTTGCTGCCATTAAGTTTTACCTGGATAATCAACGATGGGAAAACGTTCCTTTCTATGTTCGGACCGGAAAAAAGATGAAAGAGAAGCACTCTTATATTACCATTCAATTCAAACCCCTTCCCCATTCTACGTTTTCAGAAAGCTCATCCCCTCTGTCCGCTAACCGGCTGATTATTAATATTCAGCCGCAAATGGATATAAGATTACAGTTTATGTCAAAAAAACCGGGTCTTTCATTAGAATTGAAACCGGTAGAAATGATTTTCGATAATTTTGCCTGTCAGACCGATACTCCTGAAGCTTATGAAACCCTTTTGCTGGAAGCGCTTGCCGGTGACCTCACCTTATTTATGCGTTCTGATCAGGTAGAAGAAGCCTGGGATGTTGTAAAAACAATTCAGGAAACCTGGGAAACCACCAAAGATTCTTCTTTCCCGAATTATGATGCAGGAAGCTGGGGCCCTGATGACAGCAATGCCTTGGTTGAAAGACAAGGGCATGAGTGGATTTAGAACTTAACTAAGAAATAAAAAATGAATATTACCCTATTTAATACGCTCGACACTTTATATAAAAAAGCAGCGGATACGTTTGTTGAGCTATCAGAACAATCTATACAAAAAAATGGAAAATTTGTTGTAGCATTGAGCGGGGGCTCTTCTCCCAAAGCCATTTTCAGCTTATTGGCAACTCCGGAATATGCAGATAAAATAGATTGGAACAAAGTATATGTTTTCTGGGTAGATGAAAGATGGGTTTCGCTTGATGATGAAAAGAGCAATTTTAAAATGACCCTGGAAACACTTTTAGATAAGGTTCCCGTGAATAAAGATCAGATTTTCCCGATGTATAAAGACGGAATTGAACCTGAAGCTTATGCTGAAGAATATGAAGCACAAATCAGAAACGTACTCGGTAAAGAAGGCGTTTTTGATTTTATCCTTTTAGGAATGGGTGATGATGGTCACACCGCGTCCTTATTTCCGGGAGAAGCCGTTCTGGATGAAAAGGAAAAATGGGTAGCCGCTTATTATCTGAAACCTCAGGAAATGTTCAGGATTACTTTGACTGAACCTATCATTAATAAAGCCGACAACATTTTGATTGTCACATTCGGCAGCTCCAAAAAGCATGCTCTAAACGAGGTTTTAAACGGTGAATACAATCCGAAACTGTACCCGCTTCAGCTCATTGAAAAGAAAGCCGGGGTTCAGATTTTCACAGATAAAGAGGCAGGAGCTTAGTATAGGTTTTTCAATCAATTTATCAGACAAAGTAATACAGTCTTCACCAAAAAATAAAATATCGTCACTTTTTTTAAGTGGCGATATTTTGTATATAAACTGATCATTATACTTTTAAATCGTACCTCTATGAGGTCTATTATTACAATGGGCCGGTCACTCTGCGTCTCCCGCAATGCATGAAAAAAAAGTAAAATCATTCATAAGTAAAATCCCTGATTTATAGAAAACAGGGGTTTACCCTTACTTATATCTTCAATTTTCGGATGAAATTAGCAGTACTCATCAGTATGCTCCAGGATTCTGTTCTCATGAAGTTCAGAACCGCAAAGTCTGTTTGGATGAAAGCATCAATTCAGGAAAAAAAGCAATGGAAATGAGACATTACCTACTGGCAAAAAATAATAATATGAAAATAAAACAGGTACAGCAAAACGCTGAACGGTCTGAGAGACAAGCTATTTTACAAAGCATGAAAATTGATATTGATAAAAGGTTTAGCTGGGATTCGCAAACATGGGTACAGGACGAGGAATACGAACTGGACTTGATTGAAAAAGACGTGGATTTTAACCTGAAAGATGACCTGGCCTACATAGGCCTGATCATGAAAAACTACACTTCTTCGATTCCTGATACGGAAGATCAGAGAATGCTAGAGGCCGAGTTGAGCAGAACTAAAAAAATGTATACCTATAAAATCAATTATCTTACGATCAGGTCCCACCTGCTAAATATAGAGCAGAAGAAGAAAACTGAGCTGCCCAGACTTGAGAAAATGTACACAGACGAAATTAACTTGCTGAAATATACCCCTCCCGAACCGCTTCATTTCAGGAAACGCACAAAAGCTGGCTATATTCGGAAGATGACCATTAAAGCCAATCAGTGGCATGATCAAAAAATAATTGAAAGAAAAAAAGTTCTTGAAAAAGAAAAAGAAGAAGCAAAGATCAGGATATTGAAGGAGGAAGAAGATCTGATAAAAGGAGTGATACAGTTTCTGAAAATCGATGAACGCTATATAGCTCTTATAAAAGCAGGTGTGATGTTATTGCCCAGCGATTCACGCCTGGCGGCAATTTTTCCAAAAAGCCAGTGGCTCACCTTCAACCGTTCCAACAAAGTCAACAGACATGAGGCCATGCACCAACATGCCCGGAAACTGTTGATGAAGCATAATTTGTTCACAGGAAAAACCAAAGATAAAACGGGTATATTACCCGGCAGCAGAAAAGGGTGTCTCTGCATCATGTACATTAAAGAAGGACATATGAAAGACCAGAATGGCGCAACTTTCAGGCCTGTGTTTGGTGCCTCGGGTGTTAGGCCTTATGGCGAAAAACATCATTTACAAGCCCTACAGATAGAAAGCAACAGTTATATCAGCATGGGGGTACCTGATCCTTCGGAAATAGCTGATATTTCCTATGAAAAAACAGTCGAAAGCTTAAGTAAGCGGGTGGACATTATGCAGCGCCTGGGCATAAAAGCACCTTCTATGCAATCCCGTTTGTATTTTCTGCAGACACCGGAGTATAGGGCCAATAAAAAAATAAATGAGATACAGCCTGATATGGCAGATCATCTGTTGGCCCAGGCCAAAAAAAACAAGATCGGCATGCTGGAAAGCTGGGGACCCAGTAACTGTGCAGAGCCCGCTATTATGACGGCCATCTATCAGATGTACAGCCGGCCGGCTGATATTTATCTATCCGTACCTTTTGAAGGCGTTTTATCCCACGATAAGCTGTTACTTAAATACACCTGTACGAGATGCGCCCTTTCTGAGCCCGCCTTCATGTCGCCCCAGGGCAGTATCCCTGGACAGAGGCTTACCGATATGCGCCTGCAGAGAGGTAAATCTCCGGTAGTGAGCCATCATCTTTTATCAGCCGGACTTATTTATAATGCAGAGTACACAAACCACCCTTATCAGGACAAGCATGATGCTATAGAACGTACAGTTATTCGCAATCAGGGACATGGCTTTGGACATGTAAAACGTGGTCATGATCAGGTGGCTGTAGAGACTACAAAAATGCTCATGATAAGGCAGATTGTGCAGGAAATTATCGATGATGTACTGGATCGAAACGATGTACTGATATAAGGTTTTCCATAGTTTATTTTAACCTATCTGTTTAGAAACTTTTTGAGTCTATGGAGTTTTTTTTACAGGATGCTCATTTCTATGAAGTGACTATTGGGTGATTCATAATAAAAATATACTTTTGCAATCAACAACAAAAAGTTATTATCATTGATTATACTGTTGTCAGTAAAAACTAAACCCACGAAACTCAGTAATATGGACAAAAACAAAATGATCCTGTATTTGTTTCTCCGAATACGTCAAAATCGAATTGTTTACGACAATTTAAAGCCACATTAATCCTTTAAAATTATTTTATAGCTCGGGTTAAATAGAATCCAAAAGAGTTTATGGATTTATTTCCTCAAATAAGATATTAGGAACAACCTGTACTGCAAAATTATAGGTTTTCTATTTCGTCCAGATTTGAAGAGCTCTTATAAAGCTTAGTATTTAATTACTGCGCTTCTGAATTGCGATACCCTTTAAAATCCGAGTTGAATTAAAATTGCTTAAAAAAAATTATTTGAATCAGAATTTTGTACTCAGATGAATTAACAGGATTCAGAATCATCTAATGAGCGGAACCGAAAAGCTATACGAGTAGGGAAATATTATAAAACTAAACTATGAGAAAATTTCTTTTATTATTGGTGTTCATCAGTTTAAACTCCTTTGCCCAATGCTGGCAGGGACTTACCGCAGGACGCGAGCATTCGGTAGGGCTCAAAACAGATGGCTCCTTATGGGCATGGGGAGTAAATTTTTCCGGACAGCTGGGTAACGGAGGTTCATTGAGCAGATCCACACCGACCCGTATTGGAGCAGACACAGATTGGAAAATCATTAATGCCGGCGGTGACCAGACGTTCGCCATCAAAACAGATGGAACACTGTGGGCATGGGGAAGAAATGAATATGGACAATTTGCAAACGGAACGACCACTTCAAAAAATACACCCATACAGATCGGAACGGATACCAACTGGAAAAGCGTCAGTGTAGGAGACGATTTTACAATGGGAATCAAAACAGATGGAACATTATGGGGCTGGGGGCGTAACAATTATGGACAATTGGGTGATGGAACCACCACTTCAAGAAATATCCCAACACAAATAGGAACGGATACGAACTGGAGAAGTATTGACACCGGGAGCAGGTATGTTTTAGGAATCAAAACGGATGGCACGCTATGGGCATGGGGATATAATTTTAATGGACAACTCGGAGACGGAACTTCCATTTCAAAAAATGTTCCTATACCGATAGGAACTGATACAAACTGGAAAAGCGTAGACGCCTCAAATAATTATTCGGTAGGTCTGAGAACAGATGGTACGTTATGGACATGGGGCAGTAATCAATATGGGCAATTGGGTGATGGAACTACGGTGAGTAAGAAGGCTCCTATTCAAGTAGGAACCGCAAACGACTGGCTCAATGCAGCGGCTAAAAATGGTTCTACGTATGCAACCAAAACAGATGGTACGCTGTGGACATGGGGGTATAATTATTACGGACAGCTCGGTAATGGCACCACGAATGTAGCCAATGGCGGATCCTCACCTGCTCAGGTGGGCACCTCATCAGACCATCTGAAGATTTATGCCGGAGAAAATTATGCCCTTGTGGAAACAATTGACGGCTCCTTAAAGGCTTGTGGCAAAAACAACTTCGGGCAGGTAGGTGATGGCACGACTACTGAAAAAAATACTTTTGTTGCGATTGCCTGTCCTGAAGTGTGTATCTCTCCGACACAATTTTCTACAACCAACATTACTTCTGCAGCGGCTGTCATTAATTGGACCGCGGCTACTCAGGCTCCAAGTAAGGGATATTTGTATCTGTATAGCACGAGTCCCACGATGGGCGGAAATAATGGAACTACTTCTTCCACCACTGTCAATCTGACCAATCTGCTACCCAATACTACGTATTATTGGTGGGTGGCGTCTGATTGTGGATTCAGCCAGGCCGTCTGGCTGCAGGGAGGTTCCTTTACAACACTTCCTGCAGCTGAGGCAGGTTGTTGGCAGAGTGCCAGTGCCGGTCTTTATCATTCAATAGGATTGAAAAAAGACGGAACCTTATGGGCCTGGGGAGATAACTCTGACGGAGCGCTGGGGGACGGAACTACGACCAACAGAAATACACCCATACAGGTAGGAACTGCTAATAACTGGGTGAAAATAGAAGCCGGGCTTTCCTATTCGGCAGCCATAAAAACAGATGGAACGCTATGGGTGTGGGGATGGAATTATTCCGGGCAATTAGGGGATGGAACCACTACCAGCAAAAATACTCCCATACAGGTAGGAACAGCGACAAACTGGTTACATATTGCGACCGGAGACAGCCATATGGCAGCTATAAAATCTGATGGAACACTTTGGGCATGGGGCAAAAATAACAAGGGACAATTAGGAGACGGTACAACTGTTACCAAAACATTTCCTGTGCAAATAGGAACCGCTACAGACTGGGTAAGTGTAGCATCCAAGGGAAACCATACGCTCGCCATCAAAGCAGACGGAACGCTTTGGGCATGGGGAGATAATGCATCCGGTCAGCTAGGTAATGGAACTTTAACCATAATTACTTCCCCTGTTCAAATAGGAACAGCGACGGACTGGCAAAGTATTCAAGGCGGAAGAATCCATTCGATGGGACTCAAAACAGATGGGACACTTTGGGCATGGGGAGATAACAGATGGGGACAGTTGGGTGACGGTACAACCGTTAATAAAACTTTACCTATACAAGTAGGAACCGCATCCAACTGGCGGAATTTCAGCAGCGGTTCTGTTGGTTCCACTATCGCTATCAAAACAGATGGATCACTTTGGACATGGGGATACAACGCCCTGGGACAATTAGGAGATGGAACAGAGAAGGATAGATCTACACCAATGCGTATCGGAACAGCTACAGACTGGCAGAGCCTTTCAGGAGGAGCCCAAAACACCATCGCGATCAATGCTGATGGCCATTTAGCCATTTCCGGCTATAACAGCATGGGACAGATAGGAGACGGCACAGAGATTCAAAGGACAATTTTTACACCTGTTGTCTGTCCTGCAGGCAGTGTAACTGTTACCCGTTTTGCCAATAGCCTTGCTGCGGAGGAAGTTTCAAAGGCAGGTCAGCTGATAGTCTACCCGAATCCGGTATATGATATCCTGACTATCTCGTTTGATCAAAAAATCCTTTCGGTAACAGTTTACAATACTGCCGGAAAACAGGTATTGACCAAAAGAATCAATGATACGAAAGGAACCCTTGACTTCTCTTCCTTTTTACCAGGTATTTATCAGGTTACAGTACACTCGGCTAATAACGTTGTAAAAACGGTAAAAGTCATCAAAAGGTAAATATTACCATGGCAGACATTCATTGGGTTGAGTGGCTGCCATTGGCAAATAAAATCCTTATACTCTTGATATTCAAAATATCCCTGGCACCAATTTAGATAAATTGGTGCTTTTTTTATTTCCAGCTCAAAAGTCAATGAGTGATTTCTATTGAATACGGATGGACCACAGCCCATCCCTTTGGAAGATAGTGCTTTTCGTTTCCCACACTATATTTCTTCAAAGCTCTTTTTTAAACGTTCCAGACCATCCGTCAAAAGCTCCCGCGGACATCCGATATTGATTCTCAGGAAACCTTCACCACTTGCACCATACATGGTTCCGGAATTGAGCCAGACTTTACCCTCCATCAAAAGAATTTTTGATAATTCATCTGAAGATTTGCCCAATGCCGTACAGTCGAGCCAAACCAAATACGTTGCTTCCAGGGGAATCACTTTAATTTTCGGCAGATGTTCGCTGCAAAAATCCCTCAGATAGATAAAATTCCGGTACAGATAGCCTTTCAGCTCACCCATCCATTCCTGACCTTCTGTATATGCTGCTATCAAAGCTTCCATTGCAATGGGATTAGGATAGCTGTTTTCCTGAAGCTCTAACATTTTACGGACCTGCTGAAGGATTGTTTTGTTCCGGCAAATAAGGTATGATACCGGTAATCCCGAAAAATTAAATGTTTTACAGGGTGAGCCACAGGTCACCGAATCAAGGTTGTAATTTTGAGCGATCGAAATAAATGGAATATGAGGGCGGTCCGCGAAAATTAAATCAGAATGGATCTCATCCGAAACGACCATTACATTATTTCTGGAACAGATCTCAGCTATTTTTTCCAGGTCGTCCCGGGTCCAGACTTTGCCAACGGGATTATGCGGATTGCAGAACAGCAATAGTTTAGTTTTGGGATCAGAAGCCTTGATTTCCAGATCTTCAAAATCGATGGCGTAATTTCCATCTTCATACTTCAGGTCATTACAAACAAGGTGGCAGCCATAGTTTTCTAAGAGAGTAAAAAAATGATTGTACACAGGAGTCTGGAGAATAATCTGTTCATCCGGCTTCACAAACGTACGGACAATGGCAGAAAGAGATGGGAGAATTCCTGTTGTGGGCAAAAGCCATTCTTTTTCTATTGTAAAATGATGATGGGTTTCCCACCACGTGATCACCGATTCATTGAAACTTTCAGGTATCGTTCCATATCCAAAGATTCCGTGTGAAACCTTTTCAGCAATGGCATGGAGCACCTTCGGAGCAGTTTTAAAATCCATATCTGCCACCCACATGGGTAGGATGTTTTCTTTTGCCCAATCCCACTTTACGGAATGGGTTCCTCTTCTGTCTATAATTTCGTCGAAATTGTATTTCATTTTTCAGGTCATTATTTAGAATCCAGATAATTCTTCAGGTCAGAAATGTTTTTAATCTTTAATTCCTGCGCCTGTTTTCTCCGCATCATCAAGGCATAAGCATTATTAAATCCCAGTGGCTTCAGCCATTCTATTCCGTATTGTTTCCGGAATTCCAGGTTGACATAATCAAAAGTTTTTTCCGGGCTTTTAGAAACGTCTTCAATTGTTTTCTGCGAAGGCTTCAGCAAAACCAAAAGCCCTGTCCCGGTATATTCCGGATAAAAATCAATGGCGTCATTCATCAAAGCATCAAAGCAGATTTTTGTTCCACCCAAACCGGTTTTGGTCTCTACTTTATAGTCAGTGTAGCCTTCAATGATCATTCTGTAAATTTCGGTAAGAATATACTGTTCACCAAAAATTTTTGATCCGATTTTTATGGTTTGGGTATTTCCTTTGCGTGGCTTTTTGTATAAATTGGTTTGTACCAGAAAATCCCTGGCAATTTTCTCGGGCGTTTGTTTAAGATAATCGGCTTTATAATTTAGATCGGTCATGATTGAATCATTAAATTTACCTGCTAAAAGATTCAATGTTTTTTCTAATTCCGGAAATTTTTCCAGGGTTTTTGTTTTAATGACCGGTGCTGCAAAATACGGTGGAAAAATCTTCTTATCATCATCCAGGACATACAGATCAAAAGCCTTGATCCTGCCATCGGTAGAATATCCGCTAATCAGATCCAGCTCTTTTTCATAAGCAGCTTTGTACATAATGGCATCGCTGACCACCAGCGGATGTACATCCAGCCCGTACACCGAACGAAGACCGAGATCACCATCCTGCCGCCCCATAAATTCTGGGGTAAAACCTGCTTTAAGTTTATTTTCCGAAACGGAATTCAAAAGATAAACGGCTCCCATGATGATTAATACAACAGGAACGATGTATTTTAATTTCTTGATCATCTTATAGCTTGATTTCTGTAAAATGGCAATGGTCTGATCTAAAAAAACGGCCAGTAATGCTGCCGGAATTGCTCCGGCAAGGATCATATTTGTATTATTAAGCGAAATTCCACCAAAAATAAATTCACCCAAACCTCCTGCGGCAACGAATGATGCTAAAGTTGCCACCCCTACATTGATCACCGCTGCCGTTCGTATTCCTGCGATGATGACAGGCATTGCTAAGGGAATCTGAACTTTGAACAGCAGTTGCCATCTGTTCATTCCCATTGCTTTGGCTGCTTCAATGACCGTGGGATCTACTTCTGTGATTCCGGTATAGGTATTTCTGATGATGGGTAAAAGGGCATAGATGAGCAATGCTACGATTGCCGGAGTGGCTCCGATTCCGAAAGCGGGAATCATAAACCCCAGCAGAGCAATACTCGGGATGGTCTGTAATATTCCAGCTATTCCCAGGACAGAGCCTGATAATTTTCTTTTTCGGGCAATTAAAATCCCTAACGGCAGCCCAACTATGATCGCCAGAAACAGTGATAAAAAAGTAAGCCCAAGATGCTGTACAACCTGAGTGAGCAGTTTTTCGTGCTGCTCTGAAACAAACTGCCAAAAATTCTGTTCACTCATACAGTCTGGAATTTTCGGTATTGATTAAAAGCTGTACTTAGATTTTCGTAGTCTTCAGAAAGCAGCTGATCTGCACTTAATTGCTGTAGCGCATCCCACACTGTGGTCTGCTCTGACCACTGAAATTTTTCATAAAAGAAGTTATCAGTGCCCAAAGATGGTAGGTCTTTCAGTCTGGTTACTTTATATTCCAGTAACAGACGGTTTTCCGCAAAGAAATTTTTAACAAAATCATTTTTTGGCTGATACAGCATTTCCTTGGGCGTTCCAGTCTGAATAATGTTTCCTTTATCCATCAGACAAATTTTATGACCTAGGTCGAAGGCTTCCTGAACATCATGAGTAACCAAAATAATCGTTTTGTTTTTAAGCTCTTCCAATGATTTGAATTCTGCATGAATATTGGCTTTAGTGATATTGTCCAGGGCTCCGAAGGGTTCGTCCATCAGTAGAACAGGCGCATCGGCAATCAATGCCCTGGCAATCCCTACTCTTTGCTGCTGGCCACCACTTAATTCATTAGGAAACCGTGCAAGCACATCATCGGAAAGATGAAGCTTATGCAATAATTCCCGGGTTCTGGTGTCCGTCTTCTTTTTGTCCCATTTCAGCAAATCAGGAACCACTGCAATATTCTGCTGAATGGTATAATGCGGAAACAATCCGGAATGCTGCATCACAAAACCGATTCCCATCCGTACCTCTTCCGCTTTTTGTGACTGGATATTTTGTCCATCGATAGAAATATTCCCGGAGTCTGCTTCAATCAACCGGTTGATCATTTTCAGTGTTGTGGTTTTTCCGCAGCCGCTTGTTCCCAGTAGCACCAGGATTTCCTGGTCCTCTGCCTGAAAAGATACCCTGTCGACCGCCTTTTTTCCGTTAAAACTTTTTGAAACCGATTCAACTGTAATCATAGGCAAAAATTATTGAGCAAGTCTGATTCCCGTAAACTGCCACTGTAACTGAGTCGGAAAAAAATTCCGGTAGGTATTTCTGCTGTGCCCGTGAGGGGTAGCCACAGAAGCACCACGCAGCACCATCTGGTTGATCATAAATTTCCCGTTATACTCTCCTACAGCTCCTGCTTCTTTTTTATATCCCGGATAGGCAAGATAGGCAGAATTGGTCCATTCCCAGCGTTTCCCCCATTCAAAGTGTTCTGATGCCACTTCCCATTCAGCTTCAGTTGGCAGACGTTTTCCTTTCCAGGAGGCAAAAGCTGAAGCTTCGAAAAAACTGATATGGCAAACCGCTTCCTCACGGTCGATTTCCTGTAAGCCGCTTAAGGTGTAATTCATCCATTTTCCATCAACGAAATGCCAGTACAAGGGAGATTTTACATTGTTTTGCCGCACCCAGTCCCATCCTTCAGCGTGCCAGTGACGGAAATCCTGATATCCTCCGGCCTCAATAAATTCTAAGTATTCCCTGTTCGTCACCATTTGAGTACAGATTTCAAAATCATTCAGGTACACTTTATGCCTGCCCAGCTCATTATCGAAACAGAAGCCTTCCCCCTCAAAACCGATTTCATAAATTCCTTCTGAAAAACGGATCATTTCCGGGCTTTCAGCTTTTTTCTTTTGTAAACTATGGTCCTTTTTGTATGCAGGAAATAACGGATTGTGACCTAAAATATATTTAATGTCTGTCAATAATAATTCCTGATGCTGCTGTTCGTGGTTTAAACCCAATTCAAGAAGTGATTCCAGTGATTCTGTAAGGGATCCGCTTTGGAGAAATTCATCCATCTTTTGATCTACATATTCACGGTATTTAAAAACATCTGAAACAGAAGGCCGGCTGAGATTTCCTCTATCTGTGCGGATCACGCGCGCTCCGATGGTTTCGTAATAAGAGTTGAACACAAAATTATACTGCGAATCAAAAACTTCGTAGTCCGGACAATTAGGCTGTAAAATAAAGGTTTCAAAAAACCAGGTGGTATGCCCCAGATGCCACTTCGGGGGACTCACATCAACGACCGGCTGAACAACATAATCTTCAATTTCCAGAGGCCTGCAAATTTCTACGGAATGGTTCCTGATGTCCGCATATTTTTTGATCCAGTTTTTATGAGAAATTGCTTTTGAAAGTAATGCATCTTTTTTCATAACATTCATTTTTAAAATTACACCATCCAGATAGAATCTACAAACCAGTTTTTTGAATCTTTAATTTCACTAAGAATATGAAATCCGGAATCTACAGCCAGTTGACGGATATCCTGTTGAGAAAACTTTTGAGAGATTTCCACGGATACAAGTTCGTTTTCTTTGAAGCGAAACACTTGCTTACTGATATGGACGTCCTGGTCACAAAGACTTACCAGAAAGCTCCTGCAGGCTCCTGAAACCGGATCGTACATTTGATAATGCTCAAAATTTTCCACCTTGAAATCAGCATCCAGTTCCCTGTTGATTCTTGTGAGAAGATTAAGATTGAACGAGGCTGTAATTCCTGCAGGATCATTATATGCTGCCAGAATAGTATTTGGATTCTTCTTCAGATCAAAGCCTACCAGAAGCAAATCTCCCGGATTTAGCCTGTTTTTTATTCCATTACAAAATTGTCCCGCTTCTTCAACTTCCATATTTCCAATGTTTCCCCCTAAGAAGAGGACGACTTTTTTTCTTTTTGAAAGACCGGTTGCTTTATCAAGCATTTCAAAATATTCACCTTCCAAAGGCAAAATTTCTAATCCGGGAAGCTTTTTATTGAGATTTTCCTGTAAAACAGAAAGAATATTCCCCGAAATATCGATGGGCATATACGTAAAATCTGTTCCTTTTTCAAGTAAGTTTTGAAGCAGATAAGATGATTTCATAGCATCACCGGCACCCAATTCTATCAGGTCAAAAGATTCATTGATATTGGAAATTGCCTTTACAAGTTCTTCTGCTTTATTTTGAAATATATCCAGTTCACATTGGGTAAGATAATACTCGGGCATTGCCATGATCTGCTGAAAAAGCCGATCACCCGTTTTATCATAAAAATATTTTGAGGGTAATTTTTTAGGCTCGGCGGATAAGCCTTCCAGAACGTCCGGACGGAAACTTCCGGTATCGTCATCACTAAGTTGAACCTTTTGTTTTAACTGTATATTCATATTTTATATTTTGTGTTGGTTTTAAGTAGCTGCAACTATCTTGCCGCCACGGGAACTATTTTCTATCAACCTACAGGATTCCAGAAATTCATTCTATTTAAAGATAGGATTTATTTATGATTTCATCCACCCCATTCAGTTCTATTCATGAAACCGTTATATTTTAAAACCGGATCCAGATCTTACAGTTAAAAAGTTACGACCAGGGTAAACCTTTTACTTTTTGTTTCCGGTGAGTTTTTTAAAAACAAAAATATTCAGTAAAAACTGGCTGTAGCCATATACTGCATCTTCAACAGGAATAGTGGTCATTCTGATTCCCAAAAACTCATCGGGATTATAATTGACCACCGGTGAGGGAATGAGAGATCCTGTCAGTATTCCGTTGACTGCGAAAAATCCGGGCATCAGAACCAGATACACAAAACTGGCTTTGCCGATCCATTCTTTTTCAGCCACAAAATGAAGATAGCATAATGTGAGTATCGTTACGATGACCGTCAACAGGGTATATAATCTTTCGTAATAGAGAAGCCCCACAACACTGAGCACAATAACGGCTGTAAATACAATCAGGTTATTGAAGGCACCCGCCCAGTCAAGCTTATAAAACTTATCCAGGCAATAGTAGGTAAAAACACAGGCAAACGGAATGCAGTAAAAAAACAGCCATTCTTCAACAGGAAGTCCGGCAATCTTAACGCCCAACGTATATTTGAGATCAAACCACCACACTCCTCTTCCGGTGAACCATATATCCCAGAGAATAAAGGGAACCGCCACAATGGTAGAGGAAATTAAAAACTTTCCGAAAAGTTTATGAAACTGGATCCTCCTGTCAAAAGAAGCTAAAAAGCAGATAATGACAGTGAAAAAGTTGATCAGTAAGTAAGTATATTGCATCATTTCTTATTGAAATACATTTTAAAATATTTAACAGGAACCCATAAAAAACCGAAGCATTCTCCTTTTTCTTTCCCCAAATGCTTATGATGCTGCTTGTGAGCCCGTCTTATCGCAAGGAAATAGGGGTTTGTGGTTTTTGTAAAAATCTTTGCCCGTTGATGAATAAATATATCGTGAACAAAGAAATAGGCCATTCCGTAAAGGCTTATACCCAATCCGATAAAAAACCAATAGCTGAAATCCTGCTTTACGCCAAGATATAATAAAGCGATAGCCGGGCTGGCAAAGATGAAAAAGAACAGATCATTCCTTTCCAGTTTTCCATCATGGCTATGATCATGGTGATCGCGGTGTAACCCCCAGAGAAATCCATGCATAATATATCGGTGGATCAGCCATGTAGCTCCTTCCATAGAAACAAATACAGTCAAAACAATCAGAAAATTCATACTAATGGTGTGTGCTGTTAAAAAGATCATCCAATACCCTGTACCTGAAGTCGAAAATACTTTTGAGCTTTTCTTTTACAAATAACTGATGGGCTATCCTGCCAAAAATCCCCAGTGGCAGCTCATAGTCCACCGTATCTTTCATTAAAACCCCTTTTTCGTTGGGAATGAACTCATGAAAGTGGTTCCAGTATTTGTACGGGCCTTCCTTCTGAAAGTCTGTGAAACTTTTATAATCATCCACCTGGCTGATCACGGTCTTCCACCGCATCGGGATTCCCAACAGAGGAGAAACCCTGTACTCTATTTCCATGCCCTTAAAAACAGGCTCATTCTTATCCGACAGCACCACAAAATTCATGCTTTCCGGAGTGATCTCAGATAAATTATGCGGGGACGAGAAAAACGTCCATGCTGTTTCCCTGTCACAACTCAATTGCTGTTCTCTGTACAATCTGTATCTCATTGTTTTTTTATTGATTATTACTGACCATCATCCACAGTATTTTTCTCATTAAGCATTTACAAATAGGCAGATTTATACCGTATATAACTTTTGAACGCCACCAATATTTTCTGTGAATTGGCGATTCGTACCCTTTGCTGTAAAATGTGATGAGAGCTGGTCTTTTTTATTTTTTCAAACAGTAACAGATAGTACCGGTAGGCGAGATAAACTCCAAAAATAGATGAACCGGGCAGTCTTCTAATTCCCTGTAATGCTTCTTTAAACTCTTCTTCAATTTCCTGTTCAATCTGAACTTTTGCCCTGTTATCAAATACAGACATATTCACAGCCGGGAAATAAGTACGTCCCAGCACCTGATAATCATCCTTCAGATCCCGTAAAAAATTGACCTTCTGAAAAGCCGAGCCGAGCTTCATCGCAAATGGCTTAAGTTCCTCATATTGCTGCTTATTTCCTCCGGTAAAGATTTGCAGGCACATAAGACCCACCACTTCTGCAGATCCATAGATGTACTCATTGTACAGATCAGAATTGTAATCTACCCTTTGCAGATCCATTTCCATGCTGTGTAAAAACTGATTGATAAGCTGAATATCAATATCATACTGACGGACTGTTTCCTGAAATGAGTGCAGAATGGGATTGAGCGATATGCCCTCTTCCAGCGCGTGGTACGTTTCAGTCTTTAATCTATGCAGAAGCTTTTCTTTATCGTAGTGATGAAAACTGTCAACGATCTCATCTGCAAGGCGTACATATCCATATACCGCATAAATAGCAGGTCTTATGGACGGCTTCAAAGCCAATATTCCTAATGAAAAACTGGTACTGTATTTTTGTGTGGTGTACTTACTGACCTCGTAAGACAGCTCATCAAACAATTTTTTCATATTATTTTATTTTTAGTTTACTGACTTCTGCGGCGACGATTTTCCCCGAAATTACCGATGGCGGCACTCCGGGTCCCGGAACGGTTAACTGACCGGTATAAAAAAGATTTTTGATTTTTTTATTTCTTATCGTGGGTTTCAAAACAGCAGTTTGTGATAAAGTATTAGACAGTCCGTAGGCATTTCCCTGATACGCATTATAATCCGAAATAAAATCGCTGACACAGTAGCTTCTTTTGTATTCGAATCGGGAAATAAGATCAGCTTCGCCTGTATGTTTTTCTATTCTTCCGATCATTTCTGTCAGGTATTTTTCCCTGGTGGCCTCATCATCATGTATGCCTGGTGCCAGAGGTAAGAGCAGGAAAAGATTTTCACAACCGTCAGGGGCTACATCCGGATCTGTTTTAGAAGGGCAGCATGCATAAAAGAGAGGCTTGGACGGCCATTTTTTATTTTTATAAATACAGTCTATATGATCATCCAGTTCATTTTCGAAAAACAGGGTATGGTGTTTGAGATGAGGAATTTTTCCTTTTACTCCCAGGTAATAAATAAGGCAGGAAGGGGCCAATGTTCGGGATTCCCAATACGCATTATTATAATTTCTGAGTGACTTCGGAATTAATGTTTCTGTATGCTGATAATCGGATGAGGCTATAACGGCATCAAATTCATGGTCCTTCCCATCTATCGTGATGGATGTAACCTTTCCATTATCTGTATTTATTTTCCGGACGTCGTGATTGAAGTGAAAGATGACGCCCTGTTGCTCTGCGACCTTCTTCATCGCAAGAACAAGCTGATAAAAGCCTCCCATCGGATATTTTGTTCCCAACACATAGCCGCCATAATTCATCAGGCTGTACAACGCAGGAATATTTTGTGGTGAAGCTCCCAGAAATATCACCGGAAATTCCATCAGGGATCTGAGCTTTGGATCAGAAAAATAGCCGGATACATATTTTCTGAAATTGCTTAGAAGATCAAGTTTCACCGCACTGGCTGCGATCTTTAAAGAAGCAAATTCCAGCCAGCTGTAACAGGGCTTGGTCACAAAATCCCGCATTCCCACCTCGTATTTATACTGAGCAGACTGCATGAATCGATCATACTGCCGGCCGGCTCCGGGCTCTGTTTTTTCAAATAATTCACGGATTTCATCATTTTTCTGGGGAATGGCAATTTTTTCTTCTGAGAAAACCATTTCAAACTGAGGGTCCAGGGAGACCAGTTTAAAAAAATCATCAGCTTCCACTCCAAAATCCTGAAAAAATCCTTCCATAATATCATGCATCCAATACCAGCTGGGACCCATATCAAAAACATATCCTTCTTCAGTTTTAAATTGTCTTGCCCGTCCCCCTGGCTGATGATGTTTTTCAAATACATGCACTTCATTACCCGACTTTGCAGCATAGGCAGCAGCAGACAATCCGGAAAATCCGGAACCTATGACGGCTATTCTCTTTTTTATGTTTTCAGTACTCATTATTATTTTTTTGATCGTTTAGCAGGTACTTTTGCTACTTATTCAGTTCAGTTTTTTATAGGCGGCGTCCAATAAATCCATTGCCTGCAGATTCATACAATAAAGAGAATAATGGAAGTAATCCAGTTTTGAGAGTAAGGCAATCAGCAGCATTTGTTCAGAATGCGTTAGGTTTCCAATGACGGCACGGGAGGCCTTCCTGATTTCATCCATATGCTGGTCTAATACGCTAAGCCCTTTCTCCGTAATGCGGATATGTCTGATCCTCTTGTCTTGCTCAGAAACAGTCTGTTCAGCCCAGCCTTTATGAATCAGACGATTGATAATAAGCATACCAGCAGGTTTTTCTTGTACATTATGTCTTATCAATTCCATTTTTGACATAGCCCCCACAGATCTCAGACTTATAAGATAAATGAAATCGTCCTGGCTTGAGAACCCTGAGCCGGCCATTGCCGATCTGGAGTATGATTTTGCATATCTACCCATTCTTACCAATAAAGTATTAATGACACTGTCTGAACTCCTTCCCATCTCCTTTCCCAACCAGTGAGGCTCTTCAGATACAGAATCCTCCTGACGGAAAGCATTAACCCATTCTGTAAATCCCTGAAGGTCGTTGCCATATGAAGCATTACCGTTATTCTCTTCCATGAACTGCCGGACAAGTTCAACAATTGGTTTCAAAAGATTAAAATTCATATTTTTAAACTTGGTATACAAATATACTTTATTAAAATATAATAAAGTATATAAATACACTTTTTATTTTAATTTATTGCGTTTCAGCAATGTTGTACCCTATTTCAATCATCCTGTCACTGAAAAAAAAACATTGTTATACAGCTGTATTACAGCACAATAAATCCTCATCTATTACAAAAAAATATGACTGAAACAACATGCCGGACAGCAGGTTTTATTTTAGATGATAAATACACCAACTTTTTATCTCAACTCATAATGAGACGCTAAAGAAGAAATTCCGTTGGTATTGCACTGAACAGCTTTATCTCATAGGAGCAACGCTAAAATCAAAGTCTGTACAGGAAATAGACTATCTTTGTTATGGACTTAAAATTATTCTCAATAATGAAGTTAGAATTATATCAGATCGATGCTTTTACAGAAGAAATATTCCATGGAAATCCTGCATGTGTTGTTCCATTGAAAAATTGGTTACCCGATGAGATCCTTTTAAAAATAGCCCGGGAAAATGCTGTAGCAGAAACCGCTTTCTTTATTGATAACGGCCATACCATTCATCTGAGATGGTTCACCCCGGAAATAGAAATGGATCTGTGCGGACATGCTACTCTTGCTACGGCTCATTGCTTGGTTTCCATCTTAAACTACCCGAACAACAACATCCTATTTGAAACCAAAAGTGGAGAACTGATAGTGAATGTAAAAGACGGAATGTATTATATGGATTTTCCTTCAAGAATGCCTGAACCATCCGGTCTACCTGATAATATAAGGCAATCACTCAATATACAGCCTAAAGAGGTATTCAAATCAAGAGACTATGTTCTGGTCTATGAGTCTGAGGAAGACCTCAAAAAAATCAGCATTGAAAGATCTTTATTCGACCTTATCAACCTGGATCCGGGAGGTGTGGTGGTCACCGCACCTGGGACAGACAGTGATTTTGTGTCAAGATATTTTACACCGCAGGCGTCCATTCTTGAAGATCCTGTAACCGGTTCTGCCCACTGTTCGCTCATTCCTTTCTGGTCCTCCAGGCTGGGAAAAGATCAGCTTTTTGCCCGTCAGCTATCAGAAAGAGGCGGCCAGCTCTACTGTGAAAACAAAAATGAAAGGATTATTGTAGCAGGTAAAGCAAAAACCTATTCCAAGGGCCATCTATGGATAGAATAATATTCTTCTGACCAGGATGTACAGCATACCATAAGCGCCAGTTCTTCTAAGCTGGCGCTTATTTTTTTAGACAGGATTATTATTCAGTAAGATGATCGGTTACTGCTCTCCCAAATCACGCCCTGACTTATAATGTGATAAGATGACATTCAATATATTGGACAACACGGGATGATGGTCATCCTTCCGCCAATTCAAATACAGACCGGACTGAAAATGTGTGGGTATAAAACGGATACCGGGGCTTTCGTGGAATGCATAGGAATCCGGCAATACCGCAATACCTAACCCATTTCTGACCAAAGCTATAATAGCAGATCCGAATTCAGAATAAAAACTTGCATCGGGAGACACCTCAAAATACCTGAACAGTTGCTGAATCAGCCCGATATAACTACTGCCCTCACCTTTCCCGGGTAAGATAAACTTCTGAAGCTTTAAAGCTTCGGGGGTAATATCTTCTACTGAACGGAAAGGATGATTTTCAGGAACAACAATGGCCAAATGATCCGAATACATTTTTTCGGAAGCAATATCTTCAGCAATCGTGAGGTCCCTTGTGATGGCAAGATCTACCTTGTAGTTTCTCAAAAACTCTTCCTGCTCCTCATACCGTACCTGAAGCAGCTCAATTTTTAGACCGGGATAGCTGCTTGAGATTCTGCTGAGCACGTCTGGCAAAAAAGACGCTGATAGCGAATCCGGATGCGAAATGATCAACGTTCCCACCTCTCCCAATTGTATCTGCCTTGCATGTTCATTGAAAAAATCCAGTTCATTAAGGACCTGTGCCCACTTTTCATAGAGGAATGTCCCTGCCGGAGTCAGCTTTACATTCCTTTTGTTTCTCTCGAACAACATAATTCCCAGTTCTTCTTCAAGCGCTTTGATCTGGCGTGAAAGAGCAGATTGGGTAATATTTACCTTACCCGCCGTATTCCAAAAGTGAAGTTCCTTAGCAAGAACTAAGAAGTATCTGATCTGTTGAATATCCATTAATGCAAATTATGCATTAATATATGAAAAAATAGCATTTTTAAACATTAAATAATCAAATATTTTTGCAGTGATTTACAAACAGATGAGACATGGAAAAGTTAGCTTATACACTGAGGCTTTGTACACCAGCAGATCTGGACAGACTTCTGGTACTGATCGGAAAGCACGCTGAATTTGAGAAAGCCCATTACAGCCCCGAAGGTAAGAAAGAACAGCTGCATGCAGCACTGTTTACAGAACCGGTATTTCTTACCTGTGTCATTGCTGAAGTGGACAGAGTGGTGATCGGGTATGCCACCTATACGTTCGACTATTCTACCTGGGATGCAGCAAAATTCATATACCTCGACTGTCTTTATATCGAAGACGAATACCGCAGTTACGGAATCGGTAAACACCTCATGGACTGGGTAAAAAAAACCGGTGAAGAAAATGACTGCGTCAATATGCAATGGCAGACACCAGATTTTAACGAACGCGCTATACAATTTTATAAGCGCCTGGGTGGCATAGGAAAGGATAAGGTACGGTTCACCCTACCCCTTAATCTAAGATTTTAGCTTCACCCGAAACAAACCCAAAAACACAACCTTTAGCATCTGCAGGTGAATAAGATGCAGATCACCAAGCATTACGATAACTATTATACCGTCAAAAAATGGAAAATATAGAAATTAAAAAAGTAACCTCTCACGAGATCGATACCTTACAGAAAATCGGAAGACAGACTTTTTCTGAAACCTTTTCAGATACCAATTCTCCAGAGGATATGGCTCAGTATCTTGAGGAAGGGTTTTCAATTGAAAAGCTCAGTACAGAACTCAGCCAGCCCACCTCAATGTTTTACTTTGCCCTATCGGAAGGTCAGGTAATCGGCTACCTGAAATTGAATACAGGCCGGTCACAGACTGAGCTGCAGGATGAAAAAGCACTGGAAATCGAACGCATCTACCTGCTATCTGCCTTTCACGGTAAAAAAGCAGGTCAACTATTATTTAATAAAGCCCTTCAGATCGCAGAGGAACTTCATTCTTCCTACCTATGGCTGGGGGTCTGGGAAAATAATCAACGTGCTATCCGCTTTTACGAAAAGAACGGTTTTGTCCCGTTCGACAAGCATTTATTCAAACTCGGCAAGGATGAGCAAACCGATATCATGATGAAAAAAATACTGTGATGAAAATGGATCAGGTACAAAAGTTGTGGAGAAACGATTTTTTTCTATTATACTTTTGCCTTGAAATCTAAGATCATCTCCCTTCAGTCGAAGGGAAGCCTGTAAAAAAATAAAATCAGAATAGATTATTTTCTATTCTGATTAATTTTTTCTATTCTGATTAATTATTGATTTAGCAACCCATCAACTTTTGACCGATCGGTAATTTTATGATGTGAAAAATCAGACTTTTTCAGTCTTTGTTTTTACATTTTGATTCTCATATACTGCGATACCGCCCACCCATGTTTCCAATACCGGAATGTTCCGCATTTTCATATACTGTGAAGATTGCGTCTTTAATGACAGAGGATCCTGCCCCAATATGACGAAATCAGCAAAGAGCCCCTTATCCAATGAACCTACCCACTTGTCGGCATAGCATTGCCATGCGGCATCATATGTAACGGCAATCAGGGCCTGCTCCGGGGTAAGGCATTCGGAGCTGTTTAAAACTTCAATGCTGGTGGTTTTCTTTTCCATAATTCTGGTGACCGATTGTTCCATCATTCTCAGAGGTCCCAAAGGGCTTACTTCATTATCGCTATGCAGGGTTATTCTCATCCCAACGGCCAGCGTTGAACCGCAAAGATCAAGCATCTGTGCTTTTTCACCAAATATTACTTTTTTAAAAGCATACCCCCAATACCCTACGTGGCCAATAAGGAAGCTGGGTGAAACCCCCATCTGTACCATATTGGTAATCTGATCGGCTGTCAGCAGCGAGCAGTGCTCTATACGGTTACGAAGTTCGGGACCTCTGTATTGGGCAAGCGTACGCTGATAAGCATTGATGGCAAATGTTACCGCCTGGTCGCCATTGGCGTGAACCATCAGCGGCCAGCCTTTACGGGCCACCACCGTATTGATCAGGGTATTATATCCTGGCGGAATTGTATGAGCGGGAATACCATTCTGCGGAAAATTAAAGATTCCGGTATTATTTGCAGGATCACATAAGTAAGGAGTACTCTGATAGCCGGTCAGTCCCTGATTTGAGCCATCTGAAACCACTTTCACGTGTCCGTAATAGACAGGCTTGTACCTGTCCGGCTCTGTATAAGCATCCAACTGATCTGCTTCTTCCTGGCTGGAACAGATGTAGGCCCCACCAGTTCTCACCCATTCATGATGGGTCTTAAAATACAGCGACAAGAGTTTCTCGAATCCTTTATTCAGTCCGGCATCATACATAAAGGTAACGCCTCTGGAGTTTGCCAGCTGGAAAAGCTCAGTGAGGTATTTATTGATATGGATGCTCATGGCAATAATCTGAACCATTACCACCTTTAATGCCGGGGTCATCTCCGGACTTTCCTGCAGCTGACCGCGCGTAGCCAGAATATATTCATCAGCAGACTTATATTGATTTTTCAGCGTGTCACTATGCTGATAAACGTGCTGAAGCGCTTTGGTATTCAGGTATAGCGTATGCATAGAAGCGCTTAACAGCATGATCGGTTCCTGGTCATTAATACTGTCGAGTACGGTGTTATCAATTGTCTGCAGTTCTTTGGTACCGTCTGCTTTCACCACAAAAGGCATTAATGACGGATCCAGCCCCCTTCCCAGGATCACATAGCCTGGAATTTTGGGAATGTTGTTGTTGACAATTGCCCCTACGGAAGTAAGATCATAAATTGGCTGTAAATCCTGTCCGTTAAACGGACTTACATCCAGCCAGTCGGCCATCATGGCAGTAGGCACCATGTGAACATGCGGCTCTATAAGGCCAGGAAGTAAGGTTTGTGTTCCGGACAATTCTTTTTTTTGATATCCCGGAAATTTCTGGTCCATTATTTTTTTTACCGTTTTTTTGTCACCGGTTGCCACCACATGTCCGTCAGCAATTCCAATGGCCTCAACGACGTCTGTTGATCCGCCGATCATGGGCCGGATGGTTCCCCCACTGATCATAATGGGCTGTGGTTTTGCTTTGATCTTTGCTCCGGAAAACGGCTTCATTTTTGCCAGATTTTCCGGACTGAAAAGTTCTTCTTTCAGAATTTTCAAAACAGGATTGTTGCAGGCGCAGTGCGTACAGCCATGGCTGTGTGGGTGTGATTTTTCCATAAAGATGATTGGATTAAAGTGTTTGTTTAATTTGAGTTTATTCTTCTTATTTTTCAATGATACAAGCTATAGAAAGGCAGGCTGCCGATCAAGAAAAATTAATTACATTATTAAAATTAAAAATGAATAATTTAAGAATATTACACCTACATAAATTATTATGCATTAATATTTTTCATTTATTTTCAGGTATTAGTTTATTTTATAAAAATAATAAAAAATATTATTTCCCGGTATTTTTTTTCACTTAGTATAGATTAATTTTCTGACTGAACGCTGACTGAAAAGTCATGAGTTACAGATTGCATTGATGAACTTCATGGTTAAAGCCACAAAATGGAATAATATTGATACAGCCTTCCCTATTTCAGCATCCAGCCTTTAATTTTCCTAAAAATACCAGCATCTTTTAAAAGAAAATGCCAAATATTCCGTTTAATTCTTAAATTTGGCTAATGCAAAAGAATATTTATCTTATCATTATATCATTCGCTCTTACCAGCTGCTATACTTATCAGGTAAAAAAACAGGTGGATACAGCAACCGCCACGAAGCAGGATTCTAAAAGGAATGCCGTTTCTGCCAGCAATACTTCTGCCCAAATAAACACCGCAACCGCTGATCCACAAAACATGAATCCACAGCCAATGCCAGTGGCCGTCAATGTTCAGGACAAACTTACCCCCGGTAAAAATGTTAAAATTCATGCTGATGGCAGAAGCTATAAGATCATTGTTGACCGTTGGGAAAGTGACAGTCTGGTGGCACATCCCGTACGCAACCCAAATAAAACGCTGAAATTCCATAAAAGTCAGATCAACGGAGAGAAAATCGGTGAAAAACGTTTTTCACAACCCATCGCTGATATTATTACGGTTACTGCTTATGCCGGAATCGCTGCGACCGTCTGGTATCTTCTCCGCTAATTTTAACACATTTTTATAGAAGTATAAACCATTGCTCAGAAATTAATGAAGTGGGTACTATAGTTTAATTTCTCCGCTCCCGTACGAATCCCCCCACTACTGCACGATGGTATCATGTGGTTCTTCTATTACAGATCAAACACTCTAAAACAACACCATCATCTAAAAGCCTTTTTCCATCAGAGTAATCTTTTGCAATGCTATATGGGTCATCACCTGCCTGATCACTGACGAATTGCTTGACACCAAATGATAAGACATTTAAAACACTGGTATTAAAGCGCTTAATCAAAGAGAATTTTTCTGTTTAAATGCAATGAAAATACAGACGGCACCTTTTTTGCCACAGCTTCTTTAGTTTGTAATCTACGATTTGGTTATTTTTGGTCGTAAGGAATGATTATAAGCCGATTAAAACTACACCGTCAAAAAAAAACTTTGCATGAAAAAAATTTTCGTCCTGCTGTTATCATTTGGATATTTCAGCGTGTTTTCACAATCAAAAATGATCGTCAGAAGTTCCGGAGACCAGTCTCCTGTTTCTGGTGCAACGGTCTCCTGCAACAATAAGGTGCTGGGCAAAACAGATGCAACAGGAACCCTGAATTTCAAAACAAAATGTAAAAAAGTAGAAATTTCGGCCAACGGATTTCAGGAGGAGGATGCAGTGGTAGACAAAGTGATGGAAGTCTTCCTTCCCAAGGCTGATCCTAATGTCAAAAATATTCAGGCTATCGTTCTGGAAGACAAAAGTGATCCCAGAGCCTTGGAAATTCTCAGGAAAGTTAATGAAAACTACAAGCAGAATTCTCCCCAGAGCCTGGATTCCTATTCCTATAAATCCTATGAAAAAATTTCGCTGGATCTGGACGAAGACAGCATCAATGCGTACAATGCCTATATTGCCAACCGTATAGACTCGTTAAAAAAACTTCCACAACGTCCTATGAAAGCTGCGGAGAAAAAAGATTCTGTGCAATCTGTGAACCTGATGAAGCTATTGGGTGAGAGTAAAATATTTCTGTGGGAGCGGGCTTCCCAGACCCTGTATTCCCAAAAATACGGTGAAAAAATCAATATCCTGGACAATAAGATGGCGGGTATCAAAGACCCGATCTATGAACTTATGACTTTCCGGTCCAATAAAAACCAGATCCCCAAAGAGATCCGGGAAGAAAACAGGAACCTTTACCGTTTCTTTTTGACAGATTCTATAGAAATTGAAGGAAGGCAGAATTATGTCATCCGTTTCCGTCAGGTAGATTACAAACGAACTGTAAAGCAGCGGAAATTCAACGGGTATCTCTATGTAGACAAAGAAACCTATGCCCTGAAAAAAATTGAAAGCAACAGCAAAGTAAAAAGTGAAGGCAGCATTACCAGTATCTGGAAACCAGTAGATAACAAATGGTTTCTTGTGAAGGAAAACTATAAGATGAAAATGACCTCCACCATCTTTGATAATGATGATAAGAAAGATAAAAACAAAAGCAAAGAAGAGAAGGAAGAGGATAAAAGGAATACCACCAGGTTTGGAAGCTACGCTTTTGTTACTGCTGATTATTTTGATTTCAAAACACCGATTGAGGAAAAACCGGAGGATTTCAGAGGTTATACCATTGGCGTAAAAAATTCGGATGGAACCAGCATCGATCAGTACCGTACAGAAAATCTTACCGCCCGTGAAGCAGCCACGTATACAACAATTGACAGCTTAAGCAGCAAGTATAAGCTGAACCAGAAAGCAAAAGCCTTAACCGGATTGCTGAAGGGTAAAATAAGGCTGGGAATGGTAGATTTCGACCTTTCAAAAATAGTCGGCTACAACAAATACGAGCATTTCCGGCTTGGAGCCGGAGCCAAGCTGAATGAAAAGTTCAGCAGGTATATTTCTCCGGATGCTTATTTTGCCTATGGTATTTATGATAAAGACTGGAAGTTCGGTGCAGGGGTAGACCTTCGTACCACGCTTGAGAAAAATTCATTTTTCCGGGTTGAATATTTCAATGATGTGATGGCAGCCGGCCGTTTTTCTGAAAACTTATGGAACTTCAGAATGAAAATAATGAATTCCGGAGTGGCTTTGAATAATGGGGTTTTCTATGGCTACGAAGGCTTAAGGGTGAGCTATGAAAATGATATCACCAATGCACTGACCATCAACGTTTCGGCAAAAAAAACGCAGGAAGAATCAAAATTTGATTACAATTTTAAAGGTCTCGGAAACCGGTTTGATATTGCATCGTCTACCATCACCCTAAAATATTCCCCGAATTCAAAGAATATTATGACGCCTACCGGAAAATATACGTATGAGCAGAATCTTCCTGAACTTTATCTGAACTATGAGCAGGGATACAAAGCCCTGGGCGGTGATTTTAATTTCAGCAGGTTTGATGCGCTATTTGTTCACAACTTCAAAACAAAGCTTGGGGTAACAGGGGTAAGGCTTTATGGCGGCCTGATTACCGGTGATGCTCCGGTATGGAAAAACTTTACCCTAAACGGATTGGGTAACGGAAGAGAAGGACTGAACTTCAACCTAACTTCCTATCTCGGTTTCGCCACCATGGAAGGCGGAAGGTATTATAATGATAAATTTGTGGGGGCCTATCTTACCCACAGGCTGCCGTGGTATTTCAAAAGCTTTGGGAAAAATGTGTCAAGCTTCGACCTTATCTACAGAGGGACCATCGGTGATATGAAAAACCCGGAATTTCATCAGTTCGATTTCAAGAAACTGGACCATTTGTATAATGAAGTGGGACTTGAATGGAATAATTTCTTATCCTCCCAGTTTAACTTAGGATTTTTCTACCGGGTTGGCTACTACAATACCCCGAAGTTTAAAGATAATTTTGCGATCCAGTTTAAGTTTAAATTGTTAGGATTCTAAACACAGGACCAACAGCCTTATTCCTCATCATCCTTACCAAAAAAAACAAACATGAAAAAAAAATCAGGCCAGCCAAAATTTCAGAAAAGAAGAAAAACCATACTGATCGTACTGGGAATTGTGGTCTTTATCTCCCTTATTTTCCCATTTTTGCTGAACATTTACCTTAAACATAAATTACCTGACCTCATCAATGAAAAAACTCCATATCAGATAACCCTCAAGGATTTTGATATGAATCTTTTCAAGGGTGATATTTCGGCCAATACCATAACGATCAAAACCAAGCCAACCCGTGATTCTGCCGTAACCAGGATATCAGGGAATATTAAAAGTCTTCAGGTTGAAAACTTCGGGATATGGAAAGCTATTTTCAATAAATCCTACAAAGTAAATACCGTGAAGCTTATGGACCCGAACATTCAGGTGGTTCTCGGCAAATCTAAAAAGAAAAAGGATTCAGTACAGAAGAAAGTAGATTTCGGTATTGAAAATATCCTCGTAAACAATGGTAATATTTCCGTAAAGCAAAGTGATAAAAAAGATCTTTTTACCGGTAAAACCATCAATATCAAGCTTACGGATATCCGCCAGAGCCAGGATGTTTCCAAAATACCGGTGGCCTTTAAAGATTTTAAAATCGATGCCCATGATGTGTTGATCACCGTCAATGATTTTTATACCATTTCTGCAGATAAGATCGATGCAAAAAACAAGCAGCTGAATATTTCGGCATTTCATCTGAAGCCTGTGGAAAGTCCGGCCGTGTATAATGCTAAAAATGTATTCGATCTGAAAGTCAGCCAGCTTTCTGCTGAGAACTTCATCATTGATCAGGACTCCCTCATTATTGATAAAGCCAGATTTGCCCAACCACAGCTGACTGTCACCTCTACTAATAAAAAAACAGTAAAAGAAAACCCGAAAGAAGTCAATCTGAAAATCGGAATCAAAGACCTGGATTTGCAGAAGGGTTCTGTGCTGGTCCAACAACAGGATAAAACAAAAACAGCTTCTATAGAGAACTTCCATGTGAACCTGAAAGATATTGTCTTTGACAAAAACACTGTGAAAGAAAAAGTACCTTTTGCATTTTCTACCCACAATATTGAGCTTCAGGATATCTATTTCAAGGTAGATCCTTTACAGGCGGTGAGCGTTAAGACAATCCGTTCTGATAATGCTGATATTTTCATTAATGACGCACAGTTCCAGGCCATTGGAAGCAGCACAACAAAAGATGTTTTCAACATTAAAACAGAGAAGATTGAGATCCTGAACAATACTTCAAAATTTGTGGGACAGCAGCTGCAGCTTAAGCTGAATGCGATCAATATCTATGCTCCCGATATTCAGATTATTGCCGCAGCTCATAAGAAGAAAGCTCCTTCAAAAAAACAAGGTCCTGCCCCTGATCTTACCCTACAACTCGGAGCACTGAACGTTATTAACGGAACATTCGGCCAAAAACAGCAGGGCATTCAGAAAATGAAGATCGGAAACTTTAATGTGAACCTGAATACGGTTACAACAAACAAAGACATCCTGAAAGAGGCAATTCCTTTTCACAGTAAAAATCTGATAACGGCCAAGGCCATTGACATGGATGCCGGAAAGTATTATCGCCTGAAAGCAGATCATATAAAGAACTCCGGCAAAACCACCAACATCAGTAATTTTGCATTTCTACCCAAATACTCAAGGAATCAGTTCAACAGGATGATAGCCGTAGAGGAAGATCTTTATACCATTAAAGCGAAGTCAATCAGTATAACGGATAAAAATTCGGTAATAGGCGGAAAAACAAGCATAGACCTGGATCATATTGTGCTGGACGGTATAGACTGTAATATTTACCACGATCTTGCCCCACCCGATGATAACAGTGCCCGGTATATGTTCAGCAAAAAACTTCGTGATGTAAAATTCCCGTTGTATGTAAGACAGGTAGACATTAAAAATTCAAAGCTCGTCTATGAAGAAATTGCGGAGAAGGCACAGATTCCCGGGAAAATCACATTTGAGCAATTTAACGCAAAAATCGCCAACGTAAACAGCGCCAAAATGAAAGGAAAGCCTACTATGATAAAAGTAGATACTGACTTTAAGTTTTTTGGAGATGCTCCTACAGACGTCCACTGGCAGTTTGATGTGGCCAATAAAAATGATGACTATGCCATCAACGGAATCATCAAAGATCTTTCGGTAGATAATGCCAATCTCTTTGTAAGGCCTTACCTGAATGTAACGCTTGACGGAAAAATTCATTACCTGAAATTTGATTATAAAGGAAACAGCAGTAAAATTGGAGGTAATTTTTATTTCAAATATACCGACATGCATGTGAACTTTATGAACAAAAACACAGGGAAAGAGAGAAAGCTGCTGACCGCCATCGCCAATATTTTTGTTAGAAACGATTCCAAAGGCGAGCCCAACCACGTAGAAGTTGAAAAAGAGCGTGACCCAAACAGAAGCTTTTTCAACACCTTATGGCAGGGCATCATGGAAGGGCTTAAGAAATATCTGATTTAATAGGATTTTTCTCCCTTAAGACTTGCTCTGGTATGCTGTATAATTCTTCCGCTGAATTTTGGTTATTCATATTTCGAAAAATCCACAGCAAATATACACCGGTTGACCTTGCTTCCATTCTGCGCTCCGGCATTGGGTTCATATTCTGTGAGGCTCCACAGGTAACCGTATTGGGATTCATAATAGAGCGATTCTGCACCATACGGCCAACGGTAACGTACGGTATTATCAGCACCGTCGGTATATCGTGCGAGCCTGGCATTGGAGCCATATGAATTGCTTGGTGATCCGGTACAGGAAAGCCAGGTCCTGTTGCCTTTCCGGAACACCCCCTGGATGCCATGGGCATGATTATCGGCAAAAAGACTATTTTTAGGTACTACGGTAACAATCCCGGAATTTTGAATCGTTCCGCTGGCATCAACGGGAAAACCGAAGACTTTTGGAGCAATGGAAGCATCAGCACTGCCCGCATAATACTGCCCGGTCCAGAGCTGATTGCCTTCATCATTCACCTGTATCGTAGAGAACGGATTGGCATTATTGATCTTGTGATACCCGGTCTGCGGCAATATATACCGATAATTGAAGGCAAATAAATTACCGTTGGCATCTTTACCGCATTTATCACTGGCGGCATCTCCTGTGCTTACTTCAATCAATTTATTCAGATCGAATATCCGGACCCCCAGATTGGTACTGCTGAGATACAGTTTCCCTTTGAAATAGGCAATTCCACCGGCATGCACTTTCAGCGGGGCATAAGAGCCGTACTGAGTATAGGCTGTGGTAGCAGCGGGAATGTCAGGCTGCACCAGCAGGATATGCCGATAGGTAAGATAGGTAGCTGAACTTGGACTGATATCGATCAGGGTAATTCGGGAACCTTTATGCTCCGCATCATCCTTTGCATACCAGCTCACCAAGAGGTAACGGATACCGTCTTTAGAGAATCCGGCTATGCCCTGCGGACGCCAGATGGATGTAGTTTCATCATCAGTATTCCAGCGGATTCCCCGCACCCGGTTTTCTTCGGGAATATTGAACCCATACACTTCCGTATACGCATTACCGCCTACAGCTTGCCGGTTTTTGTTGATCTGAGCCGGATTTAAAAATCTAAAATCAGAATTGATATAAGTACTGGTGTCTACATACGGATTGACACTTACCTCTCCAGCTGTCCTGCTGGCATTGAGTTTTGCCGGAAGCTCCTCCCCTGTGGATACGGAAGTCAATTGATCCTGGCATCCGATGCCTGTCATCGCAAGCATCAGCATCCATCCGAGTATCTGTTTTTGAATCATAGTTGGTTGAGTTAGTCATAAGATATCTTATGCCCTGTTTTTTATAAATCTCCAGCGAAACTACCGGATTTCATTTGTATCGGGATGACCTCAGTATTAAATATATATTAAACTTTATGGCTCGGCATATAGATTCTGGCTCCAAAGTCATACATTCCCTTTTCCTGAAGCTCTTTTCCTCCAAACTTGTAGGAATGATAGCCCGAAACCGGTGAAATATTCGCTTCTCCAATATGGTTTAACCCAAATGGATAATAATTGTTAGTTCCGGTAATTTCATGAGCACCTGCGCTGTTTCTGGAGAAACTTACCCTTACTGAACTGCGTTCGCGGCCTTCGTAAAGGTCCTCTTTTACTCGTCTGTCATAATGGTCTTTGTAGGTAACAACGGTTTTTTTATAATAAAGCCACTACAATTGCAGTGGCTTTTATTTTTATTCAATGGCACAAGCGAGAAGTTTTCTACAACGGGGACCTTTTTAGAATGGCAGTTTATTATGCTATATGAAACTCTTATTTGTTGGAAGTATAAAATCAAAAAAAATTTCAGAATAATCTTCATTAAAAAAAAATAATCTACTAATATTATCTTTTCTAACCACAACAAATTTTACATATTCAATAGTTCTATTTTTAATTTTAGATAAATTATTTAAGACTTTTAATGTTAACTCTTCAATACTTTTTTCTTTAGCCATTTTATTTCTCGCTTTATATGACATAATCAGATCACTCACCTCTATTGGACGATTTGAATAAGACACCTCACAAGCAAGCAGTTTTGGATCATATTCATATATTTTGTTATAAATTAGATCTTTCATTTTTTTTAATGTTTTAATTTCCTATTCTTTTTTTTTGGTGAAACATATTCTACTTTTGCTCCTAAAACAGCTCCATAGTCATATCCATCACTATTTCCTCTTCCTAACCAGTTGGGATTAGTCCATCCCGAAGTTGTATCCGGACGGGTATCAGTTATCATCGTGAACTGATGTGTTGCCATCCCATCCGGATCTATAAAGCTTATCGGATTGTTGAAGGCATAGTTATAAGGACTATGTCTTCTCATCATTTCTGCCAGTGGATCTATTACACCCCATCTTGCAATATCCGGCATATAGATTCTTGCTCCTAAATCATACATTCCCGTTTCCTGGATCTCTTTATCACCAAACTTATAGGAATGGTAGCCTGAAACCGGTGAAATATTCGCTCCTCCAATGATTTAACCCAAAGGATAATAATTGTTAGTTCTAGTAATTTCACGAGCGCCTGCGTTGTTTCTCGCGAAACTTACCCGTACATTGCCTAGGTGATCTTTGTACTGGTAAATATAGGGTTTTATATAAATAGTAAAAACCACTGCGATTGCAGTGGTCAATTTTATCGGATCAAGCCTAAGACTTTGTACAGCAGGAGTAATAATTGTATTATTATTTGTAAGCTTCAAATGAAAAAGTGTTACTTTTTATAGTGCCTCCATAAAGCTTATATTTCTTTAGTTTTTCTTTCTGTCTTTTTGTTAAATCCATATAAACATTTTCTAATATACAAAGATCTAATGATAGTGCATACTTATTATGATCCAAAAAATAGTAATCATACTCACCTTTGATATCTAAACGTGGTATTCCTGTCATATCCAGTTCCACATTATAATCAATTTCTTCATTAGGTCTAAGCAAGACTAAGTTATTTACTAGATAATAATTTTTTTGAGCAGCAGATATTGTTTGAATAGAATTTTTATTTTTCCACTTAAGTATTAATTCTTCTTTTTCCTTATCACTAAAACCCATATTTTTCGAATATTCATCTTTATAATTTTCTACCAAATCCATCATTTTACTAGAAGCTTCAATAAACTGATTTTTTGAGTTATCTTTTAACATAATTGTTGGAGAAAGATATTTATATGAATATTCACTTTCTTGGCTTGCACAGTATTCTGATGAATAATATGCCTTAAAGCCAGTTTTATCTAGAGGAAGTGCATAAAAATCATTCGTTTGATTTTTAACAGTTATTCTTAATAAATATTTCCCTGTACTTATCTTTTCGTGAACAAGGATATCAAGCTTTATTTGTGAATTATAAAAAGTATAAAAACTAATACTTAATAGTATAAGCAATTTTCTCATTTCCAAATTATTTTTTAAGATTATTATAAAATTGCATGTAAGCTCTCATTAAATTATTCAAATTATCCTGTACACGCATAATGGAGCTTTGAGAATATCTGAAATTAGCAGGGATTCTTTCTGCTCCATGTTGTCTGTATGTATAATCCCAAGAATTTGATATATTAGGATTTCCCATTTTTGTTTCCCAAGAATAGGAAATATATTCGTTAAAATAGCCAAAAGCATCTCTGCTTGTTCGATTATTCTTGTTAGATTTGATAGTATCATAGAATGTTTCTTGGAAATAATGTGTAATTGAATGATTCAACTCATGTCCAATAATATAAGCGTATTCGAGAGGACTCGATATATTTTTCATACTTATTAATATTTCAAAACCGTTAGATTTACCTTTGTATAGAAAACTATTTGTCTCTTTAAAGAAAATCTTACTATCTGCACTAGTATTCCCTGCAACAAAGAGCCGTCCTGCAACATCAGAAATAAATCCTGTTTTCATTATTTTCTCATGATCTGTAAAAGCTGGCTTACCGTTAACAGGATCTTCAATTCCTACTTTTTTAAGCTGTTTAATGAATTCAAATAATGTTTCCACACTTCTTCCTTCTCCGAAATAAGATAGCCCAAACATAATACCTTCTGCTGTATTTAAGTAAATAGCGTCATCACTTCCATAATTTCCATTACCACCACCACTACCATAACCACTATATGCTGTATCTATACTCCCAAATTGTGCCCCACCTCTTCCTATCCAGTTAGGATTGATCCAACCTGAAGGAGCATCTGGCTTAGTATCTGTTGGCATTGCAAACTGACGAGGTGCCATTCCATCAGGATCTACAAAACTTACCGGATTGTTGAAGGCATAGTTATAAGGACTATATCTCCTCATCATCTCTGCCAGTGGGTCTATCACTCCCCATCTTGCGATATCCGGCATATAGATTCTTGCTCCAAAGTCGTACATTCCCGTTTCCTGGATCTCTTTACCTCCAAACTTATACGAATGGTAGCCTGAAAACGGTGAAATATTACCTCCTCCAATATGGTTTAACCCAAATGGATCATAATTATTGGTTCCGGTAACTTCATGAGAACCTGCGCTGTTTCTCGCGAAACTTACCCTTACTGACCTGCGTTCGCAGTCTTCGCAAAAAATTCTCTTTTACTCGTCTGTTTAATTGGTCTTTATACTGCTAAATATAACGGTTTTATCTAGCAAATGGTAAAAACCACTGCGATTGCAGTGGTTTAATTTTGTCAGCTCAAAGTCATAGAATGCGCAACGTTTTTCTAAATCAAAATGAGTCACCTACAAGATATAACACAAGAAAATATTCAAATATTATATTTAGCATAAACAAAATAGTTAAAAACCTAAATCTATTAAGATAGAAAAATGACCAAAAGAACAATATAACTCCTGAAAGATAATTTAAAAAGAAAAAATAAGCGCTAAAGACACTTCCTAAACTATAAAACACATTATAATTGCTAAAATAAAATATGATAAATTGTATATTTTGGATTAGAATTAATAATTGTAGAAAATAAAAAATTTTTAAAATCCATTTTTTCATCTTTTATATTTTAAAATATTATAAATAACTTCATTTCGATATGCTTCATCTATATTTGAGTGATTAATTACGGAAGATTTTGTACTTCCTCCCGGAAAGAAGAAACTTCCTGTCACATCAAAATTTTGAATAATTGTTCCAGAGTTTGATTTTATCGCGCGCGCGCCATGTGACCGTAAAATATTAGACCCACCATCCGTTTGAAAATAATTAATTACATGTTCAACGTTCCTTGAAATTACTCTATTTACTTTATCAGAATTCGGTCCATTTGCTGCATCCACTAAAACCATTAATTTTACAGGCACATTTTTCTTTTCTAGTAATCTAGCAACTTCCATTACTTCTACACCTCCCCTACTATAACCATAAAGGATTACATCAGTCTTTAATATAGAATATTGAGCAGCTATATAATTAGCGAATCCCTGAGTTACATCAGATGTACTTCCAAAGTAATCGTGATTATATGAAGAAACATTCATTCTATTTTTTTTAAGGGTATTTTCAATGCTTAATGTAGTTTCTGATTTCCCCATTAGTCCCAATGCTAGATCTGCACCTCCAATCATAAAAACAAATGGATTTCCCGGTTCTTGCAGCTTACCAGACTTACTAAAATCAAACCTCGAGAAGTTTGGCTCATATGCTGCACTTATAAGTTTTCTAAAAGCGTTGGTAACCTTCCCTGTTTTTGAAGACTTACCCTTTTTCAAACAGTTTATAAATATAAAATATTCTCTAATTGATCAAAAACTCTTTAGCATATAGCCATGGACTAAGTCCATTTAA
>NZ_QNVV01000002.1 GCF_003384725.1 Chryseobacterium pennipullorum
TCTTTAATATTTTTTTAATCAGTGGCCTTGAATGGACAGAAAAATGACATCCGAAATAAGCGTTTAGGAAGATATTATTTTATGGGTAGCATTTACCTTTCAGCGACTGATATTTTATCAGAAGACGAATGAATAATTTGAAAATCATTTAGGTTTTGGCTGAAGCCAATTGAATGTAATTTTATAATGAGAGCGGGCTGAAGCCCGCTCCTATTGAATTATTACTATATGTATGGATAGAAAATAAGGGTAAGATTAGAAATCAGAACGGATTGCCAGGTCATACGCATACACATCGGTTACCGTTCTGTCTTTAATATTTTTTTAATCAGTGGCCTTGAATGGACAGAAAAATGACATCCGAAATAAGCGTTTAGGAAGATATTATTTTATGGGTAGCATTTACCTTCCAGCAACTGATATTTTATCAGAAGACGAATGAATAATTTGAAAATCATTTAGGTTTTGGCTGAAGCCAATTGAATGTAATTTATAATGAGAGCGGGCTGAAGCCCGCTCCTATTGAATTTATTACTATATGTACGGATATATAACGGCCGGTTAATAGATATAAGTAAAGGGTGGCTACAAAACAAACAAGCCTCCGGAAACTCCGGAGGCTTGTCATTATCTCTTAGTGCATGGCTTCACTCAAATCAATTTTTTCTTTGCTTTTCCGCTCTTTTACGAATAAGATAAATGGTATGCAAATTAAGAAAGCTAATCCTAAATAAAGGAAAACATCCATATAAGATAATACCGTTGCCTGTTTTGTTACCGACAAATCAAGCATTTTATAGGCCGCATTCATAGCGGCATCAGGAGTCATTCCCTTGGCCATAAAACTGGCTTTAAGTGCACTCAGCCTCTGCTGTACCTCAAAACTGTTTTCATCCAGGTGAGAAATCAGGTTATTCCTGTATTTTTGTCCTGCATTGGCAATGAATGTGGTAATCGCAGCAATACCAAATGATCCTCCAAGCTGTCTCATCATCCCCGTAAAAGCGGCTCCCTGGCCAATCTCCTGACCTTTCAGCGTACTTAGTGATAAGGAGGTAATCGGAATAAACAGCAACCCGAGACCCGCTCCCCTCACAATCAGCATCCAGAAGAAGGCATCTTTACTGGTATCCGGAGTCAGAATTTTATACCCCCAGAAACTATAGATAAAGAAAATAAAGAGGCCCAGTGAAACCAGGATCTGCTGTTTTGCTCCTTTTGAAAGTAATCTACCAATAATAGGCATCATGAAAGCCGTCGTTAATGCAGCCGGAATCATTAAAGCCCCTGACTGTAAAGCGGTCCATCCTAAAATACTCTGTGTGTACAGGGGAACAATAAAAGTGGAACCATATAAACCAAATCCCAATACAAAGGACATGACTGTTCCGATTCTTAAATTACTGTTCTTCAAAACCCGCAATTCCACAATAGGATATTTACAGGTAAGTTCCCTCCAGAGAAATAATATAAATCCTAATACTGCTGATATTGTGAAGGTTACAATCATCCCACTGGCAAACCAGTCTTCTTCATGTCCTCTTTCCAAAATAAACTGTAACGATCCAACGGTAATGGCTAATAAAGCAATTCCGAGCCAGTCAACATCAGAAGCCTTTCTCTTTTCAGCATATCTCGGACTTTTTACAAATTGTAATGTCATCAATGTAGCTGCAATACCAATCGGAATATTAATATAGAAAATATATGGCCAGCTAAAATTATCAACAATATATCCTCCAAGTGGTGGACCTAATGTTGGACCAATAATCACCCCCAAGCCATAAATTGCCTGGGCCATACTTCTTTTTTCAATCGGATAAGATTCCGTAATGATCGTTTGTGAAGTTACCAATAAGGCTCCCCCACCAATTCCCTGCATCAATCTGAAAAATACCAGTTCCCAGATATTGGTTGCATTTCCACATAAAAATGAAAATATGGTAAATATGATGATGGATGCCGCAAAGTAATTTCTACGTCCAAACTGCTGGGAAAGCCAGCTCGTCATCGGAACAATGATAACGTTACCGATAGCATAAGCCGTGATGACCCATCCCACTTCTGAAAGCGTAGCTCCAAGATTCCCCTTCATTTCGTTCAAGGCAACATTTACAATCGTGGAGTCTACAATTTCAAGAAGGGCACAAAGGATAGCTGTGATCGTAATGATCACTCTCCGCGCTCCATATTCTACTAATGAATCTTGCATAAGTTTTTTACGATGTAAAAATCAATTGTTAATTTTGTTTCGCAAGTGAATCGTGAATCTGGAAACAGCCACTTTACATGGACTGCAAAGCTGATTCACTATTGACAACGAGGTTAATTGACTTTTAACAATTTTAAATATTATTTCAAAGAAACCTCTGCTTTCACATTCATTCCTGTTCTTAATCTTTTCGCAATATTTTTATCAAGATTTACGAAATCTATTTTTATAGGAAGTCTCTGAACTACTTTTACGAAGTTCCCGCTTGCGTTGTCCGGGGGAAGAATAGAGAAGGTAGCACCGGTAGCTGGAGAGAATGAGCTTACCACACCCTCGAATTCTTTATCAGGGAAAGCATCAATTTCAATTTTCACTTTTTGTCCCTCTACCATTTTGTCTACCTGAGTTTCCTTGAAGTTGGCAACCACCCACTTCTGGTCATTCTTCACTAAAGCAAAAAGCTGTGCTCCGGCTTGCAGGAACTGGCCCGCCTGAGTAGGCACTTTTCCTACATATCCATCTTCGGGGGCTACAATTACTGTATAGGATAAATTTAATCTAGCATTTTCCACATCTACCTCTCTTTGTTTCGCAACCGAATTCGCAACACTGATTTGTTGTGAGCTTGCTGCGGTCTGAGAAGAAGCGATAGTCGTCTGCTGTGCAATTTGATTTCTCTGATCTACCAATACCTGAAGCTGTTTATCTGCAGACTGCTTAGCAGCCAATGCCTGCTCATACTGCTGTTCTGTAATTGAGTGGTCTTTTACCAGATTGGCATATCTTTTTAAATCCTGGGAAGTTTTCCATACATTTACTTTAGCGGCTTCAATCTGTGCATTTGCTGTAGCAACAGCAGCCTGTGAACTGCTGATGTTTTTGGAGGTAGCTGTTGTTGTCGCTTCTGCCGTTGAAATATTGCTTTTCGCTGTTGTCAAAGCAGCCTGTGATTGTTCAAGAGCCATTTTCTGGTCTCTGTTGTCCAAAATCACCAGAGTATCGCCTTTTTTTACGAATTGATTATCTTTTACTTTTACTTCAGCAACATACCCGGAGATTTTGGAAATTACCGGTGACATATTGGAAGAAATCTGGGCATCATCAGTCTCTTCATGGTACTGCCCGTAAGAATAGGCTCTGTAACCATAGATTCCTCCTCCGATGATAACAGCTGCTAAAATGATAGGAAAAACTAAACTTTTTTTCTTTTTAGGTTCAGCTGACGGTGTATTATTATTTTCCATGTTGGGTTCGATCTGATTATTTAATTGTTAAAGTTCCTGTTGTCTGTAATAGTTTTCTATAGGCCAGTGCCGCATCTGCTTTTGCATTGATTACGCCCACGTTGGCACCGATCTGGGCAGCGTCTGCATCCAATAGTTCCGTCATGGTTGCAAGTCCGTTGTCATATTTATTTTTTGTAATTCTGTAATTTTCATTAGCCTGTTCAGCAGATTTTTCGAAAACCGCAATTCTCTTTTTGGAAAAATCCGTGTTTTGATATTCCCTGTTGACTTCAAGCTTAATGTTGTCATTCAATAGCTCATCCGTAGCGGCAAGCTGCTTTTCTCTGGCCTGGGACTGTTTCAGGGAAGAGTTTTCCTTCCAGATATTAGAGAGGTTGTACGATATTCCCACCCCTACGTTGACGGCATTATAAATGGTAAGAAATTTCGGAATGTCGGCCGCTACGTATCCTCCTGTAAATGCTATTGACGGAAGGTTTTCGGCTTTTGCTGCTTTCGTTCCCAGCTCTGCTGCTTTTCTCTGTTGGGCAAGAGCCTGAAGGTCCTTACGGTTTTCGTGCGCTTCGTTTACATAGAAACCAACAGGTTTTACCTCTGAACCTTCTTCTATATAATTGGGATCTACTTCCAGCTCAGTCGTTTCAGGAAGCCCTAATAATAAGTCCATATTGATGTTGGCAATATTGTAATTATTTTTAGCTTCCAGCAGCTGCAGTTCAATATTGGAAGTCTGGAGGTTGGCCTTCAACCTGTCATTTCTTGCTATTACCCCATTGTTTTCCATTTTAAGAAAAGTTTCATCTCTCTTTTGGGAAGCGGTAAGATTTTCTTCAAAGACTTTAATAGACTGATTGGCTTTAAACAGGTTATTATACGCCTGTGCAACATTGTAAGCAATCGCGATTTTATCATTTTCCGTGCTTAGTTTGGATGCTTCCACCAGATATTTTGCAGATTGGATACCATACTTGATTCTGCCTCCGCTGTAAATCGGAACACTCAGGTTGGCTGAACCGTACAGAACCTGATGTACCTCAGGTCCTCCCGCTCCTCCTGAAACACCCGGAAGTTTCAGATCAATGGTAGGCTTTATCGGAAGATACATATAGCTTCCCGAAACTTTTAGTTCCGGAAGCTGTCTGTTCTTAGCTTCTAAAAGATCTGCTGTAGCCTCTTCAATTTTGGCCGCGTCGATCTTCAGATTCTTGCTGTTCTGGATTCCCAGCTGCACAGCTTCGTCAAGAGAAAGTGTTTTTTTCTCCTGAGCATTTGCATTTGCCATTCCTACGAAGAGTGACAATGCAATCACTGAGTTATTTATTCTCTTCATAACCTAAAAGGTCTTTTAGTAAATATTTTATATGTTTATTAAGTTCTGTGTAGTATTTTTCATCAAAAACATTCTCATCTTCTGTATCGTTAAGGAACTCTTTGTACATTTCTTTAGCATTGAATGCATAAAACAATGTTCCGCTTACCGTGGAATGAAGCAGGTAAATAGGCGGATTTTTGGTAAAAACTCCATTTTTAAGACCACTTTCCAGGATCTGGGAATATGTGGAAATAAAACCCATTTTAGTTTGCTTCAGAAACTCTACAATCTGTGGATTCTTCGTGTGAAGCTGTTCCCGCTGCATAATCCTGTAAAAACATTTCTGAGTCCGGATTCTGTTGGAAAACTGATCTATTATTTTCTCAATCTTCTGCCAGTCGTTGATATCGGTTCTCCCCAAAAGATCTTTTGAAAAAAACTGCCCTTCATTCATCCTGTATTCTACCAATTTCTCATAAAGCTTCTCTTTGGAGCCAAAATAATATGAGATCATCGATATGTTTACCTGGGCAGCCTTAGCAATTTCCCGAGTGGAAGTTCCTTCAAAACCCTTTTCAGCAAAGAGCTTTTCAGCTGCGAATAATATATTTTCTTCTTTTGAAATCATGTGATGTGTCCTTTTTCAGGGCGCAAATTTACATAAGTTTTTGAACAAATCAAACGATTGATTGATTTTTTTAATAAAGATTTAATTTATATTTACAAAAACTAAATGTATGGGCTTATTTGACTTTCTTTTTAAGAAGAAGAAAAAAAATCAAACAAATGAAGTAATTTTTACGAATGATTTTCAGGAGGAAACGACAGCTGCTGCACTAACGGAAGAATTGCCTGTTGCTCCTATTATACCTGAAGAAAAACCGGTGATCTCCAGTGAAGAAGGAGATCGCTTTGACAGGGAAATTCTTGAGGCGTTCAAAAGATTTCATTCTGATCCAGGTCTAGACATCGATATTCATATGGAAGATGAAAAAGGTAATAGGCTTTCTCCTCACCATGCATATGAAAATCTTTTTAAAGAGTGGCTGAACATCCAGTCGAAATGGGACCGTATGTCATTACTCTATCAGTTCTGGGATTCATCTCAATTTGAAAAACTTGAGCCATGGCAAGTGATTGAACGGTTTGTAAAAGATCGTTATCCTAAAAAAGCACTTCTTTATTTTGAGAAAAACATGTCGGACAGACGAAACTTCACCAAAGAAGAACTAGTTTCGCTTTCAAAACTTCACCGGGTGTTGCTGGATAATACCACGGCAAGGGAATACATTGAAACAGCCTATCGAAACCACCCTGATGATGATTCTGTAAAAGTGGAATATGCCACGGTTCTTCATATTGTAGGAAATCATTCTGAAAAGGAACTTTCTCATCAATTGTTTCATGAAGTATCAGACAAAAAGATCCAACAGAATCATACGGAATCTGCTTTCGATTGCTTCAGATTTTCTGAAGGGTATATGGATTCCTCCATTTTTGCGATGCTTTATCTGATGAATGCAGAGGCTGACAATGAGGCATGGGACTCTATTGCAGATGAATACTACTATTGCCCGGTATTCAGGTATGAGCACGCTGTGCAGTTGTCACAAACCGAAAACCCATTGAGAGCATTAGCCAAGCTTACCTCTTTAAGCCAGGAATTTCCATGGTTCAGAACGGCGTTGGAAAGTACCATCGGTACGATTAAATCCTTGCGCAAACAGCTTAACAATCCCGATTTTATGGAAAAGGAACTCCAGGAATTTCAAACTTCATTAAAAAATTCGTAGGAGGTAAAAATAGTGCACATAGCAAGTCCCCATACTCCAACTCCCGCCAGAAATTAATTCAGTTTCAGCGAGATGTGCAAAAAACTCCGGAAGATTCCGGAGTTTTATACTATATACTTTTATGGATATATCTTGATAACTTGATCCCAAGGTCCGTCCATACGATTTTAGGATTTCCGTTCCGGGTAAGATGAAGATCTGCAGTATTGATTTCTTCCAGAATACTTTCAATGTTAGCCCCGCTGATGAATTTTGAAAACCCTGCCCAATTGAATCCGTTGACATTGATCTTTTTGTAGACCAGATTTTCAGACTGATAGTTCTGAAGCAGAGCCAGTCTGAAAATTTCTGAACAGTAGTTGAGGAAGTTCTTTTGTTTTTCCCTGTTCCATCCTGCAATTTCTCTTGCCCAGAAAATAATGCTTCTAAGGTACTCTGGCTTCTTTTTAACCATAAATGCATCCCGTACCCACTGCACAAAAAGCTTTTCAAATTCGTTACTTTTATCTCCGGCATTCAGCAGCTTCATGGCATCATTGAGATTTCCCTGCGCCTCGTGAACAATTTCCCGCATTTTTTCGTCCGAAACAGTAAAGTTCTTTTTAAAATAGGTCTCGAGATCCTCATCATGAATTCTCGGGACTTCTACCACCTGTGTCCTTGAAAGAATAGTAGGAAGAATATCATTGGTACTTTCTGCAGTGAGGAGAATCACCGTTTTGGCCGGTGGCTCTTCCAGAAATTTCAAAAATTTGTTGGCAGCAGCCACATTCATTTTATCCGCTCTCCAGACCACAAGAATTTTGGTACCGCCCTCGAAACTTTTTAATGAGAATTTCTGATTCTGATCATCAATCTCGTCAGCAGAAATAAAAAGCTGCTTGTTTTCGGATTCAAGAAAGGCGGTCCAGTCATCATAACTGGCATAAGGAGAACCAAGGATCATTTCCCTGAATCCATCAAACTTATTCTTACTGAGTGAGTTTTTATTATCCGTAAAGACCGGAAAGCTGAAATGCAGATCGAGGTGATTGAGGTGCTCTACCTTCGCAGCCGCATGCTCATTTTCCCTGCTTAAAATTTCTTTTGCATAGGCCAGTACCATAGGCAATGTCCCGTATCCTTCTTTTCCTACAAAAAGCTGGGCATGACTTACTCTGTTTTCGGCAATGCTTTCTCTGAGAAGTTTTTTCAGATTTTCCTGTCCGGCGATATTCTCCCAATTCATGTTTCAAAGATAAAAAATCTTATTTCAATATATAAAATTCAGTCTGCTTAAAATAGATAAAAACAGCAGATCATTTCCTGATAAAGAAGGTATACTCCTTTTAATGATAGGAATTATCAATAATCTTATTAGAATAAATTTTAAAAATAAATTGTTCGCAATATAATTTTACAAAATATATTTGCAGAATAAAAATTAATAATTTCAATTCACCAAATTTTCAATACATACACATCAACCAATGGATAAAGAACTGGAACAAAAAATAAAAAGAATATTTAATCAGCAGAAGGCCTTCTTTAAAACTCATCAAACTAAGGATATTGAATTCAGAAAAGCGCAATTGCGGAAATTCCGTGACGTCTTTTTACAGCATACGGATGCTCTTTGTGAAGCCTTATCTGTTGATCTGGGAAAAAGCCGCAAAGAGGCGGAATATGTAGAGATTCAGATCGTCATCAGTGAGCTTGATTATTTTCTGGAGCATATCGATGAATGGGCAAAGCCTGTATTTGTACCGTCAAAACCGCATCCATCAGGAGCGGAAGTGGTAAGTAAGGTTATTCATGAACCCTATGGCGTCACGTATATCATCGGACCTTTCAACTATCCTGTTCAGCTGACATTCAGCCCGCTTATCGGTGCTTTGATCGCCGGGAATACCGCGATCATAAAACCGTCAGAAAACACGCCGAATGTCGCTAGAGTTCTTGAAGATATTGTAAAGGAATCTTTTGATGAATCTTATGTATCAGTAATTCAGGGAGCTATTGAGGAAAACACGCTTCTCTTAAGCCTGCCTTTCGATTATATCTTCTTTACCGGAAGCCCGAACGTTGGAAAAATTGTCATGAAAGCCGCTGCTGAGCAACTTATTCCGCTGGCTTTGGAGCTTGGAGGTAAATCTCCTACAATTGTCCATCAGGATGCAGATCTCGATAAGGCCGTTTCAAGAATATCTTATGGTAAATGGATCAACTGCGGACAAACGTGTGTAGCTCCTGATTATATCTACATACATGAATCTGTAAAGGATGCTTTTATTGAAAAATTTAAAGCTCATCTAGATACTGTTTACAGCGGTGAATCTTTGGGTAAAATAGGAAAAATTATCAGTCAGAATCAGATCAGGAATCTTGCAGGCTACCTGGAAGCAGCTCCGGACAAAGTGATCTATGGCGGACGGTATGATCTTGACACCCGTCATTTCGAAGCTACTTTGATGGATAATGTCACCTGGGAAGACCAGATCATGCAGCAGGAAATTTTCGGTCCTATCCTTCCTGTAATGACCTACCGCGATATTGATGAGGCCTTGGAGGAGATTAACAGCCGGCCGAAACCGCTTGCACTGTATGTTTTCACAGAAAATCAGGATTTTGCAGACCGGGTTTTAGACCATACAACCAGTGGAGACGCAGAGATCAACAGTACGATTATTCATGTAGGCTCTCATTATCTTCCATTTGGCGGGGTAGGAACTTCGGGAATGGGAAAATATCACGGAAAGTTCAGCTTTGAAAGTTTCAGCCACAGCCGTTCCGTACTTCAGGTAAAATAATAAACCTGTTTCCTATATATTACAGGCTGCTCCATCACCAGAGCAGTCTTTTTTGTGTTTAACAGAATTCATATTCTTTTCATGAAAATTGCATTTTTTGTTTAAAGAAGGGCCCTTAACAAACTTTAACCACATATAATTTTTACAATTCATTAATATTTAAGATATTTGCGCATTGTTTTAAAAATAAAGAATGAAAAAAATCTTTGTAGTATCATTCATATCAGTTGGATATTTTCTAAATGCACAGAGTCTAAGTAACTCACCTTATGCAACATATGGAATTGGAGATGTAAAATATGATAATACGATCGAAACTGTTTCTATGGGGGGGATATCCACTGCTTTTATCAGTGATTTTACCAGCAATTTTAATTTTGCGAACCCTGCAAACAACGCCAATTTCGAACTTACAAGTATAAGGCTGGAAGCTACCAACGAAAACAATTATTTCAAATCGAATTTTAACGATATGAAATCTACAAAGCATTCAACGTACCTTTCTAATATTGCTTTGGCATTTCCCCTGTCTCCAAAAATGAAAATGGGGATCTCTTATCAGCCATACAGTTCTAAAAGTTATGATATTGTAACAACAGAGACCATGGGTAATGGAAGTATTACTCAGAATTCTTTTAAAGGAAGCGGTACATTAAATACAGCACAGGTGGCTCTATCCTATAAGATCAATCAGGAATTCTCCGTAGGAGCCAGAGCGAACCTTTATTTCGGAGATCTTTCAGACCTTAATGAGCTGCGTGTATCAGCGGCAGAATTCGTTAACGGGTATGAAATGAAAAACCGAATCAGAAACTTTAACTTTACCCTTGGTACCAGCTATCAGACGCTAAATACGCGTACGGATAAAAAATTAACCATCGGAGCTACGGCAACTTTTGGTAATGTAGGTAAAACCACGACCGAATACGTCAACAGTACATACAGATACGCTGATGCTGCAGGTACAAAAATGAACGAAAGCATCATAGACCAGCAAATCACAAAATCTAAAAACCTTATCCCTGTACAGGCTTCCGTCGGAGTAGGATATGGTAGTGATAATCACTGGTTCCTATCTGGGCAGGTTGATTATAAAAAGGGAGAAGATATTTCTTATTTTGGGAAGACTTTCGATTTCCAGGATACATACAGAATTTCTGCCGGGGGTTGGTACCTGCCTAATTATAACAACTTCAGAAATTATTTCTCAAGGGTAGTTTACCGATATGGAGCTTTCTATGAAAGAGGAAATCTTAAACTGGAAGGGAACAGCATCAACAAATACGGTATTTCAGCCGGTGTAATGCTTCCGTTCAAAAACAGCAGTATTACGAGAATGAGTGGTCTTGAGATAGGAGTAGAACTTGGAAAGAGAGGAACTCTTAATAACAACCTCATCAACCAGAATTTCATCAACCTGAAAGTCGGCTTCAATTTTGCTGACAAGTGGTTCAGAAAGACTCTTTATAACTAAGAATGAATTTCTCAGAAAAAATAATATTTAAAAATATAGCATGCCTTTTTAGTTGTGCTATATTTTTTATATTGACATCCTGTGAGGAGGACCTTACCAAAAGGAATGGCAGTCAAAGTAAAAATTTCCCTTCACAGATTATTAATAATGCCAATATCATACAGCGCGACTCCGGCTTTGTTACTTTAAAGGCCAAAGCCCCTATCATTGAAAAATATGAGCTTATCGACAGTCCTTATGTAGTGGCAAGGAAAGGGATCAATATCGAGTTTTTTGATAAAAAGAAACCGAAGATTCCCGGAAAAATCACGGCCAAATATGCCCGTATCTTTGAATACAAAAAATTCTATGAAGCGAAGGGAGATGTGAGGATCACCACCAATGAAGGACAAAAATTTGCCATGCAGACGATTTACTGGGATCAGAAAAAAAACAGGATATACACAAAGGATACGGTCTATGTGACCATGGAGGACGGTTCCACGCTGGTGGGCGCCAATGGGATGACCGCGAAGGATGATTTTTCTGAATATACTTTTTATAACAATTCCGGAGATTTCAGTTCAAAAAGAATTTCCGAAAATAAAAAATAAATGGTACGATGAAAGCTCTAGCTATAGGACTTATGTCCGGCACAAGTCTGGACGGTCTGGATATCTGCCTTGCTGAATTCGAAAAGACAGACCAATGGACTTTTAAGATCCTCAAAGCAGAGACCCTACCCTATTCCGGAGATTGGGAAAACAAGCTCAGACATTCTATTCACCTCTCTGCAGAAGATCTTTTGGAGCTGCACACCAATTACGGTTTTTATCTGGGAAGCCAGGTAAAGGATTTTGTGGAAAAACATCATCTTGAAAATATCAGTCTTGTGGCGTCACATGGACATACGGTTTTTCATCAGCCCAAGAAAAGATTTACCCTTCAAATTGGAGATGGCAGAGCGATCAGGCTTGAGACAGGTTTACCGGTAGTTTATGATTTCAGAAGCCAGGATGTACTGATGAACGGGAATGGAGCACCACTTGTTCCTATAGGAGATGAACTGCTTTTCTCAGAATACTCAGCTTGTCTTAATCTGGGTGGTTTTTCGAATATTTCCTTGCAGTCCAATGGAAGAAGAATTGCGTTTGATATTGTTCCAGTGAATATTGTACTGAACACATTGGCCCAGAAGCTGCATAAAGGTTTTGATGAGAATGGAGACCTCGCAAGGATAGGCAATATCGATGAAACCCTGCTGCAATGCCTCAATTCCCTTGACTTTTATAAAAAAAAGCACCCGAAATCACTCGGTATTGAATGGTGCAATGAGCATATATTTCCACTGCTTCAGGATACAGATCCTTTAGACGCGCTGGCTACCTTTACAGAACATATTGCCACGCAAATTTCAAACGTCATGAACGAAAATGAAATCAAAGATATACTCTTTACCGGCGGAGGTGCTTACAATACATTTTTAACTGAAAAAATAAGGACAAAAACATCGTCTGAACTTATAATCCCTGAAAAGGAAATCATTGATTTTAAAGAAGCTCTGATCTTCGCTTTTATGGGAGTCTTAAAAATGAATAATGAAGTGAATGTTTTGGCTTCTGCAACAGGAAGCAAAACCGATCATTGCTCCGGAGTTATTGCGTAAAAAATATTAAAAAAAACCTTCAGTTCTGAAGGTTTTTTTCTATTTGTAAGCTTCGATCTTATCAGTAAGCGTATTGATAAAGTTCTGCAATGGTTTTTCTACCATCATTTTGATAAAAGGATTGAACTTCCCTTCAAAAAGCATCTGAACTTCAGTCTGGTTCTCGCTTATAGGATTTATGGTCGCCGTTAATGAGAAATCCAAACTTGAGCTTGCCGATTTCAAAACAGCTTTCTGATCGTTCACTTCATCTATTTTTAAGGCAATTTCAGGCATTCCCTGAAGGCCAAACTTAAAACCGTTATCTTTTGTTTCAAACTTCTGAAGGCCATCCGGCATAAAATCCTTGTAATTTTCAGGAGTCTTCAGTAATTCTGTAAGCTCTTTAGATGATTTATTGACAATAATCTTTCGTCCTTCTAAATTCATTTTTTATTTTTGTATTTAAATTCTTAATTCTTACAAATGTATAAAGTTTTTGTGAACGAAAAAAAATTATTGATATCTAAGCATCCTGAGGAACTTGAAAAAAACCTTGGGTATGAAAGTTTCACGACTTTTGAGATTGCATTGGATCTTTTGGAGAATACTTCTGTGAAAGAACTGAATGTGTATGGTGAGAATATAGAAGAGATCTGGCAGGAATTCCAGAAGCTTTTCAGAATCATTGAAGCGGCGGGAGGACTTGTCATTAATCCGGAGGGCGAAATTCTATTCATCAAAAGGCTGGGAAAATGGGATCTTCCGAAAGGTAAAATGGAAAAAGGTGAATCCAGAGAAGAATCGGCGGTAAGGGAAATTGAAGAAGAAACCGGATTAAGAGATGTAGAGCTTGCAGAATTTATCAATACCACCTATCACATTTATGTGGAAAGAAACGGTGAGAAGATATTGAAGTGTACGCATTGGTTTGAAATGCACTTCAGTGGGGAAGATACTTCAACCCCACAGATTGAGGAAGGAATAACCGAAGTTGCATGGAAAAACACCCTGCAGATCAAAGAAGAAGTATTCCCTGGCACATTTAAAAATATTAAACTTATTGTCAAAGAATTCTGGAGCTTAAAGAACTAGCTGCAATACAGGGTATGGCAGCAGTGGTATCAATTTTCAGTAGATATGACTGGAAAAGTAAGCTCAGAAAGACGGGTAATGGTCTGCACTACCCTCTTCCTATTACTTACTAGATAAAATCGATAATCTTTTCAAGAGCCACTCCCCTTGATCCTTTTAGGAGGATATTTTCGGAGTGAATGCTGTGCTGTTGCAGGTATTCTGTCAACGCAGCTGTATTTTCAAAGGCAAGTCCTGAAGGATGTACAGATCTGAAATGGTTTCCTACCGTGATAATTTCATCAAAATGAAGCTCCTGAGCCAAGCTCAGGATATTCTTATGTTCAATCTCACTTTCTTCACCCAGCTCAAGCATGTCACCGATAATGATGGTTTTGCTTCCCTCAAAAGTGATGAAGTTTTTCAGGGATGCAGCCATTGAACTGGGGTTGGCATTGTAGGTATCCAGCACCAGGGTTCTGTTTCCTTTCTTTACTACCTGTGAACGCATATTGGTTGGGGTATACTGTTCCACAGCATGCTTTATTCTTTCGATGTCGATTCCAAAGTGAAGCCCCAGACTTGCTGCTGCACAAAGGTTGGTAAAATTGTATTCACCTGTCAGCTTTGAAACTGCTTTTACCCCTTGATAAGTTAATCCAACAAAATGTTCTTCTGAAAAAGATTCAAAGCTATAGTCGGACTGCAATTTTCCGAATGTAATTTTGGGAGAATAACCTTCTGTTTTTTCAACCTGAACAGGATCATTCTCATTAACGATGATGGTCTTATGATTACTTTTTAGGTAATCATACAATTCAGATTTCCCTTTGATAACACCTTCAAAACCTCCAAAACCTTCAAGGTGAGCCTTTCCGAAATTGGTAATATAGCCAAAATCGGGTTTTGAAAGAGCACACAGGAATTCAATTTCTTTCTGATGATTGGCCCCCATCTCAATGACGGCCATTTCATGATCTTTGGTAATAGAAAGAATCGTGAGGGGAACTCCGATATGATTGTTCAGATTTCCTGAAGTATACTGAACACTGAATTTTTCGGAAAGTACAGCGTGGATCAGCTCTTTTGTCGTCGTCTTTCCATTACTCCCGGTAAGGCCGATGAAAGGAATACTGAGCCTGCTTCTGTGATGAATCGCCAGCTGTTGTAAAAACTCAAGGGTAGACGGCACATAGAATATATTTTTATCTCTGTTTTCAAATTCTTGCTGCTCTACAATAACTGCCAAAGCACCATCATCTATTGCTTTTTCAGCTAACGTTGCCGCATTGAAATTATCACCGGAGAAGGCAAAGAAAATATCACCGGCTGCAATCTTTCTGTTGTCTATGGTTACTTTACCTGCCTGCAGAAATAATGGATAAAATTGTTCTATATTCATGTGGAAATGTATATTTTTAAAGAAATCACTCCTATGCAATTGCCAAATTCACTCAGGTATTTTAGAGTTTTTAGCCCACTCGATTTCATGGTTCAAAAATAAAAAAACCTTCCGGAAATCCGGAAGGTTTTTTATAAGTATTTTTTGATAAATATTATCTTCTAGTTCTACTCTTATCGTTGGTTCTGGCATCCTGTGCAACACGGAAACCAATCCATCCATAAGCTTTACCTTGATTTTTGTATCTTCTTTGTCCCGGATCAAGCCAATATGCTGTATCCTGCCAAGAACCTCCTTTTACCACTCTTACATCATTGGAAATCCCTGATGTTCTGTCTCTGGTATCTTTCTGCATTTTCACTCTTCCTTGTGCATCTACTACGAAGCTTTTACGTGGAGAATTATACATATCAAATCCTGAAGCAGAATCCGAAGCTCTGTAATATTCTAAAGAAGATTGTCTGTCTCCATCCCTGTAGTTTCTGTAATCAGCAACAGTCTCTCTTTCGAACTGACCAGGAAGTCCTTTGTACACTAATCTTCCGTCTGCCAGCGTATCGTACTTGATTGTCCCTTCATCAATCATTTTGTAGGTACCATCACCGTTTCTTACAATCGCCTGAGGCATATTTCCTCTATAGTAATTGAAATCGTTGAAATCTTCATCGATAATAGGTCTGTAAACATCGGCCGTCCATTCAGAAACGTTTCCATACATTCCATAGATTCCTAAATCGTTGGATGGATACTGTCTTACATCCGCAGTCTGTGCAGCCCCGTCATTTTTCCATCCTGCAATACCAGAGTAATCTCCTCTACCCATTTTGAAGTTTTCAAGGAACATTCCTCTATCTCTTCCTTTGGTTCCTCTCAATCTTTCGATTTCTGGTTTTTTACCTAAGTATTGGTTATATTCTCTGTTTTTAGCCAACCCTAATGCAGCATATTCCCATTCAACTTCAGTAGGAAGTCTGAACTTCTGAACCATTGCAGCATTTGGAGCTCTGTTGGCAGCTAATAATCTCTGGTTGGTTGTTTTCATCCCGGATTTTTGCTGCATTCTTTTTTCGTTGATGTACCCTTGCATTTCAGGATCATTCGCTTTGAATTTATCCATATTGAATGCGGTACCTCCCTGGTTATTGGATTCGTTGATATATAAATCTTTAGCAATAACCCCTGCCTGCATCAAAGCCTTTTCGTTTGCTCTGTCTGTAAGCCATTCACAGTATCTGTTTGCCTGAGTCCACGAAACTCCTACTACCGGGTAGTAATCGAATTCCGGAGAACGCAGATAAGTTTCTTGATAATCGTTTCTTGCTAATTTGTTGTCCCATAATAAGGTATCCGGTAAAGCACCGTTGTAGATTTCCTTAAAGCTAGGATCACTTGGAGGGAATACATACTTCAACCATGTCAGGTATTCGCGGTATTCATAGTTAGTAATTTCTGTTTCTCCGATAAAGAATGAACTTACCTGCATTCTGCGCGGCGTGTTATTCCAATCGTGCATAACATCATCTTTCACTAATCCCATTGTAAAAGTTCCACCTTCTACATATACCATTCCCGGCCAACCTTTTTGCTTCTGTTGCTTTCCTGCAAAAAACCAACCCTGTTTTTCGTTTGGTTTCCAACCTGTTTTACTGACAAATTTTTTGGTACCGCCACCTTTGCTGGTCCCTGATCCGCCACAGCTGGTTAATGCAAGTGTAGAACTTAATGCTATTAATGAAAATAACTTTAGTTTTTTCATAGTCGATATAAATATTTTCAAGAGTACAAAGAAAAAATAAATTATTCAATAAATCAAATAAAGATTTGATTTTTTTGAAAAACGTTAACAAATTAATTTTATTGTATCACAATTTAATTCTAAATTTTTCATTTATTTTGTAATTTAGCAATTTCAATAATAAACATGAGACGAAAAATCACACTTTTATCCTTAATCGCCTTTGCATCAACACTTTACGCCCAAAGAAACACCATAGAATGGAATGGCTCTAAAATTCAGGACTTTGGTGATACAAAATTAAATCTTCCCAATTTTAAAAATGAGGGTTTTTCTTTCAGCCAAAATAATGTTTTTATTGTAACGAAGCAAAAAGTAGGAGAAAGACAGCTAAAGATTTCAGACCTTGCCTGGGAAAATGTTTCCAATCAGGATTTATTCGAACTGGATAAAGGAGCGCTTCCCGATCATGATATTGCAGATGTTACCTATTATAATATAGAAGGAGAAAGCTACGCCAGTGTAAGCATTGCTTTATTCAAAAATATAAAAGGTCGGGTTCAGAGATTATCGTCATTCAATGTTTCGGAAAGTGGTGCTTCTCTCAACAGGATAGGCGGTGTGAACAAAATAGGTACAACAGGAAATCCGCTGTCCAGTGGTAATTTCTACAAAATAAAAGTAGACAAATCAGGAATCTTTAAAATTACCAGTCAGTTCTTAAGAGACAACGGGATCAATCCTGCTTCTGTAAATCCCAAAAATTTCAGAATCTACGGAAACGGGGGAATTATGCTTCCTGAATTCAATCAGGATCCAAGGTATGATGCCTTACAGGAAAATTCGATCCAGGTAGTCGGTGAAGAGGACGGCGTATGGAATGATAACGATTATGCTCTTTTCTATGCCCAGGGTCCAAACGGATACAACCTCTATGATACCAGCAACGGAAATGGTTTTAAAAGAAGAGATACAAGATCCGACACCAGTAATAATGTCAAAAATGTATATGAAGACTTCGCCTATTATTATATCAACTTTGACAAAGGAGCAGGAAAAAGAGTACCTACTGTTGACGAAACGCTGCCCAATCAGCTGATTACCCGATACGACAGCTATCAGGTGATCAATAATGATCAGAAAAACCTTCTGAAAGTAGGAAGGACCTGGGTAGAAGACTCTCCTTTCAATGCCGAAAAAACAATAACCCTTACCACCAATTCTCCTATACAGGCCAATGATATCATAAGATACAGAACGCAGGTGATTGGGTACAGAGCGCAGCAGAATGCTCTTGATATCAAAATCAACAACTCAAATCCGCATCTGCCACAAAGTGTTCCAACCGATACCTCATCGTATCAGTATAATTTCTACCCTTTAAGGTTTTCAGGAACGCTCACCAACCAGACCGGAAACCAGGTGACTTTCGTGTACAACCCGGACATTGCTAAAAATCCTAACGGAACCTTCTATTTTGACTATGTAGAGGTACAATATAAAGAAAATCTTGCGTTCAACGGTTCGCAGATGAATTTCAGGGACTATTCTATTGCAAGCGGAAGCAATACGACCTATGGGTTCAGCATTTCCAATTCTTCAGCGATAGAACAGGTATGGGATGTCACTGATATTACGAATGCCAACAGAAGGGTTAATAAGGCCGGAGCAGGTGCTTTTAACTTTGCTTATACGGCTGCCGATCAGAATTTCAACAATGAGTTTGTAGCTTTCCGTGCTGATGCAGCTTTCAACCCGCAGTTTGTGGGAAGAATCTCCAATCAGAACCTTTCTGCGCTTCAGAACATAGACTACCTGATCCTTACGGTACCTGAACTGATGGGGCAGGCACAACGGCTGGCCAATTATCATCAAACCAAGAACAATTATAAGGTAGAGATCGTAGATGTCAATAAGGTCTATGAAGAATTCGGAAGCGGAAGCAAGGACCTTACCGCGGTAAGAGACTTTGTGACCAGATTAAATACCCAGGCAGGAAGACTGAAATATGTATTCATCCTAGGAGATACTTCTTATGATTTCAAAAACAGGGTTCCTAATAATACCAATGTTGTTGCCAGTTACCAAAGTGAGCACTCTTCAGATTATGTCGCTTCTTTTGTGACGGATGACTATATTGTAATGACGCAGCCTCAGACGGCTTCTTTCATTGAAAATAATTTACCGAATATTCCTGTGGGGAGAATTCCGGCGGCCAACATGACGGAAGCAGCCAATATGATCGATAAAACCCTGGCTTATTATAACTCCCTTCCGGGACAATCCAGTCCGTTTGGAGAATGGCGGATGAGACTTGATTTTGTGGTGGATGATAATGCTGAAAACGGAGGTCCTTTTCATAATGTAATGAACAATACTCTGGCAAGCCTGTTCGAACAGCCGGGAGTGCAGACCCTGAAAGAATACAACGTCAAAAAATCATATCTTGATGCTTTCACTGTTCAGAGTACATCAGGAGGCCCAAGGTACCCGCAGGTAAACCAGGCCATCTCCAACAGTATAGGAAACAGCTTATATCTTTTCTATTTCGGACATGGAGGGATCAATGGCTGGGCACAGGAAAGAGTGCTCACGAGCACCGAGATTCAAAACTCAAACAATTTCTCTAATGTATACAGCAGGTTTCCATTCGTATCGACTATTACCTGTGAGTTTACATTATGGGATGAACCGTCTACCAATTCTGCCGGAGAACAGTTTATCAAACTAAAACAGGGAGGAGCTGCTGCAATGATTACCTCCAGCCGTGCGATTGGAGTGGACTATGGACGCGACTTTACGGATATCTTTACGAAGAATATTTTCAAATTAACCAGCGACGATTTTGAATCTCTCGGATATGCTCATTTAAATGCAAAAAAACAAAAAGGCCCCAACAGCAATCACTTAAAAGTAAATGTTCTGGCTGACCCTGCTATGAAATTAAGCAGACCACAGAGACTTTTGGTGATCGATAATATTGAAACGCCTGTTCCAGGACTGATCAGAGGGTTGGATTTCGTTAAAATCAAAGGACACATCAATAATCCAAACGGTACACTGAACAATACATTTAACGGAAAAGTTTCCATCAATATCTTTGATAAAAGGTTAAACAAAAAAACACTGAATAACAACGGTGCACTGGCACCCGTACTGGAATATACCGAAGAAGGAAGTCCTATTGTAAAAGCGGCAGGAACTGCTGTAAACGGGGTATTCACTTCAGAGTTTTACGTTCCCAAAGATATCAATTATGCGGTGGGAGAAGGAAGGATCCTTGGCTATGCCGACAATAAGGTCAATGATGTTTTCAATAATCAGAGTGTTCAGGTAGGTGATATCAACCCCAACGGAATCAATGATAACCAACCTCCTAAGGTAAAACTGTATATGAACAATACCAACTTTGCAGACGGAGGTATTACCAATCAGAACCCGATGCTTTTAGCATGTCTTACGGATGACACGGGAATCAACTCTACAGGATCTGGAGTAGGCCATGATATAACAGTATATTTGGACGGCCAGGTAGTGAACACAGTTGTTTTGAATGATTTTTACGTTGCCGGAGAAGGAAATGGATGTTTAAACCCAAGCCTTGCCGACTATCAAAAGGGGAATGTGACCTACCCTTTCAGGAATTTAGCGATCGGGCAGCATCAATTGTCATTTAAAGTTTGGGATATAAACAATAATTCGACAACTGCTACGTTAAATTTTGAAGTTAAGGATGAATCTGACCAGCATCTGACCATCAACCGCCCGTTGAACTGGCCAAACCCTTTCACCAATAAGACGTACATCCAGTTTGAACACAACTGCGATGATATTCTGGATGTGAATGTACAGATTTATACCATTACCGGAAGATTGGTAAAAACTTTATCGCAGCCAGTGGTTGCAGAACCGTTCCTGCAGGGCTTCAGAACACCTCGCCAGGCAATAGAATGGGATGGTAGAGATGATTTTGGGGCTACCGTAGCAAAAGGTACATATATTTTTAAGATATTTGCAAAAAGTCAAAATCAAGAAAAATGCAAAGGAAGTGCTACAGCTGTAGAAAAAATGGTACTTTTGAAATAATTTTGATAATACATAGACAATAATATTAATAAAAAACTGATAATATATAAAAGACAACATATGAATTTAACTACTAAACTGCTTTTAGGATTTGGGTTAAGTGCTGGTTTTCTAGGCTATTCGCAAGATTTGGGTAAAATAAACCCAGTACTTACCGGAGCTCCTTTCCTACGAATTGCACCGGATGCAAGATCAGGAGGTATGGGAGATCAGGGGGTGGTGACCTCCCCGGATGCATTTTCACAATTCTGGAATGCGGCAAAATATCCTTTCAGCAGAACAAGTTCTTCCATTGGTCTGAACTACACACCTTATATGGGAAAACTTACCAATGATGTATTCTTATTATATGGGGCATTCCACAAGTTCCTGGGCCAGGATGAAAGATCTACGATTTCTGCAAGTATCTACTATTTCAACATGGGACAGGTAGACCTTACTCAGTTGGTAGGTACGGAAATTGCTTCCATGGGTACATCAAAACCGAACGAATTCTCTATTGACGTTGCCTATGGTCTGAAGCTTTCTGATTCTTATTCAATGGCTGTAACCGGGAGATTTATACGTTCAGACTTAGCCGGAGGATTCAACACAGATACTACTCTTAAAGCAGCTAATTCTTTCGCTGTAGATATTTCAGGATACTATACTTCACCGAGATTCTCAAGTTTCGGAGGATATGACGGTAAGCTAAATGCCGGTTTCGCGGTTCAGAACCTGGGTCCCAAACTGGATTATACCGGAAACGAAGAGTCCAGATCTTATCTGCCTACGATGGCCAGATTGGGGGTTGGATATGATATGTATCTGGATGATATGAACAGAGTCGGACTGAGTGTAGAAGGTTCCAAGCTTCTGGTACCTGGATCTGAGTACGCAGGAATTGATCCGAATACAAGACAGCCAAGATATGAGATCCCAAATGTAGGACCCATGGCTGGTATCGGAAAATCCTTTAAAAACAAAAACAGCATCATGTACAGTGGTGCCCTTGAATATTCATATGACAATGCTTTTTCTGTAAGAGGAGGTTACTTCCATGAAAGCGAAGAGCAGGGAGCAAGACAGTTTGCGACAGCAGGTATTGGACTAAAGTACCGTTCATTCGGACTGGATCTTTCTTACCTGATCAATATGTCTAAAGTAAACAGTGCCTTAGATAACACCCTTCGTTTCGGTCTTACCTGGAACATCGGTGATGAAACATCTAACTACGACCGCTAATAGAGCATCGCCCATTATACAAAGCCTCATCAATATGTATGAGGCTTTTTTATGACAGGCCATATCCTTAGAAAAAATTCTGTTTACTTCTCATTTTTGAACCAGTAATTAACCGGAGAATCAGGAAGAACAGAAATCCACTACTTTTTAAAGAGATTGATCGTATAATCCAGCAATTTTCTATCTCCGTACTCCCCATGCCCAGGAACCACGATTTTAACATCTGGGTATTTTTTTTTAACTTTCTCAACAGTATCCGGCCAGGAAGAAACATTGGCATCTCCAAGATATCCTTTACCCGCCTCCAGCTCTTTTAGCAGACACCCGCCAAACAAGATCTGATCTTTAGGAAAATAACCTACCGTATTATCCTTCGTATGACCTTCTCCAAAAAACCCGACAAGCGCCTTTTCGTCACCAACTTTTAAGACCAGAGAATCCACAAAACTGTTTACAGGAACGGCAAAGTTGTCTTGCTTCCCGAGTTCCAGTGTTCTGATGTAGCCATATGAAGGAATCTTGTGACCGTTAAAAGCCTGTATTCCTCCCATACTGTCATCATGAAAATGAGTCGCTACCACCGCATTGATTTTTGAGTGCAGGTTTCCATTGATCCATCGTATGAGCTCTTCTGAACTCTCATCAGTAACAGGAGTATCGAAAACAATGGTTTCATTATGATCTTTTACAACGAGTCCGTTACAGGGAACATTTCCAAAATCATTGGTTTGCTTGTAAGACGTATGGATAAAAGAATGCTCTGAGATCTGAGTAATGATCAAATGATCAGATTTATAAATTTCTTTTGCTTTAAAAGTATCTTTCTTTTGAGAGCTGCAACTTACAACAGTAAGAGAAAAAAGAATAAAGAATAGGTATCTCATTTTGATTGTGGTCTATGTGATTGTTTTCGTGTTGAGCTAAATTAGGAATTTAGACTATAAGATGATCAATCATATTAAAAAAATAACGGTTTACTCAGTCTTTGTTTCATATGCTACGTCTCTCGGGCTTCTCTCTCACTTCCTTATAAAATTTACCTGAAAATTCAAAAATCCGGGGATTAAAAAAATATAATATTTAAGTTTATAAAAGTCTCTTTTTTATGGGGCATTTTTTGTTTTCAATAGCTATTTTTGTAGTATGAACTATTCAGCAGAACTCAAAAAATTTGTAACCAGTCAGTATGTCTATTCTGCCATCAGAATAACATTGGCTACTGTTCTGCCCTGTTTAGTTCTCGCGCATTTTGGGATTCTGAAAGAATACTTCCTTTTTCCCCTGGGAACCAGCTTCGTAGCTCTTACCGACCAGCCCGGACCTTTCATCCGGAGAAGGAATGCCCTTACCTTTGCCATTTTCTGCTTTGTTTTTGTAGCCCTGATCGCAAGTCTGGTGATGAATATTAAGGCACTGGTACTTCTGGAAATTATTGTATTCGGTATGTTCTTCTCACTGATCGGCGTATACGGACAGAGGTTAGCTGCTGTAGGCTCGCTTTCCCTGGTGGTGCTGGCGATCTTTATCGACGGACACCTGACGGGGAGCGATATACTGAAAAGCTTACTGATTTTCGCCAGTGGCTGCATATGGTTTTTGCTGATATTCCTTGTAGTAACTACTATTCGCCCTTATAAGCTGGCGGGTCAGATGATCGGAGAAAACTATCTTCAGCTGGCAGAATTTCTCAAGATCAAAGCCAATTACTATCAGAAAAATCCGGATTTTAACAGACTGACCACTCAGGTTATTGCCAAGCAGATCGAGATAAAAAATCTTCAGGAAGAAACCCGGGAAACGGTTTTCAAAACGAGAACCATCGTTAATGAATCCACAACAACCAGCCGCTTACTGATGCTGATGTTCCTGAATTCCATGGACCTTCATGAGAAGCTGATGACCTCTGAAAGTGATTATCAGAAGCTACAGCAAAGCTTTGAAGAAAGCATGATTCTGGTCAATATCCACGATTATCTCAATCTTCTGGCCGAAGAGATTACCAACATTGGAATCGCCCTTCAGAGTGGAACCCGCGCCAGACCTATGTCTGATATGGAACTTGAGCTTAAAAACCTCAACTATAATTATTTTGAGCTCAGAAATAAACAACTGTCTTCTGAGAATCTGGAAAATTTTATGATCCTTCGTCAGATCCTGATGCGCATCAATGAAATTACCAAAGAGATCAATGAGATTTACAAAGTGTTCTCCCAGAATGTAAAACTGGCCAAGAGCTTATCCACCGGATTGGATCTTAAAAAATTCATGCCAAATGAGCCCAAGCTTAATGCCCGGGTGTTAAGGAATAATATTTCACTATCATCTTCCCACTTCCGTCATGCCATCAGAATTACCACAGCATTGCTGGTAGGATATATTTTTTCCATGTTTGATTTTCTGGGCCTGGGACACACGTACTGGATATTAATTACCATTACGGCTATTTTGAAGCCGGCCTACTCCATCACCAAGAAAAGAAACCTTCTCCGTTTGTATGGAACCGTGACAGGCGCCACAATTGCGTATATTATTCTTCATTTCATCCATATCAACGGCCTTTTATTTGCCATTCTGCTGATCAGTATGATCATGTGTTTCAGCTTCTTAAAAGGACGGTATTTCTGGGCGGTATTATTCATGACGATTTACGTCTTTTTAAGTTTCAATTTCCTGAATCCAGGGAAAGTCAATATTATTTTTAAAGACAGGGTTGTGGATACAGCCATTGCCGGAATTATTGCTTTTGCGGTATCTTATATTGTCCTGCCGGTTTGGGAACATACCCAAAATCTGGATCTGATGAAAAAATCTGCAGCAGACAACCTCATCTATTTCCAAAGTGTGATATCCAAATTTCTGAATGGTGATTTTGACATTGAAGATTATAAGGTAAAAAGAAAGAATGCCATCATATCCCTGGCCAACCTTTCGGATAATTTCCAGAGAATGATTTCTGATCCTAAAAATCAACAGAAAAAACTGGAAGTTGTCCATCAGTTTGTCGCCACCTCCCACCTGATCACAGCCTACACCGCTTCACTATCCCAATACTCCAAAAGTAAAGAACAGTATCCCGAAATAGATGCAGAAAGCTGGAGCAGGAAAATAGAAGCAGAAATGCAGCAAACCTCTACCCTGCTGAATGGCGAAGACATCAGCGAAACCCTTAAAATGGAAAGCCGTCTGGAGCCAGAGGATTCTTCCATTGAGGACCTGCTGATGAAAAGAAAAACAGAGATCGAGGAAAATGATATTATTGACAGAAGAGATCCTGATAAAATCTCCCATCTTACAGAGCTTAAAAATATCCAGGATATCCTGGAGTTGATCTATGACGTCGCCAAGGAACAGCGAAAGGTCATAGAAAAATACCGGAACGAAAAGCACGCGGCTACGCCTCAACAATCGTAAAGCAATAGTCGTCAAAAAATTCTACCCGGGCCTTAAATTCATCCGAAAACTGCTCGTCGTATACCCGGCAGCTGATCTTATGAAGGTGCTTCAGCTCGAATGGTTTCACTTCATAATTTTTTTTCAGAGACCAATATTTGGAATGATGAATTTTATACATGCTTTCCTTCACGCTCCAGATAATGGTGTAAAAGGTATCGGCCCTATCTTCAGGGATAAAGCCCCGTTCATTTTCATAAGTAAACTTATCAATAACCCTTAGAATTTTTGGATTAAACTTTTCTACATCAATACCAATCTTATTTTTAGAAATAGCAATGGCTGCAAAGGGAAAAGAATGGGTAATGGAAATTTCTGCGTCCTTCGGAGAAAGAAAGGGCTCCCTTTCTCTGTACAGAATTTTGGCATGAGGCTTCAGTCCTTTAAGCAGTTTACGGACCATCAGTACCTCCAATAACTTTTTAGGATGATAATCTTTTACCTTTTCTGCATTTTCGGGCTCCAGAAGTTCATTGATGTCAAGCTCTTCACTTTCATCATATTTCCAAACAAGGATCGTGGCATTATCATCAGAAAAATCTCGGTAAAGGGGCATCGTTTTTTTATTCGATAAAAGTAGTAAAAAGAAGTGGAAAGATAAAATGAGAGATATCGTGAAAGAAACCTTAAATATCCCGAATCATCCATTGTGGGTAGTCCAGAAAAAATGAATGGTAACAAAATAGATTCCCACCACTAAAAAGCAGTAAATTTGTTGTGATTGTAAAACTATAACATTGGAAAAAATCGCTGTTATCGGAGGACTCGGCACATTGGCTGGAGGGGACCTGTTTTTTAAACTGCTAAAGCATCAAGAGGTACTAAAAAACCAATTGAAGTATCATTTTCTATTTGAGCAGCAGCCTTATAGCCAGATGAATCTGCCTTTATACCAGGAGGAAGATATTAAATCACGTAAATTTTACACCTATACGATCTGTAAAAACTTTGAAGACAAATCTGTAACAAAGGTAATGCTCCCCTGCTTTGCCAGCCATTCATTTTTAGAAGAGCTTCAAAAAGAAATATCCATTCCGGTCGTTAATATTTTTAAGGCACTGGCGCATTATATCCATTTACGTTTTAAACCAGGAATAAAGATCGGTGTCCTCACGTCAGATTATGTAAAAGAAGGGCATATGCTGAATGCCTATCTGCGAGATTACGATCTGGTATTCCCATCTGATCAGCGGAAATTGATGGATGCTATATATGGAGATCAGGGAATTAAAAACGGTTATTTTGACGGGCTTTCTCTGGAATATATCTACGAAGCCTGTACCGAACTTTACGGCAAAGGCTGCGATATCATCCTGCCCGGAATCACAGAGCTGTCTCTGGTGGTGGAGCCATTATGGAAACGAGGGGTTCATATTCTCGATGTGAACCAGATCTATGCTGATTATGCCCTGGAACAAGATAACGACCGCACAGCGAAACAATTCAAACTTGGAATTTTGGGCGGTGTAGGACCTTCAGCTACCGTAGACTTCATGAATAAGATCATCAGAAATACACCTGCTCAGAAAGACCAGGACCACATCAAAATGGTAGTGGAACAGAATCCTCAGATCCCCGACAGAACCGCCCACCTTATTCATCAGGAAACAGACCCGAGTATTGCCCTGTTTTCTACCTGCAAGCGGTTGCAGGCTGAAGGCGCAGATGCGATTGCGATCCCTTGCAATACCGCCCATGCCTTTGTAGAGGAAATTCAGAAACATCTGAATATTCCCATTATCAATATGCTGACCACCACTGCGGAATACATCAGTAAAAACTTTGGACAATCTGTAAAAGCCGGGTTATTGGCGACCAGCGGAACCATTGAAAGCAAAGTATATCATGACATTCTTGAAAAATATGGTCTTGAGGTCATTATTCCCGATGAGAAGCACCAGGGATATGTTATGGAAAGCATTTATGGGGAATATGGAGCAAAAGCAGGGTTTACCGATGGGGCTTGTAAAGAATACCTTCTGATGGCAGCAGAGTTCGTTATCAGCAATGGAGCGGATGTTATTATATTAGGCTGTACAGAACTTCCTCTCCTATTTCCGGAGGAAACTGAAATTACTAAAAATGAAAAAAATACTCCATTGATTGATCCCACCTTACTTCTTGCCAGAAAAATAGTAACCGTTGCAAAAAGCTGATAATTTATTAAGGATGACATAAAAAAAACAGCTGCAATGATCGTAGCAGCTGTTGTATAAATCTTGTATGCTTTTCTATTTAGACTGATGATTAGCATCGTTTCTATGCTCTACGATCTCTAAATTCTGATCTACAAAATACGCACTTCCAAATCCGTTTACATAAGATCCTTTTACCGGCTTCAAAGCAATTAAAATAAAATCTCCCATCCCGGAAATTACATCCACCACTTTTCCGTGAGTTTCCTTAAGCCTGGCCACTACAGTATTCCATACCTCAGAATCTCTTTCAATCTGTGTAGGTACCGCTTCAATGGTCAGACGTTCGCGGGCATAGATCTGTTTGGTAGCAGATTCATCTTCAATGAACATAAGGGATGCCTTTCTTCCGTCAGCAAGGTTCTTTGTGTGTCTGGCCATGAAAGATACCAGAATGTAAAATGTCTGGTCCATCTGTACAAAAGGGGCATAGCTGGAATTGGGAACTCCTTCGGCATCTGTTGTCGCCAGGATTACACTTTGGGAAGCATTGATCAGCTCTTTTACTTTGGGGGCAACAGGTTTAGCTTTTTTCTCTGTATGGGTTTGATTCATAGTATATTTTTTATCGGTTAAAAATAGCTATTTAGATTAAGACTAAATAATTTTAAATCATGCATAATATCATAAAACTGAAAATGAGCTGCCGTTTTTTTATCTTAATTATAAATTGTAATTTTGCCTTTCGTTATCACTTGAATTTAAAATTATTCATTACATATGAGTACTACAACACAATACGTTCCTTATAAAGTTAAGGACATTTCCCTTGCAGAATGGGGAAGAAAAGAAATCACTCTTGCAGAGGCAGAAATGCCAGGTTTGATGGCTATCCGTGAAGAATACGGACCGTCTCAGCCGCTAAAGGGTGCCAGAATCGCCGGATGTCTTCACATGACCATCCAAACTGCTGTGCTTATCGAGACATTGGTGGCTTTGGGAGCTGAAGTGACCTGGTCTTCTTGTAATATCTTCTCTACTCAGGATCACGCTGCTGCGGCTATCGCTGCTGCCGGAATTCCGGTATATGCATGGAAAGGTCTGAATGAGGAAGAGTTTGACTGGTGTATTGAGCAGACTTTATTCTTCGGGGAAGACAGAAAACCACTGAACATGATCCTGGATGATGGAGGTGATTTAACCAACATGGTATTTGATAAATATCCTGAATTCACAAAAGATATTAAGGGACTTTCTGAAGAAACGACTACAGGAGTACACCGATTATACGAAAGAATGAAGAACGGAACTTTGGTAATGCCGGCTATCAACGTAAACGATTCTGTAACCAAGTCTAAATTCGACAACAAATACGGATGTAAAGAATCTGCAGTGGATGCTGTAAGAAGAGCTACTGACGTTATGCTTGCAGGAAAAAGAGTGGTAGTTTGCGGATACGGAGATGTAGGTAAAGGAACGGCCGCTTCTTTCAGAGGAGCAGGTTCTATTGTTACCGTTACGGAAATCGATCCGATCTGTGCCCTTCAGGCTGCCATGGACGGATATGAAGTAAAAAGACTGGATACGGTAGTAGACAATGCAGATATCATCATTACAACCACCGGTAACTTCAATATTGTAAGAGGAGAACACTTCCTTAAAATGAAAGACAAAGCGATCGTTTGTAACATCGGTCACTTTGATAATGAAATCGATATGGCATGGTTAAACAAAAACTATGGTCAAACGAAATCTGAAGTGAAACCTCAGGTAGATATCTATACCATCGAAGGAAAAGAGGTCATCATCCTTGCAGAAGGTAGATTGGTAAACCTGGGATGTGCAACAGGACACCCAAGTTTTGTAATGTCCAATTCTTTCTCCAACCAGACTTTGGCTCAGATCGAACTTTGGAACAATTCTGCTGCTTACAAAAACGAAGTATACATGCTTCCTAAGCATTTGGATGAAAAAGTAGCTGCTTTGCACCTTAAGAAATTAAGCGTAGAGCTGGAAACTCTTTCTCCTGAGCAGGCAGAATATATCGGGGTAGAAGTACAGGGACCATTTAAGCCTGAATACTACAGATACTAAGATTACAAATATCTGATATACTCCCACTATTTTAAAATAGTGGGATTTTTTGTGTAAACCTGCCAGACATTTTATATTTTTGCCCAAAAAAAAACAAATCAGATGAAAAAACACTTAGTTCTGGGACTGATGACTTCAGCCATTTTGTTCAGTAGCTGCAGTACCGATAACAATGAGCCGGAAAAAAAATTATTACTAAGCAAAGTCACTACTATTTATTATGATAACCCATCTGCACCTGAAACGGTGGTAGAAACATTGGAATATGACAGTCAGGGACAGCTCGTGAAAATGCAGTCTAAAGGCAGATCCAGCATTTTTGAGTATAACAATGGAAAGCCTGTGAAGACCACCTATTACAATGATAAGCAGGTAATGGAGTATTATCTTAATTTTTATTACCAGGGAGATCGATTGACGGCCAATAAAGCGGTCTACACAAATTCGGGCTTTTCCAGAACCTATTCGTATGCCTATAATGCAAGCGGGCAGCTTACCTCTTCTACCCTTTGTCAGTCGGAAGACTGCTCAGATCCGCGTGTTTCTTCCTTTACCTATAGCGGAGGCAATGTTTCAGTGGAAACCGATGTTACATCAGGAACATACGGCTTAGCTTTTAAAAGCGAATTTTCTTATGATAATAAACAAAGTCCCTATTCTAATGTCAACAAATATCTTAGGATCATGATGGGAAGGGCTGCTACCTTAAGTACAAACAATTACTTAATCGATAAAAGCAGTTCCAGAGTTCAAAACGGAAGCTGGAGTCCAGGTGAAACCACCACCTACACGATACAATATAATAACACAGGACTTCCTGTCCAGGCAATAGGGAAAGGATCTGACGGTAATCTTTCTGTTCAGTACATTTACGAATACATCTCTCAATAATAGTCAGCCCTCAACCTGGAGACCTTTCATGACTTAATATTTTCGCCATCACCTAGGCTTAATTTTATAATGAATATAGTAGTTCTCCTTTAAAATAAAAACATTAGTGTATGAAAACACAATTATGTATCGGGTTGATGAGTTCATTTTTATTATTCAACTGTAGTACCAATACTGAAGAAAATAATGACCCCAATACTTCCGAACCTCAAATATTATTAAGTAAGACTACGACTGTTTATCATGCAAATTCTACAAATCCCTCAACAGATGTTGTAAAACTCGATTATAATAGCCAAAAGCAGCTCGTCAAAATGTCGTCAGAAAATAGGATTGCCGTTTTGGAATATGATCTTACTGGTAAACCTTTAAAAGTAAATTATGAGAAACCAGATGGTACAGGAGTATATTATAAAACCTGTCACTACAACGGCGATCAGCTTACTATGGTCAAAACAATATATCCCACCAGTACCTTTAATACAACAATAACATATAGCAACGCTAAGGTGAGCAGCATATCTATTTGTAAATCTTCGAATTGCACAAATCCATTTACCAAGTCATTTTTATATATCGGGGATAATGTTTCGGAAGAAAATTCACAAGGTGACGGCATTGGCAGTCCTTACCATTTAAAAAGAGAATTTTCCTATGATAGCAATGTCAATCCTTATTCTTTGATTAATAAATATGTAAGAGTTTTTATAGGGGGCCCGGAGTTTTTAAGCCAAAATCTCTCTACTACAGAAAAAATAAGCACGAAATATACTTCGGGGAACTGGACTCAAATTCAAAATATCACTTACCAAGTAGAATACAATAATTCTCAGTTACCCACTCTGGTCGTAGGAAAAGATGACAATGGCAATGAGTTTGTAAGGCGTACTTACGAATATATTATTCAATAATACTAAGCTCTCCAATTCGGAGAGCTTTTATTTTATGAGCTGATTTCCACAATCCGTATTTTTCCCATATTTCGCTTTTATATAGAGCCTTGTTTCTAAAAAATGAATATATTTAACGCCTTAAATAAAACATTAATACATGAAAAAACAAAGAGTATCGAATGCATTTGTCGCTGCATCATGGGTTGCATTAGGGGCTGGAATGATTGGTTATATTGTAGGGCTTGCAAGGGCTGAAATGCAGCTTAACGAAAAAGGCTATTACTTTACCATTCTTCTATATGGCTTATTTGCTGTTGTTTCACTTCAGAAAGCTGTTCGGGACCGATTAGAAAACATCCAGGTAACCGATATTTATTACGGAATATGCTGGTTCGCGACCTTATCTTCTATCGTACTGCTAGCCATAGGACTTTGGAATGCCACCATCCTTCCAAGTGAGAAAGGATTCTATGCATTTGCATTTCTTCTGGCACTTTTTGGAGCTATTGCTGTTCAGAAAAATACAAGAGATAATATGATCGAATAATAAAAAACTCTCCGGAAAACCGGAGAGTTTTTGTATGTTTTACTTACAACTATATATCGAAATGATTAGGGTGCTGATTTTTAATATCATCCACCGTCCCCAATACTTTGTCTTTTAAAGAATCCTGATATTTCTGAAGGTTTTCGGCCACTTTTTCATCAGCACTACCCAAAATTTTAGCTGCCAGGATCCCTGCATTTAAAGCTCCGTTCAAAGCAACAGTTGCTACAGGTATTCCACCGGGCATCTGAAGAATAGATAATACAGAATCCCATCCGTCGATAGAATTACTGGATAAAATCGGAACCCCAATTACCGGAAGTGTCGTGCAACTTGCCACCATTCCCGGAAGATGCGCAGCCCCTCCGGCTCCAGCAACAATTACTTTCAAGCCTCTCTCTTTTGCCGTTTTTGCGTAGTCGAACATTCTTTCAGGTGTTCTGTGAGCTGATACTACGGTTAATTCATACGGGATATCCAGGCTTTTCAGAAAATTTGCTGCCTGTTCCATGATCGGCAGATCACTCTGACTGCCCATAATAATTCCTACCATCTTCAATTTGATTAGATTGTCAAAGATAAAAAATTAAATTGAAGACCGGAAGATGAAGTGCAGCGGCCTCCTGCTTTATCTTCCATCATCATTTGCGGCCAATTCATTTTTAATCTTTAAAATAATCAATTTGGCTTAAATTTTTCATCTGTATTCGTATAAATAGCAGCATCTGTACCCATCTGACGTTTTGCCAAATGGATATATTTGTACTAATACCCTATTGAAATTTTGAAAGATTATAAGCTTACCCTGGCCATACTTACAGTGGCAGTTGTCTGGGGAACCACATTTTTATCCATCCGCATCGCCGTGGAAACGATTCCTGCGTGGTTTGTGGCAGGGATACGCCAATCTCTGGCCTCTGTGATTATGCTTTTCATTCTTCTATATCGCAAAGAGTTCAGATGGATTGGCTGGAACAGTCTAAAATATCAGATTATTTTCTCCGTGTTGATGCTTGTCATTGCCAACGGAATGACGACTGTAGCAGAAGAAGAGGTGACGAGCAGCCTTACCTCGCTCATCAGTGCCTGCTCCCCTATCCTCGTATTTTTTGGAAGCATGGCGCTGGGGCTTCAGAAATTCAGCTGGCGGGCCTTCGCCGGAGTTCTGCTGTGCTTCAGTGGCATTCTGTTTATTTTCTGGGACGGTATTAACGATCTTAAAAACCCCGATTATGCCCTTGGAATTCTGTTTTTATTTATTGCCATTGCGGGCTGGGCTTCAGGGACTATTTTCACAAAAAAATTAAATATACAGAGCGGCAATATTTCATTAAATCTTTTTTATCAGTTTGCTTTTGCAGGGATTATTCAGGTTATTTTTGCTTTCCTGTTTTCAGAAAATTATAATTTTGGAAACTGGACGATGCGGAGTATTTCTGCCATGCTCTATTTATCAATTTTTGGTTCTGTAGCTGCATTCTTTGCTTTCCATTATGCTTTAACCAAAGTTTCACCCGTCCAGGTATCCATACTCGCTTATATCAATACGGTCATCTCCATCTTTTTGAGCTGGCTGATCCTGGATGAGAAAATCACAGCGAAGTTTATCATTGCTGCTGTCCTTATTATCTGTGGTGTGTTTATCATTAATTATAATCCGGCCATGTTCAAAAAACAGAGGTTGGAGCAGTAAGTACTGTTTTATTTTCAGTGAGCCAGGGTAAGATCAAGAATGATGGGCTTTTTATCATTACCGGCCTTTCGGTGTTTGTAACAATTCAGCTTTTTTAAACCAACCCATTCCACTGTATTGCAGATTATTACAAACAATTCAATTGAAATAGGTTTGAGGTAAGGTTTTATATTTCCATCATTTTTCCTATATTGTATACTCAACCCTACAACATGCTGAAAAATACATTTATTTTATTAGTGGCAGCTTCTTTTCTTCTGGTAAGCTGCAATTACAAAGAGAAAGAGAAAAACCTTACCGACCGGGAAAAGCAATTGCTGGAAAAAGAAAAAATATTCGCTAAGAAAGAATCCGAATATCAGGCTCTGCTTATGATGAGAGACAGCATATTTGCCAAAAAAGATTCGGTGGTAATAGCAGCTACCTGGCCGGATGAAATTTCAGGTCCATGGAATGGCAAAGTAATCTGTATAGAATCTAATTGCAGCGACTATGCCATCGGAGATCAGCGTACAGATATCTGGGAATTCGATAATGATCCTACACAACCTGTTACCAAAATTATCAACAACAATAATCTGGTAAGGCTGTATACCGGAAAGTTTGAAAACAATGAGATTAAACTTTCTTATAAAACAGATTCTACTGCTAAAAAAAATGTAGAAATGAACGTCCTTCTTAACGACATTTCTGATAACAAGATCAAGGGAACAAGAACCATTGTATCTGATGGCTGTACCGCCAAATTCTCTGTTGAATTAGTCCGTTCCACAAAATAAAACACCTATGATTTTACTGAGTATACACAATCTGAGTCTTCCTATAGAAGATCCGGTACTGAAGTTCCTGTTGGTACTGGTCATCATCCTTGCAGCGCCATTGCTGCTTAATAAAATAAAAGTTCCCCACCTGCTGGGACTCATTATTGCCGGAGCTATTATTGGTCCCAACGGCTTCAATGTGCTTTCCCGCGACAGCAGTATTGTAGTCACCGGAACGACAGGCCTTCTCTACATTATGTTTCTGGCCGGGCTGGAAATTGATATGGGTGATTTTAAAAAGAACAAATGGAAAAGCTTAGGATATGGAGGATATGCATTTATCTTTCCTTTTATTTTAGGATACCTTGGAGCTTACTACCTGCTGGGATTTTCAGTGCTGACTTCTGTTTTGTTTGCCAGCCTGTTTTCTTCTCAGACTCTTATTACTTATCCATTGATCAGCAAACTTGGAATTGCTAAAAATCAGGCAGTGAATATCACTGTGGGCGGAACGATGATCACAGATATTGCGACATTATTGGTATTGGCAGTAGTTGTTGGGATGGTACAAGGAGATGTAGGCACCTCATTCTGGGTCAAATTATCGGTATCTTTTATCCTTTTTGCACTTATTGTCCTGATTGTTTTTCCTATTATAGGCCGGTGGTTCTTTAAAAAGGTCGATGATAAAATTTCACAATACATTTTTGTACTGGTCATGATTTATCTGGCCGCTATGCTTGCCGAGCTTGCCGGCGTAGAAGCCATTATCGGGGCATTCTTTGCCGGATTGGCATTAAACAGATTGATCCCACATACATCTCCATTGATGAACAGGGTGGAGTTTGTTGGAAACGCGATATTCATCCCCTTCTTTCTGATCAGTGTAGGAATGCTGATTGATTTTACCGTATTCTTCAAAAGTTTTGAGACGCTGAAAGTAGCAGCGATTATGCTGGTGGCCTCCATTGGTGGTAAATATATATCAGCCATCATTACCGAAAAAACATTTAAATTTACGAAAGAAGAGGGAAAACTTATTTTCGGACTCAGTTCTGCCTCAGCTGCAGCCACTTTAGCTACGGTAATGGTAGGTTATAATATTATCATTTCCGAAACCGAAACCGGAGAACCGATCAGGTTACTGAATGAGCACGTCCTGAACGGTAGTATTTTACTGATCTTGATTTCGTGTACGATTTCATCATTCGTATCAATGTCCAGTGCTCAAAAAATTGCACAAACAGACAATGAAGATACTGTTTCCGGAAATAGCCATGAAGAAGAAAATATTCTGCTGGCCATCAATCACGAGGAAACCGTGGAAAGAATGGTCAATCTGGGAATTCTTATAAAAGCCCATTCCAATACGGAGGATCTGTTTGCTTTAAATGTCATCAATGAAGATAAAAATGAGTCTTCCGTAAAAAATGCGGAAAAACTTCTTCACCAGGCAGCCGATGCAGCAGCAGCGGCTGATGTCAAGCTACAGTCTCTCAAAAGGTATGATAATGATGTGATCAATGGTGTCAATAACGTGATCAAAGAGCAGAAAATAACCGATCTTATTATAGGCTTAGAGGATGAAAAGGGATTCTCTCCATCTTTTGTGTATAATCTTTACAATGGATATCTTCAGAATGATGATGTGAATGTCTTGGTATATCATGCGGCGCAACCCCTTTCCACCATCAAAAGGTATGCAGTGATGGTTCCTGAAAACGCCCACAAAGAAGCCGGATTCTTCCACGCCCTGCTAAGAGTATGGAATATTGCGAGAAACTCAGGGGCTACAGTTGTTTTTTACGCTCCTGAAAACATCCTTAATATTCTTCAAAAAATCATTAAGAAAGCCAATATAGAAGCTGAATTTATTATTATGAGCACATGGCAGGATGGTGAAAAAACAGCAGCACAGCTAAAAGATGACGAAGCCTTGATTATCTTTATGGCAAAACGCGGTATGAAATCTTACATTCCGAGAATGAGACTTATCCCTGAAATGCTGAACAAATACCTGAATGATAATAATTACCTTCTGATCTTCCCGTTTTCAGAGTATGACAGAACCAGCCCTGAAATACGTTCTGTTGGAAATCATGGTGACTTTGTGGAAATCGGAAATGCAATTCAGAAGATATTTAAATAATAAAAAACTGTAACAGGTGAAAATTAAAGTTCTCATCATCCCGCTCATGGCCTGTCTTTTATTTTCGTGTAAAGAAGAAAAAAAAGAAAAGGTCCTCCATCATGTTACCTCAACTTCTGTGAGGGATACTGCGGCCGCAGAACCTGCCGTCGAACTGAAAACACATACAGCCGGTGTACAGGCGCCTGAAAGTGCAATTTCCGAACAGCCGGAAAAAGACCAGGATACTGCGGATTTTGCTTTTGATCAATTTTCTTCCCCTGGTTATACGTTTACAAAAAAAGCAAAACTGGATTTTGCCAGTGATGAAGGTGCCTTTCTGTTCAGGACAAGAATCAGAGAAGCTTATGCATCCGGAACTCCTAATTTTGCGAGCTATTATATCACGGTTATTTTCGGATGCGGAACAAGCTGCATCATGGGAATGATGATGGACGTACGTGACGGAAAGATTTATGGTCTTCCGCTGGGAGAAGAAACGTCCTGCCTTTTTGCGGATGAACGGGCGATTTTCAACCCTAAGAGCAGACTGTTTATTGCCAGCATCTGCAGAGAGTCGGCTGAAGCCGAAAGTGTATATTACCACGCTTTTGTATGGAATGAGCAGAAAAAAATCTTTGAAAAAGCTGATGAAAAAGACATTAGGTCTTTATAATTTAAAAAAAATATAGACGGCCATACGTTTTAATTTATACTTGGGAGCGGGCTGAAGCCCGCTCCTATTCATGTATTGCGACATGAACTATAATAAACTGTTAAATCTATTGGAAATAAATCATGCTGGTACATACTGATTAATTCCTTATTTTCACAAAAAAACATGAAACACATTTTTACGCTTCTTTTGCTCTTTATCACAATGATTATCTCCGCACAGGAAATTAAATATTCCGATCAGGAACTTCAACAGAAACTAGACTCCATCAAAGCGGAAGGAAATCTTTTGTTCTCTTATGAAAATTCGTCATGGATATCAGGTGACCTGATCCGTAAATATAAAAAAATACATGAAGGTGTTGGCAGCTATTTGACATACAAAACATCTGATACCGTAAAAACAGTTTTTTTTAATAAAAATCAGAATCTTGTTTTGGCAGAATATTCTTTTCTGGGTACTCAGAGCAAGCCGGTAAAGAAAGCTTTTGAACAAAGGCTGCTTACTGAAACTGAAAACGCTCTAAAAAACCTCCGCACTGCAATTATTCAGCAGTTGTCAGATCCAAAATATGAGGTAAGTGCCCCTGAAGGCTACAGCCTGAATATGGCGATCATTCCATTTAATGAAAATTATAAAATTTATCTAATTCCAGGTACGTCTCAGAGCAGAGTAATCCCATTTGGAAATGATTACCTTTTTATTTCAGATAAGCAAGGTAAGATTACTTCCAGTCAAAGGTTTCATTCCAGATTAATTCCGGCTTTTGATTTGGGAGAGCAAGGTAGTATTACTTCTTCCACCCATAGTCATTTAAAGACAAGCCCGTTCATATCTGCAACAGATATCTGTACTTTTAAATTGTATGCCCCTATGACAAAGCTGGAGGAATTCTCCATCTATTCAACTGCCCTGAAAACATATATGAAATACAACTATAAAAAAGATAGTATAGCAATTACTAAAAAACCATAAAAAATAGCTGTAGGTAAAACTGCAGCTATTTTTTTTACTTAGTGTTTATGAGTCAGCAATGACTCTCACCATTCCCTTCACCATCACAAGCTTTTCCATCAGCTCTTCTCTGGAATCGGCCAGCACATTGATATGCCCCATTTTTCTACCGGGCTTGGTTTCCGTTTTTCCATAGAGATGGATATAGGTTTCAGGGAGTCTCAGCACCTCTTCCATGCCTTCGTAGATCACCTTTCCTGCGTAGCCTTCAGCTCCCACAAGGTTCAGCATTCCGCTGTAGGTAATCGCGTCCGTATCTGCCAAAGGAAGGTTTTTCACAACACGGTACATCTGCTCAAACTGTGAATTGGTATTGCCCTCCTGACTCTGATGTCCGGAATTATGAAGCCTTGGAGCCGTCTCATTAACCCATACTTTTCCTTCTTTATCCAGGAATAATTCTATCGCAAACAATCCTGGGGAATTGACAGCTGCCAGAAACTTTTCTGTGATCAAATAGATCTGGCGCTGAACATCTTCTGTCAGAAGGACCGGACATACATTGAAATCCAACAGATTCAGCTTTGGATCTGCTACCATTTCAGTGACCGGAAATGTATTGGTTTCGCCATTTTCATTCCTGGCTACGATAACGGAAAGTTCCTTATCGATGTCTACAAGATGTTCAATCACTGAAGCCTCCTTCCACAGATGTTGATAATCATCTTCATTTTTAATGACCTGCACCCCTTTTCCATCGTAACCTCCCGTATTCATTTTCTGAACAAACGGTAAGGACATGATAATCCTGTCATCACTGTTCCATATCACCTGAAATTCAGGGCTTGGAATGTCATGAGCCTTATAAAATTCTTTTTGAAGAATCTTCTGCTGAATCGTTCTGATGATACTGGCATTGGGAACCACTTTTATACCCTGTTTTTCAAGCTCAGCCAATGCATCGGCATTCACATGTTCTATTTCAATGGTTACGACATCTTTATCTTTTCCAAAATTTAAAACGGTTTCGTAATCATTGAAATTTCCCTGCGTAAAATATGATATATTGTGGCATGGTGCATCTGAAGCGGGATCCAGAGTATAAAACTCGTCATCATACTTCAGCGCGCTCTGTATCAACATTCTTCCCAGCTGTCCGCCTCCCAGAATTCCTATTTTCATTTTTTATTTTTATTAGATTTACTTTTACTGAATCTTATCAATTTTTAAATACCCGAGTCCCATCGGGTTTTCCTGATTTTCTGCATCCGATTCTTTAAGAATGATGGAATATTTTTCTTTCATAGTCTCAGGAAGAATATCATTCACATTAAAGATATCGTCAATATCCACCCCATGTTTATCATCAATATGGCTTACTGCGCCTTCAAATCCCATCGTTTGGTAAAATTCAGTCCCTTTTGCTCTTTTCACGATCTCTCCCATAGACTCTCCCACCATTAAATGCTGCTCATGAAATTCTTCAAAGAAGCCCGGTTTATACCCTCCCAGATTAAGGAAGTACAACTGTTTCTCTGATGATTTTTCCCCCTTCTCTACAATAGCCACTTCATATCCGTCAGCAAATTTCACTTCCTGGTAACAATCTAGATGAATCTTTCCTTCTGCTTCCTTCCAAAAGTCCTTCATATCCGGAACAAGGTCCTTCAGGCTCTCTGCAATTCCGAAAAACACATCGTGCTGTTCGATGTTTCTTCCCTTGGGTGTTGCACCTAGGATTACATAAAATAATTTCATATCCATTTTTATGCATACAAAAATACGTTAAATTTATCTTTTTCAAATGTTTGGCAGACTACCGCAATAATTTTATATTTGTAACATTATTTGTAGTATGTCAGAAATTATCATACTCTTCCTGGGTGCTATTTCCGCCGGTCTTTTAGGTTCACTTACGGGTTTAGGAGGAGGAGTCATTATTATTCCTTTATTAACATTAGGTTTTGGGGTTCCGATGCATTATGCTATCGGCGCTTCGCTTATCTCTGTAATCGGTACCTCTTCCGGTGCCGCTGTGGCTTTTGTTAAAGAAGGCTTTACCAATATGAGAATAGGAATGTTCCTTGAGATTGCCACTACTGCGGGAGCTATTATGGGGGCCCTTGTTTCGGGAATGCTAAATCCGAATACCATAGGAATTATCTTTGCCAGCATCCTTCTTCTTACTGTTATATTAAACCTTAAAGGAAAACCTGATCATCAGGAACCCTTAGTAAAAGGAAGTCTTGAAGAAAAGTTAAAACTTTACGGAACATTTCCTGACAAAGGAATTTTGAAAAGCTATTCGGCAAGAAATACGGTTCCGGGATTTCTAATGATGATGTTTGCAGGTACCATGTCCGGATTGCTGGGTATAGGTTCTGGCGCTCTGAAGGTTTTAGCCATGGACAATATGATGAAGCTGCCTTTCAAAGTATCTACCACGACAAGTAATTTTATGATCGGAGTAACAGCAGTGGCCAGCGCCCTGATCTATTTTCAACGGGGTGAGATCATCCCGGTAATTGTCGCTCCGGTACTGATTGGAGTTGTCGTTGGAAGCTTTATCGGCTCCAAAACGCTGATGGTTTCTAAAACCAAAAAATTAAAAGTGTTTTTTGCCATCGTGATCACCATTCTGTCGGTCTATATGATGTATAACGGTATCAACAAAAGCTTCAGATAATGAAAAAGAATTTTACAGATGTAGATCTGAACCGTTCGGTAGGAAATCTTCTGAGGCTAGGGGTTATTTTGTCTGTAGCGACTTCGCTGATCGGATTTATCAAACTGTTTACTGAAGGCTTTGAAATGCCTAAAAAATATTCCAGCTTAGTTGTGGGAACTTCTTCTGAAAAAGTATGGAGCCACTTTTGGACCTCCCTCTGCAAAGGAGAAGGAATGGCCATTATTCAGCTGGGAATTCTCCTGCTCATCTTTACACCTCTGATGAGAATTATCTTTGCCTTAATAGGTTACTTAAAAGAAAAAGACTACGTATATGTAGTCATTTCTTCGATTGTTTTAGCGATTATGGCGGTGAGCTTCTTTGCGGGCTACGCGCACTAGCTTTATATTTCATAGAACTCCAGCGGCAGCTGATCGGGATCCTGGGTAAAGAAAAATTCTTTTCCGGTGAACTCGTCGATGCGGATCTCTTCACAAATCAGTCCTTTCGATATCAACTCGTTCCGTTTTATGGTGACATTTTCAACCGAAAAGGCAAGATGTCTCAGGCCACAGGCTTCGGGTCTTGATGGGCGCTGAGGCGGATCCGGAAAGGAGAACAGTTCAATCACATAGTGATCCCCGATAGCGAGATCCAGTTTATAAGACTTTCTTTCTTCGCGGTAAGCCTCCCGAATGATATTCAGACCAATAATTTCTGTATAAAATCTTTTTGAAGCCACATAATCTGAACAGATGATGGCAATATGATGAATTTTCATTTTTATATTTTCTTAGGATTGTTGACCCCAATAAACACCTGATTAAAATATCAGATTTTTATTTCCTATTGTATTTCCTTACAATTATCTTTTCTCCGGGTATCAATAATATACTGGATCTTCCATTCGTTATTTTGTTTTACCAGCTGAAAGCTGTTAGCGCCACAGTGGGAAAACTTACCTTTTAAATAAAAAGAATAAGGCGTAAAAACACTTGCCAGATTACCATCGGTATGGATTGCTTCTATCCTGATCTTTTCTTCGAGATCTCCTTTTGAGAACTTTGAAACCGATGTTATAAAATCTTCAATATTTTCATTTTTTACCGTTCCGTCTTTGGTAATAGTCTGAAGAACTGCATTTTCAGCAAAAGCAGATTTCATCAGCACCGGATCTGTATTTTTCATCGCCAGAAACAAGTTGTGGATCAGTTTTTCTATGTCCTGGTTCTGTTGGCCGAAACAGGAAACACTGATCAGAAGCAGAACGCCAGCTATTTTATTCATAGGATAGATTTAGAAAATAAAAGTAGGAAAAATAAAATGTAACTGATTAACAAATTTTAAAATTCATTATACCTGAATTGTTACAAAAAAAAATTATTTTAGCCAAAGATTTGTCATATGTGGATTATTTATCTGATTCTTGCCCTACTTTTACTGGTCTTAACTGTACTTCCTAAAATACAGAACCCGCACTGGATATTTAGAGTTCCTGAATTTGCCAAAATACAGGTTACTTACCTTATAGCAATCACTTTCATGCTGGGTTTTTTCGTAGATGCTACAGATCACCTGTGGTATTATCAGGGTCTGTTGATTGTCCTGTTTATTCATCACAGCCATATCCTCATCCGGTATACTCCGATTTACCCCGTAAAAAAGCATACACAACGCTATAAGTCTTCGGAAAAACTGCATTTTGTCTCTGCAAACGTCTATCAGTTCAATAAAGAATACAGCAGGTTTTCAGCCCTTATTGACAAATACAATCCTGATTTTTTTATGACGATGGAAAGCAATGGTGACTGGGAACAGGCATTGAGGGTTATGGAGAAAGAATATCCCTACCAGCATAAGGTAACACTTGAAAATACGTACGGAATGCATTTCTACTCCAGAATAAAGATCATAGAGGCCAGAACGCATTATTTTGTAGCGGATGACATCCCCAGTATTGAAGTACATATGAAAACCGAAGATGGTTTTCCCTTTGTCTTCTTCGGCGTGCACCCCCCGCCACCAAGTCCTACGGAGGAAGAGACTTCAAAAGAAAGAGATGGTGATCTGCTAAGTACGGCCAAAAGAGTAAAGGATATCAAAAAACCTGTCATTGTCGTTGGAGATTTCAATAATGTTGCATGGTCAAAATCGTCCATTCTTTTCAGAAAAACCAGCCATCTGATCGATCCGAGAATCGGACATTCTTTTGTGTCTACCTTTCATGCCCGATACCGTCTTTTAAGATTTCCTATCGACCTGATGTTTCACAGTGAGGATATTTTTATTAAACAGCTGAAAACATTGGAAAATTTTGGATCAGACCACCTTCCGGTATACTGTGAGTTTTTCATAGACCACCATAATGATGAGCAGGAGGATCTGGTAGAAACCGCCACATCTGAAGAAAAAGCCGAAGCCGAAAAAATTATCGAGGAAGGAAAAGAGGAAGATGGCGGCCGCGATGCCGTAGTCACTGAAGATTAAAAAAAGTGGGCCACAGCCCACTTGTATACTATTTTTTGTTACGTATCGAATTTCGGAATCAGTTGCCGGTTTAAAACTCCATCACATCCTTCACTACTCCATTCTTCTGAGTGTGCTGTAATAATTCCGTTTCTATAAAGTCTTTAATCTGTTCTTCAGACCCATTGCTTGGGAAAAGAAGGTGTACATTAGCTCCCGCGTCCAGAGTAAAGAACAAAGGCAATCCGGTTTTCTGTCTGAAGTCCCAGATTGTATTGATCACCGCCAGTGTTCCGGTTTTCATAAGAATAAACGCAGGATCGCTCATCATCATCATCGCATGAAGAGTGAGCGCTTCGTGTTCTACCAGTTTGATAAAGCCTTCCATATCTCCACTTCTCAGGATCTCCTTCATCGGGATAAAGTTTTCTCTAGCCTCCTGGAACCTTCTCTCCGCATACGGGTTCGTATTCATCAGACCATGCCCTACCGTGGAAGAAACACTCTTCTGCCCCTCATGGATCAACAAAACCCAATCGTTAAAACGCTTGAAAACTTCATGAATTTCAGCATCGGGATAGGGTACGGCAAACAGATCAGAACTTCCCTGAACTTCTTCTGTTTGTCCCCAGACAATCAATCCGTTGTATAAGCTTCTGCAGGCACTTCCGCTTCCCAGTCTGGCTAAAAAAGAAGCTTTTCTTAAAGATTTTTCTTCCGAAATCTTACCTGCAAACATTTCATCAAGTTTCATCAGACATTTGGCAATGGCACCAAATCCCGATGCGGAACTCGCAATTCCCGAACTATGCGGGAAGGTATTTTCTGTTCTGATGATGTATCTTCCTTTTAAGATCCATGGAAGATACTGCTCTATATTTCTGAAATATTTTTCTATTTTTTCGGCAAATTTCACTTCTTCACTGCCTGCCAGGAATGTCTGTACAGAAAAAGATTCGTCCGCAACGAATTCCATTGAAGTATTGGTCTTACAATGATTTAATGTATAGCTGATACTCGGATTGGCAGGAATCTGATCTTTGTATTTTCCCCAGTATTTAATCAGGGCAATATTAGACGGACAGCTTTCTGAAACCGTTTGCGTATGAATGTTAAAATTTTCTTTTCCTATAAATTCTTGTGTCGTCATTGTTTTATTTAAGTGATTGATACTTTTTTAACCAGCCATCATAGATTCTTTGTATTTCGCTCCTTCCCGAAGTATCCTTGAGAAGCAAAGATTTTATGAAATTAGGTTTTAAAAAACTTTTTTTGACTTGAGTGGTGATCGTCAATTAATACATCTTTTCTATAATATCCGCATATTTTTTCATGACCACATTTCTTTTGACTTTCAGGGTCGGAGTGATTTCTCCGGTATTGATATCAAATTCTGCCGGCATCAGAGTGAATTTCTTCACTTTCTCATAATCAGCAAGGTGGTTTTGCAGTTCTTTAATTTTTTCTTTGTAAAGACTGATCACGGTTTCATTTTTTACAGCCTCTTCCCAGGTAGTGAAAGGAATATTATTTTTCTTCAAATAATCCTGCAAAAACTCAAAGTTGGGAACGATCAGCGCAGAAACAAACTGCCGCCCTTCCGCAATCAACATGATCTGCTGAATAAAATTATTATTGGTCAGAAGGTTTTCGATCTGCTGGGGAGCAATGTATTTTCCGTTGGAGGTTTTCATCAGGTCTTTGATACGGTCTGTGATGATCAGGTTTCCTTTGTCATCAAACTTTCCGGCATCTCCTGTTTTGAACCAGCCGTCTTCTGTAAATACCTTCTCTGTTTCTTCCGGTCGGTTGTAATACCCCTTCATGATCCCGTTGCCTCTTGCCTGGATCTCGTCCCCGTCTCCGATGCGCATCTCTACTCCCGGCAATGGCTTGCCGCTTGTACCATGCTCAAAATGGGTTAATGGGAAGAGGGTAAGTGTTGCAGTAGTTTCCGTTAGTCCATAACCAACGGTCACATGAATTCCAACGGATTCAAAAAATTTAGTGACTTCAGGTGATAAAGAAGCGCCTCCACAAGGTAAAAACCAAAGTCTTCCTCCCATTTTGTTCTTAATCTTACTAAAAACCAGCATATCTGCAACCGATTCCCTTAGTTTCAGTCCGAAAGGAATAGCTTTTTCATTTCTTCTCAGTTCCGCAGTTTCCCATCCGGTTTTAAGTGCCCAGTCAAAGATTTTTTTCTTCAATGAGGAACCTTCTTCCGCTTTTTCAAGCACTCCGGCATAAACTTTCTGGAAAAATCTGGGCACGGCACACATGGTGGTAGGCTTTACCTCTTCCAATGCCTTTGCCACATTCTTCGGATCTTCAAGAAAATAAACCCTTGCTCCACCGTACAGACAAAGCAGGCTCCAGCTTCTTTCAAAGACATGGCTTAGGGGTAAAAAGGCTAGTGACAGCTCTTCTTCAAAGTTTTTGAACTTAAAGAATTCGAAATGGGAATCAAAAGCCCTGATAAAGTTTCCATGCGTAAGCATCACTCCCTTTGGTGTTCCGGTGGTTCCGGAAGTATAGATCAGCGTTGCTGTATCATCATCTTCTTTTTTACAGATGTCCAGTTTGGAAGATGCTTTGGCAATAAAATCTTCCAGATAAAAGCTGCTGAATTCTTTTTTGATCCAAACGGCCTTCTTTGATACGACAATGGTCTGAAGACTGTTTTCCTCCTTCTGCAACAATTCAAGACAGGCGTTGTACTGAACCTGATTACCTGCCAGGACAACTTTCGCTCCGGAATCGTTGATGATATATTCTGCCTGTTCGGCATTATTTGTAGAATAAATAGGAACCGTAACGGCACCGATAGACATGGAAGCCAGGTCAAAAATCATCCATTCTGATGAGTTGTCCGAATAAATGGCAACTCTGTCATTTTCCTGAACACCCGCTTCCTTCAAAGCATTGGCTGTTTTAAAAACAATTTCACTGAATTTTTTCCAGCTCAGCTCTTTCCATCCGGCCTCTTTCTTTTTAAAGCCAATGGCCGCTTTGATGGGATGTTTTTCTACATTTTTAAGGATAATTGCCTCTGCAAGATTCATTTCTTCAGCTTTTTGTCGTTAATATAATTGTTCAGGTGAAAGTCTATACTTTCTTTTACGGGAATAAACTGATAATTCAATTTTTCTTTGACTTTTTGATTGGAAATAGTATGGAATGAAGAAATTGCTTCAATATTTGATTTGGTCACCATTCTCAGCTTAGGAATCAGCCATCCAAAAAGGATATTGGCCCATCTTCCTGCATTGAGCTGAAATGGGGTCAGAATTCTGGCTTCTTTAAGACCGAGGCGGGTTCTGATCTGTTGAGCCAGGTCAGCATATCTGTTATTTTCAGCAACAATAATAAAACGTTCTCCAAAATGGTTATGTTCCATCAGTTCGATGGCTGTAGCGGCTACATCTCTCACGTCTACGTAGGCAGAACCACCGGCAAACGTAAAGCTGTTGTCTTCAAAAGTAGAAAAAAGTTCACCGCTGCTTTGATTCCAGTTGCCGCTTCCCACAATCATTCCCGGATTAATGATGATCGTATTCAACCCTTCTGCTGATGCTCTCCATACCTCCATTTCGGATAAATGTTTGGAAATAGCATAGGCAGAATGTTCAATTTTCGGATTAAATTCAGAGTCCTCATCCAGTTCTCCTTTTTCATTGAAATTGTCCAAAACGGCCACAGAACTTACATGAAGAAATTTTTTAACTCCGGATCCTTCACAGGCAAACAGCAAATTTTCTGTCCCTTTTATATTGGTATGGTACATTTCTTTTTCATCGCTGGGATGAAAACTTACTTTTGCGGCACAGTGATAGACCTCATCCACTCCTTTCAGTGTATCCTGAAGAGACTCCAGATCATCGAAATCCACGTCTACCCATTCTATTTTACTGAAAAATTCATCAGGATTTTCGGTATAAAAGCTATATGAATGCCTTACTTCGTTTAAATTGCTGCCCGGTCTTTTGGAAGCCCGTACGTGCTTACCTCTTTTAAGAAGTTCCAGCACGATGAGTCTTCCCAGGATTCCGGTTGCACCCGTTACAAAAACCATTAATTATTTTACTTGATTGCTGACTAAAATATGACAATATTTTCTATCCGGCAATTCTTCAGGTTCCTGCAAAAGTTCCACCGAAAAACTGCTTTTGCAAATTTGCGATTTTTAAAGCATAATTCAAGTTAATTTAACCAATATTATCATTCTGAAAACTTCAAATGACAAAAATTCCAATGGCAGAGGCCCTATGATATTTTAATGATGAAGATGTGAAAACGTACAGATCTGCCCGAGATGAAAAAAGGTCCTGAAAAGATTAAAAAATAAAAAATTCTCAGGACCTCTGTGTTGTAATATCACTTACTGCTAAGCCATCACCATATTATTTCTTCTTGGAGCTTTATCGCATAGAACATCTGCAATACTTTTGGAAATAAGATTCCCCTCTGTAAGGTTATCCAGCCAGAAGAACTCTCCAGCTGCGTTGATCTCTATAAAATAGTAATCGTCTTCAGGAGAAACGATCATGTCTATCGCACCATAATCGACATTGTATACATCCAGAAGCTCAAGCAGCTTGGCCTCCACATCTGACGGAAGTTCTGTTCTGCTCCATTTATCAATCAGATTGATCCCGTCTTTTCTCCAGTCTACTTTTGCATCCTCGAACTGCTGGGAATCGATTTCAAATGCATAAACATCCCTGCCTACAATCGTAATGCGCAGTTCTTTTTTCTTTTGAATCATTTTCTGAAACTGCATAGGGCAGTATAAAAGTGAATCCAGCTCCTCAAGCTTATCTTCACTCACAACGTTGGTAAAAACCACATTTTCCACCCCATCTTCATAAATTGCAAAACCGGTCTGCATTTTAGCAATCACATTCTGATGTTTTACAATAAATTTTCTTGCTTCTTCAGGATTGTTGGTAAGGCAGGTTGCCGGGATGGTTAATCCCAGTTTATCTGCTATTTTCAATTGCTCTTCCTTACTGTCAAGTCTTCTGTAAACTCCCGGTTTTCCAAGCGAATAGGCATCCACCGATTCAAAAAATCCGAACAGCGTATTGCGGATCTCCCCCATTGCGGCTCCGTAGAACTTCGTATCAATTTCTTCTTTCAGACCTTTTCCGATGTTGTAGGCTCTCCGGTACCAAATTGCTGAAATATCATCCAACCGGTGTTTCGCCTCAGGAGTTTCAAGGATACTTATCCATTCTCCATCTTGGAAAACCGTAGATAGCTTATTTTGCAGGGGATATGAATCTACATCAAAGCGAATGACCTCACAGTCATTTTTTTCAATGTATTCAGTTACTTTTTCAATAGAGAAATTATCTGCAGTATGTGTTATAATTAAAATTTTATTCATGGATGTTAATTCTTTTGATAAGATTGTCGGCAATTCTTTCTGCGATGGGAAACCCCAATTCTTTCTGCAGCATTCCCCATTCTCCCTGGGGATTTACTTCCAGAAAATAGTATTTCCCGTCGGTTCCCCTGATCATATCGATCGCTCCTGTATACAGTCCCATTTCTTTCATCATGGCAGTCAGGTTGAGTCTGATATCTTCAGGCAGATCATAAGCAGACCAGAAATAATCAGCATTTGCTACCCTCCAGTCAGCATTCTCACTGTTGTTAATCTTCCCTGTAAAAAATTCGCCGTCTATATAGACAATCCGCAATTCGTACGCCTTGTCTATATAAGGCTGAAAGATCATTGGACAATAGGCAATGTCCGAAAGATGTTCCAAAGAATCTTCCTCAATGATCATGGTGGAAATCATATGGTCACCGCTCATTGTTTTTGCTGCTACCCCGTGCAGTTTGGCAATTGCCTTTCCATGGCAGTATTGGTAAAAGAAAGTGACGACTTCTTCATTGTCATTAGAGAAAATAGTTTTGGGAGTTATTAAATTATTTCTCCCCGCTATTTTAAGCTGGAACATTTTATTTCCATCTACTTTTTTTTCATTCTCGTAGGGATTGATCCAGGGAACATTTTCTAAAACAGTCAACAGGTTATATCTGAGACTTCCATATTCATTCTGGAATATTTTTTCATAGTCTTCGTCCAGCTCTTCGGGTACGCTTATCTTCCAGGCCTTTCTGTGCCATACCCCTTTGATCTGTTCAGAGCGAATGGCGTGACCGTTTTCATCAGTTAATGCAAATGAGCTATCCGTCACACTGATCTTCTGAAAGTGGTTCAGGCGGTCCGAATTCAGTCTGAAATACGGAATATTTTTGGAGGAAAGGTATGCAAAAAACAGGTCGATATTATAAAAATCCTGTGAATGGGTGATACAGAGAATCATTTGCCGGTTTTATTAAAAAGGGAAACTTAAATTTTAAGTTTCCCATATTATATGACTAATATACGATCTGATTTTACAACGGTACAGTCTGTGTATCATCATCACCATCAGAAGGATATTTCAGCGTGTGCATCATATCATCTTTAGGAGATGTCACAACGTCGATGGCCGGTTTTGTAATCACATCTCTCTCCGGAATTGACATGTCTGTTCCTCCTTTTACAGTTTCCGGATCTTTAATTTGCTTTTCTAAAAATGAGGCAAAAAAAGGCTTCTTTTTTGAATTCTTGTTTTCCATAATGTTAAAGTTTTTGATTTGATATAAATAGTTAGGGTTAATTTTGCTGAATGCCTTAAACATCTAAAACATCTTCATCACCATCGGATGGATATTTCATCGTTACATTGTCATTGGCATGAGTAGTAACACTGTCTTCCAGTGCAGTAGTGGTGATGTGATCTTTGATAACAGAAGTTGCAGTGTCACGAACCAGTGACGTTACAGTCCCTCCTTTCACAGCTTCAGGTTCTTTAACCTGTTTTTCTAAGAATGTCGCAAAAAACGGCTTCTTTTTTGAATTTTTGTTTTCCATAAGTTAATAATTTTATTTTTTTTGATTAACCAAAGTACAAATTTTTCAACTCATGGAGAAATAAATTCTATTTTTAATAAAACTTTAACATTAAACTCATAATACGTGTATAAAATTAACCTAAATCAAGAAATTGCTTAACTACAATAGCGAAATCCACAGGATTTTCAGCTTGAACCCAATGCCCTGCATTTTTTATGGTAACCACTTTAGCGTTGGGAAACTGCTGCCTGATTCCAAACTCATCCTGAGGCAGAATATAATTCGATTTTTCTCCTGCAATAAACAGAGTATCGCCTTCAAAAACACCGAATTTTACAGCATTGGATACAAACTCGTTATATTTTTCTGATAAGGTCTTAAGATTGAACCTCCAGTTCAGCTTTTTATTTTCATCCCAATACAGGTTCTTTGTCAAAAACTGAATGGTCGATTTTTCGGGAATATACTGACTTAACACCGCTTCCACCTCATTTCTGGACCCAACCGTATTGAAATCCACGCTTTCCAGTGCTTTGATAATTCCCTGGTGATGGGGAGGATACGCTTTGGGCGTAATATCTACCACAATTAATTTGTCAACTTTTTCAGAATATTTAATGGCAAACTGCATGACTGCTTTGCCTCCCAGCGAATGCCCTAAAACATGGGCTTTTTGAATTCCGTAATGGTCCATATAACGGAAAATATCATCGGCAAGGTCATCGTGAGACATGCCTTCTGAATGAAAGCTTCTTCCATGGTTTCTGAGATCGATCAGATGTACGGGAAGATATTCTCCAAGATCTTTTCCAAAGCTTCCCCAGTTATCAAGCATTCCAAACAGTCCGTGAAATACCAGAAGCGGTGTGGCTTCCAGGCCTTCACCGAATATTTTTGAATTTAAAATTTCCATTTTTATAGAAGTTAGAGGTGAGAAATTAGAAGTTAGATCATATGAATGAACAGAGACAAAGTTTTACTAACTTGGAGCATCTGGCTTCTAACTTCTCTCTATTTATTACCATTTTGCCAATCTTTTCAAATACGCCTGAACTGTATTTTCCAATCCCATATACAATGCTTCAGAAACCAAAGCATGCCCGATAGAAACTTCCAGCAGATTGGGGATGGTGTCTGCAAAATATTTCAGATTATCCAGACTCAGGTCATGGCCGGCATTGATTCCCAGTCCTACATCACCAGCTGCTACCGCTGTATCGTAATAAGGCTGTATCGCTTTTTCTTTATTGCTCAGATAATTTTTTGCATAGGCTTCTGTGTACAGCTCGATACGATCTGCACCTGTTTTTGCAGCATATTCCACCAACTCAGGCAGCGGATCTAAAAAGATGGAAGTACGGATTCCTGCATTTTTGAATTCTGTAATAATTTCCGTAAGGTATTCCAGATGCTTTTTGGTGTCCCAGCCGGCATTTGAAGTAATCGCATCATCAGCGTCCGGAACCAGCGTCACCTGCTCAGGCTTTACTTCCAGAACCATATCAATAAAGGACGGATGTGGATTTCCTTCAATATTAAATTCAGTGGTTACCAGTGGCTTCAGCTCATAGACATCCTTTCTGGTAATATGTCTTTCGTCAGGTCTTGGGTGTATGGTAATTCCCTGTCCCCCAAATTCCAGAATCTTTACAGCAGCTTCTGTAACACTGGGTGTTTCCCCTCCTCTTGCATTTCTTAACGTCGCAATTTTATTGATGTTTACGCTTAGTTTTGTCATTTTTATTTAGATGTTAGATATAAGATGTCAGAAGCTGGAAGCATGGGCTGGAATTACATCCAGACTTTGTATTCCTAGTGGTCTTCCACATTTATGATCATTTAAAAGTTTAATTTAAAATTTGTTTAAAAGGTGCTGAAACTTCCAACTTCCCTATTCTGCCTTCCAGCTTTTCTACACTTTGACGCTGACCTGCATGACCTGCAGTTCAAATTCTTTTGAAGCAACCAGCAAATGGTCAAAAATATCTGCCTGAATCTGCTCAAATCGCTCCCATTTGGAATCATTGGCAAAGCAGTAAATTTCCAGAGGTAATCCCTGAGGGGTAATTTCCAGCTGTCGAACCATCCGGACTCCGTTTTTATCAATATCAGGGTCATTCTCTATATATTTCTGGGCATAATACCTGAAAACCCCGATATTGGTAAGCTGCCTGCCATTTACAATTTTATCACCGTGCTGAAGATTTTCTTTTTCTTTTTTGAGCTCCTGCCCTTTTTCATCCAAGTAATCTGCAATAAGGTTAATTTCCTTAAGCCTTTCAATATCCTCATCAGTAAGGTATTTGAAGGAATTGATATTAAAATAGATGGATTTTTTTATTCTTCTTGTATTGGACTCTGACATGACCTGGAGGTTTTTGATCTCTGTCGTCAGCAGATCATAGGTAGGAATAGTAGAAACGGTTTTATCAAAATTGGTGATTTTTGTAGTCAGAAGATTGATCTCTGTAATATTTCCTTCAATACTGTATTTGGGAATGCTGATCCAATCGCCCACTTTCATATTCTTGGAAGTCGCTACGTGAAGCCCTGTCACAAATCCTAAAATGGTATCTCTGAAAACAAGGACCAAAACGGCGGTAATAGCTCCCAAACTTCCTAAAATGGTTCCACCTTTGATTCCGAAAACAATGCAGATTCCAATGACGGAAAGTACGAAGATCCCAAAAATCTTTACGGTTTCGGAAATGGCATTCAGGGTCATAATTTTGTAATAATCCTGTTTGATGACAAAATAATTCCTGAAAGCAGTCATTGCCCTGAAAAGCATGCCGGCAATAACAAAGATAATGGCTACACTGATAATAAGCTCCAGCAGTGCAAAACTTTTCGGATGTCTGTAGAATACGGAAAGCAAGGCATACCCTCCAAAATTCAACGCCCCCAAGTGTACTACCGAATTGGTAATTCTTGAATCATAAATTGATTTTAAAACCGGATATTTTTCTTTATCAAAAAAGAATTTGAAGATCGTATTGACAATAAATTTAAAAACAAAATCCAGAATATAGATGAAACCTGCCAGAAAAATAAATTTCAGGAGGATCTGAATAGGCAGCGCCAGATCAGGATGTACATGATCTCTCACAAAATAATGAATCTGATCACTGACATTCTGCAGAAAATCCCGGGTATCTTGTATTTCGTTTTTCATTACAGCAAATTTATAAAATTAAGAATGACGATTTTACATATTCACAATCAATTTTCATCCCAATTCTTAAAAACGCCTGATCAATTTTCAGTTTCCATGGTTCCCGCGTATTTGTTTCTGTCCTGTAATTTTCATTGTTATGACTCATTGCCGAATCAGGAAGGTTTTATATCTTCGTTTTTATATTAAAATTAAAATGGATAATACAATCATTAATATTCTCTGCCTAATTTTACTTTTTGTAGGGATATTGGGAACATTCCTTCCTGTTTTGCCAGGTCTCCTGCTCAGTATCTGTGGTCTTCTGATCTATAAATTCGGAACAGATGCTGATCTTCCAATGATCTATATATGGGCTTTCGGGATTCTTACGGCAGCCTCTGTGGTCTTAAGCTATGTCATACCGGCAAAGACCAACAGGAAATACGGTGGCACCCGCTGGGGAAGTATCGGCTCTGTTGTGGGGACTATTGTCGGCATCTTCATCCCTATTCCTTTGGGTTTTCTGATCGGAATGTTTGCAGGTGTATTTATTGGAGAGCTGCTTCATGACAGTAAGGATATGAATAAGGCGCTGCAATCTACGAAAGGGGCGCTGATCGGATTTATATACGGAACCGGATTCAGCTTTGTGGTAGGAGTGGCAATGTTTTTGGTAGTACTTCTTAATATGTTCGATATTATTTAACCAACACAAAATAAAAAAACTATGTTCCACAAAGCCGTCCTATTGAGTCTGGGAATATTCGCATTAACAGGATGTGATGCCCAAAAGAAAGCCAAAAGTGATACAAAAACTTCTGAAATGAGTTCTACCAATACAAAAGCTTCAGACCAGAATGGACATATCATCTACTTTAGTGAAGGAGAAAACAGATTCCTAAAAGATTACAAACTGAATGTGACCTTTAAGGGGGTTTCTGAAGACAGCCGCTGTCCGGAAGGGGTAAACTGCATCTGGGCCGGTGTGGCAGTAGCTCAGGTTGAAGTCATGGGAACCTACAGCAGACCGGTAGTCTTAGATCTTGCCAGCATGAACCATGAGGCCAGGAATTATCACCAGTCTGCCGAAGTAAACGGATATACCATTACCCTGGAGAACATCGCCCCACATCCAAAAGCAGACAGTGGAGCAAAGGCATTAGCCGGAAAATATAAAATAGGGATCAGCATCAAAAAAAAGGACAGCCGATCGGAAGAATCTACCAGGAAATAGGTTTTTTCCCTTTAGAAATGAGATATTCATTAATTTTTGAAAAAGGTTTGCTTCCGAAAAACCCTCTGTAAACAGAAAATGGTGAAGGATGGGCCGATTTCAGGATAAAATGCTTAGCCGGATCAATGAGTTCGGCTTTTTTCTGCGCAAAAGCACCCCATAATACAAAAACGACATTTTCTTTTTTATCCGAGATCTCTTTAATAATAAAATTGGTGAATTTTTCCCATCCGAGGTCTTTATGGGAATTGGGAGAATGGGCCCGAACCGTAAGGGTAGCATTAAGAAGCAGCACTCCCTGCCTTCCCCAATCGTCCAGTTCTTTGGAAGTTCTTACCACTCCAAGGTCGTCTTTCAGTTCTATAAAAATATTTTTAAGTGAGGGCGGTGCTGTCACCTGTTCTGAAACAGAAAAGCAAAGTCCGTTCGCCTGGTAATCGTTATGGTAAGGATCCTGGCCGATAATCACCACTTCCACCTCTTCAAAGGGTGTAAGTTCCAGCGCTCTGAATATCTGATTTTTCGGGGGGAAAACTTTTGTTGAAGCATATTCATTCTTTACTTTTTCCCAAAGGGTCTTAAAGTATTCCGTACTCTTAATCGGGGCTAAAATTTCTGTCCAGGTCATAATCTAATTTGAAAGTTTAAAGATGGGTAACATTTAAAAATGAAGTAGTTTTCATACATAAACTCATCTTTTTTTTAAGCTAAAAATTTCAATTTTAAGGTTTTCTTCGTCTTTTCTTCCTTCTTCCAACACAAAACCTTGTTTTAGAAGTAATGCCCGAGAAGACTCATTAAGCCTATGCGTAAATGCCAAAATTTTGTGTAAATGTAAGTGATTAAATCCATAATCTAAAACGGCTTCCAAAGCTTCAGACATAATTCCCTGTCTGTGATAATCAGGCAGCAGTTCATACCCTACTTCCGCAGTTTTCCGGTCCTCAGAAAAATTCCATAAGCAAATTGTTCCGATAAGATTCGTCTGATCTTTTAAAGAAATCCCCAGATAAAGAGTCTGATTATTACGGGTATTTTCTTTAATGGTGAGGATAAACTGAAGGGCATCATAATTACTCTTCGGAGATTTCCTTTGTACAAACCGGTTGATGAATTCATTACTACGGATCCGAAGAATGTCTTCCACGTGGTTTTCATTGATTTCTTTTAATAATAACCGTCCTGTTTCGATCATAAATTTTGTAAATATCTCAAATATACGTAATAATCACATTTTCTCACTAAATTTGCATTGTGTATATAGATAAAGAAGATTTAGACGAATTAGAATTTCCGCAATTGCTCGCGGAAATTTCCCCATTTGCGTATTCTCCGAAAACGAGAGAAAAAATTCTTCAACTTCGTCCCATGGAAATAGACGAGGCGGAACTTTCGTTGAAAAAAACGTCAGAATATCTGTCGAGTTTTGAAAGTTCAAATGCGATTCCGTTTGATGAGTATGAAGATATTGAAAGTGAACTGAAACTGATGCTGATTGAGAATTACCGTCTGGAAAACAATGCTTTCATCAAAATAAAAACCATCACGGAACAGATCGGAAGACTCCAGAAGTTTTTCCCTACTATGCCTGAGACCTTCCCTACCCTGATGGATGAAGCTTCCGTACTGGAATTCAGGAAAGAAATTATTGATAAGGTAGATAAAGTTTTCAACCGTTTTGGTGAAGTAAAAAGTGAAGCTTCTCCTGCCTTGAAAGGGTTGAGAACAGAAATCCAGCATGCCAAAAAAGCGATTCAGGAAAATTTCAATCGGGCGCTGACCACGTATGGCCAGAGCGACTTTCTGGATGACATTCGGGAAACAATTATTGATGATCAAAGGGTTTTAGCGGTAAAATCAGGATTTAAAAAAAGAGTTCCGGGAAGAACCCTTGGAATTTCGAAGACAGGATCCATTACTTACATTCAGCCGGACAGTGTTGTAAAGCATTACTTCAAGCTCCGTGAAAGTGAAGAAGAAGAGAAAAAAGAGATCGATAAGGTTCTCAGAAAGCTGACCGCAGAACTCGCAGAATTCCAGCCTCAGCTGTGGAGATATCAGATTTATATTTTTGACCTTGATCTTACCAGAGCTAAAGCAAAGTTTGCCGACCTGATCAATGGGGTACTTCCCAAGATTAACCGTCATAAAACGCTGAGATTAAGAGAAGCTTATCATCCCCTGCTGTGGCTGAGGAATAAGATAGAAAATAAAACAATCCACTCACAAACTCTGAGCCTTACGGAACATAACAGGATTATCTGTATTTCCGGACCGAACGCCGGAGGGAAGTCGATTACGCTGAAAACCGTTGGATTGTTACAATTAATGATCCAGAGTGGTATTCTCGTACCCGTTCATCCCAAATCCGAAATGTTTTTCTTTGAAAAGATCATGACCGACATTGGTGATAATCAATCAATTGAAAATCATCTTTCTACTTATTCATCGAGACTGAAGAAAATGTCAGGAATCATTCGCGAGGCGGATGCGAATACACTTTTACTGATTGATGAGTTTGGGACCGGTTCTGATCCGGAGCTTGGAGGAGCCCTGGCAGAAAGCTTTATGGAATACTTCTACGACAAAAAAAGCTTTGCGATCATTACGACTCACTATACCAATATAAAACTAGTAGTGGAACAGCTTCCCAATGCTCAGAATGCTGCTATGCTGTTCAATGAAGAGACCCTGGAACCGATGTATAAACTGGAAGTAGGCCAGGCTGGTAGTTCATTTACTTTTGAAGTGGCAGAAAAGAACAGGATTCCAAGATTTATCATTCATTCTGCAAAGAAAAAAGTGGAACATGACATTGTCAATCTTGACAAAACCATTGTCAAGCTTCAGCAGGAAAAATTTGAAGTTGAAAAACTGAAATCCGATCTTGCTGAAAGAAAAGAATCTGTAGAAGACAAGCGGGACAATCTTCAGAAACTGAATGACCAGCTTCAGCAGAAACTGTTCAATTTTCAGAAACTGTATGAAGAAGAGCACCGTAAACTTCAGTTCGGAAACAAGATTGAAGCTTTCATCGACAGCTATACCAAAGGGAAATCAAGGAAGGATGTAGTCAAGGATTTTGTGAAGCTGCTGGAGCAGGAAAAATTCAGAAAGCTTGGCAGTGACAAAGATGAAACAAAACGCCTTCAGGTGGTGAAAAGAAAGATCACTCAACAGCTTAAAAAAGACGATGTGATTGAAAAGATCGCTGAAACGAATGAGAAGCTGGAGGAAAAGCGTAAAAGTGACCGGGCGCTATGGATGAAGGAAGGACAGCGCGTACGTATTACGGGAAGTACGAGTGTGGGAACAATCGAAAAGATCTCACGAAATAAGGTAATTGTCAATTATGGCACCTTCAAAACCACAATTGATGCAGATGAACTGGAGAGAATTTAATGTGAAAATGCGTTAATTTGAGAATTTGAAAATTAGCGTTACACTGATTATAATGAGAGGGTACTGTGGTGCTCTCTCTTTTTTGATACGTTATGCGATATTTTTTCTATTTTCAGCAAAAAAGTAATAATTATGAAGTGGTTAAAGACAGTCTCCGATTTTATTCCAATACCTGGCTATACGGTTATTATTTTATGTTTTTTCTTTCCTTTTTTTCTTGTAAAATGTGGTGACACCACCCTGATGTCTATCAAAGGTACGGATCTTATAACGGGAGTTTCCAGACAGACAATGAATGAGAGGATGAAAGAACATGTAAAAAAAAGTTCGCCTTTTGCTGCTGCATTCGGAAATGATATAGACCGTTTATATTCGGACACAGACAATAATCGTTCACCGCTGAGTGATTCCCGGGATAAAAAAGACAATGAAAATATTCCACCAAACCCACCCGTCATTGTTGCATTTTTAGCTGCCATTGCCGGAATCATCATTTCATTGATAAAAAGTATAAAGAAGAAACACACTTACCAGGTCCTCTGCTCGCTCGTCGGATTTGTATCTCTTCTTGTTTTTTACCTGATATTTCAAAACAAAATGGAAGGATTCGGAGATAACAAAATGGGATTGGGATTAGGTGGAGGCGTAAGCATCACGTATGGTTTTGGAACTGCATTTTATCTTTGTGGTGGTCTATTCCTGATAATCATGATCTGCTCTCTTGTATTCCCTTACTTCCTTAGAATGCGGCTGGCTCTTCGATCATAGACCAGAATCTTAAAGGATAAGGGTACGGGTTAAGATTGTTTTTGTCATGTTGATGTATCAAATTAAAAGATGGTGCATATACTTATGAAAAGTATTTAATTTATATATTTGGGGATCAAAAATGTATTAAGATGATTTCCATAAGCAAAGCATTCTATCTATCCGCTTTCAGTGTTTTTTCTGCAGCATTCGTCAAAGGTCAGAACAAAGTTCCGTTTGGCGTGGTAAAAGCCGAAGAGGGATATGCCAACGTACGGGTACATAAGGACAACTACAGAAAAATTGTAGATAAGATCCGTATGCGTAAAGGGGATGTATTTGTTTATGTAAAACCTGCTCCTGGAGAAACCGAATGGATATGGATCAAATATCCTGAGAAACAGGATGATGATAAGCCGTTTGTTCGGTATGAAACACTCGACAAAGAAGGAATGGTAAATAAAGAACGTATTGCCTATATCGATCAGCTGCCTGCCTATACCCCTTCGAAATCCAAGAACGGAAGATCTCTTATTTTTACCGATAATTCTGATCCTAAAGTTCCCACTGCCCAAAGGAGCAAAGTAGTAATTGACATCTACCCTTCCAACGCCGGCTACCGTAAAAAAGAAAAAGATGCCGATGGAAAACTTTTAACGATAGACAAAGTAAAACCATGGGGAATCGGGAACGAACTTCCGGAGGGAATGACGGAAATCAAGTCTATCAGAGTACAGCAGCCGGGAAGAGGCTCTGTTTTTGTACGAGAAGCGATCAAGAATATGTTCCAGCCTACGATGGATTTTGAAAACATAGGAGTTACCTCGCTGGACAATGACAATATTTTTCTTTATATGATAAATGGTTCCGGAGAATACAGATATACAACGTTGTGGACCATCAAGAAAGGGAGAGTGATCAGCCAGATTATTTACCATAATCCGGAATAATTTCATTATTTTTGCACCTGAAAAGTTTAACGCTTATTCATCACAGAAACTGGTTCTGCATAACCGCAGATTAAAAGGGAACCGTGTGAAAATCACGGACTGTCGCGCAACTGTAAGTAACTGAAATCTTTATCAAAGATCCACTGTGCGAGGCATGGGAAGGAGATACAAGATGTTACAAGTCAGGAGACCTGCCTTTTTCTTAAACAAGAAACTTTCGCGATCTGAAGTTTTATTGATCTGATGGACTGTTTCAGGGATTTCCGGAATTCCTGTCATTATTCTGTTGTTTTGATACGATTTCATTTCGCTTTAATTAATAATGAAATATGACTACAGAAGAAAGAATTGAAGCATCCGAAACCAGAATTTTCAAAGCGGTTTTTCCAAACACCACCAATCATTACGACACACTTTTCGGAGGTACGGCGATGCAACTGATGGATGAAGTGGCCTTTATTACCGCTACGCGTTTTGCAAGAAAAAGAGTGGTAACGGTAAGCAGTGATAAAATAGATTTTAAAAAGCCTATTCCTGCAGGAACCATTGTAGAACTGATCGGAAAAGTTTCTCATGTGGGAAAAACAAGTATGAAAGTAAGTGTTGAGATCTACACAGAGCAAATGTATTCCTACGAAAGAGAAAAAGCCATTGTAGGTGATTTTACTTTTGTAGCGATCGACGAGTTCAAAAAACCCATTCAAATCCTATAAAAAAAGTTTCGGGCGGCCAAAGGCCGCCCGAAACTTTTTTTTATTCTTTATGTATCTACTTGAATTTTGGATAACTACTGGTGTTGTATCCGACCGGAAACCTATGATGAAAAAACTTCCAACTTCAAGCTTCTAATTTCCTAACCCGATTCAGGTTACTTCACCACCTTTTCCGTTTCCAGGCTTCTGATCAACAGCAGCTCAAAAGCTTCCCCCATTTCGTCTGAAGCTCTGCTGATGGCATTTTCCAGCATATTTCTGATCTGTCTTTCCGTAACACCAGCTTCAGTCCAGCTTTTTCCAGAGGTATGGGAATTCAAAATGAACGGCATAATTCTATCGATGGCACAGGCAAAAATAGCATCCGGCGTTTTTTCCTCTTCGAATTCCAGCCATAAATTAAAAAACTCTGTGCGTAAAGGCTCATCCAGGATTCCGAATATTTTTTGAGCAGAGGCCTTTTCTCTTTCAAACTTTCCTACCATAGCCACTTCATCAAACAGAAAAGTATCACCGGCCTCAATTTCCACAAGATCATGAATGGAAAGCATTCTTATGACTCTCAGCAAATCAATATCTGCACGGTTTTTAGCGTACGGATAAAGGATCTGTGCCAGGATAATGATTTGCCATGAATGTTCTGCGGTATTCTCTCTTCTGGAATCATCAGCATTATAATTTCTTCTCTGTACGTTTTTCAAAGCATCAACTGCCAGGATAAAATCGATCTCTTTCTGGATTTTCATTGTATTCTTATCTGTTATATTGTTCTGAAGGATACACCTTTGTTTTGGTTCTCCATTTATCATTTATTTTCTCTCTCGTAGTCACTTTTACACGACCTTCTTCGCTGCTGTCTTCTTCTTTTTCTAAGACTTTATCCAGACCCTTATTCGGAATGACGGCATATTCGGTTGTAAACATATTGCAGCATCCGGATTTACCATAAGAGATAAGGCGTTTACGTTTGGCATCAACATCAAAAATATCAAGTGAATTGGAGGCAAGATCTGTAAGCTCCTTACTCTTCACAAACCCCATTCTGGTACTATTGAATACGTATACATCGTATGATGCAGCCATGTAGTTTCCCATATTGCCGTTTCTTATGGCTATATCTTCCGTACCGTCAAAGTTAAAATCATCAATGATAACAGGGCTTTGCTGCTGCGTCAGCTGGATCATCTTTCCCAATCCCGGTTTTTGATTCTGATTCAATTCCAGTACCAGACCTTCGGAAGTAAATGTCTGTACCTTGGCATTTTTCCGGTCAAACAGCTCTACGGTTCCCTTACCATCACACCGGTCATTATTGCAATGATCTACGTGAATGATAGCGTCATAACTCCTGGATGCATTTTTTACCTCAAACTGATATTGTCCAAAACATAAAGGACCCAGTAAAACAATCGCGGACAAGCTCTTGCATGTATTTAAAATTTTCATAGTAATAGTAGAAATGAGTTGATGTGTTTAATTAGTATTAGACAAAAATACAAATCATACTACCGACCACAAAATACTTTTCTTATTATGTATCAGAATCGGAGATCATTTCCCCTGTGAACGGACGCTTTGTTCTTTTCAATCAGAAGAATCAGATTGATCAGGAAAATCTTATTCCGGGTTTGATATAAAGTCCAAAAATTGATCATAGGACATGTATTTTAACTTAATTTTTGTCAGGTAAAAAAATCAATTAAAATTTATATAACTGATTATTAACGTTTTAAACATTTTATTTTAAAAATTTCACTACTTTGTATTGCATAATACCATTTTAATTACATATCTTTGTAATGTAAAATTAGAATAGGCTCAGCTAGCTAGGAGCATTTTTCTAAGAATATAACTAATTAACAAAACTTATCAAAGATGAATACCGAAAATACCAAAGCGCAAATGCGAAAAGGAATTCTGGAATTCTGTATTCTAAGTCTCATCAATAATCGCGAAATGTATGTTTCTGATCTTATTGACGAACTGAAAAAAGGAAAACTGGATGTAGTGGAAGGGACCCTCTACCCTCTTCTTACAAGACTTAAAAACGGAGAGTTTCTCTCTTACAGATGGGAAGAATCTACCGGAGGGCCGCCCAGAAAATATTATCAGATCACAGAAAAAGGAAAACTTTTCCTGGATGAACTTCAAAATACATGGAATGAGCTGACAGCCTCAGTCAATCAAATCACCCAACAACATTAAAAACAAAGCTATGAACAAGACACTCTCAATAGGACTCGCAGGTTTTTCTTTTACCATAGAAGAACACGCATATATAAAGCTCAGCGACTACCTGAACGCACTGAGAAGCTCACTGGATGCTTCTGAAGCGGATGAGGTAATGCATGACATAGAAATAAGAATGGTAGAGATCTTCAGAGATTCTCTGGGAAAACGTGAAGTGATCAACGATACGGATGTAGAAAAAGTAATCGCACAGATCGGAACTCCGGAAAAAATTGAAGAACAGGAAGAGGCTTATTTTTCTGAAAAAAATACAACTAAAAATACAAATACAGGGACGAACTTCACGGACAAAAAACAACTGTTCCGTGATCCGGAAAAACAAAAAGTGGCCGGGGTATGTGCTGGTTTAGCCCAATATGTTGGGATGGACATCACGACCATGAGAGCGATCTGGCTGGGAATTTTTGTCTTAGGAATTTTCACCGCTGCTATCTCCTCTTCATTGATTGGTCTATTATATGTAATCCTTTGGATCGTACTTCCAAAAGCCGAAACAGCGGCAGATTTCCTGAAAATGCAGGGAAAGCCTATGAACTTCGACAATCTTAAGAATGAGTCTAACAAATTGGTACAGTTTGCCAATGAATCTACTCAGAGGGTCGGAGAAATCTACACCGAAAACAAGCCTTACATCAACAATGCCGGAAGCGGGGTATGGAATGTGTTCAAGTATATTATAGGCGGAATTTTTGTACTGATGGCAGTAGGAAGCATCGTGGGAGTATTTGTACTATTCGGACTATTCGGAATGGATACGGATTTTCCAGGAGCCAACCAGATCAGATTTTACATGGATGACAATGGCCTAGACAAAGTACTTGCAGCTATCATGATAATCGGAAGTTTAATTCCTGCCATTGTCTTCAGTTTACTAAGTATCAAAATATTCTCTCCGAAAACAAAACTTAGAAATATCGGATGGGTAATAGGAGGACTGTTCCTTCTTCTGATCGGCCTCGGAACCTACTTTGGAATCAGTATGGCTAAGAAAAACCTGATTTACAGAGGAAGTAAGGAAGATACTGAAAATGTAGCGATCAATACTACTTCAGATACTGTGTATGTGGATATAAAGCAGATAAGCATCCCGCAAAACTTTATCGCCTATGATGATGATATCTATTCCGATAAGAGATCAGTTTACGAAGAGGATTATATTTCTGTGGAAGTAACCAGAAAATCTGACATCAAGACTCCTTATCTGGTGATCAAAAAAGAAGGAAACGGATACAACTATCCGATTCAGCTGAACGTACCAGTAGAGGTAGTGGATAACAAGGTAATGCTTCCTAATTACGTTAAATATCCGTACGATCAAAGGTTCAGAGATTACAGAGTAGAATATGAACTTGTTGTTCCTCAAAAAGCAGTCGTTATTCCATTGAAAAAAGACCGTATCCATTTTGATGGAGATCTGGACGGAGACGGAATGAATGATGATGATCAGTATAAAGATGAGAATCACAACGGGATCAGAATAGAAAAAAATAAGATCACGGTAAACGGTTCGAGCATTGAATACAACTCTGATGACAAAGACAGCATCATCATCAATGGTAAAAAAGTACCCAACAACCAGGCTAAGAAAGTAATTGATTCTGTAGCGTCCGATATCAAAAAAATAAACAAAGATGTGGACATCAAAATCAAAGACGGAAAAAACGAAATTTCCATACAAACTAAATAATTAACTTCAGAGAGTGGTAGAAGGTGTGAATGGATAGCAACCGTTTGAAATTCACATCCTTCTTATCTCATAAAAGAGAAAAAAAGACAGTATTTAGTTCGCTATGTAAAAAAAATGTTTTAATTTCGTACTGTTAAAAATTTAATAACCAACTTAACACAAACACATTATTGTTATGATCCAATTTGCACTAGAATTCGTAATGAAAATCGTAGATTTAATTAACGGTTTATTTTAAGAGCGATAATATTTCAATATATTTGTAAAGTATAACCAACATTTGGTTATACTTTTTTGTTTTTAATTCAAAATTTATGAAAAAGCTGATAGGCAAACTGATGTTAAAATTATTAGGGTGGAAAGTTGTTCTGCAGGGCGATGTCAACAACCTGAACAGGTGCATCCTCGTGGTGGCGCCACATACCCATAATATGGAATACATTTTGGGAAATTTCTCCTATTGGTCTCTTGGAAAACCTTTAAAAATAATTATTAAAGATGCGCATACCAAAGCCTGGTACGGAGGTATTGTAAAAGGACTGGGAGGCATCGGTATCGACAGAAGCCAGAAAAATGACCTGGTGAATTTTGTAGCCCAACAGTTTTCCAAAGAAGACTTCAGCCTTGTCATCACCCCGGAAGGAACCAGAAGCTGGGTTCCTAAATGGAGAAAAGGATTCTACCATATGGCTTTGGCTGCAAAAGTTCCTATCGTACTTGCTGCAGGTGATTTTAAACGGAATATTGTGTATCTGGGGTATACGATTCCCTACGAAAGAATCGCTTCGGTACCTTTTGCAGAGATCATGCAGGAGATTCAGGACTATTACGTAAAAAATGACATCGTGCCTAAAGTCCCTACCAACTGGAATCCCGATATTATGGGAGCAGGAGAATAATCTTATATCAGCCGGCAGCAATATCTATTAGTAATCATCATTTATCCATTATACAAATGAAAGATCAGACCAAAGAAGAAATCCTTATGTTTTTAAACAACTGGGGAGAAGGAGTAACATTAGCCAAAACACTTGAAATACAATTCACCGATATAGACCTGGAAAACGAGACGCTGACTGCCACCATGCCGGTACAGCCAAAAGTTCACCAGCCATTCGGAATTCTGCACGGAGGTGCCAGCTGCGTACTCGCAGAAACCCTGGGATCAAGCCTGTCTAATTTCTTTATCGACGGTGAGAAATATTATGGTGTAGGAACAAACATCAACTCCAATCACCTGAGAAGTAAAAAAGACGGAATCGTAACGGCTACCGCCCGTTTTATCAGAAAAGGAAAAAGCATGCACGTATCCGAAATGGAAATCCGTGATGAGAAAGGAGTTCTCATTAATCATACGACGATGACCAATACAATTATCCGTAAATAACCCTTACGCTTTTCTATCAATTATAAGCTCAAATTTTTTGAGCTTTTTTTATGGGCTGTTCTTAAAAAAGTAGCATTTAATTTTGACATTTTTCAGACTAATAATACCTTTGCAGAAAGAAACCAACCGGGAAATATTCTTTGGGTTTCGTGCCGGTCATTTTTTCCAAAACCTATTCATCGCTCATGATCTATTTCAAACTTCCTTTCGACGAAAAACTCTATTCCACAGATCAAAACAGCAATAAGAATGCTGTACGCTTTTATTCCTATGACGGGCTTGATGTGATCAATTTTGCAGGCAATATTGCTGAAGTGGATCCTGATGAATTTGACAATACCCCGATCATCAGCACATCATTACTGAATGATACAACAGGCTTTACAGTAGAGGGCCAGGAAGAATATTGTGATACTCTGGAGCAGGTTATCGAAGTCATCAGAACGCATAAGCTTCCTAAGCTTGTCTATTCAAGAAGAAAAATTTTCACAGACTTTACAGCAATAGATTACAGGGAAAGTTTCAAAAATCTGTGCAGTTCTTATCCCAATGCATTCAGATATCTCTTTAATGACGGGCAAAATGCCTGGATGGGGGCTTTTTCTGAAGTTCTTGGCAAATACAATAAAAATACCCATGAGTTCGAAACCATGGCCCTGGCAGGGACGCTACCTGTCTCTGAAGGCTGGTCGGAAAAAGAAATTGAGGAACAGAAACCTGTAACGTCTTATATTGAGCATATTCTTGAAAACTATTCGGATCAGGTTCAGAAATCCGCAACCTATGATCATATTTCAGGAAATATAAAGCATCTCCGCACTGATTTTAAAACCATCATCCAGCCGGATGACCTGGACAAACTGATCCAGGATCTGCACCCTACGCCGGCGGTATGCGGAATTCCAAAAGATTTCTGTAATGAGAATATCAGGAAATTTGAAAAGTATCCCCGTGAATTCTACGCCGGCTACAGTAAGATAGAAACGGAAGACTCTGTTCAGTACTTTGTAAATCTTAGATGTGCAAGGCTTTATAAAGATTCTGTACATATTTTTGCCGGAGGAGGGATCACTGCCCAAAGCAATCCTAGCAAAGAATGGATTGAAACGGAACTAAAGTCTGAGGCTATTCTGAAAAACCTGGTCATTTCCTAAGATTGGGAAACCTTCCGCATAGCCCACAACGCCTATTTCCAGATCACGCCAATACTATAAAAATAACCTGCTGATTGTGCAGAAAAAAAACCTCTTTCATACAAAAGAGGTTTGATATTTATATACTAAAATATTTAATTATTTCTTTGCTCCGATCCTGCTCCAGGTATCCATTACAAAAAGCAAAAGAAGACCGATTGCAGCTGCTGCTGCTGAGAATACAAACTTAAGGTTGTCTTCATCACCCAGGATATCCGTCTGCCAGTTGATAGCATAAAGGTTGATGGCAATAAAAACAATAAATACGACTAGAAATACTTTATAAAACTTCTGCATGATATTTAAAAATTAATATAATTCTGCACCAATTGAGCAAAATTTGCGGTGAATAATTTAATTGAAATCGCTAAAAGGATAATTCCGAAAACTTTCTGAAGGATCATCAAAGTAGCATCCCCTATTTTTCTTTCCAGCCATTTCGCTGATTTCAGCACCAAATATACGAAAATTGTATTTAAGATGATTCCGCAAATGATATTAATATCGTGAAATTCAGCACGCAGAGATAGTGCGGTAGTCAGGGTTCCCGCCCCGGCAACCAATGGAAATGCGATGGGTACGATGGATGCAGCTTTTGCTTCGGTGGTTTTATTGATCTCAATTCCTAATATCATTTCCAGCGCTATGACAAAAATCACAAAAGCCCCGGCAATGGCGAAGGAGTTGACATCTACTCCGATCAGTTTAAGAATCTTATTTCCTACAAAAAGGAAAACAATCATAATTGCCCCGGCAGTTACTGCCGCTTTTCCGGCTTCAATCTGTCCGAACTTCTGCTGAAGGCTTACGATCACGGGAACTGAGCCAATGATATCGATAACGGCGAAAAGAACCATAAAGCTGGTCACAATCTCTTTAATAGAGAAACCATCAAAAATTTCCATCTCTTTGTAATTAAAAATTTCGCAAAAATATGAAAATAAACTGACTATTTGCTAATTTGTGAATATAAATTAACAATTGTTTTCAAAAGTTCTTCAAGACCTTCCTGTGATTTCACAGGAGAATATTTCTCTATCTGAACTTTCTGCTGCAACATACCATACTCTTCAGCAAGTGCTGAACCTTTGTGTTTTTCAAGAAAAGTCTTAAACTCTGCAACAGAGCCTTTGAAATACTGATTTCTCACTTCCTGATCCAAGTCTTCCAATGTGGCAAAGAACTTTTCATATTCGCTGTGATCTTTGAGATTCTCAAGATAACCGAAATAATCATTGATATCCGTCTTCATCAGCTCACGAATCTCTTTTTCCGTTTCTGCCACTGAACCTAAAGGTTTTGACGGTACGGTTTCCCTAACTAATGCACGTTTTTTTTGCCAAGTCCTAAATAACAGATAAACAACGAATAACCCTAAAAGAATAGCAATATTCACCAATAGGATGTTCCAGTGAAATTTGCTTTTCTCCTTTACTTTTAACGACGTCGTTTTTAAAACCGGTGTATTTACGGTTTCAAGAAGATTATTGGTGTATTCATTTACTTTTTCAACCGTAGTGCGCGCTTCCAGCACCTGATCATGAGAAAGAGCATCCAGGGCCAGAACTTTCTGCCCAAGGTCTACATACTCCCTGCTTTCGGGATCAAAGAAAGCAAACTGTTCTGTTTTGATGGAGATGGTCCCTGATTTTTTAGGGATCACCACATAGTTGGCCAGAATTTCACCCTTCATTCCTGAAGTTCCGGGAGAAACTTTAGTAGTAATCTTTGGAGCAAAAACCTCATAATCCGGGGAGGCCGCAATTTTTGGGAGCTCCATATCCGGCAGGTTCCCTTCTCCGGAAACTTTTACCACTACATTCAGCGGCTTTTTGGCTTCAGCTTTTTCCTTGGCTGCATGATAAACACTTACGGTAAAATTTCCAACTGCATTTTTAAAACAGTCGGGAGCTCCTTCCGGAAGTCTTTTAACGTTGAGTTTTATTTTATTGGAACTGATCTTATTTTTATTCGAGTACGAGTTGACAGACGCCGAAACTGCCGGAACTTCTACATAGCCTGCCTCATTCGGAAATATCATAAACATCGCCAATATTTGTGACGGCATATTGCCATACCCTGAAGGATCAATCTCTGATTTGTTGAAATTGATAGGGTGAACATTGATATTATTCTGCTGGGGAAGACGGATATTCTTTACTTTCCGAAGATTATCCATATTTCTGGAATAGACTTTCAGGATAGCGATTGTAGGCTGGTCCTGATAGATCTCCCGGTCTTCAATCTCCATATTCAGATAGACCTCATTGGAATTATTAGCTGCCAATGATCTTTTTTCGATAATCTCCCTGATGTTGACATCAAAAGGTTCTGTTTTGTAAATTTTGTTGTTGACCGTAACCAGTACGGAACCAATTTTTATTTTACCTTTTTTCTTCGGTTCCAGGGCTATTCTGGATACTTTCTGCGTAATCAGAGTATTGGTAGCCGGGTCAATGACAGTATTGGTCACAGATCCGCTGCCAATGATGTTGAATTTTGAAAGGTCAGGAAGCTGAAAGCCTGTCTGTTGAACAAGATCACTACCGTTAAGTTCGAGAACAATGGTAAGATTGACAATATCTTTTCCTGCGTATTCTGTTTTATCGGCATCCAGAGAAAGATTTACCTGTCCGTAAGCAATTACGGATGCGAATGTAAGCAATATGTAAATCAGTCTATCTTTCATCACCAATCTTTCTCGTTGCTTTGAGGCATCGAATAAGAATTTTTGTTTAAAATTCTTCTGGCGGTTTCTTTTTCTTTTTCGTTTATTTTATCTAAGATCGCATTTTCGAGGTTCTTAGGCATTCTGCCTTCATTATTCTGATCCTGCTGAGGATTGTTCCCCTGATCACTTTTACCTTCATTTTGCTGGCCATTTCCCTGATCCTGTTTTTGGTCTTTGTCGCCTTTCTGATCTTCTCCTTTGTTCTGATCATTACCGCCGCCGCCTTTTCCGGAGTTATTCTTCTCGTTTTTCTGTTGTTCTTTTTCTTTTTCTTTCAGCTTGGCAATTTCATAGTTCTTTCTGGTTGCTTCACTGTAGGGATCCTGCTTCAGCGATTTTTTATAATAATCTGCAGCTTTTTCCGGCTGGTTCATCTGCATATAGGTATTCCCTAAATTATGAAGGGCTGCCGCCTTATCCGGAAGAGTCTGGGAAAGCTGCTGTGCTTTTTCAAACTCCGCCTTTGCCTCTTCATACTTTTTACTTTTGTACAAAGCATTCCCCATATTGTAATGGGCCATAAAATCTTTATCATTTGATTTCACCGCTTCCATATATTTTGAAGACGCTCCGTCATAGTCTTTACCATCAAATTTCTGGTTGCCTTCATGAACTAAAGTTCTGTAGTTTTCCTGCCCAAACATAATGCCTGAGAACGAGAAAGCAACTATTAACGATAAAAATATGATTTTAGTATTCATTACCTGCAAAATTATTCCTTTATATGTTAAGAAACAGGGGTTTATTTGTTAAAATTGGGTTAAAGTAGCGCTGCCAGCAAGAAACTTATAGATTAAAATCATTTTTAGGATTAAAAATATAAATTAAGGCGAAAAACAATAAGGACACCCCCAGAAAATACTGATAATAGTGATTGGCATTCTGTGACTTCACCATTGTTGCAGCACCCGAAGATTTTTTGTTGACTGCATCTATGATTCTGTCCGGAGCTTCATTGATATTATTTCCGTCGATATAAGCTCCACCCGTTGATTCAGCGATCTTCTTCAATGCTTCGGTTTGCCTTTTCGAAATGACGGTTCCCCCGTTTACATCTGTTTTGTATCCCATCAGCTGGCCAAAAACATATTCCGGAACCGGTGCACCTTCATCAGAACCGATGCCTACTGAGGTGACGCTGATCCCCTCTTTATTGGCTAGTCTTATTGCGGCATTATCATTTCCTTCATTATCCTCACCATCACTTAGTAATATTATTTTTCTGGAGCCTTTGCTTACATTTTTAAATTTTTCCGCAGCGGCCTGCATTCCTTTTAAAAAATCAGTTCCCTGAACCTGCATAGAGTTTGTTTCAATACCGCTGATATACGTTTCTGCAGAGTTGTAGTCTGTTGTCAAAGGCATGATAGACATTGCCTGACCCGCAAAAATCACAATTCCTACTTTGTCATTTTTCATCTTCTGCATGGTGCCGATCATCAGATTTTTTGCTTCTGTCAAACGGCTCGGGTCAATATCTTCAGCATTCATAGAATTCGAAACATCCAGCATAAAGACAACATTATTCAGTTTCTGATTGCTTTTCACCTCTTCAGAGCCATTCAGAAGGTCTATGATAGAGAATATCAGAAACAGCGTTCCCAACAGATATAGTGCAGGGAAAAACTTTGTAAATCCCGATCTCTTTTCAAATAAATCTTCGTGAAACTGACCCGCAGCAAAAATTTCCCTTTTTGTATTCCTCCATCGTAAAAAACGGACCAGGAAAGAAGCCAACAGGGGCAGAAGCAACAGTAAGAGTAAATACCAATAATTTCCTAAAGACCAACTCATCAGCTTAAAATTTTATAAAACACCCATCTCAAAAGTCCATCCAGAACCAGCATTCCTAAAGCGATCCACAGGAAGATCTTAAAATACTCTTCATAATTGTACAGCTTGGAAACTTTTACATCTGATTTCTCCAGCTGATTGATTTCATCATACACTTCCTCAAGACTGCTATTGGATGTTGCCCTGAAATACTTTCCGCCTGTAGTCTGTGCTACTTTTCTCAATGTATTTTCATCAATCGTAACCTCCGTTTCTGTAAAGATAAGATCTCCAAAGATGTCCTGGGAAGTGGGCATTAATGCATATCCATTGGTCCCGATTCCGATTGCATACACTTTGATTTTATTGTTCTGCGCCAGTTCAGCAGCAACCTGAGGGGGGATGGCATTCTGGATATTACTCACCCCATCAGTCATCAGGATGACCACTTTACTTTTGGCTTTACTTTTAATTAAATGATTAACGGCTACAGAGAGCCCTTCTCCAATAGCTGTTCCCGGTTCAAGACCTGCAGAATTAAGATTTTTGATCTCGTCCACCACTACCTGATGATCGGAAGTCACAGGAACTTTTGTAAAAGCTTCTGCAGCATAGGCCACCACCCCTATCCTGTCATTCGGACGTTTCTGGACAAACTTTACGGCAATATCTTTCAATGCGGTAATACGGTCCGGATTCAGGTCCTTTGCCAGCATACTGAGAGAAACGTCAATGGCCAGCATAATATCAACTCCCTTGGTATCGTCCCGGTCCTGTGACACTGTAAACGTTCTCGGCCTGGCCATTGCAATGATCAGTGCGGTAAGGATAATGTACTTTGATATTTTCAATATAAAAAGCACTCCCTGGATTTTACCGCTTCCTTCCATATTTTTTACGGTAGGCACTTTTATACCTTTCTTTTTCTGTCTACCGGCATCTTTTATAAAAAGCGGGATAAACAGCAGAAAAAGCAATAGGAACCACGGGCTGTAAAATTCAAAATTAAACATCCTTTCTTAAGTTTTCGAATTCTAAATCTTTGGATGATCTCTTCACAAATTCCCGGATGTCTGCAAAATCTTTCTCCATTGTTTTCTCGTCAGGAAATGTTTTGGCAAACTTCACCAGGTCTCCGCGCAGAAAAACGTCCTCTATTATTTTTTCGTTATCCAGCGAAATCGTATTGTTCTTTTTCATAGTGTCAATAAGATCATCAGTAAGAAGGACGTCTGCCGGAAGATGATACTGTCTGGTAATAAACTTCCTTGAAATATCAATCAGTTCTACATAGAAAGAACGGAAATTACCGCCTTCGATATATTTTTTCTTTTTAAGAGAGTCTAATTCCTTTAAAGTCTGATTGGTAGCTACCACTGGGGAGTTTTTTGCTTTTCTGCCCCATCTCACAATCATGATGATGGCTATAATCAAAGCGATCGCTGCCAGCGCTGCCAGAATGTAGAACTTATAAAGCTCCCAGTAGTCTTTTGCAGCAAGTTGTACTTCTTTATTCTTCATAATGTCGTTAATCTGGTCCGCTTTCTGAGCAGTATTAATGACATCTATTTCGTAAGGAATTGTTTTAAGTACTTTATCTCCCACTTTAAATTCGAGTTCGGGAATGGTAAACTTACCTTCCTCGAATACAGCGAATTCTATTTTCCTTTCATAGGAGCCGGCATTCTGTCCGATACTGTCTTTTGTTTCCTCAAAATGGAAAGGAAGCAGCTCGTTTTTTGGTGCGGAGATCACCTGCTGGTCACTGAGGTTATCAATTTTTATAACCAAATGATTCAACTCACCAAGGGCAATGGTCTTCTTCTCCACATTGGAGGACAATATCTGTGAAAAAGCATTTACACAGACTGATAAGGATAATATTAATAGTAGTTTCTTCAATGTAAACAATAAAGGCCTGAGCCTGATATTTTAATTATATTATAGTAAGGACATAAGCCCAATTTATTTCTTGCTAAAATAGTTATACAGCATCTTCGAGTAGTCTGCACCGGTGCCTATATTCATAAAACTGGCAGAGCTGCTGGCAAAATCCTCCTCCAATGCTCTTAATTTCTGTTTTTGCGCTTCAGCAAAAGTATACCTCCATCTCGCACTGGAAGTGTTGGCCCAGATCTGCTTTCCGGTTTCTGAGTCATGCAGAAGCGCATAGCCTACATCAGGAATTTCATTATCTTTTTCATCATAAATCCTCATCCCAAGCAGCTGATGCTTTTTGGAAGCTACCCGCAGCATTTTTGAATCATACTCATCTTCAAAATCCGAAAAGAGGAATACGAGTGATTTTCTTTTAAAAATGCCCATCATATATTCCATCGCTTTGTCTATTCTGGATTCTCCAGGAATATAATCTGCAGTAAGGATAGTGCTGATAATAGAGAGAATATGCTTTCTCCCCTTCTGAGGCGGTATCACCTTGTAGACTTTATCAGCAAACAGAATGAGTCCGACTTTATCATTATTTCCTGCGGCTGAAAATCCCAGGCTTGCTGCAATCTCCGCAACATATTCCCTTTTAAGCTGAACTTTTGTTCCGTAATCCATTGAAGCGGAAATGTCTACCAGAAGCATCATCGTCAGTTCCCTTTCTTCTTCCATCACTTTCACAAACGGCTCCCGGAAACGGGCGGTCTTGTTCCAGTCGATTCTTCTGATCTCATCCCCGAACTGGTAGGGACGGACTTCTGAAAAAGTCATCCCCTGCCCTTTAAAGGCGCTGTGATATTGCCCCATCAAAGCAGCTTCCGTCTTTTTTCTTGTACGGATTTCTATCTGCTTTACTTTTTTTACAATATCTTTTATTTCCATCGATTGCTGTAAGGTTTTAGGTTCAATGTTTAAAGTCCCGGAGTGTGGCTATATTTAAAAATCTGTCTCCAGCTTCTATGTGTCACAATATTCAGCTTTAGCCTTTAAATTCTATGGATACATTCAACCATTCGTTATCAAATTTCGGACTGTATTTTTTGTAGAAATTGATAGCCGGCTCATTCCAGTGCAATACCTGGAAGACCATGCCACTGTAATTTTTTGATTTTCCATATTCCAGTGTTGCATCAAAAAGTTGTTTTCCGATCTGCTTTCCTCTCATTCTTTCAGTCACTACCAGATCTTCAAGATACAATCTTCTTCCTTTCCAGGTAGAATATCGGTCATAGTACAGCGAAATCCCTACAATCTCACCGTTATATTCTGCAACAAACGCTCCCCATACCGGTGACGGACCAAATCCGTCATTGGTAAAATCTTCCAGAGTAACGGTCACCTCATGCAAAGCTTTTTCGTACTCAGCAAGCTCTCTGATAAGCTCCAGCATGGGAGCACAGTCTTCAAGAACAGCTTTTCTGATGATTGTTTCACTCATTACGGGGCCTGGATTTTTGCTAAAATTCTGTTGATAATTTCTTCTGTTGAGATCTCTTCTGCCTCTGCTTCAAAAGTCAGCCCCATTCTATGTCTCAGAACATCCTTTGCCAGTGCTTTCACATCTTCAGGGATAACAAATGCCCTTCCTTTCAGAAATGCATAGGCTCTGGACGCAATAGCAAGATTGATGGATGCCCTTGGAGAAGCACCGAAGCTTATATAATTTTTCAGTTCAGAAAGTCCATAATTTTCAGGATAGCGGGTAGCGAATACCATATCCAGAATGTATTTTTCAATTTTCTCGTCCAGATAAATCTGGTTGATCAGTTCTTTTGCATCCACAATATCCTGAAGGGAAATTACCGGATTTACCGTTGGCTGATGGGAAGTGGATACCATTCTCATCACCTGTCTTTCATCTTCAAAAGCCGGATAATCAATGGTGCACTTCAGCATAAAACGGTCGCTTTGTGCTTCCGGAAGCAGATACGTTCCTTCCTGATCAATTGGGTTTTGGGTAGCCAGCACCAGAAACGGTTTGGGAAGTTTCATGGTTTCATCCCCGATCGTCACCTGCTTTTCCTGCATCACCTCAAGGAGGGCCGACTGTACTTTTGCAGGAGCACGGTTGATCTCATCTGCGAGCACAAAATTGGCAAACACAGGTCCTTTTTTTATAGAAAAATCATTGTCCTTGATATTGAAAATCATTGTTCCCACTACGTCTGCAGGTAGCAGATCCGGTGTAAACTGAATTCTTGAGAACGCACCATGAACAGCATCAGCCAAAGTTTTTATCGCTAAGGTTTTAGCCAGACCCGGCACCCCTTCCAGAAGAACGTGACCGTTTCCTAAAAGTCCTACCAAAAGTCGGTCTATCATGTATTCCTGCCCAATAATAACTTTATTGATTTCCTGTCTCAGAAGAGAAAATAAGTAGTTTTTTTCTTTTACTTTTTCCGTCAATTGGCGGATATCTTCAGCTTGATATATATCTGACATAGCTTGATTTAAAATAAGTGGTAAATTTCTGATAAATACTTGCATTAATCAACACAATCAATGCCATCTTTAAGTTAAAGTTTGTTAAAAATTCTGGTATCAATAAAGCATTTCGATGGAAAAAGCCTGATTATCTTATACATAAAATCGATCCACCCGCTATTATAGCTACCTATTTTTATTTTTTTCAGACGCGTGAAATCATCCCTGGAGTAGACCGCCCATAAGCTTTATCACATCCCATAAATCACCATAAAAAATGCTGTGATAAAAAGTAGCACAGCATTTTGTATTATTTCAGCTTGGTTAAATCGGGTTGATTGTTATTGTAAATGCATCTTCCGGCATATCCACATTATCTTCATACGAGCCTACATTTATAAAATATTCGGTTCCTGCGGTAGTGGTGAGAGTCATTGTTTCTGAAGAGCCACCACCTCCGTTATCCCGTGTACCTACGCAGGTAAGACTGCCACACGTTCCGGTGAATACCCCAATTTTAGGATCAAAGGAAATAGCTGAAGGAGATACTTTAATGGAATACTTGCTGCCATCTCCGATCAGTTTAAACCAAAGACCATCATTCATCCCATCATTGGCACACGCCAAAACGAATCCCCCATTATTGGTGGAAGACATTCCATCACTCTGTACATAGGTATACGGAATACTTACTGATAATGCCCCGGCACACGTATCATTGGCCGGTATAGGAGGAATTGTTTTAAAAGTATTTTCGGCACAACCTGCCGATTCTCCATTGGCCGAAACCGCAGTGACTTTTAAATGATATACGGTATCACGGTTGAGAATAACGGAAGGAGAAAGATTAAAAGTGGTACCGTTTACCACCTGTTGATTAATAACATCGGTAGCTCCAGCGCTTGTCCCCAGAGAAACCTTGTAGGAGCTGGCTCCTAAAACCGCCTGCCAGCTTAAAGCAGGAGATAAAGGAATATATTGGGCATTATTTGAAGGATAGAGTACGAAAGGGCATCCGGGAGTTACATGAGCTGTTAACCCCGCAATCGTGATTGCTGATTTATAGCCAACCCTTAATCCGCCCGGAGGAGAAGCCGGATCAATCAATTCACGGTCACCTTTATAGTAAAGTGTTGAATTTGGAATGTATGGATAGACACGGAACACTTCATCAAAGTTATTAATATCGATACTAGGAGCATTTTCCTTTGCTGCGATTACCAGATTATCCGTGTTATTATAGGCAAAAGGTGTGGCAAGAACAACTTCAACTTTACCATTACTTTTAGTGACATTTCCTGCAAATACCTGGGTAAGCTGTGAAACAGGGATCCAATCTGTACCTGAAGTAAAAGCCGCTTTGGGAGTATGCCCCAGATACAGTGTCCAGGCAGAGGAATCAGCAATCGTTGCCGATGGATCCACATAAAATGTAAGCCCGGTAATGTTTCCGGCAGCATTTGAATTTATTTCATGTTTGAGATAGATCTGCTGAACATACGAATAGGAAAAAAAGCTGCTTACAGGAGCGCTTCCTACGTTTGTACTTCCTATATTGAGATTGATCTGCGCGTCAAATGCACAAGACATCAGTACGAGAAGCAACAGTAAAATTCTTTTCATAATAGATTAATATTAATATCTGATTTTATGCTAAAATAGCAATAAAATTCAAAAATTATATAAAAACCATAAAATTATTCAACAAATAGTGAAAATCAATGCATAATTTGATATATTTACAACAAATACCAAGTAATATGCACAAAAAAATATTTTTTTTAAGTCTGTTCTTTGCAGGTCTTATGCAATCACAGGTCACCACGATGACCAATATTATTTCACAGGCAGTTTATTATGATGGGTATGCCCCAACGGTATCTCAACCTGTTCCTACCGGATTGACCAGGTTAAATAATGCAAGATATACCAGAAAGCTTACAGATATTGAACTCAATTCTTTTAAAACAACCATTGCGATGAGAGTCACTATAGGTGCTTTATGTGATAATTATGACCGTCTGGGAGAAGTTTTCCTAGCCTTAGTACCTAAAAACCAAGCCACATATACACTCACCGACCCGAATGTCAAAAGAATTGAAGTAGGCAGGTATATTACTCCCTTTATGAATAAAAATAAAACACCTGTGGAGGTTCCTTATACTTATAATGTGAGTAATTTATACAGCGTATTTCATGACACGGAATTACGCAGCACTTATGATATGTATATGGAACTTGACGTTTTTGGAGTTCCCTATGCTGCGAATACTGAGGTTCCAGGATGTGCCGGCAGAAACGATGTATTTACCGGAACACTGACGTTTTTTTCAAACGATTCTGGAAGTGCTACTGATTATAATACTCTGGTTCCTTTACTTACCTACAATGAACTTAATAAGTACAACAGCACGGATGTTCCCGGCGAAACAGTACGAATTGTAAGTTTCAATTTGCCAAAAGCCGTTACAAATGCCAACTTTGTTGTCATCTCTACTCCACATGGCGCGAATGCCGGTGGTGAAGAATACGTGAGAAGACAAAACTATACTTATATTGATGATGTACAGATGCTGACTTATACTCCGGGAGGTATTTCATGTGAGCCGTTTCGGGTATACAATACACAAGGGAACGGAATCTATGGGGCGGTTCCTAAATCCGAAGCCGACTGGACTTCCTGGAATAACTGGTGTCCCGGTAATTCTGTTCCGATCCGTGGATTTACCATCCCCAACATGACCGCCGGAAATCACACCCTGAAACATACGATCCCGACAGCAGTATTTAATCAGAACCAGGGCAATGTATACCTTTCAGTATATATGCAGGGAAAAAGTGATGTCACGTTGAACGTAAAAGATATAAGAACTGTGGACGTCAATATATATCCTAATCCCACTGCCGATTTTGTCAACATACAATCAAAAGTAGAGGTAGCTTCCATAAGTGTTTTCAATACGGAAGGTAGAAAACTGGCTGAAACATACCGGGAAAATAAGATTGACCTCTCAGCTTATAGTACAGGCGTCTACTTTTTGAATATTGTATTAAAAGATGGAACTTCTTTCAAACATAAAATCATCAGAAAGTAAAAACGGGCAACAAGACCAGATCGAATATATTCTTAAGCACTACAATACAGCCTTCCTGAAAAATTCAGGGAGGTTTTTTTTTAAGATGATGACTGACCCTATCCTATTATGCATAGAATATAGATCAACAAATCAGAACATCAGGCTTTAAAATTGGAGGTGTAAAACACAGGTAAAGATAGGTGTAGCCCTGCCTTTTAATAAAGCGTTAAAAAACTTTAACTTTAATCCTTTACCCAAAAAAATTGTCATTTCCAGTTTATTAAACTATTTTTGGAGATTAAAAATCCTGCAAAATGAATTATCATTTTCAAGCGCACAGACAAGTAAGAAGGAACCTTTTGGATATTTTACAGAACACTTCCCATGAAGATCTTCTGTTTATTCCTGATGGGTTTAACAACAATATTTACTGGAATATTGCCCATACGGTAGCTACCCAGCAGCTTCTGCATTATTACCTGAGCGGAAATCCTTTCCGTATCGATAAATACTGGATTGAAACCTATAAAAAAGGAACATTACCTAACCTGAATGTGCAAAAATCTGAAGTGGAAGACCTGGAGTTTTTACTTACAGAAACTTCAAAAATTCTCATGAAAGATTATGACAGTGATTTCTTTTCAGATTATACTCCATACACCACAAGTTTCGGAATGGATCTGAAAAGTATACAGGACGCTATTATCTTCAACAATATGCATGAAAGCCTGCATTACGGGTATGTAATGGCACAGAAAAGGGCTATTCTAGGGGAAAAATATTAGGAGGAAGCCGGAGGAAGGGGAGCTGGAATTTAGAAGTGGGACAATCTCCACGGATCACCAACCCCGAATCCCAATAACCTTAAACATAAAATTTTATACAAATCAATGAAAGACGATTTTATTTTCGGGCTGCGTCCCGTAATTGAAGCAATTGAAGCCGGAAAAACGATTGACAAGGTCTTTGTGCAGAACGCACTTCAGGGACCTATTTATGCTGAGCTAAAAGCAATTTTAGCAAAAAATAAAATCCGTCCCAATTATGTTCCGATTGAAAAGCTGAACCGTTTTACGAGAAAAAACCACCAGGGAGTGGTGGCTTTTATTTCAGATGTTCCGTTTCATAAAGTCGAGGATATTGTTCCACAATTATTTGAAGAAGGGAAAATACCTTTCTTACTGATTTTGGACAGGCTTACTGATGTAAGAAACTTCGGTGCCATCTGCAGAACAGCAGAATGTGTGGGAGTAGATGCTGTTATTATCCCTGAAAAAGGTGCTGCTCCAATTAATTCTGACGCCATAAAAACTTCCGCAGGAGGAATTTACAATATTAAAATCTGCAAAGAGAATAATCTTGCCCATACCGTAGATTTTCTTCAGCAAAGCGGAATTTCTGTATATGCAGCCAGCGAAAAGGCTGAGAAACTGATTTATGATGTAGACCTTACAGAGCCATGCGCCATTGTCATGGGAAATGAAGAAACCGGAATTTCTAAAGAAGTCCTGCATCATGCGGACGAAAAAATAAAACTTCCTATTGAAGGAAAAACACAGTCTCTGAATGTTTCAGTAGCCTGTGGCGCAATTTTGTATGAAGCGGTAAGACAAAAAATGTCTGCGACACCTACCACGAACTAATACCTGTATATCTGGTAAACCAACAGAGTGGTGGAAGCCTCAGTAATGATTTTCTGACCTATGCAATACACTATTGCACACCAAATAAAGAAAGAAATAGTAGTAAGAATTAAAATTTAAAAAAATCAAATGAAGAACATTGCAGCGCTTGCGCTTATATCATCAATAGCTCTTGTTTCTTGTAAAAAAGAAACGGCAAAAATAACGAAAGTAGATCCTAAAACCGGAAAAACAGTTACTGTAGAGGTGCCTGCTGATTCTGTAGCAAAAGTGGCAGAAAATCCTGCCATCAGAGATTCTGCCGGAATCGTTACACAATCTTTCAAGCTTGAAAAAGGAAAAACGTATCCTCTTACCACCTACCAGAGAGATGTAAAGACCATGACTGATCCTCAGGGAAAATCTATGACCGGCACCAGTGAATCTACCGATGAGATGAACTTCACCGTAAACGAGATCAAAGGAAATATCTATGAAATGACCCTTAACCTTGTTGCCAAAAGAAATTCTCAGTCTGCTCAGGGAAAGACCGTAATAGTGGACACAAAGCTTCCTCTTCCTAAAGAAGATGATCTTAAAATGATCTGGAATATCAACAAAGCACTTACCGGAAACAAACTTGATGTGCAAATGGATACGAAAGGAAACGTTCTTTCTATCAAAGGTTTTGATGCTGTTTACACTAAAGTTTCCAATGCGGTGGGAACCCTTATTAAGGATGCCAATGAAAAGGCAAGCGTGGTCGCAAGTCTTAAAGAGTCTTTCAATGAAAAAGTATTAAAAGACCAGTTAAATAAGAACCTGACAATTATCCCTAAGAAAGGAGTAAAGGTAGGTGAAAAATGGAGCACTTCCGAAAGTGCGGACCCAAGCGGAAAGGTTAAAGTGACGTCCAACTATGTATTAAAAAGCTTAGGAAACGGAACTGCCGAAATTGCTGTAACAGGAGGAATTCCGAAGAAAACCGAAAAGAAATCCCAGGGACCTATCACGCACAGCCTAAGCAGTGAACTCGTTCAGAACGGAGCGATCAAATTTGATGAGAATACGGGATGGATCAACAACCAGAATATCACAGTTAAAACAACACAGATTGAAACCATTTCAGATGGAAAACAATCTCAGTCTATGAAAAGTGTTTCCAATTCTTCCGTGATGGTGAATCCTTCTGCTAAATAACTGAAGTAAATCGTTTAAGGAGCAGGATCCGGAATATGAAAACGGAAAGAAAACCAAAATCTCAGGCTTCGGATCCTGAACCCTGAACTTTAAAATAAAGAATTATGAAGTACATTCTTGAGCTGATACTTTCTGCCATTATTATTTTCTTCGTATGGAATATTCTGAAAAGAATTTTCTTCAAGACATTTTACGGGTACCGTTTCAACAATAATAATCAGAATAACAGGCAGCAGGACCTGCACAGCTCCGACAAGAATAGCAAACAAAACCTTAAATGGGATGCGGAAACCGTAGATTATGAAGAGGTAAAAGAGACTAAAGACAAAAGGTAAAAATTCCAAGAAATAAAGATAATAACCAGCATGGCAAAAAATAAAAACTTAATTTATATTGCAGTTTCATTAGTAATATTTATAGTTTTAGCATTTTTATATTCCACTCCTGTATTTACAGGAAAACAGCTTTTTCAGCATGACATTGTACAGTACAGAGGGGGCGCCAAAGAGTTGCTTGACTATAGAGCTAATACCGGAAACGAAACCTACTGGAGCGATTCCATGTTTGGGGGAATGCCGACTTATCAGATGGGAAGCCAGTTCAAGGGTGACATCATCAAAAAGATCGACAGCAATCTGAATTTCCTGCCAAGACCGGTGAATTATCTGTTCCTGCTTTTTGCAGGTTTTTTCCTTTTGGGAATGGTCGTCGTGAGAAACTGGAAGTATGCCCTACTGGGCGCTACTTTTTTTGGGCTTTCAACCTATTTCTACATTATTATCGCCGCAGGGCACAACGGTAAAGTAAATACCATTGAGTATTTTGCACCGCTATTAGCCGGTATTTTATTGGTATATATCAGAAAGCAATATATCTGGGGATTCATTGTCACCACCCTTTTTATGGGGCTTCAGATTGCCGCGAATCACCCACAGATGACCTACTATCTGTTTTTAGCGCTGGGATTCCTGTTTGTCTCTGAGCTCATCAGGGCGATCACGAAAAAGACCCCGATGAAGCATTTTCTTATTTCTTCAGGAATCATTGCTGCATCTTGTATTATAGGTGTTGGAATGAATTCGCAGAGAATTATGGCCAATTCGGAATATGTAAAAGAAACAGTTCGTGGAAAACAGATTTTAAACAATGACAGTCATACTTCCGGAAAATCAGGAATGGATAAGGAAAGTATGCTGATGTGGAGCTACGGACAGCTGGAAACATTAAACCTGTTTATTCCAAGACTTATGGGGGGTGGAAGCCAGGAACCTGAAGGAAAGGAAATGATGAACAGGGTTCAGGAGCTGGTACAGGAAAATGTAGGTTCGCAGGCCGAGATGGACAGAATTTCAAAAGGTTTCAGCGGGATGACTTACTGGGGAGATCAGCCAGGAACTTCAGGACCTGCCTACCAGGGAGCGATTGTATGTTTCCTTGCAGTATTAGGATTCTTCTTCGCTGGAAAAAAATACCGATACTGGATTCTTGGAGCTTCTATACTGACTGTTTTACTGGCATGGGGAAGCAACTTTATGCCTTTATCAGACTTCTTTATCGACTATGTTCCGTTTTATAATAAATTCAGAGCTCCTTCTTCTATTCTCGTGGTCGTGGAACTTCTATTCCCTTTAATTGCCATTTTGGGACTGTATAATTTCTTTACAGATGAAAGACTTACCCAGGAATACAAACAGAAAATTCTTCTTTACGTAAGTGGGGGAACATTAGGGCTATTGCTAATTCTTTTGGTATTCGGAAAATCATTATTAGGTTTCTCCACCGAAAGCGAAAAAACGTATTTCCCACCCTTCTTACTGGACTTTCTGGTAGATGAACGGTATAAATTATTCAGAATAGATGCGATAAAGGCATTTATCTATGTAGCGATTGCCGCTGCGGTCTTATTTTTAAGCTTAAAGAAAAAACTTAACACGAATATTGCTTTGGCAGTAATTGGGATCGTAAGCTTATTTGATCTCTGGACCGTAAACAAACGCTACCTGAATGATGATAACTATGTAGACAAGATTTTTGCTGAAAATCCTTTCCAGACGGAAAGCTCAGACCTTCTGGCTGAAAAAGTTCAGGCTAATCCAAGCCTTTCCTCTATTCTTGAAAACGTAAACATCAATAAAACACTGGAAACCATTGCTGAAAAAGACAAAGCACACTACAGGATTTACAATCAGACCCTGGGTGTGACCAGCGAAACTAATACCTCCTACTTTAAATCCTCTATTGGGGGGTATCATGCGGTGAAACTAAGAAGATATGATGATGTACTCAACGAGTATATCTCTTCTATTGACAGTGTAAAAACACCTAACATCCTAAATTTACTGAATGCTAAATATATGGTTTTCGGAGGTCCGGATCAGCCACAGGTAGTTCCCAATCCAAAGGCCAACGGAAATGCGTGGTTTGTAAGTGACCTTAAATTTGTGAATACACCTAATGAAGAGATTAAGGCCATCGGAGTCATTGACAATAAGAAAACAGCAGTCATTGCTGCATCAGACAAATCCTATTTCGAGAACAAACCGGTTCAGGCAGATTCCACAGCATTCATTAGCCTGGCAAAATACCAGCCTAACGAGTTGGAGTTTAAATCTCAGTCGAAAACACCTCAGTTGGCTGTATTTTCTGAAATCTATTATCCACATGGCTGGAAAGTACTGGTGGACGAAAAAGAAGTTCCTTATATCAAGGCAGACTATCTGCTTCGTGCCGTACACGTTCCGGCAGGAAACCATCATATCAGAATGGTTTTTGAACCTGAAGTGATAGAAAAAGGAAAATGGATCTCTCTTCTAAGCTTTGGATTATTTATTGTACTGGCAGGATTTGGGGTTTTCTGGATGAATAAAAATAAGAAAAAACAAATGTTAGCTGAACAAAATGCTTAATCCTATATCATATTGCATGATGTCATTCTGAAGCATAGCCAATTAAAAAATGGAACAGAAGAAAATACTTATCATCACCTATTACTGGCCTCCTGCGGGAGGTCCTGGTGTTCAAAGATGGCTGAAGTTTGCTAAATATCTACCGGAATTTGGCTGGAAACCGGTGATCTATACTCCCGAAAATCCAAGCTATCCTTTGCTGGATGACACTTTGATGAAGGAGATTCCAGAGGATATCGATATTGTCAGAACGAAAATATGGGAGCCTTATCAACTGGCTGAAAAACTGAACAAAAGCAATAAAAAATTTAAAGCCGGACAGTTTGATGTAGGTAAAAATCAGAGCTGGAAATCCAGGCTTTCCATATGGGTACGAGGAAATTTCTTTATTCCGGATGCGCGGGTTTTCTGGGTAAAACCTTCTATTGGGTTTCTCGAAAAATTCCTGAAAGAAAACGGAATAGACACGATTGTCACCTCGGGTCCTCCCCACTCTCTTCATTTGATTGGATTGGGCCTTAAGGAAAAACTTCCGGGACTCAGATGGATTGCTGACTTCCGGGATCCATGGACGGAAATCTCGTATTACAAGCATTTGAAATTAACCAAGGGTTCCGATAAAAAACACCGCCAACTTGAACAGGCTGTTTTTAAAAATGCAGACATTACCCTGGCTACAAGCTACACGGATGCAGAAAATTTCAGAAAAGCAGGAGCGAATGCGGTGTGCATTACCAATGGTTTTGATGAAACTGATGCTGGCGGGAAAACCGAGAAAAAAAACCACGAAGTCAACAGGACCACCGGTTCTGAAGAAAGCTTTGTGCTCAGTTATATCGGCGTTCTGGAGCAGCTTAGAAATCCGGAAAACCTATGGAAGGTTCTCGATGAACTGGTACAAGAAAATCCTGAATTTGCGGCACATTTTAAAGTGAAATTTGCAGGAAGGATAGATGATAAAATTCTTCAGTCCATCGAAAATTCAGGTGTAAGGAACCACATTCAGAATCTCGGTTATCTTTCGCATGGTAGAGCGGTTGAAGAAATGCAGACCTCGGATGTCCTTCTCATTACCAATTTTCCCAATGAATCATCAAAAGGAATCATTCCGGGCAAAATATTTGAATACCTGGCCTCAGGAAAGCAGATCCTTTCGTTTGGGCCGGACAAAGCGGATGTGGCTAAAATTTTAGAAGAAACGGCTGCCGGAAAGCACTTCAGCTATAATGATTCTGAAGCGGTAAAGAAATTTATCCTTCAAAAATTCGAACTCTGGAAACAGGGAAATCTTCTGGAAAATGCTCATAGTATTGAAAAATTTTCAAGAAAAAGCCTGACGAAACAGCTCGCAGAGATTTTAAAATAAGTGAAGAAGCAAGCGGCTGTAAAAAAGTTGTATCATCAAATACTGTGATATGAGTACTTAAAATCATCCTGATCCAATACAGCTGCCCGCTCCCCACTTTAAATTTTTAATTTTTAGTTCTTAATTTTTAATTCCTATATCGTCCACTGGTCATTCACCACGGCGATCAGATAATATTTCCCCTGGAATTCCTCAAATACAAATCGCAGGGTTTTCCAGTCCATCTCACCGTTTTTTTCTGTTCCTTTCAGATAGTTTTCTGTAAAATCATGTTTGGGGTAGATTTCCACTAAATTGTTCAGGGAATTTCCTTTACCGGTAAATTTATTTAAGGTGTATTGTGACGTGGTAAAATCTCTGGAAAAAACCCATTTGCCCAGATAATCATTAATTGTCGCTTTATACGGATCTCCGGAACCATCCATCGCTCCCCATGTGAAGAGTGTTTTCGTAGGCTGGTATTTTTCAAAATCAGCTTTGGAAAAATGTTTGTCTTCTTTGAGTGAGACAAAGGCATACATTGAAAAGCGGATTCCTTTTTCAGGATGAATCATGGAAGCAAAGGCTTTATAGTCTTTATTTTTCAAAGCCTGTAAAACCTCATCATTGGCTTTCTTCAGTGCTTCTTCTTGTACAGCATTATTTTTAATGACAGCCGTACTGTCCGTTATTGCCGTTGTCAAAGTATCAATCTCATTAGGAACCGGTTTTCCTACTTCCTTTTTACAGGCAACAGCCACTCCTAATATTAATGCTGAAATCAGTATTTTTTTCATATTCAATTTTTTACAATAGGTAAAAAGCACCAAAACTGATGCCACGCCGATATCCGGATTATTGATACGCTGGAAGTTGGCATTTCAGCATCGGAACATCACAATACATTGTGAAAACAAAACTATATCAACCTTTACTCTCTAAATCTGTTATCCCTCTGTGCATGTCTCACTTTCTATTTCCCAAATTACATCGTACCTTTGTTATATGGAAATTTTGGATATTCTTATTATCGGAGCCGGACCTATCGGGTTGAACTGTGCACTTGAAGCCCGGGAAAACAATCTCAGCTACTTAATTATCGAAAAAGGAACTATTGTCAATTCACTGTATAACTATCCGTTGTATATGCGTTTCTTTTCAACAGCCGAGAAACTGGAAATTGCCGGAGTTCCTTTTATTTCCACTGCTCCTAAGCCGGGCAGACAGGAAGCTCTGGAATATTATCAGGGCATCGCCAGACAAAAGGATCTGAATATCCATCTGTATGAAAAGGTACAAAGTGTTTCGAAAGCCCATGATATATTTGAAGTTGAAACCTCTAAAAAGAAGTACCGGGCCAAAAATGTAGTTATTGCCACAGGATTCTATGATATTCCGAATACCATGAATATTCCCGGCGAAGATCTTCCGAAAGTAAAACACTATTATACGGAACCCTACCCTTATGCAAGACAGAAGATTGTAGTAGTAGGCTCCAGCAATTCCGCAGTGGATGCTGCTCTTGAAACCTACAGAAAAGGGGCGGAAGTCACCATGATCATTCGTCATTCTGAGATCTCAAAAAGTGTAAAATATTGGGTAAAACCGGATATTGAAAACAGAATTGCAGAGGGAAGCATTACCGCTCACTTTAACAGTGCATTGACTGAGATTAAAGAAAACACAGTTATTTTTAAGGATCAAAACAATCAGGTTCATGAAATTGAAAATGATTTTGTTCTCGCGATGACCGGCTATCTGCCCGATTTCGACTTCCTAAGAAATTCAGGCATCGACCTGACCGGTGACTGTCTTAATCCTTTTTATGATCCTGAAACGATGGAAACCAATGTTAAAAATCTTTATCTTGCCGGAGTGGTCTGTGGTGGAATGGATACGCATCTCTGGTTCATCGAGAATTCAAGGATTCATGCGAATATGATTATAAAAAATATTCTCGCCAAGGAAAGGAAGTAATACTCAAAAAAGGAATCACAAGTATGTGTATAAACGATTGAGGCAATGCTTTACCAACTCAATAAGATGTAGTACAACCTGCCTATTATCTGTAACTGTCAGCGCTCAACAATGCATACACAGGCTAGCTATACAAAAGAATTTAAAAATTAACCTTAACTCCTGCGATAAAGCTGCGCTTGGCTGCCGGATTATAAAACCTGTTTCCAAAAGCATTCGTATCAAAACCTAAAACATATTCACTGTTGTATAGGTTTTGAATTTGAAGATATACGTCCATATCTGTTTTTTCAATCTTAACAGGAAATCCAAATCGGATATTTCCGATTAGGGTAGATTCAGCCCAAACGGAATTGGCATCATTCAAAGGAATTTTCGAAGTATAGAAATGCGAATAATCTACTGAAAGCTTATTGAAAAATACAAAATTCAGTAAACTGTTCACTGTTGTTGAAGGAACACCTGTCACATCATTCCCGGAAAAGTCCGTATTCCCCTGTTTGTAGTTTTCAAATTCAAATTGGTAAAAGCTTCCTGACAGTCTCAATTTAAAGTGACTGAAAAAAGTATTCTGTAAGTTGATTTTTTTTGATTCCAGCAGTACTTCTACTCCTTTCTGAATGGTACCTCCCTGGTTCATAAAAAACTCCTGCCCCTTTTCATTCTGTCTTCTCACAATTGCATTTTTCATTCTGAAGTCGAAATAACCGGCCTCTACAAAAAATAAATTCCCAAACTGCTTACGTACAGCAATTTCTTTGTTCCATCCATATTCCGGTACCAGGCTGAAATTAAATTCCTGATTCGAAGACCGGATTTCTTCATTGGTGGGTGAAGAATTCCCCTTCCCTATTTTCGCCCTTACTGAAAAGCCTTTTCCTATCAGGTAGGTAAGTCCTATATTGGGGAGCCATTGGTTTTTAAAATGAACATTCCCGCTTTCAACAACTGGAAACAGCTTTTCCCATTGATACCTATTATAATTAAGACTTAAAGACAGATCGGTAAATAGCTTTTCGCCAAAATTCACCTTCTGAGAGATAAAATAAAACCCTGAACTGTTTTGCAGCCTGTCAAAATTCTGAGCATTTCCCTCCGATCCTCTTTTATTGTCATAGTTTTTAATGAAAATAGTATTCACTCCCCCTTCAAATCCCAATCTCCACGCCAAAGCAAGGTTGTTCCATTTTTTTTCATAAGTAAGATGTGTTCTCCATGCAAAATTCCTTTCGAACCTGTTTTCAAAATTGGTAATAAAAGGGTTTTCAAAATCCACATAAGAGCCTTGCAGCAAAACAAAGTGAGACCATTCAGGAGTCAGATTGTACTGGTGTGAGAGTCCTGCTAAAATCATTTTATTGCGAATTCCGGCATTTTGTTCTTTTGCTCCGGGAAGTGTCGTCGTCGCAGGTCTTGACTGCCGTCTGTCACTATACATCTGATCTAAAGTAAGACCTCCAGGTGTTTCATAATCCAGGTCAGACCACAGGACCATAGCATTCAGCGTACCTTTTGTAGAATATTGAAAACGGTCCTTAAGGAAGATTTGCTTTCTCTCAACAGCAGATTGTGCTCTATAAGAGTCTGTTCTGTAGTAATTTTGAAAAATTTCAAAAAAATGATTTCCAGCCTGCTTCGAAACATCAAAACTCTGATTAAAGGTGCCGTAGCTCCCTGCAGAAAGATGCGCCGATCTATTTTCTGAAGACCTTGTCTGCAGAAGAAGAGTTCCTCCTGTAGCCGCACCAAAGTCTCCACCCTCGGGACCTTTATAAATCTCCATCCTGTTGATCAGTTCAGGAGAGATCAGATTAAAGTATGTATTTCCTGACGCATCGGATAGAATAAAATCATCAAGATAGACTTTGATATTGCGAACCCCAAAAGGAGACCTTAAAGTACTTCCACGTACAGAAATTCTATAGCTGCCCGGTGAACGTTCTTCCATTCTTGCCCCGGCAACCTGATTAATGGACTCCAACATTCGCTCCGGAATATTCTGATTCAAAAGCTCTTTTGAAACTACGGAAACCGATTTTGTGGAGGTGATATAAGAAGCAGGTTTCCGATACGCATCAATAGTAACTTCCGAAATCAGTTCAGCAGAATCTCTCTTTTGGGAAGAGAAAAAGGAAGAGCAGATGATAAAGAATAAAAAACAGAGCCTCACCATTCTGCAAAACTAGTCAATGATTTTTAAACTATTTCTTCTTTTGAAACTTTTTCAGACAACATCCATGGAATAATAAAATAAAAAGCAATAGCAATAATGACCGCCAGAACTCCGGTACCGATCCATAAAACCGTAAACCCGAATCGTTCAGCAATTAGTGTTCCTACATAAGGGGTAACAATAAAAGCGACGGAAAAGGATATTCCATTTAGCCCCATATAGGCACCTTTATTACGGTCACCAGAACGAAGGGCTGTAATGGTGGACATAAAAGGCAGCGTCCATATCTCTCCAACGCAAAGCAACGTCATAGAAACGATCAATGCTACCATACTGTAATCAAATGCCAGCATCGCATAGGAAACTCCACACAGGAAAGTCCCTATCAGCATGGTGAATGCCAAGGTGAAATATTTCTCTGCTACCTGCACGAGCCCCATTTCCAGCAACACGATCAGAAAACCACTGTATCCCAAGATATATCCTATGTTTTGCTGGCTCATATGCACTGTATCCTTGTAGAAAATCGTCAGGGTACTGAACAGCTGGAAAAAGCATATGGCAAACAGCATACAGAATATGCAGTATACAATAAATTTACTATCCCGGTATGGTGAGCTTTCCTTTTTAACAGCTATTGCCTCTTTTACTTTTTTTGCCTTTGCTTTAGCCAGTCTGGCGCGTTTTCTGAAAAACCATATATACATCAGCCCTGCCAATAGTGCAGCCAATGCATTACTGAAAAAGAGAAACTCATAGGAAATAGCAGACAGGATACCTCCAAGTGCAGGACCAATAGAGAATCCCAGATTAACCGCCATACGGTTCAGAGAGAAGGCTCTGGTAATGTTTTCAGGTCTGGCATATTTTGTAATGGCTACCGAGTTGGCGGGACGAAACGTCTCACTTACAATACTCTGTGCTAAAATAATTCCTGCGAGCCCTGCTTCTGTTGTAAACAACGGTATTAAACAGAATAAAGGAACGCTGAGCAGCAAGCTCAGGCTCTGTACTCTGTATTCGCCTATTTTATCCGTAATCATTCCTCCCAGCCATGAACCGATTACTGAACCTATTCCGAAGAAGCTCAGCACAATTCCTGAATTTTCTATACTGAAATGCAAATGATTGGTCATATATACTCCCAGAAATGGAAGTACCATAGACCCCGCCCTGTTGATGAGCATTACCAACGCCAGCATCCAACTCTCCTGCGAGAGTCCTTTAAAAGAACCTGTATATAAGTTAATAAGTTTCACAATACTATTTTGGAGGGAATTTGAGATTACTAAATTAGATAAAAACAGTTCAAACCCCTTTATTTAAAACATTTTTTTATAAATAACAACCATAAGAAGAGACTATCATCTGTATCCTGAAATCAACAGTTTTTTTGATAGGCCAAAAAAAAAGCAGGACTTATGGTAAGTCCTGCTTTCATATATTTATATAGGCTGAACTATTCAGGTTTATAAGAATCTTTTAAAGTTACAGTACGGTTAAATACCAATGTTTCCTCCGTAGAGTCCTGATCTTTTGTAAAATATCCTATTCTCTGAAACTGTAAAGGTTCTCCGGCCGCCACTTCTTTCAGACTTGGCTCTGCGAAACCTTTTACAGTAGTTACAGATTCAGGATTGATAAAGTTCAAGAAGTCCACATCTTTTTCTGCATCTGGCTGTTCCACTGTAAACAACTGATTATAAATTCTTACTTCCACAGGAATTGCATGCTTTGCAGAAACCCAGTGTAAAGTTCCTTTTACTTTTCTCAAACTCTCTTCTGTGCCGCTTCCTGACTTACTCTTCTCGTCATACGTAGCATAGATCGTCGTGATTTCTCCGTTTTCGTCTTTCTCTACTCTTTCAGCTTTAATGATGTAAGCCGATTTTAATCGAACTTCACCCCCTAATTTCAGTCTGAAGAATTTATTATTTGCTTCTTCCTTGAAGTCTTCACGTTCAATATACAGTTCTCTTGAAAAAGGAATCTCTCTGGTTCCTGCGTTTTCCTGCTCAGGATTGTTTTCAGTTTCCAGCCATTCTTCCTTGTCTTCAGGATAATTTTCGATCACCAATTTTACAGGATCTACAACCGCCATTACACGCTTAGCCACTTTGTTCAGGTCTTCCCGTACACAGAAATCAAGCAACTGGATTTCGATAAGATTTTCTCTTTTGGCAACCCCCACTTTTTCAATAAAGTTTCTGATGGCAGTAGGAGTGAATCCTTTTCTCCTCATTCCCGAAATGGTAGGCATTCTAGGATCATCCCATCCGGTTACTACCCCTTCAGCAACCAGTCTCTGCAATTTTCTTTTGGACGTAATCATATAGGAAACATTCATCCTTGCAAATTCTCTCTGCTTAGGTGCTACCTTGTTTTCGTCATATACCTGCTCCAGGTACCAGTTATAAAGTGGTCTGTGGTTTTCAAATTCTAATGAACATAATGAGTGGGAAACCTGCTCCAGATAATCGGATTCACCGTGCGCCCAGTCATACATCGGATAGATCTTCCACGCCGTTCCGGTTCTGTGGTGAGGTCTTTTCAGGATTCTGTACATCACAGGATCACGCATGTTCATATTCGGTGAAACCATATCAATTTTTGCGCGAAGTGACATTGTTCCTTCCTCGAATTCTCCGTTTTTCATTCTTTCAAACAGATCCAGAGACTCTTCCACCGGACGGTTTCTGTATGGGGATTCCACTCCAGGTTCTGTAGGATTTTTTCTCTGCTCGGTAATCACTTCAGAGGGCTGCTCATCTACATAAGCTTTTCCGTCTTTGATCAATTGTACTGCCCATTCGTAAAGCTGCTGGAAGTAGTCGGATGCATACAATTCTTTATCCCATTTGAAACCCAGCCATTCCACATCTTTCTTGATGGAATCTACGAATTCCTGTTCTTCTTTTTCAGGGTTCGTATCGTCGAAACGAAGGTTTACGGGAGCATTGTATTTTTCGCCCAGGCCGAAATTGATGCAGATAGCTTTGGTATGCCCTACATGCAGATAACCATTCGGTTCAGGCGGAAAACGGAAACGGATCTGATCTCTTTTCAGACCGTTTGCCAGATCATCTTCAATAATTTGCTCAATAAAATTGAGTGATTTTTTTTCTTCTTCCATTAAATTAGCTTTTGTTTTTAGCAAAAAAAGTTGCACAAAGTTACGGAAAAATAAGCGTTTCTGAAAGTGATAATTTAAAAGTGGAATTTATACTAATTCAGTATTTTTCACTAATTTAGGAAAAGCTAGAAACCATTTACCAAATTACCGATCATGGCCGTTTACATCTTAAGCAACCGTAAAATCGTCCGTCATAAAGGTGAAAGAGTAGACTCTTTTTCCAATGATGAATACTCGATTCCTAATTTCAGAATTGCAAAATGTGATTTTGATGAGTATAAGGAGCCTACCGCCCAGGCCAGAAAAAAGAAAGACTATACGAACAGAAACATTCTGAACTACAAGCTGTTTTCCGAACCTGAAAAACAAGGATATGAAGAAGTTCTGGAGGTTTTACTGAATGAAAAAGGGATCAGAAAATCGTCTCTTACAGCGAATAATCTGGGGGGCACCCAAAGGATGTTTTATGAACTTTATACCCATATGTCTTCCACAAAGGACCGAAGTGACGTCCTGATCTTCATCCACGGGTATGCATATGATTTTGATGATGAACTAAAGGCTATTATTGATCTTAAGAAACTGTTTATAGACAATCCTGCATCTCCGGTTGAACACATCCTTTTTGTGAGCTGGCCCGCTTCCAGCAGCATTGTTCCCCTTACCTATTTTGATGATAAAGCTTCCAGCATCAATTCGGGAACCTCACTGATGCGGCTGTTTTACTTTTATACCCAGTTTTTAAAAGATATTTTCTCCAACCGTGATCTTATTCCCTGCAACCAAAGGATTCATATTATGGCGCATTCTATGGGAAACAGGGTACTCCAGAGCATGCTGTACAGTCTTAAGAGAGAAAATATTTTAAGAGTCATTGACCAGGTGCTGCTTCTGAATGCGGATGTTACCTATAAAGTATTTGAGGACAGTGAAGATTCGTTCAACAAACTTCCGTTACTGGCCAACAGGATTTCTGTTTATCTGAACAGACAGGACGTCATTTTAGGAATCTCTCAATTCACTAAAAACATTCTCACTCCAAGACTGGGTAAAAACGGTCCGGGGGATCTTGAACAGTTTAAAGATATAGTTTCAGTCATTGATTGCACCTTTGTAAAAGATGATCTTCTCAACAGTTTCAAATTTGAGATTGGTAACCATTGGGGTTATCTTTCCAGCTCACAGGTTCAGAATGATATTTTCCAAAATTTATATGGAATAGATCGGAACCTGATCAGTAACAGGGTGAAGAGTAGCGAAAATATTTTCACAATTATTTCTTAATTTTTAGTCTAAAAAAACCATATACTTTGAATTTAACGTTAAAAATTCTGCAAAATTGAACCATGGCATAAAAATTGCTAATTCCCAATTCAGAGATTTACAATTTTTTATCATGAAAAAGATTAAAAGGCAGTTTTCCAATATTGTAATGTATATAAAGAAAACAATTTTCGTAAAAGATGTGGTTTGACCGAAAAATAAACTTCTAAAAACTATCATTTATCCGACATTACTGTTACTCTATCATTTGAACAAATCAGAATACGATTATAATTCCTTCAGATTTATTGGAGGGATTTTTTTTGACCTTTAGATTGTGAGGGCATAAGGATAAAACTGGGGACTAGAATATGTAGACCGGTGAATGAATTTTATGCAAAGATTCAATTCTGATGTTGTATTTGAGGATACAAAACGCCGAATCAACTTTACTGACCTTTACCAGATAAGCCATCTATTAACCATTAATAAAATTCACCACTTAGTTAAATATTTATAAAACATATTGTAAAATATTGCACAATTGAGAAAAGTTTTCGATATTTACTTCTAAATCAAAATATTAGCTATGAAAAATCTGAAAAAATTAAACAACAGAGAATTGAAAACAATTAAAGGAGGAATCATTCCTATCGGATGCAACAATTGGGATCCAAGAAAAAGATGCTGCAGAGAATGGGATGCTGACCACTGGAACAATCCAACCTGTGAGGATGCACCCCCTCCGTTTCAATCTTAATTTTCGATTATTTTTTGAACCACAACAGCTCATTTCTGAGATCTAAGCTGGATTCAAAATTATTGACAAATAAAGCTCCAGTGCCCAAACCTTGTGGCATTGGATTTTTTTTTGTGAAAGTATACTGGGCAATGGCATTTAATCCTATATTGCTTTCCAGTGCTGAAGTGATCCACCATCCTATTTCCTGTTCTTCCGCAAGGGAAATCCACTCATCGGAACCGGCAAAGCCCCCTACTAAGGCTGGCTTCAGAATGATATACTGAGGCTGTATAGTTTGTAAAAGCTTTTTCTTTTCCAGAGGATCGGTTATCCCAATCAGTTCTTCATCCAGGGCAATCGGGGTAGGTGTTTCTTTGCACAACGCTGCCATATCGTTCCAATTTCCAGCTTTAATGGGCTGTTCAATAGAGTGAATATGTAAATCTGCAAGTTGCTGCAAAACAACCTTTGCTTCTTCTGTACTGAAACCTCCATTAGCATCTACTCTAAGCTCCAGCTGATCTTCGGAAAATTTCCTTCTTAATTTCTGAAGAATAGTATGTTCTGATTTCCAGTCGACTCCAATTTTTAATTTAATACAGTGAAATCCTTTGTCAAGTTTTTCTCTGATCTGTTCTTCCATATAGTCAGCATCTCCCATCCAGATCAGTCCATTGATGGTAATCGCAGCTTTTCCCGCGGTAAACTCACTTGGAAAATAGATTGCATCCCCATACTTCAGATTGAGAACAGCCTGTTCATACCCAAACCATATGGAGGGAAATTCTTTCAGCTCTTCTTTTAAAAATTCCGGGGCTCTGCTTATATTTTCACAAAGCCATTCCAGTTTTTCTTCATAATCTGACCGGTCATCAAAACTGAGTCCTCTGAAAACGGCACACTCCCCTGTTCCTTTCCGTCCATTTTCTGAAATTTCAAGAATGAAGGTTTCTTTATCAAGCAAAACGCCGCGAGATGTTCCACTCGGGCGTTTAAACTGTAAAAGATATTTTAAATACTTTGCTTCCATTTATTTCACGCTGTCAATACGCATAAATTCTTCTGCTTTCTCTACCATCGCGATGCTTCCGCAGAAAAATGGTATTCTCTGGTGAAGTTCTGTTGGTTCAACTTCAAGTATTCTTCTGAAGCCGTCGGTAGCTTTCCCTCCTGCCTGTTCTGCCAGAAATGCCATTGGATTGCATTCGTATAATAATCTTAATTTTCCGTTTGGAGCCTGTGAGTAAGAAGGATAAATATAGATTCCCCCTTTCAGCATATTTCTGTGGAAATCTGCCACCAAAGAACCGATATACCTCGACGTATAGGGACGATCGCCTTCTTCCATCTGGCAATATTTAAGGTAATTTTTCACTCCCTGAGGGAATTTGATGTAATTTCCTTCATTGATAGAATAGATTTTACCCGTTTTCGGGAAAGTCATATTCGGGTGAGAAAGGTAATAAGTTCCTAAGGACGGATCCAGCGTGAAGCCATTTACTCCGTTTCCTGTTGTATACACAATCATCGTAGAAGATCCGTAGATGACATACCCTGCAGCAATCTGATTAACCCCTTTTTGTAAGAAGTCCTCCAGCTGTACGGGTGTTCCCGGTTCTGTAACTCTCCTGTAAATAGAGAAAATAGTACCTACAGAAACATTGACATCAATATTTGAAGATCCGTCCAACGGATCAATCAGCACTACATATTTACTTAAATGACCGTTTTCTCCACATTTGATATCGATAAAGTCATCGTTTTCCTCCGAAGCAATACCACAAACAACCTCTCTCTGAGACAAAGCCGTAATAAAAATTTCGTTCGCAATCACATCAAGCTTCTGCTGTTCCTCTCCCTGAATATTCTGGTTTCCGGCAGCTCCTGTTATATCTACAATTCCGGCTTTATTTACTTCTCTGTTTACCACTTTCGAAGCCAATCTTATTGCACTCAGAAGACGAGAAAATTCCCCTGTGGAATACTGAAAATCGTCCTGTTTATCGATAAGAAATTCTCCTAAAGTCTGTAATGGTTGATTTGACATATTTTTCTTTTTACGTTTTTCCCAAATTTCGGAAAATTTATCACATTAAGAAAATTTAATTATAAAAGAGATTACAACCTGTTTATCAACACGATACATACAAAACATAAGCTTATTTGAAATAATAGCAGATGGAAACAGTTCCGGATTAGGCCTTCAAGAATGACCATAAATTCAAAATAGCTTTTATGATTCTCTTGAAATGAAGCAGATAACACGAGATAATACAAAAATATAACAAATTACCTTTCAACCCATTAAACCTATTAATACGTTTTCACCAAAGTGATACTGAAATACTGATCAGGCACGGCCCAAAGACCCTTCTCAATCCTATCGTTACGACACTTTTATTATTTTAAGGAAATCTTAATTCCATCCTATCATCGGGCTATTTCATATCTCGTTGTAAATTTATAATTTTGACGTCCGTAAAAAACTCATGTCTTTTTTTATCTAACAATTTTATTTTTAACAATTTAATGAAAATTTTCAAGTTTGGTGGAGCGTCTGTAAAAGACGCCGAGAGTGTGAAAAATGTATCCATGGTTCTACAAAGCCAGGGATTTGCCAAGTGTTTGCTGGTGATATCAGCAATGGGCAAGACGACCAATGAGCTGGAAAAAGTGGTAGAACTTTATTTCAAAAAAGATAACTATCAAACTGAGATTGAAAAGATAAAACGAAAACACATTGAGATTGCGGAAGGTCTGTTTCCTGAAAACCATGCTGTTTTTGCTGAAATCAATCTCTTTTTCGATGACCTTGACTCTTTTTTAAGAAGAAACAAGTCTCCCAACTACGATTTCGTCTATGACCAGGTTGTAAGCTGCGGCGAAATGATTTCTACTAAAATCGTAAGTGAGTATCTGAATGAGATCCAGTTTACCAATCAGTGGCTGGATGCAAGAGATTATGTAAAGACCGATAATTCGTATAGAGAAGGAACGGTAGACTGGGTAAAAACGGAAGAGTTTATTACGAGTCTGAATCCTGAGATCTGCTATGTCACCCAAGGTTTTATCGGATCTGATGACAATAATTTTACGGTAACCTTAGGAAGAGAGGGCTCAGACTACTCTGCTGCTATTTTTGCGTATTGTCTCAACGCTGAAGCGATGACGATCTGGAAAGATGTACCGGGAGTAATGACCGGTGACCCGAGAAAATTCAATGATGTATCACTGCTTTCCAATATCTCTTATGAGGAAGCTATTGAAATGGCGTATTACGGAGCAAGTGTTATTCACCCGAAAACATTACAGCCGCTACAACAGAAAAACATTCCTTTTTATGTAAAGTCTTTCGTAGATCCTACTAAAGAAGGAACAAAAGTGGGGGCTTCTGATAAAAATCAACAGGAAGAATCTTATATTTTAAAAGAAGATCAGGCGCTGTTGAAAATCTCCACAAGGGATTTCTCCTTTATAGCGGAAGATCACATGAGTTTGATTTTCGGATACTTATCCAAGTACAAAATTAAAGTTTCCCTGATGCAGAATTCTGCGATATCACTGGCTTTATGCCTTGAAGATAAATTTAATCAACTGGAAGAACTCAACGAAGAGCTTCAAAAAATTTTTAAAACTGAAGCAATTAAAAATGTATCTTTATTCACAGTAAGAAATGCGAAGATGGATCACATTGATAAATTTTACCAGGAAAAAAATGTATTATTGGAACAAATTTCCAAGAATACACTTCAAATGGTAACACAATAATATTAATTGCGACTAAACACACATGAGTTTAATTTCGAAAAACGATCTGATCAAAGCTTCCGGCTTAAGTAAAATTGGATTCCTCAAGAATCCGGTAGCATCTGCTGTGATGAGCATTGCTAAAATAAACGAAGTAAATAAATTATACGACAAACTAAAAGATAAGGAAGGCAAAGACTTTTTCGACTCATTTGTAAGAGAAAGAAACCTAAGCTATGTAGCTTTTGAAGAAGATCTCGCAAAAATCCCGAAAACAGGACCGTTTATTCTGGTTTCGAACCACCCGCTGGGTGCTATTGACGGCATTTTAATGTGTAAGATCTTATCAGAGGTTCGTCCGGATTTCAAGGTGATGGGTAATTTCCTTTTGGAAAAAATCAAGCCGATGGAGCCGTATGTGATCTCTGTAAACCCTTTTGAAAACAAAAAAGAAGCATACAGCAGTTCTTCAGGCATGCGTGAGACGCTCAAGCATTTACAGAATGGAGGCTGTGTAGGTATTTTTCCGGCTGGAGAAGTTTCCAATAAAAACAATCCTTACGGAGAGATCCTTGATAAAGAATGGGAAAAAACGGCACTTAAGCTAATCAGAATGGCTAAGGTGCCGGTGGTTCCTATGTATTTCCATGCCAAGAACAGCCGTTTGTTTTATCAGGTCGCCAAACTGCATCCGAATTTGCAGACCCTGATGCTGCCTGCAGAAATGATGAACGACAGGGAAAAGCCAATCAGGATCAGAATCGGGCGTCCTATCACGGTAAAGGCCATGGATGAAATGGAAACCATTGAAGAATTGGGTGAGTTTCTTAAACGTAAGGTGTACATGATGAAGTCTTACTACGAAAAAAGGAAATCTCTTGCCCAAAGCATCAATCTTCAGAATTTATACGTTAAATTTCCTTTACTGAAGGAAGAAAATATTGTTCAGAACATTATCGACGAAACGCCTTTAGAAGACATTATCAGTGACGTCAATAAGCTGAGAGGAACTGATAGGATGCTGTTCAGTAACGGAAATTATGAAATCTACTTTACCACCTATGAGGAAATTCCTTCTATTATGAGGGAAATCGGCCGACAGAGGGAACTTACCTTCCGTGCAGTAGGGGAAGGCAGTAACCTTCCGTTTGACCTGGATGAATATGATAAGCACTACCATCATTTGTTCTTATGGGACAACGCTGAGAAAAAACTTGCAGGCGCTTACCGGATGGCATTAGGTAGAGAAGTAATGAAGAAATATGGCATCAAAGGCTTTTACACAAGCTCTCTGTTTGAATTTGAACAGGACATTCATCCTTTCTTTAAAAAGGTAATAGAAATGGGGCGTGCCTATATCTGCCAGGAGTATCAGCAAAAGCCGCTGCCACTCTTCCTGCTTTGGAGAGGAATTGTACATGTGTGTCTGAGAAATTCTGATCACAAATTCCTGATGGGTGGGGTGAGCATCTCCAATAAGTTCTCCGAATTCTCAAAATCACTGATGATTGAGTTTATGCGTTCCAACTATTTCGATTCTGCTGTTGCCCAGTATATCACACCTAGGAATGAATATAAAGTAAAGCTTCGTGACCGCGATAAAAGTCTTTTCTTTGACGAAATGGAGTCCGATCTAAACAAACTTGATAAAATCATTGACGATCTGGAGCCTGAATTGAGATTACCTGTTCTGATCAAGAAATACATCAAGCAAAATGCTAAAGTGATTGCTTTCAATGTTGACCCGAACTTTAATGACGCCATCGACGGATTGATGTATATCCGGATCAGTGACCTTCCTGAAAGTACGATAAAACCCGTATTAGAAGAAATGAGTGATCAAATAAGAAAAGAGCAGGAAAATAATCCGACTGATAATCAATAAGTTTTTAGTTTCACTCAAAAAAAGTACGATGAATACTTGCTTTGTATACCAAAACTTACTACTTTTGCATCACTTTAAAACAACGAAGTAAGTCAAACAAAAATATAATGGTTTCTTAGCTCAGTTGGTAGAGCAATGGATTGAAAATCCATGTGTCCCTGGTTCGATTCCTGGAGAAACCACTTGAAAACCTCTGATTAGTCAGAGGTTTTTTTGTATATATTATTCTTAAAGGCGGCAGCCTGCAAATTTGCATTGACTCCGTTCTAAATCTTGAATTTTAGAATTTATCAAAAGTTGTGGCTAATTTATGGATCGGGTGTAATTATGAACTATTTAATTATAATGGTACTCCAGCTACCAAATGTGAAATCGGATCAAGTATAAAAATTGTGGAGAAACGATTTTTTTTCCTATTATACTTTTGCCTTAAAGCAAAAATATACAAAAATTCAAGACTGGAATCATCCGCTAAAAATTGACCTTGCCTCCTAAAATTTCCAAACTCGCATGGATTCAACATTGGTTCTTCGACTCAATTGTGTGGCCATGCTCAAACACTTGAAATTTCTTAACGGATTCAAGATCAATTTTGCCTCTGATTTTTTATTTTAATTTGAATCGGCGAACCTTAAAGGTTTATTAACGCTCCTGATTCCTAGGTCGATTAAAGAATACTAACAACTATTTTTAATAGTTCTTATTGGGTTGAGCCAATTGGAAAAAACCTCTGAAAAATATACTTAAACATCTGTGGGAATTTGTGCAATCTGTGGTTAATTTTTTACTTATATATTAAAATCGAAGATCATCATCTCATCATCTATCATAAACGCCTTTAAAGCCTTTCAAAAGATAAAAATTGAAAAAGAATATCATGGACACTGTCTCCTGTCCTGTTATCCTTGTTGCTCATTTGTATTGAATACCGAACAATTGCTAACCCTGGAATAACAAAGAATAAAAAAAGCTTATAATTAAAATATTGACCAGCAATTAATTGCCTTTAAAAAGAAGTAAGACCTCCCCTTTTTTTAAAAAAAATAGCAAAAAAACTTGCATAGTATTATAAATTCCTATACTTTTGCATCACTTTAAAACAACGAAGTAAGTCAAACAAAAATATAATGGTTTCTTAGCTCAGTTGGTAGAGCAATGGATTGAAAATCCATGTGTCCCTGGTTCGATTCCTGGAGAAACCACTTGAAAACCTCTGATTAGTCAGAGGTTTTTTTGTTGTTATATATTCTTAGCTCTTCAACCACTGCAGACAATCCGTTATCTGTCTTTTGCTGACAAAGACTTCAGTATTGACCTCAGGTTCTGGGGAGAGCTTTAATTCTACTTTCTGGCTGGAATGCTTAATAATTTCTGTAATCGCTTCTTTATTGATGATAAACTTACGGTTTACCCTAAAGAAAACCTGCGGGTTTAGTTTGTGAATAATATCTTTGATCGTATCATCGTAGATATAGGTATGATTATCCATTGTGGTCAGGAAAAGGTATTTTCCGGAAGCAAAGAAATAAGCGGTGTGATGCTCATCTATTGACTTCAGTTTGTTTCCTTCCCTTACCATAAAACGCTTCATTATACCGGAATCTTCTCCCTGCCGCAGGGTAGAAATTGATTTGAGGACCGGCTCGGGATCAAAATTGTTTCTAATGGAAACAAATTTATTTAAGGCTTTGTATAAATCCTCTTCTTCAAAAGGTTTCAGAAGATAATCTATAGTAAAGTGCCGGAATACCCTCATGGCATATTCATCGAAGGCAGTTATGAAAATAATTGGCGTAAAAAGCTCCACAGATTCGAAAATCTCCAGGCTCATCCCGTCGCCCAAATGAATATCCATAAAGATAAGATCAGTAGAACTGCTCCCGAAGAAGTCAATTGCCTGTTTTTTGGACCGAAGAACAACTGTTTCAGTAACAGGAACTATGCTCTGATTATCCAAAAGATTTCTGAGATAATTAACAGCCAGCAGTTCGTCTTCAATAATGGCAATTTTCATAACGGTACAAAAGTACGAAAAAACCGCTAAAACAATAAAGTTCAAGCGGTTTCAGGGGTTGTTAATATGAAATGTTATAAATTAGGATTATTCCTCTTCGCACTCATCGGATATTCAATGGTATATCGGGGATCATTCTGCTGAAGAATATATTCCTTACCATTGATGGTATGTACTATTTTTTTCTGGTTAGCTCTTCTCAGATCGAACCATCTATGTCCTTCTGCTGCAAACTCTCTGAACCTTTCATCAAGAATAAAATTCATGAATTCTGAGTCACTCATTGGAGTAATTACATTCTGAACTGAAGTATACCCTTCCGGCGTATATCTGTTTTTCAACACTTTCAACAGTGTTTCTTTTGCCTCACCAATTTTACCAAGCTTCAATAATGCTTCAGATTTTATAAAATACATTTCAGCCGTTCTGAAAGAAACTTTAAACTCAGAACTTCCTTTTTTAATGATTTTATATTGGCTGCCATTTTTTTCAAAATAAATCTTAAATCTTTTATCGGTAGTATCATTGTATTTTGAGATCAATTCAGAAGAGGCAAAGGACAGGTTTTGTGCACCACTATCAAATACATCATCCAAAGCCATAATAGACTCTACAGACATATAATGGTGAGGGGCTGTCGTACCAGTATTTAAATTACTCAGTTCTCCTTTTACGGCAAGTACCTGCTCTGCATAGGCTAATGCTTTATTCCAATTCCCCTCATAAAGAGCTGTTCTGGCCTGTAAAGCGGTTAATGCCACCTTTGAGAATCTGTAGTTGACCCCTGCATTCTGCTGCTGCTCTACCATAAGCCCTTCCGCCTTGCTCATGTCTGCATGAACCTGGTTATACACTTCCTGTACAGTGGATGGCTTCAACACAGCTTCCAGATCCATTTCAAGATTGATGGGAACTCCTCTGTCTGTAGAAGCTGTAGCACTGTTGTAAGGCTTTCCATAGAGATTAACCATATCAAAGTATACATAGGCACGCAATGCATAAGCTTCAGCGAGGATCTGTTGTTTTTCAGGAGAATCCTGCATCGTTTTGCTTCCCTCATTGATGATCTGATTCAGATAAAAAACCACTGAATAAAACTTTACCCATGGAAATTCTGCGGTCGCCGAATCATTATTGGTATCCTTCCACATTGCAATTTCACGATACACATTAAATTCATTTAACTCTTCATTGATCGTTACCTCATCTGTACGAAGTACTGACAGCGATTTGTGGGACGGATATTTTGCATAAGCTGATGTAAGAACCTTACGATAATCTTCAACAGTGACCGGGATCACTTTTCCCTCAGGCTGTATATCTAAAAACCGATCACATCCTATACTGCTAAAGCTGATTACTGCTAATGCTACGATTGTAGTTATTTTTTTCATTGTTTTCAAGTTTTAAAAAGAAACATTAAATCCTATTGTCACCGACTTGGTAATAGGCTGTGCATAAATATTACCATAAGTTTCCGGATCAAAATATCCATCGTACCCATTACTGAAGACAAAAAGGTTACGACCTTCTACACTCAGTCTAAGGCTTGTAATTCCCATAGGCGCAGTAAATTCTTTAGGAAGTGTATACCCCAGACGGATACTGCTGATTCTTACATAACTTACTTCTTTAGCCCATATATCAAGCAAACCATAGGTGTTGGAACGGTTACCCGCAAACCATTTGTTAGCCATCCAGCCATCAGGATTTGCATCCATATCACCACTTGTAATTCCTGGTAATGAACTTCCTGCCTCATATATTTCTCTCGTATAGTTTCTACCTCTGTCGAATTCCATTCCTCTGTAAGACGGAGTACGCATTACGGTCTGCTTGAAATTGAAAGTTGCAGCAACAGTAAGGTCAAAATTGCGAACCTTGAAGGTGTTGATTAACCCTCCGGTAAACTTGGGATCTCTGTCTCCTACATAAGTGAACAGGTTTCTCAGCTCCTCGTTTGAAAGCTTCGTATCAACAAGCTGACCCGGAAGAAAATCTGCATATACATCATAAAGTTTGAAGAAATCTGCAGCAGAAACCTTTTCATTTCCTTTCCAGAACATTGGGTTTCCGTTTTCATCCATTCCAGCAGTCTTTAGCGCAAAAACAGCATTTACGGGAAGCCCTTCTCTGGATGGGAGCATCGCATTGTCACGAGGCTGTTCGCTAATAACATTACTCTTGTTGTGAGCAAAGTTAATAGTGGTAGACCATTTGAAGTTCTCCTTGTTGATGTTTCTGGTAGATAATGCCAATTCAAAACCTTTGTTGGTAAGACTTCCCCAGTTCATCATTGTATATTCAAAACCTGTTTCAAGGGGCGTCTCTTTCATACTGATCATATCCGTTCCTTTTCTGCTGTACACATCAGCAGTAAGATTTATACGGTTATTGAATAATCCCAGATCAAGTCCAACATTCACATTGGTTGTTTTTTCCCAACGAAGTTTATCATTAGGCGGGCTGATCACGTTGATCACATCTTCTCTCATTCCCGGAAGAATATTTGCATAACTGTATTCACCAATAAAGAATGGTGAAGTATTACGGTCAATATTCCCCTGCAAACCATAGGAAGCTCTTAGTCTAAGATTGGAAACGGGAGTAAGATTCTTCATGAAATTCTCTTTCGTTACCAACCATGAACCTGAAACAGCCCATATAGGAAGATATTTATACTTTTTGTTTACCCCAAATAAGTTGGTTCCATCGTATCTCACACTTCCAAAGAAAGTATATTTCTGATCATAGGTATAAGAAGCTGTAGCAAACATAGATGCATAGGCATTTTCTACAGGTGGCATTTCACGGTAGGTTTCATACTTCTTCTCTGCCGCAAAATTGGCACTAGGGAAAGCAATCGGCGTTGCCGTTCTCGTATTTTTATTATAACCAAAAGCTCTGGTAAGTGTTGTATTATCTTCTGTTTTACGAAGTTCTGTCCCCGCCATCAAATCAATTTCGTGTACAGAATTAATTCTTGTATTGTAGGTTCCCTGTAACTTCCAGTTGTATTGAAAGAAGTCATTATCCCAGTTCTGCTTGATGTCTCCCGCAGGTAAGAAATATCGGTAAGCTCCATCTTTATAGTAACGGGTGGCCTCTTTCATTTTTCTTGTAAAGTAGGTTTCCTGTCCTGCATATTTCTCCGTCTTGTTGGTATCATACTGAATTCCCAACTGTGAGGTAAACTTGAGGTTTTTGGATACTTTGTACTCTAAATCCAATATCGCCTTTAACGAGTGATTCTTTAGCGTATAGCTCGTATTTTCTCTTTCTTCCAGGAAGTTGAAAGGAACATAGGTATCTGCAAAACCATCTATATCTTTATCATATCTGTAACTTCCATCCGGATTGAAGGGGTTCAGATAAGGGTTGGCATTTCTTGAATAATTAACCGGGCTTGCTGCTGCGTCAGCATCCGTCATGAATGACTGACGCTCACTTTGAGTACCGAAAATAGAGATCCCCGCATTGAGCTTATCGCTTAATTTATAGTTGTTTTTTAATGTAAGATTATAACGTTTGAAGCCTGTACCAATGGTTGTTCCTTCTTCGTCAAAATACCCTAGTGAGAAATAGTAATCTGAAGTATCACTTCCTCCGGAAATACTTACACCATACTGTTTGTTGATGGCATTTCTGTACAACAGTTTACCCCAGTCTGTGGTATTATTTCTTAAAGAATTAAGTTGCTGACGTGTCAATGGATTCAAAGCTTCCAATCCTCCTGCTCTATAATCTTCCAGCTGGTGGTTTTGCGTTAAAATTCTCATGACTTCACCCTTGTCTGCGCGGTAAGTAAGATCTGCACGTTTTGCAAGCATCAGTTCAAGATCTACCTTTTCGCTGGCATTCAAAAGATTAAGTCGGTCAAAATCAGGACGGGCAGTGATAAAGGTATCTGCTGAAAAGTTTAATTTCATGCTTCCTTTTTTTCCTTTCTTTGTTGTAATGGAAATTACCCCATTTGCCGCTCTTGCCCCATAAATAGCTGTTGCTGCCGCATCTTTCAGAATTGTAATATCCTCAATATCGTTAGGGTTTAATCCTGCAATGGAAAAGTTCTGGAGCTGATCAATATTGTCTTTATCCGTAAAGTTCGGCACATCATTCCCCTCCAATGGAAGTCCATCAATTACCCATAGTGGATCCTGCGGACCGGATAGTGAAGCCGTACCACGAATTCTAATTTTCGTAGGAGCGCCCGGAGCTCCGGTTTGAGGAGCCACAGCAACTCCTGCAATCTGCCCTGCCAACATCTGGTCTACACTCGCTACCCCAGCCTGGCTGATATTATCCATTTTTACCGTAGCAACTGCTGAAGTCTGCTTACGTTTTTCAATTTTCTGATATCCGGTAATGATCACTTCCTGGATCTTATTTTTATCTGAAACCTCAGATGTCAGTCTTACCGTATAATTGGTTTTATCTTCATTAATGAGAATAATCCTGGATTCATATCCCGGATAACTTACCAATATCGATTTGGTACCTGCCGGGATCTCCAGTATAAACTTTCCGTCCTTATCGGATACTGTACCTACGGATACACTTTCAATAATTCCGTCCAAATCCGTTTTTGTAGAAACAGACTGGGCTTCTATTTTTATGGATGCCCCGGCAATTGCACCGGAAGTACTACCATCTTCTATCTTTCCTGTAATCGTTTTCTTTTCCTGAGCAAACGCAACCTGAGCAGCTAAAAGAGGTAAAAGTATTAGAGTTTTTTTCATAGCTGTTTATTTGTTTAAAGCCTCTTCAATACGAATGATTAAATCTGTGTAATGAGCCCTTGAGGAATCATCACCTTTGTATCTGGTTCTATTCAGCAAGTCCAGAACTTTCTGAAGTTCCGCTCTCTTATAGGTGGTCACCTCAGACACCCTTTTCATCGATGAGTAATTGATATTCCTCAGACCGAGATCTTCTTCATGGAAATTACAGATCGTTGGAATATTCAGGGTGTTGTCCGCCTTTAATGCTTTTACTGCTGTTTTTTCAAATAATTTATTGACAGAAACAATCAGAGCATCTACGTAGTTTTTCTGGGCCATTTTTTCAAGAATACTCAGACTTTCTTTTTTACTGAAAACTGCCGTTCTTACCTGATCAAATAAATTCTCAACGGTATAGATCTCATCTTTGGAACCTGAAACTTCATGTTTTAATTCGTTTTCTAGAAGTCTCAGAAGTCTGTCATCCATAAACAGGGAGTAGATATTGGCATACTGCATTCCTCTTGCCAAGGTATACGGAGTCTGCTCAAACGGCCCCATCGGTGAGTTTTTAACAGGATACGTTTTTTCCGTGATAGGATTGAAAAATAACCATTCCGGTAAATGGATCGCATTTTTCACAAGATAATACACTGCTCTTCTCTGAATGTCTGCCGGAACTGCTTCATAGGCTTTTTTCTTATTTCCGAAAACAGTATTGTTCAGATAGATTCCTCCCACATTTGCCATCACATGACCTGTATATAGATCCCACTGTCCGATCACACCCAGATAAAGCTTTCCGGCATCCGTATACTCTTTTCCGTCTTCATAGGTCCATTGTAACAGATTGTTCAACACTACCTTCAGGTTTTTCATTCCGTACTCACTGGCCTTCATGGCATCATCACCCAGATCTTCAGACTGTGAACGCGGATCGATGGTCTCCAGGTAGCTTTGCTGCTCACCATAGAAGTACATGGGATCATCCTCATGTTTCTCAATAAGATTTCTGAGTGCTTTTTTCTCAGCAAATTCATCCGGATACCAACGGTACCCCCATTCTATAGCATACTTATCATACAATCCTATTTTCGGAGTTATTGCCGTTACGCCATCCTCCGGCTGAGCTACATAATTGTAACGGGCATAGTCCATAATAGAAGGGGCAGTACCTCCCATCTTATCCGTAAACTCTTTTGAACGTAGAGACTCTACCGGAAAAGCAAAGGAAGCTCCCATATTATGCTTCAATCCGAAAGTATGCCCTACTTCGTGAGACGAAACGAAACGGATAGCTTCTCCCATGTGCTCATCACTGAATTTATTACCACGGGATTTCGCATCTATAGGTCCTGTTTGAATTCTCATCCAGTCGTGAAGAGAGGTCATTACATTATGCCACCAGATAATATCGGCTTCTATAATTTCACCACTTCTCGGGTCTACAACGGACGGGCCCATCGCATTAGATTTTGGCGAAGCGGCATAAGTAATCACTGAATACCTCACATCATCAATATCAAAGTCCTCGTCTTTCTCATCCGGCATCTTTGCAATGACCGCATTCTTGAATCCGGCCTGCTCAAAGGCAGCCTGCCAGTCATGAACTCCGGCAATAATTTTTTCCCGCCACTGCTTTGGAGTGGAAGGATCAATATAATAGATAATCGGCTTTTTAGGTTCTACCAGCTCCCCTTTCAAATACCTTTCTTTATCTTCATCTTTCGGCTCAAGATTCCATTTGGTGATGAAATACTTTTCGTCCATTTTCTGCTGACGATCGCTGAATGACCAGTGTTTTTCAGAGAAGAAACCCACCCTTGAATCTGCTGTTCTAGGCTTCATCGGGGTCTGGGAAAGCAAAACAAGATTCGTGGTCACACCAAGGGTTACCGGAAGATCTACCCCACCTTCATTCACAGAGGTAGACAGCTGGGATTTCACAACAAGGTTCTGAGGAAATGTCTTCACTCCCTCTATATAAGAAAGGCTGGATTTCACCGATCCTCCCAATCCTACATTGGCCAGTACATCATTAAAACTCTTCTGATTTCCATCAAAAATTTTGTTTACTTTGATGGCTACAGCAGTAGAATCACTGTTTTGTGCCTCAATATCAAACACCTCAATCACAGATTCTGAAAAGTTGTCTTTTACAGATTTTGTGATGGCATCGTTTTTAGGAGATGATACCCTTGGGACCATCGTTTTAACCCATACTTTTTTAGCAACACGGTCACGGTAGAAAGAGATGACCTTATTTTCATAATTCATTCCTTTGTTCAGGCCAGCCTCATTTACCTGCATGGGTACCTGAGACAATTTGTTGACTACCAGAAACTGGCGTCCCATAAGACTGTCAGGGATTTCAAAATAAACATCTGTCTTTACCTGGATGGTATTAAAAAGTCCTTTTTTGTAAGTCCCTTTTTTGACCAGATCTTCGATTTTCTTTGTTTTTTTTGATGCCGAAACATCTGCTTTCTCTGTTTTTTCTTTATTGACCTTTACCGTATCTTTTTTTTGTGCCATGGCCATTGGTGAGGCTACAGCAAGTCCTAAGTACAGTGCCAGTCTGTAATTCTTCATTAAAATAGTCCGATTCATTCCAAATAGTAAATATCTTAGTTTCAGCCGCAAAGCTATAGGTATAGAAAGTCATATGATAGTATTAGGGAGTGAAAGGTGTTTTTTCGGGAGTGAATGGATTAAATTTTTACTTCAATAAAGGTAAAAAACATACGAAATATTCACCTTCTAAAGAAATATGAAGAGAATTATTCCTAAAATATTCATAAACCTGATTCAAATAATTAATCCCGAACTTTTCTCCCTGGACAGTTTCTGTTCTGGGCTGCCACGTATTCTTTACAGTAATTCCATCTTTTTCTACCATTATACTAATCTCCAACGGCTGATCTATCGTTGCTATATTATGTTTTATTGCATTCTCGGTAACAATCTGCAAAGAGAGATAGGGTATTTTTTTTTCAAGGCTGCTCTCCTCATTAATTACCAAACTAAACCTCAGTTCCTCATCAAACCTGCTTTTCAAAAGGTCCATATATTTCTGGATAAAGCTGATTTCCTGAGCAACGGAAACTATGTTTTCTTTGGGAGGCACTATAAGATACCGGTAAATCTTGGAAAGATTCATGGTAAATTTCTGAGCATTGTCTTTATTGATCCCAATCAACATATAAAGAGAATTCAGGGAATTGAATAGAAAATGCGGATTGATATTATTTTTAAGCTGCTGAAGCTGGTTGATCACTTCTGCCTTATGCATTTTCTCGTTCTCTACCAGCAGCAGATTTTTTTCAGACTGTATTTTTTCTTTTTCCCGGTATGCGATATGGGCGGATCTCTGAAACAGGATAAAAACTGTAACGATTAGAAACAGTGCGGCCAGAAATATATAAACCGTATAGGCCTTTATTTTATTAATATTTTCATCAATAATAAAATTGACATGATTCACCACGGTGTATCCTTCAAAATTATCGGTCTTTAATGGTTTTATGAACCGTGTTACCTCTACCCCCAGGTATTCCGAAAGGGCTGTACCTTTGGTATATCCTGCTGTAGTGGTACTGCATAGGGTATCTTTGGCTTTAATATCAGTAAAATCAAAAATACTTTTACCGATGTACTTCTTTTCCGGATGGGTAATGCAAATTCCTTCGCGGGTAAAAACATAGGCATAGGTATTGGAACTTTTATCCACATTGATAAAATACTGGTGAAGATCATCAAGACTTACCGTTGAGCCATAAAACAACCTGCTTTTATCCTTCAGCATCAAAGAATCATAGCTTACCCAATACATACTGTCTTTGCGGGTCACCAGAAGATCACGGAAATGTCCGGGGCCGTTATTTTGGATGACGATTGATTTATTCCCATTTTCTTTATTTTTGAAAACCTCAGCCAAAGGATTGTTGGTATCAGATGTTCCGGTAGTACTATTCTCATAATAATACCAGCTATAGGGAAGCAGATTTCTTTTTTTGTTTAGATCGTTTAATACAGATGAATAGTCTTTGTAATTTTTCAGGCCGTCTTTTTGGATCAGTGCACGAAGAAGATACTGATAGTCCTCGATATTTCTAAATTCGTGTTCCACCGATTCATATTTCCGGAAGAATGTTTTTTTTGCAAAATCATCCGTATTTTTCCTGCTGTCTTCAGTAATCAGAAGACTTAAAACAGCAAATGCTGCCACAGCAATCAGTGAGGCAGTTAGGGCAGCGATAAAAAAATATTTTTGGGATAAGGTGTGCCTAAAGTTGATCTTCAATTTCTTCAGCATTCTTCTTTTCTTCAAAGAAATATTCAGACAGAATTTGCTTTTGCCTTATTTCCTTTACAGATAAATTATTCGTTTGCAAAGATATAACAAAGATTTCAGGACCATAAAGTGAATTATTTATAAATATGAAACCAGCCATCAACAGGTTGTTTTCCCGACAAAACTTTTACTTTTTAGGTACAAAATAAAAAACTGCTGTAAACACAACAGTTTTGATGAGCCATGATTCCATTTCCTATAGAATTTTTAATAATTTTTCAGCATCCAGAATGGTAGCAAATTCGTTATTCAAATTGGCCAATGCCATAAGATGAACCAATTCTGCCTGATATTTTTCTCCATGGATTCCAACACTGTCAAAAGCTGCCGTAGCATCAGAAACCACATAGGTCTCATATCCAAAATTTCCAGCCATTCTTACTGTCGTAGAGACACAATGATTAGTGGTAATCCCCAGAACTACAAGTGTATCTATATTCTGAAGATCTAATTTTTCTTTCAGATCAGTTCCTATAAAAGCACTGTTTACCTTTTTTGTAAAAATACACTCATTATTTTGAGGTAAAACATGCTCATTGAATTCAAATCCAGGGTTAGATTCATGCAATCTGGAAGTAAGATCTGCTGAACTGTGGCGGATATGAAATACCGGCAAATCCAGTTCTCGCCATCTTTGAAGTATTTTTCCGCTTATTGCTTCTGCTTCCTTATTATTTCTGTGGCCTCCCCAATAGTCTTCATCAAGAAAGCCTTTTTGAATATCAATAAGGAGTAATGCCGGATTTTTGTCTCGTAATTTCATGTGATATTGTAAAAAAATTATTTGAAAAGTCTGTCCATGAGAAAGTTTTTATAGTCATCCCGGAGAGGTGATTCAAACAGGTCAAATACATGCAAAGCCCCGGGAATCACCCACAGTTCTGTTTTTACACCAGCCTTGTATAAATATTGCGCGTATTCTATATCTTCATCCCGCAAAGGATCAAGTTCACACGCAACAATGGTAGTCTTAGGCAATTTTGAAAAGTTATCATAACAGGTCAGATCTGAATACCTTATACTTTTTCCATTATTGTCTTCGCCCAGAAAATGGAGCCAGGCGGTCCGGGCATAGTTTTTATTCCATAGCGGGATGTCTGTAAACTCGTCCATTGAAGAAGTATTCAGCTTATGATGAACAACGGGATACAGTAAAAACTGATGCTGTATATTCTGAATATCATGATCAGCTGCCATTTGGGCTACTGCAGCAGCTAAATGGCCTCCCGCACTTGCCCCATATACAGTGATACGGTCTGGATTGACACCCAATTGAGTATCTCCATTATCGATCAGCCACTTTAAAGCATCAAAACCATCCAGAATCGGAACCGGAAACCGATATTGGGGAGCTAACCTGTAGTCTACCGATATGATGGTTGCATTCATTTTATCCGCAATTTCAAACATCTGGTCATCCACCTGCTCTGGCAGTCCGAAAACATATCCGCCTCCATGAAAATAAAGAAGAACCTTATCCCGTTCGAAATTTTCGGATTGATAAATGTGAAGCCTTATATCGAAATTATCTTGTGAACTTGGTACAAAAATATCTTTTACAATAATACGGTCGTGCTTTTTAAAAGGATTTTCCTTTACAAATGCTCTTCTTTCCTGCTGAACAATCTCCGGAGCATCAGAAAAAAGTGTTTCATCAATTTCTAGTGAGTAAGAAATACTTTCAATGCTTTGTTTTAAATCTTTGTCAATTCTATTAAAATCCATGAGGGTAAATATTTTATTCTACATCAACAATAAAAGCTTCTTTCTAACAGAATACTTCATGTTTTTATTTGTAAATTTAAATGATCAATCCAGTGCTTTCCAAGTACACAAAAGATTGTATGGAACGAACAAAAATGTAAGTATGAGTATTAAAGAATCATCCACTAATAACGAAAATAAAAAGACCCTGGAGTACAGCTGCTCCGAAATATATGCCGTCAATCTGATCAGTGGCCGCTGGATTCTTTCTATCTGCTATCATCTCAAACACGGAAAACTCCGTTTTTTTGAACTGAAAGATAAGATCAACAATATTTCTGAAAGGATGCTTACTCTTCAACTAAAAAAAATGGAACAGGAAGAACTGATCATCAAAAGAGTGTATGCAGAAGTACCTGTAAAGGTAGAGTACGAACTGACAGAGATCGGTAAGCAATTGATGCCGGTGCTTCAACAGCTGGAAATTTGGGGTAAGGAACATAAAAAGATCAAGAAAAAATAACAGGCTCTCTTTTTATCAAGACAGCCTGTTGATGATATCTATAACTTATAATTGTAACCAATCTGAACCATAAAAGGCAGGTGTGGTTTGGTTTTAAAGTCCTGTGAAATTACCTTTCCTAATTTCAAATAGATTTCCTGACGGGGAAAGGAGTAGCCGGTTTGAATTCCATAGTAAAAATTACCTCCCGTTGAGGGTTCATACCAACCATTTTTTACATCAGGAAATATGTCCTGATAATGCTCTGTATGCTGAAAATGACTAACGATGGCTTTGTCAAAACCTACCTCAGCTGCTCCATACCATCTGGGTTTGTAATATCCTATAACTCCGGCCATATCTAATCCGAAACTGCCAATCGCAACATTATCATTTTCAAATCTCCGGAACAGACCCTGAACTCTTGTGGAAAACTGAATATCCCGAATCCTGAACCACCTGACATTAGCGCCTGCCTTCACCTTAAAATCATCCAGAAGAGTTTCTCCCAATGGAGTAGAAAGATCTGCACCTACAATAACAGGAAACCATCCGGTATTGAATTGGTATCCGTAACCTATTCCGAAAACTGCTCCGTATTCTGCTCCAATATTGGCATTCAGGATATGTCTTTCTTTAGCCTGCAGAGCTGCCCAATTAACAGTTTGAGATTTCACAGCATGATCTGTCAGTATAAACAGTAAGACTGATAGTATATTTTTGTTCATGATATTTTTTTTAAAGGCCGTTGATAAGTGTTATGATTCCCGGTTTGGTCTGATTGTTCCACGCATTATTGTTGGTAATGATACCATCATGGCCAACACCGGAAATTTTTACTCTGGTTACATTTTTATAGCTTGATGTAATTTTCTGGGCCCAGGAGTCCGGATAGGCTTTATTTCTTTCGCTGTACAGAAACAGAACGGGAGCATTATAATTCTGAAGTCCTTCAGAGAAATTCAGCTTATACTTTTCGCCGCTGTCAAACAAGGCATCCATAATAACAGCCCCGCTTCGCCAGGTTATGCCAGGATCAAAATCACCTTCTCCGGTTATGCTGTTTCTTGAAGCCAGCATAGTCATTTTATAATCCAGGATCTCGTGCTGATCTTCCTTCCCGGAAATAAACTGGTCCAGATAGGTAACGTCATTCATAATTTCGCTCCACAGTTTAAAAGAGCGGGATTCTTTAACGTACTCCTTGACATCATCCCAGATCAGCCCTCCAGGTTCACACAGCACAAGCCCCTGGATATCTTCCGGATATTTCCCGGCATATCCTGAAGCGAGCATAGCTCCCCACGAATGTCCCAAAAGGACAACCTTTTGTCCCGGATTCTTGCGATAATGTGCAATTACAGAATGAAGCTCATCATACATCAGATCCATCACTCCGGATCCCAAAGAAAGATAAGACTGTTTTGAAAAACGCTGGGAAAGTCCGGATCCCCGTTGATCGTAAAATACCACCCGATAACCTTCATTCGCAAGCTCTTTACAGTTAAGAAGATAACGATAATCTCCGCCAGGTCCTCCATGCAGGGCAACAACAATGGTCCCGTTTTCAGGTCCAAAGGCTTCGGAGTGCAGCTTGGCACCATTTATAACAACAGATGGCAAAGAAGAATCCTGATCCACTGTTTTCGGAACAAGATTTCCGGGCTCTTCAATCGTTCGCCCATCTGTGCAGGAAAACATCAGCGCACACATTGTGAAAACAGCAACTGCTGCATTTCTTTTTTTGAAAGCAATCATACTTTTGAGTTTAAAAAGTTATGATGCAAAGATTCATTATCCCAGGAAGCCAGCCGCCCCATCAGGAAGGTTGAACCCTCAAAAAAACCAACAATAACAATCTGATTATATTACACTTATGAAGATTGACACCTTTTCCCTGAAAGATGAAACTCCCAATCAGTTTTTTTGATACTCACTTGGGGTAACACCAGTGTATTTTTTAAAGTTTCTGTTGAAAGATGTTTTAGAATTGAATCCACAATCGAAGGCAATCGAAAGCAAAGTGAACTGCCTGCTTTCAGGTTGCGAAATGATCTGTAAGTATTCCTCAATTCTTTTTTCATTGATAAGTTCGTAAAAGTTTTTATTTTCTTTGGAATTGATTACCTGTGAAAGGTAGTTAGGGTGCACATCCAGCATAGCCGCCAGCTCATTGAGGGTGAGATTGGGATTTACAAATGGCTTTTCATTTAACAAGAGACTGGTGAGCCGATCGTGGATATCGTCAATATTTTTCTGTGTAAGGCTCGATTTCTGATATTTCCTATCAGAAGACACGATATCTTCTTTTTTCTCTTCTTCCTCAGAAACAGGGCTCAATACAGGTTGGCCAGCAAAAGATACGGCAGGCTGATTGAAGACCTGAACCTGCTTTATTCCAAAGTATCCCAGCCAAATGATAAAGACTGCTACGGCACCATATATAATGTCGGTATTGACAAAAAGAACCAATGCCCAGATTATGGCAATCCATATAATAAGATACAGCAACCAGTTGAAATTAATTTTTTCTGTATTTGAAAACTGCTGAACAATGTTTTTCCTGTACCGGTATAAGATCCTGAAAGAGAGTACCACATACACAATTCCTGAGATGTAGATCGCGTAGAGCCGGATAAGCAATTCATTTTCAAACCCGCTTCCATGGTGTTTGAATATATCTACTCTCTCTTCAAAAGGGGCGATGTAAAATTTCACAAACAAGAGATTGGACAGCAGAAACGGAATAAAATGCAGCAGATACTTCCACGAAAAAGATTCCGGAGAAGTTTGTTTTTTAACATAGATAAACAGAAAAGGGCCATACACAATCGGCAGGGTAAATCCCAGAAAAACAAATGAAGGGTATATTGTATACTGTCCTGTCTGAAGCATATAATGACTGGCCAGATTGAGTCCGATTGCTGAAAGCCAGATTGCAAGAATAAGGTCAGCACTGCTTTTATCTTTTTTTGTTATCAAAAGAAAAGCAAGGAAAAAAGCCAAAAAAACACTGAACAGGTAAAACATAGTGCTTCAATATTTTGTGAACAGAAATTATAAAATACCGTTTATGGCAAAAGTAAATATAATTTTGATGTGAAATTTCAGCATGAAATATTTTTCTGCAAGAGTGCAGCATCGTCTTTTGGAATATAGGGTGAACAAGTCTTAAAATTAGTTAATATAAACGTTCATATACCAGGTTTGGGTTTTTATATTTTGAAAATTAGCTATCTTCGCCTACAAATCTTATTTGAAAATGAAGAAGATCATCTACGGGATATCTATTTTTTGCTCAATCGTCATTTCAGCTCAGGAGTCTATCCAATTTCAGGACCTGCCTTTCAAAGATATTATAGCAAAAGCTAAAAAAGAAAAGAAGCTTGTTTTTGTTGATGCTTATGCTTCATGGTGCGGCCCCTGCAAAATGATGGAAAAAAATGTTTTCACGCAGAAAGAAGTCGGAGAATACTTCAATACCTCCTTTATCAACGCTAGATTTGATATGGAAAAGGGTGAAGGTAGAGAGATTGCTTCCAAATTTGGAGTTCGCTCCTACCCTACTTACCTTTTTCTGAATGGCGAAGGTGAACTTGTTTCAAGGAACACCGGCTATATGGATGCTGGCCTCTTTGTGGCCATGGCACAGAATATCAGTGCTCCTGGAAATAAAAAAGGATCCCTGAAAGAGCGCTTTGCCAATGGAGAAAAAGATCCCGACTTTCTTATTAACGTCATGAAACTAAATTCTGATACCGATTACGAGTTTGCAAAGAAAGCTTCGGAAAGATATTTTGAAAATAAGAAGAAAACTGAAGAAATTTCAAAAGAAGAAATAGGACTGTTGTTGTACTTTTTAAAGTCAACTGAAGATAACAATTATACAACTTTTGTATCCAGAAAGGCTGAAATCACTAAATATCTGCCTGAGGAGACTTATAATGAGTTTGATGCCCAGCTCAGATTATCCAAAATAGTGGAAAAAGCTATTGATGATAAAAATAAAAAAATCGATGACGATTATTTTATGAAAACGGCAGAGCCTTTAGTTGGAAAAGAAGCAGCCACGATAAAGCTGAACCAAACCAAACTCAATTATTATGAGCTTCATGCCAATTTTCCTGAATACGAAAAGGCAGCTTTAGCTTATTACAAAGATGCTGATAAATTTGAACCCAACGAGCTTTTAAGGGCTGCCTGGGTATTTGCAGATCATGTAAAAACACCTTCTTCACTGAAAAAGGCTACGGAATGGGCAGAAAAATCTGTTATGAGAACAGAAAATGCTGAGAACACTTATATTCTTGCTAAGCTCTATTTTCTCACCGGTAACAAGGACATGGCAAAAAACTACGCCGAAATGTCTAAAAATATAGCAGTTCAGTCCAATAAAGACTCAAAATTAGCAGATGAACTATTACAACAAATAAAGTAACACCTTAGATGAAATACAAATTATTAGCGGGCAGTATCTTAGCATTTCTGGCGATAGGCAATGCAGCAGCTCAGGAACAGGAACAAGGACAGGAAAAAAGCTTATATGTAAAAGGAAATGCTCTGTTTTTGCCGATAGGAATAATCAATGTAGCGGCAGAAAAACAACTGAGCCCTAAATATACCATTCAGGCAGATGCATTTGTTTCCCCATGGAAATCTTTTGCCGGACACGAATTGCAGTACTATTCTGTTTCTGCAGAGGCAAGATACTATTTTACAGAAGCCTTCCGGCATTGGTATATAGGAGCTAATATCTCTGTGGCTGCTTATAATATTCAAAAATGGAACTATTGGAATGACAACATCTTTGTAAAAGATGATGGTGAAGTTCTGGTCAATTCCAATCTTTATCAAAAAGGTCATTCTATCATGGTGGGGATTACAGCTGGTTATCAGTTTCAGTTGTCAGAGCGCCTGAATCTCGATATCTATGCAACCGTGGGAAATTCCCAGGGATTTTATAAGGGATATGACCGTACAACGGGAAAACGATATGATTCTGCAGAGAAATTTAATAAAAGTGGTGAGATCATACCTTATCGTGGAGGGGTTATGATTTCTTACAAATTAAAATAAGACGATGAAACCATTCGGGAAAAACCATATTATCATTTCAGCGATCACCTTTGTGATTCTTTTTTTAATGAATTATCTGGGAAATGATCTGCCGGATAAGCTTCAGAGAGCACTACTTACTGCTTTTGCAGGAGTAGTCGGGCTAACCCTGGGGCTCTTTATATTAAACAGGGGCAAGAATGATAAAAATCCGCCCCAGAATTTTGATTAATTAATTGTCGTATACCACGTATTTAACTCTTATCTTTTCAAAATTATCAAGATCCTTTTTCCATGAAGCTTTAATCTCCTGAATTGATTTTCCGGCGATGATTTGTTTTCTGAACTCATCGGTTCCTGACAAAGTATCAAACCATAAATTTTTCAGGAAAAAGCCCTGCTGTGGATTCTTATAGTTCTTATATGCTTTCACGACCCATTCAAGGTTGAGTTCGCGCAGGTCTTTAGGATAATCTGAGAGATTTTCGCCATAGCATAATTTCCCGTTCAGGAAGGGATCTTTAGCCCCATAACTTGGTTTAGGAGTAAACTGATAAGGAAGATTCGGTGTCCAGGGAGAACCATAGATCTGGAAAGGCAATTCTGTTCCCCTTCCTGCTGAAACCTGAGTTCCTTCAAAAAAGCACAGACTTGGATACAAATTGATGGCTTTATCGTTGGGAAGATTGGGTGAGGGTTTATCTAATATCGGATATCGTTTTGTTTTATGGTAGTTTTTCATGGGGATCAGTGTGTATTTAGCCTGTACACCATTTTTCAGCCATTTTTCTCCATTGACCATCTTACCATATTCCCCAATGGTCAATCCATACACTACCGGAACTTCATGCATGCCTACAAAACTGGCCCATTTTTTTCTGAGAACCGGGCCGTCTGTATATCCATCATGTGGATTAGGACGGTCCATCACTATAACTTCTACATTATTTTCGGCACCGGCTTCCATCAGATAGGTAAGTGTTGAAATATAGGTATAAAATCTCACGCCTACATCCTGAATATCAAAAACAACAAGGTCAATTCCTGATAACTGTTCAGGCTTTGGTTTCTTATTGCTGGCGTACAGGGAAACAATAGGGATCCCGGTTTTAACGTCAACCCCGTTCTTCACCTTTGCTCCCGCATCGGCGTCCCCTCTGAAACCATGTTCAGGAGCAAAAATTGCTTTAATCTTAATTCCGTTTTTTACCAGGAAATCTACCAAGTGGGTTCTGTCGCTCATCAATCCGGTCTGGTTGGTGACCACTCCGATTGTTTTATTTTTTAACAGCGGCAGATAAAGCTCAGGCTGATCGGCTCCGGTTTTAAAATCCGGTTGGTCTTGAATCTGAGAATAATATTGATTGAATACTCCTAAAAAAATTAGGCAAATCAGAAGTAAATTTTTAATTTTGAAATCTAAATTCATAAGCTTGAAATTTCCTTTATATTTCTCTAGAAAAATAGCATTTTCCAAAGATAACAAAAATAACCTTTCAAGAGTGATCATCTTCATTGGCAGGCTTTCAGTTGCTTTGGGGATCATTGTCTCCTTAATTACCGTAGCCACAGGCTTTGGTTCCAAGAAAGCTATCAAAGAGAGACTGGCCGATTTCAGTGGACACATTACCGTACGATCAACACGATCCAATTCATCCTATAACACCTCCGTACTCGACAAGCAGGGCCTCAATATTAAAAAAATAAAAGAACTTCCCGATGTGGAAAGTACTCAAACGTATACTACCGTAACAGGTATTATGCGTAACGAGCATAACTTCGCAGGAATAATATTCAAAGGCATTGGAAAAGACTTCGACAGCTTACGGTTTAAAAAATTCCTTATTGCAGGAACCACTCCAAAAGTCACAGAAGTAGGCTTCAATAATGATGTTACTGTTTCACAAAAAGTAGCCAAAGACCTACACCTTAAGTTGAATGACAGTATTGTCACCGTATTTTTAAAAACCGATCAAAAACCGCTTTACCGTAAATTCCGTGTTATTGGAATCTATAAAACCGATATTAAACTGATCGACGAGCAGTTTGTTCTTGGCGGAATTAACCACGCACGGAAGATTCAGGATATGAAAGCCGACGAAATTGGAGGTATTGATATTTTTCTTAAAGATGTAAATGATATCGATAAAGACTTTCCGGATATTGAAAAACTGATCGGCTATAAAAATTATGCAGAAAAGGCCACAGAAAAGTTTCCTCAGATCAATGACTGGATCAGTATTTTTGATACCAACATCGCCCTTATCATCATTATCATGCTGATTGTAGTGGTTATTAACATCATCATGGTTCTTTTGATCCTGATTATTGAAAGGACCAATTCCATCGGCCTTCTTAAAACACTGGGCGCAAGCAATTCCCAAATCAGGGCAACATTCATCAATTATACCCTTATCATTATGATCCCCGGCCTTTTGTATGGAAATGCTATTGGATTGGGGCTTCTATTGATTCAAAAATCATTCAGCATTATCAAGCTTAATCCTGAAAATTACTATGTGAGTACGGTTCCGGTAGATCTGAATCCTGTTGCGATTGTTTCCATTTCGCTGGGGATCCTTGCCATTTCTGCACTGGCCCTTATTATACCTAGTTATCTGATCAGTAAGATTTCTCCTGTAAAGGCGATTAAGTATAATTAACTTCAGCAGACCGAATCAGTATTCCAGGAGTCAATACATCTATATCCAATTGCGATTTCCCAAAGAGATAATTTTAAAAGCCTTATCTTTGCACCGCTTATAAAACATTTATGAAATACGCAAAAAATATTCTTGAAACTATAGGTAATACACCATTGGTAAAACTCAATAAGGTTTTAGGTGAAGATTTTCCTGCATTGGTTTTGGCAAAAGTAGAGACCTTCAATCCCGGAAACTCTGTGAAGGACAGAATGGCTCTTAAAATGATAGAAGATGCTGAGAAAGACGGCAGATTGAAGCCGGGAGGAACCATCATCGAAGGGACTTCCGGAAATACAGGAATGGGGCTTGCATTGGCAGCCATCATCAAAGGGTACAAATGTATTTTTGTAACCAACTCCAAGCAGTCAAAAGAGAAGTGTGATATCCTTCGTGCCGTAGGCGCAGAGGTCATTGTATGCCCTACGGATGTAAAGCCTACCGACCCGCGTTCTTATTATTCGGTATCCAAAAGGCTGGCTAAAGAAACAGAAAACGGATGGTATGTCAACCAGTATGATAACCTGTCAAACCGTGCTGCTCACTATGAATCTACGGCTCCTGAAATCTGGGAACAGACCGAAGGTCAGCTGACGCACTTTGTAGTAGGAGCCGGAACAGGAGGTACCATTACAGGTTGTGGAACCTTCTTTAAAGAAAAAAATCCGGATGTTAAAGTAATTGGTGTTGATACGTATGGTTCTATTCTGAAAGAATTCCACGAGACGGGAGAGCTTCACTATGATCACGCTTATACTTATATTACTGAAGGAATCGGGGAAGATATTATCCCTGAAAACTATGATATGTCAGTGATTGACCATTTCGAGAAAGTAACGGATAAAGACGGTGCGATCTATGCAAGAAAACTGGCTAAAGAAGAAGGAATTTTCTGTGGATATTCTGCGGGAAGTGCCATCGCTTCGCTGGTTCAGATGAAAGATCAGTTTACAAAGGATGACGTCATCGTAGTTCTGCTTCACGATCACGGCTCAAGATATGTAGGAAAGATCTACAACGATGAGTGGATGAAAGAAATGGGATGGCTGGATTAAGAACGTAAAGGCTGTATTGCCCTTAACATAAATAGAAAAACGGAGCAAATTTCTGCTCCGTTTTTTATTGCTTAATATTTTCTTTTATTATTTTTCTGAGGTAATTATAATCTTTTTCACTCATTGCTTTTTTGGGGAACATATAGTTGTATTTTCCCTCCAGCGTAATAAACTCAGCATTGGTATCGAAATATTCGAAATCTTTCCATTCGCTGGTTTCTTTTTCCCCGTCAATATTCACTGTGAAAAAATTCTGATCGAACCGGAGTTCGTAGCGCTTACACTTTTCCAGTACACTCAAATAATGATTGACCTGTTTTTTCCATCTTGAGACCTTATTAACACTTACGGAAAGAAAAACCGTACAAAGTAGAAAAATAAAGCTTAAAAAATATAAGATTCCTACACTTTCTTTGCTCAGGCTATCTCTCAAAAGGAACACGATAAATAGGACCACTGCAGAAAATATTGTTATGATCGTTTTGCTTTTAGTTGTGGGTGAAAACAGCAGGCTGGCCTGGTTACCACTAAAATAAATATCTTCAAAATGCTTTCTTTCAGGCTGTACTATAATCACCTTTTCCTCATTCATAATATATGATTGCTTTAAAAAGCTACAAAACTAAACTAAATATCCTCAAATTGATTATTTATTGAAGAAAGTTTATTCATGAGCTCTCTGTTTCTGCGGTTTAAAGCGTCAAGTTTTTTTAGCATATTATAAATAACCTCCAAGCCGGGAAGGTTGATTTCAAGATCATAATGCCAGTTGGCAAATTTTTCCAGGTCCGGTAAATCCTCGTACATAAGATAATGGATATTGTTCTCTATCTGTATGTTGAGTAGGCCATAATCTACAAGCTCATCAAAAAATGTAATTTCGATATTGTAAATTTTTACGAGTTCTTCCCGTGATATTCTTTCACTCATCGCTTAGGAATTTTTTAGTTGTTCAAAAATTTCTTTTTGCTTTTCTGTAAGGTTCGAAGGCAGTTTCACTTCATAAGTTACAAAAAGGTCTCCCGATTGTCCTTCCTGCTTATAGACAGGAAAGCCTTTTCCTTTCAGCCTTACGGTTGTACCGTTTTGGGTTTCCGGTTTTACTTTCAGATTGACACTTCCATCCAGAGTATTTACTTTTACGTCGCCTCCTAAAACGGCAGTGTATAAATCAATGGTAACTTTAATTTTAAGATCATTACCTGTTCTTTCAAATTCCGGATCAACCGGGATGTTGAACGTGATATACAGATCTCCATTTGGACCACCATTTACTCCTGGGTTTCCATGTCCTCTCAGCTTGATCTGCTGACCGTCATACACCCCTGCTGGAATGGTAATTCTCACTTTTTTGCCATTGATCTCAAAAGTCTGTGGATGTGTTTTTGCAGCATCTCTCAGGTTCAGAGTAAGCTCAGCTTGTACATCTGACCCCTTGAATTTTCCTGAAGCTCTTCCTCTTGAGCTTTTTCCAAATCCTGTACCTCCGGCTCCTCCAAACATGTTTTGGAAAAAATCAGAGAAGTCTTCGCCTTCTCCAAAGTCGGCTCCAGAGAATCCACCTCCATAATTCTGCTGCTGATATTGTCTTTGCTGCTGCTGGGCCTTTTCATATTCTTCTCCATGTTTCCAGTTTTCACCGTATTTATCATATTTTGCCCGGTTTTCGATATTACTGAGGACTTCATTGGCTTCATTAAGTTCTTTGAACTTTCTTTCAGCTTCCTTATCATCAGGATTCAGGTCGGGGTGCAGTTTTCTTGCCAACTTGCGATATGCTTTTTTAATATCATCCTGGGTTGCGCTTTTATCTACACCTAAAATTTTATAGTAATCTATATAAGCCATAGAAACGATGTTTACTCAAATTTATGAAATTTAGGTTTGAAAATTGCATAACAGAATGTTAAAAATAAACCTATCTTTGATAAAAAGTGCGCATGAAAGAAGCCTTGAAAAACTACTCGGGAATCATATTTTTACTACTGGGAATTACTATTGGAAGCATCATAGGAGTTTGGGCTCCTGGTATTGTAGAATATATAAAGCCTTTGGGTGATATTTTCCTTAATCTTCTTTTTGTAAGTGTGGTTCCACTGGTATTTTTTGCAGTATCCAATTCTATTGCCTCTTTGGAACAACAATCCAAATTTGGAAAAATCATATTGGTAATGGCGCTTACCTTTCTGTTTTTTATTTTAACAGCAGCAGTTTTTACCATCTGTGCCGTGTATTTGTTTCCGGTTTCGGGAGTTTCCGGCAGTTCGGCAATGGTCGTTGAAGAAGCCAACGAAGATAGCTGGGGCAATAGAATCGTAAGTTTTTTCACAGTAGGAGAGTTCACAGAGCTTTTTTCAAGGAGAAATATGCTTGCGCTTCTTATATTTGCCTTTCTGACCGGATTTGCCGCGAGAAAAACAGGAGAAAGTGGAAAACCTTTCAGGACTTTTATTGCTTCTGGATATGAAGTCATGAAAGAGTTGCTTTTATTGGTTATGAAACTGGCGCCTGTAGGTTTGGGAGCATATTTTGCCTACCAGGTAGCAACTTTAGGTCCACAGCTGTTTGGCTTTTATGCGAAACCTCTGGGATTATACTATATTGCCGGAATTATCTATTTTCTGGTCTTCTTTTCATTGTATGCTTTTATGGCCAGCGGTCAGAAAGGAGTCAGAGACTTCTGGACCAATGCTATTTACCCCAGCCTTACTGCAATAAGTACCTGCAGCAGTTTTGCAACAATGCCAGCCAACTTACAGGCAGCAGCAAAAATAGGGATCCCGACTTCCATTGCCAATCTGGTGATTCCTATTGGTACGACACTGCATAAAAACGGATCTTCAATGTCTTCTATCATAAAGATTTATGTAGCTTTCTTAATTATCGGAAAAGATTTTTTTGATCCTGCCAACTTGCTGTTGGCACTGGGAATTACCGTTTTTGTGAGTATTGTAGCGGGTGGGATCCCAAATGGCGGATACATCGGTGAAATGCTGATGATTTCTGTGTATCAGCTTCCTCAGGAAGCCATTCCTGCTGTAATGATTATCGGAACTTTAGTAGATCCGCTGGCTACTGTTCTGAATTCTGTAGGAGATGTGGTGGCCGCCATGTTTGTCAGCCGGTTCGTTAAAGAATGACCGGAAACTATGCGTATGACTTATCATTAAAAAGAACCTACATTATTCACTTCGTTGTACAGGTTCCAGATTTTCATATTCTTCCGGACTGAAAAGTCTGTAATTGATCCTAAACGTTTTTTTCAAAGGAGTTTCCAGAGAAAACCCTCCTGGTCCGAAACCATCGGTCACATCCAGGGTAAAATGAGAATATTTCCAATATTCAAACAGGTCCCGGTCTATCCAGAATTCGTGGCCGTTAATGGTTCCTATCATCGCATCATTCATTCTGGGAAAAAAACCACCTTTCTCAAAGCATTGCGGCTGCGTTCCTTCGCAGCAGCCTCCTGCCTGATAAAACATGAGCGCTCCATATTGGTCTTCAAGTTTCCTGATGACGTCGAGAGCCTGTTCTGTGGCTGACAGCCGGGATATCTTTGGATTCATTCCTTCTTATTTTAATCAGTTTAGTAAAAAGCCCGGCAAGGTTTTGTCGGGCCTGGTCACTCATCATGGTTCAATTTGAGTTTGCAATATCGAATAGGACTCTTCTATTTATCTGCCCTACTTCATTGTATCAAAAGCATCATTAATAACTCTCCAGTTTGCCACCGGAGCCCACTTTTATGAGCTTATTGGTAAATTTCGATGCTTTCTTCAGATCTTTTGTTTCCTGCGTGAGGGATAATAAGGACGACACGGGATGAGCCGGTAAGAAATAAAATGAAGTATCAAAACAACGTAAAGACCCTCATAGCCCGACCGTATACCCTGGATAAAACCAGGGCAATCGGGCGCCGTCCTAAAATTAATAATTAAAAGAAGCCTAACTTATTTTTGTTGTAGGAAATCAGCATATTTTTGGTCTGACGATAGTGGTCGAGCATCATTTTATGATTTTCTCTTCCAATCCCGGACTGTTTGTAACCTCCAAATGGTGCCCCTGCCGGGTAGGAATGATATTGATTTACCCAAACTCTTCCTGCTTCAATCTGACGCGGAATGTTATACAGCTGATGAGCATCTCTTGTCCAGACTCCTGCGCCAAGTCCATATATGGTATCGTTGGCAATTTTTATAGCTTCTTCCTCATCTTTGAAAGTGGTAAATGCCAGTACAGGACCGAAAATTTCTTCCTGGAAAATTCTCATTCGGTTATTCCCTTTAAAGATCGTTGGCTGAATGTAGAAACCGTGTTCAAGGTCTTCACCCAGGTCGTTAACCTCTCCGCCCACCAAAACTTCTGCTCCTTCGTCTTTACCTAACTGGATATAGGAAAGTATTTTATCTTTTTGAATCTGTGAAGCCTGAGCCCCCATCATCACTGTTTTATCAAGAGGGTTTCCAACTTTGATTGCCTTTACTCTTTCAATTACCTTTTCAATAAAAGCATCTGCAATACCTTCCTGTACGAGCAATCTCGACGGACAGGTACAGATTTCTCCCTGGTTAAGAGCGAAAAGAACAGCTCCTTCCACAGCCTTATCTAAAAATTCATCATCCGCATCCATTACTGAGTTAAAGAAGACATTAGGTGATTTTCCTCCGAGCTCCAGGGTTACAGGAATAATGTTTTCTGTAGCATACTGCATCACGAGACGTCCTGTTGCAGTGGAACCTGTGAATGCCGCTTTTGCTACTTTTGGATTGGTGACTAAAGCTCTTCCCAACTCTGCGCCGAAACCGTTTACAATATTTATAACCCCTGACGGTAGTAAGTCACCGATGAGCTCCATTAAAACCATGATGGACACAGGAGTACTTTCCGCCGGCTTCAATACAACGCAGTTTCCGGCAGCCAGTGCTGGAGCAAGTTTCCAGACAGCCATCAGTATAGGGAAATTCCATGGGATAATCTGTGCGATGACTCCAAGAGGCTCATGTACAATCAGAGATACAGTATCTTTGTCCAATTCATTATGAGAACCTTCATCCGCACGGATCACAGACGCAAAATATCTGAAGTGATCAATAGCTAAAGGCATATCTGCCGCTAATGTTTCCCGTACAGCCTTTCCATTATCAATGGTTTCTACAATCGCCAGATATTCCAGGTTCTGCTCTATCCGGTCTGCAATTTTATTAAGGATGATGCTTCTTTCTGTGGATGAAGTCTTTTTCCAGGTTTGAAATGCTTTTTCAGCAGCATCTACTGCCAACTCAAGATCTTCTTTGGTAGAGTGCGCTACCTGTGTAAAATTCTTTCCGTCTACGGGAGAAACGACATCAAAATACTGCCCTTTAACGGGAGGAGTAAACTTTCCACCGATATAGTTGTCATATCTGCTTTTAAACTCAGGACGTTCTAAAAGAGTCTCTGATCTTGGTTCTGTAATTGTGCTCATATGCTTATTTTATTTTTTCGATAATGCCAAATTACATGGATACTCCAAAAATTGTATAGCACAATCGTATAAAAAAAGTGCAGAATAGTGCAGATGTTCAATTTTATTATTTTCTTAACAGCAACGTGGGGCCAAATTTTATATATTTGAGTTACAGGTTTCCTAAAAATATTTAGAAATGAATAACAATAGCAGGTTTTTATTAAACACTCCCGAATTAATCAAAGAAAACAAACTATTGAGTCTTGTAGAGAACCAGACCACATTCAACCTAAACAACTGTGAATTCAGCATTTATGAGACACACAAAGCCGCTTTTGGGGTAAAACTTCATTTTGAAAATATAGCTTTTACTGCAATGCTGAGAGGTAAAAAACATATGAAACTGGATAAGAAGACCAGTTATTTTGACTATTATCCGGGGGAGAGTATTTTAGTTGCCCCGGGAGAAACGATGGTCATTGATTTTCCAGAAGCCGACCAGGCTCCTGCCCAATGTATTTCGCTAAGCCTGAATCCCGAATTTATAGAAGATTCTCTGAATCACCTGAATTATCATCTTCCGAAAGTGGACGAAACATCTCAATGGAATATTCAGCTGGATGAATATTTTCTTTTTAACAACAAAGCATTAGCCTCAGCCACCAACAATATCATGAGAATTGCCATGGATGATAATTCTCACAAGGACATTATGGCGGATTTCGCCCTTAAGGAGTTACTGATAAGACTGATGCAGACCCAGGCACGAAGTATGGTGGAAAAAAACATTGTCAAAAACAAGTCAAGGATAGGCTTTGTAGTGGATTATATTAAAAGAAATCTTCACCAAAAACTTTCTATCGACAGTATTGCCAAACTGGCCTACGTAAGTAAGTCGAACTTCTTTAAAATGTTCAGAGATGAACTGGGAACTTCACCTAATGATTTTATTTTACAGGAGAGAATCAGTAAAGCAAAAGAACTATTGGCCAATCAAACCAGCATTAAGGAAACAGCATTCCATACCGGATTTTCGGATACCAATTATTTTACAAGGGTATTTAAACAGATCGAGGGCATAACACCAAAAACGTATCAGGACGGGATCCTCATGAGATGACCTTTGATTGCATGACATATCGTTCATCTTTCACAGCTTTCCCGTTATCCATAAACAGATCTTCAAGTCATTATTTTATTATGTTAAGGCACATCAGCTGCTGTGAGAAGTTCGATATAGCAATACCCAATAGATGAATCATTCTGATCGCTGCATTAATCTTTAAATACTGTAATGTACTAAGCTCTAATCATACAAGTGGCTGCCCCTTGGGGCAGCCACTTGCTATTTATCAATAAAAATTAATTTAATAACTAATATTCATCGTTTTGCAAAATATTCGGATTAGCCTGGATCGCAGTAATCGGAATCGGCCACTGCCATTTTGCACTTCCTACTTTCAACACCTGCGCAACAGCAGGCGTTCCTGTACCATCAAAAAGATCTCCTTTACCTGATCTCTGAACCGGAAGGGCTAATCTTTTTAGCGTATACCATCTGTCATTTTCAAAAGCAAGTTCCAGTCTTCTTTCTTTCAGGATGGCGTCAAGAAGATCCTGACCTGATTCTGTTCCCGGAGTAAATGAAGAATATCTTTCTGCTCTTAATTTATTCAATAAAGCCAGAGCCTGAGCAGGGTTAGTTCCTGATCTGTAATAAGCTTCCGCAACATTTAATAGTACTTCAGCTGCTCTAAGGTATTTAATCGGTACAACATTAGATGGGCCACCATTACCGGCATATTTTGTTACGTGGTTGTATTTTTCTTTACTGTATATACCCGTTGTAAAATAAGCAGATTTTCTAATATCATCAGCTCCGTATGCGGTATAAAGATCATAATCAACAACAAATTCTGATCTAAGACTAGGAACTGCCTGGTTGTATGCCGCTCCTACCGTATTATTCGATTCTGCCGGTGCATTTGACAGTTGGAACAGAACACCATCAGTGATTCTTGATAACCCTTCATTCTCTTTCCATATTCTGGTAAAGTTATCCATCACAGTAATACTTGGTGCGATTCCCAATGCCAATTCTCCATATTTGATGGTATTGGCATAATCCCCTTTATAAAGGTTCACTCTTGATAATAATCCATAGATAGAAGCTTTGCTTAATCTTCCTTTATCAGCATCATTCTGGGTAATATTATCAGCAGCAAACAGAAGATCTGCGATAATTTTATCATACACCTGATCAACTGTCAGGTTACGGGATGCTGTATTATTTAATGGAGCATAGGTTTCTGAGTAGTAAATCCCTATTGTATTTTTAGCATTTGGAGACTGTGTTGGAATTTGAGAATATGCTCTTACCAGATCAAAATGGGCAATTGCTCTCAGTCCTCTTGCCTCTGCTTCCATGTTTGTCTTTTCTGTGCCTGACAACACTCCGTTACCAAGATATTTTAAAACAAAATTTGTTCTGCTGATTGCCATATAAGCGGCACTATATAGTCCCGTAGTTTGTGAGTTGTCTGAAGAAAACTCGAAGTTGGATGCTGCAAAATTAGTATTTCTTCCCGAAGCCGTACGAATCAGATTGTCCGTAGTAAGGTCTCCCATGATAAGTTGACTACCACTATCTCCGTTATAGTACCCACTTCCTTTAAATGCAGTATAAGCACCATCCATCGCCTGTCTGAATGATTCAGCTCTGGTCATTGATTGATCCTGATCTTCGTTAATTGATGAAATCTGATCTAAATTTCTTTCGCAAGACGTCAACGTAACAAAGATCGTCAACGCAGCTAAACTTATTTTTATTATATTCTTTTTCATAAAGCTAGTCGATATTAAAATTCTAATTGCAATCCTACCAAGATTGTTCTTACAGCTGGATAAGTATAAAGGTTGAATGATCCCGGAACAAATAATGATGTAGAGTCAGCAGATCCTACTGAAACTTCTGGTTCGCCGTGGAATTTTGTTACAGTAAATAAGTTTTGTCCTTGTGCATATACTCTAAGTTTATTAACAGGTGATCCTTCTCCCAGGAACGCTTTATCAAACGTATATCCTAGTGTAAGGGATCTCAATCTTAAATAATCTGATTTTTCAATCCACTGATCGGAATCACGGAGACCATTGCTATCTACCTTCTGGAATACTCCTGTATCACCTGGTTTTTGCCAAACGTTAGCCGCGGCCTGTGCCATATTTCTACCTGCCACAGCAAGCGTTGGATTAACGGCAGCGTAGTACATGTTGTTATACGTATAACTTCCAGTTTTGAATGAGAAATCTGCACTGAAATCAAGTCCTTTGTACTGAAGTGTAGTTCCAAATCCACCAAAGTTTTTAGGGAATGGAGATCTATCAGTAATAGGAACTGCGTTGGAAGCACTGTAAACATCGGTGATGTTACCTGCTTTATCGTAATATAATGCTTTTCCGTTATCCGGGTTTACTCCTGCAAACCTTACATTATAGAATACGTATGGAGACTCACCAACTTTAAGATAAGTATCTCCTAAGTTTCTTTCAGTCTGTCCATCAGCTAATCGGTCAAGAATGGATTTCTGGAAAGAAATATTAGCATGTAAATTCCACTGGAAGTCTTTTCTTTTGATTACATCGACACTAAGCTCAACCTCAAGACCTTTCTGTGACATATCCCCGGCGTTGATATACTGGTAATATCCTCCTTCCTGTTTATCCAAAGGTACTAGCTGTACGAAATCTTTTCTCTTGTTCTGATATACTTCTACGGATCCTCGGATTCTTCTGTTCATCATCGTGAAGTCTACCCCTAAGTTGGTAATCGCATTAGATTCCCATTTAAGATTGGTGTTCCCGATAATATAAGCGGTTTTATCTAAAGTTCCTGGATATAGTGTGCCATTGGCTCCATATAAACCGTAGCTCACGTTTGATACATTATAATAATCAGGCAATGTACCGTCGTTACCCGTTGTACCATAGGACCCTCTAAGCTTTAAATCGTTGATAAAGCCTCCTTTCATAAACTCTTCTTTCGCGATATTCCATGCTGCACTTGCGGACCAGAATACACCGCTTTGGTTATTCACTCCAAATCTTGAAGAAGCATCTCTTCTCAATGACCCGGTTACCAAATATCTACCCTCATAGTCATAGTTTAACATTCCTGCCAAACTGAACAGCGTATTTCTTGTTTTGATCCCTGTAAATGTATTTCTGTCCGAAGGTGTGGTAATACTTGGAACACTGATCACTGGAGATTTTAATCCATAAGCTCCTCCATTCGTTGTTTCATTGAAATTATCATTGTATTCGATGAATCCCAAGAAATCGAAGTTGTGGCTTCCGTATGATTTTTTATAATTGATGGAGTTGTTCCATGTATAATTGAACCCGTAGAATGAATTTTTGTTTAATGCACCCGTAGGAACCCCATTCACTGTGAGGTCTAGATTTGATCCTTTCTTCAGCCATTGAGTCCCCATAAACCAGTCATAAAGACCGTTGAAATTGGTTTTAAATTTCAGTCCATCAATAATTTTATATTCAGCGAATAAAGTGACAGGAATTCTCAGTCTCTGATCCTCCAGTCTGTAATTACGGATCTGCTCCACAACATTTGAACCAGCTCTCATCGTTTGGTTATAACTTCCGTCAGCATTATAAATCGGCTCATAGGGAGCATACTTATACATGGCTCCGAATGGATTCTGCGTATTGTTTCTGTCTCTGAAATTTTGTGTTACTTGGTATTGAACTCCAAGGTTGATTCCTACGTTTAGCTTCTCACTCAGTTTATTGGTAAAACCGAAGTTACCGGTGTACCTTTTAAGGCCGTCTATATCTCTGATAATTCCATTGTCAGAGTCATATCCCAATGAGTAATAAAAAGTACTTTCTCTGGATCCCCCTTGTGCACTGAATAGGTAAGACTGGATGCTTGAAGGCTTCAGAAGGTCTTTTTGCCAGTTGTGGTCATAAGCAGCCAATCTGTTCATTTCCTCCTGAGATCTCGGTTTAAATCCAAGATACCCTAACTGATTCTGAAAGTCCATCAACTCCCTTGAATTCATCATGGTGTAGTTATTGTCCTTCAATCTTTCACTGAAACCGAATTTAGATTCGAATGAATAATGGGTTTTTCCGGCTTTTCCGGCTTTAGTCGTTACAACCACTACTCCGTTTGCCCCTCTCGCACCATACTGCGCTGTAGCGGCAGCATCCTTAAGAATTGAAATCGATTCTACGTCCGCAGGGTTGATCGCACTAAACTGTCTGGCAGTCATATACATCCCGTTTACTACATAGGTAGGTTCAGAAGAACCACCAACACCTGCTACTCCTCTTACCTGGATGGTAGCAGCAGCACCCGGCTGCCCTGTAGTACTCTGTACAAATACCCCTGAGGCTCTACCCTGTAGAGAGTTTCCGATCGACGTTGTGGGAGAGTTTCTTCTGATTTCATCACCACCCACCACTGCCTGGGCCTGAGTAATCTCATCTGCTTTTTTCTTCTGGTATCCAGTAACGATTACCTCCTCGATCTTATTCTCCTTCAGAATAGAATCATTCTTAGATTTTTGCGCAAAGGCAGCTTGTCCTAAAAAAAACAATGCTCCAGCACTTAATACATGCAACTTCACATTCATTATTAACAGATTTTAATATATTCAAGCGACAAATATGTTAATAAATATCAACAAGATCAATTTACCAAAACCTGAAAACAGCTTACCAGAAAAGAAATATTCTCATTGATCTATCTCAATCACTAAAGAATACTTTTAATTGCATTTAAAATTTTAACAAAAAGTAAAGCATTTTGAATATTAAGAGAATTTTAACAAATAATGAAATTAAAATTAAAATAAATGTATTTTAATTTATTATAGGAAAATATACATTAATATGAATAAAACAAAGAATAAAATTACAAGAAAAAAGATTAAATTGGCGCTAGAATATACGGAATTAAGCACCATTTCAGTGGTATTTATCGTAAAATAGATCGTAAAAAAGAATGAGACTGTCCTTTAAGAAACAGTCTCATTTTAAAATAATTATAATTTGTTAGTCTTTATAGGTTATTCCATGTGTTGATTTTTTTCTAGTAGCCAGGATTTTGATTGGTATTTGGATTATTAATTAATTGCCATGCAGGTATCGGCCATAAGTCCAGTCTTTTAGAGAAATAAGGACGTCCCTTACTTTCTATTACCTCCTGTGCTTTTCCAAATCGCTTCACTGAAAACCATCTGTCAGCTTCTCCATACAATTCTTTTCTACGTTCCATTAACACATCGTCTAATGTCACTGCTGCTAATGGAGCAATTCCTGCTCTCTCTCTCACTTGATTTACAGGAGTTAACGCATCACCAGATGTTTTCAATCTACATTCAGCAAGGGATAATAGTACATCAGCATATCTTATGATAGGTATATTATCCGCACCACTACCGGGGTTGCTGTATTTTCTAAAATAATTTCTTCCTTGTGCAAGAGCAAACATTTTTCTTTTATCGTCCGTATCGAAAATACTCATAAACTGTGTACGTAAAGAAACTTCTCCTCTTCCACCTACGAGGGCAGGATAAAAAAAGAAAGCCTGGTTTCCACCATCTGTCTCGGTGAAGTTAATTTTGAAGATATGTTCTGTTGATATAGAAGATGAAAATAGTGCTGTATAGCTTGCAGAAAGTGAATACCCTTTAATATTTTCCAGAATAGCTTTCGCATCATTATATTGGCCCGTCTCCATATAGGTTTTGGCTAATATCACTTGAGCAGCATCCAGGCTTAGGAAAGTTTCGGACTTTTCGTTGTTCTTTTTAAAAAATTCAATCGATTTTTTCAAATCGTTAACGATAGATTCATATACAAACTCTTTTGAATCTCTTTTTGGACGGACAACCTCATCTGCAATATAAATTGGAGTAGTAACATAAGCCACGCCTCCAAATAAGCGTACCAAATTTAAATACATTAATGCTCTTCCAGCATAGGCTTCTCCCAATACCTGATTTTTTACAGGATCAGTAATCGTATTCCCCAGGATTGGCTTTGTTTCTACCTGGTCAATGATCGCGTTACAGGTTCTTATTACGGTGTAATGTGCCCCAAAAATACGTCTTACAGACAGATTGGTATCTAAAAAGTTACTGGCACCAGCTTCTGCGAATTCAGAAAAAGTGCCGGTATGTGTGAAATCATCGGCAAAAAGTCCTTCAAAAAAATGCAATTCTCCTCCATATACATATCGGTTCTGCATATTATTATAGATTCCGTTTGCTGCAGTTCTGGCAATTGCATCAGTTTTTATAAACCCATCTCCTACCTGCCTGTCCGTATCCACAGTTTCACTTCCTACCATATCTCTTCCACATCCTACTATGGCAAGTAAAGAAGAAGAAACGATCAGATATTTAATTATATTTTTTTTCATTTTTAGTTTAGAAATTTAAGTTAATACCGAATTTAATTGTTCTGTTCATTCCCTGAGTAAAGAAATCTGTTCCAGTGGCTACATTTGCCTGTCCGAAAGCGTTTACTTCAGGCTCTGGTCCACTGTAATTTGTCCAGGTCCAAAGATTATCCGCAGCTATAAAAAATCTCAATGTCATATCACCGATCCCCAGTGTTCTTCTAGGTAAGGTATATCCAAGCTGAATTTCTCTTAATCTGATGTAAGAAGCATCCTCAACGAATCGAGATGATGGTCTGTTGTTCCATGACTGATTAAATCCTCTCACAGGACGTGGTAAACTGGCATTAGGGTTATCCGGTGTCCAGTAATCTGTCTGATCAGCTAATTTCCCAAAGAAAGGATTTCCTGAAATCCCTGCAAATGTTTTGGAAGAGTTATACATATCCTGGCCAAAAACAAATATGATATTTGCTGAAAGATCAAAGCTTTTATACCTGAATGTGTTTCTGAAATTTCCAAAGAAATCCGGTTGTGATTTCCCTAAGAAAACTCGGTCATTTGAGTCGATAACCCCATCTCCATTAACATCTTCATACTTTACATCACCAGCTCTGATCCCCTGATCAAATATAGCTTTAGGAATTTCATCGTTCGATCTGTAAATACCAATGGCATTAAAACCGAAGAATGCCCCTACCGGCTGCCCAACATCAATTCTCGTGGCAAAACCAAAATCTATAGGAACAGGCTGGTCTCCTAAAAGTTTGGTGACCTCATTCTTATTAAATGTAATATTAAATTGCGAGTTCCATCCTAAATTTTCTGACTTCAGAATAGCAGCATTAACTCCAATTTCATGACCTCTGTTGTACATTTCCGCAGCATTGGATCTATATGTCTCAACCCCGTTTTCCAATGGCAATGTACCATTTACCAAAAGCTTACGTGATTGTTTATAATAAAAATCGTACGTAAGATTGATCCTGTTTTTAAATAATCCGATTTCCAGTCCTGCATCGGTTTGACCGGTTCTTTCCCAAACTAAATTAGGATTAGCAAGAACGCCTACCCCATAAGTAGGATTTGGGTTATAGGTAGGTAACAGACCATAGGTGTAAATTTGGGCAGCAGGTGATACGTCAAAATTCCCTAAACCTGATTGATTTCCAAGCTCTCCCCATCCGGCCTTTACTTTTAACAAGCTCACTACATCTTTTTTAAACCATTCATTATCAGAGATCACATACGCTGCTGAAACTGACGGGAAGTACTCAGTTCTGTTATCATAAGCCAGTTTTGAAGAAGAATCTGCTCTGAAGGTAGCATCAATAAATAGATTGTTGAAGATCTCCAAACTTAATCTTGAGAAGTAAGAGAATGTTCTGTTCCCTAATGATGGATAGTAAGAAGCTATAGTTTTTTGCGAGCCAGCGTCCGGTGAAGTAGCTCCTAAAGGTATATTTTGCGTTTGAATATCGGTGAAGAATGTCCGACGGTTAAAATACTCCAATCCACCCATTAAGGTAAATCTGAATTTATCACTTATTTTTTCACTGTACGTGATGGTGTTAAACGCTGTAAAAGTATTATACAATCGTCCATTATAGTCTGCCTGCCCTTTAGCTCCCCTTCCCTGATAAGTATCTATTGGAAATAAACGTGATTCATCATAATTGATCCTTTCCAAATTGAATCTTGTTACCATATTGAGCTTGGAAGAAAATTTGGACTCAAGTCCTAGTGAAGTATTTACTCCGAAAATTTTTGACAAACCTTTTACATCTGTAGCATTCTGTACCGGGTTTGAAAAGGTCCATGTATCTGTATTATAACTGCCGTCAGGATTCCAGATATTTTGTCCTGGTGGTTCTAGAACAGCAGCACTCAAAGGTGCGTAAATATTATTATCACCATTTATTCTATTGATGTTTTCATTGGAAAGTCTCACAGAACTTACTACTTTGAAAATATCATTAAGTTTCTGATCCAGATTTAATGTAAAAGTCTGCCGGTTGTACTCCTGTCCTTTTATCACGCCTGACTGGTCAAAATTGGAGAAACCAAGGTAAAAAGTGGTTCTATCATTACCTCCCGATGCACTGGCACTTAACTCGTATAGCGGCTGATCTTTTCTGTAAATCTGACGGATATAATCATCTCCGAAATCTGATCGGTAAAAATCTTCAATGGACTGACCGGAACCAGGGCTCCACACACCATTGGTGGTAGACCAATAATTTCTTCCTCTGCTGGGAGTCGTATTAAATTCTGCCAGGTCAAGCATTCTGTAATAATCTCCAGCTTTCATTTTTTCAAATGTTTTAATAGGATTCTGGAAACCTACCGTTGAATTCAGACTAAAATTTATTTTCCCTCTTTTCCCTTTTTTGGTTGTGATCAAAACTACTCCATTGGCAGCACGGGATCCGTAAATCGCAGCAGCAGCAGCATCTTTTAATACTTCAATGTTTTCTACATCTGCCATATTCAATTGAGACAGTAGGTTTCCGGTTTGTCCTCCGTACGCCACATTCCCGCTTGGAGAATTGGATGATATAGGAATTCCATCCACTACATATAAAGGATCGTTACTGGAAGTTATACTGGAAACCCCTCTTAATCTAACATTAAAACCAGCTCCTGGTGCTCCTGATGTAGGCGAAACCTGCAGTCCGGTTGTGGCACCTTGCAGTAGTGCGTCTGCACTGGGTGCTGAAACTTTCGTCAAATCGTCTCCTTTTACTTTGGAGATCGATGTCGTTACTTTTTTGGCCGACTTGGTACCATATCCTACCACCACAATTTCATCTATGTCCTGTACCGACGTCGTGTCTTTTTTCACTTTTTGTGCCAGTACAGCCTGTCCCATAAAAAACAGTGCGCCGACACTTAATACTCGTAATTTCACATTCATGTTAACAATTTTTAATATATCCAGAGGCAAATATGTTAATAAAAACCAAAAACGTCAAATTATAAAACACTGATAAACAAGCGTTTAATATTAAATTATTTCATGAAAAATAGGATAAGGTAAAATATATAAGAGCTATTTTTAAAAAAGACTAAAAAAAATTTAACATATTATATCTTTAACAGAATTTTAACAAGTATTAAAAATTTTCCCAATTTTAATTTATTTTATTAAATCAGTAAAAAAAATCAACAATAAAGGAGATTATTAATAAAAAAAAACAGTATATTAATTTTAAAATCACACAAAAAACCAGCACAAAAACAGAAAAATAATCAATAATTAATCCGAAAAACAACAAATTACCTTTTAATTAAAACATATTTTTAATTTTTATACAAAATCAACACTAAGAGAAATAGTAATTCAATTCAAAATTCCATGTATCTTACCTGATCCTAAAAATCAGAGCGCCACCTTACTTATTATCAAAAAAAGCATCCCATTGGTATGGAATGCTTTTTATCATAATCTTATAAAAGTCGTTATTTCTGAAAGCCGTAGTATCTGGCTCCGTTCAAAACCGGGTTATTGGATTCTACAGAAACAAGGCCGAACCCTTTATAATCAGGATTAACTGATTGATTCAACTGTTTTCTATGTAACTTTTCGTAGGTTTCAAAACTAACAGGAAGTCTGTTGTTAAGATTTTCAAATACATTCCATTTATCCACAACGTTTTTCCAGTTCGCAGAAACTTTCCCGGCAAAAACTTTTGATTTGGAGCCGCTTCCGTAACCTAGGAATCCTATCTCATTTCCGGACAATTCTTCGTTTTCATTGAACGAAGTCTGCAAACCGGAAAGAAATGCCATAAAAATGGAAGCTGTATACATATTCCCTATTTCTGAAGAAGCGCGCTGCGTCTTTTCGATCTGATCAGTGATCAGCTTCAGATAGTTCTCAGATTTTGCCACCGCTTTCTGTTCTTCCGGTGTTTCATAGGAAAGTCCGTTTTCAAGGCTGTAAATCTCTGTAAATACTCTCTTGCCGTGGAAGGCATATGGAAGGTGGAAAATAATATATTTCCAGTTTTCGTAAGGCTTATGTTTACCCGTACCTTCTTTATAATGCTGATAAGCTTCTCTTATTCTGTCCTGATAGCACTGGTTGGAATACTGGCCGTCAAAAACAGGTTCATCGCTAAAGACTTCAATTGTTTCCGGATAGGTATCCGGTGCTCCTGTCAGATCTTCTTTGTTATATAATCTTCTTGGTTTGAAAAAGTCGAAAACACTTTCTGTGGCAACTCCCCAATGATTTTCTATTTCCAGCAGATCAGGTTTTGAAGAAATCAGCAATGCGACTGCTCCACCTCCCTGTGTATATTCTCCTGAAGAAGCCAATTCGTATTTTGCATAATCGCTGGCGATCACCACTGCTTTTTTATCAGGATTCACCCTGACAAAGTCTAGGGCATTGTGCAAAGCATCTACTCCACCAACACAGGCAAAAGTCATATCGAGAACATCACAGTTCCTGAAACATCTTTTTCCGAATTCTTGTTCCAGCACCCCTTCTACCATCTGTATCGCGTAGGAAGCAGTAGGTTTGGCAGCATCTACTGCACTTTCCGTTCCCAGGTAGATCCTTGCTATTTCTTTTGGGTTTACAGTATAATCTGTTATCAGTTTGAGCAATGCTTCCGCTGCAAATGTTGCTGCATCTTCATGGACATCCGCAAGCCCCATCTTATGAAGTCCTAATCCTTTCTCCAATTTTGCAGGTTCTATGCCTCTTTTTTCCGCTAAATCCTTAATTTCCAAATATAAAGAAGGCACATAATAGCTTGCCGCTTCAATTCCAAAACTCATAATTTCTTAAATTTTAAACGAATTTATGAAAGATAATGTAAAAAACAACAGTAAAAACTATTGATTTTTGTTACATTACTAAAATCTATCACAAGTACAACGTATCAAATCACAAGAATGAAAAGCAGGGCATTTGAAATTAATTATGTAACAGGCAATTTAAGAGATGCAGCCATATAATTAGGCCGGCAAAAAAATTGCCGGCCTCTGTTTATTTCTATTTGAAATTTTCAATAGCTTTATTTAATACATCAATCTGTTTATTGATGCTTGCTGCTTTTTGAGGGTTCTGTTTGAGAAGTTCCATTTTTTTGCTTAAGCCATCTTTCAGCATCTGAACCACCATCATTTTTGCCTGAGGATTATCCCCCATCTGATTTTTTGCATATCCTACGATTTTGGTTATACTTTCTGTCGCTTTCAGGTTATCGGAAGACATAATCCAATTGAAGCCTTCTTCAGCAGATTTCCCCAATTCCGGATTTTGGAATTTAATGAATGGGTAAAATGCAGCCAAGGGCGCAATATTTGACATCTGGGAAGTCACCTTATTCTTTACAATTACCGGAAGGAGCTGTGCTTGAAGCTCATCAGAAGCGCCTTCCAGGTCAATCTTATCTGCGAGAGAATTTGCTTTTGAAGGATCGATGGCCAAAACAGCACTTAAGGAATTTCCTTTAACAGCATTGGATACAGCGTTCACTCCTTTTTCAAAAAGTGGAAGATATTTTTTATCCTTTGTTTTTGCTAAAGCAGCAATGGCAGCAGCCTGAGTTAAGGTTTTGGGATCATTGGCAGCAATCTTTTCAACTTCAGAGCTTAAGGCTTTCATCTGCTCTGCATGAGTCAGATCAATCAGCTCCAGTGCTTTTATTCTTACTCTAAAGAAAGGATCTTTCAGGGCCGCAGCCAGTAATTTTACCACTGCAGGGCTTTTTCCGGTCTGATCTTTTATTCCTTCCAGGGCACGGTATCTGCTTTTGAATTCTTTAGAACCGGTAAACTGCATTAGGTTCTGTTCCGGAGTTTTTGTATCAGCGATTTCAGCAAGCAAGACTCCATCTGCATTGATATTTACCAAGTCAGGTGTTTTGGAAACATCAAAACTGAATGTATTTTTGGCCTGGGCATTTACCCACACGTTATATCTTTTAGGCTTTCCATTATCATATACATCAATGGCCAATGGGAACTCAAACGGCTGATCCTGAGTCTGGCTGATCGTGACTGAAACCTGCTTTTTTACAGGCTCAAAGGTAAAGGAAGAATTGATTTTCGGATTTCCATTTCCAAAGTACCATTGATTGAAGAACCAGTTCAGGTCTTTTCCAGATACTTTTTCAAAGGAAAGTCTCAGCTGGTGGGCTTCGGCATTCTGGTATTCATTCGTTTTGAGATAATCATTCATTCCGGCAAAGAAGGCATCATCTCCAAGATAATTTCTGAGCATATTCAAAATGCCGCCTCCTTTCTGATAGGTCACCAGGTCAAAAACATCTTCACGGGATTCATAATTAAAACGTACCAGGTTTTTCTTGAAGTCTGAAGGATTGTGGATATACATATTCACATCTGTCATCAGATGATAGTCTGCCTGATCTTTTCCGTATTTATGTTCATTCCAAAGGTATTCGGAATAGTTGGCGAAGGATTCATTAACGGTAAGATTACTCCAGCTTTCTGCCGTAACCAAATCTCCAAACCAGTGATGGAATAATTCATGAGCGATGGTGTCTTCCCATTTATTTTCATCAATAAGCTGTCCTGGTTTCTGAAGAATGTCGCTGCCGTGAAGAGTAGCTGTTGTATTTTCCATGGCACCGCTTACATAATTTCTGCCGGAAATCTGTGCATATTTTGCCCATGGATAGTCGTAATTCATTTTTTTTGAGAAAAAATCAATCATTTCCGGAGTATTTCCATAGATCTGTTTGGCATACGGCTCAAATTCCTTTTCAATATAATAGTCTACCGGAATATTCTTCCATTTATCCTTTACGATAGCATACTCTCCCACTCCCATAAAGAAAAGGTAAGTGGAATGTCTTTTGTCCATTACCCAATGATCCGTTCTAAGCCCGTTGGATTCTTTCTGAGAATTTTTCAACACTCCGTTCGAAAGCGTTACATATCTGTCAGGAACGGTCATGTAGATTTCCTGAGTTGTTTTCTGGTTGGGTTTATCAATGGTAGGAAACCATGCAGATGATGATTCTGTTTCCCCTTGCGTCCAGATCTGGGTTGGCATATCAGGTTCTGTTCCCTGTGCATTGATGAAATAGAGTCCTTTAGCATCATTTATAGCCATGCTTCCCTGTTGTTTCACCTCATTCGGGCGCGAGGTGTACTTGATATAAACAGTATAATCCTGGTTTTTCTGATAGGTTTTATCCAGTGCAATTTTCAGGATATCATTATTATATTCATATTTCAGAGGAGATTTTTTGCCATTGTTATCAAGCGCTACCTCATGAATCAGCATTGCTTTTGCATCCAGTATCAATTCATTGGCAGGATAAAAATAAGGTGAGGCCGTTAGCCATTCTTCCCCATTCATCTGCTCCTTCTGGTAATCAAAATTTACTTTCAGCTTGGTGTGTTTCAGCTCCGTTACTTTGGTATGAGTTGCTCTGTATACTTTCTCTCTCCCTGAAGTGTCGGTCTGTGCTGATAGCTGGGCAGAAAATAATACTCCCAGTATTGCAATGGATAAAATGGCCTTTCTCATCGGTCTTCTTTATTTTTTTAGAATTATTTTTTTATGATGATTTCAAAAATATCATTCACTAAGGTTTCGTAGTCGCCTGTTTTCAGCTGCTCTTTTGTTTTCGCAAAAGCTTTTTTAAGCTCACTTTCCGGGTTTTCATCATCGATGATCTCTGCGGAAGCAACCCCTTTTAGCTGAAGCACTGTATTTTTAAGAACTTCCAGGTCTGTCTTTTCTTCAATATTTATTTTTAGATACTTCATGATTTACTTTTATACCTACTGTTCATCACCGGTTTTGATACCGATGTGAATTCGAAAATGTTATTCTTCCAAATTTAAAACTTATTTTAGAAACAATCTTCGTTGAATCCGGGTAAAAACAAGATTTTTAATTAAAAAAACTGAAAAAACAATATAAAGATTCACAGTGGGTGCAAGATGGTATCGCCTATGAAGTATTGAGAACTAGAAGGGAAATAATAAGTATCAAAAGTTTTTGCAAAGACCAGTGCTGGTGAAGCAGATCCTGGAACGATGTTATATTTCCACAGCTTATGGAATCAAAATACCATAAGTAGAGACTGAGAAGAAAAACACTCAGTCTGGATCATCAGGATAGAAAACAGTAATTACAAAAGATATGAGAAAAGCTTTTCTGATATCAGATCGCTACGGGAGCCTTTATGCCCGGATGCGGATCATAGTTTTCCAATGTAAAATCTTCAAAATTGAAATCAAAAATATCTTTTACATCCGGATTGAGCTTCATCGTTGGAAGCGGTCTTGTATCTCTTGAAAGCTGTCTGTTGACCTGCTCAAAATGATTATTGTAGATATGTACATCTCCAAAACTGTGCACATAATCTCCTACTTCAAGATCACACACCTGCGCGACCATCATCAGCAACAACGCATAACTTGCAATATTGAACGGAACACCAAGGAACACATCTGCACTTCTCTGATAGAGTTGCAGCGATAATTTTCCATCCGCAACATAAAACTGGAATAACGCATGACATGGTGCCAATGCCATATTGGGAATTTCAGCAACATTCCAGGCAGAGACGATCAGCCTTCTGGAATCGGGATTTTTTTTAATCTGGTCTATAACCTCTGTAATCTGGTCTACCACTTTTCCGTCTGCTCCATGCCAGCTTCTCCACTGAGCTCCATATACAGGTCCCAGATCGCCATTTTCATCAGCCCATTCATCCCAGATGCTTACTCCGTTATCATTGAGGTAACTGATGTTGGTATCTCCTTTCAAAAACCAAAGCAATTCGTAAATGATGGATTTGAGATGCACCTTCTTTGTAGTCACCAGAGGAAAACCTTTTGACAAATCATATCTCAGCTGATAACCGAACACACTCCTTGTTCCGGTGCCTGTTCTATCGGTTTTATCTGTTCCGTTGTCTAAAATATGCTGTAAAAGTTCCAGGTAATTTTGCATTTTGAAGGGAGTTTTGTGGTTCAAATTTACTAAAAACCAGTAAAAAAAACACTCATTTTTATGAATGCTTTTCATTGTTTTTTGTTAAATATTTGTAAATCTGACATCTACAGAATATGATATTGCAAATTTACATCGGATTGCTACAAGACAATAACACTAATGTTTTTACTGTTTCCGTTGATCGATTTTAGCTGGCCAAATTTATTTTTCTCAATAAACTTATCATCCCAGTAATCCAGGCTCACCGGACCAAATTTAATCAGCTTTTTGTAATGGCTGTCATCGATGATGTCTTTGGTACCATAGTCTATAGAAATATCGCCAATCGATTTAAGCTTTCCCATTCTGCTGTTATCGATAATATCATTGGGAAAGTAATCAACAGACTGATTTCCTATTTTTTTTACTTTGCCGAATTTCTCTTTATTAAAGATGGAATCATCCCAATAATCAACAGCAATATCTCCAATACTTTTCAGTTTCCCGTATTTTGCACTGTCTTTGTTCAGGTCATCCCAGTAATCTACTTTGACCCCGCCAATGCTTTTAAGCTTTCCATATCTGTATTGATCAAAATACTTATCATCATAATATTCTACCTGACCATTGAGATCCGGAGAATGAAAATCGGTAATCAATCCCTCAGCATCTAAAGTAATGACAAAGCCATCCATACTAAGATTGACAGATTTCAGATCATAAGTTCTTCCGGAAACATTGGCACGCGTCTGCGCCTGAATAAGTACACTGCCCAATAAAAAAGCAGAAAGAAGTAATTTTTTTATTTTCATCGTTACGTTATTGTTGATTTACCATATATTTTCAATATTCTGGGTCATATTGTTGATGGTAAATGTCTCTGCTACTTTCTTGCCAAACATGGCTTTTACCAATGGCGATTCTGCGGACACAGTCATTATCTTCTGCTGGTCAAGAATAATTTCCCCGATGGAAGCAGAAACATAGAACAAGCCTTTACTGGTCTTCACCAACGCTCCGTTCTGCACCTTTTCAGATGGGTCAGCAGTAATTTTTTGCAAAACAGTCTGCTGATTTAAGGTTTCGTTCAATTGTCTCTGTAGATTATTGATCTCCTGCTGAAGCATTTCGCGGCCGGTTTCATATTTGTCTCCCATCGAGCTTTTTGTATCATTATTGGAAGCCCGGGTTTCTTCAATAAGGTTTTCAAAATGCTGAATTTTATCCGCGATCTTTGTTTTAATATGATTTAATATTTCCTGTTTGTCCATTGTAATGTTGAATTTTATTGAGACTGGAAACGTCACCCGCCGAATCTATAATTTTGCCCCCATATCAGAGGGCAATAAGATATCATTTAAAGTGAGTGTTTACGCTCCTGTTCGAGCCTGACTGTAGCCGGTATCACTTTTCAAATACCGCGTAATCTGAAACTTTGAAATTGAAGTCTTTTCCTGTATTGAAATCTCTTTTCGTTTTATCAAAAACATTTCTGAAGGTTCCTGACAAGTGTTCATCTTCAATGCTAAAGTTAATAGGTTCTTTTGACATATTCAGGACAACAAGCACTTCGTTTGCTCCGTTTTTTCTTACATAAGAAAGAATTTTATCATTAGCAGTGGTATTCAGCAGATACGTTGTGACATTAGAATCTCCCCCTCTTAAAGCAGGGTTTGAGGCTTTCAGATTCAATAATGTTTTATAAAAATCTGCAACCTGATAAGTACGGGTCCATTTAATCGCATCTTTCTCGAAAAATTCAAGTCTTTTCATATTGGGAAGCTCCTGACCTGAATACAACAGGGGAACTCCATTCCATGTCGCTGAAAATACGGCCATTGGCTTTGCAATCACCGCATATTTTTCATATTCTGTGCCATTCCAGGAGTTTTCATCATGATTGGAGGTGAACCATGCTCTCATAGAACCGTCACCTATATTAGAATACTTTAGCAGCAGGTCCCTGAGCTCCTGTAGGGGTTCGTTTTTCTTATAATAATCGGCTGATTTGTGCATCCACTTCCATGAGTAGCTCGCATCAAATACTTTTCCATATTCTGGGCTTTCCAGCTCATCAAACTCACCCAGCCAGAAAAGAGGCTTTACTTTCTCTACCTCGGGACGAGCCTGTTCCCAGAAATCAACTTCTACCCATGAGGCAAGATCACATCTGAATCCATCAATATTGGTTTCCTGCACCCAGAATTTCATGGCTTCAATCATCGCCTGTCGCATCTCCTGGTTTTTATAGTCCAGTTCGATGATATCATCCATTCCCGATGCGATATGGAATTTACCATCTGCATCTTTCAGGTAAAATTCAGGATGGGTTTTTGTCCACACATGATCCCAGCCGGTGTGATTGGCCACCCAATCGATAATGACATGGAAGCCCAGTCTGTGTGCCTCATTCACCATATCTTTGAAATCCTGTAAAGTTCCGAATTCCGGGTTGATGGAGGTATAATCTGCTGCCGCGTAAGGGCTTCCCAGACTTCCTTTTTTATTCTGCTGGGCTATCGGAGTGATGGGCATAAACCAAAGGGTTCTGACTCCCATAGATTTCAGGCGGGGCATTTCTTTAGCGAATGCTTTGAAAGTTCCTTCCTGAGTATATTGTCTGATATTGACTTCGTAAATATTAGTCGTATGTTTCCATTCTTTTGGCAGTTCTGTCATCTTCCCTGTTTTTTTTTGAGTGGTACAGGAAACAATTCCCAGACCAATTACAGCTAATAAAATTAATTTTCTCATTAATCTATTTTTAACAAAAATAAGGATTGTTTTTGGGGCAGAAAGGATAATGGAGTGAAAAAGGGATATAAACCGGGAAAGTAAGGAAGTTTTATTGTTGTTTTTTGTATGGAGACTTACCCTGAAGCAAAAATTCACGACTGGAGTCATCTGCTCAATGACTATCCATTTCTGAAGTATTAATCATTCTCCGTTTTTGTCTATTTTTCTCCTTGAACAAAAAGCCCCGGATTAAAAATCTGGGGCTCTCTGTTTTATTTCTGCTGACTATCTTTCGTCATCATTATCGTCCTCATCGTCAAAGACATCGTCATTGTAATCTTCTTCTTCCTCATCGTCGAAACTGTCATCTTCATCTGAAAAGTTTCCTCCTGCACCGAAATCATCTTCAAAACCGAACTCATCATCTACCAATGGCATTGCTGATTTCTTTTTAGATCCTCCGTTTTTACTTGGTGCTTTCAATGGAACATTCCCAAAGCGGTACACCGTAATCGGGTAGTTCACTCCTTTGGTCTCTTCAATAACTTCTACAAGCTCACAAAAGAATTCCCAAAGATCAAGAAGCCCGTACTGAAACTGAGCTTTGTCGCCTACATTGGCAAAAGCTTCATCAATGTAGACATCTGACATAATCTCGCCATCACCATCATCACTCATATCTTCCAATGGGACACTTTTTATGATCGTTCCGTCATCTTCTAACAGATTAAAAGTAGACAGCTCATCTCCCTGAAGACTGAATGCACTTTTAATTCCTAAATGTAAGTTCCATAACGTTTGTTTTCCCTTAACTTCAATATCACGGAAAATATCCTCTTTCGCATCTAATATTACGCGGATTTTGTAAACCATATCAGTTTCTTAAATTACTTTTTTGCCTTTATAATTATGATAAATCTCTGGTGCAAATATATAATAAATGACATGTGACAAAAAAATATTTCAGGATTTTTTAAAATATTTTTTTTTCTTACATTTTGCCGGAATTATTTACTTTTTTCGAGCATAAAACTAAACTTCGTTCCTTCAAGATAAACACTTTCCACTGTAATGTTTTCATTATGTGCCTCAAGGATATGTTTCACGATAGCAAGCCCCAATCCTGAGCCGCCTTCTCTTCTGCTTCTGCTGGTCTCCACCCGATAAAAACGTTCAAAGATTCTCGGAAGAATTTCAGATTTGATGCCCATACCATTATCTATCACTTCTATCAGGACTTTATTTTTTAAGACACTGGTCTTTACACTCACTTTTGCTTCCTGTCTGTTTGCATAATGGATCGCATTAGAGATCAGATTGATAAAAACCTGGGAGATCTTCTGTTTGTCAGCCTCTACAAAAATCTGAGGATGAAGGGTCTGGATCTGTAATGTTGTATTGTGCTTCTCTGCTTCAAGATCGAGCAGATCAAAGATCTCTTTGATTAAAAGATTGACATCAAATTTTGAAACGGTAAGGTTGATTTCTCCGGCCTCCAGTCGGTTGATCATATCCAGGTCGGTCACAATCGCAATAAGCCGTTCTACAGATTTATCAATACGCTCCAGATATTTATCTCTGATGGTAAGATTGTCTACTCCGCCGTCTCTCAGCGTTTCTACATATCCCTGGATAGAAAATAGCGGAGTCTTCAGCTCGTGGGAAACGTTTCCGATGTATTCTTTACGGTAACTCTCCATTTCTTTCATCATATCGATTTCCGTCACTTTCTGCTGGTTGAGGTCTGAGAATCTTTCACCCAGCTCCTTGATGGTTATATTTTCATCATTCGCATGAACGATTCCCTGAGGAAGAATTCCTGAAAGGCCTTTTACCTGCTTTCTTCCGTAATAGTTGAAAAGCAGCTCCAGTACCACACAGTTGATGATGAAAATAAGAACAATACAGATGAAAAAACCTATTTTAAAGGAAGGTGTTTCATAATAAATATCTTTTAGTGAATCAAAAATGACTACTAAAAATAGCATAACCAGGGTCAGCAGACACGAGGCAAGGAGGGTGAGTCTGTAAAATTTCAATTTTACAAAGTTTTAAGGATTGAACGTAAAGTTAATATTTTTAACCGATTAAACGATCAGCTTATATCCGATCCCTTTTAAGGTCTGAATGGTATTGATTCCTAACTTTTCTCTTAATCTTCTGATGTGAACATCAATGGTTCTTTCTCCTACAATGACATCATTACCCCAGACTTTCTCAAGAATTTCCTCTCTCTTAAAAACTTTCTCTGTGTTGGAAGCCAGAAGGTAAAGCAAATCGAATTCTTTTTTAGGAAGCAGAAACTGCTGTCCGCTTTTGGAAACCCTGAAATTATCTTTGTCAATAACCAGATCTCCGATTTCGATGAGCTTGGCATTATCGGAAACCTGAGATGTCAGCTGCAGGAGTGCATTTACTTTTGAAATCAGGATTTTCGGTTTGATCAGTTTTACAATATAATCATTGGCACCTGCCTGGAAGCCGGCCAATTGTGAAAACTCCTCGCTTCTTGCGGAAAGAAAAACAATCAGTGTTTTCTGAAGTTCCTTTACCTTACGAAGTTCCTGACAGGTTTCGATACCGTCTTTTTCAGGCATCATGACATCCAGCAGGATCAGGTCCGGGATAATTTCCTTGGCTTTTTCTATCCCTTCGTTCCCGTTGGTTGCAGTATGGATATCATATCCTTCTTTTTCCAGGTTGTAAGACAGAATCTCTAAAATATCCAGTTCATCGTCTATTAAGAGTATTTTCTTTTGGCTCATTTTAAATTTTTACTGTTTCAAAGTTAATGATTTTTGAATGATAGATTAACAAACCAATCATCGTTCACATAAAGTTAACAATAATACGTATTTCTTAATGTTTAGTTAAAAAAAAATTAAATTTTACTAAACCATTTACCCCGCCAATCTTTTATTCCTTTGCACCGAAAGAATCTAGTAAACAAAGTAAGTAAACGAATGAAAATTAATAAACTTAGCATTGCAGTCTTATTTTTATCTGGATCAGTGTTTTATGCTCAGGAAACCAAGCAGGACACGATCACTAAGGAGAAAAAAATTGAAGGCGTAGTAATCCAAGGAAGCAGTAACAAGAAAACTGAAACTGCAGTATTAGGAGAGCAGAAGAAAGCGATTATTCAAAAACAGGCTGTAAGTGCAGAAGAGATTTCCAGAAAAGGAATTTCCAACGTAGAGCAAGGTCTTACCAAAGTAACGGGGATCACTACGGTAGAAGGAAGAGGTCTTTTCGTAAGAGGTCTTGAAGAACGATACAACTATTTATTAATTAATGGTCTTGGATCTCCTTCCAACAACCCTTTCCAAAAGATCATTGCGTTAAAGCAATTCCCAACGGATGTTGTAGGTAAATTGAATATTTACAAGACTTTCAACTCCAATCTTTACGGAGATTTTGCAGGAGCAACTTTTGATATTGAAACTTTAACGATTGACAAGTCATTTTCAAAAGTAGAATTCAGTGTTGGCGTAAACACACTGAGCACATTCAGAGATAACTTTAAAGTAGCTGAGGGTGCAGATGGAATGAATGGGTATCTGGGATTGAATTCCAGAGACAGAAGGCTTCCAAGTGAAATCAGAAACGCAAGACCTAATAACTACAGATTTACAACTGACGAATCTTTGAATTCATTTAAAGACTCATGGAATGTTGATAATGTGAAAACAATGCCTAATACGAGTATTGGATTTACCACGGTACAGAAAGTAAAAGCTGGAGAAACCGGAAATTTAGGGATCTTATTCTCATTAAACCAAGGTACGAAGTTCGAATATAAGGAGGGTGATAATAATCAATTCAGAGCGCAGGGTTCTACGCTTATTGACAATATGAATTATCTTACCCGAAAGCAATATAATTTCCAAACAGAATCTTCTATTTTGTTAGGTTTAGGTTATAAAAACCGTGGAACTAATGTTAATTTAAATGCTATCTATCTACAAAATACCAATAATATTATTGAAGATAATTTTGGATACAAGGATCAGCAGATTCAGAATAAAGACACAGGCTTTTTTAGAACCAATCAATTAGATATCTCAAGATTTTTAGATTTACAACTTACTGCGTCTCAGAAAATTTCTGATAGACACCAACTAAAAGGAGGAATCAGCTACGTAATCAATAACTACAGCCAGCCGGATCGTAAAATTTTAGATGGAAACAGAGCTGATAGTACAGGAAAAATGCTTCCTGACGGACAAGTGCTTATGAGTTATGGTGGGAACAACCTTATCCGTCAGTATCTTGATGTTAATTCAAGGTTTTACGGTTCTGCCTATGCTGAATATCAGTTATCATTAGGTGAAAAGGGTGACAGAAAGGACTATCCAATACAAATCACTGCAGGATATAATGGATTTACAGATTTTAGAAAAACATCCTACCGATTTATTTTTGGCCGACGTGCAAGTGATTTAAATCCAAGTTTTATAACCAATATAGATACTCCTCAAAACACCTTTGATGCTTCCATAAGAAAAGGGGATTTATTCTATCAGGAAGGATCGGATATTTCACAATTCTTCAGCAGTTTCTATCAAATTATTAATGCAGGCTATGCCAATGTTAATATTAAACCTAATGATTCATGGGATATATTATTGGGAGCACGATATGAGCATGATATGACTCTTATCCGTTATTCTGAGCAAAGTGCTAAATATAAAACGAATGTAGAAAAAATCAAAGATTTTATTCTACCCTCGCTTTCCATCAAAAAAGCTATTGACACTAAAAATAACTTAAGGTTCTCATTTAGTAAAACAGTTACCAGACCTATTCTTATCGAAACGATGCCCATCAAGTATATCAGCCCGGATAACGTAAATATTGTCGGTAATGAAAATATTCAAAATAGTGAAAATTACAATTTTGACCTAAAATGGGAATATTTTCCAACAAACAAGGAGATGTTTGCTGTAAACCTATTTGCCAAGCATATTAAAAATGCAATTGAGCGTTCATTAGTGGCTTCAGGGGATGCTACAGGAGCAACCATAACCTATTTCAATGCCAAAAAAGCAGATATATATGGGGTGGAGCTTGAAGGGATCTTGAACCTGGGCAGAATTTCTGAAGCATTAGATAAATTCACTTTAGGAGCTAACGCTACTATTATGTATTCCAATGTAGAGCGAAGCCAAGATCAGCTTGATATGGAAGAACCTACATGGTTTAAAACCACAGGAGAAAAACTTCGTAAAAGAGGTTTGCAGGGAGCCGCTCCATATACCATCAATGCTGACTTAAAATATGAGTTCAAAAATCGCAATAACTTATCACAAACATTCTCATTAGTGTATAATGTATCGGGAAGTAAGATTTATGCAACAGGAGGCGCCGGTACAGATAATTATTATGAAAAGCCTTTCCACCAGTTAGATTTCGTTTATCAGAATCAGCTAACAAAAAACTGGAATTTGAAAATGGGAGTTCAAAATATTCTTAATAACAAGTATAGAATATTACTGGGCGACAAAAACTATTTGCCACTTAATCTGGAAGAAGGAAATAATACTCTGACTAATTATTACAGAGGAGTTACTTTCAACTTAACCGTAGGCTATACATTTTAAAAATCAATTTAATAAAGTAAAATAAGTATAAAATGAAAAGAAGAGTATTATCATTATTATCATTAACAGCAGTATTAACGTTAGCCCTAAATTCATGTACTATAGAAGTAAATGATGGTCTTGGTGAAACAGTTGTTACCCCTGGTGTGACAGATTTAGAAGGAATCATCAGTAAGGATACCGTATTTAAAAAAGGAAATTATAAACTAAGAGGTGTTGTAAAAGTTATGAACGGAGCAACGCTTACTATTGAAGCCGGAGCAACATTCACCGTAGACACTTCTGTTACCAGTGGGTTAGTTGTTCTTCAGGATGGTAAGATCAATGCTGTAGGTACTGCTGCAGAGCCAATTGTATTTACAACATCAACGAAAATGCCTGGTGACTGGGGTGGTATTACTTTATACGGAAGTGCTCCAATCAAAGCTGTCAACGGAAACACTTCTGCTCTGTCTGAAGATGGTAACAACGTGAAATACGGAGGTAGTGACGCAGCATCCAATTCGGGAGTAATGAAGTTTGTACGTGTAGAATACGCTGGTAAGAAAATTGGAGATGGTACATCTGAAACCAACTCTATGACCTTCTATGCAGTAGGAACAGGCACTGTGCTGGAAAACCTTGTTACATACAAAGGAACAGATGACGGTTATGAATTCTTTGGAGGAACTGTAAGTGCAAAAAACCTTGTTTCTTATGGAAACTATGATGATTCTTTTGACTGGCAGGATGCATGGAGTGGACAGGAAAACACAAACTGGTATGCTTTCCAGACAGGTACAGGTAACTTCGGAATGGAAATTGAAGCTTCAGGAAATGCAGACAATATTGCTCCTAAGATTTCAAATATTACTTTGATCAGAAATGCTAACACTAATCCTGAAACAGCAAACTCTCCAGAAATTTCTGCAATCCAGTTTAAAAAACATGGAACAGGGATCTTCTCTAATGTATATATCAGTGGATACAAAAATATCGGATCACAGAAAGCATATGCTGTCTTGATTCAGGATGATGCTACAAATACAAGCCAGGTGAATGCAGGAAAAGTAAAAGTAGAACCTCTTACTTATCTGAATTCAGATAATCCAGGCGTTTGGGGATATGCTCAAACTAACGCAGGTAAAACATTCACGAATGCTACAGGTGTTACAAAAGTATCTCTGGTAGCAGGAGCATGGGCTACGGTAGATGGAGTAAACCTTTTAGCAGCCCTACAATAAGACTAGTTTCTTCATTTCAAATAAATAAGCCATCAGAAAATTTACTTTCTGATGGCTTTTAGTTTATATTCGTATCACTTAATACTCGTATTTATGGGTGAGGATCACTTTTTTTATTTTATGCCTGACAGACTGAGTAAAAACTTTATTATTTTTAGTTTTTAATAAAGCCTTAATCATATCCTGATTTAAAACATTTATTTCAACAATAAAATCTACATATAGATTTAACCAATAGTTTTGTTGATGCTCGATTAATTCTTCCAGGATTAACTGTACGGGAAAAATATCAGAAAGTGAAACATCATATGTATGAATGAGTGTTGTTAGCTGTTTACTTACATCTTCAATATATTCAAAAATAATATAAAACGGCACACCATAAATGGAATCCGCATAGATTTTGTTGGTTTTACCTTTGTGGATGATTTTCCATCTATCATCAAGATAATAACACTCATATTCTTCCTCTGGAATATAAATTATCCTTTTCTCCATATTTATATCAAAAAATATCGTTCATTTCACCAATCTATTTCTAAAAGAAATTGCAATTTTTTCATCTTTATTCGGATAACATTTTTCACTTGTTCGAAATAACCGCTTAAACTAATAACGAAATCAATATTTATAAGGGACAGTTACTAAAATTTTATCATGTTCTAAATTCATATGCTCATTAAAAATACGATCATCTAATCCCCACTTATTAGTTCCTATCAATAGACTATAGGCCACTATATATGTTTTTTCCTTGTTGGTTTCGATTTCAAAAATTTTACCTTCATACAACTCAAACTTTTCTTTTAAATCAGATCTGAGAGTTTCTTTTTCTACAATAGAAACTGATATAGAATCCCATAGAGTCTTTATATCCATGTACTCTACAAATGAAAACTCAAGATCAATATTATAGGATGTTTCTTCTGAATAGCCTTCCTCATCGCCATATTGCATAACACTTCGTAGAAGCAGAGAGCTATGACTTACAGTATATGCCCAGATTTTGAACTTTCTTTTTGAATAAAATATCATAGTACTATTTCTTTTGAACAATTAAATAAGCATCATGAATCTCGTAGAACATCATCATAAATAAAAAAACAATGTAAGCTAGTCTTTAGCCTATATCCACACTCTGTTAATTTACAAAATAATTTAAAGACTGACCAGTAATGATATGTAACATTTGATCAATGTCATTTTATGGAGCTTCTTTTTTCGACGTTCATAACGATCGAAGAATTATTACTTTAGTTTTACCGAAAGCTGTTTTAAAATCATCAGAATTATTCACTCGATTTGTATCTCTTCAGAAAAAAGCCACCGAAAACATCGGCGGCAGTTACAAAAAACAAGTATATAAAAAAATATATATTCAAATTACTTTCTCCAGAACAGATTCCCGTTATGCATGAGGGCTTCTATTTTTGACATTCTGGAAACGGCTTCAGCTGAGCATGAGGCATCCGTCAGAATAACAGCGGCACTGTCTCCTGCTTTAGGCCATTGCTGTTTCCCTTTTTCATCCAAAGGAAGGATATTCTGGGTGGCAAACTGCAAGGATCTTGACAAGTCAAATTCGGTAGCATATCCGTAAAGCTCAGCGATGAGATTGGCTTTCTGAAGCATATTTCCCGAGCCAAAAGTACTCCAGTAATCCTGTACATTATCGTTACCGATCAGTACATTTACCCCATGTTTTTTTAAACTTGGGATCGGCATAGGCTTTCCTTTGAATGGTACAGAAGAAGCAATACCTACCTTTCCCTCTGCCAGTCTTGCAGCGATATGTTCCGTTTCCTGTGGGGACAGATGTGCCAGAGCAAATGCGTGGCTTATAAATGTTTTTCCCTGAAGCTGTGGGTTTTCAATCGCCTTATCAATAAGGTAATTGATTGTTTTCATACCGGATTCTCCTACTTCGTGCAGGTGAATATCAATTCCTTTATGATGGTCCAAAGCCAATTGCACAGTAAAATCCACTACTTTTTCAATATTTCCATCAATACTGAATGGGTCAAGTCCACCCATGAAATGTACGCTTTTAAGCTGGGCCACTTCTTTCATCAGTGAAGCCGATTCCGTATAATACACCCCATGCTGAGGAAAGGCGACCAGTTCAGCAGTGAAAGAGTCTTTTTTATTTTCAAGAGCCTGTTCCAGATGTTCCAGCGACTGTAATCCCGAGGTAGGATCAATATTAAAATGCGTCCTGACAGAATGTGTTCCGTAATGCTGAAGCAGATGGATCAATTGTTCTGCTCTATTTACAGATGTTTTCAGCAATTCGGGAATGATCTCCTGTTCATAGGCAATCATATCCTTTACGGTTTTCCTTTTTGAAGAAAGGGCCTGCCAGGGAAGTCCATAAAGCGTTTTATCCAGATGGATATGCATATCGCTGAAAGCCGGAAGCATCAGATAGCCATGAGCATCTATGACATCAGCATCAGGTTCGTTGGTTTTTACCGTTTCAATTTTTCCATCCTCAATGTCGATGCTGAAAAGACTTGTTATCGTTCCGGTGATTTCTTCATCATCATATTCAAAACCAGTTTCCAGGCGTACATTTTTCAGGGAATATTTTCCTTTTGCAGTCAGTTGATAGGGAAATTGCATGATTTATATTTTAACAATACAAAATTACACCGGCTTCATGGGAATAGCGGTGTACCAATTATGTCTTGTTTTGTATGATTTATTCTTTGAACTGAGAAGGGGTCATTCCGGTCTGGGCTTTAAAAAATTTTGAGAAACTGGCGTGATCATAGAAACCGAGATCATACACAATGTCTTTCACAGACATATCAGAAACTTTTAACAGACGTTTGGCCTCGAGTAAAATACGGTCCTGGATCAGAGATGAGGCCGAGGCATTGAGATTTTTCTTGCAGACGATATTCAGATAATTGGCAGAAATATTCAGCTTATCTGCATAGAAAGAAACTGATCTTTCGGTTTTAAAATGGACATCAATGAAATGCAAAAATTTTGAAATCATAGGGTTTGAGTGGTACATTTCGAAATCTTTGAAAGCCCCTTCCACCGATTGGCTCACCAATAAACCGATCAGCTCACTTCTTTTCTGAATGAGTTCCCAGAAAACCGGCTCTCCGCGTAATGCTTTCTGAATAGACTGAAATTCATACAGGAAAGTTTCAAAAACCTCTCTGGAAAGGTTGATAACAGGGTGATTCTGATAGTACGAAGCGGAAAACCTAAGTGAAGGCAGAAAACTTTCAAACCAATCCCTGCTGATCATTAGCTGATAACCTACTGTTTCTTTTTCGATCACCCACTGATGAACCTGATCCGGAAAAACAAGATGGATCTGCAGGTCTTTCACTGCATATTCGGTAAAATCTATTGTGTGAGACCCTACCCCATGTTCAAAAAGATTGATGATAAAAAAGTCATGTTTATGAGGTTCATCGATAGAACGTGCCCCGGAGAGTTCATTAAACAGCAAATTACAGCCCTTAAGCTGATTTTCACTGAACTCCTGAATGCCCAAAATGGGAAAATGATCTGTATGATAGCTCACGCAATCTGTATTTCTCCTAAAATTAATAAAATTTTTCGCAGGAAAAACGAAAACAGCCACAAAAGGAACATGAAAGAACCTTTTGTGGCTAAACATCAACTAAATTTTATATAAATTTATTTCTAACCGGTAACCACACCAAGACCATCCTATGATCTCAGTATTTGAGCTATTTCTCTGAAGCCAAGTGACTCAGCATGCTGTAAAGGAGTTTTCCCCGAATGATCCGGTATCGTGAGATCTGCTCCGCTATCCTTTAATATCTGTACAATTTCCTGGTATTTCTGGGTTCCATTTCCTAGAATTACCGCTTCCATCAGCGCAGTCCATCCCAGGCGGTTTACATGGTTAACCGGAAATCCTTTTGCTTTGACGAGAATCTTTACGGTTTCCACATGTCCACGTTCACACGCAGGGATCAAAGCAGTTCCGTTATATCTGTTAAAAAGATCGAAACGGGCACCGTTTTCAAGAAATAACCGAACCAGATCCGTTTGCCCGCTTGCTCCGGCATACAGAAACGGACTGTCCAGCTGGTTGTCCTGAAGATTGACGTCCGCTTTATAGGAAACCAATAGCCTGGCCATTTCCAGATGCTTTTCTATAGTCGCTATCAGTAACAAAGATCTACCCTTTTTATCACGTGTATTGACTTCCAAACCTTTCTCCAAAGCAGATTTTACGGCAACAATATTATTTCCTCTTACGTCGTCAATGATATTTTTCTGTTGCATAACATATTCTTCTGATGGTTTTTCAGTCTTATTTTCGCAGGCATTCAGACTTCCGAATGCCAAAAGAAATACCAGAGCTTTCATCCTATTTCAGTGTTGGTTAAAAAACAATATTTCCCTGATGAACCAATGATTCTACATTGGAAATTCGGGACACCGCCTCAGCGGAACAGCTTGCATTCAACAGGACAAAGTCTGCCTGGTCTCCTGCCTTAGGCCATTGCTGATTTCCTTTATCATCCAAAGGAAGGACATTCGCCGTTGCCAGTTTTAAGCTTCTTGATAACAAAAATTCTGTGGAATATCCATACAGCTGTGCCATTAAATTGGCCTTCTGGAGAACACTTCCCGTCCCGAAGGTATTCCAGTGATCTACAATACTGTCATTCCCTGTCAATACGGTGACATTGTGTTTGTATAAAGTTGGAATAGGCATCACAAGCCCTCCGAAAGGAATGGTAGAAACAATCCCGATCTGTGCTTCTGATAATTTTTCTGCCATCTCTTCCTGCTTTGTTTTATCTAATTTGGCAAGTATAAAGCAGTGGCTCAAATACGTCTTCCCTTTTAGGGATGGGTTTTCATTCACTTTTTTAATAAGGTATTCTACAGTCTTCAATCCTGAATCTCCTGTTTCATGCAGATGGATGTCAATTCCTTTTTGATGATCCAGAGCGAGCTGAACGGTAAAATCAACAACCTTTTCTATATTTCCGTCCACATTGAAAGGATCTACTCCACCAATAAAGTCAATATCCATCTGGGCAGCCTCTTTCAGATAGGACGCTGAATCTGTATAAAATACTCCATGCTGCGGGAAAGCCACAAGTTCCGCTCCAAATCCTTTTTTCTTATGATCTAAAGCTTTCTGAAGGTTTTTTAATGACTGAAGCTTTGAAGTGGGTTCTATGTTCACATGACTTCTTGCAAACGCTGTTCCTTTTGACTGAAGGAGCTCTATCATTTTTTCAGCTTTGAATGTTGAGTTTTTCAGCATTTCTGGAAGCATCTTCTGCTCCAGCTCAATCATTCCTTTAATCCCGCCGGTTCTTTTTCTTACCGCTTGCCATTGATCTCCATAAAAAGTCTTGTCCAGGTGGATGTGCATGTCTTTAAATGCAGGAAGCATCAGAAACCCTTTTGCATCTACAGCATTAGCATGTGGCTCATTCGGTGAAACTTTCGTAATTTTTCCGTTTTCAACTTCAATATAAAACAGATTGGTTTTGGTAGAGGAAACTTCCCCATCCTGATAATCAAATCCGGTTTCAAGCCGGATATTTTTAAAGCTTATTTTTCCTTTTGAAAAAACACTTTTCTCATCAGAAAACGGAGATGCTGCCATAATATTAGGGATTAGAGTTACACCCGCTACAGCCAAAGCTGAATTTCTGATAAAGTCTTTACGGGATATGTTATTGTCTGAAGTCTTCATGTCCAATCTATTTGTTACAAATTTAGAAAGAACAGACAGGAAGAAAGTGTATCGTTTATTACAAAATCTGTATGATTTATATTTTGTTTTAGTTCTGAGATCAATACCGTGTTTGATGTTCGATGAATCCCTCCTTAATAATTGGTTTCATGAGCTTTTGCAAACCCAATAAAAAAGACCGGATTGTTGAAGTCCGGTCTCTCTTATTATTGATTAGAATATTCAAATTTTCTTACTGCTTCCAGTGTCATTTCAATTTCCTTCGCCCTGATAGCATCACTGATAAAATAAGTTTCATATCCACTTGGCGGAAGATAAACCCCATTGGTCAGCATGTGGTGGAAGAAATTATTGAACAGAGAATGATTGGCTTCCTGTGCCTCATCGAAATTAGAGACAGCATGAGTATGGAAAAACACAGACATCATCGATCCTTTTCTGTTGATTTTATGAGCAATCCCTTTTTCATTTAAAATCTTTCCGATCTCAATATCCAGGGTTTCTGTCGTTTTGCTCAGTCTGTTGAAAAATTCCGGATCCTTTTTGATCAGTTGAAGGGTTTTTAATCCCGCTCTCATCGCCAAAGGATTTCCACTCAATGTTCCAGCCTGGTATACTCCTCCTTTTGGAGCCAGGTGATCCATGATTTCATTTCTTCCCGCAAACGCCCCTACCGGTAATCCACCTCCGATCACTTTTCCATAGGTAACAAGATCAGCTTTTACATTGAACAGCTCCTGAGCTCCCCCGAAAGCAAGTCTGAAACCTGTCATTACCTCATCAAAGATCAATAAGGCTCCATTTTCGTCACAAATTCTTCTCAGATTCTGAAGAAAATTGTTCTCAGGCAGTACGCAGCCCATATTTCCTGCAACAGGCTCTATAATAACGGCTGCAATTTCTCCCGGATTATGTCGGAAAAGATCTTTAACCTGTTCAAAGTCATTATAACGGGCCAGCAGCGTATCTTTGGCAGTTCCCTCTGTCACTCCCGGAGAATTCGGATTTCCGAAAGTCGCAGCACCGCTCCCAGCTTTAATCAGAAATGAATCTGAATGGCCATGATAACAACCTTCAAATTTTACAATTTTATCTCTTTTTGTATATCCTCTTGCCAGTCTGATGGCACTCATACATGCTTCTGTTCCGGAAGAAACCATTCTGATCTGGTCTATATTCGGAACATTTTCGATGATAAATTTTGCAATTTCTGTTTCCAATTCTGTAGGCGCTCCAAAAGAGAATCCTTTTTCAGCCTGCAGCTTCAGATCTTCCAATACTTCGGGATGAGTATGGCCTAAAATCGCAGGCCCCCATGAATTGATATAATCGATATAGGTATTGTCATCCGCATCAGTAAGATAAGCACCTTTTGCTGATTTCATGAATACAGGAACACCTCCCACTGATTTGAATGCTCTCACCGGAGAGTTTACGCCTCCCGGAATGTATTTGTAGGCTTCATCGAATAAAGCCGAACTTCTTTGATATCTCATTTTTTATCTTTTATTGTTTAACCCTCAAAGTAGAGAGTTCCATCTTCTCCTGCATAATTTTTCTGTCCATTGATCATGGTAGAGTACAGCTGAAAGGGACTGCCGTTTTTCCAAAGCTGTACATCCCGTTCAAATTTTCCGTCTAATACCTGATTGTTAGGAAGAACTGTTCTAAAAATTAAATTATTCTGATCACTGGGATCCGGCTCTGAAAGATATATCAACCCGCCGACATCCACTAAAGTAATTTCATGATATTTATTAGGATATATCTCATGGGAATATTCATCTACAAGCCCTATTAAATTCGAAGTATTCTTTGTATAAATATAGGGAAGACCTCTATAATGCTGCCATCCTATATGCGCCAGCTCCGGGGTGTTTAAGAATATTTTCTTGAGTTCAGGAATGTAAATTCCGATCGATCTATCACGATCTCTTATTTCTATAAAATCTCTTTTAAAATTTAGCTCATAATGATCATTATTGAAGGGCTTCAACATTACATTATCTTCATCACTAAGATCATCCCAGCTTAATACAATCTCCTTTACATCTCCTTTATAGAATGGTTCTGCTTCCCTTACCCATCCTCTATCCTTTACCGGAGGTCCTGGTTTTTGGATTTGCTTTTCAAGACGCATTTTTGTTTTTATGGAATAATAGTAGTAATCCCATCCATCAAAAACAAGAAATTTACCACCATCTACAGCTATTGGTTTATCAGAAATAAATGGCATAATCAGCGTTGAATGGGAACCAATAATTCCAAATCTGCCGTTTAGTACGGCATGAAAACCTTGCACAGAATTATCATACCAGCTTATATAGCTGTACTGCGGCTGTACTGTAATCAATTTACCAGTATCACACAATCCCCATACCTTCCCTTTTCTGTAAGGAATATAATTTTGTTCCTGAGAAAATAGTGCGCATGACATCAACATTAAAAATATCAAAAGATATTTAGATGTCATATTTAATATTTTCATGGGAGTAAAGGATATTAATTTCTAGGTTTTTTATCAATCAAGTAAATCAGCTGTCCTGCAGATGGCTGCTGTCCTTCATTCATTCTGTTTTTAGCGTACAATTTATGTAGTTTGATTCCGAATTTCTGAGCGATAGTATGCATATCTTCTCCTGACTCTACCTTATAGGTAGCCGTATTTCCTGTAGAATTTTTTGACTCCAGGAATACAATATCATTTTTCCTTAATGTCTGATTTTCCAGTTCGTTCCACTTCATCAGTCTGTTTTCGCTGACCTTGAATTTGTTGGCAATGAACTTAACGTTGGTATCTTCAGGAATGATAATATACTTCAGACCATCATTCGGATGGCTTTTGATAAGAATGGAATTAAGAATCTCCGCTTTAGTCTTGATTCTTTCCACTCTCTTCTGCTGCTGAGCATAAGAAGTTTGTTTGTAAGGAACCTCCACCGTCACCGGATCTTTAGCTTTTTTACCATATTTAGAGGGCTCAAGCTGTGCCATGAAAGCTCTATCGTCTTTCAGGTCCGGATACATTTTAAGAAGAGCATACAATACTTCAGTAGAACTGGTATTGTCGTATTCATACAATCTGTACTTTTCTATTTTCGTAATAAGAATGGAAGCATAACGCGGGTTGGTAGCGTAGCCTGCTTTCTTTAAACCATGTGCCCATGCCCGGTAATCTTTCATATCCAGCCTGAAAAGATTGGCGTAATATTTTCTCGTAGACAGGAATATGGAATGATCTTCATAAGACTGTCTTGGATCGTCATACACACGGAAGCACTCATTGGGAGCGTCATCCGTATGCTTCATGGTTTTACCGTTCCAGTCTTCTTTGCATTTTATACCGAAGTGGTTTTTACCTTCCTGAGCCAATCTGCTTTGTCCGCCACCTGTTTCCAGGAGTCCCTGTGCAAGGGTAATAGAGGCCGGAATTTTATATTTTTCCATCTCCTCCACTGCGTATTTGGCAAATTTCTGGATGTACTGATCTTCAGTTGCCCAGGTTTGGGCTGAAAATTTTGATAAAACTAAAAGGCTTATGGTTAGGAAAAGTCTTTTCATGTTTTTCAATTTACTTATATAATTAAATTTCTATTCTGTTTTTCTAAAAGCAGATTAGCTCCCTCAATGCCCTGTAATCCTCCGGTATGAAAGCATAAAATCCTGCTGTTTTCAGGAAAAAAATCTTTTTCAATCAGTTCAAAAAGCTTCTGCATCATTTTTCCTGTATAAATCGGTTCTAAAGGAATACTGTATTTCTCTTTGAAATCATTGATAAAACGGATATTGTCATCACTTATTTTACCATAACCTCCAAAACATGAATCTATTAGATGATAATTCCGTTTCAAAGTTAATTCAAATATTTTATTTTCCAGCGAAGCATCCTCCACGACCCTGAATCCTATAACTTTCTGATTATCTTCACAAAATTTTGAAATTCCGGCAATCGTTCCTCCGGTTCCGACGGCGGTGCAAAGATAGTCAAAATCTTTGGTTTGCTCATTGAGCATCATTTTCACCCCTTCAACAGCCGCTGCATTGGTTCCTCCTTCCGGAATGACCAGGGCTTCAGGAAACTCCTGCTCCAGGAATTCCGTCAGTTTTTCTTTATGCCTGTATTCTTCACGGGTGACAAATTTCAGGTTCATGCCATTTCTTTTTGCAAAAAGTAAGGTGGGATTGTCACGCCATTTGGTCTGGAGCTCTTCACCCCTGATGATACCCAGAGTAGGAATCACCGCAATACTTCCTGCTGCTGCAACCGCTGCAATATGATTAGAAAACGCGCCGCCAAAAGTGATCAGGTAGGGCTGTTCCGGTTTTTGCTGGAGGTAATCGTTGACATTATGAAAGAGTTTCCAGTATTTATTTCCTGAAACCTGAGGATGGATCTGATCTTCTCTTTTGATGAAAAGTCTAACCTTCTTATCAACGGGTATTTCCTGGATCGGAATAGTTTCTGTCGGGAGTTGTAATAGCATTATAATCTTGGGCTGCTCATATTATTACTGCAAAATTAACAAAAGATTTATGGATTGGAGATTTTCTAAACAATGAGATCTTATTTTTACCCTGTTTTATCATTTTTTATGTTCCAATACCATAATCTGGCCGAATATCTATTTTTGATGAACCTATGTATTAATCCTGGTATTCAGACGTATTTCGTGAAACTCCAGAACTTTCTATTTCTAAGATAGTCCGGATCATTTTCCCTTGCATAGGCTTCCCGTTCGAATGAAATTCTTCTGTAGGCCAGGTAACCGTCTTTCAGTTTGAACAACCAGTAATAATATTCAATAACGTAGAAAATGTAAAAGAAGATGACCAACATCTCCAGTTGTTGCCGCAAATGGATTTTTTCATGGTTGATAAGTACTTTATTTTCCTTATCTTCGGGTTTCCTAACGAAGATAAAAGGAAAGAGAGCAATGCCGTTAATTTTTAGTTTTTTTAGTGGCTTTTGGCATACAATTATCATACTAACAAATATATAAAGTTTTTTGACTAGCATTTAACTTATGGCCCATTTTGACATCAAAGAAGGTGAAGACTTTTACTATAATGAACAGGGATACAAGGTTTTTACAGAAAAATTTCATCTGAAAAGAGGACATTGCTGTAAAAGCGGCTGCAGACACTGTCCTTACGGGTACGATAAAAAGACGGATACATTCATTAAAATTGATAAAAAAAAATAAATAAAATGAAAAAATATATTTTTATCCTGTTGGCTTTCGCTACATTAGCTCTTACTTCATGTAGCCCTTTTCAGGTGCGATCAGATTACGCAGAAACGGCCAATTTTAATTCTTATAAGACCTATAAAATAAGAATTGACGATTTAAAACTGAATGATATTGATAAAGACAGAGTGCTGAATGAGCTATCAAGACAGCTTCAGACCAAAGGACTTCAGTCCGGAGAGAGCCCTGACCTCATTATCAACGTAAAGGCCAATCATAAAAAGATCACAGACATCAGCACCACTTCACCTTATGGAATGTGGGGATGGGGCGGACCTTTCGGATGGGGTATCGGTATGAACAGAACCTGGACCAGCAACTATAATGAAGGGGCCATTATCGTAGACCTCATCGATACCAAAACCAACAAACTGGTTTGGCAGGGTATCGGAAGCGGAATTTCTGTAGATTCTCCAAGATCTAAACAAAGACAGATTCCAGAAATTATGGCTGAGATTATGAAAAATTATCCGCCACAAAGAAAGTAAATCAGATCGCTATTATGATATACAGCCGGTACATTTTTGTACCGGCTTTTTTATTGACATCATCTCAATTGACATTGCTGTTGGGGTACATGCAGTCCTGCAACAATCAACCAGTACTACCATGCATCCCCGGTGAACAGGGTTGTAACATGTATTACATTCAAAATTAATAATAATGTAATTTTTTATTCATAAAAATGTAGTAATCTTGCTTGAAAGTTTAATTAATATGAAAAAAATCATTTTATTCTCTGTATTTGCGGGATTGGCCAATGCCCAAGCTCCTGCAGGATACTACAATGCAGCCAACGGACTGAGCGGTGCTGCCCTGAAAACAGCATTAAGCGACATCATCACCAATGGACATCAGGACAAAGGATATAGCGGGCTGTGGACAGCTTACAAAACCACTGATATTGATAAGGATTACGAAAATGACGGATCTATTCTCGATATTTATTCAGAAAAACTTGTAGGTGCTGATCCCTATAATTATACACCAGGATCCAATCAATGTGGAACATACAGCACAGAAGGAAATTGCTACAACCGTGAGCATATCGTTCCACAAAGCCTTTTTAACCAGTCATCACCAATGGTCTCGGATGTCCACTTTATCAGAGCTACAGATGGAAAGGTCAACGGAATGAGAAGTAATTATCCTTTTGGAAAAGTGGGAAGTGCTACTTTTACTTCTAAAAACGGATCAAAACTCGGCAGCTCATCTTCTTCAGGCTACGGAGGAACCGTTTTTGAGCCCATTGATGAGTTTAAAGGAGATGTGGCCCGTATGATATTCTATTTTGTGACCAGATATCAAAGCAAGCTTTCTTCTTTTTCTTCAGGAAATATGTTAGGCAGTTCTGCATTTCCAGGTTTACAGACATGGGAACTTAATGTTCTTCTCGCCTGGCATAATCAGGACCCCGTTTCCCAGGCTGAAATTAAAAGAAATAATGCATCCTACACGTTCCAGGGTAACAGAAATCCTTTCATTGACAATCCAAGCTATGTAAACCAGATCTGGGGATCTCAACAGCCTGGCGGTGATACACAGGCTCCAAGTACGGCAACAGGACTAAATGTTTCCGGAAAAACATCCAACAGCATCTCTCTTTCGTGGACAGCTTCTACAGATAACGTTGGGGTAACTGCGTATCAGGTGTATATGAACGGAAGTCTGAAAGCCACGGTAAGCTCTACCTCAACAACAATTTCAGGGCTGACTCCTTCTACGAATTATAGTTTTTATGTTGTGGCTCAGGACGCAGCCGGAAATTCTTCTTCGAACAGCTCAACGGTTTCTGCAACCACCAATGCAGGGTCTACGACTCCATCCACAGAATGTACCCAGGAAAATTTTGAAACAATTCCGGCTGCCAATAGTTCTTATTCTACACGAACATGGAGTAACAACGGAATTTCCTGGACGGCTACGGATTCCAGAACGGATCAAACCATCAACAATAAAGCCATTACAGTAAGAAACGGTTCTCTGACTTCAGGCAGCTCAGGCAATGGCATCGGATCTTTAACCGTAACTACGCAACTGAAGTTTTCAGGCAGCAACGGGACTTTTGACGTAAAAGTAAACGGAACAACGGTAGGAAGCATTCCTTATGGAACCACTGCGGCAACAACAACAATCAATAATATCAATATCTCCGGAAATGTGACGGTAAGCCTGGTTAATAATTCTTCCAGCAACAGGGTCGCTATTGATGATCTTTCCTGGACCTGTTACTCAGGATCTTCTGCAAAACAAGCTCAGAGTCTTGCTCCTGAGGCAAAAAGTTTTAAGATCTCTCCCAATCCGGTGACGAATCAGGAAATTGTTGTAAAAGGAGACCTCCAACAGGTAAAAAAAGCTGAAATTTATACGCTTCAGGGAAAAGTACTTCAGACGATAGATCAGCCGTTCAGAAACGGTAACTCTATTAAAACCGGGAATCTTGGCCAGGGAATTTATATTTTAAAACTGGATCAGACGACCATACAGTTTTTGGTAAAATAATTAAAACAGAGTATTGTAAAGAATAAGACCGGCCTCAATTTGGCCGGTCTTTTATAATCACTAATCTAAAAGAAGGTGCTGATTAATCTCATACATCAAAAAAGACCGTTCCAAAGAACAGTCTTTTCATATCTTACCTAATCAGAAATTAGCTCATTGGCCAAAGTCCTTCATAAAATGAGTTTCCATAACTAATGCTTTCTGCACTTACCACAAAACTGATCAGCATATTATTGCTGTCCAAAGCATCAAAGTCTACTTCGTGCTGGATCACATATCCGTTTTCCCATTTTAAAGAGATCAGCGTCCCTTCTTCATGAGACTTATTGAAATTGATCTCCCCACTGGTAGGTTTATATTTGCTGTTGAGTAAGCTCTCCAGAACATCAGACTTTTCCGTTGCCTCGATGGTTACTTTAATAAGTGCATTGGATGGATCAGATGCTACACGTCCTGAAACATCTGTCGCTCTTGAAACACTGTAATTAAGCTTCAAAAGTTTTTGACCTTCACCTCCATTGAATTTTAAGATTCCTCTTGAATTTCCTGCCATATTCTTAAATTATAATATCATTAACGATCGTTCCTTATAGGATCAATAGGACAAAGATAAAGCTCATGGTCTGAATTAAAAAGTTTTCAGCATACAGTTTTATAAATTGTAGTATTTCTACGACTCTTTTGTTCCTGGCTCAGTACGTAAGGCTACAACCCTCATCGTACTCTCATAAAGAAAAAAAGTGATCGTGCTTGTAGAGGTAAGAGACGATCATGATGGCTAGGTTAACGCCTGCCAAAATCATTAGAAAAGCAGTATACTTTCTCTTTTTATCAATACAACTCAGGACGAGAATAAAAAAAAAGAGCAATACGGTGTACACTGCCGGATACCTATGAAAAGCTTCCGAAAATTTCCCTTCAAAAACTAAAACAACAGCCCGCTGAGCGCCGCATCCCAGGCATTCCACTCCCAAGAATTTCTTACTTGGACAGGTGAGCATAAAGTCTTCGGTATCCATAACAAAAAATTAAGATTTATTTCAGGAAGAGATCTTTGCTCTTGTATACTGGTGCGGAAAAAAACAGTCTTCATCTGTTTCAAAGGATCCCTGCACTGCCATATACGGATTTCTCAGAATTTCCCTTGCAATAAAGATCAGGTCTGCCTCTCCATTTTGTAGAATTTCTTCAGCCTGCCTGACTTCAGTAATCAGACCTACAGCACCTGTGCGCACAGAGGCCTCATTTTTTACCTGTGAAGAGAAAGGCACCTGATAGCCATTAAAAACCGGAATTTTTGCCCCATGAATATTTCCTCCGCTTGATACATCAACAAGGTCTACAGCATGGTCTTTCAAGATTCTGGCCAGCGCTACACTGCTCTCAATATCCCAGCCGTTTTCAGCATATTCTGTTCCGGAAATCCTTACAAAAAGTGCTGTATTTTCATTTAATTCTTCATTCACTGCATCTACAATTTCAATGAGAAAACGGATTCTGTTCTCAAAGCTGCCTCCATATTCATCGGTTCTGATATTGGAAAGGGGAGAAAGAAACTGATGAATCAGATATCCATGTGCACCATGGATTTCAATAACGTCAAACCCTGCTTTTACGGCTCGTATGGCTGCTTTTTTGAAGTCCTGAACGAGTTCTTTTATCTCACCGATGCTCAATGCATGAGGAATTCTTTCTGAAGGATGATATGGAATAGAGCTTGGAGCAATGGTTTCCCATCCTTCTTCTATGGAAATCTGAAGGTTATTCCAGGTAGAGCCTTTTCTGCCTGCATGAGCCAGCTGAATCCCTATCTTACTTTCTGAGTTCTGATGAACAAATTCTACAATCTTCTGCAGTTTTTCTGCCTGCTCATCATTCCAGATACCCATGCAGTGATTGGTAATTCTTCCTCTTGGCTCTACGCCTGTAGCTTCAACAACAATGAGACCGGTACCGCCCTGCGCTCTGCTGCCATAGTGTACGAAATGGAAATCATTAGCCATTCCGTTATCACAGGAATACATACACATAGGCGACATGACCCATCTGTTTTTCAACTCTACATTTCTGAATTTTATCGGGGTGTATAACATGTTTGGTTTATAAAAAAATTGAACTTTATTCGGGGAGAATAAAATGTTGCCCACTTCATTAAAAAGAACTACTTTTACCCCCCTTTTTTAGTCTACAATATATGAAAAAAGACGTACAGATCAGTTACGAGTATTTTAAAAATAGCAATGAGCTGAGCGACATTGAAAATACATTATTCGAGAGGGCCAAAGAGGCCCGTGAAAATGCGTATGCACCATATTCCCAGTTTCTGGTGGGGTGCTCGGTATTACTGGAAAACGGAGAAATCTACTCCGGAAACAATCAGGAAAATGCAGCTTTTCCGTCGGGACTTTGTGCGGAACGAACAACTCTTTTCTGGGTAGCCGCCAATTTTCCGGATGTGAAAATAAAAAAGATCTTTGTGGTTGGAGGCCCTAAAGAGTTTCATGAAAAAAATCCACCGATCCCACCTTGTGGAGCTTGCCGTCAAAGTCTGATAGAATATGAAACCAAGCAGAATGAAAATATTGACCTTTACTTTTCAAGCATGAATGAGGAGGTCATCAAGGTACATGCAGTGAAAGACCTGCTGCCTTTTTATTTTGATTCAACGTTTTTGTAAATGCTGTACTGCCAAAGCATATTATGTCTCATGGCCGTACAATGTATATTCAGCTTACGGATTTGTAAATAGCTATTGTTAAAAAACCTGTAGAAAATCTACAGGTTTTTATATTGGATTCGCCTTGGCTTTACCTTTTTGTGGGTATCAATCACACATGGTCTGTGAGAAAATTCAGGTTTGTAAACTCTTACTGCTCCGGCTCAATCTCTTCTTCATCATCTTCATACTGCTCCAGATAGTATGTGAAACTGAAGTCTTCGACCTCTTCTTCTGCATCTTCCAAAGTGGTCAGAAGATCTTCAAAAATTTCAAGCTGGTCAACGGTCATATTGACGAACTCAATGTGAAGAGGCATCTCCAGATCTCCTGTAATGGTATCGTAAAGAGCATCAAGATTGTCCCCGAAATGGTCAGGAAGCTGAATCTTTTCTTTTAACTGACCGTAAAAGTCTTCATAGTCACCTATGTCTGTAAAATCTATATATATTGTCTTCATATCGAACTAAATTTCCAATTTTTGTTAATTAAAAAAGTTTTGCATTTTGTGCAGAAGTCAGTCTCTTCGTTGGTAGGGTTTTTACCTTCTGCGTTTCTCATAAAGCACATTTTTTCCGGGCAATGTGGCAGCCCCTGTGTATGTCCGAGCTCATGAATGGCTATTTTAAAGAACTGCTCACCCGTATTCTCTTTACTGAGCCTGAATTGTGATGCTACACAAGCTTTTCCGGGCCTGTATCCCAATCCCATGATCCCATAATCTTTGACTTTCCCTTTGGCTGCACTGATATCTTTCGAAGTTAATCCAATCGTAACATATTCTTCTTTTGTTCTTTCGCTCAAAAACTTTATAATGGAGTCTGCCCGATATCGGTTCCTTGGCTTATAGTAAGCGTTTTCGGGAAAATCTACAGCATCAAGGATTTTTACCTTTGGATACACTTTTTTAATTCCTTCAGCCACTTTTTCTACTTGTTCAGGATGTATATCTCTGAATGGCTGGATCAGTATGGTTATTGCAGGCTTCACTCCCTTCTTTACGGGTTGACTTTTTTCTGAACACGATAACACCAGAAAGAAAACTGATGAAAGATAAAAAATATTTCTAATTTTTAAAGTGCTTGTCATATTAGACTGTGCTGTCTTTACATTTTTAAAGATTGCTACTTCGCCGGCGGCTCCCCTCAGTGATATTACTGCTTTTGGAAGCTTTTATAATGGTTTTTCGTCAGATAAACATCTCCATTATTCGTGTAGATAATGCGGTCTGCATTTCTGCTGCCACAACGGTAATTTACATCGGCTTCAAAATACTTTTCTCCATCCGGCAGTCTTTTCTCCCTGTTTCCAAACTTGTCACCACCAATTGCTTTTCCCGGAAGCACATCGCAAAGATTTCCTTTTGCAGGATTCCATCCCTGTTTTCTGGCTTCATTTTTTGTAATGTAGTAATCCGGGAGCCTGCGGTTTTGCTTCACATAGCTGATCACTGTTCTTTCTTCTGTCAGTTGATCTATGGCAGTCTGTGAGGGTTCTTTTCCTGCATTATACTGATCTTCGGCAGAAGGACTCCCATATTGTACGGCTTCTGTTTTCGTATGGGCCGGCTCTTTTTTATCCTCGATAAAATTCTTGTAGAGGTACATCACAGACATTCCGAAGAGAAGTCCCAGGCACATAAAGAGTACAGCTCTTATTTTAGTGTTCATAACAATGATTTAATAATGTAATAATGCATCCGTGTAACAATTTTTGGTAAACTTCTGTTACTTTACGGATGGTACATTCGTCTTAGTTTCTCCATTCTTCAGGAATATCACAGATAGGGATAGGCTCCATTTTATGCTTTGCAGCTTTATGCATTCTGTCAAAGATCAGGAATACTTCTTTGTCTCGTCCTTCGTAATCTTCGGCAGTTTTGGTTCCGTATTCTTTCTGGATTTTTTCAAGTTCAGGATAGGTAGCACCAATCTGCTGTTCATCTGTTCTGTCTACATCCCAAAGTCCGTCGGTAGGGATCGCTTCCTGAATACTTTTGACCAGATTAAGCCCTTTGGCAAGGGTATAAACTTCGGTTTTATAAAGGTCTGCAATGGGAGAAACATCTACTCCGCCATCTCCATATTTTGTATAAAATCCGATTCCGAAATCTTCAACTTTATTTCCGGTTCCGCATACCAAAAGCCCGTTCAGTTGTCCGTAATAATAGAGAGTAAGCATTCTCAAACGGGATCTCGTGTTGGCAAAAGCCAGTTTTTCGTTAGGATAAAGGTCATCCTTCACATCAAAGGTTTTGTACAGTTCTTCAAAAGCAGGTGTCAGATCCACTGACATACTTTCTACATTCGGGAATCTTGATTTCAGATCTTCCATATGATCCTTTGCACGGTCTACCTGGTCAGCTTTCTGGCGGATAGGCATTTCGATCAGTAAGGTTTTGAGCTCGGTCATTGCAGCGAGGGTAGACACCACTCCGGAATCTACACCACCGGAAACTCCGATTACATATCCGTTTACTCTGGCTTTTGTTGCATAGTCTTTCAGCCAGTTTACTATATGATCTATCACTTTTTGTGTCTGCATTGTTTATATTTTTAGTCTATTCCAAATTCTTTAGGGTATCGTACGATCCCATGTACATTTTTTAATCCGTCTTTTACCAGCTCGATGGCCATTCCGTTTTCTTCGGGGATTTCGAACGGAAAAGAAATCCCAAAATTACTGGTTTTTTCGTAACCGAAGCGTGGATAATAATTTTCATGTCCCAGAAGTATCACAGATTCGTATCCCAATTCTTTTGCAATATGATGTCCCTGAAGAATAAGCCTGGCTCCAACGCCTTTATTTTGATATTCAGGCTTTACTGAAACCGGTGCGAGTGCAAGCGATGGAAAAGACTGACCTCCTCCTTCAACTGTTATTTTTGTAAATAAAATATGGCCGGCAATTTCGCCGTTGTCATCTTCGGCTACCAGTGACAATTCAGGAATAAAAGCTTCAGACTTCCTTAGTTTTTCTACAAGAAAATGCTCCTGATGATCACTATGTTCCATCTGTCTGAAAGCTTCCTCTATAAGATCGAAAACTTTTCCATGATCTTCTTCCTCTTCTTTTCTAATTTTCAGCATTATTATTTATGTATTTTTCCCGGTTCAGCTCATACCAAAAACAAGGTACACCGGAGTCATCAAACGCTCCTGTATTCTGAAAGCCTAGTTTTGTAAGAATATAATTGGATCCGGTATTTCCGGCATCAGCATAGGCATAAATCTTATCCGCCTTCAGATCGTTGAAGCCATAGTCAAGTGAAGCTTTCGCAGCTTCCATGCCGTAACCCTTCCCCCAGAATTCAGGTATAAAACGATACCCCAGATCTAAAGTATTAATGTGCCCGTTGATGGGCTGGGTTAACAATTTCAGTCCGCTCCACCCTATCATCAGACCGCTTTCTTTTTCAATCACGGCCAGCCTTCCCACTCCATTTTCCTTATACTGTTTCTGAATCATTCTGACTGCATCTTTTGATTCCTGTAGTGTAGCCACTGGAGTTCCCAGATATTTCATGACTTCAGGATCAGAATCCATCATAAACATCCGTTCAGAATCGGAATCTTCCAACGGTCTTAAAATTAATCTTTGTGTTTCTATTGTCATCGTATTGGGTTTAATTTTCCATTTAACAAACTATCACTCGGGCATTCATTCCCTTTTTTTGCTGCTTGTTTCATTTAATTTCTAAGTTACAATTCAATGTTTTCAACGTATTTAAAAATAACGTTAATTGGTCAATTCCTGAAGCTGCTCACGCGGATCACCATAAATATTTTTATTTGCATCATGAATTGTGCATTTAATCCTTATTTTTGTGAACTTAAATTTCACGTAAAAATAATGAAGATTTTCAGATATATAGCGCTTTCTTCTATTTTAGTTACCGGACTGGCTGCCTGTAAAAAAGAACCTGACAACCCATGGAAGATAGAAGTAAAAGACACCGCCGAAAAGGTTAATATCACAGATATTTCCAAAGATTTCTACAATCCTTCACTTCCGCTTGATCAGTTTAAAGCCAAGTTTCCGTGGTTCCAGGGAACGGTTTCGGATGAAGACTTTGGGAAAAGAAGAACGGATGCAGAAGAAATAAAGATCTATAAGGAGGCCATTGGAAAAATAAATCAGGCTACCCTGCAGAAGGAGCTTCAGAATCTGTTTTCACACCTTAAACATTATTTTCCCCAGTTTAAAACCCCTACAGTATATCTTTTTTCATCAGCTTTACAGATGATTCAGGATCCTATCTTTTATGATCAGAAGGGAAATCTCCTTTTTATCGATGTGACAGGTTTTATGGGTGATGGGAATCCTAACTATAAAGGACTGGAACTATACTTTCAAAAATCGATGAATCCTCAGAATATTGTTCCCAAGGTTTCACAACTTTTTGCTGAAGGTATTGTCACAGAGTCTCCGGATCACCAGAAATTCATTGACCAGATCATCCTTAACGGTAAGGTGATGATCCTTCAGGATGCCTTTCTTCCGGATTACCCGGATTACCTAAAAATAAACTACACCCAAAAACAGTATGACTGGGCAAAAGCCAATGAAGCCAATATCTGGAACTACTTTGTAGAAAGCAATCTGATATTCGGAGATGATCCACGATTAGGTGAGCGTTTTATCTCCCCGGGACCTTTCTCAAAATTTTATACCGAGATTGATAATGAGTCTTCTCCACAAATTGGAATTTTTACCGGATGGCAGATCTGTAAATCGTATCTGAAAGAAAAACCGGAAACAAAGCTTACAGAATTCCTGAAAATGGATGCTACAGCAATTTTTAATCAGTCAGGTTATAAACCCCGTACTGAGAAATAACTACTTCTTACTACCTATAACAGACCTTTTGTACCAACAGAAGGTCTTTTTATTTTTAGAGGACAACATCCTGCTTCCGTCACCTAATATTCCGGGCCAATATGCGGTATCCTGATGCCGAAAGAATTTTTTTTTATGATACTGCTTTTTTCAATGAAGATAATTTCGTAGAAATTTTAGATACGGTCAAGAAGTATTAACTTTGCTGAAAAATTTTAGATTGATATGAGAAAAACTCAGATTACGATAGATGTAGAGTTGGATGAAAACCACATTCCTGAATATATCACCTGGAATGCACAGGATGGAGGTATTGAAAAGGAAGAAACGAAGGCAACCATGATTTCTGTATGGGATGATAAGGCTATGGAAGCATTAAGAATAGACCTTTGGACCAAGGAGATGCCAGTGGATCAGATGAAGATGTTTATTCACCAAATCTTACTTTCTTTAGGAAATACTTACCATAGAGCTACAGGAGAAGAGGATGTGGCCCAGTGGATGGAAGAAATTGCAGAAGAGTTTGCAGTAAAATCGGCGATAAAATAAAAACATTTGAGAATAAAGGTCATTTGAGAATTTGAAAATAAAAGGACTACAATTTGTACCACAATAAAAATTAATTTTCAAATTACCCTATTCTAAAATTATCAAAATTATATAAATATGAATTTTAATACAAAAGTAATTCACGGAGGGCAGCACCATGAGTCTGCAACAGGTTCTGTAAATGTACCTGTATTTCTAACCTCTACATTTGCACAAAAAAGCCCGGGTGTACATTCCGGATACGAATATTCAAGAGCAGCAAATCCTACAAGACAGGCATTGGAGGATTCTCTTGCAAGTATTGAAAACGGAGCCCGAGGCCTGGCCTTCGGATCCGGCCTTGCAGCAATCGACTGTGTTTTGAAACTGTTGAATCCAGGAGATGAAGTTATTGCAGTAGACGACCTTTACGGAGGTACGTACAGAATGTTCACCAGACTTTTTGAAAAATATCAGCTGAAGTTTACATTCGTTAATTTTGATGACGTATCAAAAATAGCTGATGTCATTACTGATAAAACCAAACTGATCTGGGTAGAAACACCAACCAATCCCCTGATGAAGCTGGTAGATATCAAAGCGGTAGTAGATATTGCTAAAGGAAAAGATATCTTAGTAGCTGTAGACAATACTTTTGCTACGCCTTACATTCAACGACCGATTGATTTAGGTGCTGACATTGTGATGCATTCTGCGACGAAATATTTAGGAGGACATTCTGATGTTATTGCCGGAGCTCTTATTGCTAAAGATGCAGAATTGGGAGAAAAACTCCACTTTATACAATTTGCAAGCGGTGGTATATTAGGTCCTCACGATTCGTACCTAGTATTGAGAGGAGTCAAAACACTGGCATTAAGAATGCAAAGACATTCCGACAACGGATTAGCCGTAGCAAAATATCTCGAAACACATCCTGCAGTAGACAAAGTCATTTATCCTGGTCTGGAATCGCATCCACAGTATGAACTGGCAAAATCTCAAATGAAGGAATCGGGAGGAATGGTTTCATTTACCTTTAAATCCGGAAAGAAAGAAGATGCAGTGAAGTTTTTGGAGAAGGTGAGAGTATTCACCTTAGCAGAATCTTTAGGAGGTGTTGAATCACTGGCCAATCACCCTGCCTTGATGACGCATGCCTCTATTCCGGCAGAAAAACGAGCTGAGTTGGGAATCACTGATGACCTCGTTCGTTTGAGCGTTGGAATTGAAGATGCTGAAGATCTGATTGCAGATTTGGAGAAAGCTTTTTCTTAACCATACCATACACTAAAAATGAGGAGGATTAGTATCCTTCTCATTTTATTATAACCACCAAATAATTATGAAAAACTCAAGAAAAGCAGTTACTGCTGATCTCCCTCAGCTGGCAGAATTATTCGACCAGTACCGGATATTTTACCACAAATCATCTGATATTCCTGCGGCAAAAACTTTCCTTCAGGAAAGACTTGATAATAAAGATTCAGAGATTTTTGTTATTGATGAAAACGGTAAGCTAACAGGATTTGTACAGCTTTATCCTATATTCTCATCAACAAGAATGCAGCGATACTGGTTGCTGAATGATCTTTACGTCAATGAAAATCATAGGGGAAAAGGCTTTTCTAAAGAACTTATTGAAGAAGCTAAAGAACTTTGCCGGACATCAAAAGCCTGCGGCATCCTCCTGGAAACCGGGAAAGGAAATGATATAGGAAATCAACTTTATCCATCATGCGGCTTTGAACTTTATGATTCTGTGAACTTTTATGAGTGGACCAATTCATAATCCATCGCAAGTATCATCTTATCAATATTCCAATTTATAACACAACATTATACTATGACCGATTTTCAAAAATATATTCAACGGTATCTGGACCAGATTCCTTCAGGGGATTGGTTGGGTGAATTAAAAAAATCAGGTGAAAAAACAATAGGAATTTATTCTAATCTCACCGAAGAACAATCAAAATTTGCTTATGCCGAAGGAAAATGGACTTTGAAAGGCCTTCTATTACACCTTTCAGACACCGAAAGAGTTTTTCAATACAGAATATTAGCCTTTGCAAGAGGAGATCAAAATAATCTACCAGGATTTGATGAAAATGAATATGCTGACAGATCCTTTGCCAATGAAAGAGCTTTAGCCTCTCTACTGGAAGAATATAGAACTGTACGAAAGTCCTCAGAGATACTCCTGGAAAATCTCGCCCCATCGGTACTACAAAATACAGGTATAGCCAGCGGCAATGAGCTTTCTGTAGAAACCATCGGAAAACTGATTGTCGGCCACAACTACCATCATCTGGCTATTATTGAGGAAAGATATTTATCTAAGTTGGGATGGATGTAGGAAAAAGCAAAACATCATTAAATGGGCTGAAGCCCATTTAATTGAAAATACGATCAGGTGTATATAAATATTAATAGGAACGGGCTTCAGCCTGCTCTTTCATGTACATCCAGCCTAATTTCTAATGAGATCACTAAAAAGATTAAAGATTACTGAAAGCATTGAGTCTAAAAAACTGGTTTTTGAAGAAGAGACATTTGATAAATTTGATACGATTACCATCTATTTTGGCTTTTCGGTAATGGCTGGCATTACCCTACTTGTATTAAAAGATATAGAACGCTCTCTTAATAATGCTTTGGAATTTTCAATTCTTATATGCTTGTTTATCTTTAGTGGATATGTTTTGTACTGTAAATTCACAGAGAAGTATTTAAAAGAAATCCCGTTTACTATTTCTAAAGAAGAAGCAAAAAAGAGGATCATTGAGTACGGGAAAAGGCATCATTATAAAATTTCAAAGGTTTCCGCCAATCTGATTTTCCTTAATGAGCCAAGTGACATTTATAGTCTTGGGAAAGAATGTGAACAGACTACCATAGTATTTTTTAAAAACAATGCTATTCTTTATACCCTAATTAAAGAAGGGCAAAGGTCAAATTTTACCGTATTAGTTTCTCAACATTTAACAAGAAGGGATTTCAAAAAATTATTGCACCCTCAATATACTGAACCAATAAAACGGGAAACTTACTTTAATTCTTTTTTTCATGGATTATAGTTTGTATAGGTTTTGGGCTAAAGCTAAATGCGAATGGCTTTTATTAAATGGGCTGAAGCCTATTTCTATTGAAAATACGATCAGGTGTATATAAATATCAATAGGAACGGGCTTCAGCCCGTTCTTGCATATGCAACCAGCCACGGCTTTAGCCAAAACATGAAGATCAAGAAAGATGATTTAAAAGGATATATAAAAAAGACAATATCCAGTTCAAAAATTATGTTGTAAATTTTTTATTTTATAAGGTTTATATTCCTTGTAAGTTTTGGCTAAAGCCATCCAATGGTTGTTATTCCCGTAATGGGCTAAAGCCCATTTCTATCGAATAAAATCTTATATTCAGATGCTTAATGTGCTTAGCTAAATTTAACAAAAAAACATTATTTTTGATAAAAACACACAAATGTCCTTTATCAAAATTTACATTCACCTTGTATTCTCCACAAAAAACAGGAACCCTTTTCTTAATACACTGGATCTAAGAATAAAAGTATGGAAACATATGAAAGAATATGCTACCGAAAAAGAAATTTTCTTAGAGATGGTTAATGGATATTCTGACCACTGTCATTGTTTAATTTCATTAGGATCTAATCAGGACATAGAAAAAATCGCGCAGTTACTAAAAGGAGAATCATCTTACTGGATCAATAAGAATAAACTTACTAAAGAAAAATTTTCCTGGCAGGATAAATATTTTGCGGTTTCAGTTTCTGAGTCGATGGTAGATCAGGTGAGAAATTATATTAAAAATCAGGAAAAACACCATCAGAAGAAAAGCTTTACTGAAGAATATGCGGAATTCATTGAAAAATTTAATTTTAAGAATAGGTACTGGTTAAAGCCCAATGAATGAAATTTGTCCATTAATTTGGATAATGCCCATTTCTATTGAAAATACAATCAGGTGTACAAAAATATCAATAGGAACGGGCTTCAGCCCATTCTTGCATATGCATCCAGCCACGGCTTTAGCCAAAACATGAAGATCAAGAAAGATGATTAAAAAGGATATATAAAAAAGACAATATCCAGTTCAAAAATTATATTGTAAATTTTTCATTATATAAGATTTATATTTCTTGTAAGTTTTGGCTAAAGCCATCCGATGGTTTTTATTCCCGTAATGGGCTGAAGCCCATTTCTATTGAATAAAATCAAAACTTTTCTATAAGAAGCTTATTTGGTTTGTTTTTTTGTAAGTTTGGCTATGCCGGTCAGGGGTTCATACTTCTGTAAATAAAGTGAAGCTAATTTCTATTGGATACAATAATAAATGATCTATAACATCAATAGGAACGGGCTTCAGCCCGTTTTCTCATAAAAAGATTCCATTGGCTTTAGCCGAAACCTAAAAAACAAACCTTTATATGATTTATTGCTCCATTTTTTGTCTGAAATTCATATAATCTTTACCTTTATAAACTGTTTTGAATTCAATACATTTATGGAACACATTATCGAAGTATTAAAATCCGGCGGAACAATCCTTTACCCTACTGATACCATTTGGGGGATTGGTTGTGATGCGACCAACATAGAAGCTGTCAACAAAATTTTTGACATCAAAAAGCGCGAAAAAAACAAATCCATGATTATCCTTGTGGAATCTGAGAAAAGACTTCAGGATCTGGTGGATGTCCCGGAAATGGCTTGGGAAATTATTGACCTTAGTGAAAAACCGGTCACTATTGTTTATGAAAATCCAAGAGGCCTTCCTAAAGAGCTCCTTGCTGAAGATGGAAGTATAGGAATCCGGCTTGTAAAAACCGATTTCTGTAAAAAACTGATTACAAAACTGAACAAGCCTTTGGTATCTACCTCTGCCAACTTCAGTGGTGAGAAAAGTCCGCTGAAATTCTCCAATATCTCTGAGGAGATGATCAGCCTTGTAGATTATGCAGTGGAAGAAGACCGAGATAAAGTTTCAAAATATTCAGGATCTTCAGTGATTAAAATATGGAATGATAACAGAATTAAAGTTCTCCGGGAATAAGACAAGCAGTGACCATCACTGCTTTTTTATTCGTAAACAGGATGGGCAAAGCTACACAATCAGGTCTGACCATTAAAAAATGTCAGGGGAAGGCTGCCTGTAAAGTTATAAGGAAATACATCTATAGCATTCCGTTATTTTGGGTATGATGTATCCATCAGCGGGATTTCTTTTTTTTAATTTCTATCTTTGCAAAACTTCAGCTCATAAAAATACATGCAATGAATCATCAAAACTTTGCTCAAATGTGGGTAGACGTCTGGAATTCTCATGATTTGGAAGATATACTCGCTCATTATTCGGACGACATTGAGATTACCACTCCCATGATCGCTCTGGCTACAGGAGGAAAGAAAACCTCATTACAAGGAAAAGGGGCGGTACGTGAATATTGGAAAAAGGCACTGGATATTTATCCGGATTTGCATTTTGATCTGATCCATTCAACGGCGGGTGTAGATTCTGTAGCAGTATTTTATAAGTCGATTATGGATAAACATGCTGTTGAGGTCATGTTTTTTGATGAAGAAGGGAAAATCAGTAGAATGTATGCTCATTATGATTGACGAGAACATGGTAGAAATTGACACTATTATTAACGATGAAAATTAATCTTAACCAAAATAAAAATTTAAAACTCTTTAAAATAATTTCTGAAGCGGCAGAAAGAAATAACCAGTCTGTATATATTGTAGGCGGTTATGTACGGGATTTGCTGATGAAAAGAAAGGCTTCCACGGATATTGACTTCGTCACCGAACAAAGTGGTATTGAGCTGGCCCAGAGTGTCGCCCAGGATTTAGATCCTAAATTAAAAGTTTCTGTTTTTAAAACGTATGGAACCGCCATGATCAAGTATAAAGATCTTGAGCTGGAATTTGTAGGTGCCAGAAAAGAAAGCTATACCGAAAACAGCAGAAAACCTGAAGTAGAGGGTGGAACCCTGGAAGATGATCAGAAGAGAAGAGATTTTACCATCAATGCGATGGCGATCTCTCTGAACAAAGATAACTTCGGAGAACTGATTGATCCATTCAATGGAGTTGAAGATCTGAATCACGAAGTTTTAAGAACTCCATTGGAACCGGCACAGACCTATTCTGATGATCCGTTGAGAATGATGAGGGCGGTACGTTTTGCTTCAACATTGCATTTCACGATAGAAGAGAATTCTCTGAATGCCATTCAACAGGAGGCGGAAAGAATCAAAATTGTCTCTATGGAGAGGATTATGGTAGAGTTCAATAAAATTATGCTATCAGAAAAGCCTTCCGTGGGATTAAAACTGATGGAACAAACCGGACTTTTAAAACTTATTATCCCTGAGCTCATTGAATTGAAGGGAGTGGAAGAAGTAGAAGGTCAGACTCACAAGGATAACTTTTATCACACTTTGGAAGTGGTGGACAATATATGCTTAAATACAGATAATCTTTGGCTGCGCTGGTCGGCATTGCTGCATGATATTGGAAAAGCACCAACTAAAAAATTCGTTGAAGGAACCGGATGGACATTTCATGGCCATGAATTTTTAGGCTCAAAAATGGTAAAGTCCCTTTTTCAAAGACTGAAGCTGCCATTAGGAACCGATATGAAGTATGTTCAGAAAATGGTTAAACTGTCTTCCCGACCGATTGCCTTAATTACGGATGATGCTTCAGATTCTGCACTGAGAAGACTTTTATTTGACGCCGGTGAAGATCTTGAAGATCTTTTTACGCTTTGCAAGGCAGATATTACCACCAAAAATTCTAAAAAACAGGAGAAGTTCAAAAAGAATTTTGAATATGTGGCGGTAAAGATCAGGGAAGTGGAAGATAAAGATCAGGTGAGAAATTTTCAGCCTCCCATTACCGGTGAGGAAATTATGAAAATGTTTAATCTTACACCCGGTCGTGAGATTGGGATTTTAAAGGAAAAGGTAAAAGAGGCGATCCTTGAGGGAGAAATTCCTAACGAAAAGGAGGAAGCCACAAAATTTGTCATTGCGGAAGCTGAAAAGCTGGGATTAACGATATGATGACAAGCGATAAAGCAAACCCGGCGGGATTTCATCCCGCCGGGTTTTTTATGCGTTTTAAGGTATAAAACAAAGCCGGCCGGTTTCTTCGAAACCGGCCGGAAAAAAACACAAATGATGAAAAAAAATAAAATTTATGTTGTACCCTTTGGGGGCATCAATTTTTAGTTTTTATAGAAACCGTTGGTTCCGATTCCTGCAGTAAATGTTTTCAGCAGATTACCGCCCGCAGTGTCATATACATATACTTTGCTGTCTGTTGTGAAGCTGGTCTCGGAAACAAAGATTCGTCCATCGATCACATTGAACCCATATGGATCACCAAATGCTGTAAGAAGGGCATCCGCCGGAACAGTGGTAGATCCCATACTCATTTTATAAATCCCTTTAGCAGCTGTCAGGAAATAGAAGGTATCATTATCAGCTCTCAATTTCTGGGCTTTGGAAATTCCTGTAAGCGTAGTAGTGGTATAAGTTCCTGCTGCAGAATTAATCTTATAGATATAGGAATTCGTATCATCAGATGCCAGAACATAAGCAAATCCTTTATAAGAAATCAGATCTCTGATAATCCCGACAGCTGGAAGGACGATAGGCTGTTGCGGTGTATTGGTGGACGGCTTTATCACAGTGATCGTGTATCCTGTTGCTGCTTCAGCATAAGTAGGTGCAACATAGGTTATCCCATCTGTCTGTACAATAATATTCCCTTCAGCTTCTACGATTTTTTCAGCATAGCGCGGAAAGTTGACACTGGTTACAAAAGAATTGTTGGCAATACTGTACACATTCACCTTTCTTACGTTGGGAACAGTGGTAAAGTTATTGTTTGTTACATAATATTTATCTCCTGAAAACGCAATATATCTTGCATTATCAAGATTGGCCGTTACCGTTGTTTCTTTTTTGAAAGTAGTACGGTTGACGATATCGATCTTATTAGGAACATTGGAAACCAGATAAGCACGGTCTCCGTTCAGACCTATACTCTGAAGCACCTTTCCTAATTCTTCCTTATTGGTGTTGGTATAAATGTTATTATACCCAAAGGCAAGGGTATTGCTTAAAAAGGATACTTCTGCTGTAGGCGTGGAGAAACCTCCTTCGTTAGAGATAAGAATTCCTTTTTCATAGCTCGTCGGCAAAACCGTCTCCGTACCTAGATCTATATCATTGCTACAAGAAACATTGAAAAGAAACATCGATACTAATGCAATTGGTAAAATTTTTCTGATATTCATATGCAATTAATTTTATTTTAAAAGTTGATATTTAAATTGATACTATAATTTCTCCCAGGTAACGGATAATAACGCATCGTATAATAAACTTGGTTAAAAATATTATTTATTTTTAAACCAACGGTATAATTCTTTAGAAAGGTTAGCCCTGCTCCTGCATTCATTACGAAATACGGATCCAAAGCACTGTTTTGGGTTTCTTCCGAGTCAGTATAGGTAAGACCGTTGAATATACCCTGTACATACACCCGTAGAAATTCGTACCCGTAATCAATGCCGCCCACAAATTTATGAAAAGGTACATACATCAGCTGTTTCCGAGTATCAAGATCTGTAGATTTCGTGTAAGAATATCCCAGATTTGTTTTGAGAAGGTGATTTCCCAATCTTTTTTGATAATCAAGCTGAGCCTCTACACCATAGGATTGTACTTTATTGGTATTGAACGCTCCATAATACCCTGAAGATGTGGGAAGCCATCTGATCATATCCCTTATATTCATATAATAAGGAGTCACTGAAAGTTTTACACCTTTGATGTTAAATTGATTTCTCAGCTCTGCCTGGTATGAGGTTTCCGGTTTCAACTCTTTATTTCCTCCGGGCTTCCAGTACAGGTCATTAAATGATGGTGCCCTGAAATTTTTGGAGATGCTCAATCCCGCCGTATACCAGTCAGCAGCATTCCATTTTCCTGAAAAAGAAAATAAAAAAGGTGAGCTTATGTCTTCCACAAAGTCTTTTTTAACGCCCGCCTCAAAACGCAGATCCTTCGTTGCAAAGTACCGCAGCAATCCGGCAACAGAACCGGCATTCCTCCGGATATCCCCTATTCCTGAAGTTCCCGCTCCATCTCCTTTGTTCAACTGATATTCAGCAATGATATTAACATTCCATGAGGGAGTAAAGAAATAATTGAAATCATTTTTTACAATATAATTTTTTCCCCTTCCACCACTGGTCTCCGGGCCGTTAACCTGAGCATAGTACTGAAAATTCTCTTCTGTATAAGCCGCTTTGAATGAATTGCTGAAATGGCTTTTATTCCAATCCCATGAGATCAGGCTTCTTATATTCTGGGTTTCATATTGAGTTCCCTGTTCTGAAGTAAAAAATACAGGATAATGTTGTTTTCCATTAAAAAACTCAGAGGTCCATGAAATCTGGTGATGGGGAGCTACCTTATACGCTGCAGCAATACTAACATTGGTGTTGCTATATCTACCGTTCTGATTACTATATTTTCTTCCTTCCTTCGTTTCTACCTCATAATCGTTCTCACTGGTAGAATGACTACCGGAAGCTTTAAAGCTGAATATATCATTACTATAGGAACCTTTAAGCAGGTTGTTGTATGTATTGAAAGAAGCGGCTTCGGAAAATAAGGAACCGTGAAAACCCTTATTAAAATCAAGATTGTTATTCAGGTGTATGCTTCCGCCTATTGCTCCGCTTCCATAGACCACACTTCCACCGCCCGCTTTAATACCAATCTGATCATATCCTGATAAAGCAATATTATTAATATCTCCCTGTCCCAAAAAAGCGGAGTTGATGTTAATTCCGTTCCAGACAAAGGCCGTCTGTTGGGCCGTAGTTCCGCGAAAAGAAGGTGAAGAAACAGCTCCGCGACCATTCTCTTTAATATAAACAGGGGACTGAAACCTCAGAAGTTCTGAAAGGTTGGTAGAATTTTTCACAGCATCTTCTGCTGAGATCGTTTTCACAGGATGAAAAAGCTTCACCTTGTTCATCTGGCTATCGAAGATGTAAACGGTATCAACCGCTTTCTCCTGTCCCGAAAGAAAGCAGCCATAAGACGATAAAAGCAGTACTAAAGATCTTTTTATATTCATACCTTTTTACTTTTCCACCGAAAGCAATATGTTTGTTTTTAGATTATAATTCCGGCAGGTCTCCTGACTTTCGCTTTCTGCACCTTCCCGTGGATACAGTGGTTTATTACAGAAACTTGTGTGCGATTTACAGTTGCGGGGACAGTCCGGGATTTACACCCGGTTCCCTTTTCATTCCAGCAGGCTGGAAACCAAAATTTTTGCAAAGATAGCTTTTTAAACGGACAAAAGATGAATGCCCTACCACATATATGCTCTTTCTATACCGGGACACAAGCCGCAGGAGGATACAGCATAAAAAAGCTGCCTTCTTTTTTGGAGGCAGCTCTATATAAATTATTTTTTTCACAAAATTATTTTCCTATTACTTCTGTAATCGGATTCCCAACACTTCCGCTAGGGAACTGAATTTTCAGTAAAGAAGAAACAGTGGGGGCTATATCAGTCATATGATAGGCCTTATTGCTTTCTCCGTGCTGAATTCCCCAACCCATAAAGATTAAAGGAATATGCGAATCATAGGAATTCCACACACTATGCGTAGTTCCGGTTTTAGAATATGGAGGAAGCATAGAGTCGTGGGAAATCAGCTGAATATCGCCACTTCTCTGTCTGTTGATCCCGTTGATAATTCTCTGCTTAATCGGCTCCGGAATAGAGGATTCCTGAACTTTATCTACAGACACGGCATACAGCACTGTTGGATCTTTTTCAAGCTCTTTTACGGTGAAGTTTCTCACATCATCCAGCTCAAGCTTACTGTCTGCCAGTACCTTTCTGTCAAAATAGATCTGATAGTTATCCACTGCATTGATCAGCTTTTCAGCTCCGAATTTCTCCTTCAGCTTTTCATTGATATTCTTTTGAGTTCCTTCGCCGAAGAATCCTGTTGTGATTTTATGTTCTTTCAAGAATCCTACAGAATGGGCACCACCATGGTCAGCAGAAAGGAAAACAGTATACTGCCCCTTCCCTACTTTGGAATCAAGATAGTTGAAAAATGTAGCTAAATCCTGGTCCAGTCTGATATAAACATCTTCTACTTCGATAGAATTCGGCCCGAATTTATGCCCTGCATAATCGGTAGAAGCCAGGTTAATCGCCAAGAAGTCTGTAATTTGGTCTCCACCCAGTTTTTCACCTTCTACAGAAGCTTCTGCCATTTTCAAGGTCAGTGTATTTCCGAAAGGTGTATAACGGATATTGTCTTTTTTAGTTTGATAATCCTGCGCTAAATTGCTGTAAGGAAAAGTGGGTGTTTTGGCACTTCCCAGTAATCCTTCCCACGAAGAATTATCCGGCGAGCTTTCCGTATACTGGTTGATAGGAAGCAGAGTATTCCACCCATTGGCAACCAGTTTTTCCGGTAAATTCTGAGCGTTGAATGATTTTACCCATTGCGGAAGATCATTCATATACCAGGTACTGGTGATAAAGTTCCCGGTACTGTCATCAAACCAGAAAGCTCCGTTTGGCGTATGACCTGCAGGAAGAATAGAAGCACGGTCTTTCAGGGACACCCCGATTACTTTCCCTTGGAAATTGGTTGCCAGTCTCAATTCATCAGTGACTGTCGTAGACCAAAGATTTTTTGGCGAATGGCTTCCCGTTCTGGTATTGGTGGTCCCTACCGGCTTAACGCTGTCGTCAGCGGTACAGTAAACATCCTTACCTGTCTCTTTATCCGTCCAGTCGTTTCCGGCAATTCCGTGGATCGCGGGTACGGATCCTGTGTAAATACAGGTATGTCCCAGGGCCGTAATGGTGGGAACATAAGGAATGTGAACATTGTTTAAAGAATATCCAGTATTCAAAAGTCTTTTGAAACCGTCATTTCCATATTTATTATAAAAACGATAAAGGTAATCCCAACGCATCTGATCTACGACCAGACCTACAACTAATTTTGGTCTTTCAAGCTGGGTGTTTTTGTTCTTCTGTGCATTGATTGTAACTACGGACAAGAAAGTAGCTGCCGCAATTGAAATATTCCTAAGCATCCAAGTAAAATTTTATTGACCACAAATTTAAGGGTTTTGAAAGTTTTGGAGTATGAAATTTCATTTAATTTTGATTATTATGCAATTCATCAAGAATCCGGACTCATGCTGATCTTTAAAATTTCCAGAAAATATATATTCTTGCCTGACGCTTTTTTCTACGAGTGCGGTTCTGATGACAGATAAATATTATTTTATTTTAAATCCATACATTTAATTCCAAATTATCAATTATTATGATCTCGTGGAAGCCTCTACCAAAATCCAATGACCTAACACCTCCCTATGGAAATAAGAAAACTGCATAAACTGACCACTGACCCGGGTTTAAAATGGGGACATAACGGCTATACAACAGACAAGATCTATTCAATATCCTCCATTGAATCGGCAGAAATCTTTGAGTTTATTTTAAAAGAAAAAACATACCCTTATACCAAAACCTGGGAAACAACCCCTGATGAGTTTGACGATCTCAATGCTGTCATTGAACAAGGAAATTCATTTGGTGCCTATGTGAATGGAGAATTGACCGGATGGATTATTTGCGAACATAGAACATGGAATAACAGTTTTTATATTGAAAACATCCTGATCGACGAAAAACACAGGAGAGAGGGCATCGGGATCTTGCTGATAAAAAGTGCCGTTAAGGAAGCAAGGCAATTAAACTGCCGCGTTATTGAACTGGAAACCCAGAATACCAATTATCCGGCTATTCAGTTTTACAGGAGAATGGGATTTAATCTCACAGGATTCAATACCAGATTATATGAAAATCCTGAAGAAACGGCCCTTTTCATGACTTTAGATCTTGATTGAGGTCAACCCACCCTAAAGATCAAAAGCTAAAGCCCACAACTGAAGAAAAAACTTCCAGCTGTTATTTTTCATTTTTTACCTTTGGAGTTACAGCCAGGCTTTCATTTCCGGAATTGCTTACCGCCTGTATGGCAAAGAAATAATTATCTTTGGAGTAAGGCAGCTTTATCCTATTTTTTGTGGTAAAAAACTTCTTTTGCCACGTGGAAACATCTGTATCACGCATCAGAACGTAATAACCAGTTATATTTTCCCTAAATTTCGGTTTTTCCCAGGTAAGGGTTGTAAAATTGGTAAGCTGGTCCACCTCAATGCGCACCTCTTCCGGTTTCGCAGGTGCTTTGGCCAGATTCGCCAGTACAGCAATATTCACCCCCACATTTTTTTTGAAATACTCAAAATCCATAAACTCTGGTAAGTCACCATACTGTACTCCTTTTTCTTTACGTATATCCTGATGCTGGTGGTCATAATTTTCATTAAACTCTGTAAGTCTTACTGCCGGAAATCCTGCTTCAACAAATGGGGTATGGTCTCCTCCTCTTAAAAACCGGTCATTCCTGTAGATCATTTTCACCTGAAAATTATCAATATACCGTTCTCCGGTTTCTTTAATGTACCGCGCCAGCTGTCTGGCATCACCATCATTTTCCAGCCCCATTGCACGAATACTGCGGGCATTCTTATCCAATTGATAATAGGGTAAACCTTCAGAGAAAACTCTCAGCTGATGGGTATTGGTCAGATTTGTTTCACTGGTGAGATGATTTCCGATCATGTCATTGTTCAGGAGCGCTTCAATTTGCCAGCCTTCATTTTTCGCTTTTTCTGCCAGCATTTTCGAACCCAAAAGTCCCTGTTCTTCGCCTGAAAATGCCACCAAAACTATAGTCCCTGGAAATTTTGACCGGCTTAAAATCCTTGCACTTTCAATGAGACCGGCAATTCCGCTTCCGTCATCGTTTGCTCCGGGAGCATTATCGTTAAAATTCATCACATTACTTACCCTTGAATCCAGATGACCACTCATCATAAACATCCTTTTATCTTGGGCATTGGTACCGTGGATAATGGCAATAACATTTCCCAAATCGGTAGGTCTGTCAATTCTCTTTCCATCCGGCTGAATAACATGTTTTTGTATAAAAGCCTCCATTCTCCCGTTCGCATTTTTTGCATAATCGCTGAATTTCTTAAGGACCCAGTTTCTTGCTGCTCCAATGCCTCTTTCAGGATCCGTCGTGGAACTCATCGTATGCCTCGTCCCAAAACTTACCAGCTTATGGATATGAGATTTCAGGGAGTCTGCATGCACCTGAGAAATATAATTTACAATTTCGGTATCCTGGTTAACGGTTTGCTGTGCGTGCCATGCGGCTGGAATGAAGAATAGAGTGAGGATTAATTTTTTCATAACGTAATTAAGGTCATGTATGCAATTTACTGATAATAATAACATCATAAACAAACCTTTTTTGCAAAAAAATGCCCATCTTTGAAATACTTTTTCCTGGTCTGGAAAAGCTTGTCTAACCATCAACATTCAGAATGGAACAACTGTTACAATATATCAATTCCCTTACCTCCGTTTCCGATACAAGCTGGGCTTTGCTTCAGCCTGCACTTACCCAAAAAACATACAGAAAAAACGAACTGATGCTGCAGGAAGGTAAAATTTGCAACTCTTTATTTTATATCGATAAAGGATTCTGCAAAAGCTATTATGAAATAGAGGGAGTGATAAAAAATACCGGTTTTTTCTTTGAAAATGAAATTACGACCAATCTCAGCAGTTTTGGGACCGGAGAACCCTCAGCGTTCAACATCGTGGCCTGTGAGGAAGTACATGCCGTTCTTTTTGATAAAGAAAGGTTATTTGATATTGCCCGAAAAGTTCATGAAATAGAAGCATTAGGGCGTCACTGCATCAGAAAGTTTGCCCTAAAGCAGGAAGAGTTTTCCAATCTTTTCAAACTATATTCCGCCCGGGAGAGACTGGAATACCTGGAAACTCAATATCCTGAAATGATACAACGGGTCCCGTTAACCCAGCTTGCCTCATTCCTTGGAGTAGCAAGGGAAACATTAAGCAGAATAAGAAAACGCAGAGTGACCCCATCATCACAGACCTCTTTACACCCAAATAAAAATAGATGAAAACATTAATCTGGAAGGGAATATATGATGAGTCCCTTGAATATTTCAATATTAAAAAGGATGATCAAAGGTATATTGCAGAATCCGAGATCACAGGCCGCTCTAAAGATAAGATCTATAGGGTACGCTATAATATCGTCATTGATGAAAACTGGACGGTTGCGGAATTTTCAATTGAATCTGAAATCAATGGAGTGAAAGAGCAGCTGGCAGGGAAAAAACAGGACGAAGAATGGATAATAAACGGTACCCTCCATCAGGAATTTAACGGTTTTCAATATATTGACATTTCCGTGACACCTTTTACGAATACGTTGCCCATAAATCATCTAAAACTGACTGAAAACCGTCCACAGAAAATTAACGTTATTTATATTGATGTTCTGCACCATCATTTTAAACCCGCTGTGCAACGCTATACCTGTTTAGCAACCGGCACCTATCTTTATGAAAATGTGGAAACCGATTTTAAATCCGAAATTTTAGTGGATGACATCGGACTCGTGATCAGTTACCCAGGATTGTTTGAAAGGATTGCAGAATTATAAAAGAAATCCACTTCTTAAATACAGCTCAGAATAAAATGAATATTAATGAGATCAAAGAGTCAGCTCTTGCCTTCAAAGCTGGAAATAAACACGAACTAAGCCTCAAAATCAAGGAACTCAAGGATCTTGATATTCCTTTTTCAGGATGCGTTGCTTTCTTACAGTATAATCAGAAGATTTCCCTTTCGGAAGCGAGAAAACAGGCTCTTGACCTTAATATCTGGACACAGGAAGAAAGAGATTCTATTCATGGATCCTATCTTATGATGCTAAGTGAATTCCAGGAAGATGAAGATCAAAGTTAACTTTAACCCCTTTAAAAATGGACCCGAGAATACAAAAAATTAAAGAAAGAATAGAACGGCCTGCCACCGAGTTTTTTACCGGAGGGTTCAGGCCGCAAAATATATTGGAAGAATCATGGATAGGGCGTGTGTTTGCCTATACAAAGGATGAAGAAATTCCATTAGATCAGCAAGGCAATCCAATGATGCCCCTTCTGCAGCTTTATCTTCCAAATCAGCCATTTGTACCTGAACAGATCAAAGATAAAAAGCTGATGACCGTTTTCATCTCGTACGACTTTCCGCAAACCTTCGAAAAAATGGGATCCAACTGGCTCATCAGGGAATATGATGACCTGGAGGATATTGTCGTGAAGGATCTGAGAAGTTCAGCTTCCTATTTAAAACCTTTTCCAATGACTTCCAAACTGGTTCCTACAGATGCTCCATTATGGGATGGCGGCGGTATTGAGGATATCGATTATAGTCTGATTTCTGAAATCGTAAAACTGGAAAGGGAAGGCCTTTTTGACAGTTATTTCAAATTCACTGAACACAGCTACCGTACCAAATTGGGAGGATATCCCTCGTTTTGCCAGCCCGGCATCGGTTTCAAAGATGGATTCGGAAAAGGATTTGAATTTGTTTTCCAGGTTTCATCAGATGAAAAAGCTTGCTTGAATGTCATAGACAGCGGAAGCTTCATGTTTGCCAAAAATACTGAAACTGGGGAATGGAGTTTGTACTATGATTTTTTTTAAAACTAATGTGTATCGTAAGTAATAAACCGCATTCTTCAATTGTTATTAGTATATGAAAACAATGTTCCTTCTTCTCGTTTTATTTGTGTCTCTGACTTTTGTTCCGGCTCAGACAAGGGGGTCAGAAGGCTTCTTCGAAACTTCAGACCATATCCAATTAAAATATAAGGTTTCCGGAACAGGCGAAACCTGTATCTATGTTCCGGGAGGTCCCGGCCAGGGATACCCTTCTTTTGAGCTGATGGGTGGCAACAAGCTGGAAAAAAATATGCAGATGGTGTATATGGATCAGCGAGGTTCCGGAGAATCCGGAAAGTCTGATGATTATCACCTGGATAAAATGGTTCAAGACGTTGAAGAGCTCAGACAGCATCTGAAACTTGATAAAGTCTTTCTCCTTGCTCACTCTTTTGGTGGAATTATCGCGGTCAATTATGCAAAAAAATATCCACAGCATACCCGGGGACTGATTCTTGCCAATGTTACTTTACATTTTTTGAATGATGAGTCCGTAAAGGAACAGATTGACTATGGAAACAGTCTTCTGCAAACGAAAAGCAAAACCGTTTCCGGAGATAGCCTGGCTTCGGAACTTTCAAAAATCAGCAGTGCTTTAAGAAAGAAAAGAATCGGGTATAAGTTTCTTACCGAAGATATTGAAACAATAAAAAAGATGGATACCATTGATGCCCTGCATCCAAGGATCATCGATTTTGGTATGGCAGTCATTTCAAAACCTAAAGAATACCCTGAATATTATGCTGACTATGCTCCAATGACAAAAAACATTGATGTTCCAGTACTGATCATTACCGGTAAAAAAGATAAAGCAGTCGGAACCCAGCATTATAAAACGTTTCAGTTCCCTAAGCAGAGGGTGGTTGCTATCAATGGCGGACATCTGCTGTATTACGAAAAAAATAAGGAATTTGTGGATACCGTTTCCGGTTTTGTGAAGAATTTAAAGTGACATCCTTATCCTTAAGGCTCTGTTTATCATCATGGTATCTTTCTTGCCTATACTATTTGCCTTGAAGAAGAATACGTCAGTCCTGTCCGTTCAGGATACCCATATTCAAAAGGAACAGACTTCAGTCCGTTCACATGTAATGAAAGACGATCCACTGGCTTTAACCAAAACTTATGCATTCAAAGGAGTAATGAGTTTAAGGGACAGAAATATGAAGTTCATCAACATGATATAGGTTAGATCAACATAAAATCACCGGATAGAATATTTTCACGCTATACTTTTTGTCTCAATATCCACTTACGTATATCACCTCTCACGGGTATTGCATCATAAAAACAAACGTGGCTGTTTCAAATGAAACAGCCACGTTTTATGTATGGTAATGCCAGCTTAAGACTGGACACAAATTAGAATTTAAGATCTCCGTTCACCTCTCTCACTGCATTGGCAGCTTCAGAGAATTTCAATTGCTCTTCAGCAGTAAGCGTTACGTTTACAATTTGCTCTACTCCGTTCGCTCCGATGATCGCAGGAACCCCTAAGCAGATATCGTTTTGTCCGTACTCTCCTTCAAGCATTAAAGAACAAGGGATCATTTTCTTTTGGTCACATGCAATAGCCTGAACCATTACAGAAACAGCAGCACCCGGTGCATACCATGCAGAAGTTCCCAATAGTTTAGTAAGGGTAGCTCCACCGACTTTAGTTTCTTCGATTACATATTTTTGTTGATCTTCACTTAAGAATTCAGTTACAGGAACCCCGTTTCTTGTTGCTTTGCTCAATAGCGGAAGCATACCTGTATCACTGTGAGCAGCGATTACCATTCCGTCCACATCAGAGATCGGAGCTTCTAAAGCTTCTGCCAATCTGTATTTGAATCTTGCAGAGTCTAATGCCCCTCCCATTCCGATGATCTTATGCTTCGGAAGACCTGAAGTTTTGTGAACAAGATATGCCATAGTATCCATTGGGTTAGATACCACAATAATGATTACTTCCGGAGAATGTTTTACTAAGTTTTCAGTAACTTCTTTCACGATACCTGCATTGATACCGATTAACTCTTCTCTCGTCATTCCAGGTTTTCTTGGGATACCTGAAGTGATTACGGCTACATGAGAACCTGCAGTTTTGCTGTAATCTCCTGTTGTTCCGGTAATTTTTGTATCAAATCCGTTAAGAGATGCCGTCTGCATCAAATCCATTGCTTTACCTTCAGCAAACCCTTCTTTAATGTCTACCAAAACTACTTCTGAACAGAAGTTCTTCATTGCGATGTATTCCGCACAGCTTGCTCCTACAGCGCCTGCACCTACTACAGTTACTTTCATATTGTTACTTTTTAAATTATTTTTTTTGTTAGTTAAGTTTAAATTTGAAACTCCCCAAATTTAATAATTCCTGAAAAATTGCGCAATTTTTCAGGAATTTAATTAGAATTAAAATAAATTAGTTGACGTTCAGTAAAAACGTGTATAGCTTTTTGGCTCCGGAAAGCACTTTATTGTAGTTTTCTTCTGCCACTTCGGTATCCAGAACTTCTTTAAAATTCTTCCACATCGGCCCTGTATTCTCTTGATAACATCCGAAAAAGTTGAAAGTAACCTCATCAAAGCCTTCTGTTTTAGAAAGCTGTTTGGCAATCACATTCCCCCCTAAAGTAGAACCTTCTATCACATACATTGCACCAAGTGCTTCATGCTCATTATCAAATTCAAGGGGATGAGAAGCTTGCTGATTTTTAAGGGAGAGACTTTTTAAATCTTTTTCAATAAGGGAAAGTTTCTTCCTTTCATCCAGCTGAAGTTTCTCTGCATATTTATCAGAAAGGCTGCTGAATATTTTGTCTTCACTGTGAAGAAGCATCAGATAATTGGTGTGGATGATCTTTTTGTAATCTTCCAGAGTAAAAGTTTTATTAAATATCTTTTCAGAATTGAAGAGTTTTTCTGCCGCATCGTGATAGTCTGCTGTATTTTGCTTTAGATATTCTGATACCATAATAACGTTTTAAAAGTTTCTCAAATGTAAGGTTTTTTGAACGTTAAAATGAAAGATGTGCCTTCTTTATTGCTCTCATAATCTACATTGCCTCCGATCCTTTTCATAATGCGGTGGACGATGGACAGCCCTACTCCGTTTCCTTTAAACTTCTTCGCATTATCCATCCTGTTGAAAATTTTGAACATCTTATGTTTTTCCCCCTCGGGGATTCCAATTCCATTATCAGAAATTCTGTATACAACGGTGTGTTCTTCTTCGGTTCCTTCGATTTCCACTTTGGGAAGATCATGATGTGATGAGTATTTTACAGCATTATTGATGATATTTAAAAACACCTGATGCAGCAGAGTTTTGTCTGCCATTACATCCGGACATTCTCCGATGATGACTTCACTGTTTGCGCTGCCATAGGTCATTTTAGCATTTTCAGAAATTTTCTGAATGGTAAGATGGGTAGTAAGGCTCTCCAGCTGTATTTCGCTATACTTGGCACGGCTTAGCTGCAGTACATCCTGCATCATCTCAGCCATACTGTCAATCTCGTCGATAATGGTATTGATCTTGGTTTTGCTTTTTTCAGAATTATCAGTCAGGTTTCCCAGAAGCATCTGAGCATTCAGCTTCATTACAGTCAAAGGCGTTCCCAAGTCATGAGAAATAGTATAGGAGAAACTGTCAAGTTCCTCGTTTACTTTTTTAAGCTCATCATTAAGCCTTTTGATGGCATTATAGTTTTTATGGGAGGTTTCCAGGATCAGATCTCTCACGGCCTGTACAGCGCTCACATTTCGGGAATTCCATCGTTTGGAATGTCCTTTTATATTTTCTGTAAAAATACGGAAAGAGGTCCTTGGTGATATCATCTGTTTGTCCTCTCCGTTCTGCGAAAAGACCTCTATCTTTTTTGTAGGATTACCGGCCCAGTCGATATGTTCGTCAAACTCTTTCCTGAACCAGATCAGCATCTCATTTTTGTCTCTTTCAACAAAGTAAATGATCACTCCGGCTGCATTTTCAGACAACTCCAGTTCTTCGCCATGATCTTTAAGAAAATTCCGGCTGGTATAGATTGGAGCTTCTGTATATTCGAGAGCCCATTGTGCAATTCTGGCAATGGTGTTAGGAGTAGGTGTGTTTCCGTCTGTTATAATGCTTTCATCTGAAACGATGGCAAGGCCGTCAGCATCGGGTAATGATCGGATCTCAGATTTACATTCGATAAGAGAGTCCAACAGATTATGGTGCTTTAAAAATTCGGTCTTCATCTGTAACAGCTTTTCATTCAGCTCCAAGCGATAACTCAGCTCACCTTTAGATCTGAATGATGAATAGGCATTGGCTGCGAGTGCGGTAAAGATCCCTGCCTGTACTCTGTCTTCAAGGTCAATATGCTTAGGCTTTATATTCTGGCAGGTTACCAGTCCCCAAAGTTGGTCATCAATAATAATTGAAACGCTGAAGCTTGAAGAAACACCGAAGTTCTTAAGATATTGTCCATGCACCGGAGACATTCCCCGGGAGGCGGAAAAGGTGAGATCAATAGGCTCTTCCGTTTTGCTTAAAACCGGCACTGTCTCGGCATACACATTACTGAAAATTCTCTTCCTTTTTTTAAGATACAGCTCACGGGCCTGCTTCGGAATATCAGACTCCGGATAATGAAGTCCCATAAAGCTTTCCATCTCTTCATTTTTCCGTTCAGCAATAACCTTTCCGGAACCGTCCATCATAAATTTGTAGACCATAATCCTGTCATAGTTGACAACCTTTGAAAGGGTTTCCAGTAAATGATTCCAGAGATCCTGCTGGTTATCAATAACATAAAAGTTGTCATATTTGTTGGAAATTCTTTTATCAGGATTTACCAGAACTTCTTCAAATTCCAGGAAAATATGATTTCCGCTTCTAAACACAGAAAAATGGAATTCTTTTTTCTCTATAAAAACTTTATCAAAATAGGTTTCATTTTTCCGTCTTGTAAACTTATCCAAAGAGGTATAGATCTCAGAATCAATAATACTCTGAAAACTTTCTGGAAAGTCTGTAAGCTCTCTTCCGAACAGTTTATCTAAACTTTCGATCTTAAAAATATCCGAAATATTCCTGCTGAGAAAAGTAATGGTTCGGGATTCTGCATCAATGCCAATCAGATAACCAAAACTTTGTATGGAGCCCGGAATATGGATGGGTTCCTCATGGCATTCTATAAAATTCATAAATCTTTTCAGTCTGTCAATCAAAGATACCATTTTTTTATTCACCTTTTTACTTTGTGGTACTTTAATTGAAGACGGCCCCACCATCCACACATACAGGACGTTATCAACACCTGGCAAGCAGAAAAACACATTAAAAAATTCTCTTTTTTAAACTCTTTTTTCTGCGACATTACTAAAATATACGAAAATTTTTCGAATAAAAATATTTTTAACTAATATCCATGATTCATAACATGAATTACAGATTACCACCCTTTATAATTATGTTATTAAAACAAATTTTGCTAAATTTATATCACCAAATAATGAATTCAATGAAAATATATTGAATTATTCACAATAGATCCAATATAAATTTAAAACCCAAATAATACTATCATGAAAAAGTTCCCATTAATTTTATTTTCTATGGTCCTCTCTATAGGATTATGGAATCCATCTGAAGCATGTACACGTGTGGTTTACAAAGGTCCGGAGAATACTGTAATAACGGCACGTTCCATGGATTGGCGAGATGAGATTCCTGCCAACCTCTGGATTTTCCCCCAAGGCATAGACCGTACCGGGCAAACCGGTCCGAAATCTGTAAAATGGAACTCCAAATACGGAAGCATCATCAGTTCTTCATGGGATATTGCTTCTGCAGACGGAATGAATGAAAAGGGACTGGTGGCAAATCTGCTTTGGTTAGGAGAATCCCAATATCCAAAATTCGATGGAAAAGGAAATAAAAAGGGGCTTGCTATTTCATTATGGGCACAGTATTATTTGGATAATTTTGCAACGGTAAAAGAGGCAGTGGAATTTTCAAGAAAAGAGCCCTTCGTTGTGGTGAGTGACTATATTCCTGGGACAGAAAGGTTTACCACAGTTCATCTTTCCATTTCCGATGCCACAGGCGATAGTGCCGTCTTCGAATATATTAACGGGAAGCTGATCATCCACCATGATCCTTCTTACACCGTGATGACCAATTCCCCGGTTTTTGAGGAGCAGCTGGCACTCAACAATTATTGGAAAGGTATTCCCGGAACGGTAATGCTTCCGGGGACTAACCGTGCCGCTGACCGTTTTGTGAGAGCATCATACTATATCAATGCAATCCCAAAAACAGCCGATTCCCGTACTGCTGTAGCCAGTGTGTTCAGCGTGATCAGAAACTGTTCGGTACCCTACGGAATTACTTCGGCCACAGAACCCAATATTTCTTCTACCCGCTGGCGCGCTGTTTCGGATCAGAAAAATCTGGTGTATTATTTTGAAACCGTTTTCACACCCAATACTTTTTGGGTAGATCTTAAAGATTTTGATCTCAGCCCTAAAGGAAAAGTAATGAAACTGGACCTGAGTAACTACAAAACTTATAATGGGAAATCCAATACGGATTTTAAAGAATCTGTTCCATTTAATTTTTTAGGATTATAATAATCATCAACAGCAAAGTGTTAGAGCTCCGACCATTTAAATCATTTTAAGTGCCAGGCTGAGCGTGTAAAGAATACAACTCACCTGTCGGAACCGATAGGTATCCAGCAATCTTAATTCAGTATTTGAGATTCCCTGTTTCTTCGGAAAAAGCATATGAAATATCCGGCAAGGATTTCACAGAGCTTTTTACCATACAGCCTTTGCAATACGATAAAGTTCAAAAAACAAAAAAACAAAAAGATATGGCCTTTTTTTCAATCAAAAAGAAAAGCCTGTTCCTGTGTATGCTGGTTTGCGGATTATCTGCCAGTGCACAGATTCAGGACTCTTTGAAACCCCAGCCTCCACCACAGGAAGCAGACAATATAAAATATCCGCAACTGCAGATCAAAGGCCTCTTCCAGGCCCGTTATCTGGTAGGAATGAGTAAGGATGTTGATGTCAATGGACTTCACCATACCGATGGCTCCGGAACAGATAACACTTTCATGCTCAAATACATGAGGGTTCAGGTACGGGCACAGATCAGCAAACGTACAGAAGTTGTTGTACTAGCCAATCTTGCCGATTTTAAAAATGATCCTAAAGGCAGAGTGCTAGAAAATGCTTACCTGAAATATACTTTCAATCCTAAATTAGCGATTACTGTCGGCCAGTTCAGGCCCTGGTTCGGTATTGAGGAAACCTATCCTATCGATATCATTAAGTCTCTGGACTGGTCCAATCAATATACCGAATTCGGAAAACTGGGATGGACGAGCTTCCAGATCGGAATGTCTGCTACAGGACAGCTTCAACTAGGGGAAATTCCTTTTCAGTATGCTGTTTCGGTAGTCAACGGGAATGGAAAAAACCAGATCAACGATAATGACAACGGGAAACAATATTCTACCCGTCTGGTTTTTGGGCTATCCCGGAAATACAATTTCAACGTAGGCCTGAATGGGGGTACGGGTGAAGTTTTCAGTAAAAAAGTATACGCGTTGGGAATTGACCTCAGCTCACTGATCAAGTTTGATCCGAAATGGAGTCTTGATATGCAGCTGGAAGCCAAGCAGGCAACCAATCATATACTGTACAACTCGATTGCTCCTGAAGTACGTCCCGATAATCCCGATGCATATCTGATCCGTGGAGCTTATTTTCTTCCCAATTTAAGATACGAGATCAATCATAAAAACCTCAGCGCCTTTGAGCTGTCATGCCGGTACGAATATCTGGACACGAATTTTCGAATGGCATCCAATCCAAGACAGACGATCACGCCGATGTTCGGGTTGGAATTCCTGAAAAATTACGGCGCAAGGATTCAGCTGGGTGTGCAGTTCGACCGTTACAAGCATCAGGTGGAAAACACCTCACAATACAATAACAATCTATTCATTGTACAGGTACAGAGTAGGTTTTAATTCTTAAATAGTTATTATCATGAAAGAAATAAATATCAAAAATGTAGCGATCACCTTTGTTGTTGCATTGATCATATGGTTCATTCCTGCTCCGGAGGGTGTTGCCGAAAATGCCTGGCATCTGTTTGCGATCTTTGCAGCAACCATCTTGGGAATTATCCTTAAAGCAGCTCCTATGGGTACGATGTGTATGATGGCCATTGGTTTTACAGCTCTTACCCAGGTTGTGGCCCCCGGTGATGCCGGAAAATCGATCACGAAGGCTCTTTCCGGATTTGGAGATAAAGTAATCTGGCTGATCGGTATATCATTCTTTATTGCCAGAGGATTTATAAAAACCGGCCTCGGAAACCGGATTGCTTTTTTATTCATCAGAGTGTTTGGTAAAAGCTCATTAGGGTTGGCTTATGGACTGGGACTCGCTGACGTTTGTCTTGCTCCGGCCATACCCAGTAATACGGCAAGAGGCGGCGGAATCATCTACCCCATTATGAAATCTATGGCCATCAGCTTTGATTCTGTTCCTGAAAAACCGGAAACCCACAGAAAGCTGGGATCTTTTCTGACCCTGAACAGCTATTATATGAACCTGATTGCTTCCTCCATGTTTCTTACCGGAACTGCAAGTAACCCGATGTGTCAGAAATTTGCAGCTAACCTTGGAATTGATATCACCTGGATGTCATGGGCTGCGGCAGGATTTTTACCCGGTGCCGTCGCTTTCTTTGTTGTTCCTTTGGTTCTGTACAAACTATATCCACCGGAATTGAAAAAGACCGGTGATGCCCCGAAAATGGCAGCTCAGAAATTAAAAGAAATGGGACCTATTTCCAGAAACGAATGGCTGATGCTTCTGGCATTCTTTATCCTCTTAGCCCTTTGGATATTTGGAGGAGCTCTTTCTATTGATGCTACCACCACTGCATTTATCGGATTAACGCTATTATTACTGACCTCCGTATTAACCTGGGAGGATGTAAAAGGAGAAAAAGGAGCCTGGGACACGATCGTTTGGTTCGCTGTATTGGTGATGATGGCAAGCTCTTTAAATGAATTAGGATTCATTGGCTGGTTCAGTAACCTTATCAAAGTACAAATTGGAGGTCTGAGCTGGCAGGTAGCCTTCCCGGTTATTATCATCGTCTATTTCTTCAGTCATTATATTTTCGCCAGTGCTACCGCTCACGTAGCTGCCATGTATGCGGCATTGCTTGGTGTAGGCGTTTCTTTAGGAATTCCGCCTATGCTATTGGCTATGATGCTCGGTTTTATGGGGTCCATTTATGGTGTGCTTACCCATTACGGACATGGTCCGGCTCCGGTATTTTTCGGAAGCGGGTATGTGGATCTGAAAGCATGGTGGCTCAGGGGTCTTGAAATAGGAATTGTATTGCTGATCATCTACATGGCTGTCGGTGGATTGTGGATGAAAGTTTTAGGATATTATTAATTATTAAATCAACTTTATGTTATCAACATTGTCAAGAAAAATGCTGATGTGCCTTACGGGACTCTTTCTGGGATTCTTCCTGTTGATCCATTTCCTTGGAAATCTACAGCTTTTTCTGCCACAGGAGCAGGCTCACCTGCAATTCAATGCGTATTCGCATTTTTTATCAGGAAATATCATTATCAAAATAGTTTCTTATGTTTTGTATGCCAGTATCATTCTGCATGCTGCAGATGGGCTGGTCATTACCCTTAAAAATACAAAATCAGGAGGCAGCTATTCATCTGACAGACGTGGGAGAGCAAGTAAATGGGCTTCCAGAAATATGGGAATCCTGGGAACTTTGATTCTGATCTTTCTGGTCATCCATTTCCAGAACTTCTGGTATATCTACAAATTCGGAAATCCTCCTTTGGATGAAAACGGAAATAAGGACCTCTACATTTTGGTAGTGAATGTCTTTAAAGAATGGTGGTATGTTCTTATTTATGTACTATCGATGATCGCCTTATGCTATCATCTTATCCATGGCATACACAGTGCTGCAAGAACACTGGGATTATACCATCCGAAGTTCGTCAAATGGTTCAAAGCGGCAGGCATTGTCTATTCGGTGATCATCTGCCTGGGCTTTGCACTGATGCCTGTGTATGTCTACTTTACTTATCATTAAACAGACTTTATCATGATTTTAGATTCAAAAATACCACAAGGTCCACTGGAGCACAAATGGGACAACTATAAAAAGAAGGCAAAGCTGGTTAATCCTGCCAACCGCAAAAAGCTGGATGTGATTGTTGTAGGAACAGGTCTGGCAGGAAGTTCTATAGCAGCCTCTCTGGGCGAAATGGGATACAATGTGAAAGCATTTTGTTTCCAGGACAGTCCGCGAAGGGCACATTCTGTAGCGGCGCAGGGCGGTGTAAATGCTGCAAAAAATTATAAAAATGATGGTGACAGCGTCTACCGGATGTTTGTTGATACCCTGAAAGGAGGTGACTTCAGAGCCCGTGAGGCGAATGTATACCGAATGGCAGAATGTTCTCTGAACCTGATCGACCAGGCGGTAGCACAAGGTGTTCCATTCGGGCGCGAATATGGAGGATATCTCAACAACCGTTCTTTTGGCGGGGTTCAGGTAAGCCGCACATTTTACGCGAGAGGACAGACCGGCCAGCAACTGCTGCTTGGTGCATATCAGGCTTTAATGAGGCAGGTGGGAAAAGGTTCTGTACAGTTGTTTTCAAGACACGAAATGCTGGATCTGGTTATTGTTGATGGCAAAGCCAGAGGAATTATCGTCAGGAATCTGGACACGGGAGAAATCGAAAGACATGCTGCTCATGCGGTAGTGCTTGCAACAGGGGGCTACGGAAAGATCTATTATCTTTCTACTTTAGCCATGGGATGCAATGGATCTGCAATCTGGAGAGCTCACAAAAAAGGAGCATTGATGGCTTCCCCAAGCTGGATCCAGGTACATCCTACTTCTCTTCCACAATCCGGAGACTATCAGTCGAAACTGACCCTGATGTCCGAATCGCTGCGTAATGACGGAAGAATCTGGGTACCCCTGAAAAAAGATGAGAACAGACTTCCCAATGATATTCCTGAAAATGAGCGGGACTACTATCTTGAACGAAGATATCCTGCATTCGGAAACCTGGCACCCCGGGATATTTCTTCTCGCGCCGCCAAAGAGAGAATCGATGCAGGCTTTGGGATCGGACCACTGAAAAATGCTGTTTATCTCGATTTTTCCAAAGCTATTAAAGAACAGGGAAAGGACAAAATCAGCGAAAAATATGGAAATTTATTTGACATGTATCTTAAGATTACCGGGTATGATGCCTATAAAGAACCGATGATGATCTCGCCTTCTGCACACTTTTCGATGGGTGGACTATGGGTGGACTATGAGCTCATGACAACTGTTCCCGGGCTGTTTGCTTTAGGTGAAGCTAATTTTGCGGATCATGGAGCCAACAGACTGGGTGCCAACTCTCTTTTACAGGCTTCAGTAGACGGATATTTTATCGCTCCTTATACCATTGCCAATTATCTTGCGGATGAAATACACACCGGAAAAATTTCCACGGATTCACCTGAGTTTGAATCGGCTGAAAATGCAGTGAAAAATCAGATCCAAAGCTTCATTACGATTAAAGGAACCAAAACAGTCGATTATTTCCATAAAACTTTGGGAAAACTTTTGTACGATTACTGCGGACTGGCAAGAAACAAAGAAGGATTGGAGTATGCCATTCAGGAAATTCGAAAACTGAAACAGGAATTCTACAAAGACGTAAGAGTTTCCGGCCAGGGAGATCAGATGAATTCCGAGCTGGAAAAAGCGGGACGTGTCGCAGATTATTTTGAAATCGGGGAACTAATGTGTTATGATGCCCTGACCCGTAACGAATCCTGCGGGGCTCATTTTAGGGAAGAATTCCAAACTCCCGATGGAGAGGCCATGAGAAATGATGCAGAGTATCAGTTCATTTCAGCATGGGCTTGGACCGGAGAAAACACTGAGCCTGAACTCAACAGGGAACCGTTGGTCTTTGAAGAAATTCAACCCACCGTAAGAAGTTATAAATAAAAAGAACAAAAATTATGGAGTTACATCTTAAGATATGGAGACAGAAAGACAGAAAAAGTGAAGGCAAACTGGTCAGTTATGATCTTAAAGCACTGAATCCTCACATGTCTTTTTTAGAAATGCTGGATACTTTAAACGAAAAGCTGATTACGGAAGGGGATGAACCTGTGGAATTTGATCACGACTGCCGTGAAGGAATCTGTGGGCAGTGCGGAATGATGATCAATGGCATTGCCCATGGCCCGCTAAAAAATACAACCACCTGCCAGCTTCATCTGAGGTCTTTTAAAGATGGAGAGACCATTCTGATCGAACCATTCCGGGCTGATGCCTTTCCCGTGAAAAAGGATTTAAAGGTAGACCGCTCCGCATTTGACAGAATTATATCTTCCGGAGGTTTTGTATCTGTTAATACTGGGCAGGCGCCTGAAGCCACTGCTATCGCGGTGACGCATCAAACAGCAGAAGAAGCTTTTGATTCAGCGGCCTGTATCGGGTGTGGCGCATGTGTAGCCACTTGCAAAAATGGAAGTGCTGCCTTATTTACCTCCGCTAAGATCACCCATATGGTGCTTCTTCCCCAAGGAAAAGAAGAAAGGAGTAAGCGGGTTTTGGATATGGTTACCCAAATGGATCATGAACTGTTTGGACACTGCTCTAACACCGAAGCCTGTGAAGTAGAATGCCCGCAGGGAATCTCCGTGCTGAATATCGCCCGGATGAACTTTGAGTACAACAGATCATTGTTTTTCCGGAAAAAATAAAAGGCAAAAAGTTAAACTTGAAGGGCAAATCCACTAACTGTAGATTTGCCCTTTAGTTTTATACGAAAAGTAAAATACGAGAGAACTAAAAATAAGTCTGTCTTTACAATATGATTATTCTCATCATACTTGATCTCATCGCTCTCTGCTTAGAGATAGAAGACAAATTCGAAAGACTGACCATATTCTTGTAAACCGCAATATGTTCGCTTACCCTGATTAGACTTCTTTTTCAAAGTACAGTCTGTAATATTTTCCTTTGTCGTCCTCACCCATTTCTATTTTCTGGCGGTCACCATGGATGTAAATATGGAAGTTTTTGTCCAGCTTAATAATGCTCTTGAAATGTCTCTGGGTCTTTTTTACGGCAGCTTCACTGATCGGAAATTCTTCAGCAATATTGACCTGCATATCCTGTTCATAATCGGTTTTAAAATTTACAAAACTTTCAATCACATGCTCATCCCCTAATACTTCAGTCGCAAATTCATCCAGTTTGAATTCTTCTTTTTCCTTGAAGAAATTGATGGATTTATTAAGGAAATCTGCCTGGTCTGCTTTGGAAACTTCAAATTCCTGTGGAAGCTGTTTGGTGATATAGTCTTTGTATACCATCAGAGCTTCCTGCGTATGGAAATACTCGTCATCACGCTGCTTTACCTTTAAGAAATCTTCGAACCAGTAGTACATATCCCCGTTTTTGTTGTTGTCAACCACCGAAAGTATATATCCTGTATCCTTATTATTGTTGTAGATTAAGGCCGCTTTATCAATTTTAGATAAACCGATCCCCTGGTCTTTTTCAATATCAAATGTTTCTTCTGCAGGATTAATTTTAAGGAAAGATTCTCTCTTTTCCGTTTTAAAGATTCCGATCTTATCTACTTTATCAGGACGGTCGCTTTCGTCTTCAAAAAAAACAATGAATAACTCTCCGCTCTGCACTCTGGGGTTTTCGGCCGCTTCGAAAAGGTGTTTAGCAATATTTTCAGATTCCCACATAAATTTGGACTTATCTTCAAAAATTTCAGAAACAGCACTGTAAACCGGGTTGTTCACCAGATATGTATCGCTGTAAAAATGAAAAGTTTCTTCTGACTTGAATGATCCTAAAAAGTAATCTTCAAGTAATTCTGCCATTCCTTCTTCTAGCTTCAGCTCTTCCTGAGAAAGCGTCAGGGAATCCCCGTTGATCTTATTACCTACTCTGTGTACTATTATTTTTGAAAACATTTTTCTGAATATTTGGACTGCAAAGATATTCATTCTATCCATTACACGAAACTGAAAAATCAGATTGCTTTTGTTCCTGGGGCACAGAAATTAATCCACAAAAGGTATAACTATTACTAACACTTGAATATCGTAAGCGCCCGGCTATACGTATCAGCAAGTACATTTAAGTTTTTAAAATCTATTTCATTTCTAATGAATTTTCTACCGTCTTTTCAACTTTCCCCAAGACTCAAATAGTTCATATCAAAAGATTTTATTACTTATAGGGTTACCTGAAACCAGCCATATGTTTCTGCATCCGTATTCCAAATTGATAAAACCCCTATCATTTTGAAATGTTTTTCCATTTAAAAACACAACAATAAAAACAATATCTACCTGATTATAAACACATTAAACAAAATCCATCGTCAAAGGTATACTATTGGCCTCATGATTTGAAAACATAGAAAATGGACTTAAAAACATTAAACAGAATTGATAAGCTCAGAAGGTTAAAAAGCAAAGGACCTAAGACTCCAAAATGGCTAAAGCCCTATCATATGCTCTTCTTTGCTTTCTTAACCATTTTCATTTTTGGTGCCTTCATCAAAATACTGGAGCAGAATAACCATTAAATTAAAGATATGAATTATTTAGAGGCCGCACAGGAAATCACAAAACTTGTTCCGGATATTCAGAACGAATGGAACGACAGTCCCCATCACAACTCTCTCACCGTTGTTAGAGCTTTCACGGAATGCATCAAAACTATGATCCGCCAGAATGACCGTAAACTACTGTTCAGCTGCTTACAGGAAATGGACAAAATGTACATGCATGGTGACACGATGTTAAAAAATGCGATTGACAATACATTTATCTATTCACTGGACAATTGTACTGCTTTCTGCAGCGCAGAATACAGGAAAGTGATTTTCAGTCACATTTCTGCGGAGCTTCAGCAAAGTTATTCAAAACAAATTTACAGTCACGGTATATAAAGGTTTCATTACATTTTTTATCCGTTTCATTACAAAGTGTTTAAATTAAACAAAATTTAAAATAACTCACAATCAATAGATTATGAAAAATAAAATCAGAAAAATTTCAGACTGGAAAACCTGGAAAAGCACCACCAGCAGACACAATTCAGAAATATTAGTCACTCACATCGCAGTGATTCTTGGGGTATTCATTTTTGCGGCCTGTCTTTAAATTTTGGTATACATTTAGCTGCACTAGTAAGTGTTTGAAAAATTCTTAATTATGATGAAAGTACAAATGCAAACTATTAATCAAAAAATAGCTGTTGAATACTTAAAATTTTTCTATCCGCCACTTCGCAATGAGATCACCCAGTTGTCTGTACAGGACAATTTCGCCGGGATCATGCAGGCTACCGTCAATTATCTGAAAAATCTGCTACAGGAATCGAAGATCAATATTATCGCCCATCACATCAAACTGATGGACTGGATCTACAGGAATGGAAATTCTTATGTAAGAACAATGATTGAAAATCTCTTTGTAAGATCCTTCGAAAGTTTTAAAAAACATGCAAAGATTCAGCATTGGAAACTTTTGTACCAATACATGCCCGTAAGTTTCCAGATTATTTATAATGAACAGCAGAAACAGGATCAGATGTTTTTCGGGAAGTAAGCGCAGAAAAGGTCATTGCCTTTCCACCCTCTCAACTGTATGAGTATTTATAGCTATAAAGGAACAGGAGCAAATCTGCTCACTGCCAATTTGCTCCTGTTTTATATTCAATGATCATTATACGCCTGTTATTTCAGTGCAGTTTTATCCGCTGGAAACGGCCGGAAAGAAATGAAAGGTTTCTTTTTTCTAATCAGATCTACGAGCATCTGGACCGCAAATGTCAGGAAGATATAAAATACAATCAGCAGCAATACATATCCGATGCTGTGCTGCCTGTAGCCGAAAATACCCTTCCCCCATGAAATTAGTATCCACTGAATCATGTACATCGATGTCAGGTTTCTGCTGCAATACTTTAACAGCCTCATCCATCCATTTTCTTTACTTCCGGATGTGAGTCTGAAAATAATCCATAGGAAAATCATGGTCCATCCTGCAAAATAAATAACGCCTCCAGGTCCCATGTGATAAAAACCGTTATAATTATAGTCGCTGTAGATAAAGACAAGAGGTGCTCCAAGTGCAACAAATACAAGGCCGGTATACAGCATATTTCTGAACAGCTTACTGCTGTTATAATTGAGCTCCATAAACCATTTTCCAAAAAACATCCCGATGATAATAAAAGACATCCACGGAAAGACAGGAAAATACACGTAGGCAGGATAATTAGTATTGAATAGAAGATCCAAAATATAATTGATCACGGGATAATCCACGGTAATCCCGCTCATTTCACGGGATACCAATGCTACGATCAACCCAATAGCCAGAATTCCATATTTATTGGTTACGTATTTCCTGATAAAGCCTACAAACAATAAAGACATCCCAGCCAACTGTAAAATATCTCCCAGGAGAACCAGATACACGTACTGCTGTTCAATCGGAGCATCCCAGCCATACTTCTGAATAAAATTATCCGGTGCAAACCCAAAAATAACAGGAATCATAAACTTCATAAAGTTCATAAACAGACCTGCAAATACGAGTAAAAAGCCTCGCTTCAATGAGCTTGTAAGACTCTGGTGGCTGGAAGTCATAAAGGTGATTCCCATACAGATTAAAAAAATAGAAGTTCCCCGGCCCAAAAAAACAATAAAACTGCCAATAGCCGTTTCTGATTGCGATTTTACATTGGCATAGATCAGTAAAGTATGGATGATGATCATCCCTATCACGCTCATTCCTTTTATTAAGTCCAAAGTCAGGATTCTTTTGCTTTGTTGTTCCATAGTTTTTTAATTTTTAAAAAGTGGTGTAAAAATGCCTGTTAGCTTGCAAGGCAGGAAGATTTTCTTATAATATTTTTATTTATTCTAAATAAAAACAAATATACACATTTAAACCATAACATCAATTTTCTAAGTATATTTCCGTAAAATATCAGATTTCGATAAAAACATAGCAATAGAACCGGAAGAATAAAGGAAAAACGTCAGACTCATTTAAAGTCATAGGAAAACATGATCAGCAATTAAAAAACCCCTTTCAATAGCTTGAAAGAGGTTTAAGATCAATTATTTACGAGACAGTTCTTACTGAATCACTTTAATTCCTGTTGCCAGTAATCTGATTTCAGTGGCAGGCTCTGTAATTTTGGCGATATCAGCAGGAGATTTTTTAGCATCTTCAGCATAATGACGGAGTTCTTCCACTGAAGTTTTCTTCAGTTCGGCCTTACCGTCCAATACAATTGTTTTTCCTTTGATTGCTGCGGGAAGGAAAAAGGCATAGTCCTTCATTTTAACAAAAACCTTTGTTTTTTCAGGATTTTCCAGTGTGATCCAACATCCTTTTTTAGGACATACATCGGTCACTTTTCCTTTAATGGTTACTTCCTCCACTACAGGTTTTGTATTCAGGATCTCTGTTAAATGCTGCATAGAAACGGCTTTTGCCTCCTTATCAGAAGATACACCGGCACCATACGCATCGCCTGCGTTGGCATTTCCTTCAGGCAATTGGGCAAAAATGACGATACTCAGTACAAAGAATCCTAGTGATAATAGTTTTTTCATTTTTCTTTTTGTTTAATGTGAATATTATGATTTTGGTAATTCCGGTGGACGCATTTTGTATTTGTAGCTGTTCAGGCTTTTTAAGAAAGCAACGATATCAAAAATTTCCTCATCGGTTAAATTTAGCTTTTCCACCATCCCTGATTTGTGAGGAAACTTAGGATCGTTTATCTGATTTCCCTTTGGGGTTTCGCGGCCCATTCCCGCATTATACATCATAACGATATTAGCCAGTTCGGGGAAAAGCCCGTTGTGCATATACGGTTTGTTTTCGGATACTTCTCGAAGTGTAGGGGTCTTGAATTTTCCCACATCTTCATTTTTCTGAGTGACTGCATAACGGCCCAAATCCTCATATTTTCTCCCGTAATATGTAAGCCCCAGATTATGGAATTTCTGATCCGAAAAATAGGGTGTATTATGGCAGTTGACGCAATTCGCTTTGGTACGGAACAGGTGAAGCCCGTTTACTTCAGCATCTGTCAGTGCATCCTTTTTACCCGAAACAAATTTATCAAATTTCGATGGTGGGCTTATCAGGGAACGCTCAAATGTTGCAATGGCTTTTGCAATCTTATCTTCCGTTACTTCTTCACTTCCGAAAGCCTTTACAAAGAACGGCCTGTAATTTTTAATTTTCCTGATATTTTTAGCAGCCAGTGACATATGGAGATTCATTTCTACCGGATTCTCTATCGGAGCTTTCACCTGCTCTTCCAGAGTTGATGAGCGGCCGTCCCAGAAAAATGTTTTGGCAAACCCTATATTCACTAAGGTAGGTGCATTTCTGGTTCCTGTCTGGCGGTCATGCCCAAAAGAAACCCGGCTTCCATCAGACCATCCGATCTCCGGATTGTGACAGTTCGCACATGAGATTTGTCCGCTTTTAGAGAGTCTTGGATCGAAGAATAACATTTTTCCAAGTTCCATTTTATCTTCTGAGTAAGGATTGTCTTTGGGAAATGTCATGTCGGGTAAAGGCCCGATATCCTTAAATCCCTCTTTAGCCTCATCAAATAAATGCGGTACAGGCCATTTGGACTGGTCTCCGCTGCTGTACAGTGTACGCAGTTCTTCGACGGTATATCCGGCAGGATCACTTGAAGTATAGCTTAGCAGGCATGCTACCCCAGCAATCGCCAGAATAGCGAGATATCTGTCTTTCATTTTTTTAATAATAAACATTCAGCCCTACAGATGCGATCTGATTGGCTTTTCCGTTGTAATTTACTGCATTTTTATAAGTTCCGTTCATCAGCCAGATCTGAGTGAAGCTGCCAAACAATTCATACCGGATTTTGGTTTTATCAAAACTATACCCTGCATTGAAGGTAAGGCCCATTTTGGACGTTGCATCGTAGGCAAAATCCGGCTGTGCAATTTTGGTTACAAAGATATTCTCTTTTGAGCTTTGGAAGGGCTCATAGTTAAATTCTTTTTTCAGTGGGAAATACAGACTCTGGGTAATTCCTACAGATAATTTGTGAGAAGGCATCAGGGCAAATTCTTTTTCTGCTCCGATCCGATAGTTAAAGAATGAAAGTTTTCTATCCATTACCACAGACAAATCCTTTACATGGTTTTTCCCATAATCCGCGTCCAAAATAACTTTAAATATTTCGTTTTTATAGTTAAACCATGTCACACTGTTCTGCCAGGAAACATTCTGCTGTTCCAAACGGTAGGTGCGATACTCCAGGGGATAGTTGTAATTTGTATCCAATTGGTCCCGGTACGTTACCGAAGAAGCCCATTTTTTCCCGTTGTAATCTCCTAAAAAATTAAGGTAGAAACTGTGCAGATCTGTTTTCAAACCAGAATATTTGGTATATTCTTTATGATAGTTGTAACTGGCATCCTGGTATTCAAATACCCTGTAAAAACGTTCTATCACATTTTTATAATCATACCCGGCAGAAAAATGGGTCGTTGCATTATTGAAGGCATATTCTCCACCCCAGATATAACCGTCCATTTTGTATTCTGATGTTTTAAACTGGGTATTTCCGATGTACTGATTACCATACCCTTCATTATAACGGATGTAGGTGCTGTCACTCGCCGGTACATTGCCTTTGAGATCCACAAACATGATATCGTTATTCTTATAATGGTTTACATAGCTTAGTTTTCCGAATAGAGTATGCTGTCTCCACTTTAATCCTAACTTCGCAAAGGCCTTATAATCATAATCATCCACCTTCGGCCGCGGATCAGCATTTTGGCGGTAAGATTTGGCATATCTTCCTTGTCCTCCTATCTGTACAATCACCGGCTTTATTGGATTGTATGCCAACTGCCCGTTGATAAAATAACTTTGCTTCTGCCATCTTGCTGCGCGGGGCACCCAATAGTAGGAAGGGTTATAAATAAATGAAGAATGGGTAGTTCTTTCGTCACTCAGGATATACGGAACATTTTCTTCGGTTGTTTTATCAGCCTGTAGCCTTCCGGAGAGGGCAATTTTATCATTAAGCTTGTAGGCCCCCTCGGATTGAAAAACAAAGCTTCCTATTTTTTCCGGAGTCTGAACCCTCTTAAAATTTTGATTTGTTGATGAAAACTGAAAGCTTGTCCGTGAGAAATCCAAATGCTGAAAAAAAGAAATATACGGATTTTCTATCCTGATATTTTTCTCTACAGCACTCATATTGATGCTGTCCAGATGGGTAGTCTGAGCATGAAGGAACTGGCTGCCCATAGCAACCAATCCCAGCATACTGAACTGAAAAAACTTTATCGTTTCCTTTTTTTTAATTTGCATATCCTCTAGGGTTTGCTTTAATCGTTACAAAATCATTGGCAGAATTATTGGTATCCTGCAATACGATGCGTCCGTTGATGATTTCCTTCGTTTTACGGATTACAGAAAGTCCTGAAAAAGTACCTTCCGCCAATCCAAGTTTATCGGTTATAAAAGTTCTTGACGCATCAATATCAGACGGAAAATCTTTCGGTGCTTTCTGTTCTTTATCAGTAATATCAATACCGTCTATGATATAGCTTTTAGGAATCTGCAAGAATAAAGTACCGTTAGGAGCCTTGGGAGCCGCTACTTTTTTCCAGCTGGCCACTTCGGCATCTGTAGCACTCAGAATCCCGAGTCCCAACATAGAATTAACGTTAAGAATCAAATCATTGGAAGCAATGCTCCAATAAGAAATCAGCATGTCCGGTACGGCAATATTCTGAATATCCCATGCAAACGGCTTTTTACCAATACTGATATTATAAGCTCCCATATACGTTTCAAAGTCTGCCTGACTAAGATCTACAGTGAGTTCGGGCTTCTGTATCCCTATCGCTTTGCCGTTGATATCATCATAAGGTGCCTTGTGATTAACTGCTGTCTGTGCTACAACAATACTTTTTCCAGGTAATATTGGATACTGTGTGCCGTTTCCGGGAATTCTGATAAATATATTGGAATACACATAATCTGTATTGGCAGCGGTACCTCCTCCAGCTGTAAGGCTCCAGTTATACTGCCCGCTAGGCAGGGTATAATTGGTCACATTGTTATTGATATTCCCTTCCAGGAAAACCAGGTATAAACCGTCAGCATAAATGGTCTGATCAGAATTGTTATGAATTTCAATGAACTGGTCTCTGAGATTGGCTCCCAGTTTTGTATCTGAACCGGCATAGTAATATTGTTTGATCACAAGGTCGCTGAGATTTCCGCTGGAAATTCTAACGATGGCCTCAGATATATTGGCATTAACGGTTACTTTTTCCTGAAATCCTCCGAAATAGACAATATCATAGGTCGTTTCCTGGCCGATCTCCTGCTCATAATCGTTTTTCTTCATCTGAAGCTCTGCTTTGATACTGTAATTCCCCGGCAGCACCGCTGTCAGTTTAAGATCTCCATTAGCATCCGTTTTTCCGGTAATTTTATCTCCTGTTGCTGAGTTTTCGAGCGTAAGTGTAACATTGGCCACTCCTTTGTCTGCAACATTGGGATATTTCGAAGCATCATATTTGACATTCACGGTAAAAGGTACTGGTTTGATCTCGTTGTTTCCTCCAAAGTCATCATCTCTGCTGCATCCTATAAGGGCAAGAACAGGGATAATCAGTAGTAGTATTAATCGCTTCATTGTTTTATATTTTTTTGTATTATGATTAAAATCTGTAAGAAATATTGGCTCCGAATGAGGTAGAAGCAAAGTTGGCATATACATATCCTCTTTCATCGTAGGCTTTAAGGTTGAAAACATTACTTACATACACCGACAGTCTGAAGCCACTTAGAAAATCCTTGGTTACACGAAGATGTATGTTGTGCAGGGTCTTATTATATAATCCGGAAAGCTTTTCTGAAGTAGGCTTCAGAAAAAGGTTCTGGTATGTCGGATTAGTCCGGTCACCTTCCGCAATCATATGTATTTCCCCATCATGTCTGAGGTAACCTATCGGGTAGATATCATTAGCTCCTGTCAGCTTTCTGTCTGAGAGAAAATGATCTGTTCGCAGACCTATAATCAACCCTGAAGAAGCAAGGTGATAGTCGAAACTGAAGCTTGCTCTGGCCATGGAGCTTTTGTTTTTACTATCGTTATAGATTCCGTATTGAAAATTCTTATCCATGATTTCAGGAGCCTCAAACCGGTAAAGGCCTTCATCTTTCTGGCCCGAAGTTTCTACATAACTTGCATTAAATCCTACAACCAGGTTCAAGGCCTCTATTTTGTTGAAACTGGCCATAAGTTCAAGACCTTTATCTACTGACTGGAATCCATTAACAATTCTGTTCTGGAGATAATTAAATTTTTCAGTTCCTACGATCTCAAAGGTGGGTACTTCTGTTCCTGTTATCGTCACATCTACTTTCGCTTTGTCCATCATTTTAGGAACGGTCATGGTTGTAAAACCATCAAAGAGTTTATTGTAATAGGCTGTCAGGTTAACGGTTGCAAAAGGAAACCTGTAATCTACACCAATTTCAGTTTTCCAGCTTCGTGAAGGCTTTAGATCTGCATTGTCTCCCGGCGTGACTACCGTCTGCATGATCGCTGCGGAATAATATCCAGGTAAACGATAATCTCCTAAAAGGAAGTCAAAATATCTGGGAGCTGTATACAGTTGATTGAGCGACGGAGCTTTGGAAGTAAGCCCTACGCCTCCCCTTACCAAAAATTTCCCCATCTGATAGGAAGTATTCACCCTGGGAGACACTGTGGAATAAGAATTCTGAAGATCATAACGGAGTCCGACATTAGCTTTGAAGATATGTCTGTTTTTAAACCCTTTGGTAATATTATCCTGAATATAGAATGCATACTGTTTGGTGGCATACACATTATCCCGGAAATTGAAGTCACGCATACCGTCTGAACTTTGGCCTACTGCTGTCATTGTAGTAAACTGTCCGGCAGTTCCGTATCTGCCTTTACCCAGATTGTTCCCGTACCGGAAGTTGACCCCCATGCTGTATAAATGCACCCATTTGGATGCGGTCATTTTATTTCCATTCACACTCACATTGGTATAAATGTTAAGAGGCTTTCCATCTGCAAAAGCCTGGTTTTCGTAGCTCGGCGGAGTATAGGGAGCATAGTACACATCATTTCCAGCAGCATTTCCGTAAGGCCGTGCTCCCTGGTTTAGCCAATATCTTCTTTCTGTAAACTGTGATGCATAGCTCATTCCTATATCTGCACTGATGGTCTTGAAAAAGGATTTTGTTCCGTACTTACTGAAATTATAACTGATGTTATTCCCCAATGAAAAACTTTTATTATCCACATTGATGATCATTCCATTAATATCATCAGGGTCCCTTTTCCCTTTACTGGTATTGGTGGTGTAAGACAGTGACAATTTGTTCCGCAAGCCGCTTTTGCTTTTGGATGACCACAGCAGGTTCACACTTGTTCGGTCATAACCTACAAGGTTGGTTCTGGGATCAGAAAGTGAATTCATGTAGTCTACAGAAACATTCAGTGCGTTCATAGGATTAATGCCGAAGCCTTTCGTAAGTCCTATCTGGTACGTCCCTTCTCTTAGGGAAGCGTCCAATCTGAGAGGCGAAGATTTAGCTATGGTATTGACCTTGATAAGACCGGAGGTCAAATCTCCGTATTTGGCATCCGGGATTCCCTGAATGACTTCTATACTTTCGATATTTTCTGTAGGTATTTCCCGTAAGTCCACTCCATAATTCGGTTGGCCGGGCGTCAGATTCCCTCCACGGGTTGATGTATTGAAGCTTAATCCGAACGGTCCACTGTTGGCAGAATCATAGCTCTGCATATTTTCGTTATTGGATAAAGCAATATCATTAACCATTAATTGTACTCCAAACGCCCTGTTTCCAAAATCATCCCCTGCTGGCACTCCTGCGGAACCTGTTATTGAAGGACCACTCGCTGTTCTGAAAACGATATTTTTAAACTGGGTATTGTCAAACTTCTGTACAAATTGTCCCGGTAGCTGCTGAAGAACATCTCCAATAGAAAAAGACTGTAAATTCTGAAGAGCTTCCTGTCTGATCGCAATTTCGGAAAAATTTTTCTTCTTTGCTGTCAACTCTACCCCTTCAATTCTGATTTCTGTTCGCTTGTAAGGAAATTCTTCCAAAGGCCGAAATCTCAGTTCCAGTTTTTCACCATCATTGATAACAAGGGTTTCTTTTTTATAATTGGTATTGTAAAAAGTAATCTGACATTTTCCCGTCAATATGGTTACATTCTTATTTACTTCCATTAATTTACAGTTTTTGATCCCGTCTCTCAGGAGCTCAGCTTTTCTGAGCTTGCCATTCTGAAGAAACTCCATTGTCTGGGCAGACGCCCATCCGCCGGTTGTCAAAAATGCAACAGCTGCTAATAACGATACTTTCACCCTTAGAATATTTAGAGCCGCAAAATTAATTATAATTATTCTAAATAAAGAATGTATTTTTAAAATTATCTTAGTTATTTTTTCTTAAAACAAATTATTACAAGCAAACAATTCCCTATATAAAGAATAAAAAAACAAAAATCATTCACAAAAACGTGGTATCTCACCGGTTGAAATACATAATAGCTTTGATTCATATCCAATGTGATCACTGAATTAAAAAAGTATATTAATCTTCCTGCAATACAAAAAAACCCGCAGTAAAAATTTACTGCGGGTTTGATTTATAATTGAATGTTAGTATTCCTTACATCTATTATTTTACTTCTTCGAAGTCTGCATCCTGTACATCATCTGCACCTCCTGCATTACCTCCAGGATTCTGAGCTCCGGCTCCTGCATCAGCACCAGGTTGCTGACCTGCTGCATACAATTCTTCAGAAGCAGCCATCCATGCTGCGTCTAAAGCTTCAGTTTTAGCTTTTACATCATCAGCATTTTTAGCTTCGAAAGCTGTTTTTAATTCTCCGTGAGCGGCTTCGATCGCTGCTTTTTTGTCAGCAGAAAGTTTTTCACCGAATTCTTTCAATTGTTTTTCCGTCTGGAAGATCAATCCGTCAGCTTTGTTGAAGATTTCAACTTCTTCTTTTTTCTTAGCATCTGCTGCAGAGTTCTCCTGAGCTTCTTTTTTCATTCTTTCGATTTCCTCGTCAGAAAGACCTGAAGAAGCCTGAATTTTAATAGTCTGCTCTTTTCCAGTTCCTTTATCTTTAGCAGATACGCTTAGGATACCGTTGGCATCAATATCGAAAGTTACTTCGATCTGAGGAACTCCTCTTGGTGCTGGCGGGATATCTGTAAGATCAAATCTACCGATTTCCTTGTTATCGTTGAACATAGATCTTTCTCCCTGTCCTACTCTGATACTTACAGCCGGCTGATTGTCAGAAGCTGTAGAGAATACTTCAGATTTTTTAGTTGGGATCGTAGTATTTGCTTCAATCAATTTTGTGAATACAGAACCCATTGTTTCAATACCTAAAGAAAGCGGGGTAACGTCAAGAAGCAATACATCTTTCACATCTCCTGTCAATACACCTCCCTGAATTGCAGCACCGATAGCTACCACCTCATCCGGGTTTACTCCTTTAGATGGTTTTTTACCGAAGAATTTTTCTACTTCTTCCTGGATGATCGGGATTCTTGTAGAACCACCTACCAAGATTACTTCATCGATATCAGAAGTGGATAAACCAGCATCTTTTAATGCTTTAGCAACCGGCTCCATAGATCTTCTTACAAGGTCAGCAGATAATTGCTCAAATTTAGCTTTGGTTAAAGTCTTCACCAAGTGCTTAGGACCTGTAGCAGTAGCAGTAATGTAAGGTAAGTTGATCTCAGTCTGTGGAGAAGAAGATAATTCAATTTTTGCTTTTTCAGCAGCTTCTTTCAATCTCTGTAATGCGATGGCATCAGATTTTAAATCTACTCCTTCTTCTGCTTTGAACTCATCAGCCATCCAGTTGATGATCACATCATCAAAGTCATCCCCTCCAAGGTGCGTGTCCCCATTAGTAGATAATACTTCGAATACACCGTCTCCAAGGTCAAGGATAGAGATATCGAAAGTACCACCTCCAAGGTCATATACTGCGATTTTTTGATCTTTATGGTTTTTATCAAGACCATACGCTAATGCTGCAGCTGTAGGTTCGTTGATGATTCTTTCTACTTTAAGACCGGCAATTTCACCGGCTTCTTTGGTAGCCTGTCTCTGTGCATCGTTGAAGTAGGCAGGAACAGTGATTACTGCTCTGGTTACTTCCTGTCCAAGATAATCTTCAGCAGTTTTCTTCATTTTCTGAAGCGTCATTGCAGAGATCTCCTGTGGAGTATACTCTCTATCGTCGATTTTTACTTTTACGGTATCGTTTGGTCCGGCAACCACTTTATAAGGTACTCTTGTGATTTCAGAAGCATCATCTTTAAAGTGTGTCCCGATAAATCTTTTGATAGAGTAAACAGTCTTTGTTGGATTCGTTACAGCCTGTCTTTTTGCAGGATCTCCTACTTTTCTTTCACCATCTTCTGTAAAGGCTACGATAGAAGGTGTTGTTCTTTTACCTTCTGCGTTAGGGATAACAACAGGGTCTTTCCCCTCCATCACAGCAACACAAGAGTTGGTTGTTCCTAAGTCAATTCCAATTATTTTACTCATAATATTTTATATTTTTTCTATTTTTTAATTTAATTTACACTCTCAATTTCTCAATATCTGTACCATTTAAAATTTTGTGACAAAATGACAGCATAAAAACAAAAACCCCGATTGAATCGGGGTTTACCTATTATAATTAGGAAAAAAAATCATTTTTTAAAGACTGAATGTGTCAGCATATAATGAACCACATGATGATGCTTACTATTTTTCAGCAGGTACATAAACAGAACAATTAGCTCCATTCTGGATAAGAACTTTATGGTGATCAAATTTAATTTCCTGTTTGTAAGTTCCATATCCACCACCCATCTTAAATGCTTGTATCGCCTCAATAAAAAGTTTATCTCCTTTAGAGTATATTATCCCATAAAGACCTGATGGATCCTGTCTTTCAAGCAATTGATGAGCTGCTTTCACATTTTCAGCATATAACTTCTCTACCGTACCATTGCTATTGAAAATAATATAGTCTTCATAATGTTTCTGATCCGAGCCTCTGCTTATTTCAAGTTTGGGCGGAACCAGGTTGAATTTTCCTTTGGTAAGGTAGGTTCCTTCCATGATATACAACTTGTCAAAATATAGAAGCGGAAAATTTGCAGTTTGAAAACCTTCTATTTTTTTTAAAAGTCTATTTTTAATACCCTCATATTCTCTGGATTGACAAGAAAATACAGAAAAAAAAGACAGAAAGAGAAGAAATCCAATTGCTATTTTTTGTTTTACCATGATGTAAACTGATTTACGGTTTGATACTGAAGGTAAGGACCCCACGAATTTGACATCATTTGAAATGCCGGCTGTGGAGAAATCCAGCGGTGGGCCAGTACATTTTGAATAGCATGCCGTACCCACTCAGAGTTTACCCCAACCCGGTAATTACCCCAGCCAACATAAGCTGCTCCTAAACGGTATTTGGGACCCGTCTCTTCAACCAGGCCATGGGTATATTTTTCCCCATATGCTCCTGCAAGGTAATCATCTTTTCCGTATTTTCTCATTTCTTTGTAATCAAATTGATATTTCCTTTTATTTTCAGGATCTTCTTCATAAGTAGAGCTATTTCTCTCTCCGGTAAATAAATTGAATCCTGCACGGAAGCTCCCTATTGACAAAGACATTGCAGCCGTCCTATGACTGTCATTATTATCTCCTAATCCAATCTTACCAAATGGAGCTCCATCATTTTCATACGACAAGGAAAAGTCTCCGCTTACCAGTTTTATAACTCCGATCTGCTGAGCGTGTAAACCACTCCAGATATTTGTCCCCAACATTATTCCCAGGTTTCCTTCTGTACCTAATGTTCCTGCCATTATTGATTTTCTGTACTCCCAGCCGCTAAGACCACTTCCTGTATGAGAAAACTGATAGCTTACCCCAAATCCGGCAGCAAATCCGAAATCTCCGTTTTTATAAGACAAACTAAAACTAGCTCCTACACTCACTCCGTTACCAAAAGCTATTGCGGGTGATATGGAAAAATTAAACCCTCCACCCATATCGATATTATAGCTAGGCATAAATGAGCTCATAAACCCAGCCAATGCAAAGCCCCCCAATGTACCGGCCGGAATGGCATAGGGCGCAATAGCTCCCATGACTGCTCCGGTAAAGGCTCCGCCTAAAATAGACATTCCAAATTTACCCCAGCTCCAGTCACCCGTCTGTATTGCCTGTCCTATGTAACTTGCGGCACCGGTAACCGCACCAATAATAGCCCCGGCTAAAACCGCCAGCCAGAATATCTCACCACTTGCATCCATATACATCAACGGATTGTTCAGCACATATCCATATCTGTTATAGTTTTGGGTGTTAAATGGATCCTGGATATTATTATCTACGGACAAGAAAGTATGCAGCTTGGGATCATACATTCTTCCATTCATATGGATCAGCCCAACCTGGAAGAAATGCTCATGTCCTGTGTAGCCGCGCTCTATAAATAAATCTGGCTTTTCTTTTTTCAGATCAATTTTTTTACCGAACTTTTCAAGATAAGACAGGTTTCCCCACGCATCAAACTGCCTCCTTTCTTCCACTTTTCCTTCTTTGTTTGTAATAGCAAGAATAGTCCCCTGGTAATCTCTATGAAGGTAATGAACTCCGTCATTCAGTACCTCATCATTGTAATTGAAATCTTTTACATAAATAACAGGAGCAGAATAAGGGTCACCAGCAATATAAGTAACAATTCTGGTTCTTACATAATCTGGATTTACCCTTCCCGGAAAAGGGCTATCAATAATTTCAACTGTCCTATCGTCAGAGTAAATCTTATATTTTCCATAGTATGACAAATTCTTATCATAATTATATTCTGAAGATGCTCTCGACTGATGAATATTGTAAGTAAATCTAGCCATTTCATTACCATCCTGCATAATACTTACCGGATTCTTAAAGGCATTATATGAAATGGTTTGTAATTGGTTGACGCTATAATAAGCATTCCCCACAGCATTAAGATTAACACCTTTCTTTCTATACCGGTTGCCATCCGAATATTTGTAGTCTCCTACGAGACTGTTGTTATCGATTCTTCCATAGGTATCGTAAGTCTGTGATTGATTTCCATTAGGATCTTTCCAGGAAACCAACCTCAACATATTATCGTAATCAAAGCTTTCCTCCCATCCTCCTGCCGGATTTGTTATAGCAGCATTGCTTCTTTTTCTCAATAATCCTGTAGAAGCCTCAAAGTCATACTCATTAATCAAAACTAAGCCATTAGCATTCTTATGTCTTACTGAAGTTAAATAGTCCCCATTATAAATATTCCGGATGTCTGTTCCATTCCCAAAGGCCGCATTCAACACCTGGCCTTTTTCATTAATAGAAGACAGTTTCCACAGCGGGTTTCCGCTACCATCATTGATACCAGCGAGTATTCCACAGGATGCATACACATGATCAATCACAAAAGTACTAGACATGGTTCCATAGGTTACGTCTCTGACTTCTCTCTTCGCCCTTCCAAAACTATCATAGGTGAATTTTTTTATAAAGACGGCCAGCCCATTATTTTCTGCACTAGCGACAACCCTGTAAAAATTATCATACTTGTATTCGTATGAGTTATTCACACCATTGGAGGTTCCTACTTCGGAGGCAATGAGCCCTTTGGATGTATAATTATAGGTAACCTTGATGTCGGTGTTATCCCCTATCACTTCTTTTTTGGTTGTTCTTCCATAAGCATCATACACATAGGTTGTCACTCCTTTAGGTCCTTCTTCTTTCAAAAGCTGCCCCATACCATCATAGAGATAGGTATAATCTCCACCTGCAGACGGATCGGACATTTTGGTCTTTCTACCCCAGCCGTCCTGCTCAACGTTTATGATGTGACCGGCATAGTTTGAGGTCTTCAATCCTCCATTGGCATAATAGGTATAGTTGATTATCCCTCCATTATCGGTCATCTTAATTTTATTGCCCCACTCGTCCTTTGTAATGGTTTGCGTTCTTTGTGCATCCGCTACCGTTACTGATAATCCGTTATAGGACGTCGTAATAATTTTTCCTGTTGGAAAGGTATTTTTTACAGTCCTTCCATATACATCGTATTCAGCAATTGTCCATTTGATTGGTGTAGCTGTGGAGAAATAAGGTTCACTCACTTTATAAGCCCTGTCCAGAACATCGTAATCTGTCCTTTTCTCTATCCACTTATTATTGAGCGACAGTTCTCTTTCAATACGTTTTCTGCCCCAGTTATCCGTATATGTTTCCCTGACTGCTCCTGTGGCATCCGCTATTCTGAGTTTTACTCCATTCATAAAATCTCCTGTCGTAATCCACTCATAAGAATATTGGGTACTATTGTTATAGATATCCTTTTCCTGCGCCTTTCGCTGCCAAGTATCATAAACATACGATACCATTTGATCCAGATGATTTGTTCTCGACAGTAATGTTCCAAAGTCAGAATCATAAGTGAATAAAGAAGTATTCCCTAAAATATCTGTAGTTTTAATGGCAAACCTGCCAGAAGGATCATATTGTACCTTCTCTACCCTTGGAGCGACCCCGGCTGCGGAAAGAGTTTTCTCAATATTATTGCCAAATACGTCATATTTAAAATCCTCGGTGAGATAGTCGGTCCCATTTCCTTTTTTTCTGGACTGTACAACAAGACCATTGGTATAGGTAAAAAGCATTTCTGTAGCGAAGGTATCAGTACCTAACACCTGTGTTTCGGTCTTTTTTACCGGACGTCCTATATAGTATTGATTACCGGTTCCTGCAGGATTGTTCTCATAATCGGCCAAAGTAGTCTTTTCGCCACCGTTGGCAACCATCCTTGTTTTTTTTGGATTATTATAAACATCGTACACATCATAGAACTGATTGACTGTTGTCCCCGTCAGCTTATCTATCTGCTGTACCTGGGATAGCAAATTCACAAAGACCTTATTGCCCAGTAAAGAAGTAGTATAGCTATTGACTGTTTTTGAAGCAAAGGTGCTTGGAGAATTAAAATCCGGAGTTGAATTCAGATAAGTTTCTTTCACCGCTCCTCTTTTCTGCGGGTCCTTTAAAGAAACCGTCCATAAAGGCTGCGTTATAGTTCCACCATATACTGCAGAAGTAGCAATTCCTTTAAAACCTACAAAACCAAGCCCTGCCATATTCATTACAGCACCTTTATAGCGATATTCCTGTATTTTTGTCTCTCCATTAAAGTTCTTTTCAACTTTTTTCACCAATTTTAACGAGGGAGAAATATTGAGATTAACATAAGGGTATTGTTCAGAATTGTCAGCTATATAAGCACCCGAACCGCTTCCTGTATCTACAGCCAGCTCATAAGTAATGTCTGTTACAAGGTCATTGCTCTTGACTTTTTTTAAAGTCATATCAATACGGTTATCCTTCTTGAATGAGACATATTTTATTTTATCTCCTCCAAAAAACGCATAATCAAGATTTTGGTTGGTAATGCTGGAATTACTCAGGAATATTGGCGTACCTTTATTAATAGCACCTCCATAAGTATAATTATTTTGCCAACCGTCCACATAGGCCGAGAAGGTGGGTATTCCATTCACATTCGTTCCCATGTTGTATTTAACCCCGCCTCTGTCTCTGATGCTGTAATTATCTCCGTAGGCTAAGTAAGCTCCATTTTGGGCAGACCCATAGTCTGGTACATTATGGGGAGTCAACACATCATGGTAGAATAAGTCCGCTTTTCCATCTCCATTAATATCTGTAAAGGTATAATAGAATGTCTGCATCATATGCCCGCAGATCTGCGAGTTGGGTGATGGTCCGGGATAGCAGGTATTGATGATCTGCGGTTTGAAATAATTGGTTCCTATATCCTTTACACTGCTCTCAAAGGACTCCCCGGAACTTACAATAAAGAACCAATTGGTATTGGCATTGTCTATAGGAAATACCAAATCCGTTTTTCCATCCCCATTGAAGTCTGAGAGGTAACAAGGAAAATCTTTTTTGATGAGATTATGAGAAAATGAAGCCTTTTGAATGAAAACACCATTCTTGGTTCCAAATGCATAGATTCTTCCGGGATTAACGACATATAGATCTGCTACCCCATCACCTTCCAGGTCTGCTACAAAGATTCTGGATTCAGCGGTAATCACACTATTGGCTCCCATTGTCACCGGTGACTGTACCGCTGTATTATGAGGATTTAGTTTCAGTAAGAAAACCTCAGATATATTAATCGTCACATCTTCGGAACAACAGTCCGGTGGCGGCCTGTTTTCCGGAGCTACCTTTGCAGGGCCACAGTAATAGGTCCTTTCCACAGTATAAGGCCGTGCCACCGCGACAATATCAGAAACGCCATCTCCGTCAAAATCTCCTGAAAAATACTCTTTTGGAATATTGGAGTAATACGTATTACTTCCATTAATGACAATACATCTATCATTAATAGCCGTTGGAAACTGGTACGAATTGGTAAATGACAAATCAAGAGCATTAGCCGCATTCGGAATATAGTTGTTGATTTTAATAATTTCCGTATTGGTAACCGGACTCGTAGTATTGCTGACAACAGTAGATATAGCATCCAGATTATAGAATTGATCATTGGGCAGGACTAATTTTGTAGAAAAAATATTCTTGAATTTTTCCAAATTGGTCATTGTCCCTGCAACGTTGGAACTTGAGTTGATCAATTGTCCGGAATTGAATCTGTAAAGCTGATCTCTGGAATTAGGATACGTCATGAAGTCGATGGAACTGTCGCCATCAAAGTATCCGGAAATATATTGCCAGTTGCTGCGGTCATATGCAGGAGAAACGGCTGTTATGGTCTTGGAATTATTGGTAATCCCATTCTCTGACTGATCATATTCAAAAGTAACGGGCTTCACCCCTTCATTACTGCCATTATACTGCTGGACACTGATCAGCTTTTCATAATTCAAGGAAGTAACCTCATACGTCAGCTGGTATTTTCTGAAGATCTGTCCATTTCCCGTTACGTCTATCCGATCCAGCTTTCGGTGAGAATAGATACTACGCGAACCATAAATATAAGCCTGATCTGTTCGCGCCGCATCTTTATAATAAAATTGAATCTTATTAGGACTGCTATCCGGATTTACAGAAGCATTGTTACCATACTCAATGGTTTTAATGTAGATATAACTATTGAAGCTGTCATAGACAAATTTGATTCTGTTCTGCTGGGCATCTTCAAGATAATTAACCTTCCATTCATAGGTATTGCTTCCCAAAAACCCACTTTCACCGCCATATTTTGCCGTTTTACCATCGGGGTAATATACCATGAAATAGAGTGGTCCGTTCGCAATATTTCCATGGGAAACAATTTTTATATTTGAATATTGCTCCGTCTGGTATTCGGCACCATCTGCTCCATAGGTCCCGGATTTCAGGAGTAGTCTCTGCCCGTCAAAAGCAAACCTGTCGGTATCATTATAATTAATACCATCGACCAATCCATCATGAAACTTGGATGAAGCAACCCGCGTAATTGATGATATTCCGGCAATACTCCAACCCCATCCGGCAACTCCGTTTCCCGATTGGCTGGAATAAAATAAAGAAATACTGGGTGCAATATTCTTGATCCCCGGAAGATTGGCAATAGGTATGGTATAACTCATTCCTCCGCTCGGAGATACCGATAGATCCCCTGATGTCTGCCCTACAGACTGTCCGTTAAATAGCCCTACTGCTGAGAGCAGAGCTATTAAAAAGTAGAATTTGATTCTCATGTTACGTCGTCTTGGTTATTGTTTTAGTATTTTGTAGGTCAGTTTTTCTCCGGTATTCAAATGGAAAACGACCACGTACATGCCAATTGGCTGATTCGTAAGGTCCAGAACAACCTTATTCTCTCTCTTATCAAATGTAAGCTCCCGGTATTGGGTAAAGTTGTAGGCGATATACTCCACCTTCTCAATCATAGCCCCAAACCCTGCAGACCAGACCAGTGTAGCCTTATCTTTGGTTGGGTTCGGATAAATCTTAACCTGATACTCCGGAGGTGGAAACTCCTTTTTAGCGGCCGGCTGATCCACTGATGCCTGTTTATCTGCAATCAGACACATGGCACAGTACTTTCTTACAATCTGATGTCCCCCGTTATCATATTCAAATGATAGAGTTTGTGATCTAATTCCTTCTATTGAAACCAATAAGAAAAGAATTAAGAGTAAATTTTTTCTCATGAGCAATATTTTAATCTACACAAAAGTCCAGAAAACAAATCAGCTACGAAAGGACAATGCATCCTATGGGATGCAATAAATAAGATTAATTATCTAAAAATCATCAGATATTTATTTTTTTTAGATATTTTTGATACTAAACACTATTGGCCATGAAAAATTATCAAAAAAATCTTTTTGATTTACTCTTAAAGGAATCCGGAGGTAAGAAAAACCTGGTGGACATCATGATTGACAAACTTGCACTTTCCAACGACACAGCCTACAGAAGAATCAGCGGAAAAAGCCACATCACTTTAAACGAAGGAATCTCTCTGGCATCCCATTTTGGAGTCTCTCTGGATCTTATTCATAATTCAAATCTGAACAACGCCGTTTTAAACAAGATTCATGACATCTACAATATTGATGATTTGGAAATGTATTTTGAATCCTCTATCCGAAACCTGCAAAGGGTCATCAACACTCCGGATGTAGAATTCATTTACGCCGCCAAAGATATTCCCCTTTTCTATTTCATGAGATTCGATCATCTGAGAAAATTCAAGATTTATGCCTGGCTCAAACTGATGGATGTTGTCTTTTTTTCACAACGAATAAGCTTCGAAAGCTTTGAAATTCCTGAAAAAATCAATCAAAAAGCTGTTCACTTATCGAATGTCTATAAGGACGTAAATTCCACCGAGATATGGAGCAATATTACCATCTATACCCTTCTGGAGCAAATCCTTTATTTTCATCAACTGGAACTTATAGAAACTGATAATGCACTGAAAATATGCGAAGAAATTACAGAAATGCTTACTCAAATAGAAGAAGAAGTCATCAGTGAAAAAAAAGGTTCCCTTACCCTATACCAAAATGACCTGCTGATTATGAATAACAGCGTATTCATCAGATTCTCCGACCAGAAAATGCTCTTTCTACCCTACAATATTCTGAGCTATTACTACACATGGGATGAAAGAGTCTGTGGAAATTACGAAAAAAGCCTGGAACTTATTCTCAAGAATTCTGAACGGCTTTCTTCCAACAATAAAGCGAGATATATTTTCTTCAATAAAATGTATAAAAAAGTTGAAGAAATAAAAAAGATATTGAAAATACATCTTTAGCAAAAGCTATCCTCTGCCTGAAATGCTTTTCAGAATTGTTAAAATTAATCAAAGCTTAACTCAACATGGAAAGCATTTTTTGATATCGTATAAAATCGAAATATCATACAAAACACAAACATCTTGCAAAACATATCTAATATTCATTCTCATACAACTGTTAATATCCGGATTACTTATAACTTTCTTTATAACCCCCAGACCATTGGTAAATACGGATACTATCCGTTTCTAAAGGCTTACCGTTAAGTAAAATGTCAACAGAATCATTATCCGGAGAAATTTTCACCTGCATATCAATCTTATTTCCTGCTTGTTTAAAAGCTTCATTGGTTTTTTCCCAATTGAAAAAAGCACGGGCATTCAGTTGTTCCTGCTTTTCTTTTCCGGTTTCCCAGAAAAAGACCATTTCCTGAGGAATCGCTCTTTCTTTGTAAGGCATATTTAAAACCCATGGTCTCAATGCTCCTTCTTTTTCTCCGTTATAAGTGTAATTAAGCACCTCGAGCAATCTGAACTTAGGATTTGTAGAAGTTACCACCGGACGCCAATGATAGCGCTGTCTGTAATCATCCCATTCTTTGGGACTTGCATTAGGAATAAAAGCAAGCTTTATTTCTTCTTTATAGCGTTCCGGACTTATTCGATACATCGCCAGATATTTTTCTTTTGCCTTGGCTATTTCTACAGCATCTGTAACAGGCTGAGCCTGATATCTTCCCAATTCAATACGGGTATTTCCAAAATTAAGCCATACCACAACCAAACCTTTTGGAGCAAAACCGAAGACTAAAGTAGAAAAACTATCATAAGCATTAACTCCATTAGATGCACTATATCCTCTACCTAACCTCTTATATTCCTGAGTTTCTCCTTTTAGATCATCCCATCTGGAATAAGCCCGTTCCATATAATCCTTTATCGTATCCACTGGAAAGTCCACATTTAATCGATAAAACGTTTCTGTCCCTTCATATCTTGAATAATAGGTAATATCTGCTCCAATGGGAGTTCCATACTGTTCCGTCCATGATGATCCTGAATCGCCCCAGTTTCCGGAGCTACCACCATAAGGCAATCCTGCACGGTTTCCTTCCAATGTTTTTATTTTATCAAATACAGGCTCTATTCTATATTTTGTTCCAGGAGAACTTATTTCAACATGAAAAGCCATTTTTTTTTCATCCATCTTTTGACATTGTATTAAATGAATACATAGTATGAAACATAAAATACCCTGCAAGACATGTCTAATATTCATTCTCATACAACTGTCAATATCCAGATTACTTATAACTTTCTTTATAATCCCCCGACCATTGGTAAATACGAATACTGTCCGTTTCCAAAGGTTTACCGTTAAGTAAAATTTCAACAGAATCATTATCCGGAGAAATTTTCACCTGCATATCAACCTTATTTCCTGCTTCTTTAAAGGCTTCATTGGCTTTTTCCCAATTAAAAAAAGCACGGGCATTCAGCTGTTCCTGCTTTTCTTTTCCGGTTTCCCAGAAAAAAACCATTTCCTGAGGAATTGCTCTTTCCTTATAAGGTATATTTAATACCCATGGTCTCAATGCGCCTTCTTTTTCTCCGTTATAAGTGTAATTAAGCACCTCAAGCAATCTGAATTTAGGATTTGTAGAAGTTACCACCGGACGCCAATGATAGCGCTGTCTGTAATCATCCCATTCTTTGGGACTGGCATCAGGAATAAAATATTCTTTCTGAGACTCCGCATAACGTTCCGGACTTATTCGATACATCGCCAGATATTTTTCTTTTGCCTTGGCAATTTCTACAGGATCTGTAACAGGCTGAGCCTGATATCTTCCCAGTTCAATGCGGGTATTTCCAAAATTGAGCCATATCACAACCATACCTTTTGGAGCAAAACCAAACACCAATGTAGAAAAACTGTCATAAGCATTAACTCCATTAGATGCACTATATCCTCTACCTAATCTCTTATATTCCTGAGTTTCTCCTTTTAAATCATCCCATCTGGAATAAGCTCGCTCCATATAAGCCTTTACAGTATCTACGGGAAAATCGACATTCAATCGATAATACTTATTTTCATAATCAGCATAATAAGTAATATCTGCTCCAATAGGAGTTCCATATTGTTCCGTCCATGATGATCCTGAGTCCCCCCAATTCCCGGAAGAACTTCCATAAGGTAATCCTGCCCGGTTTCCTTCTAAAGTTTTTATTTTATCAAATACAGGGGTAACCTGATATCTATTATCAGGTTGTGATATTTCCACCTGAAATGCCATCTTTTTATCATCCATCTTTTGACATTGTATTAAATGAATACATAGTATAAAACATACAAAATATTGTATGACATATCTTATTGTATAAGGAGCGTTATCCATATTGTATATTTCTTGTACGATTTTTTCCACTTTCAACTTTTCCTACTCTTGGCCCGTATCCTATTTTAGTAGCACTGGCAGACCAGTGAAGATATTTATTTCTCAATATTTTAAGTTGATCCAAATCTACAAAATCTTCATAATGCAAAGTCTTTATTTTTGAGAGATAATCCCCTGAGGAATTACTCTTATTATATTCAGCAACATAGGTATTTCGCAGTGTATTACATGCATTCATATAATTTCTCAACTGATTATATATCTCAATAAGAAAAGCATCTGTTATTTTATGATTATCAATTCCTTTTTGTGAATATTTAACTCCAAACTGATCTTGACTTGAGTAATAAAACATTGTATTAAGCGAAACTTTATCATAGGTATTAAAGGGTCTTCGCGTTCCTACCAATATGTATTTGGTATTGACACCATATTTGTGGACTGAGATTATTTTTTTCACCACAATTTCTTCGGGAGTATACCAGCCTTCCTCTATCAGTATCTTCCTGAACTGTTCACATTTTCTCCCCTCATTTTCTCTTTCGGTATACAGATCTACTTTTTCTTCATTCTGATTGACATAACAGCCTCCGATATCAGAATGTACTCCAGGTAATATAAATTGTAATCCCTTTACTCCTGTACTGTTAATGTCCGTCAAGTCAAAATTATCACGATATTCATTATCAGCAGCAATCTGTAAAGTAAAATAAGCCTTTTTAACAGCATCCAGCCCAAGCTGTTGGGTATCCCCATGAATAATAGGAACTCCCCCCACCGACTTTAGACGGTGGTCCATCCCATAAGAAGCTACTGTATCATATAGTCCGGCAAAGTTGAATGTTATTTTTTTTGGCATGACCTTATTGTCAATTAAACAAGCTCCAAAATAACCATGATTGAGTATTAGACTATCATCTAATTTCACTTTTATTCTTTTACCTTCTGCTTCATGAGGAGGAATGGCCATCCCATCTTTACTAAATCCTTTAAGTATTCTGGCGCGATTAGTCGCTATATGCAGAAAATGCCTTGCAGCAGTAGCCCCACGGCTAAAACCAAATACGTTTACTTTCAAATGAATATCTTTTCCACTATATTTTGCCAGTTTTTTGCCTGCTTCTACACAGCCTTTGGTCACTTTTGCCCTCACTCCACGTCCATCTGTCCCAAATAGAATACCTGTATTAGGAACATTCCCCCACAAATGCATTTCACTTTCCCCATCTTTGGTTCCAATACCTTCTATATAAACACGGATTTGATGTTCAGCAGTGGGATCTACAGCATCAAAGCCCCTGGCTACATTAGAATAATCATTGGTATAGCTGTCATCATCATGATTGGATTCCTCATAATCTTTCCCGAGTTCAGTATTGGTTTTATTGTTTTGTGTGCCATCAAAAAAAAGATTGAGGCTCACTTCCAACAGATTAACGGGCCTGTCATTAGGATGTAGTGTTTTGGCTTTACCATAGCTAACCCCGGATTCTTTCCCGGATTGTTCCAGAGATACGGCAGCGTTGTGGGTGATATTTTCCTTGGAAAACACCAGATAATCTCCTTTTACCTGAGTTTTTATCTTCCCTTCTACTATATATTCTATACTCATAATAGCGGTATCAAAAATTCTTCCTTACTAAATTGATTAGTGGTTTTTAGATTTTTCATTGCTGTTGTTGTTGATTTCCTTTTCAGCATGATGCTCTATTTTATTCCCACTGCTTACTTCCATTCCTTTTAAGGAAATGGTTTTATGCTCCTTTTCACCGTAAGTCTCCATATCTCCTTTTACATAGTGGGTAAGCTTTCCGATGACATTAGTGACAAAGTCTTTTCCTACCGTCAGCATATTCATCATTCCCACACTGGAGGATTTGTTGATTCCTATAGATTCATTTGAGCTCATCTGAACTGTTGTACTCATATTTTGCCCCACATTAATCGATAAATTTCCACCTGCATTAAAGGTAATATCGTTGGGTGCAGTAATGATTATATTTCCCTGCCCATCCATCAGGTAATTATTTCCGCTTGGATCAATAATGTTCACACTTTTTTCATCATCATTCATCAGAATTTTTATTCCGGATTTGGTCTGTATGGATCTCATATGATTATTGGCTCCGCCCCCAAGGCCAGTTCCCCCATGAAACATGCCTCCCATCACAAAAGGCCTATCAGGATGTCCATGCTGGAAGTTAACCATTACCTGATCTCCTACTTCAGGAATTGCGACATACCCGCGATTTTGTGTAATCTGATCTGTTCCGCCGGCATCAGGACTCATCATCCGGATAAAATCAGTGGTCTCATTCAGCTGCCAGTCAAATCTCACACTAATTCTCCCTTGTCCTGAAGGATCAGTATTGGAAACTACCGTTGCAATCTGGGGCTCCGGTCTTGGAATATAAAATTCCGGCTTTGGCATATAGCCCGTTCCTTCCGCTACAGCCTCAAAACTTCCGGCATAATAGCCTCTGGCATTTACCTCATGGACCGCTTCGGTAATCATAAGTGTTGTAAGGTGGTTCGTTTTGTTGGAGTCCTGCTCCCGTATTTTTATATCGGCCACACATCCCGGATGAAGGAAAGGAATAGAAGTTAAACCTGAAACAGTCATCACTTCTACCGCTTTACTCCCGGAAGCACTTTTCTGTGAGTACTCCACATCCAGATGCGTAACCGCCCTTATAGGAGCAACTCTTAAAGAAGGGGTTTTATAAATTCCGGTATTATTTTTATAAGCTGTCTGAGCCAAATCTCCAAGGTGTTTTATAGAAGTTTCTCCGGAAGTCAGCTTTTTATTTTCATTACTGTTATAGCCGTAAAATTGTGGTTTAATGGGAACTGCCCTAAGCTCTATTCTTACATCATTCACATTACTTCCTTCAATTAACTGGATGTGTTGATTACCGGATTTTGGAAGCTTTCCAAAGTGCAGAACATACCCATCATAAAAGAACTGTTCTCCATAGGCTTCAGCCATTCTTGCGAGGTAATTATAATGGGTTTCTTCATACTGACTGCTATAAAGGATCTGGGAGGTATCATTGGGATCAATATTAAAATCAAAATCAGAGCTGTCAAGTCCCTGTTTGAGAATTTCATTAGCAATAATTCCCATATTTACAGATTGGTTTCCACCAAAGCTTTGAGTATGGGGAGCTCCATCCAGTAAAATCGTAGGACTTTGCCCTTTAAGGACAATATCTCCCAGACTGGTCTTTTCCCGGCTGAACCCTACCTCAGTAATCACTCCTACAAATGACATGCTGGGTGTATCTTCTACATCCTTATAGGAGAAAGTAGCTGTCAGTCTTTTTCCCAATAGCTTATGGGCATCTTCCAGGCTCTGAGTCTGTCTGTTTTCCAGACTGTCGTGGGCAAGGATAATTTCAAATTCATGGTGCTTTATGGCACTTTGTATTAGTTTGAAGTGTTTAAAATGCGCGACAGGTTTGCCATTGGCGTGAATTTCAAGTTTTACCACCCGATTAATTCCCGGTATTTGATTTTCCGAAATCGCTTTAGCATTGCTCTGGTTGATAAAGGCTGCTTTTTTTAATTTTGAATACTCATCATTGGGGGGAATTTCATTGTTGTTGATTTTGTTTTTCATTTGTGTGTTTTTTAAAATAGTTAGCAAGTCTCCCAAAGGGAACTTACTTTTATGAGTCGTTCATATTTTGTGGATCATTTGGTTCTCCATTCCATAGGTTAGAACAATCTATGGAAGTAAAAGCAAATCTCATAGAAGAGATTAGGTAATATATCATTTGTGCTGTTTTAGTGTTTAAATTCAAATATAATAAAATATTCAAATAAATCACACATGATGGAAACATATGCTATTCTCTAAATAACAGTATTCAAAAATAAATGTCACGATGATGCTATCATAAAAAATGTATGGTGCCCCAACGTTTCTGATATGATAAAATTAATCAAAGTTTAACTTTATTAATAGAGGCAGAAACTTCACGAATTATTATTTTTGATAAAATATACATTTAGAATGTCATTACACTTTAATCCACGGGATATTACATGGCTGGCCTTTAATGAAAGAGTTTTACAGGAAGCCATGGACGAGAATGTTCCCCTACATTTAAGAATACGTTTTCTGGGAATTTTCTCCAACAATTTAGACGAGTTTTTCAGGGTACGGGTTGCCGGATTAAAACGTGCTATGGATTTTAAGGAAAAAGTGATCGCCGAGTCATTCTATCAGCCTCCTTCCAAAATTCTCCAGCGGATCAATGAAATCGTCATGCGTCAGCAGCTTAATTTCGACAAAACCTGGAAAAAGATTCTGACTGAGATGGCTGATCACAAAGTTTTCATTAAAAATTCGAAAAATCTGACGGCAAAACAGAAAGAATTCGTGAGACAATATTTTGATGAAGTTGTGGAATCCAATGTAATCCCTATTCTCCTTCATGAGAATACGCCAATGCCATATCTTAGAGATAAAAGTCTTTATCTTGGAGTGGCCATGAGGAAAAAAGACTGGCAATATTCCAGCAATTATGCCATTATTGAAATTCCGTCGCGATTCGTTGGAAGATTTGTATTGCTTCCCACTGAAGATCCTGAAGAAAAAAATGTAATGCTTCTGGAAGACGTCATCACTTTCAATTTACCGCACATTTTCTCATATTTCGGATATGATGAGTTTGCCGCCAATGCTTTTAAAGTCACTAAAGATGCTGAGCTGGATCTTGATAATGATATCCGGACCAATTTTGCCGAGAAAATAGAAAAGGGGCTTAAAAACAGAAGAAAAGGAAAACCTACCCGCTTTGTTTTTGATAAAGATATGGATAAAGCCCTGTTGGAACTCTTGATCAGAAAACTAAATTTAACGAAGAAAGACAGTATCATTCCCGGAGGAAAAATCCATAATTTCAAACATTTTATGGACTTTCCAGACGTTTTTGAAACCTATGAAAGGCCTGTAGAAAGAACGTCTTTCACCCATCAGGCCTTCGAACATGGAGAAAGAGTGACGGATGTTATCCTGAAACAAGACGTATTGCTTACCTTCCCCTACCACAAATACAATCCGGTCATTGATCTGCTTCGGGAAGCTGCGATGGATCCGGACGTAAAATCTATACAGATCACAGCTTACCGTCTGGCAAGCAATTCAAAAATTATCAACGCTCTGATCTATGCTGCCAGAAATGGCAAGGAAGTTACCGTTATGCTGGAACTTCAGGCAAGATTCGATGAAGAATCTAACCTTGAATGGAAAGAAATGCTGGAACCCGAAGGAATCAATGTATTGGTAGGACTTCCCAATAAAAAGGTTCACGCCAAACTCTGCATCATCAAAAAGAGGGCACACAACAAAACCATTCAATACGGATTTATAAGCACCGGAAACTTCAACGAAAAAACAGCAAGAATCTATGGCGACCACCTTGTGCTCACCGCTGACCGTGGCATTATGGCAGACATTAATAAAGTTTTTAATGTTCTGAAGAAACCAAAAGACGATTATCTTCCTGTTTTGAAAACATGTAAAAATTTAGTAGTTTGCCCGCAGTTTATGCGTGAAAAGATCGTTCACCACATCGATAAGGAAATTGAGGAGGCCAAAGCAGGAAGAAAATCAGAAATCATTGTCAAAGCCAATTCATTGAGTGACAGATTACTGATCGAAAAATTATATAATGCAGCTACTGTGGGAGTTTCCATACGCCTCATCGTAAGAGGGATCTACTGCGCCGTTAACCAAAAAGAATTTAAAGAAAAAATAAAAGCAATAAGTATCGTAGATGAATATCTGGAACATGCCAGGGTCATGTATTTCTATAATAAAGGTGCCGAGGATATGTATATTTCTTCTGCCGACTGGATGACCAGGAACCTTGATTACCGGATTGAGGCCGCAGCGAAAATCACTGACAAAAATCTTAAAAAGGAATTGAAGGATATTCTTGACATCCAGCTCAGAGATAACGTAAAAGCCCGGATTCTGGATAAAAAGCTGAGCAACGAATATGTAAGAAATGACAAAAAAGAATGCCGCTCACAAATAGAAACCTATATATACTTAAAAGCTAAAACCAATAAGAAATGAAAATAGCAGCGATAGACATAGGAAGTAACGCCGCCCGACTTCTTATCAATGAAGTAAAAGTAAACAACAGAAAACCTGAATTCATTAAATTAAACCTTTTAAGGATTCCTCTCAGACTGGGCATGGATGTCTTTACCCTGGGAAAAATAGGCCCCGAAAGAGAAAAAATGGTCATCGATTCTATGCAGATCTTCAGTGACCTGATGAAGATCTATAAAGTAGACCATTACAGAGCCTGTGCTACCAGCGCGATGCGCGATGCCGCCAATGGTGATGAGATCATCAGGCAAGTGCATGAAACTTCGGGAATCAATATAGAGATTATCTCCGGAGATGAGGAGGCTACCCTGATCTACGAAAATCATGTAGCAGAAGGTCTTGACAAAGAATTTGCCTATTTGTACATTGATGTGGGTGGTGGTTCCACCGAACTTACCTTTTACGAAAATGGCAAAATGGTATATGAACGCTCTTTCAATATTGGAACGATCCGCCTCCTGAATAATCTTGTCACAGCGGATAACTGGAAAGAGATGAGAGAAGAAATCAAAAAAAATATCATCAGCAAAAAGCCTATCGTAGCCATCGGATCGGGTGGTAATATCAACAAGGTATTCTCCATGAGTAAAACCAAAGATGGAAAACCCATGTCCCTCTCTCATCTTAAAAAAGTGTATAAAGAATTCAATGAGCTGTCTGTGGAAGAAAGAATGACCAAATATAGCCTCAGAGAAGACAGAGCCGATGTCCTGGTACATGCTCTTCATATTTTCAACAATGTCATGTCCTGGTCGGATATCAGTCGGATTTTCGTTCCTAAGATATCTGTGGCAGACGGATTGATCCAGAATATTTACAATCAGTTACAACATAAAGAATAATTTATACAAGATACTATCTGAAAGCCGGGCCCATTTGTCCGGTTTTTCGTTTTTCAGAAGCTATTTGCTGTTATTCATGATCTAAAATTAGGTTGGGGCTAAAGCCAGAGATACTATATTGCTTGATGAAAGCGGACTAAAGTCCACTCCTATTGAATTGTAACAGCAGTATCTTGACTCTTGACTCTTTGTTCTTGACTCTTTATTCTTTAAAATAAAAAATTCCCTAACTTTAAAGTAAATCCTATCTCCCATTCGTCGTACAACTATTTAATAGCAATACAATGAACCCGATCAAAATAATTATTACAGGTGCTACAGGAATGGTAGGTGAAGGTGTTTTAATGGAATGTCTAGAAAATCCTCATGTTTCCGAAATATTAAGCGTAGGAAGAAAAGCCTCCGGAAAAAAACATGCTAAGCTAAAGGAATATATTGTTCCCGACTTTCTTTCCATTGATCTCAATGATGAAAATCTGAAAGGCTATGATGCCTGCTTTTTTTGTGCAGGGATCAGCAGTGTAGGAATAAATGAAGATGCTTATACCTCCATTACCTATGATACCACCATTCACTTTGCGAGAGCCGTTCTCAGTCAGAATCCGGGATTAGTATTCAATTATGTTTCAGGGGCAGGGACCGACCGGTCAGAAAGCGGAAAGGTCATGTGGGCAAGGGTAAAAGGCAGAACAGAAAATGCCCTCAAGAAAATGAATTCTGGAGGGGTTTATAATTTCCGTCCCGGATTTATGAAACCTGTTGAGGGACAATTGAATGTAAAATGGTTTTTCAAACCTTTTATTTGGTTTTTTCCTGTTTTTTTACCGTCAAAATCCTTAACTTTACACGAAGTGGGAAGAGCGATGATCAATACCACACAAAAAGGTTATCCTACCTCAACCTTAGAGATCAGAGACATTAAAAATTTAGCGATATGAGAGATATGTTAAAAAGAATTGTTCTTGTTATTTTTGTACTCTTACTGCTTACTGCTGTTTCGGGGTTTTTCTATATGCAGAAACATCCTCTTGAGGGAAGCAGATCCGGGAAGATTTTAAATTTTTCAGGTCAGCATTCCAAATAACAGCATGGTAGCGTACTGATCTCTGTTTCACCCTTATTTTTTGTCTTTTATCGGAAACAAACCTATTTTTTAAACATTTCTTAAGATTCCATTAAAACAGTTGCAAAGGAGAAAGTTCATTTTTGTATTTATCTAATTGAAATAAAAATGACCCACAACTACTTATTAAAAGGGTCTGTCATTGCCGCTTTCTTTTTACATAGCGGACTTTTTGGACAGACGCTGATCCATTACTGGAATTTTAACAATAATACTTCAGCAGCTTCAATTACCACCCCTTCTTCTACATTGGTGAACGGTTCACTTCTGCCGGTTGCGGGAGGAACAAGCCTTATAGATTTTGCAGGAGGAACCGGACAGAACTTCAATCTTGATAATCTGAATGCGAGAAACGGAGATCTGCCGGGTACTCATCTGCGATTTAATAATCCTATCGGAGGTGCTTTGCAGTTTAACCTTCCTACTACCGGATATAATAACGTGATGGTCAAGTTTTCCACCAGAAGATCCGGCCAGGGTGCGGGAACCCAATTATGGTCTTATTCTACAGACGGAGTCACTTTTACTCCGTACCAGAGTGTTATGCCTCAGGATGCCAACCCACAGCTGGTTAGTTTCGACTTTTCAGCTGTATCAGGGGTTTCCGACAATCCCAATTTCAAACTAAAAGTAGAATTTTCAGCCACAGGAGGAGGAACAGGAGGTAATAACCGTTTTGATAATTTTACAGTAGATGCTTCACCTGCAGGGGGCATAGACACTACACCGCCTGCGGTCACCTATCTCCCTGCCAATACTACCAACAATGCCTCAACAACCGCAAACCCTACCATTTCCTTTAATGAAAATGTGAGGATGAAAGATAATTCAGTAATCAACGATTCTAATGCACAAAGCCTTGTAGAACTCCGTCAGGGAAGCGCTACAGGAATTCAGGTTCCCTTTACCACCACTTTCAACAACAATATCATCACCGTTATTCCGGTTACCGCTCTTGTTCCGGGACAGACTTATTATCTGGCATTAAAGCCCGACACAGTAGAAGATTTCAGTGATAACGGGGTAACGGCAGCAACTTCCAGCACATTCAGCACTGCCGGAACTTCTGTTTCTTTGGATAAAAACTTTATAAAGGTTAATGAGAATGCAGGCAGCCTGGCATTCAAAGTCAATGTCACTAACCCTTCAGCAGCGACAGTCAATCTTGTGGTAAAACCGGCACCCTTCAGCACTGCTGATCATAACGACTTCACTTTATCCAGCCAAATTATTACGATTACCCCTTCTACTTCAAGTTATACAGTTAATATTCCCATTATTGATGACATGCTGGAAGAGCAGCAGGCGGAATATTTTGTACTGAGCCTTGAAAATCCTGTAGGTACTACGATCTCAGGGGAGCCTTCCGCCACGGTATATATTGTAGATAATGATAAACCTGCACCAGTACCTTCTCATCAGATCCAGCTGAACTATATCGGCAGCTTTGATCCTTCGGGAAATAACAGCAGCTCCACGGAAATTGTTATTCACGATCCTGCAACCCAGCGGCTTTTCACGATCAGCTCAATTACTGATGTTTTCGATATTATCGATTTCAGTGATCCAATGGCTCCTTCCGTGATCAAAACAGTTAATATGGCTCCTTATGGCGGGATCACCAGCATCGCTGTAAAAAATGGGATCATTGCCGCAGCATCTCCCCATTCAGATCCGCAACAGAACGGCTCAGTTGTCTTTTTTGATATCAACGGAAACTTCCTGAAACAGGTAACGGTAGGAGCATTGCCAGATATGGTAACATTCACTCCGGACGGCACTAAAGCCGTTACCGCTAACGAAGGAGAACCTAATGATGCCTATACCATAGATCCGGAAGGAACCATCAGCATTATTGATATTTCCGGAGGAATCAGTAATCTTTCCCAGAATAATGTAACGACACTCAACTTCAATAGTTTTGACTCACAAGTTGTATCTCTGACAGCTACAGGACTAAGAAAAGTAAGAACAAACAATACCCTTTCCCAGGATCTGGAGCCTGAATACATTACCATCAGTGCCGACAGCCAAAAAGCGTGGGTAACACTTCAGGAGAACAATGCTATTGCAGAAGTTAACCTGACCACCAAAACCATCACCAATATTTGGGGGCTCGGAAAGAAAGATATGAGTATTCCCGGAAACGGTTTCGATGCGTCGGACAACAATGGCGAGGTTCTCATTGCCAACTGGCCTGTGAAAGCCTATTATATTCCGGATGCGGTTCAAAACTATAAGATTGGTAATACCAACTATATCGTGACCGCCAATGAGGGAGATGAAAAAGACCTGTCAGGATATAGTGAGCGAACAACGGTTGGGGCTAATACTTATACTTTAGATCCTGTTATTTTTCCTCAGTCATCTATTCTGAAAGCGGCTTATAACTTAGGGAGATTTAGAGTTTCATCTGCTACCGGAAATACTGACGGCGATGCAGAATTTGAAGAAATCGCAGCGTTAGGAGCCCGTTCATTTTCTATCTTCAATGCAGATACCCAACAGCACGTATATGACAGCGGAGATCAGTTTGAAAGATACATTGCAGCTTATCAACCATTACTATTCAATGCTGATAATGAATCCAATGCTGTGAAAAACAGAAGCCGCGCAAAAGGTCCTGAACCTGAAGGCGTGGCACTGGGGAACATCAATGGACAGACCTTTGCCTTCATTACACTTGAAAGAACGGGCGGTGTGATGGTGTATAATATTTCAGATCCTGCCCATCCTACTTTCACAGACTATAAACACTCCCGGTCTACATCAGCGTATGGTGGCGATAACGGCCCGGAAGGCATTATCTATATCGCTCCGGAAAATACCACTACCGGTAAAGGCTACGTCATTATAGCCAATGAAATAAGCGGAACTCTGTCAACCTATGAAGTAGCCCTATCACCAACATTGGGAACTGGAGAAACAAAATCTGAAAAGGCCACTTTCAATGTGTTCCCAAATCCTGTGAACAAAGGAAATACTCTTTATTTCAACAGAAAACAGGATTACGAATTATATGATATGTCCGGAAAGCTGATTGGAAAAGAGAAAAATGCTTTAACAATAAATACCTCAAATCTTTCAACCGGTGTTTATCTTATAAAAACATCAGAAGGGCAAATAAAAAGAGTTATTGTAAAGTAAGCCTAGTTTATAGGTATCATTGTGTATAGGCTCCGGATTTTCCGGAGCTTTTTGATTATGAATAAAAGGGATACTCATTGCAAAGGCAGCTTCTTGATGCTCCACCGTTGAATCTTTACCTTTTAGCATGACCTGCAACTTTTGTACGTGAACCATTTTTAAAACCTGTTATTTACGATGATTTAACTTTTGAAATGCCCGAAAAAAACCATTTTATTTCTATATTTACCATCACCAAAACCAAATTCACAATGAATAGTATTAAAACTGCAGGAATTATTGCTTTCCTGCTCATGGGAACAGCCACCGCTTTCTCACAATCAAGAAAAACAGAATCTTCAAAAGGCGTTGAGCAATCAGACAACGATAAGAAAATACAGGTAGACGGTGTAGGACACAAGCTCAACTATACGCTCAACGGCGGAGTCGTTGAGGTAGAAGGTGGCGACAATACCGTAACGATCAAAGGAAGTGCTAAAATGATTGCTGTTTCGGGTACAGGTAACAAAGTATACATTGATAAAGTGGATAGAGTAACAATAGAAGGCGGTGATAACGTAGTCTATTACCGTACTTCCGGAACGAAATCAGGAAAACCGAACGTTGCCCTTACCGGGGTGGGAAACAGGGTAACAAAACAATAGATAACATTCAGAAAACACCAGCTCCATGTTTGGATTTGCATTAGATACAGGTGGAGAGCCTGAAATGATCACATTAATTGATCATGTGAATAACCTTGAAGGCCGCTATCCTATAACTTATAAAAAAGTCAGGCTGATGAATGTTCACAACACTCCTACTCTTGTGTCTGCTATAAAAACTTCATCTGAAATGTATCAAAACAATGGTTTAGTCTGCAGGCTTGACCACGAGAATAATATAATATCAAGCACCTTTATCAGCAGCATCAAAATAAGCAAATCCAAAAAAGGATTGATCTTGAATGGCTTTGTATGGACCCACCCAAAAGGATATCAAAAAGCCATGGATATGAAGCTGAATAATGAAATTAATGAAAAGAATGTGTGGAAAAAATTCCAAAAAGATGAGCTTCAGGGATGGCTTGCGTATGCACTAAATACAGGAAAAAAGCCTGAAAAAAACAGGGAAAATATAACCGTCCGGATTAATGGGAATGATTTTCATAATCTGGATGGTTTTTTCTGTACTTTAGGAGAAGAGATCAATGGTATATCAGGTTACTTTGGTCGTAATTTACCGGCTTTATATGATAGTCTCCGTGGAGATTTTGGAGTAAAATCCATTTCAGAACTCAACTGGACCAATCATATGAGAAGCAAAGTACTATTGAAATCAAAATTTACAAAAATTCTTGAGATTTTTGAAGATTATAGTATCAAGATTGTATTGAACTAATTCTAAAATTCTAAAAGTTCATCCGTTTTCTGTACTTCCACGCTATTGGATAGAAGCAAAATAAAAAAGACAGGACTGTAAGCCCTGTCTTAAAAAAATATCTCAGATATAGTTTTATTCTACGTTGATTACTTTTTCAATTTCCGGAGCATGTTGTTTGATGGTATTCTCAACTCCTAATTTAAGGGTTGAAAAATTCAGTGAACATCCGGAACAGTTACCCAGAAGTTTTACAAAAACCTGATTGTCTTTCACATCAATAAGCTCAATATCACCTCCATCTTTGTTCAAAAACGGTCTGATGCTTTCCAGTGCCTCCATGACTCTTGTTACTGTATCTTCGTGCGTTATGTTTGTTTCCATATTTTTTCAGTTCAATTCGGTTTTTTCAAATTTAATTGAAGTTGTTATTATTTTGCTTTTGGTGAGCATCCTGCCATTGTGGAGATCTTTACCGCTTCAGTGGGAGGAAGGTTTTTATTTCTTTCCACCAAGCTTTCCACCATTTTTCTTGCGGTGTCTGTATAAATATCTGCAATTTTAGACCCTTCCTGAAGGGCCGCAGGTCTTCCTACATCTCCGGCTTCTCTGATACTTTGGATCAACGGGATCTCTCCCAATACCGGAATCCCTAAATCTTCAGCAAGATACTGTGCTCCCTGGTTTCCAAAGATATAATATTTATTCTCAGGAAGTTCTTCCGGCGTAAAATACGCCATATTTTCGATTAATCCAAGCACAGGAATATTGATACTTTCCATCTGGAACATGGCAATCCCTTTTCTTACGTCTGCCAGTGCTACATGCTGAGGGGTACTTACAATCACGGCTCCTGTCACAGGAACTTCCTGAATGATAGACAGGTGGATATCACCTGTTCCCGGTGGAAGGTCAATTAACAAGAAGTCCAGTTCTCCCCATGCCGCATCTCTGATCATTTGATTTAATGCTTTTGAAGCCATGGGTCCTCTCCAAACCACAGCCTGGTTGGATCCTGAAAAATATCCTATTGAAAGCATTTTTACGCCATAGTTCTCAATAGGTTTCATCAGACTTTTACCATTCACTTCTACAGAAATTGGTTTTTCCCCTTCTGTATCGAACATGGTAGGAACAGATGGCCCGTAGATATCGGCATCCAATAAACCTACTTTAAAGCCCATTTTTGCTAATGTTACTGCCATATTTGCAGAAACAGTAGATTTTCCTACGCCCCCTTTACCGGAAGCGATAGCAATAATATTTTGAATCCCAGGAATCTGTTTTCCTTTGATTTGACTTTGCTGAATTTCACTAGGTTCCGGAGAAGCAATTTTAAGTTTTAAATGAACATCTTCTCCAAACTCGCTGGCGAAAGCCTGCTTCATAGCAGCCTCCAGTTTTTTCTTTTCGTGCATTGCCGGTGAATGGGCGGTCATATCAATATAAACATCATTACCCATAATCTGAAGATTATTCACCAAATCGTCTACTTCTATTTCTTTAAGGAAATCTTGAACCTTTTCTTTCGTCAACATATAAATATAAATTGTTTACAAATTTACGGAATTTTTCGGTAATTTAGAATCAATAAAATCTATAATATCAGGTGATAAATCAGATCGTTAAAAATTTTGTTTATTGCTTTTTTTATTTCAGGACTATAGCTCATTACGCATACGATCATGACAAATTTCAACATTTATCCACCCAAATATGCCTCCTCAAAAGGAGTTTTCACTGTGGGAAAAACCAGGTTCAAATGGTACAATCTTGCTTCTGATCCGGCAGAAGTTGTATGGAAGGACATTCAAAAAGCCAGATTTTGTATTGAGAATGCCTCTGAAAACTTCCGGGATATTGATGACCTCGGATTTGTCATCATGCACCGGTGTGGAGAACACTATCTTCTGTTGGTATGTACCTGGAGAAGCGAAAATGAACTCTGGGAAAGTGTCTATTACGACGGATCAGGTGATTTTGAAGTCTGGGACCGAAACAAAACCCATCTTCCGACCTATTGTGTCTGGGAAATGGGCATTGTATATCATGAATCTCAGGCCTGGAAGAGCTATTTGGGATCGGCTAGGGATGAAAATAATAGAATCGACTATCTCAATAACTTTTTTGAAGGGGAAGTCTAACGCCTAGTTTGCTCTGTACTTTTCTTCAAATTTTATATTACGCTCCGCCCCTTTCACTTTTTTATTTCCGAAAGTGTACGTAGCTGAGAGCGTAAGTCTTCTTGCATCGTAGTAATTGTTGAAAAAATGAGTCCCTGTCGTATAATAAATTTGACCAAGGCTTTTGGATTGTTTGAAAATATCAGATACCATCATATTGATCTGAAGATTTTTTTCCATTAAACTCATCTTTAGTCCTGTAGTAAAGTTACCTAAATAATCCCACCGTACATTTCCGGAATCTGAAGGCAGACGCATCCAATAATTGAGAATTATTTGAACAGTTTTGTTAGTATTTAAAGATAGATTATTCTGAAAATTAAATTCATACGCACTTCCTTTTCTTGAAGCGGCGTCAGTAGCAAAAACATCTGTTTTCATATAGGATATATCTGCAGTATAATTAGCTTCCCAGAATTTGAAAAAAGTATCTGAATAGTTCAGGGTAAGCCCTACACTGTTCTGGTTATAATAATTCGCGAAAGTACTGAGCCTGTTTTCCCCGTCGAGATTCACGATCTGGCCAAATCCTTCGAGAGTTCTCTGGAAATAGGCTGAAGCAGATAATTTTCCTTGATAAACGTAAGAGAATTCGAAATTATGGTTGACTGAAGGCTGCAGAAACGGATTTCCGGTAAAATAAGAATTGACATTGATATACCACCGGTAAGGATTGATCGCGCGAAATCCCGGCCTGTTGATCCTTTTGGAATAATTCAGACTGAATGTATTATTTTCATCGCTTTTATAGGAGACATAAGCGGTAGGGAAAAATTTTCCGTATGAATTTTGTGACTGCTGTCCTGAGGTCAGCGAATTCCCGATGACCGTAGAATATTCGTAGCGCAGTCCCGCTTTGGCAGACCACTTTTCACTGAAAGATTTTTCAAAACTGAGGTAAGCTGCATAATTTTTCTCATTATACTGGAATACATTACTTTTTACAGGATCTGTGACATAATTCCCATTGTCCAGGTTCTGATAGGATATTTCTGAATCATTATCAAAATTAGTAAACTTCACCCCTGCTTCCGTCTTTGCAAACTGATAAGGCAATGTAAGATCTGCCTGTCCGGAATAAATTGTATAGTCGACCGTTGAAGGTGATCTCACGATAAACTCCTGACCTGAATTTTCAGTCGTTATAAAATCAATAGTAGTTCTGGGGCTATTGGAAAAATAATTTCCTGTGATGCTTAATTGATGATCCAGCTTTCCGAATTTCATATCGTAATAGGCGCTAACAGTCTGCTGTATGTTTTTGGCTCTATGTTCGGCAGAAGTCGATAAGGTATTTGTATAATTTCCATTTTGAAAATAATCCGACCGGTTCATAACATCCATATTGGAATGTCCGGATCCGTAATCGTAAATAAGTCCTATTTTGGATTTTGGACTCAATTGGTAATCAATACTTACATTAGCTCCTGCTCCATCGCCGAAATCTCTTCTGTCATCCGAGCTTCGAAGGCCATCCGCACCTTCTATCCGATAGTTTTCGTAAGAATGCTTTTCATTTTTTTGCTGTCTTAATTTTAATGAAGACCGTAATTTTTCACTTTGATAATTGACCGTGACACTGTTTGATGTCCCGGTATACGTCTGTTGCTGGAGCGTAGTAGTAAGGCTTCCGTTCCAGCCTAGATTCTGATTTTTTTTTAGAACAATATTGATCAGTCCACTATTTCCTTGTGCTTCATATTTTGCCGGAGGGGCCGTTATCACTTCAATTTTCTCAATATTTTCAGACCGAAGACTTTTAAGGTACGCGACAAGCTCGCTTCCGGAAAGATTCACGATCCTTTCATTGATCATCACTGCTACACCATTTTTTCCGGCAATTGAAATTCCTGAATTGTCATCTACCTTAAGCAGCGGTGTCGTAGCCATCGCTTCTGCCCCATCCATTCCCTGAGAAGCAACAGAGTTGGCTACGTTGAAAATCAACCGGTCTGCTTTTCTTTCGATCAGCTTTTTCCTCGCAGTAAGCGTAACTCCCTCAATTTGTTTTTCTTTCTTTTTGATAATAAAAAAATCCTGTTTTACATCTCCCTTTACTGTAACATCCCTATTGGATACTTCCTCACCGTCCAGAATCAGCCTGATATTGTAATTTCCGTCTTCCAGAAGTTTCAGTGAATAGTTTCCCTTTTCATCAGAGATAGCGGTTTGCTTTTTCTGATCTTTTACCGCTACAATTTCAACATATGATGCTGCCTGTCCTTCGTTCGAGACTTTACCTGTTATTCTCTGGGAAAATCCGAGTACCGGTACCAGCATAATCACCGCAAATAATGTTTTCTTCATGAATTCAATAGTTTTCAATAAGACAAATCATCTCCTTTCTATATTACATTGATCTGGTTGTTTTTCAATATATTCGCTGGTATAAAATTTAAATATGAAAAAAAAGCTGGTTCTGTTTTCGTTGCTGATGGCACAGTTGATTTGTGCTCAAAGCTATTCCCGATACGTCAATCCATTCATAGGAACCGGAGGGCATGGCCATACCTTTCCAGGGGCAACAGTGCCTTTCGGAATGGTCCAGCTTTCTCCGGATACCAGAATAGATGGAAGCTGGGATGGATGCAGCGGCTACCATTACTCGGATTCTGTGATCTACGGCTTTTCTCATACCCATCTCAACGGAACAGGGGTTTCCGACTACGGAGACATCATGCTGATGCCTACAATGGGTACACCGTCTTTGAGTAGTAAAGAGTACTCATCAAAGTTTTCACATAAAAACGAAAAGGCTACAGCCGGATTTTATTCGGTAAGGTTGGATAAAAATAATATTGATGTTCGTCTTACCACGACCAAAAGAGTCGGATATCATGAATATACGTTCAATAATGCAGGAAGTGCCAATATTATTTTGGATCTGAATCACCGGGACAAGCTTCTGGAAGGAGAGGTTAAAATAATCGATGATAGAACTGTTGAAGTATTCAGGAGAAGTGAGGCATGGGCTCTCAACCAGTACATCTACGCCCGGATTGAGTTTTCAAAACCAGTGAAAATTTCCCGTAAAGAAGTTAACGGAAAAGATGAAAATAATCACTTTACAGGAACAGAGCTGGCACTGGCTTTTTCTGCTTCCGTTAAAAAAGGAGAAAAGATCAGTGTCAAAGTAGCTCTGTCACCAACCGGTTATGAAGGAGCACGAAAGAATATGATGGCAGAAGGGGGGGCGGAAGATTTTGATACGGTAAAAAAGCAAGCGGAAACCGTTTGGGATAAAGAACTTTCTAAAATAGAAGTAACGTCTGAGGATAAAAATAAACTTTCTGTTTTTTATACGGCACTGTATCATGTTTTCAGTCAGCCCAATATCAATATGGATGTTGACGGAAGATACAGAGGCCGGGATAATAAACTTTACACTGCGAAAGATTTTGAGTATTACACGGTATTTTCACTTTGGGATACTTTCAGGGCTGCCCATCCCCTGATGACTTTGATCGACAGAAAAAGAACAGCTGATTTTATCAATACTTTTATAAAACAATTTGAACAGGGCGGAAAGCTTCCCGTGTGGGAGCTTGCCTCCAACGAAACCGAATGTATGATCGGTTATCATGCCGTTTCCGTTATTGCTGATGCCATGTCCAAAGGAATTAAAGGGTTTGATTATGAAAAAGCATATCAGGCTTCCAAAAGCTCAGCCATGCAGGATATTTTTGGTCTGAATGCTTACAAACAGAATACCTACATCAGCATTGATGATGAACCTGAAAGTGTTTCCAAGACTTTAGAATATGCGTATGATGACTGGTGTATTGCCCAGATGGCTAACATTTTAGGCAAAAAAGAGGATTATCGCTACTTTATGAAACGTTCTCAAGGCTGGAAAAACCTGTATAACCCTAAAAACGGCTTTATGCAGCCAAGAAAGAATGGAAATTGGTATGAGCCATTTGATCCGAGAGAAGTGAACAACAATTATACGGAAGGCAATTCGTGGCACTATTCCTATTCTGTACAGCAGGATATTCCGGGACTTATAGCTGCCCATGGTGGGAAAGAAAAGTTTGAACAGTTTATCGATGCTATTTTTGCTGCTCCGGATACAACAACAGGCAGAGATCAGGCAGATATCACCGGCCTGATGGGGCAATATGCACAGGGTAATGAGCCCAGCCATCATATTGCCTACCTATACAATTTTGTAGATAAACCAGAAAAAACAGACGCCAAAATTAAATATATTCTTGATCATTTCTATAAGAATACTCCCGACGGACTGATCGGAAATGAAGACTGCGGGCAAATGAGTGCATGGTATATCTTAAGCTCTTTAGGAATCTATGCGGTCACACCGGGATTACCGGAATGGCAAACCACTACGCCCTATTTTGATGAGGTTAAAATCCATCTTGAAGATGGCACGACCAGAATCATTACGAAAAATACGGCTAAAACAGAGCTCAAAAGATTGGGGTTTGAGAATGTGCAGCCTGTCAAGGATCTCAAATATGCCCAATTAACACCTTCCCCAGTCATTTCAGCAGACAGGGTTTTTGATTTTTCCACTAAAGTTGAGATCACGCCGCTGAGCCCACATGATAAAGTCTATTACATGACGATGGATGAAAGCGATGCCAACAAAAGAAAAACATTTATCCCTTACAGAGGTCCTGTAACGGTTACTACATCCACCCAGATTATGGCATACGCTGAAAGAAACGGCGAGAAAAGTGCTGTAACTAGAGCCCAGATCAACAGAAGACCTAATTACTGGGACATTAGTGTTCTTTCCAAAGCTACTACTCAATATACAGCTGGCGGAAAGCTAGCGTTAATCGATGGAATCCGGGGCGATATCAACTGGAGGAAAGGCGAATGGCATGGATACCAGGGACAGAATTTTGAAGCGGTTATCGATTTTAAATCACCTCAGCAGATCACCAAACTGTCTTCCACTTATCTTCAGGATAGCAAAGCATGGATTCTGATGCCCAAAAAAGTGGAATATTACGCTTCAATGAACGGCAAAGATTATATTCTTCTGGAAACAGTCACCCATGATATCGATCCGAAAGATGAAAAAGTTCAGACCAGAGATTTCGCCACTGAAATTCTTCCTACAGAAGCCCGATACCTTAAGGTAAAAGCCTATCATTTCGGAAAACTTCCGGAGTGGCACCAGGGAGCAGGAGGCGAAGCCTATATCTTTATTGATGAAATTTCTGCACGATAATTTAACGTGGAAAAAGGAAGTATGAAAGCAAAAACAGATAATGACCTGCTTCGTGAAGTTTTTGGTCGAAAGCTAGCCATCAACAGTTAATCAATAATTGCAGACTGACCACCGCTCAAGCAGAAACTTTCATCGTCCTGCATTCACGTTCAAGCTATAAAAAATGCCCTCCAAAATTACGGAAGGCATTTTTTTTCTAATTCAGTTTTTCAGACCATTTCAAAGCTTCTGGAAGTTCCCTATCTGAAAACTCGATGTGGATTACGCGTCTTTTCTTTCCGTTGGTTGTTCTGTTTGAGCCGTGAAGGGTAAGCGGTTTCATGATCATAATGCCGCCTTTTTCTACCATGCAGATTTCTTCTGTTTCTTCATTCCAATTGATGCTTTCAGGTCTGTAGATTCCTTTAGCATGGGAGTTTGGGATAACTTTTAAAGCTCCGTTATTTTCATCCGTATCATCCAGGTGGATTCTGATCGTATATATATTTTCCAAAATATCTAATGGAGGCTGCACCGCAAACTGATTTTGCTTAGTCGTCCAGGGACCGAAGCCCGGTAAGTCCATTTTCTTATCCACAGAAATAGTAAGATCCTGATGATACGCAACATACCAGTTGGAAGTTTCAGGTTTGTCAAAATAAATACTCTTCACTACAAAATATTTCTCCCCAAAAATTTCTTTAACAACTTTTTGAATATTATCATTAAAAATGAGATCCCTGATCTCTGGGATTTCTTTTAAAAACTGCCTTATCGCAAAAAGGTCCTTAGATTTCCTGAAATTCTCACGGGAGGTATCTATATGGTTAAGAACATCAATTATTTTCTGAATTTCTTCATCAGAAAAAATGTGATTGATAACAGAAAAGCCATATTCGTGAATATGGCTTTTATATAATTCTAAGTTTTCTAGACTCATTATTTTATTTAAATTTTATCTAAAGGCTCAGTTAATTGTCCCTCCCATTTTGATACGGCAGAAGTGGCCAGTGTATTTCCTAATACGTTGGTCATACTTCTTCCCATATCACAGAAGTGGTCGATTGGCAGAATTAAGGCAATCCCTTCCGGTGGAATCCCAAACATAGAGCAAGTAGCAACAATAATAACCAGGGAAGCTCTCGGAACCCCTGCAATACCTTTTGAAGTAAGCATCAGGACCAGAAGCATAGTGATCTGCTGTCCAATCGTCATCTCAATCCCGTAAATCTGTGCAATGAAGATCGAAGCAAAGGTCATATACATCATACTTCCATCCAGGTTAAATGAATATCCTAAAGGCAGGATGAAAGACACTACCCTGCTGTTGCACCCGAATTTTTCAAGCTCTTCTACCAGTTTTGGGAATACCGCTTCCGAACTTGTCGTAGAAAATGCAATCAGTAAAGGCTCTTTAATTCTTTTCATGAGATCAAAAAGACGGTTTCCTAAGATAAAATAACCTACGATCAGAAGAACGACCCAAAGTACTGCCAGCGCAAAGAAAAAGTCTCTCAGATAAATGGCATAAACTTTAAATATTTCAAATCCATTGGTAGCAACTACTGCTGCAATAGCTCCCAATACTCCTAATGGAGCAAACCACATGATATATCCAACCATTTTCAGGATTCCATGTGCCATGATATCAAAAAGTTTTACCACAGGTTTAGAATATTCTTCGCCCAAATTAGCCAGGGCAACACCAAACATAATGGCAAATACCACAATCTGCAATACTTCATTGGTAGCAAAAGCTTCGAATAAACTTTTAGGAATCATATGCTTCACAAAATCTTCAAGGGAAAAGCTCTTGCTGCTTTTCAAAAGCTCTTCAGCAGAGGAAACATCCTGTATCGGCAGTTTTGTTACATGTCCAGGCTCAAGCCAGTTCACGAGGATCAACCCTATAAAAAGTGAAATTAAAGAAGCTGAGATAAACCAAAGCATGGCTTTTGTTCCTACCCTTCCAATCATTTTGATATCACTCATTTTGGCAATACCCACTACCAGTGTTGTAAAAACCAATGGCGCAATAATCATCTGTACCAACCTGATAAAAACGGTTCCCAGCAATTTGATATTATTGGAAAAAGGTGCTGCGCTTTCCGGATACTTTACATGTACAACGCCTCCGATTCCTACTCCCAGGATAAGCGCAATGATAATTGCTATAAAAAGTTTATTCTGTCCTTTCATATATATAGTTCAATTTGCGCAAATATAATGGTTTTTCAATTGGCAGAAGATTTTCTTCGAAGCGTATTAATTTTCCATTAAGTTTTTAATCCCTGAAAATTAATTCTCTGGTTTAGAAAATATTGTAAAAAATTTAAGAAAGATTTATTGAATTTTTATTCTTTTGGTACAAATTTTATTGTTACATTTGAGAGTATAACAACATTAATAAATATACAATATGAAAAAAACTATCGCAATGGCTGCATTAGCTGTAGCTGTATCTTTCGGGGCAGTTTCTTGTAAAAAGAAAGTTTCTGATGCCGATCTTCAGACTCAGGCTACAACTGTAGTAACTTCTAATCCCAATGCTTCTGTTGAAGTAAAAGAAGGAGTAGCTCACCTAAGCGGAACTTTCGCAGATCAACAGTCTAAAGACGCTATGATTGCACAATTAAAAGCAATCAATGGGGTTAAAGATGTAATGGATATGTCTACTGTAGCTGCTGCACCGGCACCTGTAGAAACTAAATCAGCTGTAGATCCTGTAGTTCAGAAAAAAGTTCAGGATGCTGTAAAAGACTTCCCTACGGTAAAAGTAGAAGTAATCAATGACGAGCTTACTTTAACAGGAAATGTATCCAAGGAGCAGGCTAAAAAAATCAAGCAGTCTGTAGACGCTTTAAAAGTGGGTAAAGTAAAGTATAACTACACGGTAAAATAATTTAAGATGAGCACATTACAAGATAAATATTCAAGCGTAGTTTCAGCAGCGCAGTCTGCAGGAATTTCAAACCTTCAGGTTCAGGAGCAGGACGGTATTCTTTATGTTTCCGGAGCAGCTTCCAACACCGCAGCTAAAGACGCAGTATGGAATGCTTTAGGAGCTATCGACTCTACTTATTCTGCATCCGACATCAATATCGATGTACAGGTAGCAGGTCTTTCTTCAGGAGCTTCTTTAACGGTAGCCACTGAAGATTCTAATCTTAATATCAGACAGGAGCCTTCTACTGAAGCCGCTGTAGTAGGTAAAGCAGCAAAAGGTTCTGCAGTTACCTTAATCGAGCAGACTTCTGATGACTGGTGGAAAGTGAAAACTGCCGATGGCCAGGAAGGATATGCATATTCCAGATATCTGAGAGCATAAAATAATTTTTTAGAAATATTTCTATAAGACATCCCTATATTGGGATGTTTTTTTATTTTTACTCCTTTGAAGAACCGATGAAGAAAATCTTACTGCTATTGCTACTAATGTGTAATTTTTTGATTGTAGATGCTCAGAAACTGCACATTGAAGGAAAAGTACATGATTCAGGAAAAAAACCACTGGAAAATGCTACGGTCTATCTGCTGAAGATCAAAGATTCTTCCATTGTCAATTATACAGCCACCAATAAAGAGGGTAAATTTTCGTTGAAAATCGATGAGGTGAATGAACCGTCAATTCTGAAAATTGATGCTGATCAGTTATTGTATTCGAAGACATTCGAAAATATTGACCGTTCTTTGACGTTAGGAGATATTGAGCTTGAAAAAAAGCCTGTGATCAATATTGACGAGGTAAAAATCACGATTTCGCCGGTAAAGGTAAAAAAGGATACGATCGAATTCAATGCTTCGGCTATTAATGTACGTCCTGACAGCAAAATTGAAGAACTGCTGAAACAGATTCCGGGAGTAGAGGTAGGCAATGACGGAAAAATTACAGCCAATGGAAAAGAAGTAGACCAGATTATGGTTAATGGAAAACCTTTTTTTGATAAGGATGGCAAAATTGCCCTGCAAAACCTTCCCGCAGATATCATTAAAAACATACAGCTTACCACCACCAAGACAAAGGAAGAAGAACTTAGCGGAAAGCCACCGAAATCACAGAATACCACCATCAATTTTAATATCGATGAAAAGAAAAACAAAGGGCTTATTTCAAGAATTACTGTGGGCTACGGATCAGATAAACGGTATGAGGGAAACGCACTCATCAGCTATTTCAAAGGAGATACCAAGATAAGCCTTCTGGCCTCTTCCAATAATATCAATTCAAAAAGTATCTCTGCTGATGATGTTTTTGATAATATGGGAAGCAGGGGCTATGGATCCCAGAAAAGTGGCAGCGGTATTGAGAAGTCTTCTACAGTTGGGGTTAACTACAATGACAAGCTTGGAAATGATTTGGACCTGGACAACTTCAGCCTTAAGTATTCAACCTCAGAAAAAGAAACACGTTCCAAGGTTTCTAAAAATACACTTCTTCCTGATTATACCCTGAAAACCAATTCTGAAAGTAATGGGCAGAATGAATCAAGACAATATACTTTCGACAGCTCGGCCAGAATAAAACTGGATTCATTGACCAATATTTACATCGCGCCCTCGTTTTCAAAATCAGAAGATTTCAGCTTCAACAGATCAAAATCTACCTCTTCAAGAGATGAAAGAATGCTAAATGAAAGCGGCTCTTCAAGTAGTAATAAAGGAGAAAGCAACACGTTCACTCCCAATATCTATTTTTCCAAAAACCTGAAGAAAAAAGGTCGCCTGATCTCTGCGGTTGTAAACACCACTATTTCCGAATCAAAAAATGACGATATCAATCAGTCACAGAATACATTTTATCAGGAATCAGGAACAACTACTGATAACCGGGACCAGCAACAGAAAAGCAGAATACAGAACAATTCATACAGCTTCAGTGCGGGATATACAGAACCTATCTCCGATTCCGCAATGGTAAGTGTCCAGCTGCAGTATAGTTCAAAACTGTCAAGAAACATAAAGGATTTTAATGATTTTGATCCGGCTACCGGACAGTACTCAAAATACAATATTCTTCTTTCCAACAGCATGGATCAAAGAATTAATCAGATCTCACCTGAACTTTCTTTTATGCTTTTTAAGAAGAAATTTAACACCTGGGCAACCGTTAATCTTGATATCTCGGATATGAAGGTAGGCTCCGTGTATCAGGGGCAGCAATATGATCTTCAGAAAAGCTTTGTTCTTCCGCGGTATGCTGTCAATTTTCAATATGCTTTTTCTGACCGCAAAAGGCTGACGCTATCTCATTTTTCCAGCTTTAATATCCCGGGAGTGGAACAGCTCATTCCATTCAAAGATGAGTCTGACCCGCTGATCACCTATACCGGAAATCCTGACCTTAAAAATACATGGACAACCACCAATACGATTTCCTTCAACGACTTCAACATTATCAAGAAGTTCAACTATTATATCAACGCGGGATTCACCTACAAAAACAATGATGTCATCAGATTTTCCCGATATGACAATTCTGGAAAACAAATCGTTACCTACGATAATATAAGCGGAAATAAAAATCTCAACGTCAGTACAGGTCTTAGCAAAACCTTTAAATGGAAAGATCACAAGCTGACCATTAATCCTAGATTTAACATGAATTATAATTTCAATAATGGCTTTATCGACGGACAGGCCTACAAAAGCAATTCGTACAGCTTAAACCCGGGATTGAATATGAGCTATGAAATCAAGGATAAATTTATGATCAAACCTTCATATAGGCTTGGATACAGCTTCTCAAAATATTCCAACTACAATGTAGGTCAGGTAAATACAGCCAATCAGTCACTGAAGCTGGAACTAACCAACTATCTTTTTCAAAGCAGATTCGTCTTTGGTAATGACTTTGAGTACAATACCAATTCCAATATTGCTCCAGGATTCAAAAAAGACTTTTATTTCTGGAATACAAGCATAGGCTATTCCTTTTATAAAAAACAATTTACTGCCAAAGTAAAGATTTACGATGTGCTGAATCAAAACCAAAGCGTGAGAAGAACGATCACCGATTCTTATTTCGAAGACCGTGAAGAACTTATTCTTAGGCGGTATATTATGTTTTCGCTGAGTATGAAGCTAAATAAGTTTGTCGGAAAAAAAACGAAAAAGAGCTAACACCCTACATTTATATTTTCTTAATAATGGCCGGATCTCCGGCTATTTCTCGATTACAAGGCTTACTTTTCCAATCACAAAAAGACAAAAAATTTCCAGCATCAAGTTTTTAAATCTCAGACTTTGTTCGCAAGTGTTTTAGAATTATCCCATTTAACTAAAAAAAATACAACCATACTTCATTTTTAGAGGAAGATTCATACGATACGCTACGAAAAGAGTATATTTATTTATAAATTAGCCGTAAATTTTTTTCTATGAAAACCCCTATTTCATTTTTCTTCATTCTTCTTTTCATTCTCGGAAAGGCTCAAAAGACTGAACAGAAAGATCCATTCGTTAAGGATAATTTCACTAAAAAGGAATTCTATATTCCGATGCGTGATGGAGTAAAGCTTTTTACAGCAGTGTATATTCCAAAAGATATTTCAAACAAAAACAAGTATCCTTTCCTGATGCAGAGAACCTGCTACAATATCGCACCGTACGGAGAAAATGAGTACAAAACAAAGCTTGGCCCAAATACTTTCCTGATGAAAGACAAGTATATTTTTGTCTACCAGGATGTCCGCGGAAGATATATGAGTGAAGGAACTTTTACCAATATGACTCCACAGGTGGAACGTAAGAGCAAAAAAGATGTGGACGAAAGCACAGATACCTACGACACCATCGAATGGCTTTTAAAGAATATTAAGGATAACAATGGTAAAGTAGGACAGTTCGGGACATCGTATCCAGGATTTTATACTGCTGTCGGTACTCTGGCGCAGCATCCGGCGTTGGTAGCATCTTCTCCTCAGGCTCCGATTTCAGATTTCTGGAACGATGATTTCCTTCACAATGGGAGATTTATGCTGGGCTACTTCCGTACCTTCCCGGTCTTTGGAGTTCAGAAAACAAAACCGGAAAAACAAGCTTGGTATATGGATTCTTTTGTAAAGCAGACTTCTGAAGATGGTCTTAAATTTTACAGAGACATGGGAACTTTAAAGGACGGTTATGAAAAATATTACAAGAATAATTTCTTCATGACAGAAATTATGAATCACACCAACTATGATGAATTCTGGCAGAAAAGAAATCTCCTTCCCCACCTGAAAAACATCAGCCACGCGGTAATGACTGTTGGTGGATGGTTTGATGCAGAAGACCTTTCGGGACCTCTGAATATTTATAAGACCATTGAAAAAACCAGTCCCAAAGCAAAAAACACCATTGTAATGGGGCCTTTTTCACATGGCGGCTGGTCCCAGGAGCAAGGGAAACATTTTCACAGTGAGACATATTTTGGAGACAGTATTGCAACGTATTACCAGAAAAATGTAGAAACAAAATTCTTCAGCCACTATCTTAAGGGCAACACCAAAGAAGATGCCGGACTTCCTGAAGCTTTGATGTATGATACAGGAGCTAAAGAATGGAAAGAATTCGCTTCTTATCCTCCTAAAAATGCTCAGAAAGTTAATTTTTACCTATCCGACAAAACCCTAAAGAAAACATCAGGACAAGGGTATTCAGAATATTACAGTGATCCCTCTAATCCTGTTTTAAGTTCTGACCATTTCAAAGATTTCAATGGTTTTACCCCTAGAAATTATATGTCTGAAGATCAGAGATTCTCCGTAGGAAGACCCGATGTATTGACATTCACAACTGACGTATTGACGGAAGATATTACTTTTGCTGGAGAAATTATGGCTAAGCTGAATATCGCCTCTTCATCTACTGATGCAGATTTTGCTGTGAAGCTTATTGATGTTTATCCTGAGGATTTCAAGCCTGTAGAAAAGAAAGATGGAGTTGTCTATGGAAACTATCATCAGATGGTGAGAAGTGAAATCATGCCTGCAAGATTCAGAAATACGAGAGAAAAAGGAGAAGCCTTGATTGCGAATCAAAAGACTGCTGTAAACTTCAGACTTCAGGATGTGGTTCACACATTCAAAAAAGGGCATAAAATACAGATACAGATCAGCAGTACGTGGTTCCCGCTTTTTGCGGTCAACCCACAGAAATTTTTGGATAACCCAAATTTCGCTACGAAGGAAGACTATACAAAAGCCTTTATTAAAATATATGATGACAGCTCCATTGAAGCTGAAATCTTGAAATAAACTGAAAAAGCTGTTCGTTTGGACAGCTTTTTAATTTTTAACTTCTCACTGATTGGGCTGACTTATCAAATGATTATGCTAAAAGATTTCTCTTGATTTGAAAGCTAATGTATTGTTCTGGAAATGAATACTGAATGTAGTTTATTTCCCACAGATTTCACAGATCTGCACAGATAATTGCGCGTTATAAATTTGCGTAATCTGCGAGAGTTTATTCTTCAATTGTTCTGGAAATGAATAATTGGATGTAGCTTATTTCCCATAGATTTCACAGATGTGCACGAATGATTGCGCGTTATAAATCTGCCTGATTTGCAAAATCTGCGAGAGTTTTTATTCTTCAATTGTTCTGGAAATGAATAATTGGATGTAGCTTATTTCCCACAGATTTCACAGATGTGCACGGATGATTGCGCGTTATAAATCTGCCTGATTTGCAAAATCTGCGAGAGTTTTTATTCTTCAATTGTTCTGGAAATGAATAATTGGATGTAGCTTATTTCCCATAGATTTCACAGATGTGCACGGATGATTACGCGTTATAAATCTGCGTGATCTGCAAAATCTGCGAGAGTTTTACTCTTTAATCGTTCTGGAAATGAATAAGTGAATGTAACTTATATCCCACAGATTGCACAGATTTGCACAGATTTGCACAGATGAATGCGCGTTATAAATCTACTTAATTTGCGTAATTTGTGAAAGTTTGTTACTCTTCAATTGTTCTGAACGTAAGATTCACTCTCGGGGTTTTCACTTTGGTGGTGGGTGGAAGCCTGTGAAGCCAATGGTCCTGAGTAGTGCCTTTCATAACCAGCAAACTTCCGTTTTCCAGGAATACTTCTACCTTTTCTTTGGTCTTTTTATGTTTAAATAAAAATTTTCTTTCTGCGCCAAAGGTCAGAGAAGCAATTGCCCCATGTTTTTTCAGGTCTGTTTCACCATCGCTGTGGTAGGCCATTCCTTCACTTCCGTCATGATATAAATTGAGCAGGCATGAATTGTAGGTTTCACCTGAAACTTCCTCACATTTTTTCTTTAATTCCAACAATTCCGGAGTCCAGAATCTGGCATATTTTGTCCGTTTAGAATAAGTATATTCAAAAGGTTTTTCTCCAAACCAGGCCACTTTTCTTTTGGTGAGAATTAACTTTCCAAAGATGATGGCTTCGTCATTTTCCCAGGGAATCTGGTTCAGCAAATAGGTATAAAAAGAATCAGAAAGTTCTTTAGAAAAAACCTTTCCGTAATAATGGACAGTTCCGTCATTAGGAAGTATATTGATCGGATAATCTGATATTTCTTCGAAGAGACTCATCATAATTTTTAAATTTAAATGCTTTCGTCCTGAAAAAAGTACAATGTATTTACAATTCTTCAGCTAAAAATAAATTACTCAAAATTTTTCATGAACACAATAAGAGGTATCAATAGGACCGGACTGAAATCCGTTCAATAAACAAATCCTTCGCTGTCTTTAGCCCAAACTTATCAGTGTGCTCTATATCAGGAGTAAATACGTGAACCCTCCCAACCTACGATCAGCTGTTTTCTGTCACTTCCCCAACGATAGCCTCCCCAATGTCCGCTAGACTGAATGACACGGTGACAGGGGATAAGAAATGCAACCGGATTACTTCCTATTGCGGTCCCCACTGCTCTTGAAGCCTTGGGATTTCCAATTTTTTCGGCCAGACTGCCATAAGTAGACAGCCTTCCCATCGGAATAGACAACAGGCTTTCCCAAACCTTTAGTTGGAAGTCCGTACCTTTTAAATGAAGCTTGATGGTGTTGAGTTTCGACCAGTCTTTATCGAAGATGGACAATGCATTTTTCTGGAGAGCATCCTGCTTTTCAAAAAAAGAAGCATTAGGAAATTTATGTTTCAAATTTCCCAATGCTGATTCTTTATCGGTTTCAAAAGCCATATGGCAGATTCCTTTTTCTGTGGAAGCTACCAATATGTTTCCAAAGGGACTTTCGGAAAAACTATAATTAATAGCCAGGCTATTTCCACCATTTTTATATTCTGCCGGAGACATTCCTTCTATTTTCACAAACAAATCATGTAATCTGCTTGTACTGGAAAGTCCCGTTTCGTAAGCCGTGTCAAAAAGACTTGCTTTTTCTTCTTTTAATAAACTTTTAGCGTGTTCAAGACTGATGAACTGTAAAAATTTTTTCGGACTTGTTCCTGCCCAATCTGTGAATATCTTCTGAAAATGAGCCGGACTCAAGTGAATATTCTCTGCCACTTCCTCCAAACTTGGCTGAAGCCTGAAATTGCTCTGGATATATTCTATCGCCTTGGCAATTCTGTTATAATCTATTTGATTTTGTGTGGACATTTCTTGATTGTTTTACCTCACAAATTTCCAAAGAATATACGGCAGAAAAAATCCGATTCTTGCGGAATATTAGTTGTTGTTATAAATATCGTTATAAGCCAGCATTTTGTAATATAACTTGGCAGACAGGAAAGCTGTCGGCTTAGCCATTGGAGAATCCATTAATTCTACAATATCGAATGCTACAACGTTGCATTTTTCGAATACTTTTCTTAATAATTCCAATGTTGGATACCATTGTAAACCACCTGGCTCTGGAGTTCCAGTAGAAGGAGCGATAGAAGGGTCGAAAGCATCAAGATCAATCGTAATATATACGTTCCCTGAAACTTTTTCCAACACATCATTGATCCAGTTCTCATTATTGGCAATTTCATGTGCGAAAAACACTCTTCCTTCCGGTAGGTATTCAGCTTCCTCAATATCCATAGAACGAATTCCCACCTGCACTAAATTATGCTTCTGGTTAGCTTCAAAAACTGCACACGCATGGTTTGATGTGGAACCGTGGAAATCGGGACGCAGATCTGTATGAGCATCCAGTTGAAGAACAGTCAGATTTTCAAATTTCTCCCCTACCGCACGGATAGAACCGATGGATACAGAGTGTTCACCACCGAAAAGAGTAAATAATTTGCCTTCATTGTTCAAAAGCTCTTTAGTTTTCTGATAAACAGCTTCTGTCATGGCTTCGGGAGTGGAGTTTTCAGAAACTTCTCCAGCAAGGTATACACCCTGAAGATATGGCTCTGTTTGGGTTTCAATGTCATAAAGCTCCATATTTTCTGAAGCATTTAGGAATAGTTCCGGGCCTTTGTCAGCTCCTTTACCCCATGTTGAAGTCCCATCATAAGGAACCGTTACCAACATTACTTTTGAATTCTCTAACGTTGCGTTTTCTTCGGGAATTCCTGCGTATGTTTTCATAGATAATGATTAATTAAAAAATTAAATGATTCCACAAAGATACAAAGACTTTATGAGTTGGAGTGAAAGACTGCAGGAGAGTTTGTAGGTCCTCATCCAATGGGTAATTGGCTCAAAATCTGTAAAATTTAAATCAAAAAATCTACTCCCTCACCTATTATCATAACCTCGTGGACCAGTTCATAGCCCGTAGCTCTTTATTCACTTTCCACTCTCAACTCAAATAGCTATTTTTGTAAAAACTTTAAATATGTCTTTAAAAGCTGTTCTTTTCGATATGGATGGGGTAATCGTAGACACAGAACCACTGCATAGAAAAGCCTATTTCAAAACGTTTGATGAATTGGAAATTGCAGTTTCCGAAGATCTGTACACTTCTTTAACCGGAGCATCTACCAAAAGAGTTTGTGAAACATTGATCAGTCAGTTTAGTTTAGATCATACACATGAAACTATTTCCGGTATCAAAAGGGCCCATTTCAAAGATTATTTTTATAATGATGATGAGTTTGACTTAATTCCAGGGGTAAGGAATCTCATTGAGCATTACCATGAAAATGGTATTAAACTGATATTGGCATCTTCGGCTACAATGACGACCATCAATATGGTCTTTGAAAAATTCGGTCTTGAAAAATACTTTAAAGGAAAGATCAGTGGTGCTGATCTGAAGGAGTCCAAGCCACATCCTGAAGTTTTCCTACTGGCTGCAGAAATGGCTGGTGAACCTGTAGAAAGCTGCATGGTGATTGAAGATTCCACCAACGGAATTCTGGCGGCCCACAGAGCAGAAATTTTTTGCGCAGCATACAGAAGTCCACATTCAAAAAATCAGGATTATACACTCGCTGACACTGTCATTTCGGATTATGAAGATCTCGAACTGGATAAAATTTCAAAATATTTTTAACTATAAAAAGCTCTCAGATTCTGAGAGCTTTCGTTTTCTATAGGTTTGGCTAAAGCCAATGGAATTATTATTTTTGGTATATGGGCTAAGCCCATTTCTAGTGATAACAATATTATTTGTAACCAAGAAGCTTCAGGATATCTTCTGGTTCCTGTTTTTCACGGAAAATCTCATATTGTAATTCTCCATTTTCATCCTTTTGAATCAGGACGTGTCTTGGCTGAGGCATCAGACAGTGGTGTACGCCTCCATACCCCCCGATGGTTTCCTGATAAGCTCCTGTATGGAAAAATCCGATATACAAAGGCTTCGTATCGCTGAAAACTGGTAAGTAGATTGCATTGGTATGCTGCTCAGAGTTGTAATAATCATCTGAGTCACACGTTAAGCCTCCCAGAAATACTCTTTCATAGCTATCCTCCCAACGGTTTAATGGAAGCATGATAAAGTGTCTTGAAATAGCCCACGTATCAGGAAGCGTCGTCATGAAAGAAGAATCGATCATGTTCCATTTCTCTCTGTCATTCTGACGTTTCTGAGAAATGATCTTATAGAGGTTTGCCCCACTTTCTCCAACGGTAAAGCTTCCGAATTCAGTATAGATGTTAGGCTCTTCCACTCCTTCTTCTTCACAGAATTTTTTGATCTGAGAAACAATTTCTTCTACCATATATTGGTAATCATAATCAAAGTTCAAAGAAGTTTTGATTGGAAAACCACCACCAATGTTCAATGAATCCACTTCGGGAGCAATTTTCTTCAAACGCGCATACACACGGAGACATTTGTACAATTCGTTCCAGTAGTAAGACGTATCTTTTATTCCCGTATTGATGAAGAAGTGAAGCATTTTCAATCTTGCATTCGGGTGCTCAGCGATTTTCTGACTGTAGTAAGGAATGATATCTTTATATCCGATTCCCAATCTTGAGGTATAAAATTCGAACTTAGGTTCTTCCTCTGAAGCAATTCTAATTCCGATATTAAATGTGGAATCTATACTTTCCGTTAGTTTATCCAGCTCACGGTAATTATCCAGAATCGGGGTAATATTTCCAAAACCATTATTGATCATATCTGAAATTTTTGTCAGATAATCATCTGTTTTGAATCCATTACAGATCACCTCAATGTTTTTATCTACCTTCCCTTTCTCATAAAGAGATTTTACAATATCCATATCATACGCCGAAGAGGTTTCAATCGAAATATCATTCTTCAGAGCTTCTTCCAATACGAAATTGAAATGACTGGATTTTGTACAGTAACAGTAGGTATAATTCTTTTTATATTCAATTTTCTCAAAAGCTTCTTTAAACCAGCTTTTAGCTTTTTGAATATTTTGAGAAATTCTCGGCAGATAGCTAATCTTTAGCGGAGTGCCAAATTGCTCAACAACGTCCATCAATGGAACATCGTGAAACAACAAATTGTTCTCAGAAACATTAAACTCCTCTGTAGGGAAATATAATGTCTGATCAATAAGTTCCGAGTACTTTATTTTCATTTCTAAACAAGTGAATTAAGAAATGCAAAATTGCTAAAAAAGTTTGATTTTTAGGTGTTAAAATTATTATAATTTTAAATATTGCCCCAATATGATCTTCCGTTATAATTTACCTCTGATAATCAATAGGTAAACTTTTGAATGTATTCTGCTCTTTTTGTATCAGAGATACCTAATACCTGCCGGATGTAAGCATCTGTAGAACCATACTTTTTATTGATCTCCTCAAAAGCTGCATCAAGGTATCTTTTTTCTACCCAGCTCAATTTTTCCAGGACCTGCAGATCCATCTTGGGGTATAGAAAGTGTAAGCTGTTAGCCAGACGGAGTCTCTTCTGAACGAGATCTTGTCTGTAATTATTGGAAAGAAGGTATTCGTTATAAATTGTTTCTTTATCAAATTTTAATATGGTTAAAATTAAAGCGGTGGTAATTCCTGTTCTATCCTTACCCGCTGTACAGTGATACAAAATGGGATCTTTAGAATCCAGGACCTCAGTGATGATGGCTTTTATGATTGCAGGATTCTCCGTAACATACTCCCGATAGAAATCGATCATCCTTTTATCTGCATCTGAAGCATTTACTTTTCCTTTAAGAACCAGTTTTCTGGCCTGTGCCAGCTGGTCACCTTCATCTTCAAAAGCTGAATATTTTTTGTAAACAATTTCAGCAGGAAGCTGATCCGGCTTCTGCGCGATCTCTTTTGAGTTTCTGAGATCAATGATTTCTTTGATCCCCAATTTTTCAAGATCATCAAATGATCTCTTTTTAAGCTTATGGAGGTGGGCACTTCTATAAAATTTCCCCGCTCTTAAAGTTCTCCCTTCAGTATTCTTAATGTTTCCAACAGTCCGGAAATTAGTTACTTTTTTGATCTGAATAACTTTCTCAGCGTCAGTTTTACCATATTCGGGTGTTATGAAATGCTGCGTTTTACACGAGAAAATGCAGAACAGCGCAATGCTAACAATGGGTATTTTAATGAATGTATGCAAAAGTTAATAAGTTTGGGCTAAAGCCAATGGATTTATTATTTTTATTAACTGGGCTAAAGCCCAGTTCTATTGATAGTATAGCAAACTGTTTCTATCCTCAAAATTTGGTTAATTTCATTACTGAAGGCTATTGGTATAATAACAACTTCCTGAAATTACAAATAATTTTTCCCAATAAAAATCAATAAGTCCCCTTTTTCATAGGTAATAGAAACCTCATCCTCCACTGCAAAATTCCGGGTTCCGATTCTTGAAGTAATGCTTAGATTTCCGTTATTCAAAGGCCAATTCAATCCTTTTGTTGTAATATTTTCAGCTGCTGGAAAAGGATACAGGGAAATCATCTTATCTTTTATTCCCTTCACTATCATTTTTTTAGGAATGAAAAAATATTCAGAAAATTCATCATAAAATTTCATTTTCAATCGATCTTTAAAAGCATAGGCCACTGTTAGATTTCCTAAAAAATGATCCTGTTCACCTCCACTTCCACCCCAAACATCTACATTTTTTCCTCCTTTTTCTATAATGATATCCAAGGCCTTATAAAAATCCGTATGATTCTGATCGGGCGTATGGATAAATTTTTCCTGATAAATATTTTCATCTGATCCCGAATGGGAATCAAAATCACCCGATATAAAATCCAGCTTATCCAAAGGAAAGCCTATTCTTTTGAGATAATGAAAAGCACCATCTGTACAGGCAATCAAATCATAATAATCCGGATTAGGAAAGTTTTGGGGAGCCTCTCCATTGATGAAAAGTAATACCTTATCTCTCATTCGGGTTCCAGTATTCTTCCGGTTCATTGTTTAATTTTGAGATGTACCTTGCCAATACAAAAAGATAATCTGAAAGCCTGTTCAGGTATTTGATTAATTCAGGACGTACTTCTTCAGACTCGTTTAAAAACACCAATGACCGTTCAGCTCTTCTGCAAATGGTTCTGGCAGCATGTAAAAATGTTGCTGGTTTTCCGCCACCGGGAAGGATGAAATACTGAAGTGGTTCCAATTTGTCTTCAAAAGCATCCATCCATTGCTCTAATTCTTCAATTTCAGTTTCTGAAATTATGATCGGAAGACGTGATTTTCCATTAGCCAGCATCAGTTTATCTGCTGGTGTAGCTGCTTCTGAACCTACCGTAAACAAATCAAACTGTATTTTCTTTAGCTGTCTCAACACTTCTTCATCTTCGATATGACTTTTTGCAATCCCTATGAATGAATTCAGCTCATCTATATTTCCATAGCTGTCTACTCTGGCACTGGCTTTAGAAACTCTTGTTCCGCCATAGAGTGCAGTTTGCCCTTTATCTCCTGTTTTTGTATAAATTTTCATAGTACTAAAATACCCTTTTTTGTAGAATGTAAAAAGCAAAATATAGTAATAACTTCCTATTCTGCGTGAAAAAACAATTAGCTGACATTATGAATGAATGTCAGCCAATTGTTTATGTGGGTTTTATATTTTTTGAGATTGCCTCGCCTTTGTTAAGCATAACAATGTCAATTCCTTTATTTATAGATTAAAAAGTATAATTAACATTGAGCTGAAAAATCGTTCCGTTAAACCCAAACTGATTCACCTCCCAAGGGTATTTGAACCTTCCTCCAAGATCTGTCACTATATCTCCTTTGCTATCTATTACATCCGGATAAATATTAAACAAATTATTTACAACTCCGGAAATTTTAAGGTCATTCGTGATTTTATATGTTAAAACGATGTCTGTAACTACCTTACCAGAAAATGTCTGATCTTTGGCAGGATCAGTTGCGTGCTGCCATGTAACAGAACCAAAATAAGTATTATTAAGATTAAAGTTAAACTTTGAAATATCATAAGAAAGACTAAGAATAGTTTTTGTTTTGGGTCTTGCAGAAGTAATTCTGGATTGTTCTTTTCTATCAAAAAAGTTTTCTGAGTAATCATTTTCAGCCAAAATAGGCGGAACGGCAATATTATCTACTATTTTAGTTTCGTTATAATTGAAAGCAGCAATAACTCCCAATCTTCCTTTGCCTATAGCGGAAGTATAATAATTTGCAACGAAATCTACCCCTTGAGTAACTGTATTTACCGCATTGGTGAAAAACTTCAAAGAGGTTATTTTATTATTGTCTAATATTACTTCCACGGGGTTTGTTATATCCGGGCTACCCGGAGCACCGGTTTTGTAACCAATATCTCCTGAGAAAAGTACCCGGTCTTTAATTTTTATTCTATAATAATCTGCTGTAATCGTTAGGTTTTTAAAAGGTTTTACGGCAAATCCCCCAGTAATGTTAAAAGCTTTTTCAGCATTTAATTTGGCTACACCAAGATCAGATCTTACAATTTGAGAGTCATTATTAAAAGTACCCTGATTAGCTACAGTATTTCCTGTAATTTTGGTTTGAACATTGGAATAATAAATCTGGTGTAATGAAGGTGCACGAAATCCCGTAGAAACAGACCCTCGGAACACCAATTTATCATCTAACAACTTATACCTTGCATTTCCTTTCCAGGAAACATTATTTCCAAAATCACTGAAGTTTTCATATCTCACAGTTCCTCCAATCAACAGGTTTTTCGTAACATCCCATTCAGCATTCAGATACGCTCCAATATTCTGACGGTTTTTATTGACTTCATTTTGAGGCTGCAACCCTGGAAATGATTCTGCACCACTTCCTATATAAGACGCTTCCTCACCTGCCTTAGCTTGATAGTTTTCATTACGCCCTTCAACTCCGACTCCTAAAACAACCGCACCAAAATCCCTGTTGATATCTATGTTTCCTATGATATTACTAAACTGATGACCTCCTGCTCTAAAACGGGTTGGTGAATTGGCTCCCAAAGATGTATTAATGGTATTTGCTACAGCATAATCTACGGCATTAGAACCAAAGGTTGCACTCCCATCAAAATTCCACTTTCCAAACATGCCTTTCCACCCGGAGGTTAAATTATAATCGTAAACATCTGTTTTAAATTGCGGTTGAAATCCATTGTAAGGTTGTCCTTGTGGAGTTAATAAACCAAAATCTGAAGCTACCCAATAGGGAGTTCTGTACAAAGCAAAACTGGTCCCACTTCTGTAAGTTGTACCCCCAAAAGTGTAAAATTTGCCTGTTTCACCTGTTGGCAACTCAAAATTGACAAACATATTACCCACTTTTGTTTCCGGCTGCCCTATAATCATTCCCAGACCAGGATTAGCTTGCGTCCAGGCATTATCTACACCAAAAAGGTCATCTTTTGTAACAGTACCTGCACGGTTAGTTTTATTTTGGGAAGAATATCCGAATGTAAGATTCAGACTTCCATTTTTGGCAACTCTGATTCCAGTATTAAAATCTGCTCCGATATTAAAGCCGTCTCCTTCCGAAGTAATCCCTGAAAAAAGATTGACTGTACTTTTTCCAACACTGTTCTTAAGAATAATATTGATTACTCCTGCAATAGCATCAGAACCGTATTGTGCAGATGCGCCATCTCTCAATACCTCTACGTTTTGTAAGGCTGCTGAAGGAATACTTTTAAGATCTGTACCTACTTCACCTTTTCCAGGGGTATCATTTACATAAATTAAAGCACTTTGATTTTTTCTTTTACCATTTACCAAAACCAATGTTCTGGATGGGCCTAATCCTCTTAAATCTGCCGGATCAAAATGAGCCGTTGCATCAGAAACAGTTTGTTGTGATGAATTAAAAGATGGAACAGCATAGGTTAAAGCTTTATCAAAAGTAGTTTGTCCTGTGGATTTTAATTGTACAGCAGAAATATTATCAATAGGAATTGCTGAGGTAATGATGGTCCTGGGCTTAGTTCTACCCGTTGTAACCACAACTTCATCTATTTTATTTTGTTTTATGCTGTCCTGAGCATATCCCATTGCACCAGCTCCGCTTAATACTAATGCATAAATTTTTCTATTAAATAAATTCTCTACCATGTGAATTGATAATTATTCAATAAATCTAGTAAAAAAATTAATATTAAACATAAAAACGAATCATTATATAATAATTCATTTACATATTAACGAAAACTATACCATTTAATAAAAACAACAATTAATTTACAAAACATAAAGTTATTTATTAATAACATGAAAAAAAATAAATCAATAACGTCATGTTTGTATAAAAAAATTAATTCATCCACATCAGAAATAAATATGATTTCATTCTTTCTGATAAGTAGTATTCAACGGGTTGGGATTGCTTCGCCAATGGCTTGCAATGACAGGGTATAAAAACGGCCGGTAAAAACCGGCCAATCCAAATTATTTATTTACCTCTACGTATTGTATGATGGTCTGATTTTTTGGGTTGTAGATGATTGTACTGCTGTTAGGGAATCTTTTCAGTTTATAATACTGAATATCTTTATCCGTCCTGATATCCTCCAAAAAGCTCGTATCAATTGTATTTTCAGGAAGAAATTTTGAAATAAAGCTTATTTTATCAATGATACTTTGACCGTCAATCTGGCGGGCTTTCTTTTCAGATTTACTTTCATTGGAAGTAGGCTGGTTCTCCAGGAACGGAAGCAGTACAGCGATATCAGCCTTATACTTAAAGATGAACCCTTCTGTACCGTTGGGAAATGTAAATTTCTTTCCACGCTCTTCTGAGACTACAGATTTTCCTGCATCAGGAAAAACCTCATTAAACTTTATATCCTGAGAACTGGTTAAAGAATTTATAGATTCACTGACCGTTTTTTTAACAGTTTCCTCTACCGCCTGCTGGGCTTTCTGTTGTACCGTTTCAGTGGTCTTCTGAACAGTCTGGTCTATTTTTTCCTCTATTTTATTACATGACATTAATAAAAGAGCTGCCATAACAGGCATAGTGTACATCTTCATAATTCTATTCTGGTAGGTCAATTTCTGTTTTTTACTAATTCACTTTCTTTCTAACGGAAAAGTAGGTCCGGATATTTTAGCAAAGAAAAAATATTTTTTTAAATATTAAAAATCCTGCTGACAAACTGTTGTCATTATCTGCTCTTACCTTTGTATCAACAACAAACAAAAACCATACTATTATGACAACTACAGCAACAGCAACAAAACAATTCATGACATCTGATCAGTTATTAGAAGATTGGCAAGGGCACAGAAACCTTACCAGAAGAGTAATAGAATCTTTTCCAGAAAAAGAATTATTTGAATTTTCAGTTGGAGGCATGAGACCATTCGCGAAACTGGCAACAGAATTGATCAGCATTGCAGGGCCGGCGCTAAAAGGAATTGTTGAAGGAAATATGGAAGCCTATAGTGAAGAAGCTTTCAATCCCAAAACCAAAGAAGAAATCTTAAATAAATGGGATGAAGAAACGGAAGTGATCAATCAGTATTTTGGGCAGATTACAGAAGAGCGTTTCCAGGAAACCTTCAATCTGTTCGGACAATATGAATTCCCGGTATATCAGAACATCCTTTATTTCATTGATAACGAGATCCACCACCGTGGCCAGGGTTATGTATATCTGAGAGCCTTAAACATCGAACCCCCTTTCTTCTGGGAAAGATTTTAATATAATTATAAAGCGTAAAAAGGCAGAGAATACACGATTTAGATGTATTCATTGTTTGTCTTTTTTCACTTTCAACACCATAAACCATTCATCTATTTTTGCCTCAATAAAGTCAAGTCTAACCTCAACAATATTTGTTGGGGTTTTTATTGATGTCTTTCAGTCATCCTAATCAGCAGCTCATTCAGTCTTGTCCGAAGGCTTTCCGGCTCCAAAACAGTGGCATAATCAGCAAAAGTAATCAGCCAACGGGGAAATCCATCATCAATCCATTCTGTTTCAAAGGTGAGCTCTATTCCCTTGTCGGTTTCCACCTCTTCAACCAATCCATAATATTTTTTGGAATTCACCAGATGAGACATGATCTTTTTGTCTACCAAAAGTTTTGCTCTCACTGGATTTCCATTTGATCTTTTGCGGTAGTCATTCACCTGCCCATACTCCTGTAAAAATGGGTGTTGTGTTTTGGTGATCTGTAAGATTCTGTCTACCCTGAATTGTCTGAAGTCCTTTCTTAAAGTACAAAATGCCATGATATACCAGAAATTGAACTCAAAGAAAATGCCTACCGTTTCAATGGTTCTGCTGGTCACCCTGGAGTCTACGGTCTGATATTCTATATTCAACTGAGTCTTTTCCGCAATGCTTTCAAGAATTATAGGAATTACATTTTTTAGCGAGTCACCGCCATGGTTATGGAAGCTAAAAACATCAATCTGCTTTTCAATATTCTGTATGAGGTTTTTATCCGAATGCCTCAACACAGAACGAACTTTTTCCATAGCAGCCTGATAATGATTCCCCAGACTTTGATGCGAAAACTTCTGCATCAGTTTTTCGGCGGTAATGAAGCTCAAAACTTCTTCTTTTGTAAACATAATGGGCGGAAGCTTATAACCATCCATCAGAGAATATCCATTACCTGCTTCACCTACAATAGGAATTCCGGCATTTTCCAGTGTTTTTACATCACGATAGATCGTTCTGATGCTTACATCAAATTTTTCGGCCAGGTCCTGTGCTCTTACAATGGGCTTAGACTGCAGCTGGGTAAGAATCGCAGTTACCCGGTCCAGTTTTTTAAGGTAGTGATCGTTCATAGTACTCAACAAAATTAAATTTCTTTTGTGAGGTATTGCTTATACACAATAACTTTTAGTTTAATTTTCTTTATAAGTGCTCACCAGCTTATCCAGGTTTAAGCTTCGGGCCGATGCATCAAAAATCTCCCGGTAGGTGCCATCTTTACCGTAAAGTTCATCATGAGTTCCGTTTTCAACCACCCTTCCCTTTTTCATCACATAAATGGTATCGGAATCTAAGATCTGAGACAGGGAATGTGAAATAATAACAACTGTTCTGCCGGCCTTTATTGCATCCAGAGAATTTTTGATCTGTTCAGTTGCAATAGCATCCAGGCTCGCTGTCGGTTCATCCAAAAAGATAATCGGGGGATCTTTCAAAAACAGTCTTGCAATAGCAATTCTCTGCTGCTGACCTCCTGACAACTGGGTAGCATCGTGTTGATATTTATCAGGAAGATCCATAACCTGCTCATGCAGATATGCTTTTTTGGCTGCCTGCTGAATTTCCTCAAAATCAGCATTCATATTTCCGTAACGGATGTTATCTTCAATACTTCCCTGGAAAATATGGTTTCTCTGAAGCACAAGACCGAGATCACTTCTTAAAAAGGTGTTGTCGTATTCATTAAGGTTGACCTCATCCAACAAAACTTCTCCGGAATCCGGCAGATAAAATTTACATAAAAGATTAATGACCGTTGATTTTCCCGCACCACTTAACCCTACCAGAGCCGTTGTTTTTCCGTTTTCAATCTTCATGGAAACATTATGCAATGCTTGTGTCCCGTTGGGATACGTAAAATCAACATTTTTAAGCTCAAATGTACCTTTAATCTTTTTTTCTGTAAAAGATCCGTTGGCTTCTGTTTCATCATCAGCATTTAGGATCTCGAAGTAGCCTTCAGCATAGATCATCGCATCATTCATGTCATCATAGATCCTGTGCAGCTGGCGTATAGGTGCTGAAACATTGTTAAAAAGCATAATATGAAGCATAATTGCACCAATGGTCATCTGCTGGTCGAGAACAAGGTAAACCGTTAAAAGAATAATCAAAACCACTCCAAACTGTTCGATAAAAGTTTTCAGCCCATCATAAATAAAATTGGTTTTTCTGGTGAACATTTGGCTTTCCATCAATTGCATCTGCAAATCATATTGCTTTTTACCCTCAAACTTCTCACGCACAAAACTTTTAATCACCATAATGGAATTGATCAGGTTTAAAAGTCCGGACGTCTTTTTTTCACGCTGATTTCTGAGCTGACGACGGACTCCACCCAATTTTTTTGCTTGCAGAGAACTTATATAAAAGTAGATCGGAACAATAATGGTAGAAACCAATCCCACGTATAGATTCTGCATATACATAATGATCAGGGCAATAATTGCATTGGAAAAAAGCGGAAGGATATCAATGAAAAAATTCTGAACCAATTTTGTCAGGCTTTCAATCCCACGGTCTATTCTGATCTGCAGCTTCCCCGATTCATGATTCTCATCGTTAAAGTAAGCCACCCTATAGGTCAGAATTTTATCAATGGCTGACTGTGCAAGCACGGAACTCACGTTGATCCGGATCTTTTCACCATAAAATTTCTGGCCGAAATTGATAAAAATATTCAGCAGTTCCTTCCCCAGTAAAATAATGGAAATAATGATGAGGATATGTATCCCTTCAGACATCGGATGAGGTAGGTGGGTAAGCTCGGTCACTTCATCTACAGTATACTTCAGAACGATCGGGTTTACCTGCGCCGCCAGAGCTCCCAGAAAAGTAAGAAACAGGGTACCATAAATCATAGGCCTGTAAGGTCTGATAAAGGGGACAAGCTGCTTATAAATTCCGAATAGGGTGACGGTTCTGTTGAAAGGTTTTGCCATAAATGTATAGTAAGAGATGTAGTAAAAATAAGGCTTTTTTGCTAAAATTCATAAGAAAAGCCTGCATTATGCAGGCCCATTCTATTTTATATACGGTCGGTTAGTATCTTGTTTTCAAAACAATTTCTCCCAATTCCAGAAGCTCATCCTGATGCGTGAAGTGAACTCTTCCTTTTTTTGAAAACACATCCCAGGAAATAAGAGAGACAATATCGTCGACCACACCGGGTTCTTTTGAATCATCAACATATTCAAATGTTCTTTCATCAATCATTTTTACCGGCTGTTCAAAATCCTGATGAACAATTAAGAGATCTCCCCTTCCATCAATCGCAGCCTGATAAATTTCCTGCAAGTCTGTAAGAACAGTACCCTGGGCAACAGCTTCTTTCACTTCTTCTATTGCTAATGTACGTTTCTCCTTTTGCTGAGCCTTCACAATTTCATAGGCCTGCTCTACAATATGATGTTCTTCTGCAGAATCATAATTTTTGTTCTGATGACCTATATAGATCTGAGGCATATCAGCAACTTCCAAAAGCTTACTGAAATTATCTGCAGTACTAATCACCACAACATTAAGATTCAGTTTCTTATGAATCTCGACTACGGATTTGTCAACCCTGTTGAAATATTCTTTGATTTGATTGTCTACCTGCTTGGCATCACTTCTCACATCGGAATGCGTGATATAGAAAGGATTCTGCGGAAACGGAAACCCATCTTCCCGGATTTCGCTGACAATAGAGTCATTTAATGCCTCATACAATTTCGTACCGCTCTGGGTCAATACGAGAATAAGATATTCCTGAGCTCTTACTGCCGCCTTAATAATAGGCCTTACTGCAAATTTTTCATCAACTTCAACCACATTTCCTCGTGACTCCCAGGTAGACTTTATGATTTCCTCGGTATCCGCAGACAAGAAAAGATGTAAACTTTCAAGATTGTGCTGATGATCTATTTTGCCGGCAATATTTTCCAGTTTTTCCAGTACTGCGGCTGCAGGTCTTTTGCCATATTCATCAATCACACGATTTTCTGCTTCTTTGATTAGGTTCTTAAGAACAATTTCATCCTGCTGGTTTTCCGGAAATGTTCGATGTGTATTCAGTGAAATACTTACACAAGGTTCATTGGTTTCATGGGCTAGTTTTTGTAATTTTTCCTGTAATGACATAATTTGTATTTTTTGATTGTAGTGAATTCGATGGTAGCTTTTACCCCGATCGCACTAACATATACAAAAACTACACCTTTAAAGTCTGCGATACAGATCTGAATTAAAAAAAATAAAAATTAAACATAGGAATTACAGTCTGTCTTTCCAGCTTAAAAAGTAGTCTAATGTCTTATCCTTCGTACATGTAGGTGGTCAGATAATGCAGTTCGGACCTGCTGGCCTCTTTTGAATCTGCTTCGGCCTGTTCCAGAGAATACTGACTATTAATTTCTTTTCTTTGGAAAACAAACGCGTTGTTGGCATTTTTATCTACAACGTCATTAAAAATATGTTCGATTTCAGAATTGGCTAATGAAGCAAAGCTGATATCTTCAAAACCATACATCAGTCTCAGATCATCAAACTGTTTGAAATTTTCATCAACAAAACCCTGCAGCTGTGCTTTAGAATCAAAGTTACCGGCCCAGATGTTATAGGCATATTTCTTCTTCTTGGGTTTATCAAGAATACTTTGGTATACGAAGTTTTCACCCAGATAGGCCTCTCTTACCTGCGGGTCGTTGGCCAGGTCTTCCGGAAGTCCTTCTTTCAGGATCTTTCCTTCAAACATAATGTATGTTTTATTGGTAATTGCAAGGGTTTGCTGTACGTTGTGGTCGGTGATCAGAATTCCGATATTTTTATCGACGAGGCTTCGTACAATCTTCTGAATATCTTCTACTGCAATTGGGTCTACCCCTGCAAAAGGCTCATCCAACAGGATAAAATTCGGGCTGGTTGCAAGGCAGCGTGCAATCTCAGTTCTACGTCTTTCTCCTCCTGAAAGAAGATCTCCTCTGTTTTTACGGACATGCTGTAAAGAAAACTCTTCAATAAGCTCATCACATTTAATCTGCTGTTCACGTTTTGACAGTTTGGTCAGCTGCAGGACTCCCATTATGTTTTCCTCTACAGAAAGTTTTCTGAAAACAGAAGCCTCCTGAGCCAGATAACCGATTCCCTTTTGGGCTCTACGGTACATTGCATCTGTGGTGATTTCCTGCTTGTCCAGGAAAATCTTTCCTGAAGTGGGCTTAACCAACCCTACGATCATATAAAACGATGTGGTTTTCCCTGCTCCGTTCGGACCCAGTAAACCAACAATTTCTCCCTGTTCAACCTGTACAGAAACGCCTTTTACAACTTTTTTAGGACCGTATTCCTTGATTAAGTTTTCTCCTCGTAAAATCATAGGGCAAATATATCAAAAATATAAATTCACCCGGAATAAAAACTTTTGAAACCCAAAACTGCTACGGATGATACTAAAAGGAGAAAAATTGCAGCAGCAATTGAAAAAACCGGTCAAGATGAAATCTGCTGTGTCATATACTGACACGTATTCCATATTGTAACTTTCAGTCATTTTCATCTACCTATTAAAAAACAGTTCAACACAATTATAAATCATAAGAAATGGAAAATTACGGATACACAAAAACAGAAAATACACAAAACACTCAAAGCAATATCCCTTACCGTTCGGAAAAGAAAATTCCTGCAGCTCTATTAGGCATTCTTGTGGGCTGGCTGGCATTAAACAAGTTCTATTTGGGCTATACCAAAGAAGGTATTATTCAGCTGGTTCTTAACATTGTCACTCTTGGTGCAGCATCTATTATCCCTTTTATTGAAGGTATTCTGTATCTTTTTATGAGCGACAAGCAATTTGATGACACGTATGTATATGGACGAAAGGGATGGTTGTAAAATAATTACCCTTCATTATCTGGCGTTTCCAGATTTATTTCCATAATTTTATAAGTCCAAATCAAGAATTACATAACATGGAAAATAACCAGGAATTAACGGACCTGCTGGCGCTGGATCTAGGCATCAATATTATCAACCGGCGGCCTTATGCCAAGGAAGTATTCAAATGGCAGGATATGGATTTGCTCCCCCATTCTTCCACCGATACGTTACTTTGTGAAATCTTTGAATGGAACGGACGCAACTGGAGGACTACGGGAAACAATCTGATCGGATATTTATTCTCTGACGGAATTTTAAGCACCGTTAAAGATCAGCTCATCAATACACCAAAACATCCGGCTCTGATCCCTGATTTTGAGTTCACCAAAGAAAGCATGATCGAATACGGGCTTTCGCTGCCTTCTCTATTCAATATAGGAGTCAATGGAGATATTAAAAATGCGAAGAACTTTTCAGTACGGGTCAATAATGTGACTAGGTCGAGAATTACAAATATCGATTCTCCCGGAATTGAAATCCTGAAAAATTATTCCCAGTTTACCCAGGCTAAATCTAAAACCTACAGAAAAAACATCAAATTTAATTACCTGAGCACCTCTCTGTTTTATGCAGAAAGTGTGGAAATTTTTCTGGAAAAAGACTCGAACACCGGACTGGATGTCAGCTTTCAGACTCAGGATGTGGAAGTAGATGCTAAACTCAATACCGATACCCAAAAACATTTTGTTCTAAAATATTCAGGAAATCAGGCTCCTCTTGCTGCGAAATTTACAAAAGGAAAAGACTTCAACATCATGTGATATAATTTTGTTATTTTAGTTGAAAACTAATTGATAAAATATTTTACCATGAAAAAATTAACAAAAAGAGATTTAAAGAAAATCAATGGTGGGTATTATACCTATCCTAATGCTAACGGAAACTGTTTTCCAGGATGGATCCTTTGCCCAACCAAAATCTGTCTGTTGGAAGAGCCTGGAAATCCTATCGATGAAAACCATCCGTTCTGTGCCGAAAGGTAATGAAAATAGACTGAATAAAACAGGCTGCCTCTTACTGAGGCAGCCTTTGTTCTTTGATAAGGAATATAACTCCGGATTTAATCAGGACAGGCAAGATGTTCCATCACGCACGGATACCAAATTCCTTTACACCAGGTTCCACAATTTGGATTATCAATAATTACTTCACCACCTCCTTATACCGGCTTGGGATCCCAACCGTTATTTGTTCAGCAGGATCGCTGCTTCCTTCGCAAAATAAGTAAAGATAAGATCTGCTCCGGCTCTTTTGAAGCATGTAAGGCTTTCAATAATGGTTTTATCATTATCCAGCCAGCCGTTCTGCGCTGCGGCTTTTACCATGGCATATTCCCCGCTTACATTATAAACGGCAATAGGAAGATCGATCGCTTCTCGTACTTTGGAAACAATATCCAGATAAGGAAGTCCTGGTTTAATCATAATAATGTCCGCGCCCTCATCAATATCTTTATAGACTTCGTTCAATGCTTCACGCGAGTTGTGGAAATCCATCTGATACGTCTTTTTGTCCTTTGGAATTTCCATATTATCTTTTGGAGCGCTGTCTAATGCACTTCTGAAAGGTCCGTAAAACGAGCTGGCATATTTCGCCGCATAGCTCAGAATTCCTACATCTGTAAAACCACTTTCTTCCAGAGCTTCCCGGATTACCTGTACCCTCCCGTCCATCATGTCACTGGGTGCCACAATGTCAGCTCCTGCTTCTGCATGGGAGACCGACATTCTCGCTAATGCATCATTGGTTGCATCATTTAAGATTTTTCCGTTTTCAATAATCCCGTCATGACCATAGATGGAGTAAGGATCCAGTGCTACATCAGGCATTACCACCATTCCCGGAACCGCATCTTTGATTGCTTTGATCGTCTGCTGCATCAGACCATCTTTGTTCCACGCTTCTTTTCCGGTATTATCTTTCAGGTGTTCAGACACTTTCATGTACAAATTGACAGCTTTTACACCCAGAGAAAATAATTCTTTACATTCTTTGACTGTTAGATCTATACTCCGCCTGAAAATTCCCGGCATCGACGGGATCGGTTCCTGCATGTTTTCGCCCTCCATTACGAAGATAGGCATTACAAAATCATCAGTTGTAAGCACATTCTCTCTTATCAAACCTCTGATAGATTCATTAACTCTAAGTCTTCTATTTCTTGAATGTATCATTTTGGAATACTTTTTGAATAAGTTTCTGCAAATTTACTACAAGTTCTATAAAAAACTATTGTATGAAATTGTAGAATGTTTTATATTTGTTATATATATTCGAGAAAATATAAATTTGATGAAAAAACTTTTACTTTTAATTCTATTTACAGGCACTTTTGTTGGATTTTCCAACAATTTAAAAGCTCAGCTTAGAGAGCCGAATTCCATCACGCAAAAAGCTGACGATGGTGTACTGCTTGCCTATCCAAATCCTGCAAAGGATTTCCTTATCATTAAGGCAAAAGATTCTTCTTTAAGAATCAAAAGTGTGACTTTTTATTCTATTTTGGGTATGCAGGTCGCCAATTATACAGTCAATATGAATTCCGGTGAAATCAATATTGAGAAATTAAAACCCGGAAAGTATATGATCCGTTATATTTTGAGCGACAATACGCAGAAAGTTACTCAAATCGTAAAACAATAAATTAAAATCCTGATAATCATCAGGATTTTTTCTTTTACATTAATTCTGTTTCAATATTTCCGTAACTTTAGGCACTTTTTTATACTAATTGTAAAAAAACAATTTAATGCTAAAAGCAGAACATATTAAAAAGACCTATAATGCCGGAAAAAAGGTCGCATTGGATGATTTCAGCATCCATGTACCGAAAGGAAGCATTTATGGTCTTTTAGGGCCTAACGGAGCCGGCAAGACTTCCTTTATCCGTATCATCAACCAGATTACCCAGGCCGATTCAGGAGATATCTTCATCAATGGAGAAAAACTGAATTCCAATCACATCAAAGATATTGGCTATATGCCCGAAGAGAGAGGCTTGTATAAAAATATGAGCGTAGGTGATCAGATCCTGTATTTTGGAGAGTTAAAAGGGATGAGCAAAAGCGATGCCCTGAACGAAGCCAAAATGTGGTTTGAAAAACTGCATATCGACCAATGGTGGAAGAAAAAGCTTTCTGAGCTGTCGAAAGGAATGGCACAGAAAATTCAGTTTGTAGTAACAGTGCTTCACAGACCTCACCTTCTGATTCTTGATGAGCCTTTTTCCGGTTTTGACCCGGTAAATGCCAATCTGATCAAAGACCAGATCATTGATCTTAAAAATAATGGGACAACGATTATTCTATCTACCCACAGAATGGAAAGTGTAGAAGAAATGTGTGATTATGTAGCACTGATCAACAATTCAAAGAAAATAATTGACGGAAGGGTATTTGACGTAAGGGAAAAGTTTAAAAAAAATATTTTCGGGATTACACTGTCAGAAGTCAGCAGTGATCAATTTGAGAGCTTCAGGAATAAGTACGAAATTTTCAATTTTTCAAATGAAAACAATCTTGTTTCTTTCGATCTGAAAAATGAATCGGGACAGAATGAGATTCTTCTCGATCTGGTACACGTGGGTAAAGTAAGATCATTCGACGAAAGGATCCCGAGCATGAATGAAGTGTTTATTAATGCCGTAAGTAATCATTCTTAATTTTATGAAAAATATTTTTTTAATTACAAAGAGAGAATTTCTTACGCAGGTTAAGAAAAAATCTTTCATCATACTGACCCTTCTTGCTCCGGTCCTGATTATCGCTTTTGGTGCAGTGATTGGCCTGATGTTCAAAGCCAATGAATCTCACAGTGTTATAGAAGTGGTAGACAAAAGCGGTTTATTCAGGAACCAGCTTATCTCTGGCGACAAGTTAAATTATGTATTTGTTCCTGCTGCTGACGAAAAATCCAAGGTTAATAATCTGAAGGGAAATGAATCACTGGATGGTATTCTGATTTTACCAGAACTGAAAAATAATAATTTTGACAACCTGGAAACAGAGACAAGACTGGTCATCAACAGCAAAATAGGTTTTGATACCAAACAGAAGATTGTTTCAGACATATCCAATGTTATTAAGAAAGAAAAGATCAAGCAACTGGGTATCGAGGAAACGCAGCTTAATAGCCTTGATAAAAGTTTCAGTCTGAAAACCATAAATGTTGCTGATAACAATAAAGAGGATTCGGATCTTGCTTTTGGGGTAAAATCCGGGCTGAGTATGGTTTTGATGTATGTTACCTTTATGTTTATCATTATTTATGGAGTAAGGGTCATGCGCAGTGTACTGGAAGAGAAAAACAATCGTGTTGTAGAGATCATTATATCCTCTGTGAAGCCTTTTGAGCTGATGATGGGAAAAATTCTTGGGGTTACTCTGGTTGCATTAACGCAGTTTCTGATCTGGATCACGATGTCCGTGATCGGAGCATTGGTACTGAATACCGGTTTTTCATCCATTCAGAAAAATATTCCCGGGGGAAATGAGCAGATCTCTGACAAGCTGGATATGGCGCAACTTGCCACCCAAGTTTCACACAGTTTGCTGGAGTTGAATTTTCCGTTAATTATTTTTGTATTTATAGTCTTCTTCCTTCTAGGATATATTTTCTACAGCTCTATTTATGCTGCTATAGGTTCTGCAGTAGATAATGAAACGGAAACGCAGCAATTTACTTTATTTGCCATTTTACCTTTAACTTTAGGAATGTATGGAAGCTTCACTCTGATGAACAATCCTGACGGTCCGCTTGGATTTTGGCTGTCAATCATACCATTTACATCTCCTGTGGCCATGATTGCAAGGATCCCTTTTGGAGTTCCCGCGTGGCAGATCGCACTGTCTATTATATTATTACTAACTACGACTGTTTTCATGATATTCCTGGCAGGTAAGATCTACCGTGTGGGGATTTTAATGTATGGAAATAAGGCTACACTAAAGGAGCTCTGGAAATGGATCAAAGGATAGACTAAAGCTTAAGTAATAGTACCAAAGAAGTGAATCACTTAACAAGGTACATACAGATGAGTTACTCATCTATGAAATAAAAATCCCGGAAAGATAATTTCCGGGATTTTATATATTCTGAATAAATCGTTTATTTGAATATGTAGCTTAAAGTCAATGCAAGAACCTGCTCAGATTTTTTCTTGTCAGTACCTCCTTTTTCTTTCGCAAGACCAGGGTATGTATCTGAAAGTCCTAAATCGTATCTTAAAGCCAGTTCAACCTGTCTTTTATAGCTATATCCTACTCCTAATCCTATACCCCAATTAAAGCTCTTCGCTTTACCGTTTACGGCAGGGTTTGTAGGATCGGCAACATCAGGATCATAATATGGTCTGCCTACCGGAGGGTTTTTAACATCCTGGCTTACCAGAAAGTTAAATCTCGGGCCTGCCATACCAAAGAATTCCGATTCAGCTTCTGAAAAGTATCCTTTAAAATATAAAGGTACACTCAGATAGTTATTGGCATACACTGCATCGTAACCATCTCTTCCTTTGGCGTCCTTATCTTTTCCGGTTTCTCCTGCACCATAGTACATTACTTCGGGCTGAATGAAGAACTGATTTGCCTTCCCCACGGGAATTAAGGCCAAAGCACCACCTTGGAAGGCGAATCTTGGACCAGAAGGGTTATGGGCATTGGCCACTCTGGAATAGTTGAGCCCTGCTGTAAGACCGAATCTGGTATTTTTCCATTGCATTTGCGCAAAGGATAGAGCAGACAGGGTCAAAGCGGAGGCTAATAAAAGTTTTTTCATATGATGTGGTTTTAATATTATCCTAGAATTTTAGCTACAGTAGCACCGATATCAGCAGGAGAATCAACAACGTTGATACCATTCTCTCTCATGATTTCCATTTTAGCCTGAGCTGTATCTTCATCACCACCTACGATAGCACCAGCATGTCCCATTGTTCTTCCTTTTGGAGCAGTCTGTCCTGCGATAAATCCTACTACCGGTTTTGTAGATCCGCTAGCTTTGTACCATCTTGCAGCTTCAGCTTCCAATCCACCACCGATCTCACCAATCATAACAACAGCCTCAGTTTCAGGATCGTTAATGAATAGTTCTAATGCTTCTCTTGTCGTTGTTCCGATGATTGGGTCACCACCGATACCGATTGCAGTAGAGATCCCGTAACCTGCTCTTACTACCTGGTCAGCCGCTTCATACGTAAGGGTACCTGATTTTGAAACGATACCTACTTTACCTTTTTTGAAAACGAATCCTGGCATAATACCAATTTTAGCTTCTTCAGAAGTAATAATTCCCGGGCAGTTTGGTCCGATTAATCTGCAGTCTCTGTCAGCGATATAAGATTTTACTTTTACCATATCAGCTACCGGAATACCTTCAGTAATACATACAATTACTTTAATACCAGCTTCAGCAGCCTCCATGATTGCGTCTGCTGCAAATGCCGGTGGTACAAAAATGATACTTACATTGGCTCCAGCTTTTTCAACAGCATCAGCTACTGTATTAAATACAGGTTTTCCCAAGTGCTCGCTACCCCCTTTTCCTGGAGTAACACCACCTACTACATTTGTTCCGTATTCAATCATCTGACCTGCATGGAAAGTACCTTCGTTTCCAGTAAATCCTTGTACAATTACTTTAGAATCTTTGTTTACTAAAATTGACATTTTATTGTTGTTTTAATTTATTTATTATTTTATTAATGCTCACAAATTTACTCAAATTTCTTTGATTTTGGATAAAACCTGTGGAATTGTTTATTTGAGATTTCTCAGTTTTACTTCTTTTTTCAGATAAGTCTTAAAATCTTCTGCAAACATCCCGATGTAGGTTCCCTTTTCCAGATCTCTGTTTACTCCGGTTTTACCCAGAATTACAGATCCTGCCTCAATTTTATTTCCGGAAGCGATTCCTACCTGTCCCCATAATGTCACCTCATCACCAATGATACAGCAGCCAGCGATTCCAACCTGAGAAGCAATCAGACATTTTTTCCCGATAACGGTATCGTGCCCGATCTGAATCTGGTTATCTAAAACAGACCCTTCACCAATGACGGTAGAATCTGTAACCCCTCTATCAATGGTACAGCCATTTCCAATTTCTACATTATTTTCTATAATAACATTTCCTACAGAAATCAGGCGGTCAAAATTTCCATTGACTTTTCTGTAATAAAACGCATCACCTCCTAAAACAGTGTTGGACTGGATAATCACATGATCACCAATTACTGTACGGTCACCGATTACAACATTGGGAAAGATAAGTGTATTCTTTCCAATTTTCACATTATTTCCGATCACTGCAGAAGAGTGTATTTTCGTACCCTCTCCTATTTCAACATCATGGAGTTCTTCCGTGAAATTATATATTCTGGTAAAATGAGTATTGATTTTATTAAAATCTCTGAATGGATCATCAGAAACCAAAAGTGCTTTGCCAGGAGGGCATTCTACTTCTTTATCAATTAAAATAATGGTGGCTGCCGAATTTAATGCTTTGTCGTAATATTTGGGATGGTTTACAAAAACGATATCACCTGGCTTTACCATATGAATTTCATTGGTCCCTAATACTTCAAAGTCTTCTGGCCCTACCCATGCTGAGCCTATCAAATCAGCAATGGTTTTAAGCTTTTGCGGAGAATGGAATCTCATAACAATAGATTTTCTTATAAAACAAAATTCGGACTGCTGATGCAAACCGAATTGATGTAGATTGTATTTATTCTTTTACTCTTTCTAAGTAGCTGCCGTCTTCGGTGCTTACTTTAATTCTGTCTCCCGGCTCAATAAATAAAGGAACCATTACTCTTGCTCCTGTTTCAACGATTGCGTTTTTCAGAGCATTTGTTGCTGTATTTCCTTTTACTCCCGGATCAGCTTCTATCACATCCAGATATACAGACTGTGGAAGTTCAGCAGAAAGAGGGGTTTCGTCAGCTTCTTTCAAAATGATCGTTACCTCTTCACCAGCTTTCATAAACTGAGCGTTCTCTATCATTTCTTTGTTGATATACAATTGAGAGAAGTCATCATTGTTCATGAAATGGAATCCGTTCTCGTCATCATACAGATACTGGAACTTTCTTGTAATTACTTTTACTTCGTCAATTTTATGTCCTGCAGAGAAAGTATTATCAATTACTTTACCGTTGGTTACTGACTTTAGTTTTGTTCTTACGAAAGCAGGTCCTTTTCCTGGTTTCACATGAAGAAACTCGATTACTTTAAAAATATCATTGCTGTACTCAATGCAAAGCCCTTTTCTGATATCGTTACTTGTTGCCATTAATATATATTATCTTTTTTTTACTTAATCTTCACTGGACTATCCAGCTAGCTGATAAATTGCAAATTGACCTTTCAGTCCTCTTTAGTTGCTGTCTTTGCTGGTACCATACCCCTTCACAATACCTCTTGGAGAGTTCTGGATAAATTGCAGGATTTCATCTCTTTCTGCGGTAGGCAGCATTTCTTTTTCAATGTATGCCAGTGCCTGGGAAACGTTCATTTTCATCTGGAAAATCGCTCTGTAAATTTTCTGAATTTCAAAAATCTTTTCATTAGAAAAGCCTCTTCTTCTTAAACCTACCGAGTTAATTCCTGCATAAGAAATAGGGTCTCTTGCTACTTTTACATAAGGAGGGATATCTTTTCGGATCAATGATCCTCCGGAAATCATGGTATGTTTTCCGATTTTACCAAATTGCTGAACTGCTGAAAGTCCTCCCATTACCGTAAAGTCTCCGATCTCCACGTGCCCTGCAATTCCACAGCCATTGGCGATAATCACATTATCTCCAATAATACAGTCGTGAGCAACGTGTGAAGTAGCCATGATCAGGCAATTGCTTCCCACTCTTGTGAATCCTAGAGCTTTCGTTCCCCTGTTTATGGTGACACATTCTCTTAAAGTGGTATTATCTCCAATAATTGTCTGTGTATCTTCGCCGTCGAACTTCAAGTCCTGAGGAATCGCAGAAATAACAGTCCCAGGGAAAATTTTACAGTCTTTCCCTATTCTGGCTCCATCCATGATGGTTACATTAGGACCAATCCATGTACCTTCTCCGATCTCTACGTCCCCTGCAATTGTAGTAAATGGTTCTACAATTACATTTTTGCTGATTTTTGCACGTTTATCAACGGCTGCTAACTGATGAATCATTTAATCAACTTTATTTTTTGCAACTTGAGCCATAAGCTCTGCTTCTACGGCCACTGTATCTCCTACATATCCATACCCCTGCATATGAACAATACCTCTTCTGATAGGCTCTATTAGCTCAATTTTGAAGATCAGCGTATCTCCCGGAATTACTTTTCTCTTGAATTTTACCTTATCAATTTTGATGAAATAGGTAGAATAATTTTCAGGATCAGGAACGCTGGCCAATACCAGGATACCGCCTGTCTGTGCCAATGCTTCTACCTGAAGAACTCCAGGCATTACAGGTTCTTTAGGGAAGTGTCCTACGAAGAACGGCTCGTTCATAGTCACATTTTTCAGTCCTACTACGTGAGAGTCTGAAAGCTCTAATACTTTATCGATTAATAAGAACGGAGGTCTGTGAGGCATAAGCTTCATGATTCCGTTGATATCGAATACGGGTTCTTTTGTCAGATCAAAATCTGGAACGTTTTTCTTTTTCTGCAATTTCCACTGACGATTTAATTTTTTTGCAAACTGAGTATTCACATAGTGTCCCGGTTTGTTGGCAATAACCTTTCCTTTTATTTTCACTCCTGCTAAAGCCAGATCACCAATTACGTCGAGTAGTTTGTGTCTTGCAGCTTCGTTAGGATAATTTAAATTTAGATTGTCAAGAATTCCATTGGGTCTGATGGATACATTGTCTTTCCCAAAGGCTTTCTTTAATTTTTCTGTAGTTTCAGGCGTAAGATCTTTATCTACATACACAATCGCATTAGAAATATCTCCGCCTTTGATCAAACCGTGATCTAAAAGCATTTCCAATTCATGCAGGAAGCTAAAAGTTCTTGCTGATGAAATTTCGTCTTTAAATTCTGAGATATTTTTAAGAGTGGCGTTCTGGGTACCCAATACTTTAGTCCCAAAATCTACCATTGTTGTTACTTCATAAGTATCAGAAGGAATGATTGTAATTTCTGAACCCGTTGCCGGATCACTGTAGGTAAGCACTTCTTTTACTACAAGATATTCTCTGGCAATATTCTGCTCTGCAACCCCAACACTTTCAATAGCTTCCACAAAGTATTTTGAAGACCCATCCAAGATCGGCGGCTCAGAGGCATCCATTTCCAAAACAGCGTTGTCTACATCACAGCCTACCAAGGCAGCCAGAAGATGTTCGCATGTAGTAATTTTCACCCCTAGCTTTTCCAGTGTTGTTCCTCTTTCGGTTGCTACTACATAATTTACATCTGCTTCTACCTGAGGATGCCCCTCCAAGTCTGTTCTTACAAATACAAAACCTGTGTTTTCTTTGGCAGGTTTAATGGTAAGTTTTACTTCTTTACCAGTGTGAAGTCCAATTCCGGACAGAGTTACCTCTTCCCGAAGTGTTTTTTGCATATCACTCATTAGTATGATCTTTTGAGTTATTCTCAAGATTATTTATTCTGCTTACTATTTCAGTGAAGTTTCTGAAGTGAACGTAGTTTCTCAAATAGTCGTTGTAACTGATGGCTGGCGAACCATACAAAGTTTCCTTATCATTTACACTTGAATTCACACCGCTCTGGGCCTGAATTTTTACCTGATTTCCTATTTTGATATGGCCTACGATTCCTACCTGACCTCCAATCTGATTCCAATCGCCTATTGTGGTAGAACCTGCAATGCCGGCCTGAGCTGCAATTACATTATTCTGACCGATTTTTACATTATGGGCAATCTGGATCAGATTATCTATTTTTGTTCCTTTTCCAATAATTGTCGAGCCTATTGTTGCTCTGTCTATGCTGCAGTTTGAGCCGATTTCCACATCATCTTCAATAATAACATTCCCAAGCTGCGGAATTTTTTTAAATCCTTCAGCAGTGGGCTGAAAACCGAATCCATCCCCTCCTACTACGGTATTGGAATGAATAACACAATTGTCACCAATGATACAGTAATCATAAATTCTGGCTCCACTGTCAATTTTACAGTTTTTACCAATTTTCACTCCTTTTCCGATATACACCTGCGGATAGATCTGTGATCCTTCCCCAATTTTTGCTTTCTCAGAAACATACGTAAATGCTCCGATATATGCTTTATCTCCTATTACCGCCGTATCATGAATAGATGAGCCATCTTCAATCCCCTCTTTTCTTCCCCGCATTTCCTGATAAAGATTCATCAGGATCTGAAAAGAAAGATAAGCATCCTTTACAACGATTAAAGTAGTGTTATAATTATTTTTTTCCAGAAGTTTTTCCGAAACGATGATTACGGAGCATTTTGAGGTATCCAAAAAATGAGAAAATCTATCTTGTGCTATAAAAGAAAGATGTCCTGATTCCCCATTTTCAATAGGTGAAACCCCTGTAATAAGCGCATTTTCGTCACCTATTATTTTTCCGTCAATAAAACTTGCAATTTGCGAAGCTGTGAATTCCATATTCTGCAAAGATAAGAAATTCTATAATTTGCAAACATTTTTTGATTTGAGATCGTAAATTTTAATATTATTTAAGAATCTTATTACTCGATATCTCTTGGAAACATAAGGATATAGCGGGTGGTTTTATTCACCATTAATTCTGATAAAAGCTGATCTTCGGACTCATGAAGCCTGGTTCTATTCCCATTTTTATGCAACAGATAGATGGGTTGTTTTTCAGCGTGATAAGGCAAAAGTTTTCTTTTAATCTCATATACCAGCGCATCTCCATTGCTGATTCCAAAAAATTCATTGGTCTTTTTTATTTTTTCTTCAATTATTTCGGCACCGAAAGGATGTGATGAGATAATCGTTTTGGGAAGATTTCTCTGGATGACACATTTACACCAGTAGGACATTACAAAATCGTCTGAATTCTGCCATTCTTTCATTGCCTGAATGACATCATTATCGTCGAGCTGTGTAAACCGTTCTATATCTTCATCCGTTGCCATACTTTTTCCGCGGTATAAAAAATACTTGAGGTGATCAGTTGCCGGAAGGTCGGTCCCCTGTGAAATCAGGTATTTTGCTCTTTCGAGTATTTTAACCAACAGAAATTCTGCAAGGGCAGACGTTTTATGGTAATATACCTGCCAATACATAAACATTCTGGCCGTCAGGAAATTTTCAATAGAATAGATTCCTTTGGCATCAATCACCAGTTCACCTTCTTCGCAGACATTCATCATGGAAATAATTCTTTGTGTATTAATATTTCCTTCTGATACTCCGGTAAAAAAACTGTCCCGCTTAAGATAATCCAGTCTGTCGACATCAAGCTGGGATGAAATCAGCTGGTTGAAAAATTTTCTATGGTATTTTCCCTGAAACATTTCAATAGCTACAGATAGCTGTCCGCCAAATTCCTCGTTCAGTTTATTCATCAGTAACAGGGAAAGGTTTTCATGGTGCCAGTCATCCATCAGCATGCTTTCCAATGCATGGGAAAATGGTCCATGACCAATATCGTGCATAAGAATTGCCAGCATAGCTCCTTTTTCTTCTTCCTCCGAAATTTTAACTCCTTTCTGCTTCAGGGTCTCCAGGGCCGTAAACATAAGATGCATTGCCCCCAGGGCATGATGAAATCTCGTGTGGGTAGCTCCAGGAAAAATAAGATTCAAAAGACCCGTCTGCCCGATTCTTCTTAATCTTTGAAAGTAGGGATGTTCAATGATGTCAAATAAAATTTCATGTGGAATTTTGATAAATCCGTGAACAGGATCGTTAATGATTTTTAGCTTATTCTGCATTGAAATGTCAGTATTAGTAAACAAAGTTAGGCATTTTAAATTTTAGACTTTTATTAATTTACCATTAAAAAATAAGGCTGAATTTATATCCTATGAAAATTTTTCACCAATCTCAATTCAATCCGGGCCCAAAATGATTCCGGTTCTGTTGCAGATTTTCCCCCTAATTGATCGATTTACGCTAACTTTTTTGCATCTGTCGCATTAAAAAATTATCTTTGAGAGAAAACACAATAACCTTAATGACAAAGCCCCTTCTTTTTATTCTTTTACTGTTTAGTTTACCTTTTTCCACACAAGTTTTATCTGAAACTCAAAAGCTGGAATCTTTATGCAGAATATGGGGGTTCCTGAAATATTATCATCCACAGGTAGCCAATGGATCTCTTGATTGGGACGGACAGCTTTTTAAGAAGATCAGCGAACTTAAAAGCATTGAAGACAAGGCTGACTTAAACCGTTTATATTCCGACTGGATTGACGATTTGGGAAAGATAGACCAATGTAAAGACTGTTCCGGAACGGATCAGAAGATCTATTTCCTTAAAAACTTTGATCTGAGCTGGATCGATGATTCGGATCTGCTGAATAATAAGGTATCCAGAAAGCTTCGGTATATTGAAGATAACCGGCATGTAGGAGCCCATCATTATTTTGGGATAAGCGGAAGAAAAATATATTTCAGGAACGAGAACCCGTATGGGTATAAGTTTTCATCCAAAGAGATCGCATTGCTGGAATTATTCAGATACTGGAATTATGTCGAATATTTTTTTCCTTATAAATATCAGACAGATCAAAAGTGGAACGATGTTCTGTCTGAGATGATTCCCAAGTTTATGGTGATCAACAATGATGAAACGTATCACCTTAGTCTGGCAGAGCTGGTGGCAAAAACTGATGATTCCCACGCCTATCTTAATTCACCACACATCACTAAAAGTCTATATGGTAACAGAAGGCTTCCGGCAGAATATCTGTATGCAGAAGGTAAACTTGTGATTACCAAAACTCTCCGCAACCGGCTTCATGAAAAATCAGCTTTAAAAACCGGAGATGTCATTTATGACATCAACGGAAAAACCATCTCACAAATCATCAATGGTCTGGGGAAATACATTCCTGCCTCTAATTCGTGGGGCAAAGTAAATAAACTTAAAGCGAAGCTGCTCTTTACCAACAACGATTCCATTTCGGTGAAAGTAGAACGGGACGGACAAAATATAGAAATTAAAGCCAGAACTTATCTCGCCAAAGATATTATCTCAAAAAAAATACCGGCTTCTTCTAAATGGAAATTTATTGATGGTGGAAAGAAAATCGGCTACGTCAATATGGGAAGCATAGAGAAGGAAGATCTGGATGCGATGTACAAGGAACTAAAGTCAACGGAATCTATAATTTTTGATCTCAGGAATTATCCCAGACAAACAATTGTACCACTGAGCAGGCTGCTACTTCCGGCTCCGACTGTTTATTATCAGTTTATTTTTCCTGCCCCCGAATACCCAGGCAGATTTTACAGCAGAAAAAACAGCATAGGAAGAAAGAATCCTGAATACTATAAAGGAAATGTCATCGTTTTAGTGAATGAGAATACCCAGAGCCAGGCAGAAACTACTGTTATGATGCTCAAACAACATCCTAAATCAAAAGTGATAGGTAGTCATACTTCCGGGGCCAACGGTGATGTCATTAGTTTTAAACTCGCAGGACTTGATACCCGGTTCACGGGCCTGGGGGCCTACTATCCGGAAGGTAAAGAGACTCAAAGGATTGGTATTATACCTGATATCCTTGTAAAACCTACAGTGGAGGGAATTAAAGCAGAACGCGATGAACTTCTGGAAAGGGCTTTAGACTATATCCATACAGGCAACTGATGGGTACAAAAATGAAAGAACCACACCGTATTTTCATTTAACTAATATTTAACTTTTAATCTTTCGATTTTGTGAGATTTTAAAAGGATTTGGTCAACATTTTGATACAATAATCATGTAAAAAATAAATTATGTCAGAAAAGATATTATGGATCGATGATGAAATAGATTTACTCAAACCTCATATCGTATTTTTAGAAAAAAAAGGTTACCAGGTGACCCCTGTGAATAACGTGAACGAGGCTTTGGAGCTTATGGATTCGGAGAAATTTGCATTAACATTAATTGATGAAAATATGCCCGGCATTTCGGGGTTGGAGGCAATTCCTATGATCAAGGAAAAAGATAATTCCCTGAAAATAGTGATGGTCACCAAAAGTGAAGAAGAACATATCATGGAGGAAGCGATCGGTTCTCAGATTGCTGACTACATCTTAAAACCTGTAAATCCCAACCAGATACTGCTTTCATTAAAGAAAAATCTTCAGGAAGATAATTTGGTGGAGCAAAAAACGATTTTACAATACCAGCAGGAATTCAGAAACCTTTCGATGGAGCTTTCTTATTTGAGAACCTACCAGGAATGGGCCGAATACTACAAAAAGATCCTGAGCTGGGAAATTAAGTTCGATAAGGTAGCTGATAATGAATTTGCGGATCTTTTACAGTCTCAAAAAGAAGAAGCCAATATTCAGTTTGCCAAGTTTATTGAAAAAAATTATGCAGACTGGCTTACTGATTCGGACAAGCCTTTAATGAGCCACACGCTTTTCAAAGAGAAGGTAAAGCCTGAAGTGGAAAAGGAAAAGGTTCTTTTGCTGATGGTGGACAACCTTCGTTTTGACCAATGGAAAGTGATAGAACCATTGTTTACAAAATATTACAATAAAATATCGGAAGATTATTATTACAGTATTCTGCCTACTGCTACACAGTACGCAAGAAATTCTTTTTTTGCCGGATTAATGCCTTCTGAGATCGAGAAACGTTTTCCGGATAAATGGTTCAATGATAATGAAGAGGGAAACAAAAATGAATTTGAACGTGACTTCCTGGAAGACCAAATGAAGAGAATAGGTTTAGGTTCAAAATCTATGAAGTATCTTAAAGTACTGAATGCCGATTTTGAAAGAAAGATCTATGATGATTTCAACCAGCATAAAAACAATGACCTACTGGTGATCGTCTACAACTTCATTGATATTCTTTCCCACGCGAAAACAGACAACCATATCGTAGATCAGCTGATCCGTGATGACAAAACCTTCCGATCTCTTACTTTCAACTGGTTTGAAAACTCGTCTTTGCTGAAGATTATAAAAACAGCGGCAGAAAACGGCTATAAACTGGTGATTACCACAGACCATGGAACGGTGTACGTTAAAAAACCAAGCAAAGTGGTTGGTGACAGGGAAACTTCCACCAATATCCGATATAAAACAGGGAAAAGCTTAACTTATGACGACAGTGATGTATGGGCAATTACCAATCCGGAAAAACTTTTCCTTCCTAAGGGGAATCTGAGTTCGAAATATATTTTTGCTAAAAACAATATTTTCCTGGCTTATCCGAAGAACTATAATCACTTCGTAAATTACTATAAAGAAACTTACCAGCATGGAGGAATATCACTGGAAGAGTGTATTATTCCTATCAGTATTTTAGAACCCAAGTAGTTTTTTTCATAGTTTATTTAATTTTGGGTTTAAAGCGGAAAAAATCAATTGATTTTTTCCGCTTCCTTTTTTTATAGTGTGTAAGAGTTCATATCTTCGTAAAAAATAAAACATGTTTATTGTTTCACTTACCTACAAGGTTCCTCTTGACGCCATAGAACAGCACCTTTCAAAGCATAATGATTTTCTGAATACATATTACAATTCAGGATACTTTATCGCTTCAGGGAGGAAAGAACCCAGAACAGGAGGAATCATTCTCTGTAATGCAATGTCCCGGAATGAAGTGAAGCGGATCATAAAAGAAGATCCTTTTTACATCCACGGGATAGCAGATTATGATATTACAGAATTCTTACCTTCAAAATACAACGACAATTTTAAATTCTTTATAAAAGACTCATGAGATTAATTACATACAACGTCAACGGAATCAGGGCTGCTTTCACAAAGGATTTCTTAGGCTGGCTCAAAACGGCTGACCCGGATATTATCTGCATTCAGGAAAGCAAGGCCGGAAACGACCAGATTGACATTGAAAGTCTGGAGAAACTGGGATACCATAGCTTTTGGCATTCAGCGGTAAGAAAAGGCTACAGTGGTGTAGGAATTGCCTCCAAAATAAAACCTAATCATGTAGAGTACGGCTGCGGTATTGAGAGCTATGATAATGAAGGACGAATCATCCGTGCCGATTTTGATGGCTATTCGGTCATTTCCGTCTATGTACCTTCGGCTTCTAATATTGAGCGACTGGAGTTTAAAATGCAGTTCTGTCATGATTTTTTAGCGTACATCAGAACGCTTAAAAGTGAAATTCCAAATCTAGTCATCTCCGGTGACTTTAATATCTGCCATGAGGCTATTGATATTCATGATCCAGTACGCTTAAAAAATGTTTCAGGCTTCCTTCCTATGGAGAGGGAATGGATGACCAACTTCATTAATGAATGTGAGCTGATTGACAGTTTCAGATTTTTCAATAATGAACCGGACAATTATACCTGGTGGAGCTACCGGCAAAATTCAAGGGCTAAAAATAAGGGCTGGAGATTGGATTATAATTTCACCTCTTATGGTCTGAAAGAAAAGCTCACCCGAGCAGTTATTTTAAAGGAAGCGGTTCACTCGGACCACTGTCCTGCTTTAGTGGAACTGGATGTGTAAAATGATATCACAGAAACAAAAAGCCAGCTGAATCAGCTGGCTTTTTTAATTTAAATCATAAGATTAATCGACAATTTCATATTCAACCGGAATAGTACCATGACTAATTTCTCCGATCTCATCGAACGCTGCTTTAGACATGTCTAAAGATCTTGATGAATGGAAAGGCCCTCTGTCATTAATTCTCACTATTACTTCTTTACCATTCTTAAGGTTTGTTACCTTAACGTTTGTTCCAAAAGGAAGCGTTCTATTTGCTGCAGTGAACTTTGAATTATCAAAGATCTCTCCGCTGGCTGTTTTTCTACCATTAAACTTATCGTGGTAGTACGATGCATAACTTGTTTTTTTCGCATCTATGGCATTGTTCTTGAAAGAATAAATACCAAGTGTTGAAATCATCATTATGATTACGAGAATGAATCTTTTCATCATTTTGAACTTTTATTGGTTTTGACGGAGCAAAAGTATCAGGATTCTTTATAACTCCCTACTGGATATGTTAAAAACAGTTATCAAAAACTTAACAATATGTTAAAATACAGCGTAAGTGCTTATGGATAGGCTTTTTAACTCACACCGTTAAAAAACGTTAAAAAAAGAAATTAAAAGTTAATTTTTTTAACAAATCTATACATAATTCTTTGAAAACAATTATATACAAAACTAACAATCAATAAATTACGCAAAAGAACAAATTCGGGATATACACTAAAAATCAAAGGAGTTTAGTTCAAAGCTTTAAGAGATTCGACTAATGCAAAACACTTACCACAAAGGGTTTAGGCCGATTTAATATTCACTTTTCAATTATTTTAACATCATTTTTGAGTATTAAAAATGATGATTATGGAGACCACACCATAAATAATATATATTCTTGGTCAAATATCAGGAAGGCATGTATCAATTTTGTCTGGTTGCTCCACAACAACTTGCACAAATTTCTACCGTCTGTACCATTAAATTCTTAATTCTCTACCTTTTGCTCATCTTATATTTTAAATAGTTAACCTTCGCTTTTCCTCAATTCATTCAGATTTAATACAATTGACAGTACCTTCTGGCCTTTTGGTTCATAGGGTATTCATCGCTATTGACTGCAATGGCTCTGATGAATAAAAACCTCCGACCCTATTGAATATGAATAATGCGAATGAATTTCAAAGAACGTGGTTAAAGTATGGGACCCTTAAATTCCATCACATATTAATATAAAAGCCAGGCGGACTTTTATGGCTAAGAAATTAGTAGTTTAGTTCTGTTTTAATGTCAACAGATGATATATCCATATTTAAATAATTGCTGCTACGCTGCTCAATTTGATACAAAAAAGCCAACGAAACAAGTTTCGATGGCTTTACTATACTTTTTAAAGAATCGTATTATTTGATGTATTCTAATACATAATCATAATTATCGGCAGGATACACAACAGACATGCTTGGTGAACCCGTAACCGCATTATTGTTAGTTCCTACATTATAAGAATAAAGATCTCTTGAGTAGACTACTTTATTTCCTGTACCGGACGTTTTATAAATTGTAATACCATATAATGATGTCATACCTGTAGGAGAAGGAATACTAACTGTAGTAGATGTACCGCTTGCAGTAAATGTTCCTTTGATCGCGTATACTTGCTTATCAACACCAGGGCTAACATTTACAATTGTGTTGGTAATGGTCTCAGCAGTTCCAATCGTTACTTTTGGAGAAGCTCCTACAGCAATCCACTGACCGGTAGCTACTGAATTGGGAGTACCTGGATTTGAGAAATAATAGAACCCTGGAGTAACAGATTGATTTCCGATACCAGATCCAGTCCCTGGAGTGGTACCTGTTGTGGTATTATAAACAATAATACCATCAAATCTGTTAGGATTATTCCCTGCCAAATACCCTCCATTATTAGTTAGTACCAGCTTGGTTAAATCCGTTCTTGGAAATAACATCCCTTTACCTAAGGTAGTACTTGCGTTCCATGTACCCGAACTTGATGCATCTAAAAATGCAGTACTGTTATTAATGGAAGCATTTGCAATAGTCTGATTCGCTTTCATCTGAGCTTGTGTGTTAGAACCTATAGCAAACGCAAAGATTGTACAGGCCAATCCTAGTTTGGAATAAAAATAATTTTTCATAATCTGTATTTTTTTAAAATGGAACTTATTGAAGACTGTCACTGAACCAAGATATACCATCAGTAATTAAACTAATACCAGTTGCATTAACGATTACCCCTGCACCAGTTGATTTATAATCAGAGCTTGAAATGGTAGGGTTTGCGGCTCCGCTAGCCTCAAAAATCTTAACAGACTTCCCAGCCATAGCAGAAGTTGGGGCAGGTAAAGTTACCGTACTAATTGTTTGGGCATTCAGAATGACACAATTCCCAATATCACTTTCTTGAATGGCTGCCGTAGTTCCGGAAGCAATAGTTCTGAAAGTTGGAAGTGTAGGTGCAACTGATCCGCCACCTAATGTTTTCCATGTTGCAGATGGGGCATCATAGTAATAAAACCCTGCTGTGGTAACATTGGTAGTTTTAGAACTTGCAGTACCATCAATAGTAGTAACGAATGCAAGTGCTCCATTTTGGTCTGTAACATACGCATTATCCTTAGCAGTTAGCTGTGCTCTTGTCATACGAGGAACCAGTAATGCATCCGGCTTAGAAGTATTCCCTGCATCACCTACTACGTCTAAAGTGGCTGCTGGTCTGGTTGTGTTAATCCCTACACGCCCTTCCTGAGCCTGGGAAAATGCAGAAAAGCCAACAAGCATCCCTGCTGTTAATAAAATTTTTTTCATAATGTTTTTTTAAGATTTTAATTATTATTTTTCATCAATTTTCACAATAGAGATATAAATCTCAACCTGTTCTTATTATTTCAAAGAAAATACCACATTAATATGTTTTTCAATACATAACTTATTGATAGCATATCATTTGCAGTACTGCTTATGCCGCAAATTTAAGACATAATTTTTTATTTTTTATGGTTTTAAAAAAAAATTAAGCAAATCTTACTATCACAAACAACAACGCATTTAAAATCAAATACATATACCTACCTGTACAATGATGACAGGTACCAAAACTATAATTGTTCAAATCGTAATTTGAACAATTATAGTTATTTTTTATTTGATTAATAAGTATTTTGCTTATTTATACTAATTCTCCGTATAAATCGAACTCTTCAGCTGAGGTAATTTTAACGTCAGCAAATTCACCAATAGAAATATAAGTATCTTCTGCAGAGACCAGCACCGTGTTATCCACATCCGGTGAGTCGTATTCTGTTCTTCCGATAAAGTAGTTTCCTTCTTTACGGTCAAACATACACCTAAATATTTTCCCCACTTTTTCTTGGTTCTTCTCCCATGAGACCTGGGACTGGAGCTCCATGATCTCTTCTACCCTCGCCTCTTTTACTTCCTGCGGAATATCATCTTCCAGAACGTGTGCACTAGTGTTCTCTTCATGCGAGTATGTAAAGCATCCCAGTCTGTCAAATTTCTGTTCTTTTACCCAGTCTTTAAGCTCCTGGAAACGTTCTTCTGTCTCACCCGGATAGCCCACAATAAGCGTAGTCCTGATCGCCATATCCGGAACTTTTTCTCTGAATTTTCCTAGAAGAGCATTCGTTTTTTCGTGAGTGGTTCCTCTTTTCATGGATTTCAGCAAATCAGAATTAATATGCTGTAGCGGAATATCGATATAATTACAAACCTTAGGTTCTTCACGGATAATATCCAGTACATCTTCCGGGAAACCACTTGGGAAAGCGTAATGAAGACGGATCCACTCCACTCCTTCTACTTTTACCAATTCTTTTAAAAGATCTCCCAATGCGCGTTTTTTGTAAAGATCCAATCCGTAATACGTAAGGTCCTGCGCAATAAGAATCAATTCTTTTGTTCCTTTTTTAGCTAATTTCTGGGCCTCAGAAACTAATTTTTCGATAGGTGTTGAAATGTGACCACCTCGCATTAGAGGAATAGCACAGAAAGAACATGGTCTGTCACATCCTTCTGAGATTTTAAGGTATGCGTAATGCTTTGGGGTCGTTGTCAGTCTTTCCCCTACCAATTCGTGCTTGTAATCCGCTCCCAGATGTTTTAATAGGATAGGAAGATCTCTGGTTCCGAAATACTGGTCCACATCAGGAATTTCTCTTACCAAATCCGGCTTGTATCTTTCTGAAAGGCAACCTGTAACAAATACTTTTTCTACTTCGCCTCTATTTTTAGCTTCTACATAGTCAAGGATCGTATTGATAGATTCCTCTTTGGCATTATCAATAAACCCACAGGTATTGATGACCACAATGTCGCCACGGTCTTCATGAACCACTTCTTTGCCATTAGCTTTCAGCTGGCTCATTAATACTTCAGAATCATATACATTCTTGGAGCATCCAAGAGTAACTACATTGATTTTCTTCTTCCCTACAGATTTTGTACGCATCGTTTTGATTTTGAGTCTGCAAAGATACGAAATATTGAAGAGAAAGATTAAAAAATGAAAACCACTTTAAAAAAGTGGTTTTCAAGCGTGTATTCTAAAAGTTTTTTTCTTTAAAGCGTGGAGCGTTTTGGTCTTTTTCTGACAGCACTGCATCTTTTTCATCAATTTTCCAATCGACATTAAGATCCGGATCATTAAACTTAACACTTCCTTCTGATTCCTTGTTATAAAAGTTGTCACATTTATAAGAAAATACAGCTTCCGTACTCAAAACTGAGAATCCATGTCCAAATCCTCTTGGCACATACAGCTGAAGTTTATTTTCGGCGGTAAGTTCAATCCCAAACCACTTCCCAAAAGTTGGAGAATCTTCTCTAAGATCTACAGCAACATCCCAGACACTGCCTTCAAGACACGATACCAGTTTTGCCTGTGCATGCTCTCCTTTCTGAAGGTGTAATCCTCGCAATACTCCATATGAAGATTTAGAGATATTATCCTGAACGAAATGACCGTTCATTCCGGTCAATTCTTCAAATTTTTTTTCATTGTACTTTTCGAAGAAATACCCTCGCTCATCTTCAAAAATGGTAGGCTCTATAATGTAACAATCCTTTAGTGGAGTCTCTTTAATTTTCATTAACTGATTAACTATTAAATTAATATTCTGATCAAATTCTATTTTTCACGAACAAAGATAAGTATATCTCCAGGCAAAATAATATCATTATACTTCCTTTTAGAAAAAAGTGTAGTAATTTTTCCTGATTTATTCTCGACTTTTTCAAGCGAGAAATTCAGCTTATATGTAAGATTTAAGTCTTGACTTAAAGATTTATTCTGAATAATAATAAATTCTTTGGCTCCATTCGACATATAGGCAATCAGAGCATCTTGTCCTTTGGTGGAAAATGAAGAAAAATGTTTTGGTAGAGAAGTTAATTTTTTTGTACCTGCAGGAATATTGTTTCCAGTATGAAAAACAGCATCTGATTTAGCCCCTGCAAATACCCATGCCAAGCGTTGGACTTGTTCATTAATAATTTTAACAATATTGTACGTAGATGTTGGTTGGCCTTTGTCGTCAACTATTGAATAAGAGTAATTATCTTTTATCCAATTCGGATCAGATGTCATTGTCCAATATGTAAAATATTGTAATCCTTGAGCTCCATATACCAAATTGCCGAACTGCTGTAATTTTAATCCGGCCAATTCCGGTTTCAAATAGTCGAAGTGTATTGTAGAACATGCAAATGCCCAAAATGGCTTATTATATTTTTGAGATTGTCTATTTATTATTTCTAAATTTTCATAAAATTCTTTCCTTATTTTATTACCCACTAGTGGATAATGATCAAATGATACAAAAGAAAAAGGTAATTTGTTTATAGCCTGTGAGATATAATCTTCGTAATTTACACCATCAAATCTTTCTTTTGGAGCATACATTGGATTCAAATTAATATAAAACTTATGGCTATCATCGTAAGTTTTAATGATATCTATATATTTTAGAAAGTTATTAAAGTCAGATGGAAAGGGCTCATCACCAATAAAGTATCCATATAAGGCAGGGTGATTTTTAATCTTAGGAATATTTATCTGTGGCTCAGAGTGCAGTTGAGGAAAAAAAAGGATTAGCTGTATTCCCGCTTTTTGAGCTGTATCAAGTGCGTTTATAGCATTGTTAAGATTAGAAAAATTCATTAAACTAATACTAAAGCCAGCATCTTTCATCACCTTATAATTATCAACACTTATATTTTGTTCAGGTACTCCCATATATCCTATAATAGGAATTTTCTGACAATAACCAGAAACAAAAAAGAACATTAAAAAAGACATAAAAAAATTCTTCATAGCATTTTCTCAATTACTGTTCATGGTAAGAACTATTCTTACTGTTCTTAATATAATTTCAAAATCCAATAAAACAGAATAATGTTTTATATAATACAGATCAAACTCTAATTTCTTCAGATTATCTTTAGGCGTTGCTTTTGGTAAATGTACTTGCGCCCATCCGGTAAGTCCTGGTTTGATAAGATGCCTTAAATTGAAAAATGCATTTTCATTTACAGCCTCCTTCACATACTCGTAGCGTTCAGGACGTGGTCCAATTAGACTCATTTGTCCTTTAAAAACATTTGCTAATTGCGGGAGCTCATCAATTTTAGTTAACCTTAAGAACTTTCCTACCAAAGTTATTCTTTTTTCTATTGATCCATCATGATGAACAATATCCGTCATTGTTCTAATTTTATAAATAGTAAATGGATTAGAATTTTCACCTATTCTTTCCTGGGTAAAAAACACATTTCCTTTTGAAGTTAATTTTGTAAGAACCGTTCCTATTAATACAAGAGGTAAAGCAAAAGGCATACATAAAACAGCTACTACCAAATCTATGATTCTCTTGGCAATTGTTTGTGTAGGGTTTATTCCGATTGAAAATATGTCATCTACATGATATTCATTTGGATTAAATTTAACCAACGAAACCCTTCGGTTTAAAATTTCATAAAAATGCTGCACATCTAAAACTTCAAATCCTTTTATCTTCAATGTACTTAAAGTCATAATATCAGCTTCTGATAGATGATTTACTTTTGTATTATCAATAATTACAGTTTTTATATTTAGCTTTGTAACATATTCATTAATGCCTCTTAAGCTATTTTCATTAGAATAAACAATCGGTTTATAAAGTTTATTAAGCTTATATCCATTAATCAATTTGAATGAAGCCTCACTCACATTTACAAAAAGACACCTTCTTTTGTTTTTATATTTATCTATATATTTTTTCACCTTGTTTTTATCTGATTGACCTATAATATAATCATACTAATTTATTGCTTTTTTACGGTCTACACTCTTTACCAACCCCATTTTTTAAAATAAATAAATGCACCATGTAAATTGTAAAACATTAATTTAAAACTCTTGTAAGAACCTTTTCCATAATGGTGATAAACTTCTGCTTTGGGAAAATATACCGTATGGGATACCTGCAAAAATCTTCTTGTAATATCAGCATCTTCTATATACATAAAGATTCTTTCATCAAATCCACCTACTCTTTTAAGTATAGAGTTTCTGAAAAGCATAAAACACCCGGAGAAATATGGGATATCATAAATTATTTCATCATAACTATGATCTTTGTATTCATATTTATCCATTCTGTCTTTAAAATATTTTTGAAGCCCTTTTGGCATAAAACGTCTGGCAAACAGATCAAATGGGGTTGGATTTCTCTTACAAAGATACTGAATGCGATTATCGGGATATTTTATCTTAGGCATTAAATGTCCAATTTTCTCATTCTCTTCCATGAAACTGATCATTTTTGGAATTTCAGTTTTTTCAAAGTAAATGTCGGGATTTAACACTAAATGATAATTTGCATTAAGCGCCAGACTTCTTTCTATTCCTATATTATGTGCCTTTCCAAAACCCAGGTTTGCATTATTAAAAATATATTCTACTCTCTGATCATTTACAATGCTCTTCAAAGCATTAGTAGGTGAGTTATCAATAAGATACAGTACAATATCTAATTCTGTAGATAAAAAACTATCTATAGCTTTTTTAAGTATTTCCTTATTGTTTTGATATAAAACAATACATCCAGTAATTTTCATAGTCATATGATCGGATTAATTCTATTAGGCTTTTTCGAAATTAGTCTCACATCTCCAAAATAAAGTTTCCATGCGTTGAAAGAATTATCTAGGACACTGTTTCTCCCAAATTGATACACTTCTCCATTTTCCTGTACAACTGCAAGATTATAGTTGAGTTTCAGTACAAGAGTAGAGAGGTTTATTTCTCCTTTACGAATCAATAACAGCTTGTGGTCGATTCCTACACCGGGAAAACCTCCGTTTAACTTAACAACTTCTCTAAGAACATCAATGGTCGTAAGTATATAAAAACTTTGCAAATGGGGTGTAAAGTTATTCCGTACAAAGGTTTGTATAATTTTCGTACAATAGGATACTCCCAGCATCCCCACTTCAGGATGGTCCTCCATATACTTAATGTGGCTACCTAAAAAATCTTCCTGAATTGCATTAACTGAAGTATTGGAAAGAATTACATAAGCATTTTCTTTATTCTTTATCTTCTCATAAAACGAAGAGTATCCAGAAAAATCCATACCTCCATTATCTACAGAATCAATATTATCAGTATCCTTTTTTATGTAATCAATATTCGGACTCTTTTCAATGTCAGAAATTGTAATATTTATTAATAAAGGGATATTTTTTCTCGCACTATTAAATCTTTGTAATTGATACTCAAGACCACACTCAAATTGGGGAATACTACTTACAGATTTGGTTCTTTTTAAGGGATAACCTCCCCATTCATGTATATTAATGTATACTTTGTTATCATGAACTAATTTTCGCTTTTTCTTATTGGGAGAATAATCTTTTGATGAAATTTTATTTAAAAAAAAATTACAGCAAAAAAGTATTGGCAAAAAACAGAGTTCTGCAAATATTAAAGAATAAAACCGCAAAGAAGAAGTTTTCATGGGAGACTATTTTATCTGATGAGTATTTTTCTAAAGAGAAGCTTAATAAACATTATACTTTTGGTATCAAAAGTTAAACGTAATGTTCTTTTAATAATCAAAATGGAATAAAAAAAACGATCACCAAACTCATGTTCTTCAAAGTTTTTAACATCCTGTAAAAATATAGAATATCTTGAAATAAGCTTTTGTGGGTTTTTCTCAAACATAGAAAAAGCCTGATGACCAATTACATCAACAACTTCAAAATCTTTATATCTTCTTTTAAATCTTTCTATAAATTGATAATCTGCACCATCTACTCTGACTTTCTCATTATATCCACCTACTTCAAAAAAAGACTTTACGTTTACACAAAGTCCACTATTTATAGGGGCTATTTTTTTTAAATCATAAATACCAGGCTTTACAACATCCAGGAACTTCCCCCATTTCATATAACATCTAAAGGGCGACATTATTTTCCCGTTTTCTATTTTTAATATAGGAGCATACATCTTAATAGAAGGATTTCTTTGTAGACTCTCATGATATTTTTTTATTGTATCACTTGGAAAAGTCGTATCCTGATCCATCAGAAAAATATACTGAAGTTCTTTTCTTTCAGCAAACTCAGCTGCTTTATTATAAGCAATACTCAATCCTGAATTTTGAGTATCTGATACATATTCTATATTCCAAAAACTTGAATCCGGTTTATCCTGTCCTGTAGGACTATTATCATATACATATAAGTGAAGTTCTTTATCTTTAAAACCAAAGGCTTTAGCAGAACTTGTAATTGTTTGAAAACTTGAACTTTCTATCAATTTCTCATTATACAAAACAATTATAAATAAAATTTTGCTGATATTTTCCATATCGATTAGTTATTTCTTGGACCAGTTATCAAACATATATTTTTCTCTTTCATAAATTATTTTCTTATCAAAAATTGATACATATGGAAAGAAAAGTACATAATACGGATTCCCCTTATTATTAGTTGTAATTAAACGTCTCGGAACTACTGAACATATATTTAAAAAGGTAAATAAAGCTATCATACTATAAGCAAATATCTTCTCTTTCTTAAATTTAGTATCATATAAAAAATCAATAAAAACACTAGTAAAAGGAATAATGAGATAATTTAAAAATCTTTCAAACCCTACTAGTCCCAATGATAAGACTGAAAATATAATAACTGCATTGAACAACCATTTATATTCGTCATATTTTTTATTGTTATAATAGAAATACAGCGGAAAAATTAGTATTACTCTCATTATATAATTAAAAATAACACCTGCTATACTCAGTTCTATTTCATTATAATCTTCCATCTTTTTCTCCATAAGCTCCATCACTAAAAAAGGCTTTAACAAAGCAAGAAAAAACTCTTTAAAGAAAATTAGAGGAGTACATGCTAACACAATCAAGATTAAATTCTTTCTGGTAATATTAAAGATGATAAGAAGTGGAAAAAAAAATAAAATAATAGCAGAAATATGGAAGAGAAAAGAAATTGCTGCCAATATATAATAAGCTACCCATTTTCTGTTTGTTAGATTTTTAATATTAAATAGGAAAACTCCGACAGCTAGTACTTCTCTTTCAATTTCAATTGTGAGATAAAAATAATAATGTGTTATAAACAGCAGGAATAAAACTGAAAAAGGCTTGTTTGAATATTTAATAAGATATGTTAGAATTAATCCATTGATAATAATAGCATGCACAAATTGGAAAACATAAAATTCTTTTCCAATTGACTTTGCAGTTGCTATTAATAAGAGCCATAATGGCTGAAAGGCATAAAGATAATCTTTGTAGTACAATCCATAAGATCCTATATCTCTAAATGTAGGCATAAATCTGTAACTATCTTCATAAGAAAGAGCATCTCCGCCAACTCTATATCTAAAACCATACAAAAGCACAAATATTACATATAAACTGAACATGTAATATTTTTTACCTTTACTATTCCCTAGGATATCAAAATGAAATACAGCAAACAAAATAAAGATAGCAATTATCAAATAGATCATTTCATTTTATTTTTTAATAGATAAAATAAGTGACGAGTTTCATTTTCTTTTAAAAGAAAAAGAGCGACCAAATAAGCCAAACAAGATAGAATAACTCCAGAGCCGATAAACCATAGATTTTCAAAAAAGTAAACAAAAGCACATGAAATCACAAACATAAAAAAACCCGCAATAAGTATTTTCCAAAAATTACTATCAAATAATTTTGGAATAATTTTTTTATTTGCTGCATACCCGTACATAATAAATATGGCAATAAGCTCTGCAACAACTCCTACAACTGCTGCCCCGTTCTGTTTATAATAAGTAATAGCAAAATAACTAAGTAATAAGCTTAATATAGCCGAAATAAACACCGCATAAGTATAAACCTTTTCTTTATTCTGAGGATACAATACTAAAAAACCAATTAAATAAGCCAGACTAACAATAACACATAATGGCGATAAAATACGCATTGTTAGAATTGATTCGGAAAATTGTTTGCCACCTATAATATTTACGATAAATTTTGCGTTTACTAAAAAAAAGATGGTCGCTGGCAAAGATATTATAAATAAATAACTAAAGGTTTTCCTTAAAAGATTATTGTATTCCAATTTATTATTATGGTATAGCTGAGTAAGTCTTGGAAGTGCAACAACTCCAATAACAGTTAAGAAACTTATAACAAATCTAATAAGTTTATTTGCTACTGAATAGTAACCAACATAATCATCAGAAGTAAGATATCCTAATAACAAATAATCTAATTGTAAATAAATATTCACTGATAAGGTTGCAATAAATATCGTCAAAACAGGTTTAAGATGCCTTTTTAAATCAATATTAAATTTATTTTTTTTCCTTCCTCGCTTAATTAATTTAATAAGGTAATAGAAATTTAAAAAATTAGCTCCACAGCTCACTAATACAAGACACCAGGCATAAATATAATAGTCATCTACATTATTAATCATGAAAAAAATAAGACACATGACGAGCACTCTAACGACTAAATATCTTATAGTGATATACAGATGATTCTCAATTCCCTGAAAATACCATTCACAACCCGTATTCGTGAGAATAATCATCCACCCCATAATAAGTAATAGTGGCTTATATTCATCAAAAAAGTTAATATTAAATATTACAAGAAATAAAACCAGATAAGAAATAGCGGTTGTAATCAGTAATATTATTAGCAGCTCTAAAGTTATCTGTGCCCTTTTTCCCTCATCATCTTTATTTTTTGCTATTTCTCTTACTCCATACATAGGAATTCCTAAAGCGGAAAAAAGTAAAAAGTAGTTGATGATTGTATTTGCATACTCAACTTTACCTAAATAATGAGCGCCTAATATACGATTGATATATGGTGTTGTAACAAGATAAACTACAGCAGCCGAAAAAAGCCTTACTACATTAAGTATATAATTTAGTTTAAGATTATTTTTATTGTGAATTATGTATTTCATCACTTACGAAATATTTTCATCCACCATTTTTTTGCTTCTGCATTATATCCATACCCATATGTATTACCATATCCGAAATTTTGCTTATTCAAATCATTTAGTACAAAACTTGCATTTTTAATCTTACCTGTTTCCAATAAATTGTTTGCAAATAGTATATAATCTTTTTCAGAATATTCTGATCTAGTAATATAGACAGTAGCGTCAGCAAGCTGAGAAATCAATAATGAGTCTGTAACCAACATTAAAGGAGCTGTATCTAATATAATATAATCATATTTGATATTGACTTGAGAAATAAGCTCTTCATATTTGCCATTTTCTAACAAATCGGCTGGGTTTGGTGGTATTGCACCAGAGTATATAAAATCACAATTAATATGAAATCCGCTTGGATGAATTATTTCAGAGATATCATTAATTTCTCCATGTAGGAATTCAGTAAGTCCAAAAGCCATTTTCATACTTGGATTATATCTCTGTAGCTGAGGGTTTCTTATGTCAGAACCAATTACTAAAACTTTTTTTCCTGAAGATGCTAAAACTAAAGCTAAGTTTACTGATACAAATGTTTTACCTTCACCCTTCACAGAGGATGTTACCATTATTTTTTTGGAATTACCACTATTTCCCAGCAGATATTTAAGGTTAGTTACCAATATTCTAAAAGCTTCAGCCATGGGCGAGAGGTTATTTGGAGTAATCAACTCCGTATCACCACGTTGCAATCTTGGAATTTCACCTACTACAGGAATATTTGAAAACTTCTCAATGTCCTTTCTGGTTATAATTTTTTTATTAAACAATTCAGAAATGTAAATATATAAGAATGGAATAATAATTCCGAAAATAAAAGCTAATCCTACTATTATTGCTTTTTTAGGGGCAACTGGCTTTTTATCAACATAAGCTAAATCTATCACCCTCGCTTTTTCGGCTGTAATAGCCATTGTTATAGCAGCTTCTTCTCTTTTTTGTAAAAGTATTAAATATAAATTTTCCTTAATTTGCTGCTGCCTTTCTATATTTCTAAAAATCTTTTCTTGGGAAGGGATTTTACCAATCAGTGTTTGAGAACTTCCCACTTGCTCATCAACACTTTTTTTTGCTAACTGCAAGGAGGTATTATTTTTTTGTAACGATTCTAGGAGTGAGATTTTTAGTCCGGAAATCTGTTTATCCAAATCTTTTACAATAGGGTTATTAGGAGTTGCATTTTCTAAGTATTTATTTCGTTTCAAAACCATAGAATTATACTCCTGTACTGCTTTTCCTGCGCTTTCATTATCTACACCAATATTCACAGGTAAAACTTCGCCTATTTCCTTTTTGTTTAGAAAGTTTTTGAGGATATTATTAAGTTCTATTTGTGATTCCAGTTCTATTGATCTAACCTTAGCCTGTTCCTTCTGCTGAAGATTAATTTTTGCTTCTGTTGCTAAGTCAACGATATTATTACTAGTTTTATAATTAGCCTTTTGTGTTTCAACATTTCCTAATTCTTTAGAAATAATACTGATTCTCTCATCAATAAAATCTTTTGTTTTTTTAGACTCTATATTTTTATCATTTACTGCATATAAATTATATTGCTGTACTACAGCATTAAGAAAATCTTTTGCTTTATCTCTATTTTGAAAATCTACGGACAACCCTATAACAGTTCCATCCTTATCTAGAAGATCAACTTTTAATTCTTTTCGGAAATTTATGACTGTATTTTGAAAGTCCGAATAAGTGAAAAAAACATCACCCATTTTTAAATCCTTTGAAACTTTATATAGCGGATTTTTTCTAATAATAATGTTTGCGAAAGGCAGGCTTACCATTCGATTAAAAGATGTCGAAATATCCTGCTTCCAATTTTTTGAAGATAATATAATTTGCTGTCCCGTTACTTTAAGATATATAGGTTTAATTGAGGTTTCAGAATCTACTTCTTTTTCTTCTACAACATTTATGATATATGGGCTCGAACTTCCATAAAGTTCTAAATCATAAAATCTTTGCTCTGTGTATATTGGTGTTTGAAATCGATGATTTCTTACAACGTCCTCTACAATGGTTTTCGATTCAAATATTTTCAGTTCATTTTCTATGCTGTTGGTTCCCATCCCACTAAACCCGCCAAGAGATTGAAGAATTCCAAAGTCACCTGAAGCTGAGGACATTTTTTTTGCATCTTTAATCAACACAGATGTTTGAATTTTATAGACTGGTGCTGTAGACTTTATTAGATATATAGCTATAATAAACATAAAAAGGATAAAACCTAAAAAATATTTCCATTTATAAAAATATGGAGCTACTAAATCTTTTATGTTAACCTCTGTATTATAATTTTTATCCATTTTTAAGGATTATGTCGATGTTGAAAATTTATGATGTGTTTTGTTAAAAAACTCTGCAAATATATCCATATTTTGTTTAATTCTTATACTATTTCCTGTATTTAAATAAAAGCTAAAACATCTCTATTAACTTCTTTTAATGCTTTTCTAATTATTTTTTGTTGGAATCTAATTAATAGGATAATTTATTTCTTTAAAACCGATAAAGTTTTTAACAATATCCTTATATCATTTTTTAAACTAAGTCGGTTATAATACTCCAGATTCATCTTCACTTTATCAGGAAAAAGAACCTCATCATTATATTGCAATGGGTCTTCCTGTAAACACAATAGCTTTTCCTCGTTTCTGTATTTAATGCCCGCCTCACTGGTAAGTCCAGGCTTCAAAAGAAGAATGTTACGGTCGTCTCCCTGCAGTTGATCATAATAGCCAGGAATATCAGGTCTGGGACCTACTAAAGACATGTCTCCTTTTAAGATGTTGAATAGCTGGGGAAGTTCATCTAATTTGCTCTTTCTCATCCAACGTCCAAAAGATGATTTGCGATGAGTCTCAATATCCAGTGTTCTGAATTTATAAATAGTAAACGGTTTAGCGTAACGGCCAATCCGCTGTTGGGTGAATATTCCCGGGAAACCTGTATCCCAGGAAGTAAGAATGAAAAGTACAATAAATACGGGTAACAGTAGTATAACTGCAAAAAATGCGATAGTGTAGTCCATCAGCATTTTCCAAAGAGGGTATTTTTTCAAAATATTTGTATGGATGCAAATATATAAAAATGTTTGGATTCACAAGCTAATTAATGCTATAGTAAAGACAATTCCATAAAGAATTGCATTCTATGATATATAAACAAAAATCAGCTTTATTATAATAAAGCTGATTTGTATTATTTAGAAAAAACGTTCTCTATACATTTGAGTATTCTCTGTTTATCCTCTTCCTTAAGATTGGAACCAGACGGTAAACATAATCCACGTTCAAATAATGTTTCTGCAATATTCTTACCATAATAGGGGGCATCAGCAAAGACCGGCTGCATATGCATGGGCTTCCAAAGCGGTCTGGACTCAATATTATCTTCCAGTAATGCCATTCTTAGATCTTCCCGGCTCTTACCCACTACGCTTTCGTCTACAGTGATAGCAGACAGCCAGTGATTGGAATAATAATCTCCATTGGGCTCGGTAAAAACTTCTACTCCATCAATATTTCTGAATAATTCCACATAAAAGTCGTGCATTTTCCTGCGGGCGTTGACTCTGTCTTTCAAAACCTCCATTTGTCCGCGGCCAATTCCAGCAGAAATATTACTCATCCTGTAGTTGTATCCTATGTGGGAATGTTGATAGTGAGGAGCATTATCTCTCGCCTGAGTTGATAAAAATACGGTACGCTCTTTATCTGATTCTGAATGACAAACCAAGGCCCCACCTCCGGAAGTTGTAATTATTTTATTACCATTGAAGGAAAGAACCCCAAAACGTCCGAAAGTACCACATGCTTTTCCTTTATAATTTGAACCTAATGCTTCGGCAGCATCTTCAATCAATGGAATATTATATTTTTCTGCAATGGCAGAAATTTCCTCCATTTTGGCAGGCATACCATAAAGATGAACAATGATAATAGCCTTAGGTTTATTTCCTTTTGAAATGCGATCTTCTATTGCTTCCTGCAAAGCTACCGGACACATATTCCATGTATCTATTTCAGAATCTACAAAAACAGGTTTTGCTCCCTGGTACGCGATAGGATTGGCAGAAGCAGAAAATGTCATAGACTGACAGATGACTTCATCACCATATTCAACACCACATTCAATCAAAGCCAAATGCAGGGCTGCTGTTCCTGCTGATAATGCTGCTACTTTTACATCGGTCCCTAGAAAGGTTTCCAAATCCTTTTCAAACCCATCAACATTCGGGCCTAAAGGAGCTACCCAATTGGCATCAAATGCTTCATGAATATACTGTAACTCATTACCTCCCATATGAGGTGAAGAAAGCCAAATTTTATCTTGCATTGGTATAAATTTTATTCGTGAAATTTTATTGGTTTCGCAGGTATTCCTACTGCAGTACATTTTGCAGGCAGGTTTTTTGCAACAACAGCTCCGGCACCTACAATTGTATATTCTCCTATTTCTAAAAGATTAATAATTTTTGCTCCAGTTCCCACATATACCCCCTCACTAATCAGAACTTCTCCAGATATATTTACGCTTGGCATAAATGAGCAGTAGCTTTTAACCTTAGTATCATGCCCCACTGTACAGGAAAGATTAAGAATTACAAAATCTTCTATTTCAATATCTACTGTAATAATAACCCCAGCACAAATAATATTTCCTTTTCCAATATTAACATTATCGTTTCCTATAATGGCAGATGGATGAATTAGGTTGGGAAATTCAATGTTTTCATTCGTAATATTTTTTGCTATTCTTTTTTTGGTTTCAGGATCAGCTATAGAAATTGCCACGTTTAGTGGGTAATCTACCTCATTGATCTTTTCAATTTTTCCTAAATAGGGTACTCCATTGATATCACCTTCATACTCTTTATCATCATAAAAACCTATAATTTCAAACTCGGCCTCTCCTAAATTTATATTTTCAATCAGCATCTTTACTTCACGTCCAAAGCCTCCTGCTCCAACTATTGCAATCTTTTTCATATTTTAATTATTTCCTTTAAACATTTCCATTGTTGCTTGTCCTTCCTGAGAAATACCTTCCCTCACAACTACTTTTTTTACTGTAAGAAAAAGAATTTTTACATCCTGATAAAAGGACACATTATTTACATACCACACATCATAATTGAATTTTTTCTCCCATGATATGGCATTTCTTCCGTTAACCTGTGCCCAACCGGTAATCCCAGGTCTTACTTCATGCCTTTTTGCCTGATGTTCATTATACAAAGGTAAATATTGTACCAATAACGGTCTTGGTCCAATAAGCGACATATCCCCTCTTAGAACATTAATCAGTTGAGGAATTTCATCCAGTGATGTTTTACGAACGAATGCTCCTATTCCAGTTAATCTTTCGGCATCAGGCAATAATTCTCCATCCAAACCCTTCTTATCATTCATGGTTTTAAATTTAATGATTTTAAAAACCTTTTCATGTAATCCCGGACGTTTCTGAAAGAAGAATGGCTTTCCCTGATTGGCAAAGTATAGCCCTATCATTACCATTATAAAAATTGGGGATAATACAATGATACCTATAAGGGCAATTATAAAATCAATGACCCGTTTAAAAAAGTGTCTGTACATTATTATTTTTCTTTAAGCAATGTTTTATATTCATTTAATAAAGCATTCCAAATTACTGATTGCTCATATCGTGACTGAATCATAGAACGTGCGTTTTTTTTGAGACGATTATAATATTCCGAATCAATCAATATCTTTTCCATAGCCTTTTGTAATTTTTCAACGTTCTTAACAGGAACAATGGTACCATTTTCATCTTCTATAATAATTTCATTACATCCATTAATATCGGAAACAATACTTGGAAGCCCCATGGCGCCAGCCTGCATGACTACATTAGGAAACCCCTCTCTATAGCTGGGGAAAACTAAAGCATCTGAGATCGCAAAATAAGGACGTACATCTTTCTGGAAACCTGTAATGATTATATTTTTATTATTCTCAATCTCTCTTAAAGTTTCAGGATACAAAGGGTCCAATTCAGTTTCCAGAGGACCAACGAGCAATAACTTGGAGTTACGCTCTAGGTTCTTTTCTTGGTGCATTTCTGTAAATGCTTTTACTAATTCATTGATTCCTTTATCACCTACTAAACGTCCGACAAATACGAAAACCAAATCTGAATCTTCAATGTTCAGCTCTTTTTTTAGTAATTGTTTTTGATCTACATTTACCTGATCCGGAGAAAAGAAAGTGGTATTAATTCCATTTGATGATCCCTGGCCAATTACTTTGAGCTTTTCTTTGGAGGTATAATTATTTTGTAAAATAAAATCGTATAATCCTTTTGAATTGGGATAGACACCTGTTGCCGACAAATAGGTAAGCTTTTCCACAAAATCCAAAACCTTACGTTTTACTCCTGTTGCCTCCATCAAAGGTAAACCTGCTACGGTATGTAATCTGTGAGGTACTCCTGCTAATCTGGCCGCCAACATTCCTACAATACCGGCTTTAGGGGTATGGGTATGAACAATCTGAGGTCTTTCTTTTTTAAGAAATTTGTACATATTCCTTAACGATTTGATATCTTGAAGAGGAGTAATCTTACGCGACATTTCAATAGGTACAACATCTATTGCCTCATCTTGCTTTACTTCTTCCAATTCTTTACCTGCAGAAGAGACTCCTATTACTTTAAAATGATCCGACATAAATTTATGCTGTCCTCTAAGAAGTATTTTCAAAGACAACGGTACTGTTGTGATACGGATAAGTTTGATTTGCATAGAATTTCTTATTTCTTTTTCATAGTAACCTCCTTCTTCACATTTTGGAATGAATTGGCTTTCATTTGTACATTTTTCCATTGATTGTCTACAATCACTGCCTGAGAGATATATGTATCATCACTATTCTTAAAAATATTATTCTCAACAGTGAGATTTCCGCCAACATTACCATTCAGTAATATTCCAGCCTGATTTGATATTAGCTTTTTCGTGTTTGTATTACCACAATCGATTAACTGATTATCAGAAAAATTTATATTCTGCATAATTTCCCCAGAATTATTCTGAAATGCAGCAGAGGTTATTTTTTTAAAAGTATTCCCTTTAATCGTCAAATTTTCTACAAAATGGCTGTAAATAGCGGGGTATGAATATTTATTTGAACGACTTCCTATGTACTCAATCTTATTATTTAATATATCTACTTTTCCAATTATTCCCTTTACCTGCGTAAATAAAGAAACAGCTTCTACAGGGAAATCCTGATAAACTTCGTTATTATTGAGTTTAATATTGTCCATCTTAAAGCCAGGCCTTACCCAAAATTCAGCTAATCTTACAACATTTTTTCCATAGTTATTTTGATAAACAGAATTGATATGAGAAGATATGGCTGCTGCAATATTAAACATATTCTTAAAATTGGAAATCTTATTATTTTCAATAACAGAATTATCCGAATGGGATTCTATTGCGGTACTCACAGGAAGAATTCCATTTAAATTATCATTAAAAAATATATTATTTCTAACAATTAAACCATTGGCCACAACATAAATACAACTATGATCGGTCTGCATATTGTTCCCTTTTACAGCATTACCAACATTTCTGAATTCACAATTGGTGATTGTAACGTTTGCTGACTCTTTTGGAGTCTTGTTTGCTCCAACCATAACCGTCTGTCTTCCTGCATTATTCAGAAACTTAACATGATGAATATTTATGTTTTTAGCTTTTTTTGCTCCAATGGCAATATTCATTCTTTTAACAACAAAACTTCCTGTATTATTTACCCCGTTCAAATCTATTGTTAGGTTTTTAAATTTGACGTTTTCAACAAAAGATTCACTGAAAAAAACTTTTGTATCCTGATCTTTTAACATATTTTTCCCCTGAAGAAGTTTTGTATTCACATCGCCAACATATTCAATATTAGAATAAATCGGGATAAAAATGGTATTTACACTGGAATTCAATAAATAAGTTTTATTATCAAAGATTACTTTACCGATTTTCTTATCCCGGGCATATAATACAGCTTTTCTTATCGCGGGTGCATCATCTACTACTCCATTACCAATTGCACCAAAGTCTGATACTCTCACTACATCCTCATTTAGTTCTGGGTTGATTTTTCGTTTCTCTGTTTCTGTTTTGCCCTGTTTTTTTTCAAACGGCTCTACAAAATCATTCTTCACCTCTGAACCTGCATTGCTCAATACTGCATACGCTTCACGATGATTATTTTTCTTACTTTTATTTAAATAATTTCTGCCTAGTACGAAAAAAGACACTAAAATTATTATAAAACCTATCGCTAATGGTATTTTATTTTTCATAATTTCTATATATTTCTATATAACTATCGACCATTTTTTCTATGGAAAAGTCAGATGCCCTTATTATACACCTATCTTTTATTTCATTATAATAGGTATCAGAATTATATAATAACATTATTTTATCTGACAGATCCTTTACATTTCCTTGTTCAAATAGCAGACCATAGTTATCAACAATTTCAGAAACACCTATTATATTGCTTGCAATCACAGGTTTGCCGGCCGCCATTCCCTCAACAATTGCCAAACCAAATCCTTCTACTTTTGACGACAGTATTACAATATCGGATATCTTCAACAATTCCGGTATATCTTCACGGTTTCCCAGGAATATTACTCTGTTTTCTAATTTTAACTTTTGCGTATAGTCTATAAGTTCATTTTTTAGGGGACCGTCTCCAACAAGAAGTAATTTAATAGGATATGGGAGATTGATAAGTGCTGTAATCAATGTTTTCTGGTCTTTTTGTTCCCTGAAACTTGATACTTGTATTAATATTTTTGCATCTTTTTCAAAATCAATATATTGTTCCCTATCCATAGCTGAAACATTTTTGAACCTTAACAGATCAATACCGTTATTGATTTTTCTGACATTTAAGTCTTTGTTAAGATGATTTAAAAGTTCATCTTTTGTCCCTTTAGAAATGCATCCGATCGCACTAAGCTTACTGTATATAAATCTTTCAATATATTTAAGGAACGGATTATTTCTACGTCCATTGTTCGTACTGTGTTCAGTGTAAATAATAGGTGTATCGCTCCGGCCCAGCCACTTGGCTAAAACTACCCAATATAATACAGGAAACAAATGAGCATGTACCACATCGTATTGCTTAAGTAAAGGAATTAACCTAAAAATCAGCAAGGGATTATACACAGAACCCTTCGTTAAAAACACAAGCTTGCCTGATGTCTTTTTTTCAAGTTCATTCCGGAACGAAGTCTTTTCGTCTTGTAATATGACAACATCTGTGTCAATTCCTTTAGCTTGATAAAGAGGAATACTGTCCGTTACTAATCGTTCTGCTCCCCCTGTTTTTAATGATGTGATGACATGTAAAACTTTCATTACAATAATTTCTGAAAATTCTTAATCCAATTCTCTGCTATCGTTTTCCCGTCAAAACGAGATTTATTCTGTATTGCTATTCCGGACATTTTTATCCTCAGTTCTTCTTTAGTGACAAGGTCATAGATCCCGTCTGCATAAGATTCTAAATTAGCATCTTCTATCAATATTCCTGATCCACAGCCCAGAATTTCAGATGGCCCTGAATAAATATCGAACGCAATGGATGGCAAACCGAAGTTTTGAGCTTCAATAAGAACCATTGGCAGCCCTTCAAAGTAAGAGCTCATACAATAAAAACTAGCCTGCTGATATTGATCAGCAACGCTCTTACTTCCATCAATTAAAAATATTGATTTACAATTTTCAGACTCAATCTGCTGTTGTAATTTTTCTTTTTCTTCTCCATAGCCTACAATATTTAACTTCCAGTCTTGTACATTATATTTTTTATCAAAAATACTCCATGCCTTAATGAGGCGGTCAAAACCTTTTACAGGCACATAACGACCAATTGTTATCGCAGTCCTGGAAGTTTCATCGTAACGAGCAATATGATCTTGAAACGGGCTTATGTTATAGATATAAGTTACGTGAGATTTAGGTTTCAGATTCTGATTCCACATAGCCACATCTCTCTCCGTCAATGTTACAATTAACTCTGCTTTTCTGGCCGCTATTTTCCTGAAATAGTCCCGAAGTTTTTTCCCATTATTATTTTTAAAATTAAAATGTTCCCAAACTACAAATTTCGGACGTTTTTTTAAACTAAAAATTGGCAGATAACTAAATAGCAAAGACATAGACTCTACGGAAACAAAAACATCAATCTCTTTTATTTTGATGAAATTTTTTAAGTTTTTTATTAATGTAAAATACTGTGTTTTATAATTCTTTATATCCAAAGACATCATCTTAACCTTTGGAGAGATTTCAAAAGAATCAGTTTGTTCATTTTTATTCAGTACCACCAAAAAAACATTTACATTTTCATAATCTACGATTGAATTCAGCAAACTAATTGTTGCCCTTTCAACTCCACCTTTATTTTTGAGACTGGGAATAAAAAAAACTACATTCATAATCTGATCTTTTTTAAGTATAGCAAACTATATATCTTTACAAAAAATATATTAAATAAAACAGCTCCCAATACATCATTCATACTTGCTCTCGGGATAAACATAATGAAAGATGTAATAGAAAAGTAAATGACCAAGGTGTAAATATTTACCTGATTTTTATATACTTTTGATTCCATTTTTGAAAAGAAATACCCAATACCAAAAAAGATAAATAAGCTCAGAATAAATCCAAAATTAATAAGAATATCCATGATACTTGTCGTTCCAACACCATAAGTAACTCCTGATTCTAGCGTACCAATAACTGCTGTATCATAGCTTATAGGTTTTAGACTAAAAACGTTCATCAGGCCAGGAAATGTTCTGATAACACCGACCAAATAGCTCGCCCCATATAATGAAAAGTCTGTAGTATACCATTTGTAGTACAGAATAGACTGCGCGTAAACAGATCCTCCTAACTCAGCAGTAAATGGAAAGTATGACTTACTAATTACATAATTATCATTAATTTTTAAACTGCTACTAAGGATATTTTCAATTCCATAGAGTTTAAAAAGAGTTCCAAAAACAGATACTCCCAAGAATATGAGTATTACTGTAATTGAACTGATTTTTTTTCTTACAAATAGAAAAAATGCAAATACAAATGGTGTTATTGTCAAAATCACAAAAACTCTGTTATGTGCTAAGAAGAAAATAACCATAATGATTACCAGAAAAACAAGATATGGTTTATCAAATAGTTTTAAAAAGGATTTGATAGAGTTTTTCCTCGTTAAAATCTTTTCCTGATTATTATAGATTATTATGGACAAGTAAATAATGGATAGCCGAAGGAATACTCCCAAAAATGAAAACCCTATTCCTTCAAATTTTACAGTACCATGTCCGGAATCAATATATCCTTTATTAATATTTAGCAAAAAGACCAGAAAACATACTGCCATCAAAATAAACAACGGTTTAGGGCTATATTTTGTAGTCACTGACGATACTGAATCTTGAGATATAAGTGGTAAGGCCGCATTTTTTTTCAGTCGACTATAATTAACAGTAACGCCTAATAAAAATACATCTAAAACCAAGGCTGAAAACGCCACCATTTCATTGATCACCTCACTATTATAAAAGAACCTGAAATTAAGTAATTCTAGATTCCCTAAAGAGACTTCTAAAGGAATCTGGAACGAGATAATCCAACTCATTAAAAAGAACAATAAAATAATGGAGAGATTATATTTGCTTAAATAGGTCCTTTGTCTGGCAATGATAGAAATAATAAAACTAAAAAAAGTTAATCCAGCTGAAAAGCTTACCGTAAAGAAGTCAATTCTTCCATGACTACTTGATAAAAAGATAATCAGCTGTATTAAAAATATTATTAACTGTAATAAAACCATATAATTGTCTATAGATTAAATCTTATTTAAAGATATCAGGAAATTAATAGACTTCATCTTTATTTAGGATAAGTCCCATGCTAGTATTAGTATTAATGTGTACTTTCACAGATTAGGTATTATAAAAGTATCTTACCCTGTTATTTCTTAATATTTAATTTTTTTCAAATTTGATACTATTCTGATTAAAAAATCTCCCATGAAAATATATCCAATATCTAAACATTTATTATAAAAATCACGATGTACTGTATTTGTATTCCGATCCTCAATATTTTTGTTCTTCGCCATATTATCTAACACCTGCAGCCACTGCTTCTTATCTTCTGCATTAAATTCACCTTTCTTAATTACATACTGTACAAATTCATCAAGTTCTTTATTCTTCATTGTACTTACAATTGACGTGGGAGTCAAACGATATTGGAGTAATATTTTAGGAAGATTATCAATTTTGCATTGAGTACTCATTAATCGCCACAACATATAGTCCTCAAAATATTTACCGATATCTTCATTGTACCCTCCACATTGAACTGCAATTTCTTTTCTAAACATTACAGAAGGATGCTTCATTGGATTTCCTCTCGTCATCATCGCTGCTGTCAAAACTTCATGTCCGACTAAAGGAGGGTTATATAGCAAATGCTTCCCTTCATCATCTATTAATTCAATTGCTGTTCCCAACAGCCCCACCTCTGGGTGCCTAACCAAATAATTAATTTGTTCTTTAAACCTATTGGGTAAACAAATATCATCAGCATCCATCCGTGCAATATATTCACCTTTAGCTAGAGCTAAACCTCTGTTTAAAGTCTTTGCTAACCCTGCATTAGCCTGATCAACTAATACAATTCTTTCATCCTTGAAGGAATTGATTATTTCCAAAGAACGATCAGTTGAGCCATCATTAAGGATAATTAACTCAAAATCTTTATAGGTCTGGTCCAAAACACTTTGAATAGCCTCAGAAACATATTTTTCTGCATTATATACAGGAAGGATAACACTGATCATTTTGAAATCAATTTAACATTTTCAAAATCCTTTAACCATGTTTCAAAAAAGTTTTTATTTTTTCCATAGCTGTTATCAAAGATAAATACTTTTTTATTTAATAAAACGGCAAGAATAAAACCGTGAAGTCTAGTAGAATAAACAACATCATAGTGGTTGATAAACTTAATCCCTGTTTTTATCCTGCGTTCTTTATATCTCTTACCGCGAAGACCGTGAGCATCATTTACCAGAAATTTCAAAGGACTTTTAAGAAGAATTTTAGATCCCACTATTTCAGCAAAATTATATAGATTGTCTGCTTTTTGTTGAAGGGTTCCTTGTTTATAAAAGCCAGGCCAATCTTTAACTTCTATTTTAGTTTCACTTTTGTGAAGTGTTTCCAGTTGCTTCTGAAGAAGAGCTACATTTCCTAACTCCTTATCCATTCTTTCAAGCAAAAGAGTTTTATTGGTCTTAGAAGTTGAAACAAATTCTGAAAAATCATTAAAAAAAGCCATATCAGGAAGCATATATATATTATTGCTTGGGAAGTATTTTTGAGCTATTTCTAACGACACCTGATCTCTAGTACAGATAATAAGGTTAGGGTGTTTTTTATATAACTTGGAATCGTTTATGGCATTCTGCTCATTATGATAATGTAATGTTTGTGGAAAAATGATAATTTTATTGTTGGGAAAATCCGTGATTACCTGATTTCGATATTTTTGGTTCATTGACCATACATCCCCAAAGTTACCCCCACCATGCAATAAAATAATTGCATTTTTGGGCACTTTTTTAGAGTCATAAGTGAAGATATTCGAAGTATAAAGACATTTATATTTTAACTCCTCCAAATACTTCAGTTCTCCTTCCCAAATAAGGGTATCACCAATATTACTGTGATTAGGAACATCCAATAACACATAATCACCATCTATATTCTGGTTAAGAACCTTCCTTACAACGGCTCTCAGATTTTCTATCCTCTCTTTATTCATATAATTATTTATTTCCTTTGAAGTTCTTCATTAATTTATTATTCACAAAACCTTTAATCATCAAAAACTCTTCTTTACTCACTCCAGTAAATATGGCGATAGCAATTAAAATAAGTTCGGCAACACCAATCTGAAAAAATATGTTGAAATAATTATTCTCGCTATTATTTTTGAACAGATAAATCAACACAATAATGTAGATGAGTACAAAGACGATTCCCTTAAGGTAGGTTAATATTTCAGACCTTTTAAATACCAGTTTCTGATTAATATACCAAAATCTATATAGAAACGTAATAATATTAAGACACAGATTAGCAATTAACACATATGTTGGAGGCAATCCATTTTTAAGGATAATATAGGAAGCAGGAAGGCTGAGTATTAAGATACAGGAAATAACAATTTGATAATTTCTAATATTGCCAATCGCATTTACTGACATCCAGAAAGATCCCACCATAGCACTTACAATAGAATTGAGTATTATTACTTGGGTAAAACTGATCACATATGGAGGAAGATTTTTCCCCAACCAAAGATGCAATATAAACTCGGTCTGGATCAAAAAAGGAATGGCAAGAATCAGAAAAAGATATAATGAATATTTGGAAGAATTAAGTACCAAATTCTTATGTTGCTGGTGTCGTCCTCCTGCATACGATTGTACAATTTGTGGGGTGAATGCCACTTGCATATTAGAGATAAAATTATATATTGCTGCATTTACTTGATTGGCAATTCCCATAGCCGCATTAATTGTTACTCCTATAAAGATATTAAGGATCATATTGATTCCCTGTGTTGAGCTTAAAACGGCTACCTGTCCGAAAAGATTCCAACCTGAAAAAGAAATTAATTCCTTAAACAATTTTTTATCCTTCACATACCTCAGTTGGGTTTGTTCATGAAAGTTTTTACTGCAATAAACAAAATAAATAATATTGATCAGTAAATTAACTAACATCAGCAAAATCCCATATAAAATCAATAAATCATATTTCTTAAAAAACAATAATAAGAATACAATAATCAATTTCATACATGTTTCAAAAATGCCTAAAAAAGCATAGAAAGACATTTTCTCATTCGTGATAATCATAGCATTGTAAGGAATTCGCATGATATTAATAAGAGTAGTCAGTATAGACATCTGATACACTATATTTGCTGCATACATTCTATCATCCGGTATATTCAATTTATAATTTAAAAACCAAAGCCCCACCGTCTCAGATAAAATGACAACAATAATGGAAATCACAAAATGTATGTTAATGCTCATACAGAAGACTCTGTTGATACGTTCCTTTATTTTTGAAGGAATTTCATAATTCAGAAAACGCTGCGTAGCATTTGTCATGGCGTTATTTAAAAAAGAAAATAATACCACAACGCCACCAACCAGATTATAGATCCCATAATCTGTAACACCTAAAGTATTCAATATCACCCTAGAGGTATACAAGGATATTAACATATTGATAATCATCCTTATATAAAGAAAAAATGTATTTTTGGCTATTCTCTTTGAATCTGACATAAAAAAGTAAGGTTTGTTCAGCGACAAACCTATTTAAAAATTCTACAACCTCGAATCACACTCTGGTAAAATGCCTTTCACATCATAAATAATTGAATTCTCTTTTAAAAACTTGTTGAAATCCAGTTCGAGGAACTCTTTATGAGCAACGGTAAGAATTACGGCATCATACTTATCTGTAATTCTGTCTAAAGAACTCACAGAATGTATACCATACTCATGATGAACTTCTGCTTCATTTGCCCAAGGATCGTAAGTGGTAACTTCCATTGAATAATCTTCCAGAGCATTAATAACATCCACTGCTTTTGTATTACGTACGTCCGGACAGTTTTCTTTAAAGGTGATTCCCAGATTCAATATTTTGGCTCCATTTACCTTGATATTTTTTTTGATCATTGTTTTCACAACCTGAGATGCTACGTATTCTCCCATTGAATCGTTCAAACGCCTTCCTGCTAAAATAATTTCCGGATGATATCCTTTCTCCTGCGCTTTCTGAGCAAGATAATAAGGGTCAACACCAATACAATGTCCACCCACAAGTCCAGGTTTGAAAGGTAGGAAGTTCCATTTTGTTCCGGCAGCCTTTAAAACAGCATGTGTATCTATTTCTAACAGATTGAAAATCTTTGCCAATTCGTTTACAAAAGCAATATTGATATCGCGTTGTGAGTTTTCAATAACTTTTGCCGCTTCAGCTACTTTAATAGTAGGCGCCAAATGTGTACCTGCTACAATTACAGATTTATAAAGATCATCTACAATCCTACCAATTTCAGGAGTAGAACCTGATGTAACTTTTAAAATTTTCTCAACGGTATGTTCCTTATCTCCAGGGTTAATGCGTTCCGGTGAATATCCTGCATAAAAATCTTCATTAAATTTTAATCCTGATACTTTTTCCAATACCGGGATACACTCTTCTTCAGTTACCCCAGGATATACTGTAGATTCATAAATTACGATATCTCCCTTTGATAGGACTTTACCTACAGTTTCTGAAGCCTTATATAAAGGGGTAAGATCCGGGCGATTATTCTTATCTACAGGTGTAGGTACCGTGATCACATAAATACTGGCGTCGTTAATATCATCAAGGTTTGAAGAGCAATATAGTCCATTTTCTGATGTGTTAAAAGGATTTTCAGCGACCAGTACAGATTGCAAAATATCATCATCCAGTTCCAATGTATGATCTTTTCCCTGGTTGAGTTCTTCAATACGTTTTTGATTGATATCAAATCCTACTACAGAAAATTTTGTAGCAAATAAACGTGCTAAAGGCAGACCTACATAACCTAACCCAATAATTGCAATTTTATGCGTCGTATTCATTTAATATTGTATTAATTTGATTGTAAATTTATTTTAAGTTTTCCCAGTACCATTTTACGGCTTCTTTAAGCCCGTTATCAATGGTATGGGTAGGCTGGTAGCCCAGCAAGGATTTTGCTTTTTCAATAGATGCTAAAGAATGGGGAATATCACCCAATCTATTAGGACCATGGACAGGCTTGATATTCAAAATTTCAGAATCAAACTCCCCAAGATATTCTCCCAGATATTTCACCAAATCATTTAACGTTGTACGATCACCGACCGCAGTATTGTAAACGGTATTGATTGCTTCAGGATTATCCGTCAGCATAGCCAGCTCATTCATTTGAATAACATTATCTATATAAGTAAAATCACGGGAATAATTTCCTTCTCCGTTAATCTTAGGCGACTCGTGGCTCATCAATTGTTTAACAAATAATGGAATAACTGCGGCATAAGCTCCATTGGGATCCTGACGGCGCCCGAAAACATTGAAATAACGTAGTCCGATACATTCTATACCGTACGTTTTACTGAATACATCCGCGTAAAGCTCATTAACATATTTTGTAATGGCGTAGGGAGACAGGGGTCTTCCAATCACATCTTCAACTTTAGGCAGAGATTCTGAATCTCCATAGGTAGAAGATGAGGCAGCATATACGAAACGTTTAACATGCGCATCACGTGCCGCCACCAACATATTTAAGAAACCGGAGACATTAACATCATTACTGGTAATCGGATCTTTTATTGAACGAGGAACAGAACCTAATGCTGCCTGGTGCAAGACATAATCTACTCCTTCCACGGCCTTTTGGCAAACCTCAAGATCGCGAATATCTCCTTCTATCAATGTATAATCAGTATTTTCGCAGAAAGGAGCTACATTATGACGGTGTCCGGTTGCAAAATTATCAAGACATCTTACTTTATAGCCTTTATTTAGAAAGTACTCGGTTAAATTAGAGCCTATAAAACCAGCTCCACCGGTAATTAAAATTGTATTCATACTTATGATTTAAATAATTTTTGCCACCATTTTTTGTCTTTCTCAGTGGTATAGCCGTATCCATAGCCATAATTATAGCCGTAACCATAACCTCCTACATTTTTAGAAACATCATTAATAACAAAAGAAACGTTTGACAATTTCGATTCTCTTACCAGACTGTTTGCAAAATCTATTAATATATTCCTGGACACCCCCGATCTTACAACATATAATGTTGCATCAGCAGTATCTGAAAGATTAAGTGTATCTGAAACCAGCATAAGTGGTGCCGAATCTATGACAATGTAAGCGTATTTATCAACCAATTCCTTAATAAGAATCTGATATCTTCCATTCGAAAGAAGCTCTTGCGGATTTGGAGGAATAGTTCCTGCATAGATTACATCACAATTAGGATTAGTATCTGAGGTATGAATTAATTCTTCAATTTTTGTTGATTCATCATATAGATATTCCGTAAGTCCCTTTCCCTTGATAGGCTCATTATCATATCTCTGAATTTGAGGGTTTCTAATATCTGATCCAATCAGTAGAGATCTTCCGTTCTTATTTCCCAGTGTAAGTGCCAAATTAACAGAAACCAAAGTTTTACCCTCTCCTTTTACAGACGAGGTAACCATTATTACTTTGGCATTATCTTTTTTAGGTAATACAAATTTCAGATTGGATACCAATACCCTGAATGCTTCAGCCAATTCAGAAAAATCATTTCTCTGTACAAGATGGCTCTGGTCATCTTTCAAGGATGGTATATCTGACAGTACTCCCAGTGAGGTTCTTTCTGTAATATCAGTACGGCTGTATATTTTATCATCCCACATGTAGAAAAGATAAAAGAATACAAAAGGTAATAATAACCCTAATACAAGAGCCCCGAAAAAAATCATGCTTTTTTTAGGAGATATCGGAGTATCATTTGTATACGCCGGGTTTACAATCTTTGCCTTAGGAACATTTACAGATAAATTAATTGCGTTCTCTTCTCTTTTCTGCAAAAGGAAAAGAAAAAGCTGTTCTTTAAGATTTTGCTGGCGTTCTATTCCCCTATAAATTTTAGACTGTCCGGGAACTTTTTCTATCATTCCTGTGTTAGCAGAAATCTGTCCATTTATTTGAGCAATAGAAGCTTGAATCGTCGCTTTTTGTTGGCGAATATTATCACGAACAACATCTTTTAACGAGGCAATCTCCTTATTCATTTCTATAACAGCAGGGTTTTCGTTGGTAGCCTGCTTTAATGTCTTATTTCTACTGATAAGAAGGGTGTTATATTGTGAAATTGCCTGTTCTAACGACGGATTAAGACCTAAGTTAGAAGGCATAAGCTGATTATTTCCTTTGGAAGCTTCTGCCTGAAGAGAATTTAACAAGTCTAACTGTGTCTGTTGTAAAAGTAGAGACTTTGTATTATCGCTTGTATTTTGAAGCGCCAACTGTGCCTGTGCCTGAAGATCCACAATGCGGTTACGGTTTTGAAAATCCTCTTTCTCATTTTCTACACCCGAAAGATCTCGGGTAATAACCTCCAATCTTTTGTCTATAAATTCCTGAGTATTTTGTGCCTGTAAGTTTTTGTCTTTAAGACCGTCTAAATTATACTGTTTGGTTATTTCATTAAGAACAGCTTCTGATTTATCAGGAACAGCTCCCACCAGACTTATGTCCATCAACATAGCTTTCTGATCCGGGAGATTAACCTGTACGGTCTTTTCTAATTTTTTAACTTTCTCTATTGGATTCCAAAAGACAATTTTATATTTTGAGCTGAAAGTAAGTCCAGGTATTTTCTGAAAAATTACGGTTCCGAAATCCAATTTCATCGCCTTGTCAAAACTTCCCTTAAAAGTCTTTTTTTCATGATCTTCTAAAACAAAATTATTCCCCTCTACTTCTTTCACCACATACCCTGAAGATATGAATTCCTTCTGGTTTTTATAAGAAATGATTTTGGCTATAATCGGAATTTTCGAAAATAGTTCAGAATCTTTGATATCTCCGGAATTATAATACTGTACGTTCAGGTTAAGATTTTCCACCACCTTCATAAGAATAGGCCTCGAACTTACCACTGCAACTTCACTCTTCAATTCTTCTGCATTTCCTAATCCTAGTCCGAGATTATCAAGATCTGCTAACGCTCCTGTTATATCTGATTGTTTTTTATCAAATTTAAGCGTTGTAATGGATTGATATTGAGGCACAGAATACCTAAGATATATAAAAGCTCCTATTAAGAAGAGTAAAGCGGATCCAACAAACCATGGCCACTTAACTAAATATTTTCCTAAGATTTTTCTTAGATTTAGTTTTTCTTCATTTTCCTGAAAGTCTATCTGCTGCATATTTTAAATTATCTGGTTAGGGAAATGATTAGGGTAGCAACTCCCAATGCTGAAGCAAGAATCTGGAAAGTAAGAGCTCTGTTAGGATTAGAATTGGCCTGAACCTGTTTATTTTTATCCGGTTCTATATACAGCACATCATTCTGTTTCATATAATAATAAGGTGAATTGACAATATCTGATCTTGAAAGATCAAGATTAACTACCTGATCTTCTCCACTATCTCCAGTACGGATTAGTTTTACTTTTGTACGGTCTCCAAAATCGGTCATATCTCCAGCTAAACTCAAGGCCTGAAAAATATTAAGCTTTTGTGTGGTGCTTTCTTTTTGTCCTGGAGCTTTGACCTCACCTAATACACTTACATTGAAATTTTTCAAAGTAGTTGTTACTAAAGGATCTGTCAGATATCTCTTTAAACGGGATTCCAGATCATTTTTGAGTTGTACCTGGGTCATTCCTTTAACGTATACATTTCCTAAAACAGGAAAATTAATATATCCCTCCTCATTGACCAAGTATTCGCTGGGTTGTACATATTGGTTAACTCCACCGGCAGATACGCTTCCAACCTTGTTTGTCGTGTTTAAATTAAATGGTTTCACAGCTGCCTCATCCAATGCAGAAACTAAAATTAAAAGCACATCACTTTCCTGAATACGAAGTCCTTCAAATTTAGCCTTAGCAACCTCTTCTTCCATATTATGCTGCGCCATATATACCATGTTCTGTTTAGGTTTACATGATACTAGGATCACTGATAGCAGTATAAGATAATTAATAATCGTTTTTCTCATAATCGCATTATATCTGGTAAATTCATTATCTGTGATCAGTACAACTAATCCAATAACAAATTACAATTTGTGTCTAATTAATTTGCCTATAAGGCAATTTTAATGATATATTAGTCTTTAGGTTAAGTTTTATATTAATTTTTTATTAAGGCTAAGATCCCCACTGTAATAGAGGCAATTACCGATGCTACTGATATATACAACCCTGTATTTGGATCTACCCTCGAAGCTTTCTCTCTTACAGCATTGGGCTGCACATAAACAACATCATTTTGCTTCAGATAGTAAAACGGAGAATTAATAAAATTAGCACTTGTAAGATCTATTCTTTCTTTGCTGATCTGACCGTCAATATTCCGAACGACCAAAACATTATTTCTTACTCCATAAGGTGTAAGATCTCCCGCAAGTCCCAATGCACCCAATAATGTTGTAGTTCCATCAGGAATTACATAGGTTCCGGGTTTGGTAACTTCACCTAATACAGATACTTTAAAATTAATCAGCTTTACATCAACAACAGGGTCTTTTACATACACTCTGATGAGATCACTGAGTTTAGCTCTGAATGTTTCAATATTTTCATTTTTAGTACTTACCTTTCCCACTTGAGGAAATACAATATCTCCGTTTGTATCTACTGTATAGGTAGGTCCTGAAACAGGAGTAGCCTGAGGTAGATTATTACTACTTGGCAATGTATACTGAGCAACATTAGTACTTGATGAATAATTTTGATTAAAAATTTTAACTACTTCCATATCTTTAGCAGAAATAGAAATAATCAGCTGATCACCGGGTTGAAAATCAACCCTGCTATTTTTAATCGAATTCTCCAGAGCGATACCATCAATATCTTTCATATAATTGATTTCTTGCCTGGGGGTACAAGAAAATGCTGATATGCATAGTGCTCCGTAGATAAAATACTTGAAACTCATTTTAATAATTTTTTCACAAAAATAGGATAATTATTTTAAGGTGATACAGTCTATTGCGAGTAGTCACCTATAAATCTTTTATCTTCTTAATTTGATTGGTTAAAAATTTCAATACAACCTTTCATTAATCAAATAGTTTCTTTATCTAAAACCTCAAATTCTGAGTTATTACTTATAAATTCAGGAACAATAGTCTTAAGTATTTTCACTACTTCCAACCTGTCTCTTTTCACTGCCGCTAAAATAATATGCTTACTTAAATATTCGATCTGTTCAAACTCCATCAAAGGATCTTTTGAGATCAAAATCTTTTCGTGATGGGTAGGAATTGTAACCGTATTGTTACTCAGAAGTTCTTCATACAACTTTTCTCCCGGTCTTAGCCCTATAAATGTGATTTTCATATCTACATCAGGGGTGTAACCTGATAACCTGATCATTCTTTTTGCCAAATCGAGGATTTTTACGGGTTCCCCCATATCAAATACATAAATTTCACCACCATTCCCCATTGTTCCGGCCTGAAGTACCAGCTCACAAGCTTCCGGAATCGTCATAAAATAACGAATGATGTCAGGATGCGTGATGGTGACAGGCCCTCCTTTTTCAATCTGTTTTCTGAAATGTGGAATTACCGATCCGTTTGATCCTAACACATTTCCAAAACGGGTAGTGATGAATTTTGTAGGATGGCCCGGGGTATTCTGTAATGATTGGACAAACAGCTCTGCAGCCCTTTTTGAAGCTCCCATAACATTTGTAGGGTTTACAGCCTTATCGGTAGAAACCATTACAAATCGGTTAACTTTATATTTTTTAGATAATAAGGCTACATTTTTAGTTCCTAAAACATTTACAAAAATAGCTTCATGAGGATTATCTTCAATCAATGGTACATGTTTGTACGCTGCCGCATGATACACCATAGAGAAATGATAATCTTCAAATAATTTTTCTAGTCTATATCTGTTAGAGATATCAGCCAATACAAATTTAAACTTCTGACCAGGGAATTTTTCCAACAGTTCCAATTCCAACTCGTACAATGGAGATTCCGCCTGATCAAGCACCACAATAAGCGAAGGATTAAACTGTGAAACCTGTCTTACAATTTCACTTCCGATGGAACCGGCTCCTCCCGTAACCAAAACATTTTTACCAAAATGCCTTCTCATCACCTCTTCACTTTCTATGCTGATCGGTTTACGGTTCAACAAATCTTCAATCTGAAGATTACTGATTCCTCCCACCAGATCACTATCTCTCATTTTACTAAGAGTAGGTGCTTTTAAAACCTTCAGGTTTTTGTCCAGAGCCAAAGTCATCCATTCTTCAATTTCCTGCTTTGTCATGATTTCTTTTATCAAAAGAACAGCATCAAATTTTTTGACGAGCTTCTCACTGATAAGAAATTCATTTTTATTGTAGATTTTGTGCCCCAAAAGTAAAGCTTTATTAGAATCCGATCTCCCGGTAAGGAAACCTTCAAGCCTGTAAGGATAATTGGGATTGTGCATAATAGCTCTTGCTACGGCTACAGAAGCTTCTCCTACTCCTACAACAGCAACTTTTACTTTAGATGATGCTCCCTGAATATCTACAATAATATTAAAAAACTGTTTCGTCACCATCCTGAAAAAGAACATTATCGAAACAGAAATAAGGAAATATAGAAAAAGGTTAGGATACAGGAATAACGATTGTCCCATCGTTACTTCTGTCATATAACTAATGATCAAAAGGCAGATAAGTGTACTTCCTGATGACAGGATAATTTTGAAGAAATCAAAAAAAGTGGAATGTCTTATAATTCCAGCATATGTTTTGAAAACATACATAAACAGAATATTAAGTCCTATCAGGATTAATCTTTTCTGAAGAGTATACTCCGGAAAATGAACCTCCACATCTAAATTTTTTAAAAATAAACGCGAAAGAAAAATAGAAAATAAGATAATTAAAATATCGATTACGATAACCAACCACCTTGGCATATATCTTAATTTCGTAATTTTCACAATGTTATCACCATTGTAAAGAGCACGAAATGCATCTTGCAATTTTTTCATTCAAGGTAAAGTGATTTATTAATGGGTAGGAGTAAGGATAGTATTCATAATTAAGTGACCTCTGGGCTTTCTTTTGGTTATTATGCCGCTCACGAAGTATTACAGCTATTATTATTACAGAAGTCTTGAATAATTAATCTTTTTCTACGTAATATATACGGTACAGTCATTTTTTTAAGGTAAAAATCTCCAAAGTAGAGACCTTTATAAGAAAAAGCATTTTTCATGCCATTTTAACGTTTTGAATAGTAAAATTTAATTTTTTTTTAATTAAATAATGTAAACTATTACAAATAAAAGCATTATACCACTCTAATACAAACTTAGGATTCTCAAAAATTATTATATTTTTTCTCATGGGTTATCCGTATTCTACCTTAATGAAATAGCCTACTTATTTTATAGATTAATCATTAATAACCTGTAATATTGATTCATATTCAAAGCCTCTGCTCATCAGATATTTTATAGTCTTAGATTTTCGCTGATATTCCTGAAGTCCGCTTTGTCTTGAAAAATAATCTTCGTAGATCTTTCTGATTATTTTAATATAATCATCTTCAAATATCTCATCTAAGCATATCTTAATAAGTTTCTCAGAAACCTGTTTTTGCTTAAGATTCGTTTTTATTTTATTCCGTCCCCAATGTTTGATATAAAATTTTCCTCTGATATAGCTTCTCGTATATCTTTCTTCATTAAGGAAGTTCTCTTTCATAAGATACAGCAGGATTTCTTCTTTTGCTTCATTGATCAGCAAAAACTCTTTCATTTTCTGCTCTACCTCTGTATGACAACGGTCCTGGTAAACACAATAATTAACCAGCTTCTGTTTAATTTCTTCAAAAGTAAAAGACTTCTTTTCCATCGGATAAAAAAAGAATGAGCTTCCGCCCATTCTTTATTATGATATTATAATCAATATTAATAGTTGAATAGGGCCTTACCTTCCATTAATTCATTAACGTTTTTTCTTACTGAAGCAAGAACTTCTTCGTTTTTGATATTATCCACCACATCAGAAATAAGTCCTGCAATGGTATCCATATCATTTTCTTTAAGGCCTCTTGTGGTAATAGCAGCGGTTCCTAATCTGATTCCGGAAGTTGTAAAAGGAGATTTATCATCGAAAGGCACCATGTTTTTATTACATGTAATATCGGCAAGCACTAATGCTTTCTCAGTTTCTTTACCGTTAACTCCTTTATTTCGAAGATCAACCAACATCAGGTGATTATCTGTACCTCCACTTACGATATCAAAACCTCTTTCAATCATTGCTTTTGATAATGCCTGTGCATTAGATCTCACCTGTTTTGCATAGGTTTCGAACTTACCATCCAAAGCTTCACCAAATGCTATTGCTTTACCAGCGATCACGTGTTCTAATGGTCCGCCCTGAATTCCTGGGAACACAGCTCCATCCAGCACCTGGCTCATCATTTTGGTTTCTCCTTTTGGAGTTTTATGTCCGTACGTATTTTCGAAGTCTTTCCCCATCATGATCATTCCTCCTCTCGGACCTCTCAAAGTTTTGTGAGTGGTGGTGGTCACTACGTGACAATGTTCGAATGGTGAATTTAATAAGCCTTTAGCTACTAAGCCTGCAGGGTGAGCAATGTCAGCCCATAGGGTAGCTCCTATTTCGTCAGCAATTTCTCTATATTTAGCATAATCAAGATCTCTTGAATACGCTGAGAATCCAGCAATCATCATTTTCGGTCTTTCCCTCAGAGCAACCTCTCTCATCTGGTTGTAATCGATAAGCCCTGTTTCTTTTTCTACTCCATAAGAAACCACTTCATACTGAATTCCAGAAAAGTTCACAGCAGAACCGTGAGTAAGGTGTCCTCCCATAGAAAGGTCCATTCCCATTATTTTGTCACCAGGTTTCAAAACGGCAAGATAAATGGCAGCGTTCGCCTGAGAACCGGAATGTGGCTGTACATTGACATAATCCACTCCAAAAAGTTCTTTTGCTCTGTTGATCGCTAATGTTTCAACCTCATCTACAACTTCGCATCCCCCGTAATATCTTTTTCCAGGGTATCCTTCAGCATATTTGTTTGTCAGTACACTACCCATTGCTTTCATCACATTTTCAGAAACAAAATTTTCTGAAGCAATAAGCTCTAACCCATGGGTCTGTCTTTCTCTTTCTTTTTCAATCAGGTCGAAAATAATATCCATTTTACTTTTAGTTTTTGAAATTTTCCACCCCAAATGTACGGATTTTTCATCTAGATTTTAGCATCAAAAAACATGATTTTAACCTTAAAATTTTCATAAAACTATATAAATATTGAATAATTTACAGGTTTTCTTTAGTCTGTCACTCACAGTATGTTAAAATCAGAACACACTCATTTTTGAATACAAACTATACCTGCTGTAATCTGTTAGTTGCCGTAGTACTATGAAAGACACCTGTAAAAAGTATCAGATTTTATGGTGAATAAAGCCAATTTTTCTGATAAGGAAGTATTTTACAGCGTCGGAGAGCTTAAAAGCGAAATAAAGGAATAGTATCTAACTACAACAATGGCAGCACAATAGAAAAGAGCCCGGTATAATAGCCGGACTCTTTCTTTCAAAATATTGTTTATTTTTTATCTACACTCTTGGAATTGTTCAAAGGATACTATTTACTGGTTAAAACGCTTCATCTGCAAGATCCTTGTTCACAACAGCGCCGGCAAAATTACCTTGGGCCACTGCATTGGCAACAGACCTCATCATTGTTACATTATCTCCACATGCGATAACACCGGGAACTGTTGTTTTTTGCATAGAATCAACTTTGATAAATCCATGCTCAGTCAATTCACAGCCCAGATCTCCAGCAGCGTTGATATTTTGCTCAAATGGAATTTTGGCATACAAAGCTTTCAATGGAACTGAGTTTCCATTTTTAAAAGTAAGTTTCCGGATATTCCCGCTCTCGTGTTCTATAGTATCAATTTCCCCTTCATTAACTTTTATTCCATTCTTACGCATCTTTTCAATTTGCTCGGGATTTAGTTTGGTCTTTCCATTTGTAAACAGTGTCAGTTCTTTTGTCAGATTAAATACAAGCTTTGAAAATTCGAAGGCCATATCTCCATCAGCAAGAATTCCTGTCACTTCATTTTTAACTTCGTAACCATGGCAGTAGGGACAATGGATAACCGAAATTCCCCAACATTCTGCAAAACCGGGAATATCCGGCATCACATCTTTGACGCCGGAAGCCAGGATAAGCTTTTTGGCATACAACTTTTCATAGGAAGAGGTTTCCACCTCAAAACCGTCAGAGTGTTTGACCATCTTAATAACAGTTGCCGTGTAGAATGTAACTGTTTTATATTTTGCAATATCTTCTTTTGCCAGAGCTGCAATTTCCCCGGGGGTTTTACCATCGTGCGTTATAAAATTATGCGAATGGGGAGTCTGCCTGTTACAGGGCGTTCCGTTATCAATAATTAAAACGTTTCTCAGAGATCGTCCTAAAGCCATTCCCGCTGATAATCCTGCATAGCTTCCTCCGATTATAATCACATCAAAGTTCTTGTTTTCCATAGTTCAGTTGATAGTTGATAGTTGATAGTTGATAGTTGATAGTTGATAGTTGATAGTTGATAGTTGATAGTTGATAGTTGATAGTTGATAGTTGATAGTTGATAGTGCAAAGTTAACATAAAATCCATTAACGCAATAAAGTTGCAATAATATTTATCTATTAACTTTATCCTGTCTACAAATCATCATTTTTTATTCTTATCCACAAACTATTTCCACTCATTTTTGACTTCAGTAATTTCGTCCTGAATCCGTTTATTGATGTCTATTTTAGCTCCCTGCAAACTGAAAATTGCCGTCCCCTTTTCTCTGGCATAGGGATTGGTAATGGAATCTTTTAATTCGGCAACTTCAAAGAAAGAACCGGATTCATTCAGTTCTTTTGGTGCTTCAGAAGCATCTTTTACTCTTATAACATTTTTATATTTTTTACTTAAATCTATCCAATTGATATAGTCTGCATGAAATGACATTGCTTTCACTCCAATTTTTGAATAATAATTAATAGCTCCTGTCTGTCCATAATTATCACATAATACCATGGTATTTCCGGACTTTGACAGTTCAGAATATTGTTTATCAACTTTTTGAGCAAGCTCTTTCCAGCCTTGCATATCGGCAAAATCCTGTGGTAGGGCATGATCTTTTCCATCTTCCCAACGAAGCAATCCGAATTTCCTGTACTCTTCCTGATGACCGATGATATATTCGGCACTTTTATTGGGGAAAGTTACATGATATAAAGGAAGAAATAGCAATACCGGAATCAATATACAGACAGGCCTTAAGAGTTTCTTCCAACCTTTATCAAATAAATTCTCCAAAAAAACAGAACCAAAAGCAATATAAACCGGATACACACCAATCGCGTAGTAATCTTTTGCCTTAAAGAATAAAAACAATGCAATGGTGATGAGATAGCTCCATAAAAAGAATTTGAATTTACTGAAAGGCTTGTAGAATATTAATGACACCCATCCAGCGGCTATTACTATGAAAGAACCAATAAAAAATAGAATCTGGGATTTCAGAAAATCCAATCTGTCCACATTAACCAGCTGCTTTTCAGAAAGCTCCTTCATGTGATGGATCATCGGAAATTGATTTTTATATTGCCAGAAAAGATTGGGAGAAATAATGAGTAACACCAGAAGTCCGGCCCAATATAAATGAAGGCTCATGAAAATACGTCTCTGTTTGGTCAGCAGCAATGCAGGAATAAGCCCTATGACAGAAAAGGCAATATTATATTTATTTAAAAAACCCAGGCCAAAAATAACAGCAGCAGTATATATCCATTTTGGCTGAAGAGAATTAAAGTATTTGATCAAGACATAATATAATGATACCCACAGAAAAATTTCCATTGAGGTAGGTTGAAAAAGCATATTCACACGAAGCAGAACTGAAAGCAAAATTCCAATGGCAGCCAGAGTTTTCGCAAACAGACTACCCCTTAATTCTTCAACAATTAGCCATACAACAATTATCGTCATTGTCCCCAGTAAAGCAGGAAAAAACTTCACCCAAAAGACTGAGTTCCCCAACATATTGATCCACCACGCCAGCCATGAATTAACAGGTGGAACGGAAAGATATCCCCAGGCCAGATGCTGCCCCTGATCCAAATGCAGGTATTCATCTCTATGCAGTTCGTATTCCGGGCTTATGATTGAGTATTGAAGAACGAACTTCACAATGATAAAAAGAAAAAGAATCCAGTAACTTTTCTTCATAGATATTGTTTTAATAAATAAGACATTTTATTCATTCCCTGTATTACATCCGGCTCGGACACCCCTCCTCAAGCCTTCATTTTATTGATCAAAAATCCCGGAGAAATATCTCCGGGATCCAACAGTTTACATGTTTATAGTGTAAGTTTATTATTTTTTCTTAGCTTTTTCTTTCAACTCTTCTTTGTCTTTATCGGACGGGTTCCATACTTTTATTTCAGAATCTTTTGTAATTTCAGACCCCGGAAGAATCTGAACATTGATTCCGTCGCTGGCACCAAGTTTTACATATACCTTTTTAAATTTTCCATCTTTTTGCTTAGCTTCAACAAAAGGAACGTCCTTCCCTTGTTTTTTCTCATACTGAACTAAAGACTCATCCAGCAATAAAGCATTTTTCTGAGAGCTCAATACAATTTCGCCGTTTGCAGAGAAGCCGGCTCTGATGTATTCATTATTAGGATTATCTACATTTCCTTCTACGGGGAATTTAATGGTTCCTGCATTATCTTTTCCTTTAGGAGCGATCATTGTCAGTTTTCCAGGGAAAGTCTTATTCTGTAATGCACCGATAACGATATTCATATCCATTCCCTGGCTCAGTTTTCCTGCCTGGGCTTCGTCTATTTCTCCTTTAAAGATCAGTGAGTTCAGGTCTGCTACAGAACAGATGGTTGTCCCGGCATTGAAGTTGTTTGCTTCAATCACCTGGCTTCCAGCTTTTACAGGAACTTCAAGTACGGTACCTGAAGCCTTGGAACGGATTTCCGTGGTTGCTAAACCTTGTCCCTTAAGTTCAGGAGTTGCTCCTGTTTTAGCGATTTGTAATCTTTTCTGAGCAGTATTCAATTGCTGCTGAGAATTTTTAAGAGTTTGCTGTTGAGAAAACAGTTGTTGCTGAGAGTTCAGGAACTCCTGTTTAGAAGCGACTCCCTGTTTGTAAAGCCTCTCCTGCATCTCAAACTGCTTCTGCATATTTCCGACATTCATCTGAGCATTGCTGATCTGAATCTGTGCATTCTGAACTTCTTGCTGAGCAGCATTTACTTCAGAGATACTTGGAACAATTTTCACGGTAGCAATCAATTGCCCTGCTTCAACCTTGTCTCCTTCCTTTACTAAGATTTTATCAATAATTCCGGCGATATTAGGCTTAATTTCGATTTCTTCTTTAGGAACAATTTTTCCGGTCGCCATCACTTTATCATCCATGTTCTGAACGCTGGGTTTCCGGGTAAGGAAGGCTTCGCCCTCCTGAGAGTTAGATTTAATAAGATAGCCAATCCCTGAGAACAATGCCACTGCAAATAAAAGCCCCAACAAGATATAAATGGCTTTTTTCCAAGTGAATTTCTTTTTCATATGTATAGTTTATTTTTTATTAAAAGGTTGAAAGATTAAAAATTAAAAAGCCCACCAGTACTCATCATGATTAACAGCCTATGTCATTTTTAAATTTTCAAATTGTTTTATTTTCAAATTAATTACTCTGTTCTAAGGGCTTCAATCGGCCTGATTTTTACGGCTCTTTGTGCCGGGATCATTCCGATAATCAATCCTAAAATCACCATCACTGCCATCGCAGCAAATACATTTCCATAGTTAACGGTCGGGTTATAAAAAGGAAAAGAATCCTGGCCTTGCGTAACGGCGTTTAATATCATCAGTACAAAGATTCCAAACATAAAGCCTAATAATCCGGAAGAGAGGGTGATGACAACACTTTCTAGCAAAATCTGATTTCGTACTTCAGCCGGCTTTGCTCCCAGCGCTCTTCTGATCCCAATCTCCTTGGTTCTTTCCTTCACCGTAATCAGCAGTATATTTGAAATGGCAATGACTCCCGCAAGGATCGTTAATGTTCCTACAATAATGGTTAACAGTTGCATTCCGGTAAGAAAACCTGTCAGTTTTTTAAATTCTTTACCCAGATTAAAGCTTCCGAAAGCATTGGTATCTTCGGGGGAAACTTTATTCTTGGTTTTCAATACCTTCTTGACATCCTCTTCTACCGTATTGACATTTGCATTGGGCTTGCTGACAATAGCAAACATATCGATCTGATCTCCGGCATTATACATTTTGGTATAGGTGGAAAGCGGGATAAAAGCAGTCTGGTCGTTTTCAAAACCACCTCCTTTTTTCACTCTGAAAACACCAATAACATTAAAAAACAATCCTTTTATATTGATTGATTTTCCGATAGGATCTTCTTTTTTCTTGGAGTCAAAAAAGTTCTTATAGATTTCTTCTCCGATGACTACTACGCTTTTATTTCCTGAAACATCGGCATCGTTGATATAGCGTCCAAAAATAAGTTTCTTTTCTGAAATTTTATTCCCTACAGAATAGTCTCCGGTAAGAGAATAGGTACCGTTTTTACCATTTCTGGACATCGCCTCACCCGGTGTTCCCGTAAAGCTTCCCCTGGCATTCTGTGGTGAGATATAATCTACTGAGGTTACCTTTCTTTTCAGCATTTCCATATCAGACAAATTCAGGTGAACTTCTCTACCTTTCGGAAATCCTTCGTACGGAATAGATGTTTTCTGCGCCCATAGAAAGATTGAATTGGTGGCAAAACCTGAAAACAATTTATCAAAACCGTTCTCCATCCCTTTTGCGGCTCCAAGAAGGCTTACATATAAAAACATCCCCCATCCTACGCCAATCATGGTAAGAAATGTTCGGAGTTTATTATTCCTTAACGAATAATAGATCTCCTGCCAAGTATCTTTTTTAAATATGATATTCACCTTTTTGAATTATATGTTATAAATTATGGATCCCATTAATTTCTGGTCTGTCTTTTATTCTTTCGCCTTTTCAGCGTATAAATTACTCTGTCCTCAATGCTTCAATCGGTTTGATTCTTGAGGCTCTGTACGCCGGAACAAATCCTGCAATTAATCCTGAAAAAATCAGCGCAATGAATGCCATTAAAATAGCTCCCCATCCTACACTTGGGCTTTTGATGAAGAACTCTTCAAGGCTGTTGCCAATAAGACTTAATGTAAGAACTCCAACACCTACTCCAATAAGTCCTGATACAACTGTTATCACAACGCTTTCCTGAACAATCAGGCCTACGATTCCGCTTGGTTTGGCACCAATCGCTTTTCGTACACCGATCTCCTTGGTTCTTTCTTTCACAATATATACCATGATGTTGCTGATTCCGATAATTCCGGCCAATAAGGTGCCCATACCAATAAATCCAACAATCGCTGTAAGTACCGCCATAAAGGTGAAGGTATCGTTCATGTTTTTGGCATTATTCCATACACGGACTCCATTTTCATCATCAGGAGATACATTTTTCCTCGATTTCAGTTTATCCTTCAGCTCATCTCCATATTTTATGGCTTCCTGAGGGGTAAGCTTATCACTATATGAAATATAAGCAATATTCACAGTATCGGAGCCCTTTTTCATCTGTTGTAAAGTGGTAATAGGCACGGTGATATGTCTTTCATCCCAATCTCCGCCATCATCTGAAAACACTCCTATTACTTTAAACATTGTTCCATTGATGTCCATTTCTTTACCTACAGGACTTCCGTTCTTAATCAAATCCCGCTGAACCATTCTCCCGATAACGGCAACATTTTGTTTTCCTTCCAAATCTCTTGGCGTAATATATCTGCCATCAATCATTTTCCGGTTTTCAATGATCTGTTCACCCGGTTCTGCTCCATGGACCTGATAAATTCCGCTCTCCTTTCCGTACTTTACCATTAAACTGGCATTATACCGTGGACTCGAAGCGCCTACATTTTTCTTATCCGTATTGATGAGAAAATCATAGTCATTGTTGTTCATTGTAACAGTTCGGTCCGACTGCAATCCTTTATAGGCCAATGTGGTTTTCCCTGTGCTAATGGTAATCAGGTTTTTGGCATCTCCGGAGAAACCTTCAGAAAAGGCATTCTGAAGTCCTTTTCCAATTCCAAAAAGCACAATAAAGATAAACAGCCCTAAAGCTACCGTAAACCCCGAAAGTACCGTCCGAAGCACATTACTCCGGATAGAACTGAATATTTCCTGCCAGCGATCTAGGTCAAACATAGTTTTTATTTTTTTACTTTGTAAAAAAGTCAATTAGCTGCGCTCTCAATTTTCTTCGAAGTCAATTAACTTTGTTGTCAATATCATTCTTCTCTAGATTTCAATCACGAACCAAAATTCATTTTCACATTTCTAATCTTTTTTCAACATTTTACTTAGTAAAATAAATGTCGTTTTTATTAAATTTTCAATTTTTGTTAATTCGTCTCTTCTGATATAATTACAATCTATAACAATATCAAAACAAGAATCTAACTCAATAACCGAACCTCTGGCTATTTCAAAATACCGCTTTCTTTCCAGTTCAGATTTTCTTGAACATCCTTCAGTAATATTTAGCACCACTGAAGTAGAAGCCCTCCATATCTGGTCGATTATATTAAACTTTTCATTATCTGGAATCTCAGATAAAGTTTTATAACATTCTATTCTTAATTCTCTGGCTGATTGATAAACATCAAGCTTATAATGGTTCAGATTTAAAAACATTTTTACTTTTTTTCAAATTCATTTGTGTGTGTTTAATTATATACCTTCAATTTAAAAATTCACTTGCGAAGCAAAATTGACCATTCATCATTCACCTTATAAAACAATCTGCTTAATAAACTCATCACTTTCAATAATCCCGTCTTTCAGCACTACATTTCTTTTGGTCTGTGCAGCAACATCGGGTTCGTGGGTTACCACGATGATTGTCTTTCCTTCGTTATTGATATCCTGAAGAAGCTTCATAATATCATGAGTCGTTTTGGAGTCCAGTGCTCCCGTAGGCTCATCTGCCAGGACTACTTTAGGATCTGTAATCAAAGCCCTCGCAATAGCTACTCTCTGCTTCTGTCCTCCGGAAAGCTCACTGGGAAGGTGATTGGCCCATTGTGCCAGTCCTACTTTTTCCAGATACTCCATCGCTTTCTGATTTCGTTCCTTTCTCGGTACATTCTGATAGTACAGGGGAAGTGCTACATTTTCCAAAGCCGTTTTATAATTGATAAGATTAAAAGACTGAAAAATGAATCCTAAGAATTTACTTCTGTATTCCGCTGCTTTTATTTCAGACAAGTGCTCAATAGGAACTCCATCCAGTTCATAGGTTCCTGAATCTTTTTCATCCAGAATACCAATAATATTAAGAAGGGTAGATTTTCCGGAACCGGAACTTCCCATAATGGAAACAAACTCGCCCTCAGCAATATTCAGATTAATCCCTTTTAGGACGTGGAGCTTGCTTTTTCCTGTATCGTATGACTTATTTAAATCCTGAATTACTAACATTAAGTGATGTATGTTTTATACCCAATAAGTAGGTGTTATTTTCAAATTGTTACAAGAATGAAAATTTATTCAAATATTTTTTTGTTTAACACTTAAAGCCTCTATTAGTAATAGTTTATTAAAAAATGTTTAACTGTAACTTAGGTTTTCCATTCATTTACCCTTCATATTGCTGTGTAAGCTATTATTCGAGGCCGTTTCATGTAAATGTGGAAAACTTTTACCGTTAAAAGTCAATCAATTAGTATTTACCCCTTTCAAAATCAGTTCTTTTTTTCGAACTTTGTCATTAGTTCTTTACAAGAAATCCACACTTAGCGATGTGAATAAGTTTCACCCGCAATCCTCAGGGAAACAAAAAGTTACAGATTTCACGAACATTATCCACAAGGATCTAAATTATTTAATTATAAAGATATTTAATATGGGAATTTTTGATAAAAGAGTAAGCTATAAGCCATTTGAATACCCGGAGGTTCTTCAGTTTGTAGAGGCCATCAACAAATCGTTTTGGGTACATTCGGAAGTGGACTTTACTGCAGATGTTCAGGATTTTCATTCGCAGTTGGAACCACACGAAAAGCATGCTGTGAAAAATGCGCTTTTAGCCATTGCACAGATCGAAGTGTCTGTAAAGACATTCTGGGGAAATCTATACAACCACCTTCCGAAACCGGAATTCAATGGATTAGGATCTACTTTTGCAGAATGCGAATTCCGTCATTCTGAAGCTTATTCCCGTTTATTAGAGGTATTAGGATACAATGATGAGTTTCTTAGCGTCATCGAAATCCCTGCCGTAAAAGGAAGAATCGAATTTTTAGGAAATGCTTTAAAACACGCTAATTCTGCGACTCCTAAAGAGTACGTTTCAGCACTTCTTTTATTCAGCATCCTGGTAGAAAACGTTTCCCTTTTCTCACAGTTTGCCATCATCCTTTCTTTCACAAGATTCAAAGGATTCATGAAGAATGTTTCCAACATTATTGCCTGGACTTCCGTAGATGAGCAGATTCATGCCAACGCTGGAATCTACCTGATCAACAAAATCCGTGAGGAACAACCTGATCTGTTAACAGACAGCGACATTGAGGACATTTATACTTTAGTAGATGAATCTATCGCAAGAGAAGGTGATATCCTTAGCTGGATCTTTGAGCTGGGTGAAATTGACAATGTATCTAAAGAAGATTTATTGAACTTCATGAAGTATCGTGTAGATGACAGCTTGAAGAAAATCAATATGAAGACAAGATACAACATCACACCTGAGCAGTACAGACCGATGGTTTGGTTTGAAGAAGAAGTTTTTGCTAATTCATTAGATGATTTCTTTGCCAAAAGACCTGTAGACTATACCAAGCACGATAAGAGTATTACAGCCAACGATTTGTTTTAAAAACAAAGGCGCGAGCGAAGCGAGCGTCAAAGCAGATTGGATTTAGAATGTATCATTCGGTAATAAGCAGACCATCCCACCAATCATAAAGCACAAAAAATAAAAGATGATCAATGTAATAGTAACCTACACGGTAAACCCCGGATTCGTTCAAGCCAATAAGGCTAATATCCAAAAGTTTCTGGATGATTTTAAAAATTTAGATCAATCCACCTTTGAGTATAAGGTTTTTATAAAAGAAGACGGCGTTACTTTCTTACATTATTCAAACTACATCAATGAAGAAGTTCAGCATGAAGTATTGAATGTACCATCTTTTAAAGAATTTCAGAGATTAAGAGATGAAAGCGGGCTGAACGGTTCCCACAAAGTAGAAATTTTACAATCAATAATATAAAAAAACAAAATTCCGGACTGATATTTTCACTCCGGAATTCGAAAATATAACATCTATGGAAGAACAAAATTCAAATATATGGTGGCTCAACGAAGAGTCTGAGCAGATGCTTAACAGAGGATATCTGTTGAAAGGTGAAACAGTAGACGGAGCAATCGACAGAATTACCACTGCAGCTGCAAAAAGGTTATATAAACCTGAACTGCAACCCGCATTCAAGGAAATGATCACAAAAGGATGGATCAGTTTCTCATCTCCTGTATGGGCGAATATGGGAACACAGAGAGGACTTCCGATCTCATGTTTCAATACTCATATTCCTGACAGTATCGAAGGAATTACTCACAAAATGGGTGAAGTGATCATGCAGACCAAAATCGGAGGTGGTACTTCAGGGTATTTTGGAGAACTTAGAAACAGAGGGACTGCGGTAACGGATAATGGAAAGTCTTCAGGGGCTGTTTCATTCATGAAGTTATTTGATACGGCTATGGATGTTGTTTCTCAAGGGGGCGTAAGAAGAGGTGCTTTTGCTGCTTATCTTGATATTGACCACGGAGATATTGAAGAATTTTTATCCATTAAAGATATTGGTAGCCCTATTCAGAACCTGTTTACCGGAGTATGTGTTCCGGATTACTGGATGCAGGATATGATTGACGGTGATATGGAAAAGCGTAAAGTTTGGGCAAGAGTATTGGAAAGCCGCCAGCAAAAAGGCCTTCCGTACATTTTCTTCACAGACAACGTAAACAGAAACAAGCCTCAGGTATACAAAGATCTGGGAATGACGGTAAACGCAAGTAACCTTTGTTCTGAAATCATGCTTCCATCGACCATGGAAGAATCTTTTATCTGCTGCTTATCTTCCATGAACCTTGAATTGTATGATGAGTGGAAAGATACAGATGCTGTAAAATTAGCAGTCTATTTCCTTGATGCTGTTTTATCAGAATTTATTGACAAAACTGAAGGCAACTATTACCTGCAGGGAGCAAGAAACTTTGCGATGCGTCACAGGGCTCTTGGACTGGGAGTTTTAGGGTATCATTCTTATTTACAGAAAAACATGATTCCTTTTGAAAGCTTTGAGGCGACACAATTCAACGCAAGGGCTTTCAGACATATCAAAGATCAGGCTGAACAAGCTTCAAGAGAATTGGCCAACATCTACGGAGAGCCGGAAGTACTGAAAGGTTATGGGTTAAGAAACACCACAACGATGGCTATTGCCCCTACCACTTCAAGCTCTGCAATCCTTGGACAAACTTCACCAGGAATTGAGCCTTTCTCTTCTAACTATTATAAAGCCGGTCTTGCTAAAGGAAACTTTATGCGTAAGAATAAGTACCTGGCGAAATTATTGGAAGAAAAAGGATTGGATAATGAGGAAACGTGGAGAACGATTATGCTGAACCATGGTTCTGTACAGCACCTTACTGAGCTTACTCAGGAAGAAAAAGCGGTATTCAAAACGTTTAAGGAAATTTCTCCGATGGAAATTATTTCCCAGGCAGCACAGAGACAGCAATATATCGATCAGGCACAGTCACTGAATCTACAAATTCCGTCCACAATGCCTGTAAAAGATGTCAACTATCTGTATATCGAAGCCTGGAAAAAAGGTGTAAAAACACTTTATTACCAAAGAAGCTCATCCGTTTCAAAAGAAATGATGGTCAACTTTGTATCATGCTCCAGCTGTGAGGCTTAAGATCAAGTAATAAACACGCTATATTTATTATTAACAAAAGCATACCTTCCGGGTATGCTTTTGTCGTTCTGAGTACGGGCTGCAATACATTTTATTGTCCAAGAGTACCACCTTTCAACTTTATGAAAAAGGCCCGGAAAGAAAATCCGGACCTCTGAAAAGAATTGTATTGAAAGTAAAATAAATAGTCATTAAAAATTATACCTGATTCCCAGCTGTGCCTGGAATCTTGAGGCAAACTGATCGATGGTATATGGGAGGCCCGGTGTTCTGAAATTATAGGTAGGATCACCAGCTGAAGGCTGCCCTGAAGCGATATTTCCAGCTTTTGTAAGCCCAACACTGGCCGTAGAGTTGAAGGTATTGGGAACAAAATAGACTTTCCCCCAGTCCTTGTTCAGCAAGTTGGTAAAATTGATAATGCTCAGTGAAATCTGTATATTGTTTTTAGATTTTTCGCTCAGTCTTATTTCATCCATAATTCTGATGTCAGCCTGAACATTCCATGGGGTGAATGCGCCATTTCTTTCCGTAAATGTTCCTCTTCTTGATTTTAAATACTCATTGCTGTTGATAAAGCTTTCATAATCTGCAATCTGCTGCTGGGCGGATATCAGTATATTTCCGGAAGCATCTTTTACAGGTACAATATATTTCGCAGCTTCAGCCGCATCCTTGAAGATATAAGCAAGACCTGCAGCCTGGCCGGTATTAGCAATCGTACTGTTCACAAATCCCCAGGTGAAAGGATTACCGGACTGCGCATTAAAGTATACGTTGGCAGATAATCTGTTTGATCTGGAAACATTAAAGCCATATCCGAGATTGGCAACCACCCTGTTCTTAATGGCAAAATTAGAGGTAGTAAGCTGTGGGTCATTAGGAGTGAGAGACTGGTTCATCTGCCAGTTGCTTTCCATAGAATTTCTGATACCATTGGTAATATCCCGGGCATCTCCATACGTATAGGCAACAAAGAAGTTGAATCCGAAATGATATGATTTTGAAAGCTGTGCAGTCAGATTATAACGGTATCCTTCTTTTGTATTGGACAAAAGATAGGCATTGGAAAAGTTGCTGTTGATATTCGTGGTATAAACAGGCATCTGGTGATTCACATCATAGCTGTAATAGGTAACATTATCCGTTTTATTCACCTGTTGGAATTTAAGATCATACAAAACTTTAGTATAAATACCTTCTAAAGTAAGCTTATATCCTTTCAGGGTATAATCGAACGCTAAAGAGCTTCTCCAGACTCTCGGCATTTTAAAATTGTTATCAATAAGATCTACCTGTACCTTTGAGGAATTCTGCCATTTCGGAAAATTGGAACCTACCAGAGGGTCTCCGTTAGCTGCAATCTGAGCAGCAGTAGGCGCATTGTAATCGTAACTTCCGAAGCCTACCCCATCATTATAATAAGCATACCCTAACCATGCAAAAGGAATTCTTCCAACAAAAATACCGGAACCTCCTCTCATCACCATTGATCTGTCTTCGGTAACATCAATCGTAAATCCTAATCTTGGAGATAAGGTTGGTTTATTAAGATAGGTATTGGTCAGCTGACTAAGCGGAGTGTAAGAATAGGTATTACCATAATAAGCATCCTGAGGTGAATTGGTAACCAGTGAGCTCAGCTGCGGTTTATTGGGCAAATCTGTATAATCTACACGGATTCCCGGTGACAGCCTCACCCTTCCCCAATTGATCTCGTCCTGTAAATAAAGGGAGAGAAGATTCACCTGATATTGGGCATATGGATTATTAAAAAGAGTCTCTCTGTTACTTCCGTTAAAAGGATATGTTCCTCTTATCCTTGCGGGATTTGAATTATAAAAATCATTAAGACTTTTATACGATATTCTGCCATTCAAGGCATTTACAAAACCGTAGTTAATAGAATAAAGCTCATTATGGGTCCCTAATAAAAAGGTGTGGTTTCCTGTTTTATAAGTAAGATTATCCGTAATTTCAAAAGTTTTCTGTTTCATATTGAAAACAGTGGCTTCCCTGTCATTTCCCAATAGAACCGTTCCTCCGTTATAGGCAATTTCTACCTGTGGAAACATCGCATTGCTGGACGTAGGATCTCTGTAGTCATGAATTGAAGAGTACCCCAACACAAGACTATTATTCCATCGGTCATTAAAACGGCTTTTCAGCTCAAGGGTGGTCGTGGAAGCTGTATTTTTCTGTACAAAGTCCATACTTGAAAATCTGAAATTGGCTCCGTCTCTCTCCAGATTGGAAGCCTGCGAAAATACCGTATTGTTCTTAAGGGATAGGGTATGCTTATCATTGATCTTCCAATCCAACTTATTGAATAGCTTGGCACTTTCAGAAAAATTATTGTACCGGTTAAAGCTGCCTACATTAAAACCATATTTATTTTGCACAAAATCTGAGATTTGCTGAGCGGTTGATTCATTGATCAGAGCATTTGGGTCGTTGGCATTATAAAATATGGGATCTGTTCTCTTGGTGTATTCCAAATTGGTAAATAAAAATACTTTATCACGCACAACCGGAAGCCCTACCCTTCCTCCATAGATAAAGTCCGAGAAATCCTTTGGCATCTTTGAATTGTCTCCCACTCTGTTGTTGCCTGTCATCGCGGCATTTCTTCCATAGACATACATAGATCCGGTGACCTCATTGCTTCCGCTTCGGGTTACTGCATTAATACTTCCACCAAGAAAATTTCCAAGTTTCACATCGTACGGAGCGATATACACCTGTACATCCTGAATGGCATCCAAACTTATCGAATTGGAACGTGTGCTGCTTCCGGGCATTCCTGAAGTTCCCGTTTGCCCCCCTAAAGACGGACTGAATCCAATCGCATCATTATTGATAGACCCGTCAATGGTAACGTTGTTATAACGGAAGTTGGTTCCATTAAAGGAATTGTTAGCACTTTGGGGAACCAGCTTCGTCACATCCTGTATTCCACGGTTAATATTCGGAAGCCCGGCGATTTGTGCCTGGCCGATTCCTACACCATATTTTACACTCGTCTTTTTAGAAGTAAGCTTCACCTCATCGATGGTCTTTTCCTTACTGGCCAATTCCACCACGGGCAGATCATTGTTTCCCAGGGAAAGCTGTAGGTTAGGGTTCTCATAAATAACCTGTGACCCATCCAGGATTTCTAGCAGATAAGGACCTCCGGGCTGAAGGTTATCCAAACTAAACTGCCCTTTGCTGTTACTTTTGGTCTCAAAAGTACTGTTGGTAGGAATATGGACGACCTTTACGGTAACTTCGGAAGAAATTCCTTTTAATCTTCCAAAAATCTTAGAGCTGGTTTCCTGTGAAAATGCCAACCCAAATGAAAGTAAAGCAAAGGCACAGATTATTTTTTTCTTCATAATTTTATTGCTACAAATTCAGGTGTAAAATTAGATTTCCTGCATATGAAGTGTAGTAACATAAAATTAACATTGCATGACAGCATGTTTAACAATTCCTTAAAAAAAACTTAATCCCAACGTCATCTATTGCGACAGAAATTCTCTTTATTCCATGAAAACCACTGAAAAAAAATGCTTAATTTTAAAAATTAAAATCGCTTAATATGAAATTCGGACAAGTAGAAGACCCCTCAAAAATAGATTTCACCCTTCCAAAAGATCACATGAAAACCAAAGAAATTCTGAGCCAGAATAAGGAAGGATTGAAAAACATCTCTATCGGATGCGCCAAATGGAATAAAACAGACCTTAAAGGCTTTTATCCTAAAGGAACAAAGGACGAACTGACGTATTATGCCACGCAGTTCAACTCCATTGAACTGAACGCTACTTTTTATGGTATGCCTACTCCGGATCAGGTCAATACCTGGAAAGAAAAAACCCCTGAGAACTTTAAATTTTTTCCTAAAATTACCAATACGGTTTCTCATTTCAGAAGACTGATTGATGTTACAGACCCCGTTACCCATTTTGCTTCTGCTGTCATGAACTTTGATGAAAAGCTGGGGATGGCATTTCTTCAGCTTCATGATAATTTCAAACCTAAAGATTACGACAGGCTGGAAAAGTTTGTTAAAGAATGGCCGAAGGAAGTTCCTCTCGCCATAGAACTCAGAAATACGGAATGGTTTACCGATGAAGAGATCCTCAATACAACCTGTGAGCTTTTTGAAGCACATCATATTACCAATATCATTGTAGATACTGCCGGAAGGAGAGATATGCTTCACATGCGCCTTACAACGCCGAATGCCTTTATCCGCTATGTAGGTGCCAATGCAGAAAGTGACTACGAAAGGCTGGATGACTGGCTGAAACATCTTACTAAATGGAAAAAGGAGGGACTTCAGAACCTTTATTTTTTTGTGCACCAGAATATTGAAAAAGCCTCTCCCCTTTTATCGGCCTATTTTATAAAAAAGCTGAACGAAGAATGGAAAACAGATATTCATATTCCGCAGATGGCCACAGAAAATACAGGAACACTTTTTTAATAGAGATTTGGCCGAGTTCAGGAAGAATAAATGGGACTCAAAAGCACATTCTTAATTCATCTATAAAAAAAGCAATGAGTAGCGCTACTCATTGCTTTTTCTATTTATTTCTTTTCAGAAGCAATACCAGGTTCAGGAACAAAAGCAGGAAATCTAAAGCAATCCAGATTCCAAGCTTTGTATTTTCATAATTGTAAGCATCAACCTCCTTTTTGGCAGATTCAGATAGCCTCATACTCTGGTTGATATAATTCTGGACCTCAACAATCTGGTCAATATTTTTATTGGGCACGGAATGTTGAGAGAAATAGACAAGATTCTTTTTTCCCAGATAGCCTACAATCCAGTATTCATCAGATTTATCCATTTTCAGATATTCTATCCTGTAATATTCCGGACGTATTTTCCCAATGTGTTTAGGATCAAGTATTGTATTCTTATCCATTTTATTCACATTGATCAGATAGAAATCCAGGGTCTGTGGAAGCTTATTGATCACCTGCAGCCCTACTGAATTATCTACAAATGCAACCGCACTTTTTTTGATAAACCAGTACGCGAATATAGAAATGGAAAAAACAACTGTCAGAATACGGAACAGTTTTGCCCATCTGGCCAGGCTTCCCGATTTTACTTTAGAAAAAAACAGGGAAAGTATACAGGCCCAAAAGATAACAAAAATGAAAAATACCATACTGCAAAGATACTGATTTAAGAATTTTGAAAAGGTATGTTAATCCACATTCCACTCTTTATAGAACTGATCGAGGAAATTAAGCATATAGTTATGTCTTTCTTCCGCCAGTTCCCTGCCTTTATCGGTATTCATCAGGTCTTTAAGAAGCAGCAGTTTTTCGTAAAAATGGTTGATTGTTGTACCTTTTGATTTTTTATACTCTTCTTTAGACATATTCAGATTCGGCTCCATGGCAGGATCATACATCAGATTATTTTTAAAACCTCCGAAATTGAATGTTCTCGCAATTCCAATGGCCCCTATGGCATCGATGCGGTCGGCATCCTGAACGATCTGAAGTTCAATCGATGGTTTTTCCTGTAGCTGGCCTCTGTTTTTGAATGAAATATTTTCGATCACAAACAAAACCTTGTCTATCGTCTCATGAGGCACATTTTGTTTTTCAAGAAACGCTCTGGAGATTTTGGGGGCGATGGTTTCATCACCGTTATGAAATTTAGGATCGGCAATATCATGCAGCAACGCTGATAGCTCTACCACATCCTTATCACAGTCCTCTGTTTCTGCTATCTTCCCGGCCAGTTTCCACACCCTTTCGATATGAAACCAGTCATGTCCCGCTTCTGCGCCTTCTAATTTTTCTTTTACAAATTCTACGGTGTTGTTGATCGTACTTCTCATTAATATATCAGTTCATTTAAAATAATATTCCAGAGCTTTTTATTATAATTTCTAAAAAAGTTAACATGCCCGATTTCTTTTTTATCAGATTCAGAAGTTTTCACCAGCCTGTACGTCGGCTTAAGGTTTGGATAAGTCGTATTCAATAAGCTCAGCACTCCTTTTTCCGTCAGCCAAACATCATCCTCTGCCCGTATCACAAAAACTTTCTGCGTTAACTCTTTAGAATAATCCCCAATTTTTTCCAGCAATCTGTTGGTTGATTTCTTGTTTAAAATTAAGGTTCTCCAGTCATATGCGCAATTTTTTGGAAGACTTTCTCCAAGTCCGAACCAATGGGCGGGAAAATAGCCAAGCAATGAAGTCGTTAACGGCTGAACAATTCCAAAACCCAGATATGCTTCAATTTTAGTCCTTAGTTTCAGATTCCCTACAAAAGCATTTTGGGTGCCTACAAAAATCAGTTCCTCAAACATTTTTGAATCTTCATTCATCCCCAGAATCAAAGCCCCTACGGAGTGTCCCAGGCAAAACTTTCTGTGTTCGGGAAAAGTATTTTTAATATATTGGGTGAGTGCCTTATAATCTTTTGAACCCCATGTTCTCATAGACCCGCGGAATCCTTTCATACTTTCAGGTTTGGAAAGTCCGATCCCTCTGTAATCATAGGTAATTACCGTAAATCCCTGTTCTGCAAAATAATTGGCAAAGGAAAAATACACCTGTTGTTTCACTCCCGTAGCAGAGTTGATGAGCATCAGCTTCCCATTCTCTTTTTCCGGCTTGAACAGATGCACCGCCAGAGCGACCGCGTCTTCCGTAGTTATAATTAGTTTTTCCATAGTATGTAAAAAGAAAAATCCACTATAAAAGTGGACATTTTACTTATATCTTTATGTTAAGTTTCAGACTTTCGATATGCCGTAAATAGCTTTAAGAAAAGAAATCTGAAATTTTTGGCAGCCCTGTCTGAGATCCTTTCCCTCCGGAAACCCTCGATGAAACTTCATTACCAAATTTCACGCATTCTTCAATAGAATTTCCATGACAAAGTGCGATGGCAAATCCTGAAGTAAAGGCATCACCCATTCCCATTTTATAGACCATTTCATCTTTATCATTCCTATAGTACTTCATTTCAGTTCCATCAAAATAAATGGTCGAATTGGTATCATCTCTCACAAAAACTTTGTTGAAATATTTTTTAAGCACCTCTTCTCTTTTCTCTTCCCCAAAGATAATATACAGTTCACTGCTCTTGGCAACGATAAAATCAACATTTTCAATAATTTCTTCACTTACCTTCATGGCTGGTGACGCATAAAGGCCAACCTTTTTACCATATTTCTTGGCCTTTTTTACCGTATATTCCACAACCTCCATAGAGACTTCAAGCTGTACCAGGACCAGGTCTGCAGTCAAAAAATAACGGTCTGCCTCATCAATATGAGCTTTGTTAAGGTAATTATTTGCAGCAGGCACCACAACAATAGCGGCATTCCCATGAGAAGTTGTTACATAAGCAGTTCCTGTAGATTCCTTATCGGTTTCATGCACAAATCCTACATTCACACCCTCACTTACCAGATTTCTCATGATCTGCTGACCGAGAGGATCCATTCCTACACATCCGATAAAGTAAACACTTGCCCCAAGCCTGGCTGTACCCACTGCCTGATTAGCTCCTTTTCCGCCAAAATAGCTGTCGGAATTTACGGCCAAAACAGTTTCATTAGGTAAAGGAAGCTTATTGGTTTCCAAAACAAGATCAATTGAGGAGCTGCCTACAACGATAATTTGGGGTTGTTCTGATGAGAGATTCATTGTGCTTTATATAGTTTTAAAATTGATTTCAGATAAATACTCTGTTCAAAAATAGATAATTTTGATTAACTAATTTCAATAAATTCAGTAATTATCTTCACGGGTGCCTGATCTTTATCGTAAGCAATATAGCTGGCATAGAAACCTTCACCATATCCGGTCTCAAAAGCAAATACAGTTCCTGGGTGATCTTTCGACGGCTTTAAAAAGGCATATTGATCTATCGCCCCGTTTTCATCAAAGAAATAATCATGGAAAAATTCTTCATAGATTCCCATAAAATCCACTCCTTTGCTGTGGTATAATTTCTGTTCCAGTTCATTCAGGCTGTTCTGGGTATCCACATCCATGAAGCAGCCCATTCCACTTTCTACCGGGTAGCCAAATACCTCCTCATCTGCCAGATCTTTGATATGCTGTCCCGCAGTGGTTGCCAGTTTCCATTCTGTAATATCAGATGCGCTGAATATGATCTCGGCATACGCTACACAGTTACTTTCTCTCTCTTTATGAAGCAGAACAGAAAATTCCCCCTTCGGAAATACGGTAGAAAAAGAAAGCATATCATTTGTGATCAAAGGATCACAAGCCACCAGTTTCCCGCTGGAAAGATAAATTTTCCCAACTTCAAAACTTTCCAAAAGTGGACTTTCCACAAAGTTCTTTGAGAATAATTTCTGTATATTTTCTAAATGTGTCATTTTTAATCTTTCTTAAACCATCAGGCTGGATACAAGTTTTCATCTGTACCCAGCCTGATTGTAAGACAACGTATTGTCTATATATGTTAAATTTACAAACTTTTCAGTTTCTCTTCCAAAATTGCAATCTTGTCAAGCGCATCTTTTTGTTTTTTGCGCTCTACTTCTACCACTTCCGGTTTTGCATTGGCAACAAACTTTTCGTTGGAAAGCTTCTTGTCAACAGAAACTAAAAAGCCTTTCAGGTATTTTAATTCCTCTTCAGTTTTTATTTTTTCTTCTCCAAGATCAAGGTTCTCACTTAGAGGAATAGAAACTTCAGTTGCTCCTACCAGGAAGGTAAAGCTAGGCTTATCTGTTTTCTGCCCAAACAGGATCTCAGAAATATTAGCCAGCTTTCGCACTACAGCCTCATTGGGAAACTCGGAAGCATTACTATATACTTCCACCGCTTCTCTTGGGGAAATCCCTTTGGTCTGGCGATAATTTCTTACTCCGGAGATCAGTTCCTTTGAAGTCTCAAAATTTCTTATCACTTCTTCACTGAAGTCACCTGCCGTTTTCTGCTGAGCAATCACAAGAGCTTCTTCGCTGTTTCTTTCAGATATCAACTGCCAGATTTCTTCTGACTGGAATGGCATGAATGGATGCAGTAATTTCATGAGTTCTTCAAAGAACACAATGGTTCTTTCATATACCTCTCTGGAAATACCTTCTCCATAATTAGGTTTAATCGCTTCCAGATACCATCCGCAAAAATCGTCCCAAATTAATTTATACACCAAATGCAGAGCATCAGAAATTCTGAATTTCTCAAACTGATCGTTAATGTCAACAATGGTCTTATTCAGTTTATTTTCAAACCATTCGATGGCCTGGATATCAGTAGAAATTGCCGGTTTATCTTCATGATTCCATCCCTGGATCAAACGGAAGGCGCTCCAGATTTTTGTCATGAAATTTCTTCCCTGAAGCATTAAATCTTCATCAAAAAGAAGATCATTTCCTGCGGCAGAGCTTAACAAAATTCCTACCCGCACGCCATCGGCACCATATTTATCCATCAGTTCAAGCGGATCAGGAGAATTCCCTAAAGATTTTGACATCTTTCTTCTCTGCTTATCTCTTACAATACCTGTGAAATAAACATTTTTGAAAGGGACTTCTTTTCTGTATTCCAACCCGGCCATGATCATTCTCGCTACCCAGAAGAAGATAATATCCGGACCCGTCACCAGATCAGCTGTTGGATAATAGTAGTTGATATCTTTATTTTCAGGATCAAGCAGCCCGTCAAATACAGACATGGGCCACAGCCATGAGGAGAACCAGGTATCTAACGCATCGTCATCCTGTCTCAGACTATCTGCTGTAAGCTCCTGATTTCCTGTTTTTTGTTTTGCTAATACCAGAGCTTCCTCTTTAGTCTCTGCGACTACAAAATCTTCATCTCCAGTACCGTAGTAATAGGCAGGAATCTGCTGACCCCACCAAAGCTGGCGGGAGATATTCCAGTCACGGATGTTTTCCATCCAGTGTTTGTAAGTATTTTTGAATTTCTCAGGATAAAACTTTACCTCATCATCCATCACAACATCTAGAGCCGGCTGAGCAATTTCAGACATTTTCAGAAACCATTGTACTGAAATTTTAGGTTCAATTACCGCACCTGTTCTTTCAGATGTCCCTACTTTATTCACATAATCTTCTGCTTTCAGAAGAAGATCCTTATCTTCAAGTTCTTTAGCGATTTGTTTTCTTACTTCAAATCTGTTTTTTCCAGCATAGTGCAGGCCATGCTCATTAAGGTTGGCATCGTCATCTAAAGCATCAATCATTTTCAACTGATGTTTCTGCCCGATCTCATAGTCATTGGTATCGTGTGCAGGTGTAATTTTCAAAGCTCCTGTTCCGAATTCAATGTCTACATAGTCATCCTCAATGATAGGAATGATTCTATTTACAATAGGTACAATTACCTTCTTGCCTTTCAGATGGGCATATCTTTCATCATTAGGATTGATACATACTGCAGTATCTCCGAAAATCGTTTCGGGACGTGTGGTCGCTACAGAAAGAAATTCTTCAGAACCTTCAATTTTATATTTAAGGAAATATAACTTTCCGTTCTGTTCTTTAAAAATCACCTCCTCATCTGAAATATTAGTCTTGGCCTCAGGATCCCAGTTAACCATTCTGTACCCTCTGTAGATCAATCCTTTATTATACAGATCTACAAAGCTTTTGATCACCTGTTGTGAAAGCTTATCCTCCATGGTGAAGCGGGTTCTGTCCCAATCACATGAACATCCTAATTTTTTCAGCTGCTCAAGGATTGTTCCTCCATATTTATCCGTCCATTCCCAGGCATGCTTCAGGAATTCCTCGCGGGTGATATCAGATTTATTGATTCCTTCAGACTTCAGTTTGGCAACCACTTTAGCTTCAGTAGCAATGGAAGCATGATCTGTTCCCGGAATCCAGCAGGCATTAAACCCGCGCATTCTGGCACGGCGGACGAGAACATCCTGGATGGTATTGTTCAGCATATGCCCCATGTGTAAGATCCCCGTTACATTTGGCGGAGGAATTACAATTGTATAAGACGGCTTATCATTGGGTTCTGAATGGAAATACTTATTCTCCATCCAGTAGTTATACCATTTCTGTTCTGTTTCCTGTGGATTATACTTTTCTGAAATCTGCATAAATTCTATTTCTTGGCTTACAATTTGCAAAAATAGTCTAAAGAAAAAAAATTTTAAGCATGAATTAAAATAATTTTTAACTTTGTTTCACAAAATTTATCTAACAAACATATTAACATTCAAGAATATGAAGAAATTAATCGCAGGAATTGCATTATTCGGAACATTTGCACTTGCATCTGCACAAACAATCACGTTTGATAAAACAACTTTTGACTATGGTACTATTAAGCCAAATTCTGAAGGAACAAGATTCTTTACAGTAACCAATACAGGGGATAAGCCTTTGATCCTTTCTAATGTAAAGCCATCTTGCGGATGTACAACTCCCGAGTTCAGCCAGGATCCGATCATGCCAGGAAAATCTGCTAAGATCAAAGTAGGATACAACACCGCTCTTACTGGAGGATTCAACAAGATGATCGAGGTTTTCTCTAATGACCCTGCCAACGGAAGAAGCGTGATTTACATCAAAGGTAATGTAGATGCTAACGCTCCTGAAGCAAAACCACTTACTCCTGCTGAGCAAAAAGAAGCGGCTAAAGCAGAGAAAAAAGCGGAAAAACTAGCTAAAAAGGCTGCTGCAAAGTAAGCTTTACTAAAAAAATAAAGGAACCGTCTCTATGGAGGCGGTTTTTTTATTACATTTATATAAGGTAGCGTCACATTTCAGATGTTTAACCCAATTTTCAATCTTTTAATCATTTTAAACTATATGGACACCAATTTCTCAGATGACTTCGAAGTAAAAGGCAAGTTTTCAATCAAAAAAAATTCGACAAAATACGAAGGTAAACTTACCAAAGAAGAAGGAGTTGCATTATTAATTAAGGAAAAGGAAAAACTCCGTGAATTACAGGAAAAGCTTTATGCTGATGGCAGCCAGTCTCTATTGGTTATACTTCAGGCTATGGATGCTGCCGGAAAAGACAGTCTCATAGAACACGTCTTCGGAGGCGTAAATCCACAAGGATGTAATGTCACCAGTTTTAAAACCCCAAGCTCGAAAGAATACACCCATGATTTTCTCTGGAGACACTATCTGGCCCTGCCTCAGAAAGGAATGATCGGAATCTTCAACCGTTCTCATTATGAAAGTGTCCTGGTCTGTAAAGTACATCCCGAATATAACCTCAATGAAAAAACATGGTCTTCCGTAAAGGATTTTGACAATACATTCTGGGAAAACAGATATGAAAGCATCCGAAATTTCGAGAAGCACCTTTCACAAAACGGAACAACCATTATTAAGATCTTCCTAAACGTATCAAAGGATGAGCAAAAGAAAAGACTTTTGGACAGGATCAACGAACAGGATAAAAACTGGAAATTTTCTGCAGCGGATCTCCCGGAAAGGGCATTATTTGACAAGTATATGGAAGTTTATGAAACAGCTGTTAATGAAACATCAAAAGATTACGCGCCATGGTATGTACTTCCTGCAGACAACAAATGGTTTGCGAGATTGGCCGCCATACAGATCATTATAGAGACTCTTGAAAAAATGAATCTGAAATACCCACAGCTTTCTGACAAAGAGAAACAGGGACTTGCAGATGCCAAAAAGACTCTTGAAAACGAGTAACAAACAGGGGCTGTTTCAAAATTGAATCAGCCCCTTATTTTTTTAAATATACTCAATAAAAAACGAGAAAATCTATAAGCCGGATTCTGTACTTCCAAAGAAGCGCCTGTTATTTATCTGCGTTTTACATTGCTGCAAAACTTGAGCTGATTACCCCTCGGTTTTTAGGACGAGCCGCCCCTATTTCCATTGCTGAAAAGAACCGATATACTTACCATTGCACCGCAAAGAGTTTACCTGGTTTCACTACAGCCGAACTGTACCTGCTTTCTGTTGCACTTGTCCTACCCTCACGGGTGACGGATGTTATCCGCTTTGCTGCTCTATGGTGTCCGGACTTTCCTACCCCTGCCGAAACAGGAATCAACAAGCCAACTTTCTCGAGGAGGCAAAGATACGTAAAATTTGCAAAAGAGCGCAGCCAGCAGGACACAACCATGCAAATTGGCCGCCGTACATTTGTTGTTACTGATTGAATAAAACCTTATTGATGATAGGCTAGCGAGAGCTTGTCCTAAAGTTTAAGAGATCCACAAGGCTATGGGTTGCCACTTTCCGTGCTTTTTTGCCCTTTAAAGATTTTGCTGTTATATTTTTCACCAGTTACCACTTTATTATTATCTTCGTGCCATTATATATCTATGAATTCCAGAGAAAAAGAATTTGCGCAGCTTATCAAGGATAATCAGGGCCTGATTATCAAGGTATCGCGCCTGTATACCAATTCCCTGGAAGATGAAGAGGATCTTTTTCAGGAAATTGTGTTACAACTCTGGAGAAGTTACGACTCATTTAAAGGAAATTCAAAAATTTCCACGTGGATGTACCGTGTAGCGCTTAATACAGCCATTACGCTCTTTAGAAAAAAAAGCAAAAGCCTTCCGACCAATGAACTGGACATCAACCACAAAGACTTTGTGGAGGATGACGATGACAAACAACAACAGATCTCGCTTTTGTATACTGTAATCAAGACTCTTCCTAATATAGAAAGAGCCATCGTCATGATGTATCTTGATGATCTTCCTTACAAGGATATTGCAGAAAACCTGGGAATCACTGAAGTAAATGCCCGAGTGAAAATGAACAGATTAAAGAAAACCCTTAAAGAACAGATGGAAAAATATGCCTGAATTTGATTTAGACAGCTTTAAGAAAACATGGCAGGAACAGCCTGTACAGCCGAAATATGACAACAGCGAGATTCTTCAGATGCTGAATAGAAAATCACGTAATTACATTAAATATATTTTCTGGATCAGTGTTGTGGAATTTTTATTTTTTTCGGTGCTAGGGTTATTTTATTTCTTTCAGGAGGAAGAGTCTGACAGCTTCCGTAAAGTATTGGAAAGACTGGGAGCAGAGGAAGCTCCAGAAGTGGAAAACAATTTTGGCCATGTATATCTGGCCATTAAAGTTTTAAGCTTGCTGATCACTGCGTATTTTGTACTGAAGTTTTATCAGAATTACCGCAGAATAAAAATTGAAGAAAACCTGAAAGGACTTATTACCAGAATCATCAATTTTAAAAAAACTGTCAATGCATTTATCCTGATCAGTATTGTGTTACTCATTGCTTTTACATTTGTACTGACTGCTTTTATATTTTATACTTTAAACTCCCAAAATATACAGCCTACCAATTCCAATCTCACGATTATTATCGTAGGAATTACGGTAAGTACACTGCTTGCGGTCTCTATGATCTGGCTTTATTACAAATTGGTCTACGGAAGTATTATTAAAAAACTTGATAAAAATCTTAAACAGCTCAAGGAGATAGATTCCCACGAAAATTAATATGAACAGGCCATAGTTTCGGGATTTAATTATTATTTTTATTCCGCCAAATCTTAAACTATGCCCTTATCTTATGTGTATGGAACTTCTGAAGTTCCTTTATTAGGACAGACCATTGGAGGAAATCTTAAAAGCACTGTCGAAAAATACCCTCACCAGGAAGCCTTAGTCTGTGTTCATCAGGATTACAGAGCCACTTATCAGGAATTTTATAATCAAACTACTGCTGTTGCGAAAGCGTTGTTATTTTTAGGAGCAAAAGCCGGTGACAGAATTGGGATATGGTCTTCCAACAGGTACGAATGGGTACTCTTACAGTATGCTACTGCCCGGATAGGAACCATTCTTGTCAACATCAATCCCGCGTACAGAACCCATGAGCTTACCTACGTTCTCAATCAGTCTGAGGTTCGTTTTATTTTTTCTTCTTTACATTTCAAAACGAGCAATTATAAAGAGATGGTGGAATATGCCAAGGAAGTCTGCCCCACATTGGAGCATGAAATCTTCTTTGATGAGAGCTGGGAAGATTTTGTAAACAACGGGCAGGATATTTCGGATGAAGTGCTTCACAGCTTTGAGGAGCATGTACAGTTTGATGATCCTGTCAACATTCAGTATACCTCAGGAACCACCGGGTTTCCAAAAGGAGTAACGCTTTCGCACCATAATATTTTAAATAACGGATACTTTATTGGCATTAGGCTGCATTATACGGAAAAGGACCGAGTATGTATTCCGGTACCCTTTTACCATTGCTTCGGGATGGTCATCGGAAATATATGCTGTACTGCACATGGCGCCTGTATGATCATTCCCAATGACAGTTTTGATCCTGAGATTACCCTTAAGGCTGTTTCGGATGAAAAGTGTACTTCGTTGTATGGTGTTCCCACGATGTTTATTGCAGAACTGGCTGTTAAAGATTTCACCTCCTATGACTTTTCGAGTCTCCGAACAGGAGTAATGGCTGGTTCAGTATGTCCACCAGAAATTATGAAAAAAGTGGAAAGCCTGATGAATATCAAAGAAATGAGTATCTGCTACGGAATGACGGAGACCTCTCCGGTTTCTACCCAGACTCTGATAGGAACATCCATAGAAAAACAGGTCAGTACTGTGGGAACTGTTCAGGATCATCTTGAGATAAAAATTGTGGATGAAAACGGAAGAACCCTCAGACGTGGTGAACATGGAGAACTTTGTACCCGAGGCTATTCCGTAATGCTGAAATACTGGAATGATCCTGAGAATACCAAAAAAGTACTGGACGATGCCCGGTGGATGCATACCGGAGATATGGCAGTGATGGACAATGACGGTTATATTACGATTTCCGGCAGGATAAAGGATCTCATCATCCGTGGCGGAGAGAATATATCTCCAAAAGAAATTGAAGATTTTTTATATACCTATACCCACATTCTTGATGTTCAGATTATTGGCGTTCCAAGTGAAAAGTTTGGGGAAGAAATAATGGCCTGGATAAAAGTAAGAAAAGGCTTCACCCTTACAGAAGAAGAATTGGGGGAATATTGTAAAGGGAGAATCGCCCATTATAAAATTCCGAAATACTGGAAATTCGTGGATGAATTTCCAATGACTATCTCAGGAAAAATAAGAAAAGTGGAAATGAGGGAGATTTCAATAAAGGAACTGGGGCTGGAAAATAACAAAGCTTAATTATTTTTCACTCATACATTTTATAAAAACAAAAAAAGCATTTCAGTCAGAAATGCTTTTTGTTATATTTTAAAGTTCTTTTCTTAATCTTGCGACAGGAATATTAAGCTGTTCACGATATTTTGCAATCGTCCTTCTGGCAATATTATAGCCCTGTTCTTTTAAGATCACCACTAAGGCATCATCTGTAAGCGGTTTTCTCTTGTTCTCCTTATCGATCACTTCCTGAAGATGGGTTTTAATCTCTTTGGTGGAAACTTCTTCTCCATCGTCATTGGTCAGACTGTCTGAGAACAGGTCTTTAAGATAGACAATTCCGTTGGGTGTATCGGCATACTTGCTTTTTACCACCCTTGAAATAGTGGATATATCAAATCCTGTGATATCTGCAACGTCTTTCAGAATCATTGGTTTCAGGGATTTTTCATCACCTGTAATAAAATAGTCCTTCTGAAACTTGACGATAGCAGTAATGGTTTGTAATAAAGTATTTTGACGCTGGTTAATCGCATCGATATACCACTTGGCAGCATCCAGTTTCTGCTTGATGAATAAGGCAGCCTGTTTATGTTCTGATGAATTTTTATCATGAGAATAGGTTGTCAGAATATCTTTATATTCTTCAGAAACCCTTAAGGTAGGAGCATTTTTACTGTTAAGCATAGGAACTACCTGTCCGTCTTTTACCTGAATCACAAAATCCGGAATAATTTCCTGGTTGATGGTGATGGTTTGGGTATCAAAGTTTCCTCCAACTTTTGGTGACAGTTTTGAGATTTCATCCAGAGCGTCTTTCAGGTCATCTTCTTCGATGTCATATTTTTGGATAATCTTATTGTAATGCTTGTTGGTAAGGGCATCAAACTGATGTCTCAGGATATTGGCAGCTAAGGAAACAGCTTTATCAGAGCTCACCTTCTTTTCGATCTGCAGAAGTAGACATTCCTGTAATCCTCTTGCTCCCACACCAGACGGATCCAGTTTTTGAATGTAATTCTCCAGGATATCTTCTACCCTTTCTTTGGTCGTATAAATCCCCTGTGAGAATGCAAGATCGTCTACAATAGATTTGATTTCTCTTCTCAAATATCCGTCGGTATCTAAGTTTCCGATAAGATACTCTGCAATTCTAAGATCTTCATCACTGATATTCACCAGATGAATCTGTTCCATCAGATAGTCGTACAATGACTGTCCTTCTGTCAGAAGGCTTTCATTGTCAAATTCCTCATCATCCGGAGAGTAGTTGCTGGATGCGGTTTTATAGCTTGGTTCATCGTCATAAATATATTCATTGACGTCGAAATCTGTTTCAATGCTCTCTGTACCCTCATCCTGATAAGCGTCTTCCAAAGAAGAATATTCATCTTCTTTAGAATCCTCCTTTGCAATTTCCAAAGCAGGGTTTTCTTCTAACTCTCTCTCCAACTCCTCTTCAAATTCAAGAGTATGAAGCTGAATAAGCTTCATCAACTGGATCTGCTGAGGCGCCAGCTTCTGTCCTAATTTGAGTTGTAAGTGTTGTTTAAGCATATTTCTGGTTGCGTTTTAACATAACATATTCTACGAATTTAATGAATATTTTTGACAAAAAACATACCTAGCATGATTTTTGCATTATCATACCCAGTATAATAAACTATAAAAAAATAAAAAAAAGCCTTAATTTGTCATTAAGGCTTTTTTTATTATTCTAGAATTCAGCGCTTTTCGGCGTTCTTGGGAAAGGGATTACATCTCTGATGTTGGTCATTCCCGTTACAAAAAGAACCAGTCTTTCTAACCCTAAACCGAAGCCTGCATGCGGTACTGAACCAAATTTACGGGTATCCAGGTACCACCAAAGTTCGTGCTCATGGACATGCATATCTGCCATTTTCTCTTTCAGCACGTCTAATCTTGCTTCTCTTTCCGAACCACCGATGATTTCACCGATTCCCGGGAAAAGAACATCCATAGCCGCCACTGTTTTATTGTCATCGTTTAGCTTCATGTAGAAAGCTTTGATCTCTTTCGGATAATCAAATAATACAACCGGGCTTTCAAAGTGCTTCTCCACCAGATATCTCTCATGTTCAGACTGCAGGTCAGTTCCCCATGCCTCAACCGGATATGCAAATTTTCCTTTTTTGTTCTCTTTAGAATTCATGAGAATCTCGATTGCTTCTGTATAGCTTACACGCTTGAAACGTTTAGCTACCACGTTCTGAAGTTTTTCGATAAGTCCTTCTTTTGCTCTTTCCTTTTCAGGCTTTGTTTTCTGCTCTTCTTCGAAACGCTTGTCTAAGAACTCAAGATCATCTTTGCAGTTGTCCAATACATACTGGATCACATATTTTAAGAAATCTTCCGCAAGGTCAATGTTATCTTCAAGGTTGTTGAACGCCACTTCCGGCTCAATCATCCAGAACTCGGCAAGGTGTCTTGTTGTGTTTGAGTTTTCAGCACGGAACGTAGGTCCGAAGGTATAAATTCTACCCAATCCCATTGCTGCCGTTTCTCCTTCCAGCTGTCCGGAAACCGTAAGGTTTGTTTTTTTCCCGAAGAAATCCTGTGCAAAATCAATTTCACCTTCTTCCGTTTTCGGAATATTGTTCAGGTCAAAGTTGGTTACCCCAAACATTTCTCCTGCTCCTTCGGCATCTGCTCCGGTAATTACCGGTGTATTGATATAAAAGAACTGGTTCTGGTTGAAGAAAGAGTGCACCGCAAAACTCACGGCATGACGCACTCTGAAAACAGCCCCAAAAAGATTGGTCCTGAATCTTAAGTGTGCCTGCTCACGAAGTTTCTCCAGACTATGTTTCTTCGGTTGAAGTATTGTACTTTGAAGTTCTTCTGTAAGGTTTTCTCCTAAAATGATAATCTTTTTTGCGATAATTTCAACAGTTTGTCCCGCTCCCTGGCTCTCTACCACTTCACCTATTACTTTCAGGGAAGAAGCTGTACTAATATTCTTGATGATTGCTTCATCAAAATTTTCGAAATCAACAACTATCTGCAAATTATTAATCGTAGAACCATCATTAAGCGCAATAAAGCGATTGGCACGGAAGGATCTTACCCATCCGTAAACTGTAATGTCATGATGTAATACTTTCTTGTAATCCTTTAGGATTTCTTTGATCGTTTGCTTTTTCATTTGTTGATGATAAATTTTTGAATAAAAATTAATGGTTGCAAAGTTACAAAAAAACGGCGCAACTTGATGATTGTACCGTCCTTTTAAAAAATCATTTATCAAAATATATACTCAAAAATTATGTTCTGAATACGATTTCAGTTAAAGAATATGGTTTTTTTTCTTTCTTTTCCGTTTCGGATCTTCCAGGCGTGATAAGAACTTGGCACGTCATATTGCCATTGGGGAAGCAGCATGACAATCAGGATCACATCAATATGGGATATAAATCCTAATCCCACCGCGAGATAAAACGCCCATCCCATTTGCTGAAACCCAATTAAATAAGTAAAAGCAATCAGCAGGCTCACTCCCCACATTTTAGACAAAAAAGCATGGGTACAAGTCTCTTTTCCGAATTTCCAGATACTGACGACATAGCAGAGTGCCTCCATGACAAAGATGAAGAGGATTCCCAGCCATTCACTTTTAATTAATTCAGAATTGAGGAAATAGGCTGCAAAACCTAATGACAACCAGAAAATCAAATCCGTCTGGCTATCCAATCTTCTTAATTTTTCTGAGGAAACACCAATCTTTCGGGCAATAATTCCATCAAAGATATCGGTCAACAATCCGAAATACATTAATGCTACAATTAAAAATCTTACTTCTGCTTCTCCAAAATAAGCCAGCAACAAAATACACGGTGCAAGGATCAACCTCATGGCAATCAATATATAGGGTAGCTTTTTCATGATTTTTTATTTTTAAAGTTCCAGTTGATCAAAGGAAACTTCCTCTTTTCATTTTCGTTCCAAAAGCCAATCTGAATTCCTCTTGAATCTTTACAGACATTAAACAACGAAATCTGAATACCCCTGCATTTCTTACTCACGTTTGCAAAAGTTGAAATAGCCATTCCATTTGTCGTATGATGAAAATTGTATAGGGGTGAAACAGCCACTCCATTTGTTACTGAAGGAGCACTTATATTGCTTGATACATTAACCTCCAGGCCGTTGGTAATGGTAGGCTCCATGTTGATGATGGAAAGCTGCATTCCATTGATCTTATTCATTTTGTCCGGTAATGGCTCCCCGCCAATATCATTAATAGCCCAATTATCGATGGACGGAATGCTTACAAGCAGTAATGCGGGAAAAAAGATCCCCAGTCCATTACATCCTAATCCAACACCATTAACTTTTTTAGGCTTTATCTCATGATCAATTTCATCATAATACTTGATCAGCATTCCATTAACATTTTTTGTGTTTTTGGCGGGTGAGAAACCAATAATCCTGGCTCTATCCGGTCTTGTATCTAAACTGTCCTGAGCATAGATGATACTCCCTGTAAAAAGGCCAATCATCAACAAAAATTTTATTTTCATAATTGATTATTTTTAAATTACAGTTCAAAATTATCTGCAGGAAGCACAATTCCGAATGCGAAAAAGAATTAAAATAAATAAGTACATTTGTGAAAATCACAAAAAATGTATCAGGAACTTTTATTGAAGGAGATCAGAAGAAAAATTGGCACTCATTCTCTGAATGACGAGATCGCCAATATTCTGAATATAAGTTATGATGCAGCACACAGAAGAACATCTCTGAAAGCAAAGTTCAGCCTTGAGGAAGCTATTGAACTGGCAAAATATTACCAGATTTCTCTCAATCAGTTTATTACTTCGGACCAGCAGCTTGTGGTCCAGAAAACCTCAGCGGTGAATAAAACAGAAGATCTTCAGTCTTTTTTTCAGAATAACCTCAGTATCTTTGAAAATCTATCGCTTTCTGATGAGATGACTATTTATTATTCTGCTAAGGATATTCCGTTTTTTTATACGCTCTCGGATACATTACTTTCCCGCTTTAAAATTTATGTATGGATGAATATGCTGAATGCGAAACAGGTGTTTATTCCTTTTCTGCAATTTTCACCTCCGTATTTTGAACCGGACACCCAGGAACTCAGGAAAAAATATGAAGAACAAAATGTAGTGGAACTCTGGAATGACAGAACAATTTCAAGTATTTTGCAACAGATTTTATACTATTACGACACGGGACTTTTACAAAAAAAAGAAGGTCAAATTATTCTTAAAGAACTGAAAGAACTTATACAGCATATTGAGCAAAAAACGGAAAGCAATCCAAAGTTTCATCTGTATGAAAATGAAGTGATGCATCTTTCCAATGACATCTTTTTCCATCATCCGAAACAATCCCTATTCGCATTGCCTGCGAATATGTTTGGGTATATTCTGATCAATGATGTGATAACCTGCCGGGAAACAAAGAATTATTTTGAACATCAGATCCAGAATTCAAAATCCATGAATACCTCCGGAAACCGTGACAGAAAGATATTTTTCAATAAAATGTACCAACAAATTGAAAATTTAAATCAAAGCTTATAACGTAAACCTACAAGCTGGAAAAATTTCTACTTTAGGGAAGGTGGAGCAGGAATTTCTTACCCAACATTCATCATATGCATATTTATGCTATATTGATAACCGTTTCAGGCTGTGTTACAAATGCCAGTTTATTATGCTTATTCATTCTCAAAGTCAGTGTAGAAAGAATAATCAATTGATAATGAGGAATAGAATTAATAAGGGGAATAGCTCGAAGAGAAACTTCTGCTTTTTGAAATATAAAAATTACTCGTCCTTTTTAGATGGAACCAGAAATACATCAATAAGACCCTCAGGAAGCGCCATTTTGATCGTTCTTTGTTCTCTGTCTACTTCAAGGATCCAGTCTTTGATCATGGGAATAACCACTTCTTTTCCATCCAGATTGGTGATGAAATACACCTGTGCTGTCTGATCATTTACGGATCTGATGACTCCACAGTTATTGTCATTTTGGTCAAAAATTTCAAATCCGATGATTTCGTGGTAATAGAATTGTTTTCCTGAAAGTTTAGGCAGTGTAGTCAACGGAAGGTAAACACTTTTACCTAAAACCTGGTCTACTATTGCTTCAGAAGAGTTTTTGAATGCAAGATTCAGAGCATCTAATTTGCTCCAGGATAATTTTTCAATAAAAAATGGAACCAATAATCCGTTGATTTCAACGAATATTGATTCCAATTTATTGTAAAGCTCGGGTTGATCGGTATCCAATTTAAGGATTACGTTACCCGCAAGTCCATGTCTGCGTGTGATTTTACCTAAAAAATAGCAATCTTCTTTACGCATAACAGGATTTGTTCTTAAGCTTCAGTGTTTTCTTCAGTTTCAGCAGCAGGAGCTTCTCCTTCTGTAGTAGCTTCAGTAACTTCTTCAGCAGGTGCGTTAGCAGCTTCTTCAGCAGCCTTAGCATCAGCATCAGCTTGTGCAGCAGCAGCGATTCTAGCTTCGTTTACTTTTACTTCAGCGTCTAAAGCAGCTTTTTTAGCGTCAGATTTAGCAGTTGCTAAACCGTCAACTTTACCTTTTACTTTAGCATCTTTAGCATCTACCCAAGCACTGAATCTTTTTTCAGCTTCAGCTTCGTCAAAAGCACCTTTAGCAACACCACCTTGTAAGTGTTTTTTGTAAAGGGCACCTTTATAAGAAAGGATAGCTCTAGCAGTATCAGTAGGCTGAGCACCATTGTTTAACCACTGTACAGCAGAATCAACGTTTAGTTCGATAGTTGCCGGGTTAGTAATTGGGTTGTAAGTTCCTAGTTTCTCGATGAATCTACCATCTCTTCTAGCTCTTGAATCTGCAACCACGATGTGGAAAAAAGGCTTACCTTTTTTACCGTGTCTTTGTAATCTGATTTTTACTGACATAATGTTTGAATTTTACGGGAACTCGTCCCAGTTAAATATTTAAGAGTGCAAAGATAAAATAAATTTTTCAATTAGGTAATTTGAAAAGGAGATAATTTTACTTTTTTTACATTATATACACCAAAGATAAGACTGTTGAAACAATCACTGAGATCAAAACCGCGAGAAACACAATCAAATTATCTCTGGTTTTCCCTGTAATTATTCTAATCACAAAATAGTTGATGATGTACACGGGGACCAGCAGAAAAAATGAAAAGTGAGCAGTAAATAATATAACTGCATCTAAGATAAGAGTTCCAATAACAGAAGCTATTACAATTCCCAACAGGCATTTGTAAACTGTTTTTTTATCTATTTTATTATTCTCCTTTACTTTTGAAAATTGACTGAATTTCTCCAATATAAAAACCTTCAGCCCTTCCTCATCCATGATTTCTGAAGATATATTTTCCATTATAAAATCTATATCTTTTCCCTCCTGCACCCTATTGTGAATCTCAAATGAGATTCTTCCTTTTTCCTTGATCAAAAGCTTTCTATAATCAGCTTTCTTTACAAAATCATTATAATTAAATTTCTGATTGATCGCTTCAAGCATTTCATTATTGATTGTACCTGTATGATCAACCATATAGAGATAAGCTATAAGCAGATCTTCTTCATTATAACTTCTGTAAATATTTTTCATTTTACATTACTCCCATATAGAAAAGTCCCAGGCATTTCTGATTATCTTCAATCGTCAGAGATTCTTTGAGATCATCCACAATTTTGGGAGAACTCCAATAGCAGCCAATGTTATTGGCCGTACACGTAAGATACATATTTTGTACTGCCATTGACGTTGCAGCAACCTCTTCCCATTCAGGAACCATTCCGCTGAAATTCACTACAATAGAAACCACAACGTCTGCCTTATTAATTTTAAAGCCTATGTCATTGTATTTTTTCTCTAAGAACAGCTGTTCAGGCTGGGAAGCCTTATAGATGGCCTGCATTTCAGAGGCCAGTTTTGCTTTTTCTTCCCCTTTAAATATTTTAAAACGCCATGGTTTTGTACGTTTATGATTGGGAGCCAATGTTGCTGAAAGTAAAATTTCATCAAGGACCTCCTGAGATATTTCTGCGTCTGTATAATCTTTTGGGAAAACACTCCGTCTCTGTGCTATGATTTCTTTTAAAACTTCTGCTTTATTCATACCTGCAAATTTACAACATGAAATTCAATCTGTTCCATTTAATATTATTGAAGTTGCTGATTTTTTTTGAAAATATTCAATCCTTTTTGTCATAAAAAACAGCTAAGTTTGTTAAGCATTCAGCGTTAATTCTGATTTTTATACGCTTTATAATTAGTAAAAATAAAAGTAAGTACAATGACGATAACAAATATTCCGATTAACCATTTTTCGTAGCTATTCCCTTTTACAGGATCAAGTATGTACAGAGCAATACAACTGACTGCATAAATAGCCCCTGCAATGCCCCAGGCTGTCTTAGGCTCAGGATATTCTTTTAGATCCGTCTTATAATTAAAAAGCGGAAGCAGTTTGTGTTTATCCCATATCAGCAGGACGAAAACGGCGATCATCATCAGAGAGGTTATCACCCAGGTTCCTTTGAATGAAAGACTGATCGTAATGATCCAGATATTGGTCAATATTGCTAAAAACATCATCGCTCCAAGGGCAGCAAAGCGCTGGGTCATCAATAAAATTCCCGCAGTGATCTGGGCAAGTCCCAGAAAATTCCAGTAAAAACCTGACTGATATAATGCTTCAAAGAAATATCCGATCGGGTTATCCGTTGAGATTCCTGTAAACCGATTTCCCATGAGCTTTACCAACCCTGATGGGAAAAAAGCAAATCCCACCAGGTAGCGGAGATGAATAATCACCCATTGATTGAATCTGTTGGTTCTTAGTTTTTCAAATGCCATGATATAAAGTTTAGAATATGAGTTGCAACGTAACCATTAATAGTTACAGAGGATGCAGCGTCTGTATTCCTTTGGGAAATTGTCTCACCAATACATGGGCTCGTATTTTATTATAGAACCTCCACTATTTTCTGATGGATCTTATTCAGGGTAAATTCTTCTCCTGCCGTCATACCCATCATTTTCTTGGCCATAGGGCTTTCCGGGGAAATCGCATAAAACCTGTCACCTTCAAAAAAGAACTCACCTAATGAAACTGATATATAGAAACGGGCTTTATTGGTAATCACCAATGATCCCAGCTGAACTCTGTTTGTAGCGGTATTGAGAACTTTCGCCATGTTTTGTTTAAGATCATTCAAAGCTCCGAGCTGGCGCTGCATCTGATAGATCTCTTCCTGCATCTCTTCCCTCATGCTGTCATATTTAGGCGTTTTTTTTATATCACGACTTGCCTCAAGGGTAAATTCAATGAAGTTTTTGAGCTTTTCAATTTTCTCTGCAATGGTAATTTTTACAAAATCTCTGATATCACTTTTTTCAAATACTAACTTCTCCATACAATCGATTCTTTATATAAAGATAATATTTTTCTTATAATATTGTTTGACTTAACATAAAATACTCTTTTTCAAAAAATTCTGTTTTTCTTGAAAATTATGTCTAGATTTGCCTTCTAAAACTAGAAATCATGTTTAAAGCACCATTTTCATTTGATGGGAGAATCAGAAGAACAGAATATGGATTATCATATCTTATCTATCTGGTATTTTCTATCCCCTTCAATATTTATTTCCAGACCAATTACGAACCTTCAGGAATGGTTATGATACTTTTCTTTATCTTGCTTGTACCGTTTCTTTGGTTTCTTCTTGCACAGGGTGCAAAAAGATGCCATGACAGAGGAAATTCGGGTTGGTTCCAGCTAATTCCTTTCTACGGTTTATGGATGCTATTCGCAGACAGCGATCACGGACCTAATGAATATGGCCCAAATCCTAAAGGAGAAGGAAATTATAACTCGATTAACGAAATTGGAAAAAAAGAAATTTAATCAATGAGGTTCTCCTGAAAGTCAGACAAATCTCTTGAGAATCGAATATTTGAAGATGCGTCCCGTATAGGGGAACAAATAAAACCGACAAAATGAGAGGCTGCCCAAACTTTTTGGACAGCCTCTACTATTTTATTTTTCTGAGAGTTTTTTCAGGTCATTAAGCCCTTGGGTAAACATGGTTTCCATATTACTGTCCATCATCGGCTTCATCGGCTTCATGAATGTATTGATTTCATTATCAAACAGCCAGGTCACCTTTGTGCTGTTTCCTTCCGGTATGACTACAAAAGCAATATCAGCATCCCCTTCAAAGGGTTTGATAAAGTGAAGTTTTGCAGCCAGCTTCTCATTCGGAATGATCTCGGTAACCTTCTGCTCACCTTCACCTACTTTATCATTCCCTCTCCAGCGGTAGGTGTCCCCTATCTGCCCACTCGTTCCCGAATATACAATCTGAATGTTGGGGTCTCCCTTGGCGAAAGGATTCCATTCGTTAATTCCTTTATTGGAGCCTACATATGGCCATATTTTTTCCTTTGGGGCATTAATGACAATAGATTTTTCGTAATGGTATTTCTTATCGAAAGCCAGCATCGCAATCACTGCATACACAATAATCAGAAGAATGATTATTCCGAGGATTTTTAAGAGTGTCTTCATAGTATATTATATTTAAAGTTATTTGTTGTAACGATTAAAGATCCGTTCTCAAAATTAAATATTCCGACATCATCCCTACTTTTCATATGACAAGATTAATTAAAGGTACGGCATTTTTGTCACACCTTGATATTCGGGCATTATTTTTGTGGGTCTCAGCGGGGATTCCTGATGAATCCTTACATTTACCTAGCAAAAAATTGAAAAATGAATATTCTAACAGAAAAATTTAATACCCCATATCATTCAGCACCTTTCAGCATCATTAAAAATGAAGACTACCTTCCGGCCTTTAAGGAACTGATTCAAAAATCTGAAGCAGAAATTGATGCTATCGTGAATAATCCGGAGCCTCCTACTTTTGAAAATGTCATTGAAGCACTCGCCTATTCGGGAGAGCAACTGGATGTGGCTTCCAATATTTTTTTCAACTTAAATTCTGCAGAAACCAGTGACGCTCTTCAACAGATTGCACAGGAAGTGTCTCCTATTTTAACGGAATATTCTTCAAAAATCTCGCAGAATGAGGCCCTTTTCAATAAAATAAAAAAAGTATATGATGCAAAAGAACAGTATCATCTTAATGAAGAGCAGCAAATGCTTTTGGATGAGACCTACAAAGGTTTTGTAAGAAGCGGCGCCCTACTGAATGAAGAGGACAAAGAGAAATTAAAAAAAATCAGCATGGATCTTTCTTTAAAGTCCCTGCAATTCGGACAAAATGTATTGGCTTCCACCAATGCCTATTTTAAACATATCACCGATAAAGAAGCTCTGGCGGGCATTCCTGAAGCGATCATTGAGCAGTATGCTGAAGAAGCGAAGGAAAGAAATCTTGAAGGCTGGGTCGTTACCCTGCAGTATCCAAGCTATATCCCGTTCATGACTTATGCTGAAAATCGTGAATTGAGAAAGGAACTCGCACTCGCTAACGGTAAAAAGTCCTTTGATGGTGGAGAATATGACAACCAGAATCTGATCAAAGAACTTCTTCAATTAAAACAGCAAAAAGCAAATCTTTTAGGATATAAAGATTATGCAGATTTTGTGCTGGAAGAAAGAATGGCCAAGTCTCCAACTAAAGTTTTTGATTTTTTAAATGAATTACTTGCCAAGGCAAAGCCGTATGCAGATAAAGAAATTGAAGAATTAAAAATATTGGCACAAGCTGACGGAATTGCAGATATGCAGGGCTATGATCATGCATTCTACGCCGAAAAGCTTCGCAAGCAGAAATTTGATCTCAATGATGAAGAACTTAAACCATACTTCCCACTGGATCAGGTTCAGGATGCTGTATTTGGGCTGGCTGGGAAACTTTTCGGATTGACTTTTGAAGAAAGAAATGATATTCCGAAATACCATGAAGATGTAAAAGTGTACGAAGTAAAAGAAAACGGAACGTACAAATCTCTTTTATATGTGGATTACTTTCCTAGAAAGGGGAAGAGAGCCGGTGCCTGGATGACCAGCTATAAAAATCAGTACAAGCAAAACGGCGAAAATTCCCGTCCGCACATTTCCATTGTCTGTAACTTCAGCAAACCCACCAAAGACACCCCGAGCTTACTGACCTTCCAGGAGGTAACCACTTTGTTCCATGAATTCGGACATGCGCTTCACGGGATGATGGCCGACACGCAGTACCCTACGCTTTCAGGAACATCTGTAAAATGGGATTTTGTGGAGCTTCCTTCTCAGTTTCTGGAAAATTTCTGCTACGAACCGGAATTTCTGAAAACCTTTGCCAGACATTATAAAACAGGTGAAGTACTTCCGGACGAAAAAATTGAAAAGATCGAACAGTCTAAAAACTTTATGGAAGGATATCAGACGATGAGACAACTTGGATTTGGACTGCTGGATATGAACTATCACACCAAAGTTGAAGAACTGGAACATGAGACGGTAAAAAACTTTGAAGATAAATATACCAAAGCAACAAGCCTTTATCCTGTGAATCCTGAGACAGCGATGAGTCCTAGCTTCTCGCATATTTTCCAGGGTGGATATTCTGCAGGATATTATTCATACAAATGGGCAGAAGTCCTGGATGCCGATGCGTTCCAGTATTTTAAAGAAAATGGTATTTTCAATCCGGAAATTGCCGCTCAATACAAGGTCTTGCTTTCTTCAGGCGGGACTAAAGATCCGATGGAGCTGTATAAAAATTTCAGAGGAAGTGAGCCCAAAGTAGAGAGCTTACTTAAAAGAGCATTTGGATAAATAAACAAGATCATCTCTGGATAAGAATTACCCCTTAAAAGCAGAAGCTTTATGGGGGTATTTTTTTTCATCAAAAAAATTAAAATTTTATTTCAGGATAGCTAAATTTGTATAGGATTAAGATAAGCTTCCTTTCTGTAATTTTATAGTATGAATACAATAACACTGCGATTAGAAAACGTAAAAAAACTCCAGGCTAAAAGATGGGACCACGAAGATCACTGGGATACTTTAAATGATCTGTTAGTCAAAGAATTGGATGAGATTCTGTCTATTGATCCGCAAAATACCGCTGCTTTGATCAATATCGGTGCTGTGTATTCTGATATGGGCGAAAATGAACATGCTTTATATTATTTAAGGAAAGCACTGGATTTAGGTTCAAATGACAAAAATTTATATGTAAATCTTGCAGTTGTACTCATTTATATGGAGAAACATCAGGAAGAATATTTAGAATATCTGGAAGAAATTGAAGATAAAGTGGAGGATCCGCTTACCTTTAAAGCATATTTTGATCCTCAATCTCATTGAAATTTATTAACAATTAATACTTTACACCATGTTATTAGCCATTCTACTTCCCTTCTTGTCCTTTATGGTTCGTGGAAAAATTATTACGGGAATCATCTGCCTGATCTTACAATTTACTTTAATCGGATGGCTTCCCGCCGCCATATGGGCGGTATTATCTTTACAGAACACAAGAGCAGATAAGAGAACTGACCGCCTTATCCGTGCCATGCGTGAAAACGAAAGGTAACTATTAACCTGTTTTTACATTGATAGGATTTTTTTAATCTGTCTAAAAGTTATTAAAGAAACTAACCCCCTTATTCTATCCTATGAAAGAAAATAAATATGACCAGCCTTCTTTTTTTGACCAGTACGAAAAAATGCTCCGTTCTCAACTTGGGTTGGAAGGTGCCGGAGAATGGCATGTTTTAAAAGGAATGATCCCTGATCTGAAGGATAAAACTATTCTTGATCTCGGATGCGGATTCGGCTGGCATTGCCGCTATGCTGTTGAAAATGGTGCGGAGTCTGTTACCGGAATTGATCTTTCTGAAAAAATGCTGAACAAAGCACAGGAGATCAACAAGCACGAAAAAATCCGATATGAAAGAAAAGCGGTAGAAGATGTTTCCTACTCTGATGAAACCTTTGATATTGTTTTAAGCTCATTAACGCTGCATTATGTAGAATCATTTGGTACCGTTACCAAAAATATTTATCAGTGGCTAAAGAATGGAGGCCATTTTATATTTTCTGTGGAACATCCGGTTTTTACCGCAGAAGGAGGACAGGACTGGGTATATGATAAAGACGGACAAAAAACCTGCTGGCCCGTTGACCAGTATTTTATAGAAGGAGAAAGGAACACTACATTTCTGGGTGAAAATGTGATCAAGTATCACAGGACTTTAACTTCTTATCTGAATACTTTACTGCAGCATGGTTTTAAAATCAAACAGATTATTGAACCGGAACCAGGCAGTGATCTGCTTAAAGAAATTCCGGAGATGAAAGAAGAACTCCGCCGTCCTATGATGTTACTCATCTCTGCTGAAAAGTAGTTTTATTGATACCCCAACCTCTTCGCAATAAAAATATAAGTGATTAAAATGTATATTTGTTTCAATACAAATTACAGATTATGAAGATTTTGACCCTTTTCTTCATTTTTATTTGCTCAGTGAAGGGCTTTGCCCAGCAGTACACCAAAGAGCTGGACGAATATTTTACGGCGTTATCAGGCCTTAAAAGTTTCAATGGAAATGTAAGGGTTGCTAAAAATAATACAATTCTTCTCGATAAGTCTTATAACATCCCTAATGAACAAAGTACTTTAAAGGTTAATAAAGAAAGTAAGTTTATTATTGCTTCGGTTTCTAAAGTATTTGTAAAATATGCGGTTTTGAAACTTGTTGAGCAGGGAAAACTGAAGTTATCTGATCATCTCAATCAATATATTCCCGATTTCCCCAACGGAGAAAAAATTTCAATTGAAAACCTGCTTTATCATCAATCCGGTCTTCCAAGAGAAATCACCAACTATGAGAAATATGAAAGTCTGAGTCTGGAAAAAACAATAGACCTTGCGAAGGACGAAAAATTAGAATTTGAACCGGGAACACGGACGCTCTATTCCAATGTCGGTTACTTTATCCTCCACGATATCATTGATCACTCTTCTGACAAAGGATACTGGAATTTTATGCAGAGTGAGATCATCAACAAATATCAGTTAAAAAATACAGGAGAGTTTAATACCTCACAATCTGTATCAGATTTCGCCTACGGATTTTTTACGGATGCGGGGAAGATTCTTCCTGTTCCCGTGAACAGCATCAACAGATTTGAAACCGGAAACTATTTTTCAACGATTGACGATTTGTATACGTTCAGTACACAGCTGCTTTCAGGAAAGCACATGAAAAAAGAGACTGCCCTTAAAATGTTTGGAAGTGATCAGCTTCTGGTACAGGCTGGCGGGAGGCCAGGTTACAGAGCTTACTATTACCAGAATTTAAAATCCGGAATTACCTTTATCTTCACTTCAAACTTTACGGATATTCCTTTTCAAAAAGTAACCGAAGATATCATCAACCTCTTAAATGGTGAACCTTACAGCCTGCCCAAAAAAATTAATAAAAAAGCAATCAGCATCTCTGATGAAGTGCTGAAAAATTATACCGGAAAATTTGCGCTGGAAGCCGATAAAACCCAAACGTTTACCATTATTCTGGAAGATCATTCTTTGTATATTATCGATCGAGATGGAGAAAAAACAAAGATATATCCGGAAACACCGTCCTCATTTTTTGATCATCCTGAGTCTGACGATGCTTATCAGTTTTCAGCCAACAGTAGCGGTCAATATGAGCTGACGATTATTTCAACGGGAATTAAATTGAAGACCAAACGGATACAATAACCCATATTATTCACGTGAATATTTACAATGAGAATCGCTCTTTAATCTGATAAAAAAACAAATCACTATATTGTATAACATAGTAATTGTAAAAAATCATATCTTTGCATAACAAAGCATTAATATGAATACCAATAAACTGATAGCCGCTATTCTATTGCTGTTCTTCTTTGGGCAAAGAACCGAAGCGCAAATACACAGCAAAAATTATGAAAAGAAAATTGACAGCCTTATTCTTACAGGATTTGGAAATAAAGGGGAACCCGGCGGTGTTTTCATGATCAGCAGAAAAGGTAAAACTGTATACCGTAAAGCTTTTGGAAAAGCCAACCTGGAACTGGATGTCAATATGACCCCGGACCACGTTTTCCAGATAGGGTCTATGACGAAACAGTTTACAGCAGTCGCTATTCTGATGCTCGAGCAGCAGGGAAAGCTTAAGGTGACTGATCCTGTTTCCCAATACATCAAAGAGTATCCTGGTGGGGATAAGATTAGCATTCATCATCTTCTAACCCATACTTCGGGTATAAAAGATTTTACCAAAATGAAATCTTTGTCCACGATCGCCCAGAAAGAAATGAAGCCGGAAGCAATGGTAGATTTCTTTAAGAATGAACCTGTTGATTTCGCGCCAGGTGAAAAATTCGACTATAACAATTCCGGATATGTGATTTTGGGATACATCATCGAACTTGTTTCGGGGGATACCTATGAACATTTTATTAAAAAAAATATTTTTGATAAAGCAGGAATGGCCCACTCGTACTATGCTTCCGATCGAAAGGTGATTCCCGGAAGAGCCTATGGTTATCACCAGAAAGAACATGGATTTGTGAATAAAACGGTCATCAGCTTTAGCGTTCCCTTTTCTTCAGGATCTTTGATGTCTACCGCTGATGATATGCTGAAGTGGCAAAAGGCTTTGAATCAGAATATACTGTTAAATCCTGAAGAAACTCAAAAAGCCTATCAAAAATACACCCTGAACAGCGGTGAAGAATTCACGTATGGCTATGGATGGCACCTTAAAGATATAAACGGAATTCCGGATCGGGAGCATGGCGGAAGTATTTTCGGATTTAAGAGCATGGGAGTTTATATTCCCTCAGAGGATATTTATGTTACAGGGTTCAGTAACTGTGACTGCCACTCCCCTACGGAAATTACCAGAAATATTGCTAAAGCTACTCTGGATGAAGTAAGAACAACCGTAAAGAAACCATAACCCCCGAAGTTTTTTGTTCAAAAATCATTTTTGGAATGGTACCCGTTTCTTTGTCCTGGGAAGAATATGTTCCGGAACCTTTATCATACAAATCATGACAAAGAACAGGCAGAAGATATTAATCAGTAAAGCGATGGAAAAAGCCTTCTGGTAATCATCTACAGACGGTCTTTCACCCAGAAAATAATAAAATACACTTCCTACTGCAACAATTCCCAGGATAGCGGCCATCTGCTGAACGGTATTAAATACCCCTGATGCATTTCCCATCAACTTTTCAGAGATCCCCGATAAGGCGATATTAGCCAGTGAAGGAATGATTGAGCCTACACCCACACCATGGAAAAACAGTAACAGGCAGAAGAGGTAAAAATCTGTTTTCATCCTGAATAAAAACAGCTGAGCGGCAAGGATCATGACAATAAAGCCTGATGCTGCAATAAGAGCATCTTTCCCATATTTTAAAATCAGCTTAGCAGAGAAAACAGATGCCAGAATAAAGCCGAGTCCCTGAAAAACGATAATTTCTCCGGCCATCATAGACCCCATCCCCAAACCATCCTGGAAAAATAAGGATAGAATATAAAAATAAGAATCCAGCATGATAAAAAAGAAGGAGACTGATACCAGCCCCAGATTAAAGTTCTGATACCGGAAGAGCCCAAAATCTACGAGGTAAGGCCGCTTATTGGTCAATCTGCTTTTTTGATTCTTTATGAAATACAGCAAAACACATGCTGCCACAATCAGCAGAACCGTATTTTGTATATGAACTCCCCGATGTTCAGAGGTGGTCAATGCATAGGTAGCACAAAACAGCCCGGCAGAAAGTACTGCAATCCCCCAAAGATCAAAAGACTGCCGGACCGGAGCTTTCGATTCAGATAATACTTTCAGACTGCTTAAAGCAGCCAGGATACAGATGGGAATATTAATGAGAAATATAAGGCGCCATGGCTCTTCCATGATGGTTAATGAAGAAAAACAGCCCCCCAGAAACTGCCCTGCAATGGTTCCCAGACCAATGGTTATACCATACCACCCCATTGCCCGCGTTCTTTCTTCATGCTCGGGAAACAGGATTTGTATCATCGAGAGTACCTGCGGAGCCATCAAAGCTGCACTAAGTCCCTGTACAAATCTCCCTGCCATCAGCTGGGGTACACCTGATGATAGTCCGCATCCCACAGAACTTAACATAAAAAGCACCGTTCCACCCATAAAAATTTTCTTTCTGCCATAGACATCTCCCAACCTACCTCCGGTAATAAGGAACGACGAAAATCCGATCAGATAAGAAGCAATCATCAGCTGCATTTCTCCATGGGTAGCCCGCATATCACGTTGTATGGAAGGAACGGATACATTGATGATAAAAATATCCATAATGGTGAGCAGCTGTCCCAAAAGAATAACGAATAATTTCAATTTACCAGATTTCATTTTTATATAGATATATCTATTTTTAATTAGTAAAAAAAATCAAGGCAATAAACCCTGAATAATTTTTTGGATATGATCGAAAGAAATGTCCTCCTTATTTATTGTTGAAGTCACAACCGCTCCTTCAATAAGCAGAAAGATCTGTTCGGTAACAGCATCACTGTCCACCGTGTTCTTATTTTGTTTCACGAGGGTACGAATGAGCTCTTTTTGTTTCATCTTATGCGCCTTTACAAAATTTGAAACTGCCGCATTGCTTTCACCGATTTCAGAAATAATTTTGATAAAATGACATCCGGCAAATTCTGAGGTCTCCTGCAATTTTTTCCGGTAATCTATTAATGCTGATATTTTTTCTTTCGGCTCTGAAATCTCGGAGATCACTTTTTCAGCACCGTCAAACCAGGCTGCCTCTTCCTGGATAAGATAAGCCTGGAGAAGGTCATTCTTGGATGAAAAATGATTGTACAGAGAGCCAATAGCAATATCTGCTTCCGCAATAATCTGGTTGATTCCCGTAGAATTAAATCCCTGCTTATAAAACAGATCAGAAGCCACCCTGATAATCCTATCTCTTACTTTCTCTTTTTTCATCCTGAAAATTTTTACAAAGCTACATAAAAAATAGATAAGTCTATCTATTTTTATTCGTAACAAAGTTTTATGGTATCCGGATCCAACAGTTTTTCCATCATTACTGGATATGGAAATCAGCATCTGTTTTATATTTTTAAGAGTTCTGCGTATCTTGCAGTCAGTACACCAAAAAACATATTAAACCTATGAGCACATCCAATCCAGTTGTTTATTTCGAGATTCCGGTCCATGATCTGAAACGGGCGGAAAAATTTTATACTGCGGTTTTCAATTTTCAGTTTGAACATGAGATTATTGACGGTTATGCCATGGCACTGTTTCCCTTTGAGGAAAAAAACAGCGGGATCACCGGTGCACTTGCTAAAGGTGATGTCTACAGGCCTACCCGGGATGGGGTGATTATTTACTTTAGAACGGAAAGCATTGATTCTACCTTGCAGAAAGTTCTTCAGCTGGGAGGTTCCATACTCTATCCCAAAAGAACGGATGAGAAATACGGCTGTGCGGTGGCCGAATTTGAAGATTCTGAGGGGAACCGAATTGCCCTGCATGAGACGCTTTTATAACAAGCCATTCACTGCATATTATTTTTTTTAATAAAGTTGAGGCATAATTTGTATCTTTAAATAGCACTTTTACAAAATATTATTTGAAACAAACCATGGCAGAAGAACTTTATTTCATCAAAACCAATCCTAACATTGCCAAAATTAATTTGTACAATAAACTCTGCCGTGAAGAGGAAGATATTATGAAGTATCTGCAGGCTGATGCGAAAACCAGTCTTGAAATTATCAAAAACAAAGTAAAAGATTCTGTGGAAGATCTTACAAAAGACGAGCTCCTTACCATTTTCTCATGGTTCAGCAATGCCTACTCTTCAGATCATGAAGAAGTAAAAACCCAGCTTTTTATCCATGGCATCGATCTTTTTTACGAAATTCCACCCACGGGCCATGCTGTCAATTTTCTGCAGATTCTTTCCGATTATGAAAAGCATTCGCAACAGCGTCTGAATTATCTGGTCAATTCTCAGAACTTTAATCAGTTTGTCATTTACGGAATTTTCTTAACCGAAATTTTCAATAGGGAGCAAGGCCGTGAACATATCCTTTCAGACTACCTGAAACCGAATTATCAGTCTCTTTACACACTGGCTGAGGCCCAACTTCAGTCCAATGCCCTTTCAGCCGATGTATCTCCCGAACTTCAGCATTATTTTGCGGATCTATATGATCTGACAAAATTTTACAAAGGTTCTATAATCAAATTGGAACACTAAGGCACAGACGCACCAGCTTTACTGAGTTACCTGATCCTTTTTTTAACATTAATACCCAAGACCAACAACAAAAGCATGAACTGTCATACATCCGGTCATGAAATAAGCATAAGAACAGGCACTGAAGATGATCTTCAAACTATGCTGTCCCTTTTTAAAGAGACGATCAGCTCCGTCTGCCGGAAAGACTATACGGATGAGCAGCTTGAAGCCTGGAAATCGGGAGCTGAAAACAAAGAACGATGGTACGAAGTCATCCGGAACCAGCTTGTCCTCATCGCTGAATCTGAACATCAGATCGTGGGGTTTTGTACGCTGGATAAGGGAAGTTATATTGATTTGCTATTTGTTCATCACCAATATCAGCACAAAGGTATTGCTTCTATGCTCTACACCCGCATTGAGGAAGAAGCCTTAAGGCAACATGAACAACAGCTCACCGCAGATGTCAGTAAAACAGCAAGGCCTTTTTTCGAAAAAGAAGGGTTTCATATCCTCAACGAACAAAATGTTTCCGTACAAGGTATTATGCTTACCAATTACAAAATGGTCAAAAACCTGGAACCCTAATCCATTGCTCATGAACATAAAACCGGACTATCATGAATTCAGGATTTCAGTTCCTCAGGGATTTGAAAATGTATTCACTCACTTTTATTTTGCTGAAAACGGCTCTGAAGCGCCTGTCACAAAAACACTTTTGCCTACTTATCAGACTATTTTATTGTTCTGCTTTGGAGAAAGTGCCACAATATCAACCCGCGAAAAAACAATCATTGATGTTGATAAATGTATGGTATTCGGCCCGGTAAGACAAGCTTTTGAATACACACTTCCGGCAGGCTGTTCCATTTTGGTAGCTAATTTTAAAGATGATGCATTCTTCAGGTTTTTTGGAAAAGTATCACTTGAACAATCAGTAAAACATCCTGATGAATTATTGAAAGACAACTGCTTTACAGATCTGTGGTATCAGCTTAAAGAACTACATTCCGCTGCAGAACAAGTGAATCATATTCTTGCATTCTGCAGACCTTACCTCCAATACCAGGATACTACCAGTAAGCTTCTGAGCAGTTTTGACAACGATTTTTTAAATCCCATCAAAATTATTGCTGAGCAGACCCAACAGACCGAAAGAAATATCCAGCGTAAACAGAAAGAACAATTTGGATATTCGTTAAAGGAGCTTAACCGCTACAAGCGTTTTTTAAAAGCGATAAAAATTATTGAAGACAAAATCGAAAAACTGGATTCCGTAAAATGGTTTGATATCATTCATGAATGCGGGTACTATGATCAAAGCCAGCTTATCCATGATTTTAAACATTTCATCAACATTTCACCCGCGCAGTATTTAAAATTCCAACAGGAAATCTGTAATCCTAAATCCAAATAATCCATTTCGTTTTCTTACAATTTCTGAAACGTAAAGCGGCCTACATTTGTCTCATTAATCTTAACAATCAAAACAATGAGACATTTAATCATCTACGCACATCCTAATGAAAACAGTTTAAATCATAGTCTTTTAAATACTGTTATTGAAAATCTTGAATCCCAGGATCATGAAATCAGAATCAGGGATTTGTATACAATCGGATTCAACCCCATTCTTTCACTTGCTGATATGCAGGGTCAGCGAATGGGACAAGTTTCCGATGATGTGAAGCTGGAACAGGAGCACATTCTCTGGGCAGAGCAGATTACCTTTATCTATCCTATCTGGTGGACCGGGCTGCCGGCAATTATGAAAGGATATATCGATCGGGTGTTCAGCTATGGTTTTGCTTATCGCTATGACCAGGGAATACAGAAGGGATTACTCAAAGGAAAAAAAGCAGTGATCATCAATACACACGGAAAATCTGTTGAAGAATATGAGCAGACAGGAATGGATAAAGCATTGAGCTTAACTTCAGACGCCGGTATTTTTATTTATTCCGGTCTGGAAATCATCCGTCATTTCTTTTTTGACAAAGCCGATAAAGCAACTCCGGAAAATGTTAGCATCTGGAAAACACAAATCACCAATACCTATTCGCAACCTGCTTTGAATCTCAAATAAAAGAAAGAAACCATTCATAATGATAATCAAAATCTTACCTACAATACTTATCACAATCCGTACGCTTATAAAAAAGCAGTATCCCACAGTTTTGAGATCTTCGCATTTTATTTCTCCACCGTGTATTTGTGGCATGGAATTCGCTTCAAAAATGGCAAGTAAAATTGTTTTGAACCATTATTTTAAACCATTAGGATCAGTCACCGGTCTAGTTTTTCTTAAACAAATCTTGTTTTGACCCTGTCTGCCTCTTAATGGTTTAAATATTGGAATCATAAAAACCGTATCTTTACAGGGCAGATGAAACATCTTAACAGCATATTACGCCTTCCTTTCTTCAGTGAGTATTATACCCCGGCCTATTGTTCGGGAAGATTTTCTATAGCTGTAATTCGATAAAAATAATCTAACATATATAGAGCCCGGACAGTATTGTCCGGGCTTTTTCATTTTAAATAATTCAATATGATTACTACATTACAAGAAAACGTGGCCATCATCCTGCCGGATAATGGATTAGAAGAAAAACTAAACCAGGCTCACAAGGAAAACAGAAAACTAACAATTAAACTTGGATTTGATCCGACAGCTCCTGATCTGCATCTTGGGCATGCAGTGGTGCTTAAAAAGCTGAAACAGTTCCAGGATCTGGGACATCAGATTGTTATTGTTGTAGGGAGCTTTACGGCAAGAATCGGTGATCCCACAGGAAAAAATAAAGCAAGAAAACCACTAAGTGCTGAAGATGTACAGCACAATGCGCAAACGTATATCAACCAGCTATCCAAGGTTATTGATGTAGAGAAAACAAAAATTGTTTTCAATTCCGACTGGCTAGATGCTCTCAGCTTTTCAGAAGTGATACAACTGCTTTCTAAAGTGACTGTAGCACAATTGATGCACCGTAATGATTTTAATAAAAGATTTACAGAGAATACGCCTATTGCTATGCACGAGCTGGTATATCCTGTTCTCCAGGGTTTTGATTCCGTAAAAATTGAATGTGACATTGAGATGGGAGGTACCGATCAGCTTTTCAACTGTACCATGGGTAGGCAATTACAGGAAGTTCACCACATGCCGGCCCAGATCGTTATGTGTATGCCACTTTTGAAAGGTCTTGATGGAAAGGAAAAAATGAGCAAATCCCTCAATAATATTATCGGACTCACCGATGAACCTAATGAAATGTTTGGAAAAACCATGTCTATTCCGGATGCTTTGATCGAAGAATTTATCGAGCTGACTACGGATTTTTCCCTGAAAGAAAAGACTGATCTTAAAGCAAGAATCAAAAACGGAGAAAATCCGATGGTCATCAAAAAACTAATTGCCAAAAATATCATCAGCCAATACCATGACGATATGGCTGCTGAAAATGCGGAGCTCTTTTTTATCAATCAGTTTCAGAATAAAAATTTTGAAGAAAAAATCTATGAACCGGTTCATATCAGTACTCTTGTGCATTGTAAGCATAAAGTGTCCTTACTTGAACTTTGCCATCAGCTAAAAAATGACCTCAGCAAATCCGCTGTCAGAAGATTAATAGAAAGTGGCGGCATCCAGATTAACAGTCTTAAAATGATCAATCCTGATGAAGAAACCGAGCTGAAGCCCCAGACTAAAATAAAAATTGGAAAAAGAGCATTCTTTGAATTGGTATAAAGGAGGGAAGATGGCAGCTGGAAGAAGGAAGGTTTCAAAAAAGCATAAACAAATGGAAGATTTTTGGATAGGAATATTGTAAAGCATTCGTTAAATTTAAAAAAAACAACTCCCAGCCTTCCCCTGCCAGCTTCCAGCCCTTTATTATTCTGGATCCAGGTTATTTCAATATCTTCGTTCTGTTAAAAATTTTTCCAATGAGCTACATCATGGTCGACATAGAATCGGACGGCCCGATTCCCGGTGATTTTTCAATGATCTGTTTTGGAGCAGTCCTTGTCACTGATGAACTGGACATTACTTTCTATGGAAAACTAAAGCCAATTTCTGAAAATTTCAATCCTGATGCTTTAGCGGTTTCCGGTTTCAGCAGGGAAGAAACCCTGAGTTTTGATGACCCTGCAAAGGTAATGCTGGAATTTGAAGACTGGATTAAAAATAATTCTAAAGGAAGGCCCGTGTTCATCAGTGATAATAACGGCTTCGACTGGATGTTTATCTGCTGGTATTTTCATCATTTTACCGGACGAAATCCGTTCGGATATTCTTCAAGAAGACTTTCTGATTTGTATTGCGGATTGGAAAAAGATACTTTTGCCCAGTGGAAACATCTGCGTGGAACAGCACACACCCATAATCCGGTAGATGACGCCAGAGGCAATGCAGAAGTTTTGCTCTATATGAAAAGAGAAATGGGACTGAAAATTGCATTGAAATAACAATATTAAACTTTATTTGAAATATGGATCTTGACCTGCGATACGAAAAAGCTGATGAAGGTGATATTGACTTCCTTCTCAATCTAAGAATGAAAACCATGAATCCTCATTACGAAACTTCAGGGCTTTCCACTGACCGGGAAACAACCCTCCAAAGAATTCTGTATAAGTTTGACAAAGCGAATATTATTCTTTTGGACAATCAACCCATCGGACTTTTAAAAGTTGACAGAACATTTACCAATATTGACGTCCTGCAGCTCCAAATCGACCCCAGCCAACAGGGTAAAGGACTTGGAAAAAGAATTTTGTCTGACATCCTTGAGGAAGCTTCACTAGCAGGAAAAACGGTATCATTAAGTGTCTTAAAAACCAATAAGGCACAGCATCTTTATAGAAGTCTTGGTTTCAAGGTCGTAGATGAAGATCAGTATTCTTATTTTATGGAAACCGAAAGACAATAAAATCAGAATGACACTCCCGGCACAAGTCCTTGCTGTTGATTACTTTTTACTGATTGGCCATGGTCACATAGAGCAATCTTCCACCTTCTTCTGGAGACAGCAGTATTTTCTTTCCGTCAGTCAGTTCAACCATTGAACCGGGTGGAATTTCTTTCTGCTCTGTAACATCTTTCATTCCGGACAAACTTTGATTGACAAGCACCCATTTTCCCTGATGAAATGTAAAATATCCTACAGGCATTTTATCCTGCATCGTCAGGTTTTCGTTTCTTATTACTTTCCTTGAAACATGCCATTTGAATACATATTGATTATGATAAACCATCAGTCTGTGATGCTCAGATTTCCACACTTCTTCATCAAACTTAAAATAGAGATCCAAAACAGGCAATGTTCCCTGATGCGGTGTTCCGCAGAACGGACATTTAGGTTGGCTGGTATTATCAAAAACATACCATTTTTCTGTACAGTCTGTATTTTGACAAGGCTGGATCAGATCTACCGTTTTCAGTAAGGCAGCTTCCCATTCATTAGCTGTAGGCCGTCTGATGGGATCGTGCAGCCCATCAACAAAAGCCTTTCTGAACAACTCTGAAAGGTAGGGTCCTGTTACGGTATAGGAAATTTTTTGAGGATTCCCCCAGAAGGCATCCCATTTCCTTAAATGGTCAGCTTTTATATAATTCGAAGAGTTTTCCGGATGTTCTACAAACATCGCTTTTTCTCCCATTGATAAAATCTCATCTTTTTCAGCATCAAGATCCCATATTTTTCCTCCACGTAACGGATGCCTTCTCAACAGATACATATAAATTAAAACAGCGAGAGCATGCAGGTCTGTTTTTTGATTGGGCAAATGCCTTCCCGGATCATGAAGCGGCAGATGTTTGGTCTTTAGAACTTCAGGCGCAATAAAATCTGCCGTCCCGATTACTTCCGGTGGGAACAGCTTCGGAACGACAAGACCATCAATATCAATAATACAGGCAGATTTCGTCACGGGATCCACGAGAATATTATTGTAGGAAAGATCAGAGTGAGCCAGACCCATCTGATGCAGCTTTTTAACACCACGACTAATATTCACTGCGATCTGAAAATAGCTCAGCCAATCTCCCACCTCCGACGGGTCCAGTCTCAAAGGATATTGCTGATTCCGGAACATGGGAGCCGTAAACCACTTTCCCACCTTGTCCTGCCCCATGATATTATCTGAGCCGATATATCCCTTGGCAAAATAGAACTTCTTATGGTAAACAGGAACTACAATTCCGGTAAGCCGGTCTTTTTCAACAATATCATAAGGCCATCTGAAGATTTCATTAAGAAAATATTCCGAAGCATTTCCATTTTGTATACTTTGCAGATAGGTAGAGACTATTCTTATTATCCGCTCTTTTTGTCCTTCATCCAGCGGTTTCCGGTAAAAGGCCACTACATATTCGCGGTCCGGAGAGAAGTATACGTCTTTTACTCCACCCTGAACCGGCTTTTCGTCAACATATTCATACGATTTGGCTGTATCTAGGACAGAGACCACCCGGATTGTCTTTTTCATGTTTTAATAAATTATGGCAAGTGTTCTGTCGTCGTGATTTCCTCTGCTCCAGAAATCAGTCCATATTAAAAGCTGTTCGTCAATCTTTTCATCGTCGATAAAATCTACTTTTGCCCGGTCATCGTTATTTCCGGCCAGGTCTTCAAAAAAAACCTTCCAGCTTTCGGGATCTTCCAGCTTATTTTCTGTAATAAATTTGGGATCATAGATACCATCTGTCATCAGCACGAGATACAAAAAATCATCTGTCACTGTAATTCTGAAACGAGAAGCCATATGACCATTGAAAATTTCTTTCATCGTGATAAAGCGGGTACCGCCTCCAAATTCACCTACATCCATCTGATTGAGAAGATTTACTTCAGAAAAACCACGATGAATAAGATTGACCGGGCAGTCTCCCACCCCAAAGCTGAGGATGACATATCCAAAACTGAACTTTTTAAGCAATACAAAAACAAGTGTTGCATGCAGATCACTCAGAGACAGCGCGTTTACGCCTGCCGCATTTTCCAGTGTATGGTATACATGAAAAACACTTTCTGACAAGATATCGATGATATTCTGCCGGGCTTCCAACGGTTCTTCACCAGGAAATCCATTCATCTGATGAATATTATTTTCTATTTCATGCAAAATCTCCCGTGAACTGAAAAACTCATTGATAGCTGCTACAGCGAGTCTCGAACCTTCTCTTGCCGCAGTTGCCGAGCCTGCTCCATCTGAAACAGAAATAATATTCCATTCTGCTGGAAGTCTGTTCACGGCAAAATCATCTTCCCGGAATTTCCCTTCATGAGCATGAGAACGCCCTCTTTTGGAAACAACAACAATTTTTTTATCTGAAAATCCCCCTTTGAATGCCTCTTCTTCAGGTTTGTAAAAAGCGGCATTTTTATCGCATGGAATATTTTTCCATAAATCTTTCGGATCTGCATTGACCAACAGCGGGATCTTCTTTGTTTCTATCTGATTCTGATCATGGAGGTGATAGAACTGAATGTCCAGATGATAGATATTGTTGGTCAACGGAGTTCCTGAAATGGTATTATTTTCAAAGGTAAGACCTGTTTCCTCAAGATTTCCGATCGTCTTGATCCTGATGCTCGGAAAATCCTCCATATCAAAACTGAATTCATAGAATTGTTTTGCATTCGCATTCTTCAGTACCCAATAAGCATCTTTGAACGCTTCTTTTTCCTTATAAATAAGAGATTGTTCCATCATCTTCGGCTTAGAGTCAGCAGCTGATTTTCTGAAAAATTTTCCCATCATTAGCCCAGCGTTCTGTTGATATCATATCCACCGCCGGAAAATCCGTAATAATCCGAAGTTCCACACCATGGACATTTGCTGTATCCTTCTCCTCTCAGACAGTGGATGCCGCCACAGGAACAGGTCGCCAGTGCAATAGGACTGGCACAATGGGGGCACGATGTACCTCCTTCCAGTTCTTCTATATTGATTTTAAGAGGTGTTTTCTGATTGGACGAAAGTCTGTAATATGCTTTTTCATCAATTTTATACGCACCATCAAGCCTGTAATATCTTGTGGACATCCCGGGAATCCCAGATTCTGCAAATGCTTTTTTAAATTTCATCAGATACAGTTTGTCAGTTTCCTGGCATTTTCCATTCAACACAACAAAATTATTATCCGGAAATCTCTGTTCCATTTCGGGATCTACTTTTTCAAGAATCAGGGAATCTATTTTAGATAGGTTAATCCCTTCTTTTTTGGCTTCGGTCACACTCTGACTCGTTGTTTTTATAGAATCTGTTACCCATTTGAAAAATTCTTTATAGGAATTTTCATCAGAATTATTGAACAGCAAAACATGATCTGCTAATGCACCCAAAAGCTTATAGTTTGTATTTTCACCGATGGACACAGCAATGGTATTGGATTTTCCACTGTATTTGGCATTCCATCTTTCAATGGCTTTGGTGGCATCATCCGTAGGAACTCCGTCTGTAAACAGGAATACAATAGGTTTCCAGTCTCCTTTTATTTCATAGGTCGTTTTCACAATATCCCTGTCAATACAATCCATTACCTGGATCAGGCCCTGAGAAAGTGACGTTCCGCTTCCGATAGGAATTTTGGGAGGGTAAAAACTGATGATATCCTGTAATGGAGTAATCACCTCTGCTTCTCCCGCAAAGCCAATCACCGAAATATAAACAGTTTCCAGGGAATATGGATCTTTTTTAAGCTCCCTGATGATATCCGCAATACCTTCCTGTACCTGCTCAATAGGCTCTCCTACCATAGATTCGGAGATGTCCACTAAAAAATAAATAGGCAGTCTTCTCATAATTGTTAAGACGTTTTTTAAATAATAATATTCAGCTCCGATGGTGGCGGAGGCAGTGTGATATTTTCTCCCGTATTCTGTGAGTGTCCTCCCTGTGTAATGGAAGAGCTTACCCACCTGAAAAACGAGGAAAGGGTAATAGCATCTGTAGTATCAAGTTTCACCACGTGATCGGTAAGTTCTTTCAAAAACTGTTCATCGGCTTTTGGACCTGCTGCACAGCCTACGATGGCTCCAAATTCAAGTCCTCTGATAACGGGGATCATTTGTCTGTATTTCTGGATATCCGAAGGTTTGCCGTCTGTAAATATAAAAAGTAAGGGCTGCCAGTCTCCTTTTGTATCAGCTGATTCTTTTACGATTTCCTTTTGAACCAATCCGGAAACCATTTCCAGGGCAGCGCCTGTATGTGTTGGCCCACTGTCCGGACAGGTGATTTCCATCGGATAGAAACCAGCCAGATCTGTTAAAGGAATAATATTCTTCACTTCCCTGTCGAAGGTAATGACACTTAAATGCAGACTGTCCATCGCCTGAGGGTCTGCACGAAGCATACTGATGAGGCCATTGAAGCCATTGTTCAACGCCTGAATAGGTTCCCCGTTCATAGAACCGGAGGTGTCCAGTAAAAAGTAGGCTAATAATCTTCTGCTCATAAGAAAAGAGTGATTCTGAAGCCGGCGGAGGAAGTCGAAGACTTCCAAGCCGGCTTTTATAGGTTATTAGAAATTAAATCTAGTGGGAATAAGAATACTGCTGTCTCAGGATATCTATAAAGTTATCCGTATGATGAGGTTCTCCCAGCGCCCGGAATTTCCAGTCTCCATTATGACGGTATGCTTCAGCAAAAACCATGGCACACATTCCGTTCATACTGGCATCACCGGAAAGGCTATATCTGGTGATTTCTTTTCCAGTAGCATCTACCGCACGGATAAATGCATTTTCGATCATTCCGAAGTGTTGGTTGTTACTTCTTCCCTGGTAAATGGTCACAAGAAATATAATTTTCTGATAGGTCTGGTCCAGCTGGTCCAGTTTAACGATAATCTGCTCATCATCTCCGTCTCCTGCACCCGTTCTGTTATCTCCCGTCAGCCAAACGTTTCCACTGGGATGCTGCATAGAATTAAAGAAAATCACATCCCCCTGATAAAGTCCCAGCTGTCTTCCATCATTAGTCTGCACCGTTCTTCCCAGATTAGCTACTTTTCCGTTGCCATCCAGTAGAAAAGCCACTGCATCAAGATCATATTCTGCTTCCTTATTGAATATCTTTCCAAAAAAACCACCTTGTTTTCTGACATCCCATCCTAATCCGATCGTTACTTTTGAAAGATCATACACACTTTCTCCACGGTCATTTTTTCTTAAATCAATCGTTTGTCCTTTCTGTAAATTAATTGCCATAGCTATCGTTTTGTGTAATTGATGATTATTTAATGATTTGTCCTTTATAATATTTCTCAAGGAAAAAGCCAAGGTCTGCCCGGTATCCTATGCCTGAAGCTTCGAATTTCCAGCTTCCGTTTCTCTTATACAGCCTTCCAAACTCTACCCCTGTTTCAATAGAGAAATCTTCATCCAGTTCATACTTTGCGATTTCCTGATTGTTACTGTTGTCTACGACCCTGATGTATGAGTTTCTCACCTGCCCGAAATTCTGTCTTCTTCTCTCAAAATCTTCTATGGTGACTACAAAAAGTATTTCTTCCACTCTTGAATCCACTTTATCAAGATCAATGATGATGGCTTCATCATCGTCACCATCACTATTTTTCCCATTAGGATCATCTCCCGTATGAGTAAGAGCACCATCCGGAGAATGTAGGTTATTATAGAAAACAAAATATTCTTCGCTTACTAATTTTCTGTCAGAATCTATCATGATAGCCGAAGCATCGAGGTCGAAATCGTAGCCTGTTCCTTCATTAGGGTCCCAGCCCAATCCTATCGTCATTTTCGTCAGCCCTATCTCAATCTTTTGCCCTTTCTGTAGATTAATTGCCATAGTGTTTTATATTATGAATTATTTTTTCCATTAAGATATATTTGATTTACGAATTGACCAAATTTAAAGGTAACAAATCATCAATAACCATAGAATTAAAACCACTTTCAGTTCAAATAACGCTGCTTTTAACTTTTGAGCCAATACGCTTCTCACTTCTGACGTCTCCGGAGGATACTATAACAAAAAAGGCTCAATTAAAAATAATTGAACCTTATATCATCAATAAAGATTATCTGATTAGTGCTTGTGATCTTTTTCTAAAACAGCCGCATTTCTTGCTTTTGCCAGCATTGGAATGGAAATCAGTCCCATGACCAACATAATAACAATCTGAAGCGGTAAAGAAATAAAGGAATAGGTAAGTCCCATTTCACCTCCGAACTCAGCACTTTTTCCTACTGAAATAAAGAGCGCCATAAAACCGTACTTCATTGCAAGATTGTAGGCACCGATCCCACCGCTGGCAGGAACAATCATTCCCAGCGTTCCTACTACAATAATGAAGAAACCATCTGCAAAGGTAAATGCCGAGGTTTCAGGAAGGGCAAAACACACCAGATACGCAGCAAAATAATAGGAAATCCAGATGCCTAAAGTATAAAGAATGAATTTTCCTTTTTCTTTTAACTTAAAAATGGTCGTCAGTCCTTGAAATATTCCGTCTATAAAATTGACAACCTTATCCAAAAACGGAACATTCGCCAATCTCTTTCTAAACATAAAAAACAAAACGATCCCTACAATCAGTGCAGAAAAAATAAGTAAAACTTTATTTGGGTTAATATTGATACCGGAATTTTTATAGAAAGACAGAATTGCATCATATTTAAATAATAATGTTAACCCCAGAAATCCAAGCATGCAAACAAGATCAACCACTCTTTCCAAAATGATCGTCCCAAAAGATTTGTCAACAGGCACTTTTTCCACTCCGTATAAAGCCGTAGCTCTTGCCACCTCACCACTTCTCGGAATGGTAAGATTCATCAGGTATCCAAATGATATTGACCAAAGCGCATTGGAATTTGAAATGCTATATCCCATCGGCTCCAGCATCAAATTCCAGCGAATAGCCCGAAACCAGTAGGCAAGAAGACCAAATACAGAGGCAAACAACACCCAGAGATAATTGGCTTTCGCCAATGACTGCCTGATGACTTTAAAGTCCAGGCCTCTTAAAGCAAGCCATAAAAAAAAGCCTGCAAAAGCAAGCGATATTACTATTGTGAGGATAGATTTGAGAGGTTTTTTTGATGTTTTCTCCATGAACTAGGTAAGAAGATTTGTTTTTTCGTCCGGGAAAACTATTTTCGGCTGGAAATCTTTTGCTTCTTCAGGAGTCATCTGAGCATAGGCAATGATGATGATGATATCATCTTTCTGCACTTTTCTTGCTGCAGGCCCGTTCAGGCATACTTCACCCGATTTTCTTTTTCCCTTGATCACGTACGTATCAAACCGTTCTCCGTTGTTGACGTTCACGATATAGACCCTCTCTCCAACTACCAGTCCGGCAGCTTCTATAAGATCTTCATCAATCGTTATACTTCCTATATAATTAAGGTCAGAGGCTGTTACCCTTACCCTGTGGATCTTAGACTTAAAAACTTCTATTAGCATGGTGCAAATTTATTAATAAAAATTAATAAAACGATCTATATCGATCATTTAAAAACTCCCACAAACACAGGTGTTTAATTTCATAGAATACAAAAAAAATAAATTTTGGTTGTAGAATTAACAATCATATCCTTAAAAACATTAATACTTTATACTCAATTTAGGATTTAATAAATACAGAAAATAATACCACCTTTTTCCTAAAGTCAATACACATAAGCATTTGGCATGATTTTAGTGACGCGTAACGTAGATTTTACGTGGAAGTTGGAATTATCATATTTTAACTGATTTCACTGAAAAGCAAAAAAATTTTACAAGTTTTAATAAAAAAATTGCACAATTAGAAAATAGTATTATATTTGCTATAATTACGAACTAACTTTAATATTAAAAATTATGAACAAGTCTGAATTAATCGACGCAATCGCAAAAGATGCTGGTATCACTAAAGTTGCAGCAAAAGCTGCTTTAGAATCTTTCATTGGTAACGTAACTTCTACTTTAAAGAAAAAAGACGGAAAAGTTTCTTTAGTAGGTTTTGGTACTTTCTCAGTAGCTGAGAGAGCAGCTAGACAAGGTATTAACCCTGCAACTAAAAAACCAATCAAAATTGCGGCAAAAAAAGTTGCTAAATTCAAAGCGGGAGCTGATCTATCAAATGCAGTTTCTGGTGCTAAGAAAAAATAATCATTCAGATTACAAAAATTCAAAGGCTGTTTCATTGAAACAGCCTTTTTTCTATTTTAAATGTAGATCATTGGGAAAAATCTTCATTGACTGCATCAGGAATCAAAGATTAACAGCAGAGATCATCAGTGCGAAAGGAAAAAAAGTATTGGAAAAGATCAGATCACTGATGGAAATGCATTGATATATTTCGGCAATACCTGCCGGAGTCTGTTTTACTTAATCTGAAACCCGGGGAGCTGAAGTCTTACAGCCGGAAGATTATCATTAAGTAAAAATTAAATTGTTTACCACGCAAAGGGGCGCTAAGTTTTCTTAATTCTTATACAAAAACGATCGCTAAGGCGTTTCACTCAGCAGAAAAACCCTTTGCTGAACGAAGTGCCACTGCGAACGAAATCGTACACAACATCAATAACCTTGCGAACGTGGCGTTAAAAAAAAACAGGTTCAAGCTTTACAGCTCTTGAAAAGAGTAAACTAAAATTTTTTTAAAAGCAAATAACAAAAACAAAGATAGTGGCCGACATAAACCGACAACTATCTTATATCTCATAAATCTGTACTGCTTATTTAGGATTAGCCAGGTCAACCAATACATTAAATAGGCGCAATTAAAATTATTAAGAAGTTAAGAGATTAAGTTTCGGCTCAAGCCATTTACCATGGTTGCAAACAATTAAGCGGACTAAGTCCGCCTCTATTGATATTACAAAGTTTATATATTTAAGATGCTACTATCATATTTTAAAAACATAATCACTGACATCTTATTTGTAGTTTCTAACCTCTCATTAAGGTGCCAGTCTTGAGATCTTCCAGTCCAGGCCCTCCAGTGTATATATAATCCTGTCATGAAGACGGTTAGGTCTACCCTGCCAGAATTCAATTTCGTATGGTTTAGCAAGATAGCCTCCCCAATGTTCCGGCCTGGGAACTTCAACATTTTCATATTCATTTTCCAGATCCTTCAATTTTTTTTCCAGAAACTCTCTGTTAGGAATTGGTTGACTTTGCGGAGAAACCAATGCTCCCAGCTGGCTCCCCTTCGGTCTTGAGTGGAAATAACCGTCACTAAGATTTTCAGCTACCTTTTCCAGATCCGCTTTTATGATGATCTGCCTTTCCAGATTAGGCCAGAAAAAATGCAGGCAGGCTTTATGGTTATTCTCTATCGCTTTTCCTTTACGGCTGTTATAGTTGGTATAAAAAATAAATCCTTCATGAGTATATGCTTTAAGAAGCACCATTCTCGTCCGCGGACAGCCATCTTCTTCTACTGTAGAAACAGCCATAGCATTGGCTTCTGAGACCTCAGGGCTCTCATTAGCGTCCAAAAACCAATCTCTGAACTGCTCTATTGGATTTTGTTTTATCTCACTTTCAATAAGTTGGGATTTCTCGTACACTTTTCTTTTGTCGTGCAGGTTTTCCATAAATATTTTTTATTAAATTTGAGTATGAATCACTCATACAAAGGTAAAATATTAATCTCGACACCTGACATTTCCGGCGATATTTTTTCCAGATCAGTCGTATTGGTTATTGAACATAACGAAAGCGGTGCATTTGGTTTGATATTAAATAAAAAAAACAGCCAGATGAGTAGTAAATTCAAAGATTTCTTTGACTTTAAAATTGAAGTCTACGACGGAGGTCCTGTAGAGAATGATAAGGTATTTTTCATCGTCAAAGGTCCAAAGGTTACGGAGGTTTACACAGAAATCACCAGTGAATTCTACCTTACAGAAGATATCGAACGTATCATCAATGCGGTTTTGAGCAAGGAGCTTGATATCAACAATGTAAAAATATTCTCCGGGTATTCTGGATGGTCTCCCGAGCAGCTGGATACGGAAGTTCAAAGAAAAGTATGGACGGTAGTGGATGTTTATAATCTGGACTATACGCTTCCTAATGATCAGACCCTATGGAAATCTATTATGCAGAATCTGGGTGGAGAATTTTTGCTATGGGCCAATTCACCTGAGGATATTTCACTTAATTAGCAATATGGTTTTCAATACGATAAAATAATTAACAAACTTTAAGATTATCTTAACCAATTTTAAAAAAACTTTTCCCGTTCTTTGGATAACCAAAATCACAGAAATGAAAGGTATTACTTTACTTGCTGTATCAGTCTTTTCTACTGCATTTTTATCATTTACACCGCTCAACAAAAAATACATCATTATTGATGCCGGACATGGCGGAAGTGATGCCGGAGCAGTATATGGTCAGTTTTCTGAAAAAGATATTTCCTTAAACATTGCAAAAGAAATTCACAAGATCAATAAGAGTCAGGATAAGTATGAAGTGATTTTAACAAGGGACGCAGATATATCTTCCAGCCTTCCTGACCGAACTATCCTAATCAACAATCTGAATCCGGAAATGGTGATTTCTCTGCATGTCAACAAGTCTCCTGAGAAAGAGACCCCAAAACATGGTTTTGAAGTATTTATTCAAAATTCTGAAGGTTCAAAAAAGCTGGCTGACAAAATCTCTAAAAAATTTAGTGCCCAAACGATCGTAGAACGCAACCTGCACATCTTAAGAGAAACCAAAGCTCCTGCAGTATTGGTAGAACTTGGATTTATCAATAATACCCAGGACAGAAATTATATGACGAGTGAAAAGGGGCAAAAAGAAATTGCACAAAAATTCGTTGAAATCATCAACGAGTACTAAAATAAAGAAACAATTTCTGATTTAATCAGAATAAAACCCGGTAAAGGACTTTGAAATTTCGTTGTTTACCGGGTTTGTCAATTCTATGACTGAAAACTTTTCTTCCAGCTTTCTACCAATTCGGTAAAACGGAGGTTTTCAAAAGTCTTATTTCTTATTTTACCTACAGAAAATATGCCTTTCTCATCGGAGATCATTAAAATCTCTTCTGCCTTCTGTGATTCGAAGGCAATAATCTCGTGTTCCTGAATGTCGGCAAGGTTACTTTTATGTAAGAAAGTCACAAAATTTTCCAGCAGCGGAGAGATATAAGCTCCTTCGGAGTGTTTGGGGATTTTTATGACATTCCCTTCCAAAAATAAAAGATTTCCTGAGGTTGACCGGGCAATTCTCTTATTAGGGTTTAAAAGAATAACGTCATCAAGATCATTTTCCTGTGCATAAATCTCTCCATAAATATTTTCGGGGCAGTGAACCCTAATATTGCTCAGAAGGTTGTTATTAACATTGATTTCCTTGATCATATCCAGTTCCAGAAGCCTTTGGTGAACCGTAAGAAGGTCTGCAATTTCTGTAACTTCATAAAAATAGGAAACTGAAGATTTTGCCAGCGTCAGACCATCATTATTTCTGAACACCTGGAAATTGATGATTCCATTGTGTATTCCTTTGCCCTCGATAATATCTTTCTGAAAAAGAGACTGAAAAAACTCCAGGGTATAGGTCAAAGGAATATTCAACCTCATCTTTCTCATAGAAGCCATCAAGAAAAAATAACATTCCTCATCCATGATGAGTCCTCCATTTCTTACAAAGAAAGAAACCTTCACTGAATCCCCCCAAAGAAAAGCTCTGTTTTTTACCTTTAATTCGTCTGATGTAAAATATTGATTTTCCAATTTTCGATGCGATTTATTTATAAAAAAATAATGAACGATAAATCGTTCATCAGTTTTATCATTTACAATGGTACAACCTTATGCCGCACCTAATTTTATTCTAAGGTTTTCAATAAGATTTTCCCAATACATTGCATTTTCTTCTTCATCACCTTCTTCACAGAAATCTGTAATGTTCAGGGCCAGGTCTTCTGTAATATCATCTATAACGATAGTCATTTCAAAGAAGTTTTTAGTTCCTTCATCTTCTTCCCATCTGAAACGTACGAAACCTTCAGGCTTATATCTGATTAAAGTGGCCTTTTCTGCAGGACCTCCACCCCAGCTAAAAAAGAAGTCATCGCCTTTTTCTGTTACCTCATCCGCAAACCATTCAGACAACCCTTCCGCAGTCGCCAGATATTCATATAAAATCTCTGATAAACAGTGCATTGGGAATTCGTAATGGACTTTATGTTTCGCCATATAATCTTTGTTTTTATCGTCCCGCAATATATAAATTAATTTTTTTATTACACAAGAAAGAGGTTACTTTTTTAAAGGATCTTCATGATATTTATCAGAGATTTTCAACCTGTATTATGTTAAGTCCAAATGTTTACAAGTGTGATGGTAAGCATAAAAATATCCCTCCTATTTGGAGGGATATCCGGTTAGTTTTCATCAAGGATTTCCAGAATAATGCGGCATCCTTCGCGGATTTCGTCCAGCGATAATGTTAGCGGTGGAGATATTCTTAGGTATTCGTTTCTATAAAGCTGCCAGAAGACAATAAGCCCTCTATCCATACACTTTTTGGCGACTTCCAGGGTGTATTCAGGCGCGCCAAGATTTACGGCAAGCATCAGGCCTTTTCCGTTAATATTTTTGATTTTCGGATGGACCAGCAGCTCTCTGAACAATTTTTCTTTTTCGTCAACCTCTTCCATCAGGCCGCTTTCCAATACTTCTTTCAAAGTAGCATAGCTGGCAGCTGCAATAAGAGGGTTTCCTCCAAAGGTAGTCACGTGACCAAGCTTTGGAGAATGGGACAAGGTTTCCATTATTTTTCGGGAACTCATAAAAGCACCTACAGGTACACCGCCTCCCATTCCTTTACCCATGACCAGAATATCGGGAACTATTCCAAAATGTTCGAAAGAGAACAGTTTTCCCGTTCTTCCGAATCCGGGCTGTATTTCATCCAGGATCAGTAGGGCTCCCACTTCTTCGCATCGTTGTTTCAGCTTAATGAGATAGCCGGGATCAGGTACCAGAAAACCTGCAGCTCCCTGAATAGTTTCCAGGAGGACACATGCTGTTTTATCAGTAATTTTATCAAATTCCTTTTCATCGTTGAACTCAATGAAGGTCACCATCGGTAGTAAAGGGCGGAATTCTCTCTTATGATTCTCATTTCCGGAAACACTCAATGCTCCATGGGTATTTCCATGGTAAGAATTTTTAAAAGAGATAATTTCTTCCCTTCCTGTATATCGTTTCGCCAGCTTTAAGCTTCCGTCAATAGCCTCTGCCCCGCTGTTTACAAGATAGGTTACTTGCAACGGATCAGGAGTAGCTTCTGCCAGCAGTTTACACAAGGCTATAGGTTTTTCCTGTGCGTATTCACCGTATACCATGACATGGAGATATTTATCGGCCTGTTCTTTTATCGCGTTTACCACCTTAGGATGTGAATGTCCCAATGTATTGGCTGAAACCCCCGCAACAAAGTCCAGATATCTTCTTCCGTCTGTACCGTAAATATAGTTTCCAACTGCCTTTTCAACTTCAAAACCTGCTGCAAATTTTGTGGTTTGTGCCTGGTATATAAAAAAATCTTTGTGCATTTCCATTGTCTCAAAAAATTTCAGCAAAGCTATAAAAGATTCACCAGATGCCGAAATTATTGCTTTAGAATAAACTGTTCCCTTACCAATTAAAGAGGATCAGAAACTAAAAGATAATACATGCCTAAAAAAAAAGAACCACTCTTTAAGTGATTCCTTTTATATTATTTTCTAACCCGTTTAGGTTTTTTAGCTTCTTCTTTAGCTTTTTCATCATCTACCGCCTTCTGAGCTTTATCAAAGAGCTCATTATCCGCTGTATATTGTATTTCTTCATAATTAGGACTGTCTACCAGAATATCCTGCCATTTTCTGATCCGGTCCCGGGTGTTCCAGTTAAAGTCCGGAAACTTTCTCCGTGCCGGCTCTATCATGCTCATCGGATAGGTATCTGAAGTAGCGCCAATACTACAGGAAATAATCTGCAGTGCTCTTTCTTCAAATAAAGCCCCAATGATTCCACATGCAGAAAGGGTGATTCCTATTCTTTCAGGCTTTTTGGTTTCCTGATCTTCATCATCCACATACACAATAGACTGTGCATTTCCTACCACTCTGGCTTCTCTGATATCATTGTTCTGATAATACACCGTCATAAATTTGCCTTTTACCTGATTGAATTCATCTTTCAGGGTTAAAGAATCTACTTTACTGATGGCAAAGGCGTTTCCTATGACTTTTAATGAATCAATATTTTCGCTTTGGGTATTGAAATAAGCTTCCACTTTATCTCCGGTTACCTGCTTTTCACCACTCCAAAGAATGGGATTGGTATACATGTGCATCACCCCATCCGTCTCATTGAAGGCAATGGAGTCTGCCCTTCCCTGTGCATTGGACTTAAATACCCTTGCTTTTTTATAGGCTCTAAGGAAACTTTTCTTTACTTTGATGTCCAGAGAATCCGGTCTCTGATAAGAAATAATTCTTTCTGCAGCAAAATACACAGAATCCTTTTCCATTATTTTTACAGCATAAGGGTTTCTGGTCATCATGGCAGAGTCCTTTTTCTCAAAAATCTCCCCGTATCCGCCTTTGATATATCTTTTTTCTAAAGGATCATCCAAGGTCACATTTCCGGTTGCCTTACCAAAACCTGAAATCTGATTGTAATACATATCATCACCGGTAAGGATTTTATCATTGTAGAAGATCTTCGAATTTTTATTCAGGAAAGCCTCCTTCGTTTCCATTTTATAGGTTCCCCTTTCGGTGTAAATCCTGTTTTTAGGATTCGCTTTGTTGGTAATGGTCGTAGGGCCGAAAAACTCAGCAACTTTGGTATTCTGATTCTGTTTGATATTCACCCCTTCAATCAGGTATTGCGGGTTGTCTATTTTTACATTCCCAACAAAATCAATCATCTTGGTATTCAGAAAATAAGTTGCAGACTTGGTATACATCACATTTCCCTGGGTATCAGAGATTGTTCCACCCGTATTGAAGTATGCCTGATTGGCCATGCGGTCATAATACAGGATATCTGTTTTTATGGTTTGTTTCGGGTCGGTAAGAACAACATTTTTTCTGGCAACACCTTTCTGAGTATTACCGTCGTATTCCATTTCTCCTGCAGTAATTACGGATCCGTCAGCATTCTGAAGCCTTGTATTGCCGATTGCTTTTACAAAGTTTTCTTCACTGTACAGAACCACTTCGTCTGCGGTAAGAACAGACCCCTGATGCTCAATCTGAACATTCCCTGTAAAGTACTGATTGCCTTCGTACTTTTCAGCGTCTTTTATGATTTTATCCGCGTGGATGATCTTTATTTTATCTTCGGGCTTCAGCGGCTTAGGCTGCCCTGGTGAGGGAGCCTGCAAATAAGGATCTTTCTTCACGGGAAGTTTGTCCTGCGCAACACTCAGCGTAGAAATAAAGATGAACAGAAAAAGGATTATTCTCATTGATTAATCATTCTTAGTGCCATAGAAATACAGCGAATGAGAATCAATATTTACGCCAAAAGCTTCTTCAATGGCTTCTTTGATTCCCTGGATCCTTGGGTCACAGAACTCAATAATTTCTTCGATTTCTTTATCAGAATCTTTTTTGTAGATCACCAGGTGATCGTGCTGTTTATCAAAATAAGATTTTTCATAAGATGAGGAAGTCAGTGTCTTTTCTCCAAACTGATGCTTACGGATAAGCCCTGCATCAAGGAAAATCTCGATCGTATTGTAAATCGTAGCTTTGGAAACGTGATATTTTTTCTGCATCATCAAAAGATACAGATCATCTACATTGAAGTGATGATCCATATTATAAATCTCTTCCAATATCGTATATCGTTCAGGGGTATTCCGGAAACCTTTTTCTAATAAGTAGTTTCTCAAAACATCCTTGATCAAAGCTATATTTTTTTCTTTTTGTATTGTATCCATTAAAAAAATTATCTACAAATTTATCGATTTTTATTTAAATAGATATTATGGTTAGATACTCTCGGGTTTAAGAATTGTGACGGAAGTACCCCGACTGCTCAATTTTGTTATCATAAACAGTGAGCTCAGTAATAGGAGCAGACTCCACTTCAACGTTGTGAGAAGATACTCCCCAGGCCTTAAAGTCATCACTTCCGATATACTTCACAAAGCTGTAAATATTGAGTGTAATCTTCTGTTTAACAGTTAAAAGGATATCATTGATATACGTATTATCTATAATCACGTACTTCAGATCCGGTGGTATATTGTGTGCTCTCAGAGATGGGTGGCTGCTTCTTGACGGAATAGTCCCGTCTGCCATAAGATCTCTGAGTACCATGTTGAAGTAATCATTAATTCTACGGTCTACTTTGAATCCCAAAAGGAAGTTGATCTTATAAACGGTTCCCGGTAAAATTTCATCCACCGTATATTTGAAAGTATAAGGATCTTCCTGATTCACGATGCTCAGGATGAAGTAATGATCGGCTCTTTTCGGCTGCTTCTTAATGATGGAGTAAATAATTTTGGACTCTACCTCATCATTTCTCTTGGCCCGGCTCAGATACGCCAGATTGGTGGCATATTTAGGAATCGTTTCATCCAGCTTCATGTCTTTGATGATAGAGACGTATTTGTCAATCTTTACATACTGGATAAAGTTAGCCTTGATGAGTCTGCCGTTATACCAGGCATACATACAGACCGCAATAAATCCACCCAATACCATCGTAAGCCAGCCTCCATCTACGAACTTGATCACATTGGCATAGAAAAACCCTGATTCAAGAAACAGATACACTGCTGCAAAACCTGCAATAAAGATCTTATTGACTCTTGTACGGCTTAGCCAGAACAACAGTAGAATAGTTGTCATCAGCATTGTAATGGTAATGGTAAGTCCATATGCTGCTTCCATACGTTCTGACTTTTGGAAGAAGATAACAACTACGAAACAGAAAGCCATCAGCCCCCAGTTGATTCTTGGAATATACATCTGTCCTTTGATTCCGGAAGGGTATTCAATATGCTGATTAGGCCAGAAAGATATGGACATTGCTTCTGAGAACATGGTAAATGATCCTGTAATAACAGCCTGACTGGCAATAATGGCAGCTGCTGTTGCTAAAATCACACTTGGTAAAACGGCCCATTCCGGCATAATTCCGAAGAAAGGATTTACCCCGTTGTGTACCTGCTGGTAATTATCTAACAGCCATGATCCCTGTCCAAGATAGTTCAGAATCAGCATCAGCTTAACAAAAATCCAGCTGATTCTGATATTTTTGGCCCCGCAGTGTCCTAAATCTGAATATAAAGCTTCAGCTCCTGTGGTACACAGAAAAACTGCTCCCATGATCACAATAGCACTTGATGAGTGGGTGATCAGATTATATGCGTATATAGGGTTAAAAGCCTTTAATATTTCGATATGATCAAAAATATGCATTGATCCTGACAGTCCCAGTACTAAAAACCATGTGACCATGACGGGTCCGAAGAATTTACCTATGGAAGCTGTACCGAACTGCTGTACGACAAAGACTATAAATAAGATCACTATGGTGATAAGCACCACCGGGGTTTCCGGATTGTATATCTTAAGTCCCTCAATCGCAGACATCACAGTCAGGGAAGGTGTGATCACACTATCTGCAACCAGTGTGGAGGCGCCAATAATGGCGACGACGTACAACCATTTTTTCTTAAGCTTTTTTACCAGTGAATAGAGGGCAAGGATTCCTCCTTCACCCTTGTTATCAGCTCTTAGAGCGATAATCACATATTTAAGGGTGGTCTGCAGCGTCAATGTCCAGATGATACAGGATAATGCTCCTTCAATGTATTCATCAAACGGCATGGTAGCGCCATCTTTTCTTGCGTTCACGATCGCCTTCATTACGTAAAGCGGTGACGTACCAATATCTCCGAAAACGATCCCGAGAGAAACTATAACGCCCACAAATGAGAGTTTCTTTAGGTCAAAGTGATGACCGCCTTCTGTAACTTCTGCCATATCAGCCAATTTATTTTTTTAAAAGCGCAAATTTAGATCAATTTTATGACGCCAAGAATTTTTCTTCATGAATATAATAAATGAAAAAACTTCCTTTCGGAAGTTTTTTTCTATTATTACTTTACGTACATCGCTTTTTTGATTTCCTCTTTTACTTTTTCAAGCTTAGGGAACCATTCTGCAAATAATGCAGCCGAGTATGGTGCAGGTGCATCAGGAGTAGTAATTCTCTTGATAGGAGCATCTAAATAATCAAATGCTTTTTGCTGTACCATGTAGGTAATTTCTGAAGATATTGATCCGAATGGCCATGCTTCTTCAAGAATAACCAATCTGTTGGTTTTCTTCACAGATTCTAAAACAGTATCAAAATCAAGAGGGCGAACTGTTCTAAGGTCAATAACTTCTACAGAGATTCCTTCTTTAGCCATATCTTCAGCAGCCTGTAAAGCCAGCTTCATGATTTTACCAAATGAAACAAGAGTTACGTCTGTTCCCTCTCTCTTAATATCTGCCTTTCCGATTGGCAGATAATATTCCTCTTCCGGAATTTCCATCTTATCTCCATACATCTGCTCAGATTCCATGAAAATAACCGGGTCGTTATCCTGAATTGCTGTTTTTAATAATCCTTTTGCATCATACGGATTGGAAGGTACAACCACTTTAAGTCCCGGGCAGTTCGCAAACCAACCTTCAAAAGCCTGAGAGTGAGTTGCTCCTAATTGTCCTGCAGAGGCAGTAGGACCACGGAAAACAATCGGGCAGTTCCACTGTCCACCACTCATCTGGCGGATTTTTGCCGCATTATTAATAATCTGGTCAATTCCTACCAAAGAGAAATTGAATGTCATAAATTCTACGATGGGTCTGTTGCCATTCATTGCAGCTCCTACGGAGATTCCTGTAAATCCTAGTTCTGCAATCGGGGTATCGATTACTCTTTTCGGACCAAATTCATCCAGCATTCCTTTTGAAGCCTTATATGCACCATTATATTCTGCCACTTCCTCCCCCATCAGGTAGATGGATTCGTCTTTACGCATTTCCTCGCTCATTGCCTGTGCAATTACCTCACGAAAAGTATATTCTGCCATATTTTCTTGAAAAATTTAGACTACAAAAATAGTGTTTTTTTATGATACACATCATAAAAAGGCGTTTCATTTGAACGAGAGGTATTAATATTAATAGGAATTTCAAAAGAGATATTTCTGTGAAAGGGAGCTGGAAGCTAAAAGAAGGAGGTTTAAAAGAATTGACAAACATCTTCTCATCGACTTTAAAATTAATATGATAAAAGTTTTTTCCTTATACCCGCGATTATATTCTATAAGTGGAGATATTAAAAAAACGGCATTTCATTGCTGAAATGCCGTTTCAAAAATTCTATTTAAACTTAAATTAATTGGCCTTCTCCCAAACCTGGGTTCTGCCTAGTAATGATAATCCTAAATAACCTCTTACATTAAGCTTATCTCCGCTTTTTGTAATGGTACATTTGTAAGTTTTACCGGTTTTTGGATCTGTGATAGATCCTCCGGTGAACTCATCCCCTTCCTTTTTTAAGCCTCTGATGATTTCTAATCCTACAATAGGTTTTCCTTTTCTATCATCTTTACATGCTGTACAATTCGGGTCTGCAGGCTTTATCAGCAATTGAGAAACTTTTCCATAATATTTCCCGTCTGATTTTTTGTATATTTCTACAATAGACTTCGCCTGCTTGGTTTCGTCATCTATCGTCTTCCACTTGCCTTCTATCTGTGCAAAAGAGAGCACACCGAATAAAGAAAGCCCAAACGTTAACAATAATTTTTTCATATTTCTTATAGTTTTAATTTTAATACAGTATTCTTATCTACGTATTGATAAAAATATAAATTAATTTTCAACAAACAAAAACTTTTATTATACAAAGCATAAATACCGGTAAAGTAGTGAAAGATCAACAAATACCACTCCAAAAAAGTGTAATCCCATTATGAGCGAATACTTTTTCCGTCTTTCTAATACAGCTTTCTGTTGATCACTCTGTTCATATAATCCTGGTACCAGGCTTTTGCTATCTGTTTTCCTTTTTCAATCTCAGTGCTTTTAAGCTGGTCGATCAGATTTTTTTCAAATCCAAGATCCGTTTTATCGTAGACCCCATTGATTTCCTTGCCGTCAAATCGGTACATATAATTCCCGATAATAAACTGCTCGGTATTCCCATCGGAATTAACTACTATTGAAGGGTATTTTTCAGGACTTACCAAGCTTCTGCCCCAGCTTCTGATCGGCTTATTGTATCCGATAAGGTCAACCAGTGTAGGATAAATATCAGCCTGCTGCGCTGTTTCCGGACTCACCCCTTTAAGCTGATATTCCGGATTGGGAGAATAGAAGATCAATGGAACTGCAAAACGGTTCATGGCTCTTTCATATTCCGGGTAATAGATCTGGTTGGTATGATCTCCAGTAAAAACAAAGATGGTATTTTTGAACCAAGGTTCTTTTTTGGCCGTTTCAAAGTATTTTTTAATTGCATAGTCCGTATACTGTATCGGCTCATGCATTTCTATTTTTCCTTTCTTAAATTTCCCCTGGTATTTTTCAGGAATTTTAAAAGGATGATGGGAAGAAGCTGTAAACACCGTAGTCATAAAAGGCTGTTTCTTTCCAACATTCTTAGCAAAATACTGAAGGAATGGCTCATCCCAGATGGCCCACATCCCATCGAAATCTTCGTCATGATTGTATTCCGTTTTTCCGAAATAATGTTTGAACCCTAAAATATTACCAAACCCCAGGAATCCCATTGAACCATTAGGAGCTCCATGGTAAAATGAAGTGTCATAACCCAGATCATTACAGACAGAAACGATAGACTGGATCTTCTGATTGGAGTATGGCGATCCCGTAAAGGCATCCGTAAGGCTGGGAATTCCGGCCAGCACACTGCTCATCCCATGAATAGACTGTCTTCCGTTCGCAAAAGTATCCGGAAAAATAAGACTTTCCCCCGCCAGACTATCCATAAAAGGAGTATAGGAAACGTAATCCTTTATATTTTTGTCTTTGTTAAAAGCACCGGAATATTCTCTGCCAAAGGATTCTACAATAAAAATGACAATATTAGGCCGGTTTTCAACTTTCCTGTCATAGGTTTTATAAGGAAAAACATGGTCATCAATATATTTTTCGTCTACAAAATGTACTTCTTTAAAGTTATTAGTATTCAAGGTTCTGAAAAAGGAGAATGTACTGTTAAGCACCATATTTCCCTGTAAAGGATTCGTCACAAACCTGGTAGCATCAACCATATTGATCGGTCTTGTACTGTGTTTGAAATCACCCCTGATTCCACCTACTACCAACACCGCAGTGATACATAATGTCACAATGGAAAAAAGGAAATAGGGAAGAAGTTTCGCAGGTTTAGTATCTTCCACTTTTACTTTCTTATAGAGGAAAACCCATCCTGCCATTAAAACAATATACCAGATCAGGACAAAAGGATGCTCTTTGATAGAGATCATCAGGGTCTGGGAAACATTAGATTCGTGCTCGGCCACCTGGAACACCGCTGAAGTAAGTCTTGCCTGGGAAAATTTGTAATAGATAAAATCTCCGAAATTCATAGCATAAGCCACCCCATTGGTTATAAAATACAGCCAGAAAAGAATTTTCTGATAGACTTTCTTTGTATTCACGACGAGAGGCAGCAGACTCAGTAGAATAAATAAAGAATTGACATACAGAATTGCTGTCGTATCGAAAGCCGTCCCGTGGTAAGCAAGCTTCAAATAATCGTAAACCGAATCAACTTTTATGAGGTCTTTATTGAAATACCAGAACAAAAGTCTTGCGATCTGATAAAAAACATAGGCTAAAAAAATTCTGTAAAACAATGCCAGAACTTCCTGTTTTCTAAATCCTTTTAAAAATTTCATGCGGCAAATTTACATCAAAATCGTTTTAATGCCTTTTTTAGTTCATATTATTTTGAGTTAGAATTTTTAAAAATGTAATTTTGTACTTATGGATTTTATAAAAAATAATCTGGCCAATGCCTTGACCCTGGCTAATTTATTTGCGGGCTGCGTGGGTGCAATACACCTTATTTTAGGAGACTATCAGACAACGGCAATATGCCTTGTTCTCTCTTCCATTTTCGATTTTTTTGACGGGTTTGTTGCCAGAGCCTTAAAATCAAATTCCAACCTTGGGCTGCAGTTGGATTCTCTTGCTGATATGGTAAGCTTTGGATTGATCCCGGGACTCACCCTATATAAAGCTCTTGAACCATTCGGAACGGAACTGCTGGGGCTTCACCTTCCTTTTGAAATCAAGTATTTCGGGTTGCTGGTTACTGTATTTTCATGTCTGAGACTGGCCATCTTTAACCTTGATGAAGAGCAGCGTTATTACTTCAAGGGACTGAATACACCTACCAACACCGTTTTACTGTTCGGTCTCTATTATGCATTTAAAGAAACCGGAACTTTCAGCTTCTTATTCAATAATGAGTTGCTATTGGTTCTGCTTACCGTCCTTACTTCATGGCTTCTGATCAGCCCGATCAAGATGATGGCCATGAAATTCAAATCCAGACAATTAAAAGACAATTACCCGAAAGTTGTATTATTGGTGGGGGGAATTGCTATTCTTGCTCTATTTCAGATCGTAGGAATTCCGATGCTTGTTATTTACTATATGCTGGTATCGGTTATTTTTCAAGGGCAGTTGAAGTAGATGAAGGGGTGATGGGTGGTAGTTGCTGGATGCGAGATGCTAGTTTTTAGTTGCTAGATGCTGGATGCGAGATGCTAGATGCTAGATGCTAGAACAAGAAACTAAAAAACTAGAAACTAGCAACTAAAAACTAGAAACTAGAAACTAGAACTTAAATAAATAAAACACATTTTCAAATTATTATTGATCAACATGAATTTAAAACTCCATAAACCGCTTTGCGTTTTTGATCTTGAAACGACAGGAACGAATATCGGAAAAGACAGAATCGTAGAAATCTGCATTTTAAAAGTAAATCCGGACGCCTCCAGAGAGAGCAAAACATGGCGGGTAAATCCTGAAATGCCGATCCCAAAAGAATGCAGTGAAATCCACGGAATTTATGATGAGGATATAAAAGATGCTCCAACCTTCAGGGAAATTGCTCCCAAAATCATGGAAATGATTACCGGTACAGATCTTGGAGGGTTCAATTCCAACCGGTTTGATGTTCCGCTGCTGGCAGAAGAACTCCTAAGAGTCGGGATAGACTTTGATCTCAGCAAATTCAGACTGGTGGATGCCCAAACCATTTTTCATAAAAAGGAACCCCGGAATCTTGGTGCTGCTTACCAGTTTTACTGTGGAAAGACCCTGGAAAATGCACATTCTGCAGAAGCCGATGTTATGGCTACTTTTGAAGTACTGGATGCGCAAGTTGGAAAATATGAGGATATCCCAAATGAGATTGCACCACTAAGCGAGTTTACCTTTCATAATAAAAATGCTGACCTTGCCGGATTCATCGGGTTCAACGAAAAGATGGAAGAAGTATTCAACTTTGGAAAATATAAAGGGCAAGGAGTGAAAGCAGTATTCCAGAAAGATCTGGGCTACTTTGGATGGCTTCAGAATGCAGATTTCCCGTTATATACCAAAAAGGTATTTACCAAGATCCAATTATCAAGTAAATTTTAAAAAATGGCAGACCTTGTTCGTTTTAAATTTTATGAAACTGCCCTTGAAGCTAACAGGGACAAGCAGATATTGGCTGAAAACGGCATCAACAGTTTTATTGCGAATGAACAGCTGATCCAGTCAGACTGGCTTCTTTCACAAGCTGTAGGAGGCATTCAGCTTCAGGTTTTTGAAGACGACATAGAAAAAGCTAGCCAGATCCTGAAGGATTATAAAGAGAATGAACAATACTCTTTAGAAGTAGAGCACACGATTGCCAACCCTGAGTTTGATTTTGTATGCCCGAAATGCGGTTCCAATCATATTTACAGGGATGATAGTGCCACCAGTTTCTTTGGAATTTCATTTCTGACGAGCCATCAGTTCAAATGTTATTATTGTGGAAATGAATTCACTCATTAAAGCTTGATATGATTAAAAGGATTGGAAAAATTTTACTCATTATTGTTCTTGGCTTTTCCGTTTTCATTATAGGAAAGTTCTTTTTAGTATGGAACAGTGTTGAAGTTGATCACAATTTGAGTCAAAAATCTCTTTTCAAAATATTTGACACACAAAAACAGCAAACGCTTTGGGACAGGGGAGATATTAAATCCAATGATTTCAAAGTAAAAACAGAAACCGATGACCTAAGTCCGGAATATTACTGGTGTTCCATCCATAAAGATCCCATATTGACCGTAAGACTTTATGCCGGAGATGGTTTTAGTGGCGACGGTTATGAAATTACTATTTTACAGAACAGATATAAAATTTCACCGTATTCATATACAGATAATATCAAATCTTTTGATTTTCTGAATACGGGAGAATATTATAAGGTTCTGGATAGTAAACTTATTCTGAATAAGGAATCTTATCAAAGAGGAGACAGTATCTTCGGATATACCGAACTTAAAATTCAAAGAAGATATGGTCCGGAAAAATATATAGTAGAAGGAAAAGGATATTTTAAAGGTAAAGTAAATTAATTAAATTATGAAAATCATCTGCATAGGAAGAAACTACAGTGAGCATGCGAAAGAATTAGGAAACGAAATTCCTGAGAATCCTGTTATCTTTATGAAGCCGGATACAGCTGTTTTAAAAGGAAACGATTTTTACATTCCTGAATTTTCGAATGATATCCACTACGAGCTTGAAGTGGTTGTAAAAATATCAAAAGGAGGAAAATATATTCAGAAAGATATCGCGCACAAGCATTATGAGGAAATAGGTCTGGGAATAGATTTCACAGCGAGAGATCTTCAGAGTCAACTGAAGTCGAAAGGGCTTCCCTGGGAACTTGCAAAAGGTTTTGACGGTTCTGCTGTGGTCAGTTCTTTCTTCAAAAAAGAGAAGTTCAGTCTGGACCATCTTCAGTTTTCATTGCTTAAAAATAAAGAAAAGGTACAGGATGGTAATACGAAGGATATGATGTTTACTTTTGATGATATTATTGCCTTCGCCTCTCAGTATTTTACGTTACGAGTGGGAGACCTCATTTTTACAGGTACGCCAAAAGGAGTTGGCAAGGTTGAAGAAAATGATGTTCTTGAAGCGTATCTTGAAGAGGAAAAAATCCTTGATATCCGAATATTATAAGTATTTAACATAAAAGTTTAGCAAATTTTTCATATCTTTAGGTAACAAAATTAGAGGTTATGATAAATATTGTATTACCCGTAGATTTTGGGGACAAGACAGACCAACTGGTAGACGGTGCCATAAAATTTGCAAAACAGCTTAACGGGAGAATTTACCTGATCCATGTAGCACCATCAGATATTGGCTTTGCCATTGGTGATATGGGATTTCAATATTTTCCGGAAGTGGAAGCCAACGAAATCAGGGAAGAGCTGGTTCAGCTCAACAAAATTGAACAGAGAATCATCGCTCAGGATGTAGATTGTGAGCACCTTTTAAAACAGGGGCTGGCAAAAGATATTATCCTGGAATACGCTGCTGCAAAGAATGCCGATTATATTGTGATGGGATCACATGGCAGAAGCGGAATTTATGATGTATTCGTCGGAAGCTTAACAAAAGGGCTTACCAAAAGTTCTACAGTTCCTGTTTTGGTACTTCCAATTCATGACTAAACAAAAGAAATTTTAATCGTTAGTAATAAAAAAACCGATCAAATTATTTAATTTGATCGGTTTTTTACTATATAACCAATTAATTAACCTTCTTTTTTGTAGATATTCGGATCGTAGTAAGGGTGCTTACCTTCCGTTGGAGAATAATAGTCTTTGTCTTTATCGCCGCCTAGTGTCACCACCAGTACATAGCACCAGTATGTAAACAGTACACAACAAACGATAAATAAGATCCAGTTTAAAACATTTCCGAAAGCATCAAAAAAACCAAAAGTCCATTTGAAAACTTTACTTAAGAATAGAAAGAAAGACGTCATTATTTTCCTTTTTTAAATTAACTTTGTACAAATTTATAAAAAATGTTTAAATTACTTTCAAAAGAAAGCAATATTTTTTCAATTCCTGTTTACATTGGTTTTCTTCTTTTAGTAGTCATAATATTTAACATACTGAATTTCAATACATATGAAGCAATTATTGCCGGAATTACTTTTCTGGGAATTGCTTTGGGATATTTCTGTTTTCACAGTATAGCCCTTAATTATCAGACCCATCTGCCTCTCTTTTTATATACGATTTTTGTTTTTGGGCTTTATCCAGGAAATCTGGATATAGGAATTGCGGTGTCCCTGCTTACCAACTCTTTCCTGCTTCTGCTTCTGACCAGTGCAGATGAAGATATCAGAAAGAAGTCGTATGTACTGGTAGGATCAATTGTAGCATTGAACTTTATTTTTCTTCCCACCACGTGGCCCATGGCTGTTTTTGTGATTATCCATGTGATTGCTACTTCGGCTAAGATAGGTTTAAATATTTTCAGGTTCCTTCTGGGAACAGTCTTGATTGCATTGAGCTATTTTTCCGTGATGTATTTCGTGCAGTTTACCTCGTGGAACATTGATTATTTTCCGTTTGGAAAAATGAAACCTGTGACAGATTATACTGAGCTTTTACCGCTGATTCCAGTAATTCTTATGCTGATATATGCGGTATATGACCATTTTAAAAACTATAATAAAAAAAGTCCGATAAGCAGGTACAAATATACGTTCCTCCTTGTTTTTTCGGTGGCCCAGCTTGTTTCGATCATCCTGTATATGAATAAAAGCTATGAATACCTACTGCTTCTGGCGTTCCCTTCAAGCATCATCCTGAGCAGAATGATCCGATTTTTACCAAAATACTGGATGCAGGAGGCCGGTTTATGGCTAATTATTTTCAGCCTGATAACCTTTAAGGCAGGTACAGTTTTTGATTTATTTTAAAAAATTATGATTCAGATAGACGATAAATTGATTTCTGAGGAAATTTTTTCCGAAGAATTTGTTTGCAACCTTACAAAATGTAAGGGCGCATGTTGTGTGGAAGGTGATGTAGGAGCTCCGTTGGACAAGAACGAGCTCGAAATCTTGGACGGTATTTTTGACAAAATAAAGCCTTACCTAACCCAGGAAGGCATTAAAGCCCTAGAAGAGCAGGGAACATGGACTACTGATCCACACGACGGAATGTACGTTACTCCTATGGTGGAGGACCGTGAATGTGCTTATGTGACATTCGATGAGAAAGGAATTACAAAGTGTGGTATTGAAAAAGCCTATGAAGACGGAGCCGTAGACTGGCAGAAACCTATTTCCTGCCACCTCTATCCTATCCGGATTACAGAATACTCGGCATTTACCGCTTTGAACTATCATGAGTGGAATGTATGCAGTGATGCCTGTACGCTTGGGAAAGAACTTCAGGTCCCTGTCTACAAATTCCTGAAAACACCATTGATCAGAAAGTACGGTGAAGAATTCTATTCTGTTCTCAGCGGAGCCGCTGATGAATGGAAAAAAGAATATGGTTCGTAACCGCCCCGAGCCTTGAACTTTAATACATAAACCGCAGACTATTTATCTGCGGTTTTTTGTTTTATCCATAATGGATTTTGGGTGAGGGATCAAGTACAAAAGTTGTGAGGAGAAACTGAGTGTTTTTCTATTTATACTTTTGCCTTGAAATCGAAGATTCGACGGAGTCAAACAAAAGTATACAAAAATTCAAGACTGGAATCATCCGCTAAAAATTGACCTTGCCTCCTAAAATTTCCAAACTCGCATGGATTCAACATTGGTTCTTCGACTCAATAGAATGGCCATGCTCAGACACTGGAAATTTCTTAACGGATTCAAGGTCAATTTTGCCTCTGATTTTTATTTTTTATTTGAATCGGCGAACCTTAGAAGGTTTATTAACGCTCCTGATTTCTAGGTCGGTTAAAGGTTTACTTACAACTATTTCCCATGGCTCTGCTACAAAGTTCCCTTAAAGTTTATGCTCAAAAATCTGTGAAAATCAGTATTATCTGTGGTTAATTATTTTTACTTATACGCTACAATCGAAAATCATCTCCCTTCAGTCGGTGAATACTATTTTTACAGAGTCAAACAGTGATGGGTATACCATCCCAATAGTATTTTTCCTATTCACATTAACTCAACTTTTTGCCTGGTGGCCCAAAACTTTTGTACCTGATCCGGCGAAAGACTGTCTACCTTTATAACTGTGTGAAGAAGTCTTTTTTATTCGTCTTCCGGTACCGTTTCCAACGCATTTCCCAGTATGCATATTGGCTGTCGTATATAAAAAAAAGCCGGAATACCCGGCTTTTATAATGTAAAAAGAATTTTATTTGAAATCTTCATCTGTAACTCCAGAGTTGATGACAACTTTTGTGGTTTTGATATTCACCTTCTGTCCGGATCCTTCTGCTTCCACTTCTGCAGGGAATTTCAATCCGTCTGCGGTCATATAGCTTTTAACAGTTACATTACCTTCTGCCGCATTGGTTTTATATAAAAGCCCTGTTGCCGCATCAAAGTAAAACTTACCTTTATCTGAAGACAGTACATTGTAGTCTTTGCCATCGAGTTTCTCTGTAGTTACCTCTTTAAAATTAGCCACATCAAAAGCAAGGGCATCTACCGGTCTTCCTTTTTTAAGATCAGCAATCTTATCTGCAGGAATATCAGTTTTGTTTCCCATCTGGTCAAAATAGCCTTTTTCACCATCAAAAAGCTGAACCATCTGCTGGCCCATCAAAGATTGTACAGACTTGAATTTGTTTCCTAATTTCTTAGTCGTCATCGTAATTTCCATTCCCTGTACGCTCAGTGTATTTTCAGTAATCGTAGACTTTACAGCTTCCAATTTATCTTTTCCTCCCAGGGCTTTGAAATAATTATCAATAACCTCTTTAGGTGTTAATTTCGATTTTACTGCTTCAGTCTTTACAGAGGCAGCTTCTTTTTTCTGAGCTGTAGCCGGAACGGAAAAAAGCACGGCACAGAAAAACGGAATGATGATCTTTTTCATATACTATAATAAGTTTTTAGAAGGTAAATATATGAATATTGACGGACATACATCAGGATAATCAATAAATCAGGGTAAGAGACATTCCAATGGAAACTTATTTGATTTAAAGACAACGATCATCTTTACATAAGGAATTACCTCCATTGTTCTTCCAGGAAATAAGAAGGCCGAATAATGCTCTTGAAGTCATACTGAATGAAAAACTATCTGTCTGCATATATGATAAAAAAACCGCCAGATCTGGCGGTTTTCAAATATTTATATCGTAATATAATTACTTTTTAAGTTCTTCTAAAAATTCGTCGTGAGAAATTTTAGTTTCTTTTTTGCTTGCTTTTTCAAGAATTACATCTTTCAGTTTAGCCATAGCTACTTCAGAAGAGATTTGTCTTACTTGCTCCTGATCTTTCAGCATTTCAACAGCATATTTCTGGATCTCCTCATCTCCAAGGTGGTGGATTCCGTAGATTGCCAACTGGTTTTTCACCAATTGCTCAGCCTGTGCCAATACATCAGCATAATCAAGGTTGATTTCGTTATCAGTCATCAGTTTACCTTCGATGATCTGGTATCTCAACTGGCTTTTTTCAGCTTCAAGAATTTCTTTAGCCTGATCATCAGACTGGATATTCTGGTTAGAGAATAATAACCACTTCACAAGGAATGATTCAGGAAGTTTTACTTCTTCTTTCTCATTAACCTGCTCCAATACCTTATTCACAAAGTGAACATCAGCATTCTGCTGGAAATACTCATCCAATTCAGTTTTTACTTTTTCTTTAAGCTCATCTTCAGACTTGATGTTTCCTTCACCATATACTTTATCAAATAACTCCTGATTAAGCTCAGCAAGATCTAATGAATAAAAGTCTTTTACTTTTACTTCTACTTCATTGTGGTGAAGATGTTCTACCTCCTCTTTGCTGAAACCTAATTCTTTAGCTAATTCTTCATCTCCTGCAAGTGTTTCTTTAGTCACTTTTACAGATCCGTCCATTTTCAAAGCTTTTACCAATTTGAAAGCTTCTTTGTTTTCAGCGGTAATGGTAACATTCTTCGGATGGTGGTGGTGCTCTCCTTCAGCATCTTCTTCCACAACCTGAGAAACTTCTAAAGCAATGTAAGAATCTTTAGTGATTTTATCTTGAGGAACCTGCTCAGCAAAACGCTTCTGCATGTTTTCAATACTCTTGCTGATTTCTTTTTCAGAAGCTTCTACTTTGTAGTGAGGAGCTTCATATTTAGCTAAATCTATAGTGAATGCAGGCTCATATCCTACTTCGAAAGCAACTTCCAGCTGATCCGCATTGTAGTCGAATTCGTTTACTGGCTGAGGAATAGGCTGACCAACTAATCTTAATTTGTTTTCATTAACATAGTTGTTCAAAGCATCAGAAACTTGTTTGTTGATCTCTTCAAATGCAATACCTGCTTCATATTGTTTTTTAACCATACTCAAAGGCACTTTCCCTTTTCTGAAACCAGGAACTTGCGCATTTTTAGCATAATTAATCAACTGCTTCTCTACTTTTTCTTTGTAGTCAGATTTTTCCAATGTCACTGTAAGCAATGCACTTACATCATCATGGTTTTGTGCGGTAACCTTCATTATTGATTAAAATTTTAGGTTGCAAAAATATGAATTTTTTATGAAAATCACCCATTTAAAATTAACTTATACAGCCAAATATTGTTAAATAAAAAAACCACTGAAAAATCAGTGGCTTCCCAAATTATTATATGACAAGATTGAAATACTCTTTTCAGAGTGTTTCGTATTAATGAAAATCAATAAGGATATCTACATCACTTTCTCCACCTATGGTGCTTCCCAACTGGTTATCAGGTGATGGAGTATTATCATCTACGGCAGTAGGTCCGTGAACAAGAACAATATTAGCCTTACCAGCAGCCGAAGCAGATACAGTCCACTCTGTTTTTAGACCCAGTTTTTTACCGTCTGTTCTTACAATATCATCGGCAGCTCTTTTTACTTTGATATCAGCTCCTGTAAATTTGTAGGTGATAAAGTGCATATCTTTTTCTTCCACGATCTCATCAGAGCTGTGATAATGATCATCATGCTTGATCTGGAAATCCAGGTTGACCAAATAGGTCTGTCCTTGGTTCAGGTGAAGGTGTTCCGCAGCGACTCCGCCTATGACATTTGCGGTCTGCTTTTCTCCCGTCGCTTTATTGGTGACAGTCACTACTACCTTTCCTATTTCCTCGTGCTCATGGATATCTTCCGGAATATCATTATTTCCGTCACGACAAGAGAATAATAAGATAGCAGCGAATAATAAAAGCGATATGTTGAATAATTTTTTCATTTTAATTTAATTTTAAATATTAATTGTTAGAAGTTGTATTTAAGAGTAACCACGACATTTCGTCCGGTCTCAGGCATATAATATCTCAGTCTGTTAAGATATTCCCTGTACTCTCTGTTAAAAATATTGTTGATTCTGAAATTCAGATTCAGGTTTTTACATAGGTCTGCCCCTACTGAAGCATGAAATATGGAATAGGCTGCCGGAGTCGAGCTATAATCTATAATCCGGGTTACCAATTCCTGATTATCAATAAACTGTACCTGCTGATCGGTTATCGGAAAACGGTTTTGTTTGAATACATTTTCATTTTCCAGTCTGATATAAAAATTGGAAGGTTTGTTCAGCTTCAGTTCCAGTGAATTTCTAAGGTTCATTGGCATCATCAGGATCAATGGTTCATTTTTGGTAAGATCATCTCCTCTTAACGCGCTAAAGCTGGTATTCCACTTTAAGTTATCCAGGATATTCAGTTGTGCATCGGCATCAATTCCGTAGATTCTTGCCTTGATCTGCTGGTATTCCCAGACGGCAAAGCTACCTCTATTGGTATCGAGAATACCTACGGGAATCTGATTGATAAAACTGTCTGAGAACATCATATAGGGGTTGGCTTCCACCTGCAGGCCCTTCAAAACATCGAAATGCCCTGTGAGTGACAGATTAGCATTATAGACCACTTCTTTATTGATCTTTAAGCTTCCTTTCTCAATGATGGCTGCAGAGTGGTGAAGCCCATCCGCAAACAATTCTGCGGGGTTGGGAGTTCTGCTCATTCGTGAGAAATTGAATTTGATATCAAAATCTTTAGCAGGTTTATAATTCAGGCCGATATTGGCAGAAAAATTATGATAATCAATTACGGGACGGGTTAAGACTCTGCTTCCGTTTTTCTGTACAAAGAACTGTGGAAAAACATCGGCATAATTGTCATCCCATTCTTTAGCATCATAATATTTATAAGCATCATATCTGCTGAAATCATATCTCACTCCTGCCTCGGCATTCAGTTTTGGTGTAAACCTATATTTGAATACGGAAAAAGCTCCTGCATCATATCTGTAATAATCAGGGATCAAACGCCTCGCTTTAGTGCCGGGATTGGGATAATTATCCTGAAAGCCTCCTGAAATACCACTTTCCAGACTCCAATTTGCCCGTTCTATAAGATGGGTAAGGCTTGCGGAGTGGGTAATCAGCCTGAGGTCCATAGAAGGAGTATCTTTAAGATCTCCTTTTCGGACATCATATTCTTTACGTCTGTTCAGCTGAAAGCTATACTGGAATGTAATTTTTCCAAAGTCGGCAAAACGTTTATAAGCAGAAAGCTTTACAATGTGGTGTTCCACATTCTGCTTTGGATAACCGATATTATAGCTGAAATCATCCAGATAATAAGGCTGTCCCAGTGTCATTGCATTGTAGATATCACGAGCATTACCAAGGTGTGCTCCCCTGTAAATCCCGAAATCCTGATTGATTCCGTTGTAGGTAACATCAAATCCCTGCATAAAGCTGTGATTTCCAAAGGAAAAATTAAAAGAATTTATTTCTGCTCCGGTATTCTGAAGGGTGTGGTGCGGAATATAAAGGTCTCCCAGTTTTCTATAGCTTCCACCAGCTTTTACAAACCATTGATTCTCCCATGATTTCAGCACGTTAGCTGAAATCTCACCGCCTCTGCCATTAGAGATTCCGGACAGCTTCACATTTCCCATTATCGTATCTTTCTTCGGAGCTACGGCAGGCTCCAGAAGAACGACTCCTGCGATTCCGTCATTCCCATATTTCAGGGCAGATGCTCCTTTGATGACATCAATATGTTCAAAATCGTTGACATCCACATTGGGAGCATGTTCTGCTCCCCATTCCTGCTCTGCCATCTTCACCCCATTATTCATAATGGAAATCCGGCTCCCATAAAGACCATGAATAACCGGTTTGGTGATATTATTTCCGGTCTTCAACACCGCTACCCCCGAAATCCTTGAAAGAATATTTCCGAGATTTTCTGTGGAATTCCTTTCAATTTCCGATTTATCCAGTGTTTTCATAATCATGGAACCTTTAGACTTATGACTTCCATGCAAAGTAATGGTTTCAATATCTCCGGTATGATGTTCCAGTGTAATGGTAATGTGAAGATCCTGATCAACTCCTATATTTTCAGTATAATCATTGCAATCAGGATGTTTGGCAATGAGTGTATACTTCCCTGCAGGGATTTTGTCAAAAGAGAACTTACCTTTTTTGTCGGTTTTCATTGCGAAACCACCGATCTTCACGACTGCATTTTCCAGCATTGTTTTGTCATGAAAATCCTGTACGGTTCCTTGTACGGTATACGTTTTTTGTGCACTCGTAAATACTGATCCGCAAAAGATCAGCAGCAGGCAATATATCAATTTCATTGTAAATAGAATGATTGCGCACCCTTTCAGGTACATTTTCGTTAAAATTTGTTGGAAGGGTTGGTTTAATTATAAAATGTACGTTGTACAACGTAAAAAGTAAAATGCCTTAACAAGAAGTCAGAAACAAGTAGTTTAACGGTATTAAATATCATTACAACTACCAGTTGTTTTCTAACAACGATAAAACTAAAAACTTTAAATTTTAAGCATTAAACATTGAACTTTAAAGTATTAAACTTTAAACCCTATAGAATCTATGAATTATGAAAGTGCGGGAGGTCCCCGAAGCTGAAAGGTGAATTTGGTCTGGGACCAGATTTTCTCCTGAATGGCGATGATTTGTTTTACCTCGTGCGTATAATGCTCAAAAGTAAAACTGAAATCTTCAGGAGCCAGTGTATGGCCGGTAGCCAAAAAATGACAGGCCAAACAGTCGCCGGCTTTCTCTTTATGGTTGGCTTGCGCCATCGTATTCTCTGTCTTTTTAAGATTAAAACCTTTAAAATAGTCTACAGAGTCATGATGGTGAAAGCTTTGAGAAAGCAGCGCGAGAAAATACACTCCAAACAAAAGCTTGGAGATAAAACTCTTTAAATTTCTGCTTTCTTTAAAAATCATTCTTCAAAAGTATGAAAATAATTTAACTGTTAGCTTAAACTTACATTAAATTACTGATGTTATTTTTGATGATAAGTGGATAAAAATTACAATATGTTACAAAAAATGCTTCATATTTTTTGGGTATGAAGCATTTTTAATTTAGTGTTAATCAAGCTGAGTCCCCAGGTATTCCCACTCCTGCAGCGCGGTATCCAGTTCTTCTTTAGCCTTATTGTATTTTTCGAGGGTTTCTTCTGAAGGATTTTCCTTTGCAAAAGAACCTTCCATTTCTTCTATTTTTGTTTCAAGCTCAGAGATTCTTTCCTCAACCTTTTTTATTTTATTCTGAATATTTTTCTGCTCCTTGCTTACTATACCGGAAGTGGGGCTAGCGCTAATGACAGGTTTCTCTTCGGCTTTTTTGGGTTCTACCTTTACTTCCTCCTGATGAAGCTTAGCTTTTTCTGCAGAAATTTCTCTGATGGTTTCTTTTTGTCTGTATTCAAGATATTCGTTGATATCACCCAGGAACTCTTTCATTTTCCCATCACGGAACTCATAGATTTTATCACAAAGTCCCTGAAGGAATTCCCTGTCGTGAGAGATTACAATCAAGGTCCCTTCAAAATTCTGTAAAGCCAGCTTAATAATCTCCTTAGACTGAATATCCAGGTGATTGGTAGGCTCATCCATGATCAGTGTATTGAAAGGGCGAAGGAGCAGTTTACATAGTGCCAGACGGTTTCTTTCACCTCCGGAAAGTACTTTTGTTTTCTTGGTAACGGCATCACCCTGGAACAGAAATGATCCTAAAAGATCTCTCACTCTAGGTCTTGTTTCTTCTGTTGCAGCATCCTCCGCTTCTTCCAGAACAGTTTTGTTTGGCGTTAAAACCTCTTCCTGATTCTGTGCAAAATAACCAATGTTTACATTATGTCCCAGGTTCCAGGTTCCTGAATAATCTTTAATATCACCTGCCAGAATTTTGGCTAAAGTTGTTTTCCCTTGTCCATTCTGTCCCAGAAGGGCAATTCTGTCTCCTCTCTGCACGATGAAGTCCACATCATCAAAGATTTGTTTATTTCCATACGCTTTTCCTAAATGTTCCGCTTCAAAAATTACTTTTCCGGGAACCATAGACTGTACGAAACGGATATTGAATTTTGAAACGTCTTCATTATCCACTTCTATCCTTTCTATCTTATCCAGCTTTTTGATCAGTGACTGGGCGAAGGATGCTTTGGTAGCACTTGCCCGGAACTTATTAATATTATCTTCCATCTGCTTGATCTCCGCGTCCTGATTCTTTTTGGCCTGAATCAGTTTTTCACGTCGATCTTCTCTCATCACAAGATATTTGGTATAGTTGGCTTTATAGTCATCAACTTTCTTATTGTTGATATCAAAAGTCCTGTTACAAACTGCAGTCATAAACTGCTTATCGTGGCTTACCAGAACAATGGCACCGGGATAGTCTTTCAGGAAGTTTTCAAGCCAGATAATGGATTCCATATCGAGGTGGTTAGTAGGCTCATCGAGAAGCATAATATCATTCTTCTGCAGAAGTAATTTTGCCAGTTCGATTCTCATTCTCCATCCTCCGGAAAACTCGTCGGTGATTTTCTGGAAATCATCAGCTTTAAATCCGAGACCAAACAATACTTTCTCCATATCACCTTCAAGATTATAGGCGTCATGGTTCATCAAAAGATCATTCAGTTCTGTCATTTTATTGATCAGATCTGTATAGGAATCACTTTCATAATCTGTTCTGACCGTCATTTGGTGGTTTACCTCTTCCAGCTCATTTTTCCATGCATTGATCTGCTCAAAAGCCTGCATCGTCTCATTCCATACCGTTCTTCCCTTTACAAAATCGAGGTCCTGCTTCAGGAAACCGATGGTAACGCTTCCTTCTGTGATGACCTCCCCTTCGTAGAAATTAATTTCACCCGACAGCATTTTTAATAAAGTAGATTTTCCCGCACCATTTTTTCCTACGAGACCTACTTTATCATCCTTTTTGATGGTGAAATTGACATTTTGGAATAAATAATTTCCCGAATGATGTAATCCTAAACTTTGAACCGAAAGCATTGTAATTGATAATTAGTAATGAATAATGAATTTTCGGGTGCAAAAATACGGAAAAAGAAATGAATAGCCCAGAAATAAAAAAGTGAGTGAAAAAGACCTTCTTTTTTTCACGGTCCTATAAAAGGCTATGTTAAAGTGTATCCTTATGAAAGACTTTGTAATGTATACGGATGGATCAAACGGATTAAGTACAAAGTGGGGAGAGAAACAGATATTTTTTCTATTCACATTAACTTTTTGCCTAGCCCCACCTTCAGAGCCTAATCCATAAAAACATTCACGATCGACCCAGCCAGGAAAAAGGGACACCTGTAAAGATGCCCCAAACCTAAATTTAAAATTGAGAAGTACTGTTATTGATTTCGTTTATTTTTACAGGTGCCGTTCTTACAATGTAACGGGTCCAGATATCGTTATTGGGAACATTGGTCCCATAGAGAAAGTCTGCAATAAAGCTGTCTTCGGGCAGATGAAGCTCTACGGAAAGCCTGGTATGGGTATTCTGATCTACTGAAGTGCTGCTGGATACATTCAGCCCGTTATTGATAAGCTCTACATTGATTTCATAATCTGTTCTTTCTAAAAAACGGGTACTGTACAAACCGAAATTACCGGAAATATGGATGTAATCTTTTAGTTCTTCGTAAGGGTATATCGGCTTTCGTGCTGTAGAAAGATCTTTTACATACCCCTGAAGTTCCCTGTAAATTTTTTTGATCACAGGATGCCTACACTCATCAGTTTCAAAATAGATGTTGTTCTCAGTACTGAAAACCGGATGTATGAAATTGGTTTCTTCAAGCATTAATTTTCCATATACTTTTGAAAGATCTGTATAAATCTTATCCCGACAGAGATAAGCCTGCGAAATGCGGTCTACTGTTTCCACCCTGTAATCTGAAAGCAAAGCATCCCAGATCTTATTTCCTTCTGCATCTGTTTTTGAATTTCTCAGATCAGAAACATAAGTCCTGAGTTCATCAGGATTTACAAAATCTGTAGAAATATATACCGATTGAGGCCCTTCCAGATATCCGCCTCCCACGTCAGCATGAGCCCCTGGAACAAAGATTTCTTTCCATACAGAATATTGATTTTTATATTCCTGATCCTCCCTCGTTTTTGAATGTTCAAAAAAACCTGTCAGCGGGAAAAAGAACCTTGATTCATTCACCGCACAAATATGAAGGGCATTTTCCACCTGATGAGGGAGGTTAAGATCATAAGTATTGAATGGCTTTGATTCTACGCTATCGAAAGCGCCTAAAAATCTGATCTTACAGTTTTCCGGAGAATACCTTGCCAAAAGCTGATGACAGAAGGTTCTTGCCAGCATAGCTCCTCTTCCGAATCCGTACAGGTAAAAATGATATTCCAGGTCTCCATTGCTGATGACCTTTCGGATAAAGTCCTCTGCTTTCTCCAGCTTATCATCCGAAGAATAGCCATTACTATAGGGAGCATTGGCACACGTAGCCATTGCAAAATTACTATCTTCCTTTCCTGTAACGGTCCCTATTCCCTCTATATATATTTTTTCAGTTCCATTGAAGAGACGGTAAAGTTTATAGATATTGGTGAAGGCACCATAGTAGCTTTCGTTATTATTCAATGGTTTATCGGTTGAGAAAACATTGACGCCATTATTTCCGGTTCCGTCAAAAAAAATCCCAACGGAAATTACACTGCTACCACTCATGCTTTTATTTCTTTTGTATTATCTGTGTTTTATTTTCATATAAAATCCCTGAAAGAGACATTTCAAAATAACAGAAGAAAAGATCATTACGCTAGAGTAAAAAGTACCAAATAAAAAATTCCGTATTTCTACGGAATCACTTATATTTTTTCAAGGGAGTAAATATGGTTTACAATAGCATAAATAACAATGCCCACCGTATTTTTGGCGCCAATTTTTTCAAGAATACGCTGCCTGTGGCTTTCTACCGTTCTGGGGCTTATAAAGAGCTTCTCCCCTATTTCATTATTGGTAAACTCCTGGCAGATAAGCTTTACGACATCTTTTTCTCGTTCAGACAGTTCATCTTCCGTCTCAAAAAGGGAGTTTTTCTTGGCGGAGCTGTTCATGTAGGTAAATAGCATCTGGTGATCTTCTGCAGTAAAGTACACTCCATTTTTATCCACCATTGTGATTGCCTCAATGAAGGTTTTCTTATTGGAATTCTTGGGAAGAAATGCAGAGACTCCAAGCTTGACCATGTATCCGAGAATAGAGGTTTTATAGTGTGATGAAAGGATGATAATTTTTAGATCAGGATATTTCTCTTTGAGAATTTCTACCAGCTCAAAGCCGTTCATGGGTTTCATCTGAACATCTACCAGGGCGATATCGGGAAACTCTTCTCCGGAAAGAAGAGCCAGACTCTCTATAAAGTCGGGACCGCTATCTCCGGTAAGAGAAACGGAAATATTCTTCTCATTGGACAGCAGCATTTTTACCCCTTCCAGGATCAGCTGTTCATCATCAATCAGGGCTATTTTTATTTGGGAACTCATGATTTTTTGGAATTTTTATAATTAAACGACTTCCTTTTTTTAAAAAAGTTTTTTTCCATTTGTGCAAGGCATTCATTGATTTGATCCGGGATTCTATGTTTTTAATGCCCATTCCTTTTTTTACCTCTTCGTACTCAAAGCCCTGTCCGTTATCTGAGATCACTACAGTCATGTTCTGAGCATAATCTTTGATATATATCCATACCTCAGTTGCTGATGAATGCCTGATGACATTGGTGGTAAATTCCTGGATAATCCTGTACAACTGTACTTCTACAAAGAGGTCCTTCTTTTCATATCCCGGCATTACCTGCAGGGAGATATTAATTTTATGGGAAAGATTAGCAATCAGTTCTTCCACATACAGCACCATCCCTACCGATTCCAGATTAACGGGATATAGTGAGTGAGAAATACTTCTGGCTGCATCAATCAGGGAAGACATCTGCCCGTAGATATTTTTTTTGATCAGCTCATCTCCCTGGGTATCGAGGTTATTGAGCCACAGGGAAAGAATATTGAGCCGGTTTCCGATATCATCATGGATCATCACTGCAATTCTCTTTCTTTCTTCTTCCTGGGCTTTGATGTTTTCCAATACCAGTTTTTTCTGATGAAGAACTTCCGCCTGATGCCGTACATTTTTTTCCTTGATAATCCTGGTTATAAAGGCTCTGTAGGCCAACATAATAAAAGAGACTATAATTGCTATGGTAACAATTATAAGAATCAGCAGGTTGATATTTAAGGTTACTTCTTTAATCTGATGAATATATATAAGAGTGAACAGTACAAAATACTTGAAAGAATATTATTGGCACTGAGAATAAGATAGTAATCGTTTTCTGACAGGTTGGCAATCTGATGCTGGATGATGAAAATAAATACAGAAACCGAGTAGTAGAAAAAAATACTGGCATCTGCCAAAAGAAACCGGTTTTGAAAGGATGTATTTTTTATCTCATGAATCAGGGTAAGTCCTGAAAGACAGATGATGATAATATTGGATATTACCTTTGCAATATCGGCATTGGCAGGATCGTTAAAGCCATACTTCGAAACCATAAATCCTACAGCCAACGCTGCTGATACGATAAGAAAATATTGAGGAAGATTCAGTCTCCTAATCATTAATCCTGTTAACAGAAAAAACTCCCCGGCAATATAAAAGGGATAGAGAAAAGAGGTATCATTCAGTCTAAAAACATAGGGCAGAACAAAATTCAGCAGTTCAATAAAAAAAAGAAAAGCGATATAATAAAAATACGGCTTTTCTTTATTATTGAGTATACGATACCGTGCTGCTCCCAGAAACAATACAGATAGAAGCAGTCCATAGTTCAGGAATAAAATTGCCTTATACAGATCAGCCATTCCTATTTATACGATATTTTGATAATTAAAATTCAACTTCCGGTAAACGGCAAATAGGCGGGCATGGTTTTGCCCAGTCGTAGGTATTGGCCTCAGTAAAGGCACTGGTTCCTGTATTTTTCAGATTTTCAAGGAATGAAATAAAAACAAGAGTAACCAGCATTCTTCCATAGACTTCATTGTATTTGAGTCCGAAGGAGCATACGATTCTTTTCAATCCGGCATTGGAAAGGCAGAGGTCTGCTGTAGGAACGTAGAACTTTGTAAAAATCCGGGTTCCTTTATAATCTTTGCACTCCATATTGAACCAATCCATTCCTTCATTCCTCCATTTTTCAATGGCATCTATCGCCTTATCCTGCTCAAGAACCGGTTTATTGGAAATCGGGAAAGACATATCTGCGGTTTTATCAATATTTTGGAGGTCTTTGGAAAGCAATGCATTTTTTACAACGGTATACTGCTGTATTTCCTGCAGCTTCAGGTCTTCCTGAAGTGGGCAAAGCAAGCTGCAAGGATATTGATCCATATTTTTTCTCACGCCTCTCTCATCCATAGGATAAAGAATGATGATTACCTGATCTTTGTAAACGCCCATGGCAGCACAGAATTCCTCATATCCGCTATTTTCTTTCATCCAGGTAAGATGTTCTCTGCCGATTTCGAAAATATAGTTGGTAGGAATGATTCTTTTCAATTCATTAAAATTGGAAAGATGGAGACTCCACTGTTCCGTGGCCGCCTTGCATTCTTCTTTGGGCAGCATAAAATCTTCGCTATTTAATCTTGTCATAATCATGGCTTTTTTAGTCGTATAAAAATATACAAACTGCGCATGTTATGCAAGTAAGAATTTTAATAATTTCTCACTGTTATATGATAACAGCTCTGTTGTTTTTCCTTTATATAGAAAATTCTACCAGCATTTGCGTAGTATTTTAGTACTTTTTCCAGAGCCACCTCCATCTTGGGATTGTATTTAAGAACATCGTTGAATCGGATGTACGAGATATCGAAAGAATTTCCATAATTATGGGAGCTTATTCCCAGCGAGGCATTGGAATTCACTCTTCGAAGTCTGCACTGGTCCTCTAGGGTTCTGGTGATTGATGATACTGTAAAAGTACCGCCCTTGGTGTCTTTACTGAATTTGGAGGCAATTTTCTCGAGGGTTGTCTTCGCCTTGGAAACCATATAAGGTCTGCTGTAACTCAGTTTCTGGACCTTATAGCCCTTTCCTGTTTTTTTTATTTTATGAAATTTACCATTGTTGATATACTTCTGTACTGTTTTTGAATCTTTGAGCAGATGGACGCTGAAGCTTTTGGAGGCGTCAAGATGCGGTTTGTAAAGAGCAGTGGGCTCCACCTTCAAAACGGAGGAAAGATCATAACAGGGAAAAGATTTTTTTGCCGCCTGCGAATGATGTAAACTGTAAATAAAAGGTACGAAGACCACACAAAGAAACTTTTTCATTAACCGTTCATTTAAAATTACCAACGAAAAATAAAACATTTATGTTGTGTCTTCCAATTCTGTCGATAATATTACAATGGGAAATTCCAAACAAACATCAAACCAAATTGTAGAATTTGTAATTTTCGCACGTTTATTTTCAAAATATTTTTTCAGAATAACCTTTCTACTTTAAGATATAAATTTTACATTTGAGTTACATTTTTAAAATAAACAACATGATAAAAAAACTTTTTGCTGAATTTTTCGGCACATTTTGGCTTGTTTTCGGTGGTTGCGGAAGCGCTGTTTTTGCAGCGGGTGTTCCGGACATCGGTATCGGACTTTTAGGAGTAGCCCTTGCGTTCGGTCTTACCGTTCTCACTATGGCTTACGCGGTAGGCCATATCTCAGGCGGCCACTTCAACCCTGCAGTTTCGTTTGGCCTTTTGGCAGGCGGACGGTTTTCAGGCAAAGACCTCATTCCGTATATTGTTGCTCAGTGTCTGGGAGCAATTGTAGCGGCAGGATGTTTATACACCATCCTTAACGGCGCTGGTGCTGTAGAATTCTCTAAACCCGGAGATTTTGCCACTAATTTTTACGGAGAAGCCGTTTATAACGGTAAAGCATTCAGTATGGGTGCTGCGTTCCTAGCAGAGTTTTTATTAACTGCTTTTTTCCTTATTGTCATCATGGGAGCCACAGATAAATGGGCCAACGGTAAATTTGCCGGTCTTGCCATTGGTCTTGCTCTTACGCTGATCCATTTGATATCTATTCCTATTACCAATACTTCTGTAAACCCTGCAAGGTCCCTTTCGCAGGCAGTTTTCATGGGTGGAATTGCGATGTCACAACTTTGGCTGTTTTGGGTAGCTCCTATTTTGGGAGGTATTGTTGGGGGACTGATCTACAAGTTCTTACTTCAGAGAGACACTGCTGAAATACCAGATTAAGTACTATTGAATATCAACGATAAAATCCTGTCAGGCGGCAGGATTTTTTTATTTTAATTTTTTGATATCAAAAGGATTTTTAAAAATGAGTTCTTCGTGTTTCCCTTTGATTTCCATTTTACGCTGAAGCAGATTTAATGCCATCTTCCGGATAAACAAATCCTTATCATTCAGTTTCCAATAAGAATCTTCATGCAGTTTTTTTGGAGGCCGGATCAGATAGAATTCTGTTTCCCACGTATCTGCATTATGGTAAAACTCAATGATTCCACAATGTTCAGGGATCAGTGCGGCATCTACCATACCCATTGGAAGGAGAAAGCTGAATGCATTACACATATAATCGCCACACAAAATTTTTTCATGTTTCAGAAACTTTTCTCCGGACTCTTTATTGAGGTAGGATTTTTTAAAATCGTTTTTGAAGTCACTTTTTGAAAGCTTGATCTCAATTTCGTGACTATTCCCGAGAGAATCAACAATGAGAATATCCGCTTCCCAATCAGCCTGGAAATAATTGGTCATCACGACTTCTTTCTCAAAATCACAATGAGAATGGATATAGGCGTGAATAAGTTCTTCTATTTTGAGCATTAGCAATGACTATAAAAATGTGTGAGGTAAAAATATTTATGATAAGACCGGATTCAGGAAGTAACCGCAAAATTTTAATTGCTGATTACATGCTGTACGAAATTGACAAGCAAGCGGAATGATTATTCAGAACTGGCTCTTAGCTTACCAGCAGGCTGCATCCGCGGATATCGGAATGATCTATCCTTCCCAATACCTGAAATTTCCGACCTGTGATTTTGCCCAAATCCTGAGTGGCTATAAAAGAACAGGAATGGGTGTTGGCCAGATCAATGATATTTATAGCTCCCGTTCTTCCTTCTTTTTCATAAGCCAGAGGATCTTCTGCATTCCGGATCATCACCCTCATCCAGGGCGGGCATTCATATTCATTGTTTCCTAAAGAATACGCCTGGGAAAGAAGTTCTGTCATCGAATATTCAGAGTAAATTTTCTGAGTATTAAAGCCATCCTGCAAGATCTTCAAAAGCTCGTCTTTTGTCATCTCCTCTTTTCTTCCTTTCATTCCTCCAGTTTCAATAACGGTCAGATTTTGAGATCTATATACAGATAAATTAAGCGTTTTTACGGTATCTAAAAAGTCCAGCAGGGCGAAAGAAACTCCAAAGAGAATTACCTTTTTGTCTTTCAGCTGCTGCAACAACTCAAAAAGCTCTTTATGATTGTAAAGAAAATATCCGTTCTCCGGCTGATCAGATTTTTTCATGAGAAAATCCACCATATATATTAATGATGAATTCTGTTTTTCCAGATAGCTTGGCAGAAGGCCCAGGAAAATAAAGTCTTCCGGCTTGCCGATAAACTGTTCAAAACTTTTATAAATACTATTTTTGTAAAGATAAGCATCCGCAATATAATGCTTTGAAAGATTCATCTTTGTTGTTCCTGAACTTTGGAAAAAAAGATCCGTACTTACATTTTTGTCGAGGATCTGATGGTTTTTAAACATTTCTATGGGCAGAAACGGTATGTTCACCAGACTGTTTACCTCATCGGGGTTAATGTTTAAAAAGTCAACAAATTTTCTGTAGATCTCAACATGATCATACTGATAGCGGAATGTTTTCAGTGAGGCTTCAAGGAAATCCTGCTCTGTCTGTATGTTAAATATATTTTTCAGCTCCATAATTAATGATCTTCTCACCGGTTGATTATCAAGCAGCTATCCGGATAATTTAATATTTTTTTAATATTCCAAAACCATACTTTGGTAAACTTCTTGCAAGAATTTACCCGGAATATGGATTAAAAACGAGAACGGGTTTCGGCCCGTTTGGGGATTACCTCTTTTTTGAGGTAATTTTTTTATTGTTCAAATACCTTCAGTTCGAAGTCTTTTTCAAAAACGCCATACGTAAAATAAGAAATCCAGTCACCCAAGTTGATATATTTCGAATGCTGTTCCAGTTCGAGTACCATGGGAAGATGCCGGTGTCCATAGATGAAATAATCGATCTTCTGCGTCTTCAGCTTTTCTTTGGAATAAATGATCAGGAACTCTTTATCTTCTCCAAGGAATGCTTTATCTTCTTCACCGGAGATCATTTTATTTTTTTGGGACAGGTATAATGCGATCTTCATGGCAATATCCGGGTGAAGCCATTTGAAAAACCACTGAGCAAGTGGATTGGTAAATAGTCTTTTCATTCTTTTATAGCCTTTGTCACCAGGTCCAAGGCCATCGCCATGAGCCAGGAGAAACTGCTTGCCACCCATTTCAAAATATTGCTTCTTGTAGAAAACGGTACATCCTATTTCTTCTTCCAGATAATCTTTCATCCATAGATCATGATTTCCCACAAAAAAATAGATCTGAATCCCCCGGTCCTTTAGTTCTGCAATTTTTCCTAAAACACGTACATATCCTTTGGGCACTACATGCTTCCACTCATGCCAGAAGTCAAAAAGATCACCCATTAAAAACAAAACCTGCGCATCTTCTTTGATCTCGTTCATCCAGCGTATAAACTTCTCTTCACGCATCCGGCTTTCTTTGGGTGTGGGAGCCCCAAAATGCTGGTCTGAAGCAAAGTATACTTTTTTTCCAGGTTCTAAATTTATTGTTGTCTTTAACACCTTATGAATTTTGGATAAAATTATTGATTATCTTCAGCAAACCATTCACCATAAGAGTTTTCAGTCTCATGAAGTTTAAGATAGGCCAGAGAAATTCCCTGAGGAAGTTTTGATTTTATTTTAGCCGCAATGGCATAGAGCATATTTTCGCAAGTCGGCTGGAAGCTGCAATAGATTACTTTATGGCCTCTCTGCTCCAGATCATCCCCCAATTCTTTGTGTGGAGTAAGTGCATTGAGTAGAACTGCATGATCCCAGACATCTACAATTTCAGATTTTACGATACTTTTGATATCTCCGAAATCTACCACCATCCCGTTTTTAGGGTTTTCAATATCATTTATCGGTTTTCCCTTCACTGTTACAAACAGCTTATAGGAATGTCCATGCATATTTTTACATTTCCCATCGTAATTGTAAAGTACGTGAGCGGTTTCGAATGTAAAAATTTTTGTAATACGTATCATATTGCAAAGATATGACAAAACCGTTAAACAGAGAAAAGACTGTTTTTATTACAGCAATATTCAGCTCCGGACCTTAATTAATTTTCAGGGTTATATTATTATCCTGCGTTCCATCCACATTAGCAGCATAATAGGGTACAGAAAGCCAGCCGTTATCATTCATCACAAACTTGAATCCATAGGTTTTTCCTTTTTCAAACTGTGATTTTGGAAGGGCCAGTTCAAAAGTATTCTTCCCTTTCGAGATCATCTGGTAGTTTTTACTTTCCGGCTTCCAGTCATTAAAAGAACCTGCAACAGAAACATTTCTGATCAGTTCAGTGCTTTGATTTTCCGGATACTGATACGAGAAGATTACATGATCATTTTCCAGACGGTAACCATAGGTTTCCTTTGTATGGTTGGGATGGGCAATAGGTTCAGAAAGGGTATATTCTTCTGCCAGCATATAGGGATCCAGCAAACGCTTATCCATAATGCCGGCAATGTGATTGAGCATTGGATAATACACCGGAAATGCTTTATATCCGTTATACATTACAATGATAGCCATCTTACTGTCCGGAAAGATTCTATATCCACTTACATTTCCACCAGAAAAATAAAAGGATTTTATATGGTTAAAATTGTTGATATCCCAGCCATGTGCAAAAGTGATTCCTTTATTTTTATACTCAAATGGGGTCCACATCATCTTTTCCGTAGCGGGTTTCAGAAAATCATTTTTGCTCAAATGGATGCTCCATTGTAAAAAGGCAGGCAATGTGACCGCCAGACCATTGGCTACATGAGCTTTCCTTCCTTCCACAAAAGTAGATTGATCATACTTATGGATATTTTTGTTATAGATATACTTCACAACCCTATTAGGAATTTTTTCGATAGAATTGGATGAAAACACCACCTGATTTTGAGTATCCGGAAACTGATTCTTCAGAATATAGTCTTCGAGTTTCTGGCCTGTTACTTTTTCAATAATCATCGCTATCAGAAGATAGTTGGTCTGATTGTATCGATATTCCCGGCCGGTCTCAAAGTCCATTTTTTCTTTTGACAACCGGTCAATGACCTGTTGGTTTGTGGCATTTACCGGAATGTCTTCAAAAATGACCCAGTCGGGTAATCCTGAAGAATGAGACAGAAGGTTTTTGACCTGAACATTCTGCCATTGTTTGGGTATATGCTCAAGATGCCTGGTAATTTTATCCTCCAATGAAACCTTCCCTTCTTCAATAAGTTTAAAAATAGCAACATTCGACATTAGCTTTGTCGTAGAATATATCCTGAACATGGTATTGGCATCTACTTTCTTATCATTTTCCAATGTTTCCCTCCCATAATATTTCTGGAAAACTATTGTATTATCTTTTACAATTCCAACTGCCATTCCTGGAATTTCATTGATCTGAATAACATTTTTTATATAGGCATCAATTGCTTTGGTCTGCTCTGCATTCTGACTGAATCCCAGCTGATAAATATTTAAAAACAGGGCTACGAAAATTGATTGTTTCATTTTGATTTCTTTGTATTTCTTATAAATGACAATTGATGGCCTTGTGGTATTACATGCAATAGAGACGGTTTCCAGGATCTGATGAATTATTCTCCTGCTGTCCTTATGGGCCTCACTGACTTATTTTTTTTCATCAACGCTACCATTATTTCTATCGGTATTTTGCGGCTATCCAGCTAAGTGCTTTACAATTGCTTATTCCCATCTGATACTCTATGACGGTTATGTTCACGCCAACGTATCGAGCCAGTTACCTTCCAGTCTTTTTATTTTCTTAGCCTCAGGATCAAATAAAACCCAAAGGGTAAGGGAATCCACAACAAGCTTATCGTGGCAGTAGAATTCTACTTTCCGGGGCTGTTTTGGTCCTTCAGGTGGCAGAGGATATGTTTTCACGGTAATGGTATCGCCCAGATAAACCTGTTTTTTATATTGAATATGATGATCCAAAAGCATCCAGGCATCATCAGCATAGTCTGTTTTATGTTTTAAAGACTCCCAGTGTTCTGCAGCTGCTTCTTCTACCCAATGCACATACTGCACATTGTTCACATGATTGTTCTGATCAATATGATCTTCGGTTACCTTAATCTGTTTTTGATGTACTAAATCCATTTCCTATTGCTTTCCTGATACCAAAGATAGGAACTTTTGACTGCAATAGCTTCTCAATTATTTACAGGCATTCCAACGGTTTTTCGAAACGATTCTCGCCATTTCTCGTTTCTTCATGTAAATAATCAGTCTATGTGTTATTCTTAAGTCCTATTTTCTGCCTTTCAAAAACACTATAATAACTCCATAAGCAATTCAATAAATTAGAATTAGCTGGAGCATAATTTTGAAGTAAAAAATATTTAGTAATTTTATTAACAGAAGTGTTTTACAAAGTGGAAATATCCACTAATAACCCACTCAATATAAAGTGATTGTAATGAAAATTTCAGGATGCAAAATATTGTTCTTTTTCCTTCTTTTTTTCCCAGGTATGACAAAAGTGTATAGCCAGGATCATAAAGAACTGATAAAACAAGAGCTGATAGAATATGCTAAAGATTTCAGTCATAATCCTTCCCAATATATTGAAAAGTTTGAAACATTACGGAGAAGAGCGGTAGAGGTTAACATCAGTGATGTCGCTACTGAATGCTTATATTACAAAGCGTACTGTTTTTATTTCACCAACAAAAGCGACAGTACTATTATTTACTCCCAAAAAGCCCTCGAAGAAGCCACGAAATACCATAACCGAAAGATCAAAGCAAAATCCATGGCATTATTGGCTCTGGCATATTCCAGACGTGGTTTTATGAACAGAGCCTTCAACCTGTTGGATAGTGCGGTAAAAGAGCCGGATCCTGATGACCATAAAACCAAGGCCCAGCTTTATGCTGTAGGATTACAAATTTCGATGTATGCGGATAATGCAGATAAAGAAGACCAGTATTCTTTGCAAGCCCTACATGAAGCAGAGCTTTCCCGTGATATACCAACACTTCGTATGGCTTATATAGGCCGGAGCCGTATTGAAAACTACCGGGGAAGCAGTGAACAGGCAAAAAAACATTTGAAAAAAGCCATAGCTTTAATCAACACCTCTAAAGATAATTATTTAAATGCCCATATTAATACGGGTTTCGGGGAAATTTATTTTAACGAAAAGAAGTATGACAGCGCAATAACCTATCAGCTGAAAGCTCTAAAATCTGCATTGGTAATCGGAGACAAAAAATTTCTGGCTGACATTTACCATGCTCTTAAAGCATCTTATAAAGCAAAAAATGACCTTGAAAACTACAAAATAGCTGATGAAAATTCCCATGCGTTACAAGACAGCCTGAGAACACTAAATATTGAACAGCATGAATCGGTGCTGACCTCTCTGGAGAAAGATTTGAAAGACAGCCATCAAAAAGAAAAATTAAACTACAGGATTATTACTGTAATTGCCATTCTTTTGCTGCTGGTCTTAGTTTCAGTATTGATAAGGTATTACAAGCGTTTGTATATCCTGAAACGTACTACCCGAGAAAAAGAGGAAATTATTAAGAAAAAGCAACAGGAAATTTACACCTTGCAGAGTGAATTCCAAAAAGATTCCATAGATGATATTTTGCGTTATGCCAGGGAAGATCAACCTATTTTCTTAAAAAAATACAGAGAGCTTTATCCTGATTTTCTCAAAAAACTGGAAACAATTGCTCCGGGGCTTACTTCCGATGATCTTAAATGCTGCGCTATGATGCATCTGAACTTTACGGCAAAAGAAATAGCTTTCTACACTTATGCTTCCATCCGTACGGTAGAAAATAGAAAATACCGTATCCGTAAAAAGCTGAATGTTGAATCCTCTATCGATTTAAATGAGTTTTTAATGAACTTATAAAAATATCTAGTCTCAAAATCTATCTACACTACCTTTTCTGCCATTCTTTTTATGGGTCACTGTAATCAATACAATCTGCTTCTTCAGAATATACTGATCAGCAAAAGTTCTTTTTAAGCCACAAAAAAACGGAATCAGGTTCTGCCTGATTCCGCTTTAAGGTATTTAATCTTGTAAGGTTATTTTGATTTTGCAGCTGGCTTAGCTGTTGTATTTGAAGCACCTAATTTGGTTTTCACAGCAGAAGTAATATCCTCGCTTCCGTCTGTATAAATTAAGTTATTCGCCCCCTGGCTTGCTGTATCAAATACATAATTGATTCCTTTCTCTTTAGCCACTGCTGAGATCGCACCATGTATTTTTTGCTGTAAAGGGGTAAATAATTCGGTTTGTTTAGCCGAAATATCTTTAGCCGCCTGTGCTCTTGCTGCTTCTATTTTTTTTCCTATAGCTTCCAGGTCTGTCTGTGCAGCCATCAGATCTTTAGTTACCGCTTCTTTATTGGTTTCGTTTAATGTTTTTTCTTTCTCCTGTGCGGCTTTCAACTTAGTCTGGTATTCACCGATTAATTTTTCAACTTCGCCCTGTCTGGTTTTCGTCAGGTTATCAATGGTAGAGGTAATCGTTTTCACTTCAGCTAAACTTGCAAAAATATCATCGGTGTTCACATTTCCTATTTTTTGTTGAGCATTCACGGCATTGGCACTAAGCGTTAATCCGGCAGTAATAAAAAGTACTTTAATTAAATTCATTTTATAATTTTTTTTTAGAAAAACTGTTTTTTTTCGACTCCAAATATAATTTAAATTTTCATTAGTTATCATCAGGCTTTTTTGATTACCACTTTTTAACCCGGAAACAACCGGAAATCCGCTTTTTGAAATGATCCCAAATATCTTCTTAAAGCCTTCCATCAGGCAAAAAACCTTCCTAAAGACAGGAAGGTTTACATCAAAAAAATATGGAAAAAATGACTAATGAAATTGTGCGGTTTCCGTAGAATCTTTCATGGCTACAGTTGCCGAAGAACCGTTCGTAACTACATTTTGCACTTCATCAAAGTATCCGGTTCCTACAAAAGACTGGTGCTTCACAGCGCGGAATCCTTTTTGCTGCAACGCAAATTCACGCTCCTGAAGTTCTGAATATCCTGCCATTCCTCTTTCTTTGTAAGCCAATGCCAGTTCAAACATTGCTGTATTCAGCGCATGGAAACCGGCCAGCGTGATAAACTGGAATTTGTAACCCATTTTGGCCAGCTCTTCACGGAACGTAGACATTTCCTCTACACTCAGTTTAGCAGCCCAGTTGAAGGAAGGAGAGCAATTGTAAGCCAGCATTTTCCCTGGGAATTTTGCGTGAATTCCTTCTGCAAATTTTCTGGCCTGTTCCAGATCAGGATTTGACGTTTCCATCCAGATCAGGTCGGCATAGGGTGCATAGGACAAACCTCTGTCTATCCCCTGCTCAACTCCGTTTCGCACAACATAGAAGCCTTCGGAAGTTCTCTCTCCGGTTACAAATTTTTTATCTCTGTCGTCGATATCTGAGGTCAACAGATCAGCAGCATCAGCGTCTGTTCTTGCAATAATAAGGCTGGGAACACCCAATACATCTGCCGCCAGACGGGCTGCAACAAGCTTATTAACAGCTTCCTGCGTAGGAACCAGCACTTTTCCGCCCAGGTGGCCACATTTTTTTGCTGAAGACAGCTGGTCTTCAAAATGTACACCCGCAGCTCCGGCTTCAATCATCTGCTTCATCAGTTCAAAGGCGTTCAGATTTCCACCGAAGCCAGCCTCTGCGTCTGCAATAATCGGCACCAGATATTCTTTATTTCCGGTTCCGCTTACAGACTGTACCTGGTCTGCTCTTAATAAGGCATTATTAATTTTTTTCACTACAGAAGGGACTGAGTTAGCCGGATAGAGCGATTGATCCGGATACATTTCTCCGGATAAGTTCGCATCAGCAGCTACCTGCCAGCCTGAAAGATAGATAGCTTCCAGCCCGGCATCCACTTCCTGAACAGCTTGGTTTCCGGTAAGCGCTCCCAGTCCTGCCACGTAATCCTGGGTATTTAGTTTATCCCAGAATTTTTTAGACATTTCTGTGGCAATAGTATAGTCTATGGTGTAAGATCCACGAAGTTTCAATACTTCTTCCGCGGTATAAGGTCTTTTTACCCCTTTCCAACGCGGATTTGTCAGCCAATCGTGTTCTAAGTTCTGGATTTGTTCTTGTCTTGTTTTCATAATATTTTGGATTTTTGTTGATTAGATATAAAATAAGAATGTCAGGGAATTTGTAGTGGCTGATGCTCAGACATTATATTCATGGCCGGATCACCATCTTTATTCCAACTTTTGCACGCTCCAACTAGATAAAAGGATATGCCTTAAGGGTTAAAAATTCTTCAAAGTTTTCAGCAAATATCAGCTCGTTGAATAGTTCTTTAGCCAGATTAAATTTTCCGTTTTTGAAGCGTTCTTCGCCAACATATTTTTCAATATTGTCCATTTCTTCAGCTTCCCATTGCAGGATCATATTGCGGGTCAGTACTCTGTCATCGCTTAGCAGCGCTTCATTTTTCAGCCACTGCCAGATCTGCGTTCTTGAAATTTCTGCGGTAGCTGCATCTTCCATAAGATTGTAAATGGCGGCAGCCCCTGTTCCCATCAGCCAGCTTTCCAGATAGAGAATGCCCACATTGATGTTTTTTCTGACTCCTTTTTCTGTGATATCTCCTTTGGGAATCTCCAGCAGGTCACTTTCTTTGATATGATATTCAGGCTTTTTGTCAATCTGATTTTTTGAAGGCATATAGTGATCGAAAACCTGTTTTGCCACAGCTACCAATGCAGGATGTGCTACCCAGGTCCCATCATGACCGTTTTTCACTTCCCTTTCCTTATCGCTTCGTACTTTTTCAAAAGCAATCGTGTTGGCTTCCTCATCATCTTTTACAGGAATCTGAGCTGCCATTCCGCCAATGGCATGCACATTTCTTTTATGGCACACTTCAATCACTCTTTTAGAATAGGCACTCATAAATGGCGAGGTCATCGTTACCTGATCTCTGTCCGGCACCATAAAATCCGGCAGATTTCTGAATTTCTTGATGAATGAGAAAATGTAATCCCACCGTCCGCAGTTTAATCCTGCACTGTGATCTTTCAGTTCATATAAAATTTCATCGATCTGGAATGAGGCGGTAATCGTTTCTATCAGCACCGTAGCTTTAATGGTTCCCTCCGGAATTCCCAGATAATTCTGAGCAAAAGCAAAAACTTCGTTCCACCAGCGGGCTTCTTTATAATGTTCAAGTTTAGGAAGATAAAAATAGGGTCCACTTCCGCTTTCTAGCAATTTTTTAGCATTTCTGAAAAAATAGATTCCGAAATCGGTAAGAGAGCCTGATGCTTCCTCTCCGTTGATTTCTATATGCTTTTCCGGAAGATGCAGTCCTCTGGGGCGCACCAGTAGAACAGCCGTATTTCCGTTAAGAGCGTAAGCTTTTCCTTTTTCGTTGACAAAATCAATGGTTCCGTTAACAGCATCGGTAAGATTGATCTGCCCATGGATACCGTTTTCCCAGGTTGGCGAGCTGCTGTCTTCAAAATCGGCCATGAAGGTGAAAGCACCGGAATTCAGGGCATTGATGATCATCTTCCGGTCAACAGGACCTGTAATCTCCACTCTTCTGTCCAAAAGATCTTCCGGCAGCGGCGCACAGATCCAGTCTCCATTTCTGATGTCTTCGGTCTCTTGTAAAAATTCCGGAAGAACTCCCTGGTCAAATTTCTGCTGTATTTTTTTTCTTTCTTCTAAAAGTTCTAATCTTTTATGATTGAAATTCTGGTGAAGTGCCATAAGAAAATCTGTCAAATCCGGTGTAAACACCTCTCCGAATGCCTGCTCTGAATGTATTTTAAATTGTGTCTTGGTTTCCATAACCTGTTGATTTTGTGATTTGATATTACAAACATAAATAAAAATTTTCACAATCAGCGAACGTTCGCTAAATTTATTTAAAAATTATTATGCGAATAATCGCATCTAATATTTATATTTGATCAATGAATTCAGAAAGCGACTTTATCAAAACAGTTTTCGGGCTGAAGCTGAAGCAGCAGAGACAAAAGAAAAACTGGTCCCTGCAGGACCTTGCCGTAAAGACAGGGTTATCCAAATCATACCTTAACGAAATCGAAAACGGAAAAAAATACCCCAAGCACGATAAGATCATTCAACTTTCAGACGCACTCAACTGCACTTTTGACGACCTGGTTTCCACAAAACTGGATAAGAGCCTCGCTCCGTTTAACGAGATTCTTCAATCTGATTTTTTCAAAGAAGTCCCTTTGGAACTGTTTGGGATTAATAAAAACAACCTTATCAGCATCATCAGTGATGCCCCAAAAAAAGTGACTGCCTTTATCAATGCACTGATAGAGATCTCACAGAATTATAATCTTGGAAAAGAGAGGTTTTACTTTGCGGTTTTAAGATCATTTCAGGAATTGTACGATAATTATTTTCCTGAAATTGAGGAAAAGGTAAATCTGTTCATTCAGGAAAACCAGGTACAGACCGGAAAAGATCTGAATCCTGATGTCCTGGAAAATATTCTTGTGGGAAAGTTCCATTATACGATCCGTTCTGAAGATTTTGAGCAGTATGGGACAGCAGACAACCTGCGTTCCCTTTTTATCCCCGAAAAAAAGCTGGTCCTGCTAAACAAAAAGCTTGAGAAAGATCAAAGGACTTTTATCCTGGCAAAGGAAATAGGATTCAACGTTCTGGAACTGAAAAACCGTCCTAATACCTACTCATGGCTTGACTTTGGAAGTTTTGAAGAAATTCTGAATAATTTTTACGCTTCTTATTTTGCGGGCGCACTGTTGATCTCAAAGGAGCCTGTGATTGAAAGAACATCCGAGCTTTTCCAGCATAATACCTGGGAACCCACACTTTTTGAAAACCTGATCAACAGCTTTACCCATTCTCCGGAAACCTTCTATTACCGGCTGACCAACCTTCTCTCTTCAGAAATGGGAATTAAAGATCTGTTTTATTTGTGCCTGGTCAAAAAGAAAGGTTCTGATAAGATCCAGATCCTGAAAGAACTGCACCTTAACCATCAGCAGGCTCCTCATGCCAATGCAATGAATGAACATTACTGCAGAAGATGGATCGCTGTAAAAAACCTGCATCACCTGAAGGATAATGAAATACTTACAGATGCTCAGATCTCTCATTACAAAGACCAGGGGATCAGCTATCTTGTGATTTCAACCTCCCAGAGAAACCCTTTTTCGGACGGCAGCAACAGAAGCTATTGCCTTGGAATCCTGCTGAATTCTCAAACGATCAAAAAGATCAGCTTTATAAAATCCCCATCTTTGAAAACGATCAATGTAGGGGTGACCTGCGAGTCCTGCAGCATCCCGGATTGCGAGGTAAGACAGGCTCCTCCCGTACGGCTGGAAAAGGAACATTTTAATCTAAGCATGAAAAGCTCAATCGAGAAGATCAGGAAAGACTTTGATCGGTAAGATTTACGAACCGGAGGGATTAGCGTCCAGAATTGAAGTACCGGAATTTACTGAAAACTATTTCATATCTTAGTAAAAACACTTCAATGATATTAGACCTACTGTTTCCCAACCGGTGCATTCACTGTAGCAGAATCATCGATGCCGAGCTGCTTGTATGTGATATTTGTTTCAGCCAGATTCACTTTACACACTATGATTATTGTGAAAATAATCCTATTAAAGAAAAATGCAGGTTACTTTTTCCTGTTGAGAATACTTATGCCTTAATACAGTTCGAGACGGAAAGCTTAAGCCGCACCATTATTCATGAACTGAAATACAGGAACCGTGAAAAGGCCGGCAAAGTTCTTGCGGACTGGACTACAGAACGTCTTGATTTTAAAGAGCAGGCACCAGACCTTATGGTAAGCGTTCCCCTGCATCCCAAAAAATTACGCGAAAGGGGGTATAATCAGCTTCATGTGTATACAGAAACTTTATCAGCGTTTTACAATATCCCTTACGATCACCACTTAATTAAAAGAAATCATTATTCGAAAGCACAGGCCCTGAAAGACAAACAGCACAGACTGGACGCCGACCATACATTTTCTGTTACTGAATCCGTCACCGGAAAACATATTCTCTTGATTGACGATGTTTTTACCACAGGAAATACGGTTTCATCTATTGCCTGGGAAATCTTAAATGCAGGAGACAATACGGTAAGCGTACTGGTCATGGCAATGGATCTATAAAATGGATAATTTTATCTGAAATCAGATTGATGGTTTATTATTTCCCAAAGCAGCCAATCACTCATTTCCCTATTATTAAAACTCATTTTCAGGTTCCAGTTCTTTTGCTTAATTTTCAGAAAACAAATAACTATGCCACATCTGATCTTATTACATGGAGCCTTGGGTCACTCTGACCTGTTTAACCCGTACCGGGAAAGGTTATCTCCGTATTTTACGGTTCACACTCCTTTATTTTCGGGACATGGAAATAGCGAGCTTCCAGCGGACGGCATTACCATTACAAAATACACGGAGGAACTGGCAGAATATTGCCTTGAGAACGGTTTAAAAGATGTTTCCATTTTCGGACACAGTATGGGCGGCTATATTGCCCTTTGTTATGCGATGAAGAATCCTGAAAATGTCAATTCTATTATTACACTCGGAACAAAGTTTGACTGGAATGAGGAGCACGCTGTAAAAGAAAGTAAAATGCTTAATCCTGAGATGATTCTCGAAAAGGTCCCAAAATACGCGCAGCTTCTTGAGTCTCAACATGGATTACAATGGAAGCAACTGCTTCCGGCTATCGCAGATCTGATGGTAGATCTGGGCAGAACCCCTCCCCTGCACGGCAATCTTTCAACAATTACAACACCTGTTCAGATCATGGTGGGTGATCAGGATACTATGGTGACTATTGAGGAAAGCAGCCACACGTACAGAAGCCTTCCGAACGCAAAATTAGCCGTACTTCCGGATACAAAGCATCCTATGGATAAAGTACGGCCAGTTCTATTATTTGAGTTGTTAAAAGATTTCTGGAATCTTTCGTAAAATTATCGCTGAAGTTTTTCGCCATAGCTAAGATCTCCGGCATCTCCTAATCCGGGAGTAATATACCCCTTTGATGTTAAATCCTCATCGATTGCTCCTACCCAGATATGAGCATCCGGATATGCATTCTGTACAGTTTCCACTCCTTGTTTTGAAGCAATAGCAGCAACGATATGAAGCTGGGTTGGGTTTCCGTTAGTAAGAAGATCTTTAATCGCTTCAATCAGAGATGCTCCTGTAGCCAGCATGGGATCTGCCACAATCAGCGGTCTTCCTTCAATGCTCGGGCAGGTAAGATAATCCTGCTTAATGGAGAAATAATCATTGGCATCGTGCTTTCTGTATGCAGCAACAAAACCACAGTCTGCTCTGTCCAGATAGTTCAGAATTCCCTCAAATAACGGAACCCCGGCTCTTAAAATGGTAGTAATAACCGGCTGCACTGCAATTTCTCTGCTTTTAATGGTATCCAAAGGGGTTTGAATTTCAACTTCCCTGTACTCCAGGCCTCTGCTGATTTCAAAAGCTGCAATTTCCCCTATTCTTTCCATATTTCTTCGGAATCTCATCCGGTCATGCTGCACATCAACATTTCGGAGTTCATTAATCCATTCGGTTACAAGAGAAAAATTTTGGGATAAAATAGTAAGCATGAAGATCTTTAATTTTTATTTACAGTTAGTCGACATTAATTCCTGCAAAATTACAACTTAAAAATGAATTGAAGTTTTGATGCCGGAAAGTATAGGTATAAAAAATCTGGTAAGGTTATTTCCCTACCAGATTTTTCTGAAATATTTGTTTTTATTTTTGTCTGAAATAAACTTCGATGGGAACTCCGGTAAAACCGAACTCTTTTCTCAGCTGATTTTCAGTAAATCTTTTGTATGGCTCCTTTACATACTGAGGCAGGTTGCAGAAAAACACAAACTGTGGCGATGGTGTAGGAAGCTGAACACAATACTTGATCTTAATATATTTTCCTTTAAGAGCAGGCGGCGGCGTATTCTCGAAGATCGGAAGCATCACTTCATTCAGTTTTGAAGTTTTGATTTTCTTCTTACGGTCTTCATACACTTCCATAGCCACCTCTACGGCTTTCAGGATTCTCTGCTTTGTTAAAGCTGAAACGAATAAGATTGGAATATCCTGAAACTGTCCGATTTTATCTTTAATCGATTTTTCAAAGTCACGCATGGTATTGGTCTGCTTGTCTTCGATCAAATCCCATTTGTTGACAAGGATAACAATTCCTTTTCTATTTTTCTGTGCCAGTCCGAAGATATTCATATCCTGAGATTCCCATCCCTGAGTAGCATCCACCATAATGATAACCACATCAGAATATTCAATAGAACGGATTGATCTCATCACGGAATAGAATTCCAGATCTTCGTTGACCTTGGACTTTCTTCTCATCCCTGCAGTATCTACCAGAACAAACTCATGTCCGAATTTGTTGTATAAAGTCTGGATACTGTCTCTGGTGGTCCCGGCGATGTCTGTTACGATATTTCTTTCCACATCCAGCAAAGCATTGGTCATGGTAGACTTTCCTACGTTAGGACGGCCGGCAATCGTAATCTTTGGCAATCCTTCAAAAGGATCTTTATATTCTGTAGTCGGGAAATCTTTAACAATATCATCCAACAGTTCTCCTGTTCCGGAACCTGTTGCTGAAGAAAGAGTATAGTATTTATCGATACCTAACTGGTAGAATTCTGTTGCCGGAAGTTCTTCCTTAGAAGAATCTACTTTGTTGATGACAATATAAATGGGTTTGTTGGATCTTCTCAGCAATCTGTAGATTTCGTAATCTGTATCGGTAAGCCCCTCTTCCACGTTCATCATAAAGATAATAGAAGTAGCCTCATCTACTGCCAGCTGTACCTGCTTGCGGATTTCCTCTTCAAAGATATCATCCGTACCTACATCATACCCTCCGGTATCAATAACGGTAAAGTCTACTCCGTTCCAGTCAGATTTTCCGTAGTGACGGTCTCTGGTTACACCGGCTGTAGAGTCTACAATAGCTTCTCTTCTTTCTAATAAACGGTTAAAAAGCGTAGATTTTCCTACGTTGGGACGTCCAACGATTGCAACAATATTTGACATAAAAAAATGTTTAATAATCCTTTTGCTAAGCTCAGGATAAGTTTATTAATGGGTTACTCCAACTTTTGGAGCCCAATTTTTTTGCAAAGATAGGTTTTTATTATTTAACCTCAGAGATGTTAGTCTATGACAGAAAGGTAAAAAAATGAATGCCAGGAGTTATGTTCCAGGACATTACCTCCAGTATTATATTCAATGAAAAGACTGGAAAGAAGGATCCCGATTCAGTCGCTGCATGATTAAACCAGAAAAAGAAAAATTTTCTTAAAAATAATTATTTGGATATCAATACATAAAGCTCACAGCATTCATTAATCTGTAATTTTGATTTTCATATTCAAAATTAATTTTCTAATTTCGCGGCATTGAAACAGACCCATGGTGTAGCGGTAACACTACTGATTTTGGTTCAGTCATCTGGGGTTCGAATCCCTGTGGGTCTACAAACCATCCTTTTTTAAGGATGGTTTTTGTTTTTTACTACTCTATTATTCGAGCGCGAAGAAATTAATTTGAATCAGGCGCTAAAGTTGGGGCAAGCAAAATGTTGAGTTAATGTGAATAGGAAAAGTAATATTGGGATGGTGTACCCATCACTGTCTGACTCCGTAGAAATAATATTCATCGACTGAAGATGATCTTCGATTGTAGCTTAAAAAAAAATTAACCACAGATCGCACAGATTTCCACAGATGTTTAAGTATTTTTTTCAGAGGCTTTTTTCTAATCGGCTTTCAGCCCAATAGAACTATGAAAAATAGTTGTAAGTATTCTTTAATCGACCTAGGAATCAGGAGCGTTAATAAACCTTTCCTACCTGTTCCTCACAGTTGAATCTTTAGTTTTTAATATTATCCACAACTTTTGCACTTGATCCTAAATCTTAGCCTTCGTTACAGTATTCATGATCCTTATTGGTTTTACCCCATGAAAAACTCAGCCTTTAATTCAGAAAAGTAAAGATAAATTAAACTTTTGCCTGGCCTCTCAATTTTTTTTAATGAATCAGAGAAAATACGACAAGTCTTGTCGCTTCCCCGTGATAGCTTTGCACAGATAAAGGCATAAGTGATAGATATCATATTCAATCACTTTAATATGAATATGAAGTTAACATTTGTTAAAAATTGTTAAATTCGCGTGGTTTTAATCAAACTAAAAAAACAATAGATGAAAAAACTCTACATGGGTGCTTACACGGTATGCACTATTTTGGGACTTTCTGCCCAGGAAGTGGTATGGCAGAAAGATATCAAATCCTCGACCCAGGATTTTCTAAGCCAGGTGACCACCACCATCGACCAGCAATATTTAATCACCGGAAGCTCTATTCACTCACGTAGTGGAAAGTTGGAAGCCGGAAGTAAGCCCAACAACGGCTATGACTTTCATTTGATCAAACTTGACCAGCAAGGGAAAGAGGTATGGGAAAAATATTTCGCAGGTCAGAATCACGATTTCCTTTCCGCTACGGTAACCACTCAGGACGGTGGATTTTTGGTGTCCGGTACCTCGTATTCCGGGAAAGGCCTTGATAAAAAAGACGATTCCAAAGGCGGATCCGACATCTGGTTGATCCGGATCAATGAATTCGGAGATGAACTGTGGCAGAAAACCTTAGGCTCCACTGCCGATGAAGAAGCCAAAGCCGTTATCCAAACCACAGACCTCGGTTTTTTTGTAGCCGGAAACATCCAAAACTCAGCCCAAGGCTATGGCTCCAAAGACGTATGGATTACCCGGCTTGACAAAGACGGAAAAGAACTTTCCCAATTGATTCTAGGAGGAAAAGGACTCGATGAAGTGGAGAAAATGATTCCCACGAAAGATGGCGGAGCTTTATTAGGGATCTACTCGAGGAGCTCGGCTGTACAAGGGACAATGTCCAATGTACAAAGTACCGGCAACTCAGGCACACCCGACACCCGACATTTTACATCAGTACAAAAAACTACAGAAAACTATGGCGAAGGAGACTACTGGATCGTTAAGCTGGACAAAACCGGCAAAGTAGAATGGGAGAAGAACTATGGCGGAAAAGGCGATGACCATATCAGAACTTTAGCTTCAACCCCTGGTGGCTTTGTCATCGGTGGCGAATCCAGATCCGAAAGATCCGGCAATAAATCCGTAGGCATCGAAGAAGGGACCGACCTTTGGGTGATGGCCTTAAATGAACGGGGTGAGGAGCAGTGGCAGAAATCCTACAACTTCAAAAACAGGGATATCCTGATGGGAATGAGTGTAATTCAGAGTCAAGATACAAGCACCAGGAACCAAGACTTAATAAAGGGGATTTTGTTGGGCGGTTACACCCAGGCAGAAGGAAGAATAGAAAAAGATGATGAAACTTTCTGGATGCTGTATGTGGATGGAAATGGAAATGAGCAGTGGCGAAAACACGTAAGCGGCGAGTCCAGAAAAAGAGAAGAGAGGCTTTCGGATCTGAAATTAAACCGTGACGGTTCCATTATCCTGGCCGGCACCAGTGCTGAAGAATTGGGTAAAGAAAATTGGAAGATCGTAAAACTGGGTGACCAACAGGTCAATGTCCTGATCGTTAAGTATGACATCAAAATCTACCCTAATCCTGTATCCGACTATGCCTACGTAGAAATCGGCTTCGATTTTAAAGAAGCAGATATCCTAGTGTATGACATGAGCGGAAGACAGCTTCAGAACTTGAAGACCAAGAATAAAGTCACTAAAATAAATACCCAGGCCTTGGTGCAGGGAACTTATCTGGTGACCATAAAAACAGATACGAATAAAACAGCAAATGCTAAACTAATAAAAAAATAAAAAGCAAATGAAAAAAATATATGCATCGTTGGCGCTACTGGTAGCTTTACAGGTAATGTCACAACAACAGCCTCGTTATGCCTTACAAGGTGTTGAGGTTAAATCTCCGCAGTCTTATGCATTTGAAAAATCTGGTAATGTACCGATCAGTTTATATACAGGTGCCCTGGATCTGAAAATCCCAATGTATTCTATTCCAACAAATGGAGGAAAAAGCATTGACATTTTTGTTTCTTATGATTCTTCCGGTTTTTTGCCACACAAGAAATCAGATAATGCAGGAATGGGCTGGTCGATGCTTGCCGGGGGACGAATTACAAGGGTTCTTAATAGGTTTCCGGACGAATACAAAGGAAGTCCTACCTCGACCAGTACTAACAATCCTTTTGATAGTGGCGCCGATCTGCATGGGTTTTTGACCGGAGTCAGACTGAATCCTTATACAAATACACAAGTTTATAATCTGAATAGTGGTGCAGGAGGTTTAAATGGTTTGGATTGGCGATTGGGATCTACGCAGAATGGATATGAAGGAACACCCGACCTCTTCAATTTTAATGCTCCAGGGTTGAGCGGAAAATTTGTAATTGGCAATGATGGTAATGTGTTGGTTGAATCTGAAGATCCTAATATTAAGGTAGATCTTTCGGGGATGGTGTCTTATGGTGGAAAAGGTTTTTGTAAACCACCAGATCAGACCATTGTTATTATTGATGGACAAGGAAATAAATATACTTTTGGAGGAGACTTCTCTAAGTACGAAATAAGCTACTCATTAGTAGACCCCGGATTTAGTAAAGATAATTGGTTCAATGGTTTTCCTTACATAAGTTCCTTTAGTCTTTCCAAAATTGAATTGACTACAGGACAGATAGTTAATTTTGGCTATGTGCAGGATACATTGGGCAGTGATTTTTGTAGCCTTACTACTGATTGGTCTGATTTTGAAAACAATCCGAAGGTGCTGAATTTTGAGGGGTATTTCCAAGATGGTGCAAGAGTAGATGAATGGACAAACTGCCCTGGAGGGCTTATGAGCTGTGTGAATGGCAATTCCAGTACATCATCGTCGCGGGAAACTTTTGCTTTGGTTAAGCGTTCACTTTTAGAAAGTATTATGTATGGTACCCAACAGGTAAAGATCAATTATAAAGATACAGGCTATCCGATAAAACACTACGATGGGCAGGCAAATGCAGATTATATTAATGAATATGTTATAGATAATATCCAGCTTTTTGATAACAATCGTCTGATCAAAAACAACATATTTGCTTATGATGATCTGGGAGGGAATAACAAAAGGCCATTCCTGAAATCCATCACCAATCAACAAAGCAATAAAGTATATCGTTTTGAGTATTATAATACAGCCAACTTACCAAAATATGTTACTAAAGGTATTGACCATTGGGGATATTGGAATGGCAACGATAATAATATTAATCTGGCACCTTATGATACGTACAATACCGCAACAGGAGATTATACGCTAGATAATACCTACAGGGATACTAATATTCAAAAATATAATGTAGGATTATTAAGCAAGATCACCTATCCTACAAAAGGGTATTCGGTTTTTGAATACGAGCCTGCCTATTATGGAAAAAGAATTGAAAGAAATTCAGCCAGTGCTTTCCTACCAACTCTGACGAATAACTCTGGGGTAATCGGCGGTGCACGAATTAAAAGACAATATGATTATTCAGAAAATAATGGAATAATCAATAACAAGGAATACAAATATACTACTGCCTTAAGTAGCTCTACTTCTTCAGGAATCCTAATGAACTGGCCTAGATATATTTATTATTTTGAGTTTAATTTCGGTTCCAGTACGAGGAAATTGTTTCTTAGATCAAGCTCTAATATTCAGCAGAATAGTTTGGACAGCTATAATATTGGATATTCAAAAGTATATGAGATTACGGCAGGTAAGGGCTATACTGAGTATGACTTTACCAGTTATGCAGATTATCCGGATATTCTAAACCCAGAAACAAATAATATAAAGCAATATTCTCCAGGAAGCCCTCCATCATCACCCGAAAATTTATACAAAAATTTCAGAAACCTGTATGGTATTGACCGTAGTGTTTTAAGAGGTAAGCTAAAAACAGAAACAAACTATACTGAAGGTTCTACCAATCCATTAAGAAAAACAGAATTTGCTTATAACGACAATATTGATTACAATTCAAACAATTTAAGAGATAACAACAACTATGTTAGCTTTAACCACCTCTCAGGTATATGGGTGCAAGGATATAAAAAATACATGAATTCTTCAGCAATAAAAAAGAAGACCGTAACTGAGTTTTTGAATGGTACGTCAATTACTACTTTAACTGACTACATCCATGATAGCAGTATACATTTAAATCGGACAAGAGAAAACAATACTACCTCAGACAATACTGTGATCTCCCAGAGCTATTCCTATGCCCAGGATTTTAATAATACATTAATGGTTGCAAAAAACATGACGGGAATTCCGGTACGGACTGAGGTAAAGCAAACTAATAATACCATTGGTAAAACTGAAACTGTTTATCCTACATCATTACCAACAGCACAGACTGGAAACTTAGTACTGCCATTATCGGAAAAAAGATTTGATATTCAGACCCTAACAAATTCCACTACTGAAGTAATGTATGACAAATACGATGCAAAAGGCAATTTACAGCAGTACACTACAAAAGATGGTGTCTCCACAACAATTATCTGGGGCTATAATAATACGAAGCCTATTGCAAAAATTGAAGATATAAAGCTTGCAGCTATCCAGCAATCTTATATTACCGCAATTGTCAACGCTTCCAATACGGATGCTGCTGCCGGCAGAAACAATGATGAATCTTCCTTACTATCTGCTTTTACCACGTTCAGAGGTCAGCTTCCAAATCATCAGATTACAACCTATTCTTATGATCCATTAATTGGGGTGAGAAGTATTACCCCGCCATCCGGTATCAGAGAGGTCTATCTTTATGACCCTGCCGGTAGGCTTAAGGAAATCCGTGAGAATAATCAGACGGGGCGTCTGGTAAAAGAATTCAAGTACAACTATAAAAACTAACACGAATGAAAAAAATAATGATCCCCTTAGGAGTACTGCTGATGGGAGGAGTAAAGGCTCAGCTCAGCCCTCTTCCCAATACAGAAAACTATATTCAGACCAAGACCTATCTTGATTACAATGGAACTTCCCCTACCAAATCTGCTGAAACCGTTCAGTATTTTGATGGCTTGGGAAGACCAAAGCAGATCGTTAATGTCAAAGCATCCCCTCTTGGACGTGATGTGGTTACTCCCATTGTTTATGATGATTTTGGAAGACCAGTGAGGGATTATCTCCCTGTACCCCAATTATCAACTAACAATGGAAGTATTTACTCCCAAAATTCTAGCTTGGTGGATTTTCCCGTGGGTGACCCTCAGGGATTATATACCAATGAAAAAGCCTTTACTGAAAAAACTCTGGAAAAATCTCCCCTTGACCGGATCCTGGAACAAAAACAGGTCGGAACAGCCTGGGATACCAAACCGGTGAAGTTTCAGTATGATGCCAATGTGCATGTAGACTATGTAAGGAAATACGAAACAACAACCACCTGGGTAGAGAACAGAACCCAAACCTCTGTCAAGCTTCTTCAGTATTTTCTTCCTAACAGCCTCTATAAAAATACCATCACCGATGAGGATGGCAACAAAACCATTGAATTTAAAAATGGTAAAGGGCAGCTGATCCTTTCAAGAAAAGTATTGAATGCGACAACAAATGCGGATACCTATTATGTGTACAATGAATATGACCAGCTGGCATTTGTTATTCCTCCTTCAGCACCTGCTCAAATAGTAGATCCTGTTACTGTAGAGGATCTTTATTATCAATACCGTTATGACGGCAGGAACCGATTGGTAGAGAAGAAGCTTCCCGGAAAAGGCTGGGAATATATGGCGTATGATAAGGCTGATAGACTTATCATGAGCCAGGATGCCAATATGCGCCCTTCCGGTAAGTGGCTGTTTACCAAATATGACCAGTTTGGAAGAGTCATTTACACCGGAATCTCCAATACTCCTGCTGGAAGAGCATCAATACAAAACAATGCGAATGCGAATGCTAATTTATATGAGACCAGAAGCGCTACAGCAGGCCTTACCTTAAATGGGATGCCGGTATATTATACTAAAGCTTCGACCCCTACCAATGTCACTCAGATTTTAAGTGTTAATTACTACGATACTTATCCGACTTATGACTTCAATCCACCTTTTCCAGTATCTATCCAGGGAGAGACTACTTTACAGCCATCAATGATGGCTGATGGAAAAAGCACCAAAAGCCTTCCTGTGATGAGCCTGGTTAAGAATATTGAAGATGACAACTGGACCAAAACCTATTCTTATTACGATACCAGAGGAAGAGCCATAGGAGCCCATTCTATCAATCACCTGGGAGGGTATACCAGAACAGAATCAAAACTTGATTTTGCAGGGGTTGTTAAAACCTCTGTGACCAAACACAAAAGGCTTGCTACTGACACCGAGAGGATCATTACCGAAACATTTGAATATGATCACCAAAACAGACTGCTGGCTCACAAACATCAGGTAGGAACTAATCCTGTTGAAATTCTGGCTCAGAATAAGTACAATGAACTTTCACAGCTTGAATCCAAGAAAGTAGGAGGAATAAGTGCAGCCTCTCCCTTACAACAGATTGACTATAAATACAATATCAGGGGATGGATGACTAAAATCAATGATCCGAGTACCTTAAATGGGAAATTATTTGGGTATGAGCTGAGGTATACCAATCCAATCAATACTACCTATGCTCCGGGCAGGCACAATGGAAATATTACAGAGGTGGACTGGAGAACAGCGAAAGATAATGAACTGAAAAGATATTCCTATAGTTATGATGCTTTGAACAGGCTTAACTTTGGACATTATTCCGAACCTAATACGACAGTTCCTTTGGAGAATCACTATGGGGAGACTACAGAATATGATCTGAATGGAAACATTATGCGGTTGTATAGAAACTCTAAAAATACAAGCAATGGCTTAGCCATGCAAATTGATGATCTGACTTATGTGTACTCCGGAAATAGGCTTACGAAGGTAACAGATGCTTCCCAGAATTATTTAGGATATGCTGGGGGAGGAAACACAATTGGTTATGATCTGAATGGAAATATGACGGATCAAAAAGACAAAGGAATCCTTCAGATAGCTTACAACCATCTAAATCAGCCTGACAATGTGGTTTTTGATAAGCTCTATTACCCTAGAAGTGGAAGACCTTTGAATATAAGAACAGAGTATCTTTATGATGCCAATGGAAATAAACTTCGTAAAAAATACCATAATAAATATAAGGATAAAGGAGGCGACGGAGAAGAGATTACAACGACAGATTATCTGAATGGATTTCAGTATGATGCTAAAAATATCAACGGAAATTCTTCTGCTTCGGTATTAAAATTTATTCCTACCTCAGAAGGATATTACAACTTTGAAAATAATAAGTATATTTACAACTATACTGATCATTTGGGAAATGTAAGATTAAGCTACATGAAAGGATTATCAGGGATGGAGATTATCGAAGAAAACAATTACTATCCTTTCGGATTAAAACACGAAGCTGATAATCCGAATGTTGGCAATCCTTCTTATCAGTACAAGTACAATGGTAAAGAATTACAGATAGAATCAGGGATGTATGATTATGGAGCGAGAATGTATATGTCAGATTTAGGAAGATGGGGAGTCGTGGATCCGTTGGCGGAAAAATATAGAAAACATTCCCCTTACAACTATGCAGTAAATAATCCAATAATGTTTATTGACCCTGATGGTCGTGGTGTAGAAAGCACTCATACAGATAAATTTGGAAATGTTGTTGCAGTTATTAAAGATGGGGATTTAGGGGTTTACCGTCATAATGGTAATGCTAAAGAAACTAAACAAGAGCTTAACGAAAACTATTCTAAAGAAAATACTTCGGGAGGTGGGGAAAGAATGGGAAGAACACTTGTGTGGAATTCCTTTACAGAATTTGATGGAAGTGGCAAGGAAGCAGGTAAAATAAATTTTGGATCTTTCCAAGCAAGAGATTGGCTTAATAATTTTAGTAAAGATGTCTCTAACGATACTGAAGCCAATGGAGGATTTGTAGCAAGGATGAATTATGCTTGGAATGGTGGCGGAGGCGATAAATATGATTATAAAACGCAAAATGGTGGCGGGTTATATGCCGGTTCACAAATAGCAGACGGGGTATATGTTTCAGCCAGAGATGTTGGAAACTTTGCAGCAGGCAGGGCAGCTGCAATAACAGGACAAAATAAAATGGATTTCATGCTGAATGCAGGAGGATTTAACATATCGGGGAATAGTAAACTGGGGCTTATATTTAAGAATTCACACTGGAAAAGTGAAGCCCAAAAAGAAGGTTTTCCAGCGTATGGAGAACATTTTAACTCAAATCTATTTCAGCGTTTAGGCTATGAAAATGTAACGACTGCTGAAGGAATAATCAAAAAAAGCAAAATAATATGGGGAGATCGAAAATAAAAAATATCTGTCTGCTTTTACCATTATTGCTATCTATTATAGCATGCGGAGGTTCTAGTTTCGATAAATTGGAAGGCATTGGTTTTTCTTATCAAGTAGGTGCAGGCAAAACAGATATAGTACGTCTTAGATTCACTACTGACGAAGGAGCACCTTCCATTCAGATTTTCGACACAAAGGGAAGACTTAAAGAAGAGGCTATCATTGCCCCCAGTTGGCCATTCCGAATGACCGCAATAAAAAATGATACGATACAAATGACCTATATTGTTGAGGAGAGTGATCTTGATATGTTTTTACGTTGGTTCAAGAAAAAGAAAAGTAAATACTATCCTACTCATATAGGTCATTATTCGATCCAGTATAACTATAAGGTACGAAATGTACATTTTATGGATCAAGATACACTACAAGTAGATTCATTGTATATTGATGAGAATACACAAATGATGTCTCTATTTTTAAAACAAAAATTAATTGCTAAAAAGCCGATGTATTTGTTTACAGTTGGGTCATCGGAAATATCACTTTATGACCCATCAAGTAAGTCATATATATATACATTTGCAGACAATAAGAATATTGCTGAGGAGTATCTTAAAGAAGTTATTGCTTTGTATTAATTAGTAATATTCTTCTACTACGCAAGGTTCAACCTTGACTTGATAAAAAACCACTGCAACCGCGGTGGTTTTTGTATTGTTCTGTTTGTAAATAAAAACAATAAGTCATGTTAGATTTGAAACTCAAAAGTAAAGAAAGCTATACGCGAAAAGACACGTCTAAAAATATTTAATAAATTATTATAATAGATTGGTTACAAAACTGGTTTGAGAAGCAATGTGACGGGAGCTGGGAACACGACTATAAGCTCAGTTATAAAAAGGATGCTAAAATATTAAAATTAGCACAGGAAACATTTAGAGGAAATGATTTATTACGTAAAGAGGCTAACACTTTGATAGGGCAATTAAAATCAGGTAATATAAATCCTGGTATTGGAACTAAAAATATTGGTAAAAATGCTTTTGAGGCAAGACTAGAGGAGGTTCAAGAGTTTACTTTAGAAATAGCTCAAATGATGTAGAAGTAGTAGGATATTCACATAAAGGTAATCAACAGCAAGTAATTAACCACCTTTGAAAAAATAAATAATCTATGAAAGATTTTAAAATAGTATTTCCAAGTGGATATAGTGTGAATGATTATTATAACGATAATATTGATTTAAATATTATTCTTCCTTCTGGAAGTGTTTTCTTTTCTACCTTCTTTACAATTATTAATGTTAAAAACTTAATTGATAAGGATGATGCAGTATATTTTTGGTCTACAGATATGCTTATTGTAAAAGATTTGAAAAAAGAAACAATAAAAAATGTTGTATTTAATATGATTAAGGATGAATATCTTGAATGTGCATGTACAGAGGTAACCTTCCCTGTTTTTCAGACAAATTAAAATTATTAAATTTAGTTTGTTAAACCTTATGAAAAAGAGCAAATTTTCGGAACATCAGATTATCCATA
>NZ_QNVV01000003.1 GCF_003384725.1 Chryseobacterium pennipullorum
TCGTTTCTATCCATCTGTTTAGTTCACTTTATTTTCTCTGGTTCTTCAGAATTTAATTATTATCTAATTTATAACTAAATCCTTTTGCAAATCTAAAGGTGATCTGTGGGAACTTCTATGTATCCACGTTTCAGGGGTTGTTATAAACCGTTGGAGTGTAAGGATTTTATCTTCGATACAATTAGAATGCTGTTTATATTTATTTCCCACAGATCCCGCAGATTGCGCGGATGATTATGTAAAATTGGCCGGATCCGGATGAGTTTTTATCTGTGGTATTGGTGTGATCTGTGGGAACTTCTTTAAATCTCCATTTTCAATAGATCACAGTGGATAATATATTAAAAACCTTATAGAGGTTATCTATAAGGTTATTTATTGTTCTTGAAAAATAATTGTAATTACAAGGTTGGTTTCCAGTCGACCACTGCTCTGATGAATGCTTCAGCATTTTCAACAGGGACATTGGGCAGGATTCCGTGCCCCAAATTGGCGATATACCGATCTTTACCAAAACGGTTAATCATTTCGTTCACCATCCTTTTGATCGTCTCGGGAGTGGAGTGAAGCCTTGCTGGATCGAAGTTGCCCTGTAAAGTCATCGTGTGATTCGTTAATGTTCTGGCAAATTCCGGTTTAATAGTCCAGTCAACACCAAGTGCAGAAGCTTTAGACATGGTCATGTCTTCAAGAGCGAACCAACATCCTTTTCCGAATACCACCACATGGGTAAGCGGACTTAATGCTTCAACGATCTGATTGATATACTGCCATGAGAATTCCTGATAATCCGTAGGAGAGAGCATTCCCCCCCATGAGTCGAAAATCTGTACTGCAGAAACTCCCTTTTCCACTTTTCTTTTTAAATAAGCAATGGTGGTGTCTGTGATTTTTTGAAGCAATAAATGAGCTGCTTCAGGTTGTTGGAAACAGAAAGACTTCGCAATATCGAAAGCTTTACTTCCTTTTCCTTCCACACAATAACAAAGAATAGTCCAAGGAGATCCGGCAAAACCAATCAATGGAACTGCATTGTCCAGTTTTTGCAGAGTAAGTTCAATCGCATCAAAAACGTATCCTAAAGTTTCGTTCGCATCCGGAGTTTCAATATTCTGAACCTGTTCCATTGTTCTGATCGGGGTATCCAGCCATGGTCCAACAGATTCCTTCATTTTGAAATCAATTCCCATTGCCTGCGGAACTACCAAAATATCAGAAAACAAAATTGCAGCATCCAAAGGAAATCTGCGGATAGGTTGTAATGTGATCTCAGCAGCAAGCTCAGGGGTCTGGCATCTTGTAAAAAAATCATATTGATCTCTCAGCGCAATGAATTCCGGCAGATATCTTCCAGCCTGCCTCATCATCCAGACAGGAGGTCTTTCCACGGTTTCTCCGCGAAGTGCTTTTAAATATAGGTCGTTTTTAATCATAATCTATTTAAAACTAATGTACCGCCAAACACGGTAATCATCTTCTAAAGAATACAGACTTCTCTTCTGATCAGATCAAAAATAGAGGTAAGTGTATTTTCTTCAGAGGTGAAAATTTTTTCTTGGGTATAATTTTTCAGTTCTCCGGAAGTGGTTTCCCCAATAGAAAACAGCTTCATGTTTTCCAGAGAATTTCGCTTTGCAAAACTACGAACTCCACTCGGACTAAAAAATACCGCGGCATGATATTTTTCATTTATTAAAGGATTGATTTCCTCCGTATTATAGATCGTAATTTTTTTATACCTGATGTTTTGTAACGGAAGGTCTTTGTCCAGAACGTTAATTGCCAGATTGCCGCAGAAATGCAGAAATTGTTCGTGCTGGCAGTTTCCAATGATGAATCTGGATAGCACCTCTGCGTTTTTCAAAACTTTGAAGGTTCCAAATCCGTATTTTCTTAATGCTTTTTTAGTCTTTTCACCTACACAATAGATCTTATTGTAGTTTTTGGCTGTAAAGTCCTCGTTGGGCATGAATCTGTTTTTAAAAAACGAATACACTCCATTGACGCTGGTAAATATAAGCGAATGATTTTTAAGATCAAATGGGTGAACCATGATAGGCTGGGTCTTGATTACTTCAATACAGTCAACCGGGATATCTTCTCCTAATTCTTTGGATATAATGGCTGGGTCTATATTTTTGGTAAATAAGATTTTCATGTCCTTATTATAAAACTGAAAAAGAAAAGCGTATGAATTTAATAATCCCTGATCGGATTAAATCTGGCTTTTGATTTCTGCCATCAGTTCTTTTCCACCGTTTTCAAGAACCACTTTCGCATACCTTTCTCCAAAATTTTCTGCGGGGTCATATTTGAAGTTTTCATCTACAGCTATGCAGTTTTTACCATCCAGGGAACAAAGTGCTGCTGTGAAACGAATCTGGTCATCAAATATTTCGGCAAACGCGCCGATAGGTGCTGTACAGCCGCCTTCTAAAGTGCTTAGAAAATTTCTTTCCATTTCCACACAGATCTGGGTAGGTGCATGGTTGATGCTGCGGAGGATCTCATTGATCTCAGATTTGTCCGAATGACCGGCCACCGCGATTACGCCTTGTGACGGTGCTGAAATCATTAATGGAAGCATCTCGTAATCGATCTCCATTTTCATCCTTTTGATTCCGGCCAGAGATAGGATTGTAGCATCAAAGTCTCCATCCTCAAGCTTTTGAAGACGGGTTTGAATATTTCCGCGGATATCTGAAAATTCCGCATTTGGATAATGTCTCAGCCAGAATGCTCTTCTTCTCAGGCTACTGGTAGCCAGTTTCAGTTCATGGAACTCTTTATTCCTTGCAGATTCTTTTCTGATGAGAATATCCTGTGGGTAATCTCGCTCAAGATAAGCGATCATTTCTACGTTCTGAGGCAATTGGGTGGGTACGTCCTTTAAGGAATGTACCGCAATATCAATCTCGTCATTCAGTAAGGCCACATCAAGGTCTCTGGTAAAAACACCTGTAATACCAAGGGAATATAGAGGCTGATTAAGATTTTTATCGCCAGAAGAAACGATAGGAACAATCTCTGTTAAGTAATTGTTGTTTTGAAGGTGCCTCGCAACCTCTCTTGCCTGCCAAAGTGCAAGTGCGGAATTTCTTGTTCCGATTCTAATGCTTTTCATTGAATTCGTTGTTTGGTTGTTCAACTAATATTTCGTGCATTAATTTACTAATTTCTTCGGCTTTTAAAGGATTATCGATGATATATTTTGCAAAACGGTTGGTGATTTTCTGGATCATTTTATCAGAAAGCTCCATGTCCGTGATGTTTATGTATTTATTTTTTCTATAAAAATTATGCATCTCATTGCGTTCCATATTCTTTAATACCGCTTTGAAATGATGAATATTGGGGGCCAGCTTTCTCTTTTTCTCCCATTCAATAAAGTCCTTCATCAGCTCTTTAATGATCTTTTCAGCTTTTGGAATTTCTTTTTCACGTTGTTGAATAGTCTCTTGAATCTGCTTTGAAAGCTCATCCACATCAATCAATGTTACATTTTCGTTCTCGGTAACATTCTTCTCTACGTTATGGGGAATAGAAAGATCGATGACCAGGGTCTCTTTTCCGTTCGGAAAATGTGACTGATTAACAATAGGGTGTTTTGCTCCCGTTGCCACAATAAGGATGTCTGTGTTTTTTAGTTCCTGATCAAAATCGGAATAGTCAACATGGGGAATATTGTACTTCTGGGAAATCTTTTCTGCTTTTTCCTGAGTCCGGTTCGCAATTTTAATCTTTGGCTGATAAACATGTTTTACCAGATTTTCAACCGTATTCTGCCCGATTTCACCAACGCCTAAAAGAAGAATGTTCTTTTCAGCAATTCTCTTCTGGCTGTTTAAAATATAATGAACCGCGGCATAAGAAACAGAGGCTGCACCATTAGAAATACCGGTTTCATTCTTTATCCTTTTTGAAATCTGTATGGCAGCATTGATCGCTCTTTCCAGATAAGGATTGGAATTTTGTCTTTCTTTTTTAAAGCGGCTGTATGCTTTTTTGATCTGTCCGATGATTTCAAAATCTCCAATAATTTGGCTTTCGAGACCGGCTGCCACTCTGAAAAGATGTATGAGAGCCTCCTCTTTGGTAAGAATATTGGCAAACTGAAGAAAGTCTGTAAGATGTACTCCAATGGTTTTGCAATATTCTTCAGCGATCAGAAGATAATTGGAAGAAGTTGTATAAATTTCGGTCCTGTTACATGTAGAGACCACAAATGCATCTCCAAGATCTTCTTCGTGAACCCTGGAAACAAAGTTTTTGATGTTTTCGTCAAAGAATGCAAATTTTCCCCTAGTTTCAACATCGGCCTTTTCGTAGCTGATGGAAAGCACAGCAAAATTTGAAGTTTGATGAATGTTGGAATACTGTAACATAAGCAGTCGCAAATTTACGCTTTTTTTAATTAACCAACCGCTGAAAGTATATATGATAATTATCGTAAAAAACTATAAACAGACTTCAAATAATGCGGGGATTGAAGCTGTAGAGAGTCTGTGAGTTTTCAATGTTTTAACATTTTGACGGGCGATCGTTTTGAAATAATTTTTGCTGAAAAGATCGTGGTGCAACGATATCATAGCCAGTCTTTTCGGTCTTTCACAATTGAACCGGTTTGTCCTGTTATTTTCCTGGTTAATTTTAGTTGAACTCAAACTCTGTAAATCACTAGACTAAAAGTTAATAAAGAATTATAAATTTTAATAAAATTTTAACCAAATTAAGTTGGTATGAAATTTCTTTAGTAGTGTTAAATTTATATCTTTGTAAACTTAAAATCAGAAGAAAAATATGAGTTTATTTGATATGTTTACGCAAGAAATTGCGATAGACCTGGGAACGGCTAATACCCTTATCATCCATAATAATAAGATTGTTATTGATCAACCGTCAATTGTTGCAATTGAACGGTCTACGGGTAAGCCCATTGCTGTAGGTGAACAGGCTAAGCATATGCAAGGTAAAACTCATGAGGATATCAAGACGATCCGCCCGCTGAAAGATGGGGTTATTGCTGATTTCCATGCTTCTGAACACATGATCAAAGAATTTATCAAAAAGATTCCCGGAATCAAAGGTAAATTCATCCAGCCTGCCCTGAGAATTGTAATCTGTATCCCTTCTGGTATTACTGAAGTTGAAAAAAGAGCCGTAAGAGACTCCGCTCAAAAAGTAAATGCAAAAGAAGTGAGATTGATCTATGAGCCAATGGCAGCAGCAATTGGGGTTGGGATCGATGTACAGAAACCTGAAGGTAACATGATTATCGACATAGGTGGAGGTACTACAGAAATTGCTGTAGTGGCTTTAGGAGGGATCGTGTGTGATAAATCTGTAAAGATTGCAGGCGATGTATTTACCAATGATATTGCTTATTACTTAAGAACTCACCATAACCTTTATATCGGGGAAAGAACAGCTGAGAGAATCAAAATAGAAGTTGGTTCTGCAGTAGAAGACCTTGATGTGGATATCGAGGATATCCCGGTACAGGGTAGAGACCTTATTACCGGTAAACCTAAGGAAATTATGGTTGGGTACAAAGAAATTGCCCGTGCATTGGATAAATCAATCATCAGAATTGAAGATGCTGTAATGGAAACTCTTTCTCTTACTCCGCCGGAATTGGCAGCTGATATTTACAAAACAGGTATTTATCTTGCAGGAGGTGGGGCATTGTTGAGAGGTCTCGCGGACAGAATTCACAAAAAAACAGGTCTTCCGGTATTTGTCGCTGAAGATCCGTTGAGAGCTGTTGTACGTGGAACCGGTATTGCCCTTAAGAATATGGATAAATTCAATTTCTTAATTAAATAATTTTAACTTTTTACGAACTATATATCTGAATGGGATTTTTGCTGAGATTATTTTCGAAGAACACTCTTTTCGTCTTCTTTATATTCCTGCAAATTATTGCTCTGGTTTTGATATTCTCCAGAAATGCCATGCAGAGATCCTGGATTGCGGGGCAGACTGCTGCGCTTAATTCGTGGGTATCGGGATATATTGATGAAGGAGTTTCCTATCTGAAGCTTAAACAGATCAATGAAGATCTTGTTGTTCAGAATAAAGCTCTTATGACGCAGCTTTATGGGAAAGAAGGGGCGCAAAATCCTGTTTTTAAAAGAGTTCATGATACAATAGGCGGTGGCCAGATCTATACTTTTGTTGATGGAGAAATTGTTTTTAACAGTATCAACAGGAGAAATAATTACTTTACAATCAACCGTGGCCGCAGAGATGGTGTTTTCCCACAGATGGGAGTGATGGCACCTAAAGGAATCGCTGGGATTGTTATCAATTCTACTGACAGTTATGCTTTGGTGCAGTCTGTACTGAGTGTCAACAGGATTAGAATCAATGCCGCCCTAAAAAATTCAGGATATTTTGGAACCTTAACATGGAATGGAGATAATTCGAGGGTAATGCACCTTGCGGATATTCCAAAATATGTGGCGTTGAAAATTGGAGATTCTGTCGTTACAGATGGTAAATCAGCAATTTTCCCAAAAGGAGTAATGATCGGTACCATCGCAGGATACTCAGTGGATAATAAAACCGGCTTCTGGGATATTTCCGTGGAACTGAGTGAAAAGATGGGAGCGTTGAATAAAGTATTCGTAGTGAAGAATCTCAAAAAAGCAGAAGTGCAAAAGATTCAGGATACGATGCAGGCTGTAATAAAAAAAGAAAATGATTAGCAGGACTTTATTTACTGACATATTGATTATGCTCTTTCTTGTCGCACTACAGATTGTGGTGCTGAACAGGATTGTCATTTTCGGGAAGTATACTCCGGTATTGTATCCTGTGTTTGTCATGTTTTATCCTTTCTTCAGAAATAAATTTCAATTTCTGGCATTAAGCTTTTTAATTGGGTTGGCTATTGACGGATTCCATTATTCATGGGGAATCAACGCGTTTGCGACGACCCTGATCGCTTACTTCAGAACTATTATATTCCGGACGTCTACCGATACGTCCACAGACTTTTTCTCTTTTCAGTCCCTTCAATGGGCGCAGTTTTTGCTGTTTTTATTTTCAAGTATCTTCCTGCATCAGCTTATCGTACAGTATATTGAGTTCTTTAAGTTTAGCAGGTTTTTTGAAATATTATTTAATGTGTTGGTGACCAGTGTAATTTCATTTATATTTATCGTTATTTACGCATTAATATTTAAAATCAAACAAAAAGTTTGAACACACGTTATTTAAAAATTTTTTCCATTCTTGTCACAATCGCACTAATTTTTGTCGCGAGGCTTGCTTATTTGCAGTTATTTACGGATCGTTATGCTTTGAATGCGGCCAATACTTCAATCAAAATAGAATATGTTATTCCACAGCGTGGGGTTATTTTTGATCGTAACGGAAAGATTATGGTTGGAAATCAGCCTGCTTACGAGATCTCTTTTACCCAGGCACTGATGAAACCGGATTTTGATACCCTTGGATTCTGCAGTCTGATGAAAATAAATAAGGGAGATTTTATCAACAGAATCAACCTTATTAAAAAAGAAAAGTACTATTCTAAGCTGACTCCCATGACTTTCCTGAAAGACCTCAGCAGAGAAGATATTGCAAGGGTGCAGGAAATAATTTTTAAATATCCTGCTTTTAATATTGTACAGCGTCCTCAGAGACAATACGAAGTTTCTACTTCAGGAAACCTTCTAGGATATACCAATGAGGTGAATGACGCTGAAATTAAAAAAGATTCAACCTATTACCTTCCCGGAGATTTTATCGGAAAGAAAGGGGTGGAAAAATCTTATGAAAAAGAACTTCGTGGGGTCAAAGGGATGAAGTACATCCAGAAAGATATCAGACTCCGAAATATTGGCTCCTATAAAAACGGGGCTTTGGATAAGGATGTTGTTACTGGAAAGGATATCACACTGACCATCGATTATGACCTCCAGAGAATAGCCGAGGAAATGCTCGTCAATAAGCATGGGGCGATCGTGGCTATTGACCCGAACAACGGCGAAATCCTTACCTTAGCTTCAGGACCGGATATCGACCCGAATCTGTTTACGGGACCCTCCAAGTCCAAAAATCTGTATGCCTTATCAAAAGATACCCTCTACGAGAATAAACCGACTTTCGATCGTTCTGTTCAGGCTGCCTATCCTCCGGGATCAACATTTAAGCTATTGACCGCTCTGGCAGGAATGCAAATGGGGGTGATGGATGAAAAGACTGTTTTCCCATGTGGCGGCGGATTCAATTATAGGGGATTGAGAATTAAGGGACACGGAGGAGCAGACCCTCTGATTCCTTCTATTCAGGTTTCAAGTAACTGTTATTTTTCATATGCGTATCTGGCGATCATGAATAAATATCCTGGTAATCCTTCCAAAGGGGTTGATGAATGGAAAGAAATCATGAACAGCTTTGGTGTTGGAGAGTTCTTAAATAATGACCTGGCTTCAGGATCAAAAGGAAGAATCCCAAGCGGAGAGTTTTATGAAAAAAGGATGAAAAGGATTAATGGAGGCAAAGAAACCAAAACCTGGGATCCTTTAGCTACTGGTGCAGTATTTAATGGGATGGGTCAGGGAGACGTCATGCTTACTCCTTTGCAAATGGCTAACTCTGTGGCCGCAATTGCCAATAAAGGATGGTATTATACTCCTCACATTGTAAAAGCTATTGACGGTAAGCCAAATCCTGATAAAAGATTTAAAGTAAAACATAAAACACTTGTGGACCCTAAGCACTTTGATCCTGTATTGAAAGGAATGGAGGCTGTTGTTCTGAGAGGTACCGGGCGTAGTTTGAAGTCAAGTGATTTTACACAGCTTGCGAAAACGGGGACCGCTCAGGTTCCGCAAGGAAAAGATAATTCCATATTCGTGCTTATTGCTCCTGCCGAAAAACCTAAAATTGTGGTGGTTGCGGTCATGGAACATGCAGGATTTGGAGCCACATGGGCAGGACCGGCATGTACGGTAATTGCAGAGAAGTATATTACCGGAGATTTGAAGAGAGAACATCTGTATAAAAAGATGACCGGAGCCAGCTTTATGCCTGAATATAAAAGACAGTGGATTGCTGACCTTAAACGAAAAGGCCTGTATGTAGATCCTAAACCGGATTCTATTAAGCGAAAAAAAATACAGGATAGTTTAGAATTTATCAAACAGCAGAAAGCAAAGCTACAGAAAAAGATAGACGAAGAAACCAAAAACACTAAATCTGCGAAGCAATGAAATGGACAGAAGGAATAGATAAATTGGGCCTGGGGCTGTATTTCCTGCTTTGCATTTTTGCGATTGCCAATATTTACAGTGTTGACCAGAAACTAGGCGAAAAGCAGTTGATTTTCTTCTGCCTTTCTGTGTTTGTAGGGATTATAATTTTCTTCAGCAGAAGTAAGTTCTTTGAAAATATGGCTGGGATCATTTATATAGGAGGTGTCCTCCTGCTGATCGGTCTTTTCCCTTTTGGAAAAGAAATTCTGGGGCAGAAGAACTGGTATAAGTTTGGTAGTTTTACGATGCAGCCAGTTGAATTTGCGAAAATCGGAACCGCTCTGATGCTTGCCAATTATGTTTCCGGACCGGATTTTAATCTCAAAAACAGGAAATCGCTATGGACTACTCTTGCTATTGTAGGAGTGCCCGCAGCGGTAGTTCTCGCTATTCCGGATGTAGGCTCTATGCTCGTATTTATTGCCTTTTTTATCGCCTTATACAGAGAAGGGCTTAGTGGCCTTTTGTTTGGTGTTGGATTTATCTTTGCAGGAGTTTTTCTCATCGCACTTGCTGTTCCGCCTGTCTACGTTGCAATAGTTATTGTGGTGATTGCGGGAATACTGATTGCGATGAATTATCATAGAATGTCCTGGGATGTTATTTCCATTTCCGGGATTGCGGGCTCTATTCTTTTATTGTGTGGTCTGGCTTTTGGTTCGCCTTATATTTTAGAAAAACTTCCGAAGCACCAGAGAGAAAGGATCGAGGTTCTTTATAAAGGTGAAAAGGCATTCAGAGATACTTCAGGATACAATTTATTATACTCAAAAACAGCGATTGGTTCGGGAGGGCTGCTTGGAAAAGGATACCGCGAGGGATCTGTTACGCAAGGGAAATTCGTTCCGGAACAGGAAACCGACTACATCTTTTGTACGGTAGGGGAAGAATGGGGATTTGTTGGAAGTGCGGTTCTTGTCCTGTGTTATATGGTCTATATCGGTCGGATCTATTATCTCGCCGAGAAACAGAAATCGACTTTTAACCGCGTATTTGGCTATTGCTTTGCTTCCATTCTCCTGATGCACTTTTCGATCAATTTGGGAATGGTTATGGGGCTTTTTCCGACCGTTGGGATTCCCCTGCCGTATTTCAGTTACGGAGGCAGCTCATTGCTGGCCTTTTCGATGATGACTTTTATTTTCTTTAAGCTTAACTATTCGGATAAAAACAGCTTGGTATAGCCGTTTCCAACGATTTGCCTTACTTTTTAGATCTGCAAAATCTGCAGACCATATTGCGATACCCATTAAATATTACATTTTATGAAAGACGTGTATGTTTTAGATCAGAATTTTGAGAATACAGATTTTGTACAATTTCCGCTTGAAAAAGGAGAGTATGAGAACTGTGTTTTTAAGAATTGCAGCTTTGAGTATGCAAACCTCTCCGGTTGTAGTTTTACAGACTGTGAGTTTACAGGATGTAACCTCAGCATGACAAAGCTGACTTCAGCGGCTTTTAGGGATGCCGTTTTCCTGGAATGTAAAATGCTTGGGCTACAGTTTAACGATTGTAATGCATTTGGTCTGTCTTTCAGGTTTGATGGCTGTTCGCTTGATAATTCTGTTTTCTATCAAACATCCATAAAGAAAACCGTTTTTGAAAATTCGAAGCTAATTGAAGTTGATTTTGCAGAATGTGACCTTTCTAATGCTGTGTTTAATAACTGCAATCTGTCGGGCGCTGTTTTCGATAATACAAACCTTGAAAAGACGGATTTTCGAACTTCGGTTAACTATTCGATAGATCCAGCCTTAAACAGGCTTAAAAAGACTAAATTTTCGCTTTCAGAAGTTTATGGACTTCTGTATAAGCTGGACATCGAAATAGACAAAAACAGCTAGGTTCTGACAAGAATCAATACCAGCGGCTTCAGCCCTCTTTGGTGTAAATATATCTATTGGCTTTGAACTCAACTTAATTAGAAAGTAAAGAACAATAAAAAAGCCATCAAATTTTGATGGCTTCATTATTTAAATCAATTATTTATAAAATTAAAAATTTGCTGGTGTAGCTGGAGTGATAGCGGCGAGGTTGTTGTAAGCTTCTCCATCCTGGTTGATCACTCTCTTGGCGAATCTAAACTTAGGACCCCAGTAAGAGTCATTAAGAGAAGATACCATTACTCCTTTTGATGTTGCTGCGTGGATGAATTTGATTTCACCTTCTTCAGTAACGCTTTCTACAATACCTACGTGAGAAATTCTTCTTCCGTGAGAAAAGAAAATCAAATCCCCTTTCTGTAGGTCTCCTTTTTCAATTCTTTCCCCTTCCTGAGCCTGAGACGCTGCTACTCTTGGTAAGGTAAGGCCTGCTGCCGCTCCGAAAACAGAAAGAACGAAAGCTGAACAATCAATACCTCTTCTTGTAGTTCCTCCGTATCTGTAAGGTGTTCCAAGGTATGTTTCTGCTTCCGTAAGGATGTTATCGATGGTTTTATTGTATTTGATTGCTTTGGCAATCTCAGAATTCTTAATAGCTTTTTTAGCATTTGCTATAGATGCTGCCTTTTCAGCAAGAAAAGAATTGATCAGTTTTTGTTTATCCTGCTCAATCTTTTTACTGTCGATAGAAGCTAGTTTGGCATCTGTTTTGTATTCTTTTGTGTAAGTTGCTGGTTTTGAAACTACATAATTAGTAGCACACGATTGCAATGAAACTGTAGTAACTAGAGCAACTAAATAAAACAAAACTCTTTTCTTCATATATATTTGATTATCCGTGTTAAAAAGGAATATTTATTTTCAAAAGCATTACAAAAGTAGAGATTCCGACCAAAAGACCCTTGTAATGATAATTATCAGGATCTTATTTTAACACTATTTAACATATTATTTACATATGTTAAAGAAAAATAAACCGCAACTGCCTGTTTTTGGTAAGCCTGCGGTTTTTTTTATTAAGATTCTTTAACAAACGCTATCGATATTCTTCTATATATCGTGTTTTGCGATTTAAAACTCCAATTTTCAGAATGTTAATAAAACAAAAAAATTCCCCGGAAAACCAGGGAATTTAAACTAATATGGAACTTACAGAGATTATTTTGTAAATAGCATTTCTCTGTATTTTGTCATCGGCCAAAGCTCATCGTCCACCATCATCTCAAGCGCATCAGAAGCTTCCCTGATTCCGTCAAATAATGGTTTTACTTTGTTACAGTAGGCTTCCGCCTGCTTTTGGCTGTCTGATATGCTTTTAGCTGCTTCTCTGGCTTTAAGAAGATCTTCAACACCCAGCTTAATTTTAGAAACATTTTCAGAAATGCTTGTAATCAAGCTCATCTGCTCTTTTGCCAATGGCTTGAATTCTTTATCTCCAAAGATCTCTTTAAGGCCTTTTACGTTTTCAATTAATCTGTTTTGATAGTTCAAAGCAGAAGGGATGATGTGGTTTCTGGCGATGTCACCCAGTACTCTTGACTCGATATCGATAACCGTTGAGTACTTTTCAAGTTTGATTTCGTTTCTTGCCTCTACTTCTCTGTGATTGAAAATTCCCATTTCTTCGTAAAGGTCAAGGAATTTTTTGTCCATTTCCTGCTTAAGGGCTTCCGGAGTGGTCTTCAGGTTATTAAGGCCTCTTTTCTTAGCTTCTTTTGCCCAGTCGTCAGAATATCCGTCCCCTTCGAACATGATGCTTTTAGACTGTTTGATGTATTCTCTAAGAACGTTAAAGATCGCCTCATCTTTCTTTAAACCTCCTTCGATAAGGGTGTCCACTTCTTTTTTGAAATCATTTAACTGCTTAGCGGCAATGGTATTCATTACTGTCATTGATTCAGCACAGTTTGCAGAAGATCCTACCGCTCTGATCTCAAATTTATTTCCTGTAAATGCGAATGGAGAAGTTCTGTTTCTATCAGTATTATCCAATAAAATTTCAGGGATTTTTCCAACAACATTTAATTTTAATTCTGTTTTCTCTTCCGGAGAAAGCTTCCCGCTCGTTACTTTTTCAAGCTCTTCCAATACGCTGAACAGCTGGCTTCCGATAAATACGGAAATAATAGCCGGTGGTGCTTCGTTGGCACCAAGTCTGTGGTCGTTGCTTGCAGAAGCGATGCTTGCTCTCAAAAGGTCTGCATATTCGTGAACTGCTTTAATGGTATTGACAAAGAATGTTAAGAATTGTAAGTTTTTCTTTGGGTTTTTTCCAGGACTTAGCAAGTTTTCTCCGGTATCTGTAGCTAAAGACCAGTTGTTGTGTTTTCCGCTTCCGTTTACACCAGCGAAAGGCTTTTCGTGGAATAGAATGTGGAAGTGGTGCTTGTGAGCTACTCTTGCCATGATATCCATTAACAACGAGTTGTGGTCTACTGCAACGTTTACTTCTTCAAACATTGGAGCAAGCTCAAACTGGTTAGGAGCAACTTCATTATGTCTTGTTGTTGCAGGAATTCCCAGCTTCATACATTCGATTTCCAGTTCCTTCATGAAGTTCATTACTCTTGTAGGAATAGAACCGAAGTAGTGATCGTCCAGCTGTTGCCCTTTTGCCGGAGAATGACCTAGTAATGTTTTTCCGGTTAAAACAAGATCCGGACGGGATTGGTATAATGCGGAGTCAACAAGGAAATATTCCTGTTCCCAACCTAAAGTAGGCGTTACTTTTGTTACGTTTTTATCAAAATACTGCATCACACTCGTTGCAGCTTCGTCTACAGCATTCAATGCTCTTAAAAGGGGAGCCTTATAATCCAGGGTCTCTCCTGTGTAAGAAATGAAAATGGATGGAATACATAAGGTAGTTCCCATGATGAATGCGGGGGAAGTTGGGTCCCATGCCGTATAACCTCTGGCTTCAAAAGTATTTCTGATTCCTCCGTTCGGAAATGATGATGCATCCGGCTCCTGCTGGATCAGCATGTTTCCGCTGAATCTTTCGATAGCTCTTCCTCCTTCAATTGGAGTAAAGAAAGAGTCGTGCTTTTCTGCAGTCGTACCTGTTAAAGGCTGAAACCAGTGCGTGTAGTGTGTTACTCCTTTGCTCATGGCCCAATCTTTCATTGCTACAGCTACCTGATCTGCGATATGTCTCTGAATCTTCGTTCCTTTTTTGATCGCGTCCATGATAGAGCTGAATGCTTCTTTTGTTAAGTATTCTCTCATGGTTTCTTCTGAGAAAACATTTGTACAGAACAGTTCTGACAATTTCGCAGGGATCTCAACAGAATTATCTTTTCTGAAGTCCTTAAATGGAAGGGTTTCTAATGCTTTGAATCTTAAGGTTGACATATTGGGTGATTTTTTATGGGGCAAATTTACAAAAAAAATGAATTGAAATCATTTTACCCCTAAAAATTTTAGGGGTCATTTAAATTTTAACTAAAAATTAAACAATAGTTTATTTTTGATAGGGGGCTTTTGGTTTTATAATGTAAAAGTTTGGTGCCCTTGAACCCTGTACAGTACAGAAATCTAAAACCAAATTGGAGGTCTGTTCAGAAAATAAATTGAGAATAAACCTTCCAGATCATAAAAAAGATGTAATCTCAATGTGTCATGCAGATGTAAATATATATGATTTAAAATGTATTCCAAAATAGTGATCGATTTACTGTGTTGGGTATGATCCGGAAGCCTCATCTGTTCATTAGTTTTAAACAACTTATTAAAAGATAGTTAAAATAATTTGGGCAGAGATTTTGTATATTTGTATGAAATTTATTTTATGACAAATTCTAGAGCAAGAGAAACAACCGAGGCTATTGAAAGATTATATATTTCTATGAGACATTTATTTTATAGAGGATTTTTCAAGCCGGGAGGTGTTTCAGGGGAAAGTATCAGAAGTTTGTTGAAAACCATCAATCCGGAAATTTATGGCACCATGAATATTCCGAACAAATTGGAACTGGATGGGTTGATGTATGTTTTAGACAGACTTCCGGAAGGGATTGAGGAGTGTGCTTTTATCCATCTGACTTCAGATGAGGGGTTTGATAAAGGAAGTTTCGAACCGATTGTTCCAAAGAAAAGAAGAAGAAACTGTTACAGAATAGACGAGCACCAGATGAATATCGAGGTTCTTTTGGGCCGTTCCGAAATTTATGACATTCTTACCCACCTTACCTTTTTATTTATTGAAGCGGATAAAATCCGTAATCTGGCGTTTATCCAGGATGAAAACTGGAAACCTACCCGTGCCTTTAAAATTATTGAAGACGTTGTAAAAGGGGATAAAAAATACAGCAGAAGAGAAAAAGAGGTGGCCCTTATTCACCTTTCTTCTTTAATAGGAAGAACTTTTGATGAAACGCTGAGAGCCTATAATACTTTTGGGGATGACAGTAATCCGGACCGCTTATTTAAAATCATCTATAACTTAGGAAAGGTAAGTCTTGAAGATGCAAAAGGAGCAAGAGAGAGAGAAATTCATTTCAGTGCAATATTAAAAGAAAGAGTAGGACACCATTATTTTGGTGAGAAATGGGCCAATAAGGTGAAGGAAATTTTATTTGAAAATAATCTTCATATGCGTCCGCTGCATATTATTTCTGCCAACATGCACTCGGTGAAAAATGTATTGTATGCCAATCATGCACTGAAAAAGAAACAGCATCATGAAGTAGACTATAAACTGTATGAAGACATCTCAAATAAAAAGGAACTTCGGGATAAAGTGCTGAAGTACGCCTTGGATGAAGGAATGATTCATATTGCTGATAAAAGCGGAAGTAATATTGATGTTCAGATCATTGACCTCAGCAAAACAGACCTTAAAAATACTCCATTTGCCGATATTAAATTTTCGGGAGACGATGTAGTTATGGTTTTTGACTATGCCTTTGGGGAACAGGCTTTTGAAGTAATGGATGAGCTTTTAAGACCATTCGAGCACAAAGGAGAGGTTTATATGATGAAGGTGAAATCCGTTTCTATTATGGGAAAAGCTGGTATTCTTACCGGTGAGAAAGGAGATATTATGATTCCTACATCCCATATTTTTGAAGGAACTGCTGATAATTATCCATTTGAAAATGCATTGAAACTTGATGACTTTAACGATGATGAGTTAAAAGCCTTTGAAGGGCCTATGATCACTGTACTTGGAACATCACTTCAAAACAGAGATATTCTTTCGTACTTTATGAATACTTCATGGAAGGCCATTGGTCTGGAAATGGAAGGGGCACATTATCAGAAAGCAATTCAGGTAGCATCTAAAATCAGACATCATATTTCACCGGATCTGTTTGTATGCTATGCGTACTATGCATCAGATAATCCTTTAGAGACAGGAAGTACTCTGTCTTCAGGAGGATTGGGGCTTACCGGTGTAAAACCAACCTATCTGATTACTTTAAGAATCCTGGAAAAAATCCTAAAAAGCGGAAAGAAAGAATCGGCTGCTAAGAACTAGCCTTTGAGCCTTGCTGATCCTTGTCAAGGTTTAGAACCTTGACAAGGATCAAGGCTCAAAAACCTTCGGATAACTCCTGTTTGAGGGTTTTGTTTAAATTACCTACCTTTAAAAAAATAAAATTTTAAATGAGAAAATCGGCTGCAATCATTTTTGCGTTTATCATTTCACAATTTCAGGCTCAGCAAGGAGCTTATTATCAGCAAGCTGCAAAGTATAAGATGGACATTGACGTCAATGCTGAAAAATTTACTTACCAGGGTAAGCAGACTTTAGAATATACCAATAATTCACCGGATGAGCTGAATGTGGTTTATTTCCACTTGTACTGGAATGCCTTTAAACCTAACTCTATGATGGATCAGAGAGTGGCTTCGCAGGGAAAAAATGGTGACTCACGGTTGCAGAAAGAAGGAATTTCCAGACTGGGATCTATTCCTAAGGATCAGGAAGGGGCTCAGAATATTCACTGGATCAGACAAAATGGAAAAGACCTGAAGTTTGAAGTTCAGGAGACTATCATGAAAGTTTATCTGGTTGAACCTTTAAAACCAAATTCCAAAACGACATTTACGATGGACTGGGATGCGGTAATTCCTCAGCAGATCAGAAGAAGTGGAAGAAATAACAGGGAGGGCGTGGATATGACCATGACTCAGTGGTACCCAAAAATTGCAGAATATGACTATGATGGTTGGGCCACGTTCGATTATATGGGAAGAGAATTCCATGCGCCGTTCTCAGATTTTGATGTAACCATAAAAATCAATAAAGACTATGTCGTAGGAGCAGGAGGTATCCTGGAAAACCCTGCTGATGTAAAAGGATATGATGCCAATGCCAAAGTGAAGGCAGAAAAAGATAAGAAAGCGACCTGGAAATGGACTGCAAAAAATATTCTTGATTTTGCATGGAGTGCAGACAGAGACTATTCTGTAGAAAGTTTTAATGTTCCTGATGGGCCCAAGGTATACCTGGTTTATCAGAAAAATGATAAAACCAAAGTTTGGAGCCAGGCTCAACCTTATATCACAAAATATTTCCAGATTATGAATAGCCACTTCGGAAAATATGTATATCCTACGTATGCATTTATCCAGGGCGGTGACGGCGGTATGGAATATGGAATGTGTACCATGATTCTTGGCGAGGCCAGTGACATTCAGGGATTGATGGGACTGATGGCTCATGAGGGATCTCACTCCTGGTATCAGCAGATGCTTGCGACGAATGAATCTGTACGTCCATGGATGGATGAAGGGTTTACAAGCTATGCAGAAGGATACACCATGCACCAGATGTTCCCGGAAAAGCTTCCCAATCCTTTTGTTGAAAGGTTAGATGCCTACAGAAACTTCGTGAAAAAAGGAATTGAAGAACCGGCGGTTTGGTTGGGTGATCATCATGACAACGGAACAGCTTATACATATGCATCTTATGTAAAAGGAGAATTGTATCTGGTACAGCTGGGGTACATTATGGGGGAGCAGAATCTTGCTGAAACATTAAAGCAGTATTATGATCAGTGGAGTATGAAGCACCCTTCAGACAGGGATTTTCTTCATATTGCCCAGAAGGTTTCGGGGATGGATCTGAAATGGTTCCACCATTATTGGATCAATACGACTAAAACAATTGATTATGCAATCAAGGATGTAAAATACGATGCGAAATCTACAACTGTTACTTTGGTCAACAATGGCCAGGTACCGATGCCAATTGATTTCAGTGTGATGACTGCCGATAAGAAAATTGTGACCTATCAGATTCCACTGAACATGACTCATGCATGGAAAGAAAAGGATGCCTATGGTGAATTTAAGACGATGCCGTACTGGCCGTGGACACAGAAAGAATATACGCTTACCATTCCTTATACGAAATCTCAATTGTCCGTGCTGGGAATCGATTTCAGCCAGAGAATTGCAGACGTCAACATGGCAGACAATTTTGTAGAAGTAAAATAAAAAAAGACCAACATAAGAGATAAAAGGAGTATTTAGAAGTACTCCTTTTATTTTTTTATAAATTTGGGATTCCAATTTTTCAAATCTAAGCCTGTTAAATATAAATGAATTCAATTGTAATAAACGTAGGGAACAGTAATATCCGGTTTGGTCTCTTTAATGGAGATAATTGTGATATTTCGTGGGTGATCAATACCAAGCCATACAGGACGGCAGATGAGCTGTATGTACAGATGCTGATGCTGTATCAGACCTATAAAATTGAGCCAAAGGAAATAGACAAAGTCATTATTGGTTCGGTAGTTCCCCAGTTGACCAAAGTAATGAGTTCAGGGATCAGAAAGATCCATGGAGTTACTCCTGTTATTGTAGACAGGGCGACTCCTTCAGGCGTTCAGGCAAAATCCAAACAGATGGGAACAGATATTTATGCTAACCTTGTTGCTGCCCATAATCTGTATCCTAACCGAAAAAAGATCGTTATCGATTTCGGTACAGCCCTTACCGCAAGCTGTGTGACAGAGACAGGAGAAACATTAGGGGTAATTATTGCTCCGGGAATTGTAACATCCCTGAATTCCCTGATCAGCCAAACTGCACAGCTTCCTGAAATTGAACTGAAGAAGCCAAAATCAGTACTAGGACTGGATACCGTAACCTGCATGCAGAGCGGAATGGTATATGGTTTTCTGGGTATGGTAGAAGGATTTGTGACGCGTATTAATGATGAGGTTAATGACGACTGCTTTGTAGTCGCCACTGGCGGCGTTTCGCATGTTTATAAGCCTTTGACGGATAAAATCCATGTCATGGACAGACTGCATACGCTGAAGGGACTTTATTTTTTGGGAAAAGATCTGTAAAGACTTAGTAAACAGAACCTCAACACTAATTTAATATCATGAAAGAGTTTCCAATCATTGAAACAGAAAGACTTATCCTTTCACAGCTGGAAGAGAAAGATATTCCTCCTATTGTTGAGTTTCTTCAGCATAGAATATTTTCAGATCTTACTTCCAATATCCCTTATCCTTATACAGAGAATGATGCTGAATTCTGGCTCAAAATATCTAAAGAAGCCTTTGCTGAAAATACCGGATACACCTTTGCAATCCGCAATAAGAACGGAGAAATCATTGGGGCTATCGGACTTCATGACAGGGATGACGACAAGGCGGAATTGGGCTACTGGATAGGAATACCTTACTGGAACAAAGGCTATGTAACGGAAGCTGCAAAAGCGGTGGTAGATTTCGGATTTAAGACACTGGGATTCAATAAGATTTTTGCCACCCATATTCCCCATAACCCGGCCTCAGGGAAAATTATGGAAAAAATAGGAATGGAAAAAGAAGCACTTTTAAAACAGGAAACAAAAAAAGGCGGAGTATATTTTGATCTGGTGATGTATTCAATCTTCAATGACAAAAATTAGTACCGGTTTTAAATAATAATAAACCTCTCTCACATGAGAGCATGTGAAATAACATTATCTTTTACTTTTAAAGAAATCCTTAACAATAGAAGAGCATTCAGCTTCCATGATGCCGGTTACAACCTCAGTTTTAGGATGTAGAGAAAGGTGTTTATTGATAAAACCTCTATGCTCATCTCTTGCTCCGATAACTACTTTCGAGATTTGAGACCAGGCGAGAGCTCCGGAACACATGACGCAAGGCTCCATCGTTACATACAGTGTACAATCCTTTAAATATTTACCTCCAAGAAAGTTCGCAGCAGAGGTTATCGCCTGCATTTCTGCATGGGCGGTTACATCATTGAGCGTTTCCGTCAGGTTGTGGGCCCTGGCAATAATACGGTTATTGGATACTACAATGCATCCGATGGGAACCTCATCTTTTTCTAAAGCGGCTTCTGCTTCCTGCAGGGCCATTTTCATATAATATTCGTCTGTAAACATGTAGTCAAAGTTTAAATAAAGGATATGGAGATTGTCCGGATATTTTATTTGGCCAGTGTAAGAGTTAAAGGAATTCTGAAACGGTAGGCAGCCGGATCTCCTTTAATCGTTGCCGGAGAAAATTTTTCTGTTAGGGAATACAACGCAATTTCAGCCTGCCTGTTGAAGGTAAAATTATCACCCTGCGCATGCACATTACTGATGCTTCCATCTTTTTCCACAATAAATGCAACATCAGTCTTTACGGTTGGGGTGACAGAATTGACACCATCTACATACAGAAGATCTGCAACTTCTTGTCTCAGAGAATTAATTCCACCAGGATAATCAGCAATTTTCTCTACGTCTGAATTTTTTTCAAGAGATGTTCCTTTCAGATTCTTTATCGTGTGGAGGTCTTCCAGGTTTCTTACCCTTAATAAGGCACCGATCAGCGCCGTGTTTTCGATACTGTCCATTTTCTTCATGAAAAAAAGGAAGTCTCCTTTGATGCTCGCTTTTTTAAAGGTATTGGATTCAGCATCGAATTTTTTCTTGAATTCCTTATTCAGCATGCTTCTGTGTTGGTTATAATAATTTTTTACCACTCTGAATTCCTCTTTCTGCTGGGAAAAGCAAAAGGAAGAAATAATACAGCAAATGCAAATAAATAAAACTTTCAATAGGGTATATTTATGTAAATGTACTCAAAAAAAATGATATCCGGTAATTGCTGTTTAGCTTTCTAAATACCGGTTCAGAGACTCCTGCAAATGGGTACGGATATCATCAACTAAACCTTTCGGTTCTAAAACGGTTACTTCCTTTCCGTACGAGAGAATTTCCTGCATAAAGTCGTAAGTAGGATGCAGGAAGAACTCAAAATAGATTTCTTCGGGCGTTTCTTTGGTCTCCTTCTGTGACTGATGCAGCGGAAAACTTCTGATATATTCTCCCTGATGGCGGCTGCACTTTAATACAATATTCTGAGGTTTCTGCTCCGTGAGGTTCATTACTCCGAAAGCATTTTTAAAGTGTTCCCTGAAGTTGTATCTGTATTTTTCTCTGAACTGATTTTTAGCCACATCAAGATAGTTAATCCTGTCAAGCCCGAATGATTTTAAAACTTTATCCTTCGTGTCTATGGCGATAAGATACCATCTGTCTTTGGATTCTTTTAAGGCTAAAGGATGGACCTTACGGGAGGTCATCAGCTTGTTTTTATAATTGTAATGTTCGAAACTGACCACCCTTTTATTACGGATGGCGAAGAAGAGATCATAAAAATGTTCCACACCGGTTGGCTTGCGGCTTTCAAAAAAGATGAAATCTGAAAAATCAGGATGTAGATTTAAGGCATTGCTTACCTGGAAAGATTCCAGCAGCTTCTGATTGTATTCGTCTACCTCCATGATCGGGCGGCTCTCAATATAATAGCGGTTATCACCTTTTTTCTTGTTGTGAATAGAAAGATTGAAAAGATCGGAAATCTCACGGATATCCCGCTGCAGGGTACGGATCGAGTAGCTTTTGATTCCTGCATCCTGGAATTCAAAAGAGTTTAAAAGATAGTCCTCCAGCTGGGAATAGGTAGCTGGAGAACTTTCTAATCTTTTAATTATTAAGGCATATCTTGTCAGATAAAAATCTTTCTTCATGGTAAAATGTTGTACCACAAATATATGGGCTTAATGCGACAAAACGTGTCGTGTTTTAATTTTTTATGAAGAAACAAGATTGAAAATTAATATAATCTTGTAGATCTGAAGTGACTTATGATTCTTCTTCCCATTCTTCAGCATAACCATGAGGGGTTGTGGTAAAAAGCACTTATCTTTTTCAACAATAAAAACATATTCTCTTTTTCGGTCCTGTAAATATTGTTTGACGATTTCAAATGCTTTTTCTTTGTTTATCATAACCTTACATTTAAAATGCAGTCATTTGCTATTTCCAAAACTCCTGAAAAAAATTCTTTTCGATTTTTAAAGATTCTTCTTCAGTAATATGAATGTTTTTTTTGTTGTTTACAGCATGTTTTACAAATTCTGGATCAAGCTTTATATTGGGATATTTCTTTATATATTCAAGGATATATTGAGGCCATAACCATACTCCGTCCGTATATATTGCGTTATAGGCTACAAAACTTTCATCATCGTAATTATCTGTTCCAAATAAAGGATCTTTTGCATTTTCGACAAATCCCATAAGAGGAATCACCATAATCCCCTTTTGTAAATAATCTAAAACTCTATCCTTATTACTATCTATAGTGCTATTGTTAGAAACCAATTCTTGAATACTTTTTGAAATACTGTAATCATCATGTTCTTTTATAAATCCAAAATATTTCATAGTTTAATCTTTTACAAATTTTACAAATTTTCCTTTTTTATCGTGGATGAATTGCCCAAGATCATCAATTGCAATTTTTTCAGTAGGAGCAATTACTTCAACATCTAGTATTTCTGCCAATTTTTTAGCAAAACCATTTTGCTTAGAACCAGTTTTGCATGCTATAAGTCTAATTGGTTCTCCTTTTTCATATCCTTGCTCGACAATTAAGTTCGCGAGTTCTTGAGGTTTTAGGATCCTACCATCAATAATAACATTTTTTTCTGAACCATGACATAATATATTATAATAACCATCATCACCTCTTTCTCTCAATCGAATAAAGTTCCTAAATGTAGCAGGATCTTCCCCAAATTTGAAATAACCAGGTGACATCCAATGTTTTTTGGTGGATAGATCGAATCCTTCATCAATAATTTTCTTTAGTTCACTCCATCCTTTCTTTAACCAAGTTATTAACTCCTGAAAACCTTTAATAAGATCATTAATACTTTTTACAACGAATCGAGTAAAAGATCTAAATGCTTTGGCTACACCTTTTAACGCTCCCCATGTAAGGCGAAAGATTCCCAAAATAGTTTCTGCTAAAGCATTGATAATCGCTGCTATGCTTAATGTACCCCCACTTACCAGAATTCCGACAACAATTTCAATGATTAAAGATATAATAAAACCATAAGCATATCCTATGAAATAAGCACAAGCTACAGGATCAAAAGTAAGTTTTATCTCTATTAACTTTCCATAAATATATTTAGCGGTTTCTGTAAAATCAATACTTTTAATAGCCTGTATTGCTTCGTCAAACTGTTCTAAAAGTGTAGGAAGATATTTTTCAATATTTTGGGCAAAGTCCTTCCCTAATGTGATTCCATCATACATCATTTTGACCATTGCAAATATCCCGGATACCGCATCAATAAGACCATTCCATATACCGCAAAGTAAAGCGTTGTATACTTTTGTTCCGTATTTCAGAATTTCCAGATTCGAGGCTACATTATGCATGATGTAATAAGCATCTAAGTAGGATTTATACAAAATCTCTAGCAAACCTTTAGGCTGGCTGTTAGGCTTAAAATCTTTTTTGATATTCAACAATGATCTTACAAAATCGTTTTGCTCTGTAAGCATTGTCTTTAAATATCGGTTTATCTCAGTAAAGTTTACTGTTCCGGAATTGCTATTTCCAGAGGAAATAAGGGGGTCATATTTATAACTTTCATCAAATGCTCCATTTTCAAGTCTTGGTGGTCTAGGTTGCCACCTGTTTTCTCCAAGCCTTGCTTTTTCAATGGTTTCTATAATTTTTTCAAGAACAGAACTTGTTGCCGTTCTCACAGCATTATTGGTGAGAATCCCAAGAGCAGGGTGGAGCAGAGAAATCCCACTGGAAAAGAAAGAAGCTACATTGAAGTATGTTTTAGCAATATCAATTCGGGTGTCTTCGATATACCCTTTCTGTAGAAGCCCTTTTATCTGATCATCTGTTAATTCAGGAACAACAGCCTTTATTTCTTTATAAATTTCGGTATTATCGTAAACATCATAGGCAAGTCTTTTCTTTGAATTCAAAAAAGTTAATACCTCATCAGAAATCTTTATAGCTCCGTAGGTTCCGCTGACATTGTCTGAAGAATTATCTTCTACGAAAATTAATATTTCTCTGCCTTGAGGACTTGATACTTCAAAACATTCTTTAAGCTTGGTTGCCTCTGTAGAAGAAAAGATAATGACTTTAAAAGCAAAGTTTTTCACATCTACTACACTGTAATAATAAAAGTCTTTAACTGTAGTTTTGATTACTGAAGTTAAATCACTTCTGTTATCGGGAATGTAGGTAAAGGTGCCTTCAACAGGAGTGCTGCCATCTGGAAAGTATTTTGTTAAAAGATCATCAGGAGTCTGATTAAAAAGCTTTACAGTGGCCAGCGGGTTCACATTACTCATTCCTCTTATATTCTCACCAATTGTAAAAGCGGCCTTAAACGATGGAAATGAAGGAAAAGATAATTGATTATCCATAGATAAGGCTTCATTCCCAATATCAAAAATATCTTTATAGTCTGTGTTTTCCATTGATAATAATTTTAAAGATTAAAAAAGGCAGAGTTTTTTATGCTCTGCCCTCTGTTGACTATTCTTTTACCTGTGATGAAGCCAGAGCATGTATTTATAGCTTGAGATTTTTATTTTATCCTCGGTGATGGTTTCATCGTGAATAGTCATCATAACACTTTTAGAATTTATATAAATTCGTGATGTTTAATGATGTGGTAGCCGGTCCACCCATGTTGTTGACAGCCATATTTAAACTGTATTCAATATCGGGTACGGAGATAACTGACAAAGATGTTGTCCCCCGAACCGTTACTGCAACGGTTATCGATGAGCCATTTTTTATGATAACTACATTCATGGTTTCATTAGCACCCGACCCGCTATTTGCAGGAGCACTGCCTACTACCGCATTATTTAGATAATACGTTCTGTATCCGGTTGAGCTTCCGATGATACCAACCGCTTTTATTCTTGTAACAGTCTGGTCCAACAAGTCAATATTGGAAGCGGTATTCATTAATCCTATATATTGTGTCTTTGACGTTAAATTGGCAGCATGTTGGAAATTGACAGAGAATTCTAAATAGAAATTTTCTCCTGCATTGTTTATTTTTGATGACTTTAAAGCCCCAACAATGGTTGGATCGTCGGTACTGTAAGTCTTGACATTGGCATTGCTTTGATAGATTGCAGAACCGCCATTTCCAAAGGTATCAGCATTTTGAGCGTCATTATAAATTTTCTTGGACCATGTTAATGCTGAAAAGTCAACAATCTGAAGGTTTTCAACAACAGAAATGGTTAAGCTTGTAACATAATAGGCAGAACCGTTCCATAGTCTTATTTTATACTGCCCGGTAGGCAGGTTTTTATAATTATAGTAAAACGTTAAATCTAAGCCATTGGTGTACAGCTGGACCTGAGAATTGGGTACAGTTGCAATAATGGTAGTACCATCATTAGCCATGATTTCAACAGAGAATGAGGTCGGAGGCATATTAAGATTAGCTCCCCGGAGGCTGATCCAATAATTTTTGTCCTGCTTATCCACAACAGGTGGAGTAATAATAGCAACGCTCATAGTCGCAGTGGTCCATCCTCCATTCATTGCTGTTTTCCATGCTGTTTTTTCAGCTTCGGAGAGCGTAGAGGGAAGGCTTAGAAAAGGCTGCTTTCCATTGGTTTTTCCAATACGGCCTGCAGCATTTTGAGACAGGAATGTATTAAATAAAGCATCGTTGGAGACATCTGACAATCCTGTAATGGAATACGGTAATCCGGAAGTGTTGAGGGTCCAGTTGGATCCTAGCGTCAGTCCGGCGCCAGCAGCAGAAGTGAGAGAAGAATTGGCAATGTTTTTTCCTAAATCTCCGGTGGGTAATTTTGCTGTGTTTCCGTTATCGTCCATCCCCAGAATTTTTGGATAATCCTGAACGTTTCCGTCTTTAGAAGGCTGGTCTACTTTATTTCCCAGCTTTTCTATGGTGTGGGAGTTATACTCTTTTTGAGTGGTGATTCCTGCGGTCAACAAATCAGGGTCTGAAATATTGATGAGGTTATCCTGCAAATCTTCCTGTTGAAGACCTATTGTCGGAGTTTTCATATCTCCGCTTTCATCAATAGCATAGTCTTTGTAAGTAGCTGCACCAAGTGCAGCTACCTGGTAAATAACATTCTTCTCTCTTTCTCCTTCGGGAGGTAATGCATTTACTCTGATGATTTTTCCTATATTGGACATATTGTGTATATTTTTTGTTAGTTATGATTGATCGTTTATTTCCAGTCTCCGGAAATTACTTTTTCAGAAGAGGAACCTGGTGTCTGAACTCCAAGGAGGTTGTCGTTCTTTACAAAATCGGTGTCGTTGGTCACCACATCTGAAGGAACTTCAAACTCTTCCGGGTTTTCTTTAGTAAATGGAAGTGCATTAAGGGTACGGAGCCCGGCAGAACCTTCCTGCAACATGTTTAATGACGTTGGAAGAGTAGTGATCCATGGTTTTCCTTGTTGTATACCTACCGGTTCGCGTAATTCATCAACAATACTCAGATACATCGGATCTCCGATTACTGGTACTTCACCTCCGCTCCAGATTTTTCCGGTAGACATAAAGAATTGTACGGCGTCTTCAAACCCTGGCTTTACAGTGACAATGATTCTGGCCATTCCTGCCTGGAGGAAGTTTCTGAATAGAGGATCTGTATTTTGAGACAGATACATTTGCTGCCATTTCGCCTTATCTCCCCAATAGTAAGGGTAGAAAGTGTAATCCATAATGCTCCATTCAAATGCTTGTTCCATGAATTTTGCCAAGGCGGTATATTGTTCCAGGTCATCACTTAATACAATACTGAAATCCTGCATTTTTTCTGCTCCATTGGTGAAATCTTTTCCAAGCGAACCATAATCCTGTAGTAAGTAAGCAATACAGTTATGTTTCAGAATGACAGATTCCATACTTCGGTAGAAGTTGCTTGTGCTGAGTTTTTCTTTATTCTGCTCTTCTTCTTCCTTCGCTTTTTTCTCTATTTCAGCCTTTTTCTCTGCAAAGATGGCATATGCCTCATCGTAAGCTTTGATGATGGCAGTAAAGTTTTCTAAGAACCATGATGTCATATAAGCGGAAGAAAGTTTACAGGTGATTTCGAATGCGATATTGACAGAATCAATATTTTCACATCTGTATACAAAATCATAGGAACCGGTTACATTCTGTGGAGTAAAATACGCTGTACTATCAATGGATTTTCCCCAGTTTTCCAATGGAATCATGGTTCCGGCAAAATTATTTACATGTAATACACTTTTGCCCTTTGAGTTTCTTTCAAAACCGTAGAACATTTTTACGGCGCTGGCTTCATAATTATCAGGAATATCAATTTGTCTGTGCCTGAACTCTCCGTTGCCATCCACTTTTTCCCATTGTTTCCCTAAAATAAGGTTAATAGGGGATTTTGGCTGCTCGGTAAGTTTTACACTATAGTGATTGGCCCAATATTCAATCTGATCTTTGGTTGCTTTCTGGGCACTTTCCATTTTCCATTTATCAGTAACTGTTCTTGGGTCTAACGGAGGAATTAACTGATCAGATTTTGATGAAGCAGCGGCCAGGTTATGAAGTCTTGCCGGTTCGGGAACCATGAACTCAAACATTGTACGCTTACCATAGTTGAAGATCTGGTTTTTCATTTTCTTGTCAACCCATCTGTAAACACCCACTACATGTTTATCACCATTTCTGTTATCAAAACCATGGGCATTGTTTTCCTCAAATTCCTCAAGGATTTTTTCAATTCTCTCTTCCGCTACTTTAGTAAGGAGTCTTTCTGTAGCTTTTTCAGTGATTTCCTGAGATTTTGAAATAGCCTGTCTTGTGCTGTTTTCTTTTGAGTTTCTGGCTGCAAAGCTTCCGCCCACTTCAAAAGATTTACCCATTCCTCCATACCTGAAGTGTGCTTCAGTATTGATATCCTGTTGGATAACATTAGCCACTTCAGACTGCATATCATTTCTGGTTGTGGTGGTTGTATCGCTTAGAGTTTCTCGCTCTGTAGACTTGGAGGTCGTGGTTTGTATTTCACTTCTTCTCAGTCTGCGCGTTGATTTTTGCTTAAACTCTTTTGCCATAATGTTTTCGATGTGAGTGACCTCTCCCGGAACATAGGCGTGGGTTGTCTGAACAACTTTTAGGTAATCTGCGATACCTAATCTCTTTACCCCAAAGTGTTTTGGAATGAAGGTTCCCGGTTTGTAATCACTACTGCCTTCAGAAGGGTTTTCAGTTTCATCTTTTGTTTCCTCAGTATAAAGAATCCCTGTAAAAGCCTTGTTAAGCTCTATCGCGGAAAGCTGTAAAGAAGCTTCTTTTCCGTTATTGAAATAAATTTTTATATCAAGGGAGCGGATAAACTTACCAAACTTATCGATTAAGAAGAGAGGCAGTGCCACCTTGTTATCGATCACTTCAATATTAGAAAAACTTTCTTCATAAAGTCCGAAATCAGTGCTGGCCTTCACGGTTACAGAAGCTGCTCCCCAGGCATTACTTTCGGCCTGGTAATAGAACGTTGCCGTTGCAGGCATTCTTGAAGAAACGGGCTCGTATGAAGTTCTTAAATAATACGATCTCGGAACAATACGCGAGGCAGCACTGTAAGAATTCATGACAGGAATCAATACTCCTCCTATACTTGCATACGTCTGCTCGGGAGCCGGTGATTTCTGAAATAAAGTCTGAACTTTTGAGGTGGTTTCTTCATCCAGTTTTTCAAAAATTTCAGGAAATGTATCAAACTCATCAGTAATGGAAACTTCGATTTTTCCCAATTGCAGTTTTCTTTCACTTAATACGGTGACCGTTGAAAAATCCAATCCGTTTTCAGGCTTCTCCTCACTGGTTACTTTTGTGAAAACATTGACAAACAGTTTAAAAGAATCTAATGAAAGCCTTTCTTTCAGATCTTCAAAGTTAATTTCATTTTTATATTCGAACTTAAATGCCAGAACTTTTAACAGATCCAGTGAAGCATACAGAGCATCAATTTGTTCCTGCGTTAAGCCACCATTTGCAATCTGTGACTGAATGCTTTCGTACATATTGTCGTATTTCTCAATATCAGCCTGGTACATGCTGATGTACTGCTTGTAAGCGGCATCATATGCTTTTGCTCGTAAAGTATTGAATGTCTTTTGGGCTGCTTCCAATTCAGCTCGTAGTTGAACGAGACTGTCTTTTTCAAAGGTAAGATGGGACAATTCCGAAATTCTCTCTCCCTCAGCTTTTAATTGTTGTTGGGTTGCAATGGAAAGAGACGTTCCGTTGATCACTCCTTCTCCAATTTTAGAAACATTTACCTGGAAGGCGTTTCCATTAGAAACAGAACCTGTACTTTCTCCTTCGTATCCGTCTCCAAATAACTTCATTGGAAGCACTACTCTGGCTTCCAGGGCTTTTGCCTTCAGATCTTCACCATTGATTTTTACTAATTCGGGAGTGGAAGGTAAGTCACAAACATACCCAAAGTGAATGGCTCTTAAAATATGAACTAAAGCTTCTTTGATGTAAAAGTTATTTTGGGTAACCGTCTGATAGATGAGGTTATCCCAAACCTGGGCTAGCTTGCTTTGAATTGCACTGCTGTTGTATAAGTTTTTGGCTGTAATCTCATCTAGTGCTGTAAGGACTTCTTTTTTTGCAATTTTCCTTCCTATTTTAAGAGCTTCGGAAAGAGATCCGCCTTCAATCTCAATTTCGCTTTGATAGCCTGTTGTATTGAATGTCTTGGCTGCATTTTCCAATGCCCTGAATTTTTCCAAAGCAGTGCTTGCCGGGTTGATCGCTGAATCAAAAGAACCTGTCAATTGTGCGGGTCTGTGAATGAAGCCGAGATTAATTTTTTTCGTTTCAGTCAATTCAGGATTTCTTAAGCTCACAAATCTGAATAAGGTTTGTGGCGCATTATTATTTGTTTCGTTTGTTGCCATTTTAATATTTGCTGTTGTTTTGTTGATTATTACTAGTAGAGAGGTTGATCTCCTTTCTTGGTGTATTCCAGAGTTAGTGTAAAGGAGTCGATTGCAGAATAATTGTAATTTGAATTATTTTTAAGCTGAAACTGCACAAACTCTTTTTGGAGTGAGATAAAAGCTTCGCCTCTTATTTGATTGCCTGCAAAATCCGCTTTCATATCATACCATTCGGTAAACATCTGATTGGAAACGATCATTTCCATGTCTTCGAAGATTTTGTCTATTCGAATGATGCCTTCATCCGGAATCTGAGAGAAAACAGCTGTTTTCCTGTAGATGGGCTTATTGTCAATCCATAATCCACCGGTCTTTACTTCTTCCTTGGTATAGGAATGTTGTTGGTCTGCATATTTCTTTTGGATGTAATCAAGATCCTTTACGTTGTACGTATAGTCTGATGCTCCTGAAAGGCCCCTTACATTGGTTCCCCCACAGGTAATGAGATAAGAAGGTTCTGCTGTAATAATTCCTTTTTTGGTAATCTCAGCCACCGGACCCTCGAACTGTTCAAGGAATGTAAGTGCAGAATTCCCCATAAGCGTTCCGTTTTTTGTATGATCGGAGCAGAAAACAGTTCCTTTGGAAAGCCTGGTAAAACTATTGTTATTTGGATCTTTAATGACAATATCTCCTGTTACGGGCTTCGCAGATGCGGTGCCGGCTAATGGAATATATTCGGAAGCGGCTCTGTCTTCCCAGCCAAATGTCCCATCTGGCCTGGCAACGATATTTTTAGTATAACCTGCATCTGCACTTGGAATCTGATCCGGAGTGATTGAAAATTTACCATTCAGGTTGATATATTTGTCTTCAAAATTCCCGGAGATCAAGGCATCTGAGAATGCTACAGGCCCACGCGAGCTGAGATTGTTGATATACAGGCTGTTTTGTAGCTGATTGCTACCAAAATCAGAGTTACATCCGATAATCACGTTGTTTTTTGAGTCAGTTCCCAGATTGACCCCGGCTCTGCTGCCGATTAGAATATTCTGGTATTTTCCATCTCCACCTCCGTTGCCGGCAAAAGCTCCCAGTACGGTATTCCTCTGGGCACTTTTGGCATTACCAAAACTGGCATAGCCTACAACCGTATTCTCACTTGAATATAGGCCGTCTTCCAGGCTGAAGTTACCAACAACCGTATTTCCCTGGCTGCCATCATCAGTCACTGAAGAGTTATGGCCAATGACAACGTGATCGTTACCAAGAGGGTTGGTCCCTTTACCAATTGAGATGGTATAATTTGCCTGACTCGCCATATTATTGGTTTCCTGGCCAATCATAATATTGCTTAGATCAGAAGATCCGCCATAGGGTACTCCCTGTACTTTGATCGGTCTTGTAGTTTCATTTCCCCTATCCGTAACAGATTGTAGCGTTGCAAGTTCTCCTTGCGTAATGTCAATATATCTTGCGCCTGTCCACCGGTAGAGCTTGTTAGTGTCCTTTGTAATATAAATTTTCCCGGATTCTCCTAGTTGAGGTAAATTGGAAAGGGAATCAAATTCTAAGACATCATCTACATAGCTTGGAAGCTGAGATGCAGGAACGACCCCTCCTACAAGGTCTGCTTTTTGAGAAAAATCATACGCTAATTGTTCTAATGGGATTTTTTCCTCTTTGTGCCAGTAAGATTCCTGCCACTCCCAGAATTCCTCCTGTATGGGGATATCTCCGTTTTCGAAATATTTTTTTAAATCTTGTTTTGTTTTCATAAATGATTATGGTTTGGTTAATAAATAAGTGAAGAGTTGAAGCTTTTATCAGGCAGCTTCTCTGCCTTTTTTAAGGAGATTATATGGTTTGTTGTGATTTGAATACATTGGTATTAAACATAGTTCTGGCTGTCCGCCATTTTTGTGAATGGTGAATTCAAAGGATTTGAAATGTTAATGAGACTTTGTGTGAGTATTAAAGAGATGTCAAAGGTAATGTCGGACAGCGTCAGAACTTGTCGTGTTTAGTATTTTATTTAGAAAGCTTCCTCTTCAAGGATGTCTTCTTCGAAATCTTCCCGGAAGAAGCTTTCAATGTCATTGAGATAGTTCTCATAGTCGATCTCTGCATTTTCGATGTCGCTCCATTCTACGGTGTAGAGGTCTTCATCGAAGATAATGTCTGTATTGTGATGAGGTGTTTCCATATTTTGTGTCATTAGGTGTTGGTGATTTTTTTGAGATATTTCTGGCTGTTCAGCATTGATGTATGTTGAATTCAAAGGTGTTTTTTTAATAGTACTAAGGATGATTTTTGTGTCTTTGTTTATATTTCAAAGATAGCTGGGGCAAGCGTCAAAACTTGACGCAAAAAAAATAACTCAAAAAAAAATTTGAGTTATTTTTAGTATTTATGAAAAATCCTGAATATCAATTTCATCCGCAATGAGCATGATGATATCCATTTCCGAAAGCATGGATTTGAGCTTTATGCCACCGATTCGCAGGTCATTGTCAGAAAGGATATACCACCATATTTTCTGAACAAAATCTTCAAATTTTATATCCGCATGATAGACCTGGGTTTTTGACTGGGCCGTCAAAGCTAATAATTGTTTTGTGATCTCCCTGCATTCGTTCATCTTGTTTTCATGGGGGAGAAGTACGTTCAGGACACAGTTTTGTGCTTCATAGAGAAGAGCAGCTGTAATTTTAAGTTGATTTTTCTTTGTATGGATGCCCCGGTCATCACTTATTTTCCCTGCCAGAATTTTACTTCTGAATCCTGCGATCTCTGAAACTTCACTGATGCTGTGGGTAGAAAGAATATCTTCTACTGCCTTTAGCCATGATATCATTTTCTCGATAAAAAACGGATCTTTTTTTTCTAAAGATGAAACAATTGCCGGGAATCCCAGCAATTGCTCCTTCAAATGGGAAACTAAGATAAATTGTGACTTTTTCATGGTTTTATTCAGGGATTAAGGTTTCTACAATATTTCCGTTGATATCTTCGTATCTTGACCATTCCATTCCTGCTTCACTCACAGACATCTTGGCAAAGATCAGGCATTTCACATCCAGTTCCATCAGTTGGCTTGCTTCAACAATAATCTCATGATCCTCCGTTTTTTCAATCACTCTTCTGGCTTCCTGAGTAATTCTGTTGAATACGCGCTGCAAAAAAACTTCTGGATCAGTATTTTTCCACGCGAAGTTGGGAAGTGTTCTGCAAAATTCCAGGGTGTATTTAGGAATAGGGTCAAAATATTGTATCTGTTCATCCGTAAGTGACGGCTTATTTTCTTCTTTGATCTTTGTGATGATCTCATTGTAATTGTTTTCCTGGTTTGCCAGAAAAGCTTTTAAACTCTGATCGTTCTTGGTGTCTGAAGAATTATAATCTGTACCTGCTGTTTTGATGATTTCATCATATGTAAAATCCCTGAATGGAAGTTTGGGCGTATTGCCTGCTGTAGCAAACGGAATGGTAAGGTCTACTGTTCCTACTTTCATTCTGGGAATGGAAAAATGTTTCAGCAGATCATTCTTTGCATATTCCCGTGCGATCTGTACGGTTTGTAAATCGGTCATTTTTCTGGCTTCAGCGATCTCAGAGACAATCCCGCCCAGATATTCTTTAAGTTTTGGCATAATAAGTTTTTAATAAGGTGAAAATGGTTAAAAACGGACGGCTGCCAAGGCAGCCATCCTAAAAAGTTATTAAGCAGGAGTAGCAGGTGCTGCTGTTGCAACAATAGCGTCTTCCAACATATCCATGATCCTTGCAAGGCCTGCAGGCAGCTCATCATTGACAGCTTTTACATGAACACCCAGGGTGTATGTTTTTTCTGTTGTTGATGTGCTGGAGTTGGTTTTCTTGTAAGAAGCTGAAGCGTTAAACTTCACTTTCCAAAACTTGGCACTTAAAGAAGCGCTTCCCTGGAATTCACTCGAGATATTCTGAGTCTCAACCGAATTGAGCTTTGCATTAAAGTCAATGGTCATCTCATCAATTCTTAAAGCCGGAATCGTAAGCATTGAAAGCAATGGAACACTCAATGTAACTTGTGACTGTACCAGATTTTCATTACCCTGTACTGTACTGGGTACTGATTTTTTGTACACAAAATCTACGTATCTAAGCTTTGAAGCAGCTCCCTCTCCTTCGAAACCGACTTCTTTAATGAAGTTAACTTGTGACATGGATGCGTCATGCTGGGCTTTGATCGCTGCCTGCATTGGGCCTCCGATGTATACACTGAAATCTAAACTGTTTAATTCTTGGACTAAATTTGCCATAATTCTAAAATTTTTAAGGTTATTAATTAGGTTAATAAATATATAGTAGTGCTAGCAGACTAATATTCGTTGAGATCATAGCTATCCTGTTCAGTGATGTACCACTGAATTTTAATTGCTGACAATTAAAAGGATATTGGATGGAGAAATAAGCTTATTCAGCTGTAGTTTCCCTGGTTATTTTGTTGTTTCAAAGATAATTTGATGAAGCGTCAAAACTCGTCGTGTTTTATTATTTTTCTTTTTTATTTGTCTTTTTGTTAAAACAAAATTAAAGCTCGAATGACGTGGTGACGTATCAAATTTTTATGATATAAGCTTTTTAGCTTATTTTGGTAATTTATAAGCTTATAAGCTTATATTTTATTTTTGATGAGCTTCTGAACAATTTGATTAAGTGTCTCTCTGTTATCATCAATATAGCTCAGTCCTGCCTGGATCAGGTTTTCAATATTGGACCTTCTTACATTATCCATTGCCGGTGAAGCATTTTTCAATGAAGGGTTCAGGCGGTAATAATTTTTCTGATTTCTGGACCCCAACGTCTGAAACATCTGGCAGAGCTGGTAATCTACTGTTTCTGCATTGGCAGACATCAAAATATCAACAATAGGGCTTACCCAGCCTATTTTTCCGGCCTTTTGAAGTCTTCTGAAAGAATAGGGTCTGGCTTCAATTCCGGTTCCTATTGAAATAATGATCATATCATTTACTCCGGGATGATTGGCCTTCTGATGGTTTTTCAACACTTCGGCAAAAGGAATTTTACGGGCTTCAGCGTAAGCGCATAGCGCAGGATTATTGGCAAACATGCCTCCATCGATAAGGCTGAAGATCTGTCCATACATCGATTTGATCTGTACAGGGCTGAAATAAGTAGGCGCCGCTGAGGTAGCCCTGCAGATATCTTTTACATAAAAGTTATCTGTACTGAGGTGGGCTTCCCACGAATTGAAAAGCTTAGCTCTTCTGTTTTCTATGTCGTAACTTGTTATTAAGCATGGTTTTATTAATTCTTTTAATTCTAAATTCCCAAAAAAGTCATTCAAATTTTTTTCAAGTGCTTCCTGGGAAAACTTTTCATTCAGTAATCCGAATGGATTGACCAGTTTTTCCCAAAAAGAAACCTGGAAGATGTCGCCGCCCTTTTCAGCATATAATTCTAATCCTTTCTGGATAGAATATTTTGCTTTTCGGGTTTCATCGGGACATAGAATAATAGAAGCAATCAGACCTCCTGTGCTGCTTCCCGCTACCAGATCAAAATAATCCCCGAGTCTTGCACTCGGTTTATCATAATACTGAAGCTGTTCTTCTATGTAACGTAGAATAATGCAGGTGATAATTCCTCTTATTCCACCCCCGTCCAAAGAAAGAATGGTTGTCTTTTTCATGTGGTTTTTTCATTTTTTTTAAGAAACACCTGGCAACTTTAGACAAGTAAAACCAATAGATTTCCGAAAAATGTCTATTGGTTTCAGCTTATGATAAGGATTGCTTTTGGTGTTTTTCTTATAAAGCAAAGATAGATCGGGGAAGCGACAGAACTTGTCGTATTAAAAATATTTTTAATTAATTTTACCAAAAAAGAGAACTTTAAACCAGTAAGTTAGCTTGTTTTGTTTTTTTTAATCTCAACCAGATGGTAACTAAAAAACAATATAATTTTGTTTATCTCTGGGCATTTTCTGGAGCGTTCTCCAGGTAGTTTTTACAAGACCTTTCTTCGTTGGAATATTCTTTTTCTCAAAGTGGGGAAGGTCTTTAAAGGTTTTCCAGTTCCCTCCCCAGTCCCAGCCGTGTCGGGCAAAAATTTTCACACATTCATACCAATCGGATACCTTGTCATTATCCCAGTCTTTTACGGTGTCCCAGCTTGCTGTTTTTCCGTCTATCATCAGGCAGATATCTACTGCAAGCCCATAATTATGAATGCTCTGTCCGGATTTGGCGTTGGTCACTTTTTTACCTGAGGTAATTCTTCCTATGGCATACAGCTTTTCCTGTTCTTCAAACGATCTTAAGCCTTGGGTGATCCGTATCTTTGCTCTTCCGGTAAGCGATTCATCACATTCTTTAATGATTTTTTTTACTTCCTCCCTTACCAGCGGGTGAAGTTTCTGAATCCGTTCTAAGGTTACTTTATCCATAATTTTTTTTCTTTTGTGAAACAAAAATATAGAGCGAAAGCGACGGAACTTGACGTGTTTTAATTAAAAATACGGAAATGTAAAATGTATCGTGTTTACCCTTTAATCTGAAGGTTTTCGATGGTCTTTTTAAGGTCTAAAAACATTTCTTTTACATTATAATTTTCGAAATTATCATGCCCGAAATCTTCGGGAAATATCCCTGATGCATATTGCCATACCTCTACAATTTCTCCTAAAGGAATATCATAAGATTCGTAAAATGAATTGTCGGCAGAAACATGTATTACATCATTGTTCCTTGATATGAATCTTTTGTAAGAAATACCTTCATTTAACGTGACGAAGACATAGCTTTTATGAGCCTTCAGATCCTCTATATTCTCAACATATTTCCCGATAATGTAAGAGCCGTCTTTAAAAGGCGGCATTGAATCTCCTTTGGCTGGGAATGCCCGGTATTTTCCATGAGTCAGAAAAGGCAAAGAAATTCTTTGTAAGCTTTCAATATATTCCGGATCACTGTAGCCGGATAGATATCCCATTGATGTTTTTTGAGGGACGATTTCAATACTGTTGTTGCCTAACTGATCTACAACCACAGGTAATAGGATTCTATTATCCGGAAGTTTCAGCATTTCCTCTAAGGGATACTTCCTGATATCAACAGATACAAGCAAATCTATACTGATATTGAAAAACTTGGAAATTTTGATCAGTATTTCAATGGGCGGCTCAGATCTCCCATCTTCATAAGAGACATACCTGGAACGGGTAAGCTTTAACGTATTCGCTAACTCTTGTTGAGTTTTTTCTTTTTTACCTCTTAAAAAGCGTATGTTATCAGAGAAAATTGACATTGTTACAAATTATAACAACAAAAATACGAATTTTGTTTAAAAACATAACTAATTTTGTAACGTGAACCGGGCAATTGTACATATGGATCTCGATACATTTTTTGTATCCTGTGAGCGGCGTAATAACTCACAGCTTCAAGGTATTCCTCTCATTATAGGAGGTGGAGACCGTGGTGTTGTGGCCTCCTGCTCTTATGAAGCACGAAAATTTGGGGTCCGGTCAGCAATGCCTATCCGGATGGCGCTGAGACTTTGTCCTGATGCAAAAGTAATTCGGGGTGATCACGAAATGTATTCGAACTTATCACATACTGTCACAGAAATTATTCAGGAAAAGGTTCCTCTGATGGAGAAAGCAAGTATTGATGAGTTTTATCTGGACCTCTCCGGAATGGATAAGTTTTTTGGCTGCTATCAGTGGACAAAAGAAATTGCAGAGGCCATCAGTAAGGAGACGGGCCTTCCGATCAGCTTCGCTTTGTCAACCAATAAGACCGTTTCCAAAATTGGAACCGGAGAAGCAAAGCCTGTTGGGAGAATGGAGATCAAAGCATTGGAAATTCAGCCGTTTTTAAATCCTTTATCCATTAAAAAAATTCCAATGGTAGGGGATAAGACCTTTCAATTGTTATCACGGATTGGCATCAGGACAATTCATACTTTATCTGAAATGCCGGTACTGGTTCTGCAGCAAATGATCGGAGCCAACGGGAAAGAGCTTTGGAAAAAGGCCAATGGGATTGATGAAAATCCTGTTGTCCCTTATTCTGAGAGAAAGTCTATCTCCACCGAGAGGACTTTTACTACTGATACGATGGATATGATAGAATTAAAAAGACTGATCTCAGGAATGGCTGAGCAGTTGGCGTATCAGTTGAGACGGGAAAAATGGCTGACTTCAACGGTGGTTATTAAAATACGATATGCCAATTTTGATACGGAAACTAGGCAGTGCAAAGTATCCTATACATCCGCCGATCATACTTTGTCCAGGGTTGCATTAGACCTTTTTAACAAAGTTTATACAAGAAGAATGAGACTTCGGCTGGTAGGCTTGCGGTTTACGGGATTGGTCCACGGAAATCATCAGATGAATTTATTTGAGGATACCGAGGAACAGATGAGCTTATATCAAACAATGGATTACCTCAAAAACCGTTTCGGAGCTGATGCGGTAGGACGGGCATCCGGTTTTGACTTCGGAAAATAAAATTAATTTTTTCAACATGTTTATTAATTGTCATTCTTTCCATAGCCTGCGCTACGGGACTTTATCCATTGAGGGATTGGTAAAACAGGCACATGAATCGGGAGCCAGAGAATTGGTCTTAACGGATATCAATACGGTAACCGGAATTTATGATTTTAAAAAAGCATGCGAAAATGTAGGTATACAACCTATTCCCGGAGTTGAGGTCAGGAAGGAAGGAAAACTGCTGTATGTGGGGATTGCCAGAAGATTCTCCGGAATTGGTGAAATTAATAAGGTCATCACAGACCATAACTGTAATGATATAGAACTTTGTGAAACCGCTCCGGAATTTAACGAAGTGTTTGTGGTCTATCCGATGAGCAATATTCCTCCGGCATTAAAAGATCATGAGTTTATAGGAGTTAGAATAGATGAATTGAACTTTCTGATACGTCCTGAATATGAAAAATATATCCCTAAAATGGTTGTTCTTCATCCTGTTACTTTTAGCACGGAGGAGGAATATAAACTGCACAAAATTCTCCGGGCTATTGATAACAATACTTTACTGTCAAAATTGACAAAAAAAGAAGTTTGCCGAAAATCGGAATATTTTATTTCCGAACAACAAATTGTAAAAGCTTTTCAAAGGTATCCTGAGATCGTAAAGAATACCAGAAACATCCTGAAAGCCTGTAATTTTGAATTCGATTTTGAAAAAGTAAAGAATAAGCCATGCTATACCAGATCCAAAGAGTCAGATGTAAAGCTTTTGAAAAGATTGGCTTATTTGGGGTTGAAAAAACGATATGGAAAAGACCACGAAATAGCAAAAGAAAGAGTGGATAAAGAACTGAAGGTTATTGATGACCTTAACTTTTGTTCCTACTTCCTGATCACATGGGATATTGTACGGTACAGCAATCGCATGGGGTTTATGCATGTAGGGCGTGGAAGCGGAGCAAATTCCATCGTCAGCTACTGTATTGGGATTACTGATATCTGTCCTTTGGAACTGGACCTATATTTTGAAAGATTTCTGAATCTTAACCGGAAAAGTCCTCCGGATTTTGATATCGACTGGAGCTGGCAGAACAGGGATACGATCCTGGAGTATATCTTTACCCGGTATGGGAAGAACCATGTGGCTTTCTGTGGAACCAATGTGGAGTTTAAATACAAATCAATTTTCAGGGAAGTGGGAAAAGCATTTGGTTTGCCCAAAGAAGAGCTGGATGATCTGACGAGCAGATCAATGGAAACCCATGACCCGAATTCTGTGGTACAGCTGGTCCAAAAGTATGGTAAATTATTGGAAAAGTTTCCAAATCAAAGAAGCATGCATGCCTGTGGAATCCTGATTTCCGAAGAACCCATCACCCATTATACAGCCCTGGAAATGCCGCCTAAAGGATTTCCGATTGTTCAGTTTGATATGAATGTGGCCGAAGATATAAAACTGGAAAAACTTGATATTCTGTCTCAAAGAGGGCTCGGGACTATTAATGATACAGTGAATCTCATTAAAAAAACAAGGGGAATTGATGTGGATATCCGGGATACGGGAATTTCCAAAGATGAAGAAAAAGCCAATGAATATTTAGCGATAGGGAGAACTATCGGATGTTTTTATATAGAATCTCCGGCCATGCGCGGGCTTTTAAGAAGGTTGAAATGTGACAATTACAGAATATTGGTTGCTGCTTCCTCTATTATCAGGCCGGGGGTGGCACAGAGTGGGATGATGCGGGAATATATCTTCAGGCATAATCATCCGGATCAGTTTCAATACTTCCATTCCGTATTTGAAGAGCATCTGAAAGAAACGTATGGGATCATGGTCTACCAGGAGGATGTGATTAAGATTGCACAGTATTTTGGAGGATTAACTTTGGCAGATGGTGATATCTTACGCAGAGCAATGAGTGGGAAAGGCCGCTCTATTAAAAAGCTTCAGGAAGTAAAAGCGAATTTTTTTAAATCCTGCCGAGACAAAGGTCATTCGTTGGAACTGACTGCTGAAGCGTACCGGCAAATTGAATCTTTTGCCGGATATTCTTTCTGCAAAGCCCATTCGGCATCGTATGCCGTGGAAAGCTACCAAAGCCTTTATCTGAAAGTATATTATCCACTGGAATTTATGGTTTCGGTGATCAATAATCAGGGGGGCTTTTACCGCACCGAAGTGTACATTCACGAAGCAAAAATGTCCGGCGGAAAGATTCAGACTCCATGTGTTAATGCCAGTGAATATCAGACAACACTCAAGGGGACCGATATTTATCTGGGGCTGATGCTTTTGGAAGGACTGGAAACACGAATCGCTCATGGTATCGTTGAAGAACGTGAAAGAAATGGAAGCTACCAATCATTAGAAAATTTTATCAAACGTATTCCCATTGGGATTGAAACCATACAGATTCTGATTTTTATCGGAGCATTCCGATTTACCGGTAAGCCCAAAAATGAATTGCTGGTGGAAGCCAGGCTGCTGCTGGTAAATTTTAAACCTGAACAGAGGGGCCTTATGCTAATCGAAGAGCCTGTTCAGGAATTCAAATTGCCACCCTTAAAAAGAGAACATTTTGAAGATGCTTTCGATGAAATTGAGCTCATTGGTTTTCCGGTTTCATGCAGTCCGTTTGATTTGTTGCAAACCAAGTACAGAGGTTCTGTTTTTGTAAAGGATTTGTTGCAGTATCATAAAAGGCAGGTGAAGATGTTGGCATACCTGATTGCAAGAAAGCATGTCCCGACAAAAAAAGGAACCATGTATTTTGGAACCTGGATTGATGTGAATGGTGATTATTTTGATACGGCGCATTTTCCCGATAGCCTGAAGGAATATGATTTTCAGGGTGGCGGATGCTACTTATTGCTGGGAACCGTAGAAGTTGATTTTCACTTTCCAACCATTACCATTCATAAAATGGCTAAAATGCCGATGATTCCAGATCCTCGATATGCTTATGATAAAGAAAGGCAATATGATATCCACAGGCAGATTAAGGAGGATGTCAGTATGACTTTTCGGAAACCTTATCCTCAGGCCCATGAGATTGGTTTACCCAGACATCATTTTCAATAGCATTTTTTGATGAAGCCTGCCTGAAAAATAATATTCTGCCTGGAGCATATTTCAAGTTTCGTGATGTTAAAAAAATTTAGAAAAAGGGATTTATTATTTTAAAAATTTCCGGAAAAAATTAAAATTACATTTCAAAAATATTAAAATTCCGTATTTTGATATTGTAAAACAATTGTTTATTTGCTACGTTTTCAGTGTTTTATGTTTTGTGGCGCAGCGTCTCTGTTGTGTGGGATCTGTTTTTGAATCTATCTTTGACGGAGAATTGTACTCGTTTTAAAACCACAAATTACATGAAGAACTTAATTATTTTGAGGAAATGGACATTCATTGCCGGATGTCTTTTTATGAATTCCTTACCGGCGCAGGTTGGTATCAATACTTCTAATCCCCAAACCCTTTTGCATATAGATGGGGCGAGAGATAATCCCGCATCGGGAACTCCTTCCTCTGCACAGGCCGCCAACGATGTGGTAGTTACTTCTTTGGGAGAAATAGGAATAGGTATTCTGGCTCCGGCTGTAAAGGTCGATGCAAGGTCTGCTAATAATACGGACAATTCAATTGGCGTGGGAGAGACTTCCCAGACTGCGCCTGTAGCAGGGGGAGGGGCTGTAAGGTATAATCCGCTGAATGGTGGAAAAATGCAGTATTCTGATGGAACCGTATGGCAGGATCTTATTTCTTCACCTACCAAAGCTGTAGTTGTAGCGAATATCCGGGCCGCCAACTTTGCCATTAAAATTCCTTACCGTACTTCTACAGGAATTTCAGGCTGGAATGAAATTTCCGATCCTACAGCCAATTTTAATCCCGGTACCGGCGTTTTTACAGCGCCACGCACAGGTGTGTATCTGGTCTCCTTTACGTATGATTTTGTGAGAATTCCCATTGTATCCGGTTATTTTTCTGAAGCCAGGTATATCGTGAACGGAAGTAGTACGGTAAAAAAATGTGTAAAATCTTTCTCCAACATCTCAAAACAGGCCCAGGTTGCGGGCTCATGTGTCGCAGGAGTACAGCTTAATAAAGGAGATACTTTCCAGCCGCAGATCTATCAGTCTGTTTATAACGGCAATTTGAGTTTACGAACAGATACGTCTTCTGCGAGTAATGATTATGGCTTTGTAAATCTTTCAATTTTAGAACAATAACACATTTTGAATATGAAAAAACAATTAGCACTGGCCTTACTCGTGTGCGGAAGCTTATGGATCAGGGCGCAGGTAGGTATCAATACATCCGCTCCCGAAGGAATATTACATGTAGACGGGATGAAAAATACTTCAGCATCCACATCAACCAGTTATTATGATGATGTTGTCATTACCTCCTCAGGAAATATGGGAGTAGGAACGAAAACCCCAAAAACAAGATTGGACCTGAGGTCTGGAGAGCGTTTAAATGCTATAGGCATCGGGGCAACTTCCCAGACGGCAGCTGCGGCTAAAGCCGGCGCGTTGAGGTATAATTCAGGTTCACAGGATCTTAGCTACTCTAACGGGTCTTCCTGGATCCCCCTGGCACATAAAACATCCAATGATTTTGTAGACGCTGAAAATTCTTCAGCTCAGAGCTTCACGGATGGAGTACAAACTGCCATTACGGGCTGGACAAAAAGAACAGATGTCAACAGTAGTTTTAACGCCTCCACAGGAATTTTTACAGCCTCAAAAGCGGGAGTGTATATCGTTTCTTTTAGCGTTTCACTGGCTTCAGGAAGTATTGCCAATGATTCCCGGTATGAAACCCTTATCCAGACCAACTCCACATCCTCCTCGACGAGTAAAGTGTTTAAGTGTGTCGGAAGTTATCCGGGAAATAACACGATTGACAACCGCGTTGCCGGAAACTGCTCAGGAATATTTAATTTAAATCAGGGAGATCATATTACTGTAAGCCTGAACCAGAAGCTGGGGAGTACAAAAACGTTAGATACAGATGCAACCCTTACCTCTTTAAGTATTTTCGGATTATAAAAAAAATTGATGATGAAAAAGAATTGTTTACTTATACTTGTATTTTTAAGTTTCCACTACGCGTTTTCACAGGTTGGAATCAATACGACTAACCCAAAAGGTATTTTACATGTTGATGGACAGAAAGATAATCCGTCTACAGGAGCATCATTTACTCCCTCTCAGCAAAGTAATGATGTGATCATCACTGCCGCAGGCAAAATAGGAGCAGGAATGCTTAATCCGGCTGTAAAAGTTGATGCCCGGAATTCAGGAAACGGAGCAATTGGATTGGGTGCTTCTTCACTGTCGGCAGCTGCAGCAGATGAAGGTGCACTTCGCTACAACAACGGGGTGGAATATTCTAATGGAAAGGAATGGCTACCTTTACTGACGGCGCAGCCTGCAAGTACAAAAGCTATTGTGATTGCAGCTAAAACAAACAATAATGTAAAGCTGGCAGTACCTTCGGCTGCAACAGTGACTACAGGGCTCCAGAACAGGGCCAGCAATTACCTCGTAGATTGGACAAAGACCTTTGAAAGCAACTCCGGAACCCATTTTAATGCATCTACAGGAACTTTTACCGCTCCGAGAAATGGGGTCTATGTCGCTACTTTTACAACTGATCTTGCACCTCTGGCCATCAATTATACCACTGATCCTTTGAACCCAATACAGATAGAAGCTATCTGGCAGTTGTATGATAATACAGCAGGTTTGTTACCGGCAAATATTGTAAATACAGTGAAGTGTGTGAATACAATGTCTTCCAATAGTGTAGGAAATATGGATGCAGGAAGCAATTGTACCGCATCATTTTATATGACATCCGGACAGCGGCTGATGCCTTATATCTGGTTTAACCTAAATAACTCAAACCTGCCCAATTTTTCTTTGAACAACACAGGAGGGTACAACAATCTTACCATTGCAGAACAATAATCAGGTTACGTCATCCAGAGTTTTGATAAAAGCAGAGGGATGGATGCCTACCACCTTTTTGAATTCAAGAGAAAAGGCACTGTGGGATGAATACCCTGTAATCTCAGCAAGGTGATTGATTTTGTATTTCCGGTATTTCGGTTCGTTTTTTAACCGGTCAACAATATAGTTGATGCGGAGATGATTGATGTATTGATTGAAGTTGAAATTTTTATGTTTTTTAATGACTGCGGAAAGGTATTTTGTATTGATATTCAAGGCGTAAGCGAGATTATAACGTGAGACATTCTTGTCGTTAAAATGCAGATTATTCTCAAATGCCTGCAAGCCGGTTAAAATATTTTCCTCTACTTCAGGGGAAATTTTTATTTCCGAAGGTTGGCTCAAAGCTTGTAATGGCGCTTTCTCAGCAGGATCTTCCTCATAACCGGCAACAGGAACCCCTTCCTTGTAAATCGTAGATACAATTTCTCTGTGCTTTTTTCTGAGATTCATTACATGAAATACGACAACACTCAACACGAGCGTGAGAATAAGGCATGCAGCAACTAAAACTGTTGAAAAGTTTCTGCTTTTTACAAGCTGCCGATCAAAATTCTTTTCTTTGTTGGAAAGTGTTTTGTTGACGGCCATCGTTTTGTTGTAAGCAATACTGTCTTTTAATTTAAGATTTTCGAGGTTGTATTTCTGAACATTAGGGAGGTCATTCAACTGAGAATATGCGTCCTCAAGATTTTTTGTGACCTCTATCTTTTTCTCGTTAAAGCCATACCGGTTAACCAGGACTAATGCCTTCTGGTAATATACAACAGCACTGTCTGGTTTGCCTTGTTGAAACAATGAAAACCCGATGTCATTGAGAATATTGGCTGTAAGATAATAATTATCCTTACCGGCTAAAGAAAGAGCCTTTACAAAATAGACCTTCGCTTCGGTGAACCTGCCAACTTCAGATAAGCTGTATCCTGTATTGGTATAAGCCGAGACAAGCAGCTCATTTCGTCTGGAGATGTTTTCGATCTTTTGAAACTCACGGATTGCACTTGTTGAATAAAATACTTTCTTTTTATATTCATTTTTATTGAGGAGAATCAAAAAAGAATTATAAATCATCCCTTTCAGTTCATGTCCCTCATCCGTATGATTGTTCTTCACTTCAGATAAAGCTCTTTCAAGGCTTCTGGAAGATTCGTTGAGAAGGCCCAGTTTAGCATATTGTGTTCCCTGCATTCTGTAAGCAAGCGCTTTTCCTATTGGATAATTGCTTTGTGCAGAAATTTTTAAAGCCTTTTCTGCAAAATCCAGACTGCTTTTGGCATCCGATTTCAGATAGCTGTTGTAGGACTTTAAATAATAAGCTTTAGCAAGATATTCCGGAAGGCTTTTCTTCTGGGCAGAATCAATAATATGTTTCAATACAATTTCTGAACTGTCCGGATTTTTAGAAGAAAGAATTCGGGCATATTTATATTGTTCCTCAAAATCAAATGTTTGTGAGAACGTGAAAATTGAAATAATGAGGAAGAAAAAGAACGTAATTTTTTTCTTCATTGTGTTTTGTGTTTATTTTTTTTCGTACTTCCAGTTTCTTCCTTTTTTTTCTGCGATCCATTCCAAAGCCTGTTCCATTCTTTTATTTCGGGTGGCTTCTGTTTTGGCTTCCGTTATCCATGTAATGTATTCTTTCCGGAAAGAGGGAGAAGCTTTCTGAAAAACATCTAAAGCTCCTGGCTCACCTTGCAATGCGGCCTGAAAATAATCAGGAACCTCCATCTCGGTTTTGGAAGGAGCGGCCTTCTTCATGATAACCCCCATATCCGTAAGGTCCATGGCTTCTTTAATTGCTTTTTTTAGCTGAGGTTTGGAAGGGAGATCTTCCATTCGGGTAATTTTCCCTAAGCTGAACATCGAGCTTTTTTCGGCAGTTGTTTCTAATTCCTTCAAGGTTTTCATTTCCTGATGCAGCCAAAATCCCATACTGCAATACTGCTTGAATGAGGTCATGGAACATAATATTTTCCCTTTATACATGAAAGTGGGGAACTTCCATTTGATGGCTTCCTCCGCTTCAGGACAAACCTCATGAATCACCTCACGAAGATATGTCAATACCGGCTGGGCAAAATCGGGAGATTTTTCAATATACTCATCTACTTTTATGCTGTAGTTTTCCATAGTTTTTTATTGGAATAATTGTACGGTTTCATTAACAAGGAATCTCACCTGATCTGGTCTTCCCCTGTCGTTTTTAGGATTGTTGATATAGCTTCCGGTTTTTACAATCACCATATGATGTTCCGGGATCATGATAATATACTGTCCCTGTAATCCCAGAAAACAATAATGCTTAATAGGATTGTCATTGTTGATCCAGAGGCCCATTCCGTAAATGTCTTCGGATTTTTCTGTCGGGGTTCTCATCTGCTCTATAAATTCAGCATTGAGGATCTGGCGGTCACCTACTTTTCCGTTATTCAGAAACAGCTGCCCCAGCTTGGCGAAGTCTCGTGCATTAGAATGGATGCAGCAGTAAGTCTTTTCCATTCCATAATCATCAGTACTCCATTTGGCATTTTGCTCCATTCCCAGCGGAATCCAGAATTTTTCAGATAAATAACTGGCTAAAGGCTGATTCAGTGCTTTCTTTAAAGCAAACCCAAGAAGTTGGGTGGAACCACTTTGATATTCAAATTTCACTCCCGGATCTCCCTTGAATTTTCTTAAAAATACCGCTTTCACTAGGCTCTTTCCATAATAAGCTTTGGCATTGGGAAGAAACGGATTATTGTAATTTTCATCCCAGTCAAGACCGGCCTCCATTTGTGCTAAATTTTTAAGCGTGACCTTATTTCCGAATTCTTTTTCTTTAAATTCAGGATAAAAATCAGAAAATTTTTGATCAATACTGTGGATCATACCTTCCTCCAGAGCTTTACCTAAAAGCATTACCGTCACAGCCTTTGCCATAGAAAAAGAATTCGTCTGGGAAAGCTGATTATAACCATCCCAATATTGTTCGTGGAGAATTTTTCCGTTTCTGATGACTACAAAAGCTGCGGTTTTGGAATGTTTTAAATTTTCTAAGACATGATCCGGTAACTGCTTTGTGTTATACTGTGGGGCTTCTTCCCAAAGCTGAGGAGATTCTGTGGCAATCAGGTTGCCGGGGAAGAGATCACCGTCATCAATATAGGCGCTGGATCGTCCTCTCAGGTATGTTTTGGAAATACCGCTGAAGAGATAGTCATATCCAAAAAAATAAGCCGCTGCTGCTCCCGCTACAGCCCCACCTATCATATACTTTACTATTTTCATGCTCTTTGTGTATGGTCTCTGACAAATGTAAATAATCTGAACTTAAAAATAGTAAAATAAACAGAACATCAGCACATAAAAAAGCCCCAAAACAGAGTTTAGGGCTTGGTATTTTAGATAATGTGATTACTTGTTGTATTCATAAGCATAAGTATGGGTATTGGTTCCAAATGAAGAACTCGTATATGTCATAACCGTCTTGGTAGGATAAGCAGCATTATTAAAGGTATGGTTAGCCGTAGATTTGTTGTTTCCACTTACTGTTCCGGTGTAATTTTCACTTCGGCTTAGTAAGTTATTATACGCCAGTTCACCATCGCCGAGATAAAACAAATCCATTTTTATGTATCCCTTTACATTTTTCATGGGGTGATTAGAATTATCATAGGTATTATTTGCGTTATATGTTGTTCCGTTAAACGTATAGCTTGTAGAGGCTATATTGCCACTAGCGGTCAGATACGCATCTACCTCAGCAAATTGAATGTTGGAATAAACTCCTGTTGAAGGATTATACGTCGAACTTTTATATTCATTAAACTTAACGTGGTTGTTACCCAGATACTGATAGTTTTTTGTATAAACCAGTGTACCGTTATCTTTTCGGGTTACTTTTTCAGCAGAAACCTTTCCGTTGGAGTAGGAGAACTCTCTGGTTTGTCTCAGGGTAGCTCCTTCATATTCCTCAGTTTTTACAATATCGTCACCATTGTAAGTATACACTGTTTTTTCATTATCACTACTGCTGTAAGATTCAAGTAGTTTATCACCGTTATATTTGAATTCCAGAGTATAAATTTGGCCATCCTGTGTGGTTTCTGTAACTTTTTTTAAGAGATAGGGAGTATTTGTGTTGTCGTTATTCCCGCTGTCTGAAGAGTCATCATTGGATGAACTGCAGCTTGCGATCACTGCCATAGCTAGTGATGAAATAATTAATTTCTTCATGGTTATTATTTTTTAGTTTAAAATCGTCTAAAAATAATAATTTCTACAATACATCGGTAAAATATTTACAAAAATAAAGAAGCCCTGAAAAATCAGGGCTTCTGGTTATATTTTAGAAAGTAAATTTCTGAAGTTGGTCTTCTCATCAATGATTCTTCTCAACTCTGAAACAGGAACTCTTTCCTGCTGCATTGTATCTCTATCCCTGATGGTTACCGTATGATCCGTCAATGAATCGTGATCTACCGTGATACAGTAAGGGGTACCGATGGCATCCTGTCTTCTGTAACGTTTTCCGATGGCATCTTTTTCCTCATAGAACAGGTTGAAGTCATATTTAAGATCATTGAAAATATTCTCAGCATACTCCGCTAAACCGTCTTTCTTCATCAATGGAAGAATAGCCGCTTTAATCGGAGCTAAAGCGGGAGGTAAAGATAAAACTGTTCTTTCCGAACCGTCTTCCAATACTTCGTCTTTTAAGCAATGTGAAAATATAGAAAGGAACAATCTGTCTAAACCTACCGACGTTTCTACGACATAAGGAACATAGTTTTCGTTTCTTTCAGGATCGAAAAACTGAAGTTTTCTTCCTGAGAATTTTTCGTGAGCCTTAAGGTCAAAATCAGTTCTTGAGTGGATTCCTTCCAGTTCTTTGAAACCGAATGGGAAATTAAACTCGATATCAGCTGCTGCATTGGCGTAGTGAGCCAGCTTCTCATGATCATGGAATCTGTAATTATCATTACCTAATCCTAAAGCTAAATGCCAGTTCAGACGCTTTTGCTTCCACTGCTCGTAGAATTCAAGCTCTGTCCCCGGTGCTACAAAGAACTGCATTTCCATCTGTTCGAACTCACGCATTCTGAAGATAAACTGTCTGGCGACAATTTCATTTCTGAATGCTTTACCAATTTGTGCAATACCAAAAGGAAGCTTATGACGTGAAGTTTTCTGAACGTTTAAGTAGTTGACGAAAATACCCTGAGCTGTTTCTGGTCTTAAGTAAAGGTCCATTGCACTGTCTGCAGAAGCCCCAAGCTTGGTTCCAAACATTAAGTTGAACTGTCGTACCTCTGTCCAGTTTTTAGAACCCGTGTCAGGATCAGCAATTTCAAGCTCTTCAATCAAGGCCTTTACATCTGCAAGGTCTTCATTTTCCAAAGATTTGGCCAATCTTGAAAGGATCGCCTCTCTTTTTGCTCTGTATTCAAGGATTTTTGGATTTGTAGCTTCAAATTGAGCTTTATCAAAGGCATCTCCGAATCTCTTCGCTGCTTTTTCGATTTCCTTATTCTCTTTATCTTCAATTTTAGCACAATAATCTTCCACCAGAACGTCTGCTCTGAAACGTTTCTTAGAATCTTTATTGTCAATCAATGGATCGTTGAAAGCGTCTACGTGGCCCGATGCCTTCCATGTCGTTGGGTGCATAAGGATTGCTGAATCAATACCCACAATATTTTCGTTAAGCTGTACCATAGCCTTCCACCAGTATTGTTTGATATTATTTTTAAGTTCAGCCCCGTTCTGTCCATAATCATAAACAGCGGATAAACCATCATAGATCTCACTGGAAGGGAAAATAAATCCATATTCTTTAGCGTGAGAAATTACTTTCTTGAAAACATCTTCTTGCTTTGCCATAATTTTTTTATGTCTGATGTGCAAAAATAGTGAAAATGTGGGAAGATGGAAGCGTGAAGGTGGAAGTTTTTATAATGCAGTAAATCAGGAGCCGGGAACCTGCTTTACGCTCTATCTTTTGCTTTGCAAAAGGATGCCGCTGCAATCAGGGCTATTGGCCATGATGCGTTGACAAAAGGTATAAGTCCCGGCAGGTTTCGATTAGACGTACGGTTTCCCCATCCGAAATAAGAATCAGCAGAAAATCTCTACTTTTGCACCATGTTAGAGATTCTTTATCGTGACGAGCATATTATTGCCATCAACAAACCCAGCGGATTACTGGTTCATAAATCTTTTTATGCGGGAGAAGCCGATACCTACGCTATTCAGGAGCTGAAAAAACAGATCGGACAAAAAGTATTTCCTGTACACCGGTTAGACCGAAAAACTTCGGGCGTTCTGCTGTTTACTTTAGATAAAGATACCCTTAGAATCATGAGCGAGCAGTTTGCATCACGTGAGGTGGAGAAGAAATATCTGGCAATTCTTCGTGGTTGGGCAAAAGAAGAAGAAACCATTGATTATGATTTAATTAATGAAAATGAGGTCAGGCAAAATGCAGTTACCTACTATCGTCGTTTGCAGACTTCAGAAATAGATTTACCTTTTTTGAAACATCAGACTTCGAGATATTGTTTGGTAGAGGCAATTCCTGAAACAGGAAGATTTCATCAGCTGAGAAAGCATTTTAAACATATTCTGCATCCTATTTTAGGTTGCAGAAAACACGGTTGCAATAAACAGAATAAATTGTGGCTTCAAACATTTGATATCAACAAAATGACGCTGCACGCCCATCAATTGATTTTTAATCATCCTGTTTCCAACGAAAGAATTACACTAAATGCTACCATAGATGAAGACTTCAAAAGAGTAGGAGATCTTATGAAGTTTGATTTGAGTTCCTATTCTCCTGTTTCTCCTTGTCAAGGTTTTAAACCTTGACAAGGAGAAACAGGAGAATACCATTAATTTTAAAATGATTACTTTTGTAAAACTTTTTTCTAATGTACAAATCACTCATTCGTCCGATTCTTTTCAAATTTGATCCCGAAGAAGTACATCACTTTACTTTTTCGATGCTTAAGAATTTTGGATTTCTTACTAGATTATTTTTCCCAAAACCTATTGAAGACAAACGTCTGGAAAGAGAAGTTTTCGGATTGAAATTTAAAAATCCTGTAGGATTGGCAGCTGGTTTTGATAAAAATGCAGTCCTTTTCAATGAGCTGGGAGACTTAGGTTTCGGGTTTGTAGAAATCGGTACGGTAACTCCAAGAGCGCAGGCGGGAAATCCTAAGAAAAGATTGTTCCGTTTGCTAGAAGATGGCGGGATCATCAACAGAATGGGGTTCAATAACGATGGGCTGGAAGCTGCCATAGAAAAGCTCAAATCCAATAAAGGAAAAATAATCATCGGTGGGAACATCGGAAAAAATACAGATACAACCCCGGAAAACTATACACAAGATTATCTGGACTGTTTCGACGGTCTTCATCCTCATGTAGATTATTTTGTACTGAATGTAAGCTGCCCGAATGTAGGAAGCCATGCCAAGCTGGAAGACGTAGAATATCTGAGAGAACTGATTACGGAAGTGAAGAAAATCAACCAGTCAAAATCTGTACAGAAACCGGTACTGCTGAAAATTGCTCCAGATTTGAATAACAATCAATTAGATGAAATTGTAGCGCTTATTGCAGAAACAAAAATTGATGGAGTTATCGTCTCCAATACATCAGTAAACAGAGAAGGCCTGAAAACCTCACCCGAAGTATTGGCACAGATAGGAAACGGAGGGCTAAGCGGAAAACCTATTCGTGAGAGAAGTACAAAAATGATCAAATATCTTTCTAATAAAAGCAACAAGGCATTTCCAATCATTGGAGTAGGAGGTATTCATTCTGCAAAAGATGCCATTGAAAAGCTGGATGCGGGAGCGAGCCTTGTGCAGCTCTATACAGGATTTATATATGAAGGACCGGAATTGATCAACGATATCAATAAAGAGATTCTGAAAAGAGCAAGCAGGTTGCCCAGATAAAATATAAAAGGAGAGTTCAGTGGGCTCTCTTTTATTTTGACTTTTTAACAGATGCCTTGCTGAGGTCTACACTGAAGGTGTATCCCGGAGATGTTGATGTTTTCTTAATAGCAAATTTTAAAATTTTTGCATCTTTTGATTTGGTTACAACCCCGTCATAGATGCCTTCTCTGCAGCTTTCAGTAAGGAACTGATCGTAACTCTTATAATTCCAGTCTTTGGTGAAGTATAATACCCGGTATCCCTTTTCTCCGTCACTGGCACCGCACATCCCACAATAATTGAAGTTGGAAACCTGCTCAAAATAAAGCAAGACTCTGTTTCCGGATTCATCAGATGCCGTAGATATCAGACTGTTTCCTCCCGCTCTGTTGATGATGTCAAACGTATTGATCTTTTTATGGTTGGGAAGAATCAGATAATTGTTGTACCGGTAGATCATGCTGTTTTTTGTATATAATGTAGCCTCGTGAGTGGTTTTGCCGAGAAATAGATTTCCTGAAATGTCCTTATGAGAATCATTTCTTTTAAAATTCAGAATTTCTGTTGGATTTAGCTTTCGGGCAATGCTGTCGGTTTTTTCGACCGATCTAGGGGAGGTTATTTTTTCCTTCAATGCTTTTGTCTGCTGTTTTTGTTTGTTTCCAAAATGGTACAGGAAAAGATCACCCTCGTCATAAACTCCCGTTAGGGGAATCTTCTTTTGGTATTTGTCATAATAATACCATCCTTCCACAAAATGTTGGTACTGATTGCAGTCAACAATTCCGGTATAATCAAGCTGCATGGTGATGGATACTCCGGCAATGTTTCCTTTGAAAATCTGTGAGGAATCCGTTACTTTTTTCAGCTCTACTTTCTGGCAGAGGAAAAAGGTCAGGTTTAAAGAAAATAATAAAATAAAGATTTTTTTCATGGTTGTTTTTATGTGGGATTCAGTTTTGTCAGATAAAGAAGTGAGCAACGGTATAAATGATCAGGCCAACCAGTCCGCCTACCAGAGTCCCGTTGACGCGGATAAACTGCAGGTCTTTTCCCACTTCCAGTTCCAGTTTTTCACTCAGTTCCTTACCCTGCCAGTTTCCTACTGTTGTACTGATAAGATTCCCAAACTGGTGGGTGTTTTTCAGAATATATTTATATGCGGTTACCCGAACCCAGTGGTCGATCTTATTCTGAAGGTTTTCATCCGTTTTTAAATTTTGTGCAAATTCGTTCAGATTTTTAGAGAGATAGGTTTTCAGTGCAGAATGCTCCTCCTGCAGTTCTTTTACCAGCGTTTTTTTAATAGACATCCAGATATCATTCGAGTATTCTTCCAGCTTGTCGTTCTTCAGCAGTCCGTTTTTTATGGTTTTAAACTCCTCTTCCCATTTGGGGTCTTCCTTCAGGTCAACAGAAAACTCATGTATTTTATTAGTGATCAGTGATCGTACTTCATGCTGCGGATCCTCTTCGATCTCCTTGAAGAATTCTGCAAGGCCGTCTGCAATTTTATCTGCAATTTTATTATCTACAAAAGCAGGAATGAATGTATAGCTTCCCTTTTTTACGCGGTCTTTGATCATTTCATCGTTTTCAATGATATAATCTTTGATCTGCTTAGAAAGGTTGGTCACGATTCTCTGATGGTCATTCTTCTCCAGAATATAGCTGATTCCGTTTCCTACCACTTTATTCAGTTTGATATCATCGATCATTTCAGAAACCCTATTGCTGATAAACCTGCTTACCGCTGAATCATCGAGCTTGTTGAGGACATCCAGTACGATATCTGAAAGATTTTTCATGAGCACTTCCTGGCTCTTTTCTTTGCCCAGCCATTCTCCAACAAAATTAGACACCTTCAGTTTTTGAATGTAAGGGCGTATATTTTGTGGTGAAAGAAAATTGCCTACCACAAAACTTCCGAGGTTATCTCCCAGTCGTTGTTTGCTGTTTTCAATCAGATTGGTATGAGGAATCGGAAGTCCAAGCGGATGCCTGAATAATGCAGTTACTGCAAACCAGTCTGCAAGAGCACCTACCATAGCTGCTTCAGCAAAAGCCCGTACATAGCCTATCCAATGCGAATTGTTAGATTTCTGCAGAATCGTGGTAATGATAAAAATAACAGCCATCAGAACAAACAGGCCTGTGGCGAATGCTTTATATTTTCTGAGTTGTTTTCTTTTTGCTTCGTCATTCATATTCTCAAATTTACTAAATTTGGTTGTCAAAGTGTTTACAACATACTCTTGAATACGTTTTAGAAAAATCAAAGACTTTCATAAACTAAAGTGATGAGTATATTTTTTTAACCAGAGTGTTTTTTACTTAGCGTATCACTTTAAAGGTTAAAGTACAAATAATTAAAACTTGCGATGAAATTTTTAATTTCAATCATCATATTAACCTTTCTGCAGGCATGTACGCAGAAATATCAACCCGTTAAAACCTCTTCTATGGAAAATAAAGAAGCAAAAAACAATCCATATTATTCCAGAACCGATACAACAAAGCTGAATATTGCTAATGAGGAATGGAAAAAAATCCTGGCTCCGGACCTGTATGCTATTGCCCGGGAGGCTGCTACTGAGAGAGCTTTTACAGGAAAATATAATGAATTTGATGAGGTGGGAGATTATTACTGTGCGGTCTGCGGTCATCATCTTTTCCGTTCTACCTCAAAATTTGCGAGCAGCTGCGGCTGGCCGAGCTTCTTTGAAGCTGATAAAGAAGGTGTTTATTACGTAAGAGACCAATCCTATGGAATGGATAGGGTAGAGGTACTGTGCAAAAGATGTGATTCCCACCTAGGACATGTTTTCGATGACGGCCCGAAGCCTACAGGCTTAAGATATTGCATGAATTCTGTAAGCCTGGAGTTTGTTGCTGATTCAGAAAAATAAGACCATTAATAACATTTTATGACGGAAAAGAATCTGGAAGAGCGAAAACTGATCTGGGTGGCTTTGTCAGAACTGTATCTGGACATTGAACTTCAGGAGTCAGACTTGAGGTATATGGCAAGGATCTTTCTGGAGAGCCCTTTCGATCTTAATAAAATAAAGTTGATTGACCGCGATGAAGTTTTTCCTGTTCTCTTTTCCAATCTGCTGAACCCCACAGGCGAATGGGGATTCAATGAGAAAAGGTTGGCTGAAAGTATTGTGAGCTGGATGGAAAAAAGAAGTAAACTGGATATCCTTGCCGTTCATTGTGTATACCCTTTATACAGTAGGGTAAATAGGAGTTATTGGAAAAAAATAGAAAAGGTTTATAATCAGGCAGATGGCTAGCGTACCGTTAAAGTTTCTTAAATAGCGTTAAACTTTTTGGAGTTATAACCCCTTGGTAATTATGTTTTTATAATTTTGCCCCACTAATTTGGAATTATATATTATTGAATGAAAGGATTTTATAGCGTATTAGGCCTTGTTTACATGGTAACGACTTCATTCTATCTTTCTCCGGGTGTGGCGGTAAAGAGTAAGAATGTGAATACTACAAAAATTGTAAAAGTAGCTGACACGGAATCTGGGAAGACTAAAGCCGTTTTATCTTCATCAGAAGCATTATACCAATCAATTGCATTTGAAGCAGGACATGAATTGAATTATGAAGTGTTTTCAAAAGCGTTGACAGGGTTTGAAAATCTAAAGAAAGCAGGATTGCTTAACGGGGATTCGCATTTATTAACCATCTGCGATTTTTCTATGTCTTCCAACATGAAAAGACTTTGGGTAATTGACCTGGATGACAAGAAAGTTCTGTTTAACTCATTGGTGGCACACGGAAAGAATACAGGCGAAGAATTTGCAACGAATTTTTCTAACACGGAAAGTTCGTTACAGAGCAGCTTAGGATTTTATATCACGGATGCAACCTACCAGGGTGACAACGGATACTCTCTGAAACTGTTGGGTATGGACAAAGGATTTAATGATGCCGCTTACAGAAGAGCTATTGTAATGCATGGCGCTAATTATGTAAGTGATGAATTTGCAACGATGCATAAAAGAATCGGAAGAAGTTGGGGATGCCCTGCAGTGCCGAGAGCACTTACGCAACCAATCATTAATACCATAAAAGGAAGAAACCTCCTGTTCATTTATTATCCTGATCAGAACTATCTTTCCTCTTCGGAATGGTTAAAAGCATAAGAAAAAGCAGTCCCGGTGACTGCTTTTTTATTTTTAAATATATTGTAAGGACGACCTGCGTTTTTGAACTTTTGTATACTTTTGTCCGAGTAGGCTGATTTTAAAGCCCGGCAGCAATGACCATCAGAATTATGAGTTTAGAATATAAAAATAACCAGCATATGACAATGTCATCAAAAGAATCTACAGGATTTGTACCCGCTATACGATTAATAAGTAATCCTGATGGTTCATGTGCTTTTGAAAAAGGGAAAATGCCGACCCTTACTCATATTGGTATTAACGTATTCTGGGTCAGCAACCAAACGGAAGAATGGGAAAAAAATACACATGCTGCACCACGAAAGCAATATGTGGTTACCATTAAGGGAAAGGTTAGATTTAAAGTGACGGACGGGTCGACATTTGTGATTGAACCGGGTATTATTCTTCTGGCAGAAGATACTGAAGGAGCGGGGCATAGCTGGGATTTAACAGAGGGTAATGAATGGATAAGACTCTATATCCCGATGGGAGAAGATGCTGATGATTTTTTCATTTCCGATGACGGAATATATTAAGCTTAATAATCTCCCGCAGATTCCACAGATTTCGCAGAAGTTTGTGTTGGAGGTAAATGATGAAATCTACATTTCTGCTTAATCAGCGAGATTAAGAAAAGTCTGTGCCTTATATAATAATTTTCTTGGGTAGCTTAATAATTTCCCGCAGATTCCACAGATTTCGCAAATGTTTGTGTTGGAGTGTAAAGGATGAAATCTGCATTATCGGCTCAGTCTGCGAGAGTAAGAAAAAATCTGTGGTATCTCTCAATAAAACGAAAAATCTCTGCATGAATGATTATCATACAGAGATTTACAGATGTTTTTATTTCAGATTAGCTGAACTTCTTAAAAACCACAGTGGCATTATGCCCTCCAAAACCGAAAGCATTACTCAATGCAAAATTGATTTCTTTCTCTTTTGCTTCTCCAAAAACAATATTAATATCCTGTGGAATATTGTTATCAATGCTGTGAAGATTAATGGTTGGTGGAATAATCCCATTTTGAATCGCTTTAATAGACAGAATGGCTTCAACGGCACCCGCTGCACCCAATAAATGTCCCGTCATGGATTTAGTTGCGCTGATATCCAGATTTTTATTTCCTTTAAAAGCATTGTTAATGGCCTTCAGTTCAATCAGGTCACCCAATGGTGTTGAAGTAGCATGTGGATTAATATAATCGATATCTTCCATATTTGCTCCGGCTTCTTTTACTGCCAGTTGCATGGCTTTGATAGCGCCAGCGCCTTCCGGATGAGGAGCAGTCATGTGGTAAGCATCGGCAGTCATCGCTGCACCTGCTAATTCGGCATAGATTTTTGCTCCTCTTGCTTTGGCATGTTCGTATTCTTCAAGGATAAGCGCTCCCGCACCTTCTCCCATCACAAAACCATCTCGTTCGGCATCATAGGGACGGCTGGCTGTGGCGAAATCATCGTTTCTGGTAGACATTGCCTTCATGATTGAAAAACCTCCGATGGAAGCTGGACTGATTGCCGCTTCAGAACCTCCGCTTACTATGACTTTGGCTTTTCCCAGTCGGATGTAATTGAAAGCATCCATCAGTGCCGTATTTCCTGTTGCACAAGCAGAAACCGTGGTATAATTGATTCCCTGCAGTCCATACTTCATGGATATCATTCCCGAAGCCATATTGGCGATGAACTTAGGAACAAAAAAAGGATTGAAACGTGGTGTTCCATCACCGGCAGCAAAGTTCATGACTTCGCTTTCGAAAGTCCACATTCCGCCTTGCCCTGTTCCCCAGATCACACCGGTATCGAACGGATCCATTTTTTCCAGTTCGAGCCCAGAATCCTGAATGGCTTCTGCAGAGGCATACAAGGCATATTGGGTAAACAGGTCACTCCTTTTAATTTCGTTATGGCTAAGGTGGGCTTTTGGATCGAAGTCTTTGATCTCACAGGCAAAATTGACCTTAAATTTTTCTGTATCGAAATGAGTGATTAATCCCGCTCCGCTAATTCCTTTAACACTGTTTTGCCAAAATTCTTCAACATTATTTCCCAAAGGCGTCACTGCGCCTAATCCTGTAATGACAACTCTTTTCATACTTAGTTATTAATTTTAAATAGATTAGATTTCATAAGGTAAACCCTGTTTACCTATGCTCCATTGTACTCCTTTTATATTTCACTTGCATTAAGCATGCAATATTATCAATTTTCTTTCTCAGGAGACGAATAATTGGATGTATTATTTATTGCATAGCGAAAATAATTGCCTATGCAGGTCATTATGGCTTATTTCTCAAGAATCATGGTGACTCCCTGGCCCCGTGCTGCACAGATTGAAATAAAACCTTTGCCGCTGCCCTTTTGATGGAGCAGTTTAGCTAAGGTTGCAATAATTCTTCCTCCTGTTGCTGCAAAAGGATGAGCGGCTGCAAGGCTACCTCCTTTCACATTCAGCTTGGTGCGGTCTATCGTGCCCAGGGCTTTTTCCAATCCGAAACTTTTGGCGAGATCTTCATTTTCCCAGATTTTAATTGTAGCTAAAACCTGCGCTGCAAAAGCTTCATGAATTTCGTAATAGTCAAAGTCTTCAAGGCTCATTCCCGCTTTCTTTAGCATTCTTTCTGCTGCAAAAACAGGAGCCAGAAGCAGGTTTTGTTGATTTTCAACATATTCAATTCCTGCAACTTCAGAAAAAGTAATATAAGCAAGAACTGGAAGATTATGGGCTCTGGCCCATTCTTCACTGGCTAATAAAACAGCTGAAGCACCATCCGTAAAAGGGGTAGAGTTTCCGGCAGTAAGCGTTCCGTTTTGTTTATCAAAAGCAGGTTTCAGCTGTGAAAGCTTTTCGAGACTGGTATCACGACGAAGGTTGTTATCCTTTTCCAGCCCGAAAGCAGGCGTAATCATATCATCAAAAAAGCCTTCATCGTAAGCTTTCGCCATATTTTGATGGCTTTTCAATGCCAGTGTATCCTGCTCTTCACGGGAGATCTTATAATATTTTGCCGTTATTTCTGTATGCCCGCCCATCACGAGGCCGGTTTTAGGTTCCTGTCCTTTATAGGGAACAGGCATCCAGTCTTTAAGTTTTGGTCCCAGCAATTGCTTTATTTTTCCCAATGCTGATTTTTCTTTGTTAGCTTTCAATAAAGCTTTTCTCAATCTAGGGGAGGTTTCAAAGGGCATGTTGCTCATTGCTTCCACCCCACAGGCAATACCGCTTTCAATCTGTCCCAGAGCAATCTTATTTCCAATGTAGACCGCTGCTTCAATACCTGTGTCGCAAGCCTGCTGAAGATCACAGGCCGGCGTTGCCTGATCGAGAGAGGTATTCATAACGGTTTCCCTGATGAGGTTGCTTTCAGAGATATGCTTGATGACTGCGCCTCCGGCAACTTCTCCCAGAAGTTTACCTTTCAATTGGTGGCGGTCTATCAGGCCGTTTAGGGCTGCCAGCAAAAGTTCCTGGTTTCCCTGTTCTGTGTATGCGGTATTCATTCTGGCAAATGGGATTCTGCTGTATCCTACAATAGCCACTTTTTTTGTTTCCATATGATATATATTTAGGAAAGAATCGTTAATTCATGGTCGATCATATTTCTTATTTTATCCAGTGCCTGGTTAAGAAATTTTTCATCATCCAAAGTTTTTGAAAGTAGAATACCTCCTTCAATAAGCATAATAAATAATGATGCATACTCATCAGCATTGATATTTTGATGAAGCTCTCCACTTTCCTGCCCTGTTTGTATAACTGCTGAAGTTTTGGCAATCCAGGATTCAAAAGAATTTTTAACCTGTTTTTTCAAAACCGGTAAGGTGTCATCAGCTTCTGTTGCTGCATTCATCAGGGGACAGCCCCCATTTGAAAATACGGAACGCCAGTTTTTTTCGTAAAAATCTACAAAGGCATGAAGCTTATCCACTGCACTGAAATGCTGATCTCCAAAAGAGCGGCTCATTATTTTGCCCAGCAAGCCAGCATTGTATTTGTATGCTTCTACCGCAACCTGATCTTTATTTTCAAAATTTCCATAAATACTCCCTTTCGAAAGACCGGTAATCTCCGTAATGTCAGATAATGATGTAGAAGTATAGCCTTTGGTATTGAACAAAGTGGCTGTTTTTTCAATGATGAGTTGTTTGGTCTTCTCCGCCTTAGACATTTCGAGTATTTAAGTAATAATGATACAAATATACAAAAATATACCAATCGGTATATTTTATACTGAAATTAAATCTGAGTTCTGCAAGAGCTCAGATTTAATTATTTATATAAAGAAACTTTTATTGCTCCAGTGTAGCATTTAATGTAATTTCAAAGTTGAAGGCAGCACTTACCGGGCATCCTTCCTCAGCAATTTTTGCAAATTTCTGAAATTCTTCCTCTGAAATTCCCGGAACCTTTGCTGTTAGTGTCAATTCAGACTTGGTGATTTTTCCGATATTGGGATCGAGGGTAATCACTGAAGTTGTTTTCAATTCTTCCGGGTTATAACCTGCCTGTGAAAGTTCGGCATCTAATTTCATGGTGAAGCATCCTGCATGTGCTGCTGCCAGCAATTCTTCGGGATTTGTTCCTACACCGTCTGCAAAACGGCTGTTGAATGAGTATTGTGTTTGATTTAAAGTGGTGCTCTGAGTCGTCAGGTGACCTTTACCTTCTTTGATAGTGCCGTTCCAAACGGCTGTTGCGTTACGTCTCATAATGTTTGTTTTTTTGTTTTACTATGAATGATTTTGATGTTACAAAGATATATTTGTGCTTTACCGGATTCAATAGATAAAAAGACTTAAATGTTGTACTTTTTTCCCGAAGAGTAATTTTTCCTGAAAGAAGCAGGGGTGCTTCCTGTTTTGCTGGTGAATAGCCGGTTAAAGTAAGCGGGATCTTCGTATCCAAGATCATAGGCTATTTCTTTCACGGGTTTGTCGGTATAGAACAGCAGTCTTTTGGCCTCCAGTAAGATTCTGTTGATAATAAACTGATTGGGAGAGTCCAGATGTAGGGCCTTAAACTTATGCGTTAAAGTTTTGGGGGAGATACGAAGCAGTTCTGCATATTCTGCAACATGATGCTTATCCCTGAAGTGGATTTCAAGATGTCTGCTGAAATCTCTGAAAATATCCAGTTCATTTCCCTGAATTTGAATAGTTTTAGTATGTAAATGCTGACTTTTCCACTGTCGGGTTGCCCGGATGATAACCTGTTTCACATAGGTCCTTATCATTTCTTCCGCAGAAGAATCATTACCACTAAGTTCCTCTCTGATGTTAGCCAGTATATTTCTGATAACGAGGGCCTCAGTTTCACTAAGCTCCACGAAGGGAATTTCAAATACATTATGAAAAAGGAGGCCATCACAGGCTACTTCTTTATCATGAATCTGAATACAGTAAAAATCACGGTTATAATGCAATAGGGTAGATTCTTCCTTGCCCTTTTTAATAATCAGGTGCTGGTTGGTAATAAAGAATAAAGATGATTGTTTTGTGGTGTAGTGCTTAAAATCTATGGTAAGCTCGTATCCCGGAGGAATGAAAAAAACTTTAATGTCTGATCTGAAAAGGTCTCCGTCATACTCTTTCAGGTTTTCTTCTGAAATGGTTGTCAGTCCCAGTCTTTTATAATGATCCTCAAAAATAAGCTGTTGCGGCATACTTTAACTTTAGTTTAAAGATACAAAAAAGCATGGTTTCAGATAAATTAATTCCAGTAATACCTGATTTCTTCTGAGATCCATAATACATTCACTGCAAAAAAAGCAGAAATATATTTTTACATTGATATTATTTTATCAATTTTACAAAGATTTGTACTTCGAAACCTATTTGTAACCCTTTTTTCACGACGGCCTGCATGAGCGAACTAGAAAATATTCTGAGAGAAATAACTCCGCTATCTCCTGAAGACAGTTTTTTGGTATTTGACAGGATCAAAGCTTCTTTTGATTTTCCTTATCACTATCATCCGGAGATTGAGATCAACTTTATCTATAAGGGAAAAGGATATCGTAGAATGGTAGGAGACCATACAGGGGAAATAGGAAATATAGAGTTGGTCCTCGTCGGGCCAAATCTACCCCATTGCTGGGCCAATCACAAATGTAAGAACAGAAAGACGCATGAGATCACAGTCCAGTTTAATCAGGACTTTTTCAATCAGTCCCTGATGGAAAAAAATATTCTTAAACCGATCAATAATCTCATGAAAGATTCTATCAGGGGGATTTTGTTTTCTACAGAAACTGCTGAAAAACTAAAAGATTCGTTTCTCAATTTGTCCAAGATGAACAGTTTTGAGTCTTTTATAGAAATAATGAAAATTCTCAATGAACTGGCGGTGGCAGAAAATAAGATTCTTTTATCGTCATATAGTATAGAGCTTGAAACCTTTGCAGATAATGACAAAATGAAGGTTGTCCATGATTTTTTACATAAGAATTTTGAGAATAAAATAACATTGGACGATGTTTCTTCTTTGATCAATATGAGCAACGTGACGTTTAACAGGTTTATCAAGAAAAGAACGGGAAAAACTTTTGTTAATTACCTCAATGAAATAAGGATCAGCTATGCTGCCCGTTGGCTCATGGAAAAAAATCTTACTGTTTTCGAGATTGCCTTTGAAGCCGGGTTTAATAATATTGCCAATTTCAATAAAGTTTTCAAATCTATCAAAAAGACCACTCCTACTGAATTTAAAGAGCAGTTTAAAGGGGTTAAGAAAATCGAATAGTAATTTTTTTTAAGCATCAGTATCCGGCCCTTAGGTCCGGATTTATTTTTGTCTCAAAACATGCTTAATTCTCTTTTTTGTATCAGTTTGTATTGGGTGTAAGGTGTTGTTTTTTAATATTTTAAATCTTATAAATGAAAAACACTGAAAAAATAACATCGTTTTATGATAAAATAGTATTATATCTGACTGTTAACAAAATTTAGATTTGTCAATATGAATTAAATCTTAACGAAACTTTAAATTATCTGATACATAAACCATATAATATTGCTGAAAGTTAAAAGCTTTTTGTGTTGGTTTGTCAAGTACTATTCAAAGTGATGTGATTGATTTTCAATTAAATCTAACTAATCTAAACCTTATGAGAAAAGCAGTTATACCGGTTCTATTAGTTTTTGCCTTTTCTGCACATGCACAAGAGAAAAAAGCAGCCGACACCACTAAGACAACCGATATTCAGGAGGTCGTAGTCACCTCTTTGGGGATAAAAAGGCAGGCCCGCTCTCTTACGTATTCCAGTCAGCAGATTGGTGGAGATGAACTGACTGAAGTGAAAACTCCCAATCTTTTAAATTCCATCAACGGAAAAGTTTCCAATGTGCAAATTAATAGAACGAATGGTGTAGGAAGCTCTGTAAGGGTTATTATGAGAGGGAACAAGTCTGTTTCCAACAGTCAGCCGTTGTATGTGATCGACGGGATTCCCATCATTAATCAAACCGGAAAATCTACCGATATAAGCCAGTATGCTAATATGCCGGATCCGGGAGATGTACTGAGTTCGATCAACCCGGATGATATCGAGAGCATCAACTTCCTGAAAGGAGCGTCTGCATCTGCATTGTACGGTTCTGCCGGAGGTAATGGAGCGATATTGATTACTACAAGAAAAGGAAAGATAGGGAAAAGCTCTATCTCGTACAGTACCAGTTTGACGGTAGAACGTGCATACAGTCTTCCAAAACTGCAGCATAGCTATTTGTCCTATGATCCATCCGTACCGAATCAGGTTGCGGGAGATAATATTGAAAGCTGGGGAGCAAAAGGGTCTTCCAAGAATTATCTGAAAGATTTTCTGCAAACCGGAACAACATGGGTAAACAGCCTCTCTTTCCAGTCAGGAAATGAAAAATCTACCAATTATTTTTCCATTGGAAATACCACCAATAAGGGGGTTATTCCCATGTCTTACTTTGATCAGTATAATCTTTCCTTCAGGAATTCCAGTAAGTTTTTAGATGATAAACTAACATTAGACGCGAACTTTATAGGGTCAATACAGGATAGTAAAAACAGACAAACTCCTGGAGCGTCTTTCTCCCCATTGGTAAGTTTATACTGGCTGCCCAGAGGTGTAGATTTTGATCGATACACAGGGGATCAATATTCTTACCTGAATAAAAGCAGATTATTACCTGCTCAGGCTTGGTGGGAGATCAAACCTGATGGAACTTTCAAAGGAAATCCGGAGACCCAGAACCCATATTGGATTTTAAACAGAAATGCAGTAACGGTAAAAAACAAGAACGCATACAGTGCCATCACTTTATCTTATGAGATTAATCCTTGGTTAACGGCAAGGGTAAGAGGAAATTATAGCTGGAGTAACTCCGACAGCCAGCGTGAGATTTCTGCATTTTCTGCACCAAGTTTATTAGCAGGGGGTGCCAATGGAAGAATTCTAAAGAATGTATATGAAAATTCCTCTACCTATGGTGATGTTTTACTAATTGGTAGCCCTAAGCTGAGTGAGTCCATTTCATTAGATTTTACAGTGGGAGGAAGTGTGAATTCTACCAACAACAAAGTAACACAGATAGATAATGCTTATTTGGCTTATCCTAATTTGTTTACCTTAAATAATCTGCAGTGGAACGTAGACAGAAGTCCAGGTGACGGATATCACAATATATATTGGAATGTAAAGAAACAGGTTCGTTCAGTATTTGCCAGTGCATCTGTAGGATACAAAAATATGTTCTACATAGATATGACCTTTCGAAACGATTGGGACTCTACTTTGTCTTTAACAGGAAGAAGTGGATTTGATTACGAATCGGTAGGGGTAAATGCAATATTATCTTCAGTATTTAAACTTCCCGAAGCTATTAATTTCTGGAAAATTAGAGGTTCTTATGCGAGTGTTGGATTGGGGCTTTCTGCAAATACATCCAATGCGATGGTTGAATATTATAAAGCATATTCGTATGGAGTAGATGCAGGTACTATTGTTTATCCGAAGAGCTCATTTGTAACAGATCCTAATTATAAGGATTTATTTCCAAAGCCTGAGCTTAACAAAACTTTTGAAGCGGGTACCGAATTGAGAATGTTCAAAAACAAATTAAGTTTTGATTTTACCTATTACGATTCAAATGCTACCAATCAGTTGCTGGAAACAACTATTTCTTCTAATCTGGGAGGACTTCCGACAGGATCATACTTTATTAATGCAGGAAAAATTAGGAATACAGGTTTTGAATCTTCTTTATCGTACAAAGTTTTTGACGGTGAAAATTTCGGATGGAATGCTACGGTAAACGGTTCAGCGAATAAAAATAAAATTGTAGAATTATTTCCATCACGATTGAGTATTCCGCAAGATCAGCTTTTCTCTTTAACAGGAGGCGGTGAGTTTACAAAAATGAGATTGGGAGGATCTTTTGGAGACCTTTATGGGGTTAAATTTCAAAGAGATGATCAGGGGCGTATTTTGGTAGATGAAAACGGAGCACCATTAGCAACAACCGGCGTGCCCGGGTATTTGGGTAATCCCAATCCTAAATTTATATTAGGTTTTGGTAACTCATTTAATATTGGTAAACTGGGAATCTCTTTCCTTGTTGATGGTAAATTTGGTGGACAGGTATTGTCTTTGACAGAAAAAGCCAATGATTTATATGGGGTAAGCCAGAGAAGCGCTGATGCAAGAGATGCAGGTGGGGTATCAATACCCAATGCGGTTTACGCTCCGGGAACACCTCTGGCAGGGCAGGCTTATACGGATTTGACGGATGCAAAGACCTACTATAAGAGAACAGGGGGTGCAGGAGGTATCGGAACCGGTATTGATGAAGCATACATGTATAGTGCAACGACAATTCGTCTGCGTCAGGCAGCCATTTCATATACATTTGATATCAATGCAAAGTATATGAAAAATGCTACCGTAAGTCTGGTAGGAACAAACTTATTCTTCTTCTATAAAAAAGCACCGTTTGATCCGGAGCAAGTATCCGGCAATACTCCGGGTGGAGTAGGAGTTGATTCATTCGGGCTACCAGTTACCCGGTCAATCGGACTATCATTAAAGGCTAACTTCTAATCTAAAGAAAATGAAATTTAATTATATTAAAATATTAGCATTCGGAACCATAGCATTGTTTTCTGCTGTAGGATGCGGAGATCTTGATGAAATCAACCAGGAAAAGCTGGGAACCCCTGAAAACTTTTATGCAGATTATGCAGCAGTAGTAAACCCTATGAAATCTATGCAAAGAGGTTTGCAATCAGATTATCAATTGTATCCCAACTTAAGTGCAGATATGTTCAGTGGAATGTTCAGTACGGCAACCCAGTTTAACGGAGGGAAGAACAATATGAGCTACTTTATGATGGATGGCTGGAACAACAGAATTATTGCCAGACAGCAGGATATTTTTAATTATTCTATCATCATTGATGATGCCGCTAAAAATATCTATCCCGATGTAGATTTTACAGCAACATTTGCCGTAAAGAAAATATTGAGAATATTTACAGCAGCACGAGTTTCGGACAATCACGGTCCTGTAGTATACAGCAAATATGAAACGCCAAATCCTAATGGAGTGACTGATTTTGATTCTCAGCAGGATGCTTATAACTTTTTTATCAAGGATCTTGATGCATCGATTATCAATCTGCAAAAAGTTCAGAATATGCCTGTCACACAAAATGAGGGTGATAGAGCAGCATTGAAAAAAGCAGATCTGGTATTTGGGGGAAATATAGGGCAATGGGCAAAGTTTGCCAATTCACTGAAGCTAAGATTGGCCATGAGAATGAGCTATGCTGATCCTGCAAAGTCAAAACAATATGCTGAAGAAGCTCTTGCGTCATCTGCAGGTTTGATTACTGATAACACAGATAATGCACTGATCAGTGTTGGACAGTCAGAGTTGAGTTTTATTATTTACTCCTGGGGAGATTGTTTAATTGGAGCCCCTTTAATGGCTTATATGAACGGATATAATGATCCAAGACTTTCAGCGTACGCTATTCCGGCTACTGATGGGCAGGTTCAGGGTAAATATATTGGGATCCGCCAGGGAATAGATTTATTGAATGGAAAAACCACTTATGGAGGCTTCTCTCAGCCCCAGGCAAAATCTGCTAATGGAGATTATTTTTCCGGTACCAACGGGAAAATGAAATTGTTCACTGCTGCGGAAGGTTGGTTCCTTAAAGCCGAAGCTGCATTGAGAGGATATGCAGGAGCTGGAGATATTAAAACCAATTATGAGAACGGCGTAAAGCAGTCTTTTGGAGAATGGGGTAAAAGCGCTGATGTAGTAACCTATCTTGCTGATGCAACTGCTACGGAGGCTCCATATATTGATCCTAAGAATGCTGCCAATAATATTAACCTTGGAGATCCGCAGTTAAGTACCATTACCATTGCATGGAACAATGCGGATTCTCCAGAAAAGAAACTGGAAAGGATAATTACCCAAAAGTGGCTTTCCCTTTATCCGAACGGGCCGGAGGCATGGGCAGAACAGAGAAGAACCGGTTATCCTGTCCTGTTTAAAGTAAGACAGAATGATAGCGGTGGATTAATTAGTACTGATGCGATGATCAGAAGAATTCCTTTTACCAATGACACAAAAACTTCATTATATAATTACCAACAGGCTTCACAAATGCTTAACGGACCTGATACCGGAGGGACTAAGCTTTGGTGGGATAAAAAATTATAAATAATCAACATCGCTTATTATACAGAGGCATCTCAGAAGACAGATTTATTCACTGAGGCAGGAGGCCACAATCTCCAAATTTATAGTTTCGTTTTAGCCCGAATGAATTTTTTGAGATGCTCTCTTTTTTAGATCTTTATTTAAAAATATGGGAAACAACAACTCCGGAACCCGTCGGATTCAACCAATACTCTGGATATCCACCCTATACTTTGCGATGGGGGTACCCTTTGTAACCATTAATGCGGTTTCGGGGATCATGTACAAAGACATGGGTGTTTCAGATGCGCAGATCACATTCTGGACGGCTTTTGTTATGTTCTCATGGACATTAAAGCCCCTTTGGAGCCCGTTTCTGGAGATCTATAAAACGAAGAAGTTTTTTGTGGTGGTTACCCAGTTTGCCATAGGAATTCTGTTTGCCTTAATTGCACTGAGTCTGCCTTTACCGGATTTTTTCAAATACAGTATTGCATTGTTTGCTGTGATCGCATTTTGTGGGGCTACCCATGATGTGGTTGCAGACGGAACGTATATCGGACTTCTTACCAATAAAGAGCAGGCAAAATATATCGGTTGGCAGGGGGCTTTCTATAATCTGGCAAAAATTATCAGCAGCGGAGCGTTGGTGTATGTAGCCGGTGTTTTGGAAAAAACAAAAGGAGTTACCCATGCGTGGATGATCATTATGGTGATTTATGCCTTGCTGTTTTTTGCATTAGCCATTTATCATTATCTGGTATTGCCGAAAGAACAGACAGAAGAGAAGCGTAAGGATGCTAAAACCGCAAGAAATGTACGGAAAGAACTGCTGGAAGTGATTACCTCATTCTTTACCAAACCGAAAATCCTTTGGTGCATATTGTTCATTATCCTGTATCGTTTTGCAGAAGGTTTTGCCATTAAAATAGCCCCTTTGTTTTTTAAAGCACCGAGGACCTCAGGAGGTCTGGGGCTTTCAACATCAGATATAGGCCTTATTTATGGAACGTATGGTTCGGCAGCATTTATTCTGGGTTCTGTACTGGCAGGGTATTTTATTTCGGCCCGCGGACTGAAAAATTCATTGATATGGCTGTGTTGTGCGTTCAATATTCCATTTGTGGTCTATGCTTTATTAGCCCACTATCAGCCAGCAGATCTGATGCCTGTAGCTGTAGCCGTTGTTGTAGAATACTTTGGTTATGGGTTTGGTTTCGTAGGCCTTATGCTTTATATGATGCAGCAGATCGCACCAGGCAAACACAAAACAGCCCATTATGCATTTGCAACCGGTATTATGAATCTTGGAGTCATGATTCCCGGCATGTTCAGTGGGATGATCAGCGACTGGGTAGGATATAAAATATTTTTTATCTGGGTGCTGATTGCAACCATACCTGCATTTTTGGTAACGTTATTTGTCCCGTTTCCTTATTTTGAAAATAAAGAAGAACAATCGATCAATTAGTAACAAATTAAATAAAAGTAAAACATACTTTATGAAAGCTCAATCAGCAATGATCCCTTGGCAGGATCGCCCGGAAGGTTGTAATGATATCATGTGGAGGTTCTCCGAAAACCCGATCATTGACAGATATGCAATACCTACCTCCAACAGTATATTCAACAGTGCTGTAACGGCATTTGAAGACGGATTCGCGGGAGTGTTCCGATGTGATAATAAGGCCGTACAGATGAATATTTTTGCAGGTTTCAGTAAAGACGGAATCAACTGGGAGATCAATCACGAGCCCATAGAAATGAAGGCCGGAAACACCGAAATGATCGAATCGGATTATAAATATGATCCCCGGGTTACCTTCATAGAGGACCGTTACTGGATCACTTGGTGCAACGGATATAACGGTCCCACCATCGGAATCGGATATACTTTTGATTTCAAAGAATTTTTTCAGTGTGAAAATGCTTTTTTACCGTTCAATAGAAACGGAGTACTTTTTCCTGAAAAAATCAACGGTAAATATGCGATGCTGAGCCGCCCTAGTGATAACGGACATACTCCTTTCGGAGATATTTATATAAGCTACAGCCCGGACATGAAATATTGGGGAGAACACCGCTGTGTGATGAAGGTAACTCCTTTCGAAGACAGTGCATGGCAGTGTACCAAGATCGGTGGAGGGCCTGTTCCTATCAAAACCGAAGAAGGATGGCTGCTGTTCTATCATGGGGTAATCAATACCTGCAGAGGCTTCAGGTATTCGATGGGAGCAGCGCTGCTTGATCTTGAAGATCCAACAAAAGTATTGTACAGAACCAAGCCTTACTTATTGGCTCCGGCCGAATTGTACGAAATGACAGGAGACGTTCCGAATGTGGTTTTCCCTTGTGCAGCCTTAACGGAAAAAGATAAAGTGACGGTATACTATGGGGCTGCAGATACGGTGGTGGCCATAGCGTTTGGATATATTTCAGAAATTATTGATTTTATGAAAAAAAATTCAATCTAAAGAATAAGAGTGGCTGAAATAGGAAGATTTACTTAAATCCCTTTATTGTTGGGATCTTTATAATGGATTTCCTATTTTTAAACCAATTTTAAATTAAAAAACATCCTGATACCTTTGATCATGAAGAAAGAATTGCTTATTTGTTTTTTTACCGCTCTGGTTTCGATGGCCAATGCCCAGCAAAATAAAAATGATGTACTATCCTGGGTAGATCCTTTTATTGGAACAGGAGGGCACGGACATACATTTCCAGGGGCGACCACTCCATTTGGAATGATCCAGCTAAGTCCGGATCAGAATACGAAAAGTGGAGACTGGGATTGGTGTTCCGGGTACCATTACAGCAGCAAGACGATCATGGGATTCAGCCATAACCATCTTAGCGGTACCGGATGGGCAGATCTCGGGGATATTCTGGTAATGCCTACCGTAGGCCGGGTGAAAATGACTCCGGGAACGGAAGCCAATCCTGAAACAGGATATCGTTCAACCTTCAGTCATGAAAGGGAAACGGCATCACCGGGCTATTATTCCGTCATGCTTGACAGCTATGGTATTAAAGCGGAATTGACGGCATCTCCGAGAGTAGGTTTTCACAAGTATACATTTCCCAAAACTGAGGAAGCCAATATCATTATTGATCCTACTAATAAAATCTTCGGAAATATTTACCACACGCTGGTGAGTGTAGAAGGAAATAATAAAATTAAAGGATATTGCTACAGCAATGGCTGGGGTGGAAAAAGATTTGCGTATTTCGTGATGGAGTTCTCCAAACCCTTTAAATCCTATGGAGTCTATGCTGAAGGAAAAATTAAAAAAGATGAGAAAATTGCCCTTGCCAAGGATGCCAAAGCTTTTGTAAGATTCTCAACAGAAGACAATGAAAGCATTGAAGTAAAAGTTTCCCTGTCGCCGGTAAGTACCGAAAACGCACAGGAAAACTTTGACACCGAAGCTAAAAATATCAATTTTGCTCAAGCGAGAGAGACTGTGCAGAAAAGCTGGCGGGATCTTATCGGAAGATTTCAGGTGACCGGAGGTACAGACAGCCAGAGAAAAATATTCTATACAGGTGTGTATCATACTTTCATTGCTCCTAATCTTTATATGGACACCAATGGAGATTATGTAGCTGCCGAAGAAAATATGAACACCAAATGGTTTACCAACTACAGTACTTATTCCTATTGGGATGGGTTCCGGGCAACACATCCACTGCTGACGATCATGGATCAGAAACATACCAAAGAATTTGCAAATTCCCTGATCAGCAGATATACAGACCGTAAGGACCATATGCCGATCTGGGAACTGTGCGGATACGATAACTTCTGTATGTTGGGCTATCACAGTGTATCCGTGATCTGGGATGCCATTTCCAAAGGCGTTCCAGGGATTGATGCCGAAAAAGCATTCGCTGCAATGAAAGACGCATCTCTTACAGATAAAATGAGCAGCAGTGACGGCGGTGGCGGTCTTAATGACTATATCAGGCTGGGCTATACACCATCTGAAAACGGAGCTTCGGTTTCCGCCACTCTGGAGTATGCGTATGATGACTGGTGTATTCAGCAGCTGGCAGAGAAACTGGGAAAAAAAGAGGAGGCCGAGGTGTATAAAAAACGTTCCATGAGCTTCCTCAATACCTTCAATAAAGAAAATAATCATTTCTGGCCGAGAAAAAAGGACGGAAAATTCTTAGCAGATTTCCCGTTGAACGACTGGAAAAAACTGCAGCCACATTGGGTTTCCGGGAATATCTGGGCGTATGATTTCTTTGTTCCACATCAGATTGATGAGATGATGAATCTATACGGAGGGAAGAAAGGTTTTGAAGAAAAACTGGATAAGACCTTTACGGAGGAACTTAAAATGGAAGGTGAACAGCATGTGGACATTTCAGGATTCATAGGTTCTTTAGGATTTGGCGATGAACCCGGGCATCACGTTCCTTATCTTTACAACTATGCAGGGGTCCCGCATAAGACTCAGAAAATGGTAAAGTATATCCGGGATAATATGTATGCTGCAAAACCTGACGGAATTGTCAACAATGAAGATTGCGGACAAATGTCAGCATGGTATATTTTCTCTTCATTAGGATTTTATCCTGTTACCCCGGGCAAACCTGTGTATGCAATCGGTGCTCCGCAGTTTCCTAAGGCTTCTTTAAAGCTGGAAAACGGGAAAACATTCACGGTGATTGCTGATAAGATATCCGATAAAAATATGTATGTACAGAAAATGTTCCTGAACGGTAAAGAATACAAAAGCTGGGAGCTGAATCACAGCGATATTATGAATGGCGGCGAGCTGAGGTTCGTGATGGGAAGTAAGCCTGTAAAATAAAAGAATAAAAATAAAACGAAATAATAGTATCAATGGAAAGGAGAAATTTTATTAAAACAAGCGCATTGGCCGGTGCCGGATTGCTGTTTACCCAGAATGTTTTTGCAAAAAACCTGATCATAGACGATTTTCCTGTTGTCCGTGTTCCAAAAGATAAAAGACATTTTACCAGTGAATCTGTAGAAAGTGCTATCGCCGCTTTTAAAAAGAAAGTTAAAAACAAAGAACTGTCCTGGCTGTTTGAAAACTGCTTTCCCAATACATTGGATACTACGGTTTTTTATAGTGAAAATAACGGTAATCCTGATACTTACGTAATTACGGGAGATATTGATGCAATGTGGCTCCGCGACAGCTCTGCGCAGGTATTTCCTTATCTTCAATTCTCCAAAAAAGATGAAAAACTTCATAAGCTGATCTCGGGAGTTATTCATAAGCAAACCACATTCATCCTGAAAGATCCATATGCCAACGCTTTCTACAACGATGATAAAAAAATAAGCAAGTGGAAAGAATATGATCACACCGATATGAAGCCCGGTACCCATGAAAGAAAATGGGAAATAGACTCGCTGTGCTATCCCATACGTCTGGCTTATCATTTCTGGAAAGTAACCGGAGATACAAAACCGTTTGATGCGAACTGGCTGCAGGGCATTAAGCTTACTCTGCAGACCTTTAAAGAACAGCAGCGGAAAAAAGATTTAGGACCTTACAAATTCGAACGTACAACAGCATGGGCCACAGATGGAGTTCCTATGGGTGGGTACGGATATCCTACAAAACCTGTAGGTCTGATCAGCTCTATGTTCCGCCCAAGTGATGATGCCACTATTTATGGATTTTTAATCCCGTCTAATTTATTCGCAGTAGTCAGTTTACGACAGGCGGCAGAAATGGTTTCCCAGATCAAAAATGAAAAAACGTTGGCTCAGGAGCTTACCGGTCTTGCCGATGAGGTAGATGCAGCCATTAAAGAATACGGAATTTACAATCATCCTCAATATGGAAAAATATATGCTTTTGAAGTTAATGGCTTTGGAAGTTATAATCTGATGGATGATGCAAACTGCCCAAGTTTATTAGGCCTTCCATACCTGGATGCAGTAAAGGCAGATGATCCTGTATATGCCAATACCAGAAAATTTGTATGGTCAGAAAATAATCCGTTCTTTTTCAAAGGTAAGTTGGCAGAAGGCATTGGAGGACCACACATTGGATTGGATATGATCTGGCCGATGAGCATCATTATGAAGGCACTTACATCCAAAGATAAGAGTGAGATCAAATGGTGTATCAACACCTTACAGAAAACGCATGGAGGTACAGGATTTATGCATGAATCTTTCCATAAGGACAATGATAAAAAGTTTACCAGAGAATGGTTTGCCTGGGCCAATACCTTATTTGGTGAGCTCTTATGGAAAACCTTTAACGAGAACCCTGATCTTCTGACATAATCGCCGGTTTTATATGGTCCCTTACATCAGGTATTTTTCTGCACAGGAATGATATCAGGGGATAGCTATATAAAATTTTAACATCAAAACATCAAAATAATTATACCATGAAAAAAAAATCCTTTTTTATTACACTGATGGCGCTCGCGCTGCAGTCAGGCTCCCTGCTCAAGGCACAACAGCTTGACCCCGTAGGAGTATGCTACGTAGAGGTGAACAACAACAACATGCTGAATGCGGGGTCTTATACCCTCCAGAACAGTAACAAACAGCTTTTTGATATTGCTATTATCTTTGCAGCCAACATCAATTATGATGTTTCTAAAAGCAGGGCATACCTTTCCAGCAATAATAATGTTACCAAGGTATTGAACGATGTGAACACCTATGTAAGACCATTACAGCAAAAAGGAATGAAAGTCCTGCTGGATATTCTGGGTAACCACCAGGGAGCAGGAATTTCTAATTTTCCGAACCGTGAAGCGGCCAAAGATTTTGCATTGCAGGTTGCCCATACTGTTTATACCTACGGTTTGGATGGGGTAGACTTGGATGATGAGTATGCAGGATACGGAAATAACGGAACAGGACAGCCCAATAACAGCTCTTTCGTAATGCTTTTACAGGAGCTTAAAGCAGCAATGCCGGACAAGCTGATTACCTTTTATTACTATGGTCCTGCGACTTCGAGACAGAGTTATAACGGTGACCAGGCAGGAAATTACATTAATTATAGCTGGAATGCAATGTATGGAACATACAATGCTCCCAATGTACCGCCGCTAAATAAAACCAAGCTTTCCGCTGCCGCAACCTGGATCAATAATACAAGCACTTCCACACTATCCACCCTGGCAACCAATTCGAAAAACGATGCCTATGGTGTCTTTATGTGGTATGATCTCAATGGTGCGAATAATGCCAGCTACCTGAGTACAGGATCCAATATCCTGTATAATGAAAATACACAGCTTACAGGTCAGTTGTATTCATGGACGCAGGGGCAAACCTGTGATCCGCCATTAGGTCTTGATGTCAGCGACCTTACCGGGACTTCAGCTAAACTAAACTGGGCGTCAGGCGCTTCCCAAACTTATACAATTGATTATAAACCGGCCGGATCAGCAACTTGGATCAACGCTGCCAGCAACTACTCAGGAAACAGTATCGTCATCAATAACCTGACTTTAAATACAGATTACGACTGGAGAATACAGTCCAACTGTTCTTCAACGTTAACCAGTACTTATCTTTTCGCTCCTAGATTTAATTCAGGAAACGGATGTGCAACTCCTTCAGGTCTTACTGCCGGAAACTTCCTTGGAAATACAGCAAAGGTATCCTGGTCTGGAAGCGCAGCATCCTATAACCTGCAGTATAAAACTACTGCGGCTTCTACCTGGACCGACGTTCCTAATATTACATCCAATACCTACACTTTACAAAACCTTACTCACAATACCAATTATGTCTGGAAAGTACAGGGAGTATGTAACGGATCAACAAACAGTACCTATTCCGGAGAATCCGCATTCAACAGTGGTTTTGCCCCTGTTGTGAGTCCCGGAGCAAGATCTCTTTCTTTTAACGGAAGCACTCAGTATCTTAATGCGGGGCAGTTTAATCTCAATGGGAATGCCCTTACGTTTGAAGGTTGGGTAAAAGTAAATGCCTTCAAAACAGCCTTCCCTAATATTTCCTCAATTATCGGAATTGAAGTTGGTGATAGTAATTCGGCAATCCTAAGGTTGGGTGATGGAGGATTGGCCAATAATAAATTACAGTTTACCCTGAGCTTTGGCTCATCCCAGGTAAAGCTGAACGGAAACACAGGACTTAATCCAAATACATGGTATCACGTTGCAGCTACCTACGACGGGGCCAATATGAAACTGTATATTAATGGTAACCTTGATGCAAGTACTGCTGCTACAGGTAATTTCACTGCCAACGGAATTCTGTATATGGCAAGAAACTATGACAACTCGCGTACTCTCAACGGCTTCCTGGATGAATTCAGAGTCTGGAAGAAAGCATTGACCGCTCAGGAGATCATGGATAACAGATGCAGTGTAGCAGCTGGATCTACCAATCTTGAGGCCAACTGGAAAATGGATGAAGGAAGCGGTGCCGGAGCCTTGGATGCCACAGCTAATACTCATTTTGCGACGTTGATCAGCATGTCCGATACCAACTGGAAAACAGATGTAGGATGTCCCGCGAACTTATCTGTAAAAACAGCAAATGGAATTGAAAGATCCGAAGAGGCTGCTGTTTATCCGAATCCGGTAAAGAGAGGTAGTGATATTCATTTTAGAATTACGAATGATGCTGCCGTTGAGATTTCGCTGTTTGATGTTTCAGGAAAATTATCCAAAAAACAGAAGATCAACGCAAATAATAATATATTGAATACCCAGGATTTAACAGCGGGTACTTATCTTTATAAAATAATATCAAAAAATAACGAAGTAGTGTCTTCCGGTAAAATTATCGTGAAGTAAAACTTCTGATCATACAGTCATAAAAGATTAAAACAGACAGGCAGGGTATTTATATCCTCCTGTCTGTTACCTGTTTAAAGTAAAAACAAGTTAAAGAATGCAGAATATACTAGGAATAGATATCGGAGGCTCACATATTACACTGGCTCAGGTGGATCCTGAAAAGCGTGAAATTATTTCTTCAACCTATGTACGGGAACATGTAGATTCTTTTGATACCCGGGAAAACATCTTTTCGGCATGGGTTTCTGCGATTCGTAAGGCGTCTGAAGGGTTGGCTAAAGAAGACCTTTTGGTAGGAATCGCAATGCCGGGACCTTTCGATTATCATAACGGAATTGCTCTCATGAAGCAAGGGAAATTCATTGACCTTTATAATATCAATATAAAGGATGAATTGGCGGAGAGGCTATCCGTTTCCAAAGAGCAGATTTACTTTGTGAATGATGCAGCGGCCTTTATGGAAGGTGAGGTTTTCGGCGGCTGTGTACAGGAGTTTACCAAAATTTTTGGAGTCACTTTAGGAACAGGGCTTGGAACGACCTTTTACAATGGAGAACTAGCAACCGATGAAGATTTATGGGATGCTCCCTTCAAAGATTCTATCTGCGAAGACTATCTGGCAACACGCTGGTTTGTGAAATATTATAAAGAGCTTACAGGTGAGCAGATCTCAGGAACCAAAGAGCTGCTGGATAAACCTAAAGAAATACAGACCAAAGTTTTTGATGAGTATGCCGATTCCTTTGCCGGTTTCGTTATACAGTATGTGAAAAATTATGAACCGGAAGTTCTTGTTATCGGAGGTAATATTGCCAAAGCTTATCCTCACTTTGAAAAAAGATTTAATCAGAATTTAAAAAAGAATAATATTAACTTGCCAGTTAGAATCTCTGCAATTTTTGAAGATGCTGCCATTTTGGGAGCTGCCAGTTACGCTTTAAAAAAGTTTGTATAATTTAAAAAGAACGAAACGAAAACAATGAAGTCTCTATTTTTTACTTTTTCTATTTTGGTACAGGCGTGCGCCTTTGGCCAGAGTACATCATTGGTAGATTATGTCAATCCACTGATGGGCACACAGTCTAAGCCTTCTTTATCCAATGGAAATACCTATCCGGCAGTCGGGCTTCCATGGGGTATGAATATCTGGACTCCGCAGACCGGTAAGATGGGTGACGGATGGGCGTATACTTACGATGCAGATAAGATCAAAGGATTTAAGCAGACCCATCAGCCCTCTCCCTGGATGAATGATTACGGAGCATTTGCAATCATGCCGGGAGTAGGTCAATTAAAATTTAAAGAAGACGACCGGGCAAGCTGGTTCAGCCATAAAGCTGAGGTATCAACCCCTTATTTTTATAGTGTTTATCTTGCAGATATCAACGTAACCACTGAGTTTACTCCTACGGAAAGAGCCTCTTTTTTTAAATTTGATTTTCCTAAAACAGACAGTGCCTATATAGTAATTGATGCCTTAAACAAAGGATCCTACATCAAGGTTTTGCCTGGAGAAAGAAAAATTCTGGGCTATACCACCCGATATTCGACCGGGAAATATAAAAACTTTAAAAACTATTTTGTCATTCAGTTTGATAAAGATTTTGAACTGACAAGAACCTGGAAAGACAATCAGCTGATCAATGGACCGCTGGAAGTTACCAGCGATCATGCCGGTGCCGTAGTCGGTTTTAAGCTGAAAAATAAAGAAGCCGTATACGCAAAAGTAGCCTCTTCATTCATCAGTTTTGAACAGGCAGAGCTGAATCTTAAACGGGAAATTGGCAATAGAAACTTTGATCAGGTAAAGACCGATGCTAAAAATATATGGAATAAAACCCTGGGAAAAATCGAGGTGAAGGGAGGAAGCGACCAGCAGATGAGAACCTTCTATTCTTCTTTATACAGAACATTATTCTTTCCACAGAAATTATATGAGATAGATGCTCACAATAAAATAAAGCACTGGAGTCCTTATAACGGGAATATTGAAGACGGTAAAATGTTTGCAGGGACCGGGTTCTGGGATACTTTCAGGGCCTTATACCCGTTCCTGAACCTGGTATATCCTGCGATTAATGTAGAGATGCAGGAAGGATTGGCCAACGCTTATAAAGAAGGAGGTTTCTTACCGGAATGGAGCAGCCCCGGATATTCGGATATTATGATTGGAAACAATTCTGCTTCCGTAGTGGCGGATGCTTATATCAAAGGGCTTCGCGGATACGATGTAGAAACTTTATGGCAGGCGGTAAAACATGGTGCCAATAATGAAGGGCCAATTGAAGCGGTTGGACGTGCTGGTGTACAGTATTATAATACGCTAGGATATGTCCCTTACGATGTGAAAATAAATGAAAATGCGGCCCGCACCCTGGAATATGCCTATGATGACTTTTCTATTTACCAATTAGGTAAAGCTTTAGGAAAACCGGCTTCGGAAATCAATATTTACAAAAAAAGAGCCTATAATTACAAAAACCTGTTCGATAAAGAAACGGGGTTGATGCGTGGTAAAAATAAAGATGGAAATTTTCAGAAGCCTTTCAATCCCTTTAAATGGGGTGATGCTTTTACAGAAGGAAACAGCTGGCATTATACATGGTCTGTTTTTCAGGATATTGATGGATTAGCAACATTGATGGGTGGTAAAAAGAAATTTGAAGCCAAACTTGATGAGGTATTCTCACTACCTCCTGTTTTTGATGACAGCTACTACGGCAGCGTAATCCACGAGATCAGGGAAATGCAGATTATGAATATGGGCCAGTATGCTCATGGTAATCAACCTATTCAGCATATGATTTATTTATACAATTATGCAGGGTCACCTTATAAAACACAGTATTGGGTAAGACAGGTGATGAATAAGCTTTATCAGGCAACACCAGATGGCTATTGTGGTGATGAAGATAACGGTCAGACATCGGCATGGTATATTTTTTCAGCGTTAGGATTCTATCCGGTGACGCCGGCAACCGATCAGTATGTATTGGGCGCACCATTATTCAAAGAAGCTACCATTCATCTTGAAAACGGTAAGAAAATTGAAATAAAAGCGCCGGAAAATAATGCAGAAAATCTATATGTAAAATCATTGAACGTCAACCGGCAGCCTTACACTAAAAACTGGGTGAGTCACCAGGAACTGATGAAGGGAGCGGTTCTGGATTTTAAGATGGATAGCAAGCCAAACAAAGAAAGAGGTTCGCAGGAAAAAGATTTTCCGTATTCCATGTCAAAAGAGCAATTAAAATAATTTAAAACTTAGAAATACAAACTGTATGAGTACAGAAAAGAAAGAAATATTCGAAAGAGTAGAAGAGATGCTGGGAACACAGGGGTTTACTATTGCAGCAAAAGATGATACCAGACCATGGGGGGGGTTTTTTGTGATTGATGAAACTCAGGCACAGGATTTTGCCAACCAGTATTTTGACGGGATTGATGTGGAAAACTTAAGAATAGGAGGGAAATTAAGCCCTAAGATTCTTATTGTTGCTCCACAGGCAAGATTGAGCTGGCAGTATCACCACCGGAGAGCCGAAATCTGGCAGGTAGTGGAAGGAACAGTAGGTATCAAGAGAAGCGTTACAGACGAAGAAGGGGAGATCGCAGAGTACAATCCCACAGATCAGGTAAAGCTTCAGCAGGGAGAAAGACACCGTTTGATCGGATTGGATGGTTGGGGAATTGTCGCTGAAATCTGGCAGCATACTGATGCTTCCAACCCTTCGGATGAGGATGATATCGTCCGGGTACAGGATGACTTTGGAAGATAATTACAAATAACACATTCATTTCTTCCCTTCAACAGAGCTGAGGGGAAGGAATGTCATGTGACAATCAATGATCCATTACCGTTTGCCGGTTTCAGTATCTCCAGACAACTTTCTATAGGGTTGTCCTTTTATGAGTCCTGAATGTATAGCTTCAGCCATCATTTTCTATGACGGACTGAATTTCTTTTTTTATAAATAAAGTAGCTGAATATTATGATAAAAAATATACTATTAGTTTGTATCTCTGTTGTATGCGGAGTAGGTATCCATGCGCAATCCTTTGGGTCTCCCAATGGTAAACTGCAGCTTAACTTTACCCTCAAAGAGGAAGGAAGCCCCTATTATTCGGTGCAATACAAAGGAAAGGACATACTGAAAGAGAGCAAACTGGGATTTATCTTAAAGCCTTCTACTTCTTATTTCTCCGGATTTAAAGTGGAAAATGTCACCTATACTTCTGAAAATACTACCTGGAAAACTGTATGGGGGCCAAATAAGGAGGTCGTCGATCATTACAAAGAGATGCTGGTTCATCTGGTACAGGATAAAACAGGTTGGAAACTGGATATCAGGTTCAGACTTTTTGATGACGGTCTGGGATTCCGTTATGAATTTCCTGTTCAGCCAGAGCTGAGACATTTCACCATCAACAGCGAACTTACTTCTTTTAATCTGGCAAAAGATTATAAGGCATTTTGGATCCCGGCAGATTATGACACCAATGAATTTCCGGTAACCACGTCCGCACTCTCACAGGTTCCGGTGTTAATTGATGAAGTCAGAAAAGAACCGCTGGCGGCTAAAGCCCCAAGCAAAAGCGTAGCTGTACAAACCCCATTGATGCTGAAATCCCAGGACGGAGTTTATATCAATATCCACGAAGCAGCTCTGGTTAACTTTCCGGCCATGACGCTTAACCTTGATGATAAAAATTTTATTCTTGCTTCTAATCTTACTCCCGATAAAAACGATGACAGAGGTTTCGTTCAAACCGGTTCGGTAAGCCCATGGCGTACAATGATCATCAGTGATGATGCAAGAGATATATTATCTTCCAATCTTATTGTGAACCTTAATGAACCGAATACCATTAAAGATCCGTCATGGATAAAACCTACAAAATATGTGGGGGTCTGGTGGGAGTATTTCACAGGTGGCGGTTCCACGTGGGCATATTCTGACAATCAGGACATCAGAATAGGGAAAACCGATTTTAAAACGCTAAAGCCAAACGGAAGACATGGTGCCAATACCAAACATGTCAAAGAATACATAGACTTTGCATCAGCCAACGGATTTGATGCCGTTTTGGTTGAAGGATGGAACGAGGGCTGGGAAGATAACCAGGCCTACAGGAAAGAACATATTTACAGCTTTACCAAGGCCTATCCGGATTTTGATGTCAAAGAGCTACAAGCTTATGCAAAAAGCAAAAATGTAAAAATTATTATGCACCATGAAAGCACTTCTTCAGTGGTGGATTATGAACGACAGTTGAAAGAAGCTTTCAGGTTTATGAAAGATAATGGATATGATGCCGTAAAGACAGGATATGTAGGGCCTATTATACCAAGAAGTGAATATCATGACGGACAGTGGATGGTGAATCACTACAGATATGTTACTGAAACAGCAGCCCAATATCAAATCATGGTAAATTCACATGAGGCCGTACGGCCTACAGGGTTGCACAGGACCTACCCCAACTGGATCGCGCAGGAATCTGCCAGAGGAACAGAATTCGAATCCTTTAACGGAAACAGGCCGGATCATACGACCATTCTCCCATTCACGCGATTAATCGGGGGGCCTATGGACTATACACCCGGAATATTTGAAGGTGATCTTTCTGTATATGGGAACAATAAGGCGAAACTAAGCACTACACTTACCAAGCAGCTGGCTCTTTACATCACGATGTACAGCCCGCTTCAAATGGCTGCCGACCTGATCGAAAACTACAAAAAATACCCTGATGCCTTCCAGTTTATCAAAGATGTTGCTGTAGATTGGGACTCGTCTTACGTCCTTGAAGCAGAGCCGGGAGATTATATTACCATTGCCAGAAAGGCCAAAAATAAAAACGAATGGTTTGTGGGAAGTATCACCGACGAAAACCCGAGAGAAGCTACCGTAGACTTATCATTCCTTCCTAAAGGGCAAAAATTTGAAGCCACGATCTATAAAGACGGTAAAAATGCCAGCTGGAATCACAACCCAAAAAGCTATGAGATTTCAAAACAGAAAATAACAGCTAAAGAAAAGCTTAAAATAAAAGTAGCTTCAGGTGGAGGATTTGCAATAAGTATTAAAGCTTTATCACGATGAGAAAAAAAAGAAGTAATAAAAATATCAATAGGAGCGGACTTTAGTCCGCTCTCTTATTACACCTCAGGCAATTGGCTTTAGCCCAACCTTAGTATGTTCTCCAAAATTTTTTAATTCTAAACTTAATCCGTCCATTCTTTTTCTATCTCCTCCAATGTTTTCCCCTTGGTTTCAGGAATCATTTTCCAGATAAAAATAAAGGTGAATACTGCAATAATCATATAGATCCAGAATGTATATGCATTCCCTAAAGATCCGACCATCACGGGGAAAGTCTGGGAAACTGCAAATACCGCCAGCCACAGAAAAAATGTAGCCACAGACATGGCCATAGCCCGGGATTTGGTTGGGAATATTTCAGCAATCACGACGAATGTTAGTGGTCCCAGGGACATTGCAAAGCAAGCAATATAGCCTAATATAGCGATAAGCAGCAGGTATCCTTGCTGCTGTTGGTAAAAAACAAGACCGGTAACAAATAAACAGATGGCCATACCGGTGGTACCAAGCAATAATAGCTTTTTGCGTCCCCAATGATCTACATATTTGATAGCTACCAGCGTAAAAATGACATTGATAATACCCACCAGAATCGTTTGCATAAAAGCAGAATCTGAGCCAACACCGGTAGATTTAAAAATTTCCGGAGCATAATACATAATGGCATTTATTCCTGTAATCTGGGAAAGAACAGCCAGTAAAATACCGGTAATCAATGCCCGTTTGAGTTGTAGAGTCTTGAGATCAGAAAAAGAAAATGGTGTTTTATCCTGTAAAGAGCCATCAATAGATTTCAATTCCTGCAGAGCGCGTTCAGTACCATTAATTTTAGTCAGAATGGCCAGCGCTTCTGAATTCCTCTTCCGGGATGCCAGCCAGCGTGGACTTTCAGGAACTGTGAGAAGCAAAAGGATAAAAATAACAGAAGGAATAACTCCTGATCCAAACATCCACCGCCATCCGGTAGTAATATTCCAGTTTTCATTATGAATTCCGGCAATATAGGCATTGACGAAATAAATAACCAGAATTCCGCTGACAATACCCAATTGAAAAATTGAAATTAAACGTCCTCTTATTCTGGCAGGAGCCATTTCTGAAATATACATCGGAGAGAGCATCGAGGCAATCCCGATTCCCATTCCTCCGATAATGCGGAATAAGACAAAAAACCAAAGATCCGGTGCGATAGCTGTACCCGCTGATGAAATGACAAACAAAAAAGCAGAAAGCATCAATACCTTTTTCCGGCCCACACGATCACTAAGCTTGCCGGAATACATCGCCCCTACAATGCACCCAAGAAGGGCACACGAAGCCACCCAACCCGTCATTACATCAGAAAGCTGATAATAAACCTTCATAAATCCGATTGCTCCGGAAATTACTGCGGTATCATAACCAAATAACAACCCGCCTACAGAGGCTACAAGGGTAGATTTATAAATTAGAGTGGAATAAGAAGTTGACGACATAGGCTTTAATTTAAAACTTTATGGGTAATCATCTCTGTGCGAATGCTGGCTTTGATGGTTGCGCATTCTTTTCCGGCACTTTCTCCGTAAGGAGTAATCGTATAGGTCCCGATATGAGCGGGAACAATAAACGTTTCTGCATAATGGATGATATACGGTTCAAAATCATGATCCGGGCTTTCTACAATCACTTCACGACCCTCCACGAGATTCACAACATTCACGACACCTTCTGTATGGTGAACCACCTTTTTTGTAAACCAATGTCTTCGGGTTTCTATGAACGAAAGGGCATCCAATCCTGTCCGTTCCTCTCGCCAGCCGTCTCCTTCAGCAATAGGTTCTGTAAGATTCAGGATGTTTTTTTCGGTCCATGAAGTTGTACGGTCCCACTGAATAACATTTTGACCATGTTCCAGAGAGATCGGTCTCGGTTTACCATCCAGCCCCATTCTTCCCCAATCCCAAAGCTTGAATGTGAAAATATACGGGGTGGCGCTGATTTCAAGTACTACAGAATCAGCTCCTGAACAGTGAACGGTACCTGCCGGAATAGATACATGATCATGCTTGCGGACCGGCCACTTTTGTACATATTGCTCCGCATCAAAAGGGATATGCTCCTTTTGTGCCATGACAAGATCATTCATCATGTGTTCCGGATCTGTATTTTCTTTCAGGCCAAGATAAACAAAAGCATCTTCCTTGGCATCCAGCATATAATAACTTTCATCCTGAGTGTAGGACATTCCGAATTTTTCTTTGATATATTCTTTCAGCGGATGTACCTGTAAGCTCAGATTACCGCCCTCCATGGTATCCAGAAAATCAAAACGGATCGGAAATTCATCCCCGAATCCTTCATATACCTGTTTTCCAAGCAGGGCTTCCGGCTGGAAAAATACAAGGTTAATAGAAGGGACCTCCATAATATCATCTCCAAAGCCAAATAAGAGGCTGTTCTCTTCAGGAACACAGTCAAATCCCCAGGCGTAATTAGGCTGGCTTCTGTCCAGATCACAGACTTCCTTCAGCCATTGCCCACCCCAAGGACCCGGATCAAAAAAAGGAACTACCCGGAAAGGCTGCTGCACTGTTTTAGCAAAAGCTTCCAACAAAACATCAGTACGTATCATTTTAGGTTGAAGAGGAATGGTTGTGTCCAATACAAAATGACAGGCCGCAAAAATTCGTTTTTTGTAGCGGTCACAAACGCGCCAGTCTACAAAATAAGCATGTTTATATTGATAGGCAAAAGAATCGGTGTAGTTTGTTTTTCCCAGGTTACAGGCTGTATTTTTACGGTACCGCATTTGTATTTCCCATCTGGGCATATCTGCGTACACAGAAAGATCAGGCTGGCGGCAAAGAAGAGTAGCCCCGGGACCCACTACCACTGCACGCCCATTAAGATCTCCTATCATATTCTGAAGTGCTGCTATTTTTGTCTGATCAAAATAATCTTCAAGTTCAAGCGGTGAGATATAGCCAAATACCGGATCATCAGTAACATATTTTTGAACCATCGCAGCAATTTCATCCTCAGTTTTCATTGCTTCTGTAGTATTGATAATCAGTTCAGGATTCAGCAGCTTTGCAGAAGTAATAATCTCTTCCAAAAAAACCCCTGGATAGCATTCAATTGCTATGGTTTGGGGGGCTTCACGGGTAAGCTGCTCTGCGATATTTTTCCAATCAACGGTACAGGTAGAACCTTGAACGTTTACGACAGGATACTTATTAAAATTTGATTTCATTCGTTTCTTATTATGAGTGTTCTGTAAGATGGGCGATTCCGAGTAAGGCGGCTGTGCCGGGAAATACACCTTCTTCAATATGTACTGTTCCCCAAGGGGTCCAGGCGTGTTTTTCTATGTGTTGTCTGATAAAAGGAATGATTTGAGTGCTGCTGGCCATAATTCCTCCGGTAAACAGTAAAATTTCGGGATCATAAGCATGGATAAGGTTGATGGCACAGGCGGACCAGGCCTTTACACTCTGCTCACGAATTCGCAGAGCCACCTGATCTCCTTCTGCAGCCAGTCTGAAGACTAATTCATAATCAATTACAGGCGCATGAGTCAGAGGGCTTTCTGCAAAATTGATATCCGATTTTGCAATGGTCTCAACGTTCCAGGTAGAAGCTTCTGTTTCTACACAGCCTTTGTTGCCGCAATTACAGATCCTGCCATTGTAGTTGATCACAGAATGTCCCCCTAATATACCCGCAGTAAAATGTTTTCCTTTCAATAGCTTTCCTCCGATGATGGCAGCACTCCCAACACCGGTTCCAAGTGTAATAATCGCTGCATTATCATAATTTTTGGCTTTGCCATATTTCCATTCTCCCCATAGGGAAGAACGGGCATCATTTTCTATGCAGAAGGGTATATTGAAGGTCTTCAGGCACCATTCTTCCAGATCAATACCGGGAGCATCCCCAAATTTCTTATCAATGGAAAGTATTTTTTTCTGAATACTGTCAACAATGCCTGGAGAGGCAATTCCAAGACCTGCAATTTCAGCGGTGGAAAGGCCTTCCTGATTCAGCAGACTTTCTATGGCTTCCTGCAGGTGAGGTAGCCTTTGTCTGAGCCCGTTGCCGGAATCCGCATCAATGGATAGGGAAGAGTGTATGATACCTTGCTGAACAATACCTGCTTTAATCTTTGTTCCGCCCATATCTATGGCAATTACTGGTTTTGACATGGTATGATCTTATTTGAATATTGATAAATAGTAAGTGCTGGTATTCAAACCTTATCGGTTTCAAAAACCTATGAGGTTGAGGTCTAAAGCTTTCTTTTTTAGGGAATTAGTTTGATTTCTATAACGTCCATCGCGGATAAACTAAACTTTTCGTTTGGTGACATGGTTGTACCGGTTTTCAGAATAGTAACCTTTGCAGGATTCAGCTTTTCCCATACAAAAGAAAAGGTTTGTTCATTGTCATCCGGATTATAGAGCCGGATCAGGAAACTTTGATCTTCCTGTGGAGTAACGCTGGTCACCACAATTTTTTTATTATCCATATGGAAAAGACTTCCTGTATTGGTTAGCTTTTCTTTAGCGGGAATAGCAATAAGAGGCTGTGTAAATGCCGCCGCTGATTTTTCGTTTTCTACGGAATTAAACCCGCCATGCGGCCGGAGAACATAGTGATAATGCACAGGTCCTTCCTGATCTGCCTTATAGTTGGTGTGCCAGTAATTGTTCATAGCGTAGCTAAACCAGTGAGTGGTACCAGGAGTTCCCTTATCTTTCCATCTTTTATGGCTGTTATCAATGGTCATTCTTTCATCAATCATTTCTGCTGCCTCAATCAGCGGAGTCTCCAGCATCATCCACTGCATTCCTTTTTGTTCTGAAGACGCATCTACCCAACGGCGGCTGTACCAGTAATCCATATTGGAACCCGGAAGCTGATCCTTAAGGTATTTCATATGGCCATAGCCTGCATCTACCATAATGTTTTTAAAATTGCTGTTAAAAGGAAAACCGAAATGAACGGCTTCTTTTGTACGGACCGGTTTTTTATCCACAATATTTTCCAGAGCGACTTCATCACTGCCGGCAGTAAGGGTAATAATTCTTTCTAATTTTTTTGTCCCCGGAGCTTCAGAGGTTAATGAAATTTTTGCCAGTACAGGTCCGTCTTCAAGTATTTTTACCTGTACACCATTGCTGGACACTGCTTCTTTGGGATCGGATCCTGGAACATACCAGTACGAATTTAATCCCTGATTATTAAAACTTCCTGCATAATTGGTTGTTGTTTTATCTGTAAAATGCGTGATACTGCCTGTTTTTTTATCCCAGGCAACGGTAATCTTGCCATTCGTAATACTGTTGTCTGTAATGGAAAACGGGGATGGGAATGATCTTTTATTTTTAACCAGGGTATAGGTCGCCACCCCCAGTGCCGGAATATTTTTACCAATAAAGACAACGGTTCCGTTCTGTAGTTTTTGAAGAGGGAGTTTTTGACCGGCAGCGTCCTGTATTGCATTTCCCTGTGTGGTTCCTGAGACAGACACAATACCATCTCTCGCCCATGATGAGGTATTGAAGACCGCTATTGTTTTCGATGCAGGATCTTTAAGGGGCTGCAGAAGCTTTTCCTCCAGCTCTGCTGCCATTGAGCTGCCATCTGAAGAGAATTGTTTTTTTACTTTCCACTGATCTGCTACAAAAGGAAGATCCGGTGCGGTGATACTGTTGAATGCGCCCCAGGTATGCTCGTGGAATAAAATAACGTTTCTCCAGGCTTCGTAAAAAAGCTGAGGGTTATATTGAACAGGTTTCAGCATAGCATACAGCGTAGTGAGCTGCTGTAATTTCAAACTGCTGTTTCTGTTTACTCCCTCCTCCCTGGCTGTGGACATCGCTCCATCTTCCCAGTGAGGACTGATATCTCCTTTCACGACAGGAATCTGATCTCCGTATTTTTTTTCAAATACCTCGAACATCTTTTCATTCGTGCTGAGGACGATTTTGGGAGATTCATATTTTTTATTCCATTCATCTACAAATCGCGATATGGTTGGATCTATGGGCCCGTTATCAGCAACAATATTGTATCGCCATTGTACCATATCGTAGGGGTAATTGCTGCTGGTAAGGTCTTCCAGGTATTCTGCAATTTTTTTCTGGCCATTTATAAATACATCTCCGGGGTGTACACCATGCCATGATGAGTAGCCCCTTCCGGCAGTCCAGAATAATATTTTTTCTTTTCCTGACGGGGATTGCCACCAGACGGGTTTATCACCCCAGTTCTTAACGAAGTTTCCAACACGGTCACCGAGATAAGGATTGGTTTTTCCGAGGTAGTTGGGACCACTTGAAAAATATTTTACGCCTGATGAGGCCAGAGCCGGAACCAGGGACCATGCAAACCCCGGAACATCAGACATCATGGCACTGTTGATACTCAGACCCAATTCTTTTTTAAGCTTCTGTGCATAATCTGTGTAATGAAACAGTTCTTCCGGCTGGCTGAGCCCCGTTAATATATTACCATACATTGCAGAAAGACCTATTCCTCCTCCGTTTACTGCCTTTACAAAAGACATCTTATCAGCAGCAGTAGCATTTTTCATAAAGTTTTCCACATCCCACAGTGCTTCCACATTATACTTGAAACGGGCTTCTTCAGGAAGATCTTTTGTTTTCTCAATCATGGCAAGGGCATCATAAATATTCTTTGTATGAATTTTTTCTACCTCTGCCTGCAAATGTGAATATCCAACATCGGTATGAGAGTGATGGATGAAATACAGGGTACGGGGAACGATTGCCTTAGCCTGAATGGTTTTCCTGAGAAGCTCTTCTTTTCCGGCGGTCACCACAAGCTCCACGCTGCCTCCTTCGGGCGAAAGTGAAACCGGAATATCAAAAGTTTTGATGCCGTCCGGCATGGTGAAAAGGAAAGTATCCTTATGATCTACTTTTGCTGTTATTTTTTGCTCCGGTCCGAAATGCAGGGTGGTCAAAGTCAAAAGACGTTTACCGTCATTCAAGAGAAAAGGAGTTGATTGAGCATCTATTTTTTCCTGGAATGTAAATTTGTAGGTCATCATCCAGTCTCTGCTGTTTTGTGCATGCCCCACAATTTTTAAGCGAAGAGGTTTACCCGGTGTTACCTTGTTTGCCGGAACTCGCAGATAAGCAATTCCATAGGAATCTTTTAATCCATCTGTCTTTGTTTGCTGAAATACAAAAGCAGTACTGTCTGCCGCTTTGAAAACCCAGTTCGGACGCTGGTTGGCCGGGGAGGTGGTTAGTGTTACTGTTTTCTGATCATTAATATACAAGTCAAAACTTCTCATCCCTCCACTGGTTCCGGATGAGTGGGAGGCCAGCCAGTTAAAATATACATAGGGACCCGTGTTTTTTTGCGGGACAGGAGCTGTTTCCCATTCAATGGTTTTAGTGCCGTCCGTAGTGCGCGTGAGCAGAGCACGCGTAGCATGTTCAGGAAATGCAGAAAAATAATCAATATTCTCACCGCTTATCTCGCGGGCATATCCATTGATCGCCTGTATGTTTCCAAAATAGGGAACCTGTTTCTGAGCATATAGTTTGCCGGTCATTACGAAGAGGATCAGCAGAAGGAAATACCTGTTATACATGGGTTTTATTTTTTTTGTTTATATGTTAGAATGTTTGAACATAATATGAAATAAAAAAATAACATCAGTGGTCCGGAGACTTACTGATATCAATGGTATAGGTAAATTTGTCCGAACGGTAATAGCCAATATTATACTCGACAGGCTTTCCGTTAATATCATATACAAAACGTTCACGTTTCAGTACAGGAAAAGAAGCAGATACTTTTAGCTTTTTTCCGATAACACTGCCAGCCTGGCAAGCGCTTATGTTTTCCCGGGAACGGTGCACGATGATTCCATGTTTCTCTTGCAGCATACTGTACAGGGGCATATTGAAATCATCATTTTTATCAATATCAATTCTCGGGTGAAAATAACTTTCAAAATAAACAATAGGGTCTCCCGAGTCTTCTCCTTTTAATTTAGATAGCTTGAAGATTTTTTTATCCGGAGGACAGTTAAAGAAATGGCAAATCTCTTCCGTGGGCTGTTCTGTGCCGGTCTTCAAAAGCTGATTGACCACGTGGATTCCTTTTTCCTGCATTTCCCTGGTGAAGCTGTACCAGTGATCCAGGCCCGTCACGAGACTTTTCTTTTCCGCAACACGGGTTCCGATTCCTTTTTTACGGATAATCAGTCCTTCGTGCTCCAGCTTGTTGGTCGCCTGGCGGATTGTGTTCCGGGAGACCCCCCACAAGTTGGCGAGATCAACTTCTTTGGGCAGTAAAGCGCCTTTTTTATAAACTTCCATTTTGATAAGTTTACGGAAAAGTTCCTCTACCTGTACGTGGAGGGGCAGTTTGCTGCTATGGTCGATCGTGAAATTCTGAGAAAGTATGTTCATACATATAATAAAAAACGAAGATAATAAATTTTTAAATAGGATGATTGTTTTTCAAAAAAATTATAGCCGATGCGAGGTAGAGATGATCACAACGTTTATAAGAGAGACCTTTTTAAAGAAATAAGTGATCAGTTCTTCAGTTAAATAGAAGGAATATGAGGATATCATTGAAATGTTGAAGCTAAATATGCATTGACCACTACTGAGATGTGAATTTTAAAAAAAATGGCGCTTTTTTGTGTTTTTTTGTTATGTTGTCATTGTGAAAATCTCCTTGTAGTCGGGATTTTCATTAATTGCATCACTTTTGTATCATAAAGTGCTATTAAAAGTGTAATATTTATTACATTTGAAGTTGCTAAATAATAAGATAAAATTCCTAATTTTATAAATTGTTTAACAAAAGAAAATTATTACCCTATTTTTTATAACCGTGATGTATAGGTAATATTTATCTTTAAGTGTCAAAAAAATACTATTTATGAAAGCAAGATTATTATTATCAGGAATCTTACTATTATCGATCGTGACGGCGTGTTCGGACAGAAATGACGAAGTTACTGCGCCAGGTGATCAGAATAAGAGTGTAGAGCTCGGAGTGAAAAGATCAGAATCTGCCAGAGCCATTAATGATTCCCTGAAGAAAACCGTTATTTTAGATGAAGCCAACAATAAGCAAGGAGACACAGGCGCAGCAAGCAGCACCGATCAAGAAACAATCGACCCAACAAAACCGGATCGGCCGAAATAAACTTACTATTGAAATAATTGCTTCGGCATTTGTTTTAATTTCTGCTATATTACCATTTTTGAATAATATAGCAGGATACTTTATTGATGTCAACGTTCAGCTGGATAATAATGCAGGAGAAAGAAGATTAGATCTTGATTCATCTATTTATTTTCTATCCATATCATTATGTTTTCTGCTGCTGGCATTAGGCGGTTTATTCAGAGCTCACAGATATACCTATTATGTGGCTTTGGTAGCAGGTTACTTTCATCTGGTAACCTATATAAAATTCATTTTTTTAAATGAAAATAAGGTATCAGCAATAGCTGATATAGCTATTATATTGATTCTGGTATTAATTATTTTTCTGGTTTTCAAATTGGATAACTATTATAGAAAACTAAATTTACTCGATCAGTTTAATAATAGTACACTGGACAGGTTCTCTAAGATTCTCTTTAAACGTAATGAAATTAAAGAAAATGAATAATCATAGAGAAAGACTGAAAATTCTTGTTGCCCTTTCGGATAAGTTATGGGAAGATTATGCTGATGAAATAATTTCTGAGGAAGAATATCTGAAAAAAATCTATTTGGTAAAGAAGAAAATTAATGAAGGGTTTATCGGAACTATGGAAGATTTGGATCTTTTTACAAAAGATCTCGGATATCTTATCTTAACTTCTCCCACCAAGACGTTTTTAGGAGGCTCAGAAAAAATCATTATCAATAGAAATTAGTCCTATTTCACAGCCGTTTTCGTAAGCGATAGAATTTCTTCCAAATAGGCATTCTGCTTTAGAATAGCCTCATCGTATTTTTTTTCAATTCTTGAAATCTGACTCTGGATAAATAAGATCCCCTTATCCTGTGCGTTATATTGTGCAAATAAACTGGCCAGCAAATCCCCCAGTTTTTCATTGGTCTCTTCATGCTGAAGACTCAACTCCTGCTGATCCTTTTTAGAATGCAAATTCTGATTCAACTGACCATTACCGGTTACCAACCATATTAAGTTCTCATTTTCCTTGAGTTCCGGATAAACATGTAAAATCTTTGCAAGCTTGTCTACTCCTAGGTCACTTTTTAGTCCGGCTCCTTTAAAATTGGAGGGTGACATCCCTGTTTCTTTATAAAAAGTTTCCTTTTTAATCCCTCTTTTTTCAAGAAAAAAGAAAATTCTTTCTTTTATGGTTTGAATTTTGTCCATAATTTCTTAAATTGGTCTAAATTTAGACTATATTTGTCAAAGATAAAAAACAAATTTAACATAACCATGTTAAAAATGTCTGGATTTAAAATTAATAATTAAACGAGAACTTATAAAATCAATAACCTCATGATTGGTAACAAGCATTACAAAATTAAAAACTCTGCAAATGACCTTTATGACATTTATACATTTGCGGACACGTTATATGAGTATAAAGAAGGCTATAAAATCACAGAAGGAATTAATAATGTAGCTGTTAATGAAAACTGCTTCTGGCTTCTGGACCTTATCGTCAATCAACAGGAACAGCCTGGTCTGGATTGTGAAGTTCAAAACTGGGAGCTTCAAAGAATAGAAGACGGCCTTTTCGATCTCATTTGCTCACGTGAAAACGAAGTAACTATCCATAAAGTTAAAGGGTTAGACGTAAGATTTTATTTTGATGACTTCCGAATGATGAAGAAGGGAAATATACTTTGTCTGCCTATCGAGAAAGAATTGTATTAATAATCTTGGGGATCTGTCCCATCGTTATTAATGCTAAATATGAATGTTTAAATAGGAAACAGCATCAATTTGATGCTGTTTTTTTGATATATATATTGAATTCTTTTAAAATGTTACATCAAGTCCTACATAAAAATTGGCTTTCATAATAGGCGCATACACCATACCGCCGTCAAAATAATTGCCGAAAGGATTCTTAAAATCTACAATCGCATTTTTCTGATAGTATGAAGTAAGGTTTTCACCTCCTACGTAAGCTCTGATTTTTTTATTGAAGTTTCTTGAAATCTGAGCATTCAGTACTGCATAAGAATTAGAATAAGCCGGCAGCTGGAATTCCTGTGGATTGCTTGCCGTATCCGGAAGCCTTTGCTTTCCTACCCAGTTTAAGGTGGTATCAAAACTCCAGAAGCTTCCTTTATCATTTTTATGGGTTGCATACGCAAGGTTCACAAAGCCCCTGTGCTTGGCCATGAAAGGAACTTCTCTTCTTCCTCCGATATAATCGGCCTGTACATCATAATATTTATAGGCAAGTCGTACATCAAAATTTTTGAAAGGTGTGAAATCCCACTGGGTCTGGAATGAATTGGCAAACGACTTACCTTCCAGGTTATAAAAAGTCAGTTGCTGTGGAGAGCGGTCAAGATCTACCAAAACCTGATCCTGGAAATCTGTTCTGAAGAAGTCGGCAATAATGCTGGATTTTCTTCCAAAAAGCTTAAACTCCTGCTGTAAACTGGCTCCGTAGTTCCAGGCAATTTCAGGTTTTAAGCCATAAATATTTCCTCCGTTTGGCAAGATGCTAATCGATCTGTTGGAGGCAAAATACTGCTGGCTTTCAGCAAAAACATTGGCAGTTCTGAACCCTCTTCCGGCAGAAAGTCTTAAGATCGTCTGCGGAGTGAAATCATATTTAAAATTAAGCCTTGGCGTAAGCTGAGTTCCTGCCAGATTGTGGAAATCTACCCTTGTTCCTGCTACCAAGGTATATTTTAAACCTGTCAGTGTATATTCTGCAAATATTCCTGGAACAATTTCGTTTCTCTTAAAATCATTTATCAGATACGTTTCTTCATATCCGTCATATAGAAAACTTGCTCCTGCCTTATACTTGTGATTGGTATTTCCAATGATACTTTCAAAAATTAAATTGGAATAATAGGTATGTTGCTTTCCTGCATAGTTTCTCAATCCGAAAAAGCTATCCTGCTGATGATATACATACTGGTTCATCCATCCAATGCTCTGGTATGGTTTTCCTTTAAAAACATATCCGGTTTTGTTCCAGACCTGAAATCTTGAAATGTCGATTCCCACTCCGTAAGCATACTGCTCGTCCTGGGCTAATCTTTTATCATAACCTACTTGCCCTGCTGTTCTTTCATCACGGATAAAATTAATACCGAAGTGAGACCCGAATCCTGATTTTTCCAGGTCGTTATAATTAAGAAGGTAGGCCGCATTGATCTGTGTTCCTTTAGGCCGGTCAAGAAAGCCGTCATGATTCATGTCCGTATTTCCAAAAGTTCCGTTTCCATGAAGTAAAAATGTTTGTGACCACTTATCATTGATAGGGGAAACACTGGTGATGTTGGCTTCGGCTCTTCCATTAAAATCAGAAAAAAGGTTCAAGGACGTTTCAGGAGTCTTCGCATTCTTCAAAAGTTCGGTATTGATCTGTCCTGTAATGCTTTCGTATCCATTCGTTACGGTACTTCCTCCTTTAGTCAGCTGGATACTCTCTATCCATCTTCCGGGAATAAAATTCAATCCGTAAGCGGAGGCTAACCCTCTGATTTCGGGCAATTGTTCTTTGGTGAGACTTGTATATTTCTGATCCAGCCCCAGCATTTTCAGCTGCTTGGTACCAGTAACGGCATTGCTGAAAGAAACATCTACGGTAGCATTGGTTTCAAAACTCTCCGATAGATTACAGCAAGCTGCCTTTAGCAGTTCTTTTTTGTCAATATTAAAAACCAGGCCCGTTTCTTTTTTATTTAAGGAGGTGGCTGCTTTGGATCCGGTTACCACAACACCTTCAATATTTTTTTCATGCTGGCTGTGTCCTTCATTTGCGGCAGTCTCATGTTGCTGGTGATTTTCGTGTTTTGCTCCTTCTTCATTATGCACTTTTGGATTAGGTTCACCAAAAGTAAAATCTCTGTCATACAGGCAACAGGCGGGAAGCCCATTATAAACAGTATCCGGAGTTCTGTATTTTTCATTGTCATGACCGGCATCAGCAATTGCTTTTAAAATGGTATCTGAAGAGGTTTTTGATCCGTTAAAATGGAGGATAACGGTTTGTTTTTCTGCATTCCATTCTGCGAAATCTGCTCCTGCACCTTTGGCTGCTTTCTCAATTCTTGCTTTGCATGATGCGCAGTTTCCCCTTACAAAATATTCATTTTCCTGTTTAGAATAAGGCGCCTGGGTTACGGTTTGGGAAACGGTCTCTTGCAGATCTCTTTCATAATGACAGCATCCCGGAAGTCCATCATAAACTTCTTTGGATGCCCTAAATTTCTCATTGTCATGTCCTGCTTTCGCTACCTTTTTCAGAATATCTTCTGCCGAACCTGGGTCGGTTTCTAAAGTTAATGTTTGAAGGTCAATAGAGTATTCCGCCTTTTTGGCACCTGCTTTTTTGGCTGCACCTTCAATTCTTGTTTTGCACATTTCGCAGTTCCCCTTTACCTTGAACTGATTTTTTGAAAGACTTTGAGCGGATATAAATTGGGTAAATAAGAATAATGTACCAAGTATCAACCTGGAAATATATAATTTCATTTTGTTTAAAAGTTTAGATTAATTAAAAAAACGGTTCACTACCAACTGTAATGAACAGGCTGTGTTTAATTAACTTATCTTAGGTGGCTGCCAGATTTCCTTTAAACGGTCTGAAAGATAAGGATCTGAATATTGGAACTGAGGATTCTTATTGGCTTTATAATAAGACAGTTCCAGACGCAGATTCTTTGAAAAAGGAGTTTCAATAAAAGTGTAGCAGGCAACGCATGACGAGCAGCAGTCATCATGGCATGACGTTGAAGCATCGCTTTTGCCGTCTTTTTCTGAAGAATGATTCTTACAGCAGTCACTGTTTTCTGACTCTGCTTTACAACAGGTTTGCTGCATAGATTGAGTGTAGAAGCTATCCTTAGGAATTAAGAAAATTCCTAAACAAAAAACTATTGCCAATAGGTGAAACAGCTTCATATCTGCAAAAATACAAAATTTATGGTAAAGGATCACCAACATTTACAGAGCAAATGTGCCATGGCTCTCCGTGAGCAGGATTTACTTTTGGTTTTTCTCCCATGGCAAGGTTTTGTGCAGGGGATGGGGCAGGAGCGGTTTGAACGGTATTCTGAACCGGTTGAGGCGCAGGGGCAGGCTTACTGTTCAGTGGTTTTCCAACAGGAATATCACAACGGTGTCCCGGCTGCCCGTGAGGAGGGTTCATACCGGGGGCAGTTTTAATTTCTTTTCCGGCATTATCAATAGCTATTTTTCCTGGAGAAACAGCATTTGGATCAATCTGAATTGCATTGTTTGCTCCTACATTGATGTTTTGTGAAACCGGAGCTGCAGCAGGCTGGCTGTTCAGGGGCTGTCCTACCGGAATATCACAACGGTGTCCCGGCTGTCCATGCGGAGGATTCATTCCAGGAGCACTGGCCATAGGGGCAGGGCTGGTATTGGACTGTATTCCTGCCTGGTCCATCAGGGAGGTCCTTGGTGTTGCATTCAATGCGGTTACGGGCTGAATATTTGCTTCTTCCTTTAAGTAGGTGGCTCTTTCGTCTTTTTTACAAGAGGCTGCCAATAGGGATACAGCCATTAAACCTATACATGTATTCTTCATATCCTTGGGTATGAAACAAAATTAGCAAAACATTTTGAATTGTTTTGCTAATTTTATATTTATAATCCGGTTTTCAGATTAATTTTTTACCAGAAGTCTGAATCCTTCACCGTGAACGTTGATGATCTCCAGTCCTTCGTCATCTTTTAATAATTTACGAAGCTTGGCAATATATACGTCCATACTTCTTGCCGTAAAGTAGTTCTCTTTTTTCCAGATCTTTCTCAGGGCAAGGTCTCTTGGCATAAAGTCATTTCTGTGAATACAAAGGAGCTTCAGAAGTTCGTTTTCTTTTGGAGATAGTTTGTATTCTTTATCACCTACTTTTAATTGTCTCAGCATAGAGTCGAAGAAGATGTTACTGATCTTGAACTGTTCCTGCTCTTCATTTTCCAGTGTTGAGCTTCTCTGAAGAATAGCTTTGATTTTGTATAAAAGAAGTTCGGTATCAAAAGGTTTTGTGATGTAGTCATCAGCGCCCAGTTGATATCCTTTCAATATGTCTTCTCTCATGTTTCTTGCAGTAAGGAAGATGATCGGTGTATTCTTGTCAATCTTCTTTACATCTTCAGCCAGTGAAAATCCGTCCTTTTTAGGCATCATTACATCAAATATGCAGATGTCGAATTCATTTTCTGTAAATTCTTTCAATCCCTGCTCTCCGTCAGTGGCCAGCGTTACTTCAAAATTATTGATCGTTAAATAATCTTTAAGCACCGCCCCAAAACTCTGATCGTCCTCTACTAATAATATTCTGTTGCTCATAATTTTACTAATTAATAATTAACAATTAGAATGAACTTTCTCACTCTATCTTCTTATATTTTGATATTTGGTTTACTATTGATATACAATACATGATTGTCAATCATATATTATTTTTTTCAGCTCATAGGAAGTTTTATGGTAAACGTACTTCCATTCCCTTTGTTAGAGTCTACAATAATCTGTCCTTTGTGGAGTTCTACAATCTTTTTTACATAGGATAGGCCCAGTCCCTGTCCTTTTACGTTATGGATATTTCCGGTCTCTTCTCTGAAGAATTTCTCGAAAATTTTAGTTTTGTTCTGGGTTTCCATTCCCATTCCCTTATCGGATACCTCAATGACATACCAATGACCTTCATTCCTTGTTTCTACATGAATTTCAGGAGCTTCAGGGGAGTATTTATTGGCATTGTCCAGCAGGTTGACCAGCATATTGGAAATGTGGAACTCATCGATTTTGAACGTATAATGAGTTGCCGTGAATTTCTGGGTCAGGGATCCGTTTCTCTGCTGTACAATAAGATTAAATGATTCTGTGGTTTTTTTGATGAGCTCCCTTACATTGGTTTCTCTAAGGAACAGCTCTACCTCATTTCTTTCAAGCTTAGACATATTCAGTACGTTTTCCACCTGCTTCTTCATCCGTAAGTTCTCCTGTTTGATCAGTTCTGAGTAATATTTTACCTTATCCGGATTGGTTGCGATCTTATCATTAGCCAGAGAATCTGTGGCTACAGAAATGGTAGCCAGCGGTGTCTTGAATTCATGTGACATATTGTTGATGAAATCCGTCTTTACTTCCGCAAGCTTCTTCTGCCGCATCATATAATTAATAGAGATAATATAAATGCCCAGAATGGTGAGGAGAGAAAGAAATGTTCCTAAAAGCATCGGCCAGTTGTTCATTGCCAGAGAATATTCTTTTTTTGGGAAAACCAGCGCAAGGCTGTACAATGTATTTTTCTTATCCGTGAAAAGTGGATAGCTGTACGTATTGCTGTCTTTTTTCTCTTTATAGGCCTTATTGGCAATGCTGGTAAGCTTGTTGTTTCGGTCAATAACTCCATATCCGAATTTTGCAGTGATTCCCCTTATTTTAAGTTCTTTCGCAATCACAGAATCCAGGGATTTAGAGTCTACTCTTTTGGTAATGGGAAGATTATTTCCATACACTTTTACAAACTCTTTCATCGAGTAATCACCGGTTTCAATGTCCTGATTGATGTCGGCGGTAAGAAGCTCACGGTTCGTCGTGTCTCTCTTGATTTTATAAGCGGCTTCATCAGTATATAGAGTGGTGAGCTTTATAGAATCTCCCTTTTTTGAAATCGGAAGCTGTGTTTTCTCAATAATATTCTTGGAATAGATGATCTGTCTCTGGGTTCCGGAATCTTCCACCTGCTGAATGGTCGTCAGAGAAGGCTGTTTGTTGTTGGCAAGAATATTTTTTCTGAAATTTTTATAATCCTGATTCAGATATTTATCCGCCTCAATTTCTTCAATACTTTTTGAGGTACTTTCCAAAACAGCATAGACTTTGTTGGAGAAATCCTGTTCCAGGACGCCATAATAGCCTTTCAGCCAATAAAATTGGAGCGTAACAAAGACAATCAGTGAGATCGTCATAAACACCGAAATTATTGGGATGAATTTATTATTCATTACTTAAATATATATGTTTTGGAAAAATGAATGTTAAAATTAATTGTTTTAAGACTACATAAACAAAAAACGAGCCAGAAAATTGTTTTATTTTTCTTAAAAGAGTGTTTTTTAACAATTATTTAGGAATTATCCTTTACTTGTCATATGAAAAGTCCTGTCAGCAATTAAATTGTTAACTTTATTAAAAATAATACTTATGGAATCTAATATCATTTTCAACAAAGATTTTGACGCCAACACGGCCTATGTGATGAAGGTTTATGATGCAGAGGTCTCAGAAGTCTGGAGCCATTTTACCCAGGCGGAATTACTTGACCAATGGTGGGGACCAAAGCCATGGAGATGTGAAACTTTAAAACAGAATTTTAAAGAAGGCGGACTCTGGTTGTATACCATGATTGGTCCCAACGGAGAAAAAGCAGGTTATTCCCGGTCTGAGTATGGGGAAATTATGGAGCACAGAAGTATAGACTGGACCAGTGCTTTTTGTGATGAAGAAGGAAATGTGGCAGAAGGAGCTCCACAGTCAAAATGGCTGATTGGCTTTACAGGAGTGGAAGAGGGAACAAAAGTTACCGTCAATATCCATTATCCGTCACAGGAAGTGATGAAGCAGGTGTTGGATATGGGATTTGAAGAAGGATTTAAAATGGGACTGAATCAGCTTGATGAGCTTCTGTCTGATTCAAAAGTATAAACTCAGGAATTTCAAATGAAAGGAAATCTAGGGCTCGAATAATTTGAAAGGTAATTAACAGACCGTCTAAAGGGATACTCTATATTTCCATTGCATTCTTCAGAATATAAAAAACAGGGACAAGCTTTATTTGTCCCTGTATAATTTGTTATTTGATCGTAATGTAATTTGCTGGTATCAGCCTCCAGGTCAGTGTGCTTCAGATTAAATCAGTTTTTCCTCCTGAAAATACTGAATAATTGCTTTTTTCATAAGAAGCGACTGCTCATTCGGTCTGAGCTCCGGAAGGTCTTCCAGCTTTTCAAATTGTGGCCACCCGTCTTCATAATGCGTGAATTTGTAATATCCAAATGGTTCAAGCAGCCTGCAGACTGCAATATGGATAAGGTTGACCTTGTCTTCTTTTGTGTATTTCTGCTGGCCGCTTCCCAGCTCCTGCAACCCGATCAAAAATAAAAGGGTTTCGATGGGAGGATTCTTTTCAGTCTGGAAGTTGTCTTCAAAAAACTGTTCTATTTTTTTCCAATATTCGGATTCGTTGATCATAATTTTGTCAATGATAATTAAATAATAAAGCTAATGCTCCATCGTTTTTCCTGTTGAAGAAATTCTTTTAATAACTTTTCAGTGTCAGTTTACTATATGATGTTTTGTCATTACGATTCAGCATCAATCTTCAGAAGGAATGCATATTCCAGAGCATCTTCTTTCAAAGATTCAAATCTTCCGCTTGCGCCTCCGTGACCCGAGCTCATATCTGTTTTGAAAACCAGAATATTCTGATCTGTTTTTAGTTCACGTAATTTGGCAGTCCATTTTGCCGGCTCCCAATATTGTACCTGGGAATCATGGAATCCGGTAGTAATGAGCATATGCGGATAGTCTTTCGCCTCTACGTTGTCATAGGGAGAGTACGCCTTCATATAATGATAGTATTCTTCGTCATTTGGATTGCCCCATTCATCGTATTCCCCGGTTGTTAAAGGGATGGTGTCATCCAGCATGGTGGTGACCACATCTACGAAAGGAACCTGTGCAACGATCCCATTGAATAACTGAGGTTCATAATTGACTACTGCACCTACCAAAAGTCCTCCGGCACTGCCGCCCATAGCATAAAGATGCTTTGAAGAAGTGTAATTTTCCTGTATCAGATACTTTCCGGCATCAATAAAGTCAAAGAATGTATTTTTCTTAAACAACATTTTTCCATCTTCATACCATTCTCTTCCCAGATATTCTCCACCACGGATATGGGCAATCGCATAAATGAAACCCCTGTCCAGGATAGAAAGCCTTACATTCGAAAAGCTTGCGTCTACGGTGTGTCCGTAACTTCCGTACCCATATAGGAGAAGTGGGGTATCCGCAGATTTTTTCGTGTCTTTATGATAGACCAGTGAAATCGGAACTTTTGTTTTTCCGTCCCTTGAATCTGCCCATATTCTTTCAGAAATATAATTTTCAGGGAAAAAATTTCCACCCAACACTTCCTGTTGCTTCAAAAGGACGGTTGTTTTATCTTCCATATTGTGCTCATACGTAGAGCCGGGCTGTGTCAAAGAAGTATAGCCATAGCGAAGAACTTTGGTGTCAAATTCGAGGTTGATCCCTATATATGCTGTGTAGGTAGGATCGGAAAACGGGAGATAATAGGATTTCTGTGTTTTTTCATCAATGATTTTGATCTGCAGCAATCCTTTCTCTCTTTCCTCAAGGACGAGGTAATCCCGGAAAATTTCAAAACCTTCCAGTAAAACTTCAGCACGGTGCGGAATCACATCCACCCAGTTTTCCATCCCACAATGAGTGATTTTGGTTTTTACGATTTTAAAATTAAAGGCATCGTCGGCATTGGTGATAATGTAGAACTCATCTTCATAATGTTCTACAGAATATTCCAGATCATCAATCCTTGGCTGGATAACCGTCCAATCTGCAAATACATTGTCAGAAGGAATGAACCGGTGTTCATCAGAAATGGTGCTTGAACTGGCAATGAAAATATACTGTAAAGATTTTGTTTTAAATACATTGACATCAAAGGTTTCGTCTTCCTCATGGAAGATCAGAACATCTTGGGAAGAATCAGTGCCCAGCTGGTGCCTGTACACCTGGAACGCCCGTAAACTTTTATCTTTTCTGATATAAAAAACGTGCTCGTTGTCATTAGCCCATACTGCCTTTCCGGTAGTATTCGGAATCGTATCCGGAAGGATCTCTCCTGTTTTTAAATTTTTGAAGTTTAAAGTATAGATTCTCCGTCCTACGTTGTCTGAAGAAAAAGAGGCCAGCTCATTGCCCGGGCTTACCGCCACGCTTCCGACTTCAAAGAAATTTTCACCTTCTGCTAATAGATTGACATCAAGTACAATTTCCTCCGGATTGTCCAGACTCTTATGCTTTCTGCAGAAGATAGGGTATTCCTTACCTTCTTCATACCGCACAATATACCAGTATTCATTAAAAAAATAGGGAAGCGATTCGTCATCTTTCTTGTAGCGGGCCTTCATCTCCTCAAAAAGCTCTTCCTGAAGATCCTGGGTATCTTTCATGATGAATTCTTCATAAGCATTTTCTTCTTCAAGATATTGGGTGACTTCAGGATTTTCCCTTTCATTAAGCCAGAAGTAATTGTCAACTCTTCTGTCACCGTGTTTTTCAAGTGTTTTTTCTATTTTTTTTGCCTGTGGAGCTCTCATCAGATTAATTAATTATTTGTACTTCCCAGTATATTTTTCTCCTTAAAAAGAGTTTTTATACAGGAATTTTATTTCAATGTTAATTCTTGTTCAAATATAAGAAAGGCTATCAGATTTTTGATAGCCTTTATACCTAATATTGATAATCGTGTTATTTTTTTACTGTTTTTATTGTTTTCACAGTCCCGTCATTCATTTTTAAGGTCACAAAATATACGCCTGTTTTTAATTCTCCCAACTGAAGAGAGGAAGATGGTTTTTCAATGGTTTTAACCACTCTGCCCAAAGCGTCAGTGATAGAAGCTGATTCTACTTTGGATACATCGGAAATGTTCAGCACGTCCGTGAAAGGATTTGGAGATACCTGAATCTTTTGGGTGCTGTTGGATACCTCATGAGTGGATAATGCCGCATCATAAGCTGCAATCTGGAATTCTCCGTTGTCTGTGTCAGATTCATATTTCCAAACACTGATGTACAAAGTTGCTCCGGGAGTCTGCCCGGTTAAATTGATTAGGGAAAAGCTTCCTTCGCCATCATCATCGTCACATTCAATTTCTGTTAAGGATCCGCAGGTTCCGCTGTAGACAGTAAGTACCGAGTCTGTAAAGGAAGAATTGGATGCTTCACGGGTTTCAATACTGATGTTCCCGCTGGGAGGAACCACTACGGTAAACCAAACATTATCGGCAGCGTCCACCTGACAGGAAGGAGGGGTTCCGTCAATAGTAGTTCCTTCGTTACTGAACGTAGAAACAGCAGCATCAAAAGTAGTTCCTGCCGTTAATGGTATTGCCTGGGAACAATTATCATTGGTTGGCGGCTGAAATTGATAGGCAGAAATCTGAAATTCACCGCTATCGGTATCAGAATCATATTTCCATACATTGATGTATAAAGTAGTGCCCGGAGCTTGTCCGGTTAAGGTAACAAGAGAGAAAAAATCTTGTCCGCTATCGTCATCACAGGCGATTTCTGTTAATGTACCGCAGGCTCCACTATAAACGGTAAGTACTGAATCATCAAAAGAAGAACCTGTAAGTTCCTGGGTTTCTATTTTAAGATTTCCACTCGCAGGGACTACGACTTTAAACCAGGTATTGTCTACTGCATCTGAATTGCAGGCAGGAGGATTCCCGTCGGTAGTTGCGCCTACATTGGTAGATGTAATGGCTCCCGAAGTAAAATCTGTTCCCACTGTTAACAACGTAGCTCCGGAACATTCGTCGTTTTGGGCGTTGATTAATGTTATTGTTAATAATAACAAACATAGTAATAGTTTTTTCATAATAATTTTTTTAAATTTTTAACATTGTGTAAATAATAACACATAAATGTATTAAATAAATTAAAATGAATAATGAAAAATAAATTTATTTTTGAGCCAGCAAAAAGGATGTGGTCTGCTGCTGCTTATGATAGATGCAAAAACGCCAGCTTTTCCAAAGAAAAGCTGGCGTTTGACAGATGTATTAAAGGCTATTTATGAAGAGCCTTAATGTATTTTTCAAGGGCCATTGTCATAGAAGGAGTTTCCTTCGTAGGCGCCATTAAGTCTACTTTTAATCCTGCTTCTTCTGCAGCGGCTAAAGTCGTGTTTCCGAAAACGCCGATCTTTGTTTCTTCCTGCTTGAATTCCGGGAAATTTTGCTGTAAAGATTTGATTCCCTGCGGGCTGAAGAAGATCAGCATGTCATAATCTTTGATGTTGATATCCGTAAGATCACTGCATACAGTACGGTACATGATTGCTCTTGTCCATTCCACATTGGCAGAATCCATGGTTTTTATAGTATCCGGGCTTAAGACATCTGAGGAGGGCAACAGATATTTTTCAGTAGGAAACTTTTTGAAAAGAGGAAGCAGGTCTGAGAAGTTTTTTTCACCAAAGCTGATTTTTCTTTTTCGGTATACAATATGTTTCTGAAGATAGTTGGCAATTGCTTCCGACTGACAGATATATCTCATGGTATCCGGAACCGCAAATCGCAGTTCTTCTGCAAGTCTGAAGTAATGGTCAATAGCATTTTTACTGGTAAAAATAATACCGGTATACTGAGTCAGATCTATTTTCTGTGTTCTGAGCTCTTTATTATCTACCCCCTCGACATGGATAAATGGACGGAAATCAATCTTTATTTTTTCCTTCTTTGCAATATCCAGATATGGAGAAGACTCACTAGGCGCTGGTTGAGAAACCAATATAGACTTTATTCTCATCATTGACATTTATTAAAAAAATAACAACTTCCAAAGCAGTAATAATGGTGCGATTTGGAGCGTGCAAATATACAAAAATTTATAATACCATTTCTCCGGAAGAATCTTGTTCTTGTGAAATAAATAGAAAAAAACCTTGAAGATGAACACAAAAGAAAAGAACAGGAAATAATATAAAAACATTTTATTTCTGTCTATGGGGAAGTAATAATGGGCTACACAAAGAATTATTAGCAAAAATGACAGAATAAAATAAAATTTTGTGGAGGTAAAGTAAAAAATAGTCCATTTTTTTCCATCACCTATACTTTGATAAAACAGAAATCCCAATGCGGATCTCGTGATATAAAAAAACAGAACAGCCAGTAAAGTATACCCGAATTTATTCAACTGATATCCAAAAAGCTGCAGGTCGGCAACGAATTTCGGAACCACAGGAATATACTGAGAGAGTAAAACTGACAAAGTAAGAGTCATCACGCAGGAGGTGATGATCCAGCTGGGAAGGTTGTTACTCGCGTCAAAATATTTTTGAAGTAGAAAATCTCTGAGGCTCGCGTCCCTTTCTATAATGTTCATCATGAAAACATATAAAAAGATGCAGCCTACAAGAATAAAAATTACCCAGTCATTATTCTCAGGTATTCTTACATGATTGACGAAGTTCGGTGATCCTGGCAAATTTTAATTTTTTTTTAGTTTTAATTTAACAGTACCATCTCACAGGCTGGCACGGATTTTCTTTTCCCATGATCTGTGAATGGAATAGCTAATCTATATTTCTCACTGGTTTTTGCATATCATTCAGATCTGCTGGACAAAAGTGATCTTTCGTCTGCATATTCTGTGAGAAATATTTTTGCAAAATTATAGATTATTTTGTATAAAATAAAAAGGTTAAATAAACTATCTTTGCAGACTGAAATGAAAAAACTCGTCATCATCCCAACCTATAACGAAAAGGAAAATATTGAAAATATTATTTCCGCGGTTTTTGCATTGGAGGACGACTTTCATATTTTAGTGGTTGACGATTCTTCTCCGGATGGAACTGCAAACATAGTAAAAGCCTTGCAGAAAAGGCATCCGCATCACCTGCATTTGTCGGTAAGACACGTGAAAGACGGTCTGGGAAAGGCTTATATCCATGGTTTTAAATGGGCCATTGAGTATAAGTATGATTATATTTTTGAGATGGATGCTGATTTTTCGCATAATCCTAATGATCTTCCTAAACTTTTCGAGGCCTGTATGAATGCCGATATGGTAATTGGCTCACGCTATTCAAAAGGGGTGAATGTGGTCAACTGGCCAATGGGGAGGGTTTTGCTGTCCTATTTTGCATCAAAATATGTAAGATTTGTTTTAGGTCTTCCGATTCATGATACCACAGCAGGATTTGTTTGCTTTTCCAGGAAAGTGCTGGAAGAGATTGGCTTGGATAATGTGAGACTGAAAGGCTATGGATTTCAGATTGAAATGAAATTCAGAGCGTATAAGAAAGGCTTCAGAATTGTAGAAGTTCCCATTATATTTACCAACAGGATCCTCGGAGAAAGTAAAATGAACGGGGGAATCATTCATGAAGCAGTTTTTGGTGTTTTAAACTTAAAGTGGAAATCCCTTATCAACAGATTATGAAACAGAGCATGACTCATTCTTCTCATACAGGGGAACATTTATATGCAAAGTTCCATCAGGCCTTTATACATTGGATGAATAGGCTGGTCTTTATTTTCGTGTTAACAGGTCTGTTTTCATGCAGTGACTTTATTGATAAGCCTAAAAACCTTGTTGATAAAGAGGTTATGGCTGAGATTATTGCCGATTTTACGATTAATGAACAAGCCACCTATATGTATCTGAACAAAAATATGGAGGCAGGTACCCGGTTTATTCTAAAATCCCATAATGTGAAGCCAGCAGATTTTGTTGATAGCTTTAAATATTACGTAATTAAAGATCAGATGGATGGTATTGCCAATGATGCAAAAGAAATACTGCTAAAAAAAGATCCTAAAGCGGAAAAATATATAAACGATAAACTGAAGAAGAATGGAAGCATAGCTCCTTTGGTGAGATAATGATGCAGAAATATATTCCATTCCAATATAAAAGAAGTCACTGGCGACAGTGAATTAAAAAAGTATACGGATGAAATTTTTTAATATAGAAAAAACCTCTGAAGGAAAAGCAAGAGCAGGGGAGATTACCACAGACCACGGAAAGATTCAGACTCCTATTTTTATGCCTGTGGGAACGGTGGCTAGTGTAAAAACGGTTCATCAGAGAGAATTAAAAGAAGATATCAAAGCCCAGATCATTCTGGGAAATACCTATCACCTGTACCTTCGTCCCGGTATGGAAACAATGCAGGATGCGGGTGGTTTACATAAATTTATGAACTGGGATCTTCCTATTCTTACAGATTCTGGTGGTTTTCAGGTGTTTTCATTGGCGAGCAACAGGAAAATGACAGAAGAAGGGGCCAGATTTAAATCCCATATTGATGGAAGCTATCACATGTTCTCTCCTGAAAGATCAATGGAAATTCAAAGACAGATCGGAGCCGATATTTTTATGGCCTTCGACGAATGTACTCCATATCCGTGTGAGTATAACCAGGCAAAATTGTCGATGGAGCTTACCCACCGATGGCTGAAAAGATGTATTGACTGGACGAATGATAATCCTGAGCTGTATGGCCACAAACAAAGGCTTTTCCCAATCGTTCAGGGATCTACCTATTCTGATTTGAGAAAAATTTCTGCTGAAGTGATTTCTGAAGCAGGAGCTGAAGGAAATGCTATTGGAGGGCTTTCTGTAGGAGAGCCGGAAGAAGAAATGTACAGAATCACAGATGAAGTAACAGACATTCTTCCCAAAGAGAAACCAAGATACCTGATGGGCGTAGGAACTCCGTGGAATATCCTTGAATCTATCGGCCTGGGAATCGATATGATGGATTGTGTAATGCCGACAAGAAATGCCAGAAATGCCATGCTCTTTACATGGCAGGGGGTAATGAACCTTAAAAATGAAAAGTGGAAGCGCGATTTTTCTCCTCTGGACGAATTCGGAACCAGTTTCGTAGACAGAGAATATTCAAAGGCGTATCTTCGTCACTTGTTTGTGTCTAAAGAATATCTGGCAAAACAAATTGCTTCTATCCATAACCTTGCGTTTTACCTTGATCTGGTAAAAGTAGCAAGAGAACATATCCTTGCAGGGGATTTTTATGAGTGGAAAAACTCTGTAGTTCCTGTTCTAAGACAAAGACTTTAAAAGACTATGCTTAAGATCGTAGACAGATATATCATCAAAAAATATCTTGGAACATTCAGTTTCATGCTCATACTGCTGTCTATAGTAGTCCTTGTGATAGATGTTCAGCAGAAGATCCCGAGAATTGAAAATGCAAAGGCTATTGATCCTAAACTGGATCTGGTTTATTTTCTTCTCCATTTTTATCCTTTCTGGATTATAAATCTTGTGGTAACATTCCTGTCTATCCTGGTATTTATTACCGTAATCTACTTCACCTCCAGAATGGCAAACAATACGGAAATTGTAGCCATTATCAGTAGTGGTGCGAGTTTTCACAGGTTTGCAAAGCCCTATCTTTACACTTCCATTCTGATTGCTTTATTGTCTCTTACAGTCAATCATATGGTGCTTCCATGGGCCAATATCAAGAAAAATGAGCTGGAAGCCTATACCTATAATGCGGCCAATAAAGAAAAGATCTTAGGAACGGCACCCGCTTCCTCACAGCTCAGCAAAACCGAATATATTTTTGTTGAATCCTGGAACAAAAGAGAGAAAAGAGGATCCAGCTTCGTATATCAGAAATTTGATAAAGACCGCAGAATGTTGTTTGAGCTCAAAGCCACTGAAGTATTCTGGGATGCCGCTAAAAAACAGTTTGTTTTAAATAATTATTCAGAAAAGACCATCAATAAAGACAACTCGGAGAAGCTGGGCAACGGAACAGAGCTGAGAAAAAACTATGGACATTCTCCGGAAGAACTTTTCCCGAATGAGCTATTGGGGCAGAATAAAACTACACCCGAGCTTGTGAAATTTATTCAGAGGGAGAAGGAAAGAGGAAACAGTAACCTGAACTCTTATCTTAACGAGCTGCACCAGCGGACCTCCATGCCTGTCTCTATCATAATTCTTACCTTTTTGGCGTTGTCTTTGGCTTCACAAAAGAAAAGAGGAGGGTTGGGAATTAATCTCGCGATAGGAATTTCATTGGCGTTTCTGTTCGTATTTTCTTTTGAGGCTCTAAAAGTAGTTTCTGAAAACAAAAGCTTGTCTCCGGCGGTGGCGATGTGGCTGCCCAATATGGTATTCCTGCCACTTACTTTATATCTCTACCTTAAAAGAGCCAATCAGTAAAGAAGTTTTATCTGTTTATGATAGAAAGATCGCATTCCGCTTTCCAGCTCAACCCATAGTTCTCCCTGGGGGTCTGCATTCCGGATAATGCCATTTTGTCTCTCTTTGTCAATTTCAAAGACCGATATTTCGTCTTTCCGGAACAGATTTTTATTGAATTCGTTCAGGATTTCTTCTTCAGAAGGAATATTCCTTAGTTTTTCCGTCAGAAATTCCTGAAGCTGAAAAGCAAGGTCCTCAAGGCTAAATTCTTTCCCAGTCTGGGTCAGAAGTGATCCGGCACTGGAAATTTCATCAAATTTGTCCTGCAGGACATTGATGCCGGCACCAATGATAAAATAATTATTTCGATTAATTTTTTTCTTTTCTATTAATATTCCCACTATTTTTTTACCTTTAAGGATAATATCATTAGGCCACTTGATTTTGACGTCATGATCAGCCATTTTGGCAAGGAAATCCCTGATAATAATTGCGGTATAATAATTGAATATAAAGTCGGAACACAGGATGTTTTGAGTGTTCACTGCCAGCGTATAAGCGAGGTTTTTTCCGGCAGTCTGAGTCCATACATTTCCATACTGTCCGCGGCCTTTGGTCTGGTTGAAAGTATGAAGTCCGATAAAATCTGAATTTTCATAAAGTAAAAACTTTGATATTTCGTCATTAGTAGAAGAACATTCTTTCAGGTAAAAGAGTTGGCTCATTTAAGAAAACTTTAAGACATTAAGGGGGTAAAAGTAAGGTTAAAGTAAAGAAAAAACAATAAATTTGCAGATTATAGTATTTTTTTAATGAATAAAACAACAGAAAAACAAGAATTATTAGATAAAATCGTTGAAGCTATCCAGGATGTAAAAGGTGAAGATATCATGGTCTTCGATCTTTCCAACATTGAAAACTCAGTAGCAGAAACGTTCGTAATCTGTAGCGGAAACTCAAACACGCAGGTGGCTGCATTGGCAGGAAGCGTAGAGAAGAAGGTACGAAACGAACTTAAGGAAAGACCTTGGCATGTGGAAGGTACTGAGAACGCGATGTGGGTATTGGTGGATTATGTTTCGGTGGTGGTTCATATATTTCAAAAACAGGTACGGGAGTACTATGACATCGAAGAGCTTTGGGGTGACGCTGTCATTACCAAAATTGAAAATGAGTAATAAAATTTTAAAAAGTATAAATGAATAATAAAGGATTCAACTGGTTCTTTCCTATTGCAATCATAGCTCTTTTGCTATTCTTTGGCTCCAATTTCCTAGGAGGTGACGCTGCAAAATCTATTGATGAAGATGGTTTCTTTAGAGAAATGCAGGCGGGGAAAGTCCAGAATATAATTATATACAAAGACATAGAGAAAGCGGATGTTTTCCTGACAAAAGAAGCAAAATCAGCAACGGTTGCCAAATCTGGCAAAGAAAACAACCCTCTTTCTGCATTTGAAATGGCTCCTAAAGCAGACTATTCTGTAAAATATGGAGACCTTCAACTTTTCCTTCAGAAATTTGAACAGATAAAAGCTGATAATCCGGCGATAAAAACAGCAAAAGACTATGGAGCAGGCAAAAGTCCGTTCATGGATATTCTGGTGTCTGCATTGATCTGGATTGCCATTCTGGGATTATTCTACTTCCTTCTTTTCAGAAAGATGGGCGGTGGCGGAGGTCATGGCGGACAGATTTTCTCTATCGGAAAATCAAAAGCCAAGCTTTTTGACGAAAAAGAAAGAATTCAGGTAACATTCAAGGATGTTGCAGGACTGGAAGGTGCCAAAGAAGAAGTTCAGGAAGTTGTGGACTTCTTGAAAAACTCTGAAAAATATACCAAGCTGGGAGGTAAAATTCCTAAAGGTGTTCTTTTGGTAGGCCCTCCGGGAACCGGTAAAACATTGCTGGCAAAAGCTGTTGCCGGCGAAGCTAAAGTACCGTTCTTCTCCCTTTCAGGATCTGACTTTGTTGAAATGTTTGTAGGAGTAGGAGCTTCAAGGGTAAGAGACCTTTTTGCCCAGGCAAAAGCGAAATCTCCGGCGATCATCTTTATCGATGAGATTGATGCCATCGGACGTGCAAGAGGAAAAAATAATTTCTCAGGCGGAAACGACGAAAGAGAAAACACCCTGAATCAGCTTCTTACCGAGATGGATGGTTTCGGAACCGATACCAACGTTATTGTAATGGCTGCGACCAACAGAGCCGATATCCTGGATAAAGCTTTAATGAGAGCAGGACGTTTTGACCGTTCCATTTATGTGGATCTTCCTGAGCTACACGAAAGAAGACAGATCTTTGATGTACATTTGAAAAAGATCAAACTTGATGACAATGTAGACAGAGAGTTCCTGGCAAAACAAACTCCCGGATTCAGTGGAGCCGATATTGCCAATGTGTGTAACGAAGCAGCCCTGATTGCAGCAAGAAATAATCATACTTCCGTAACCAAGCAGGATTTCCTTGATGCGGTGGATAGGATCATTGGTGGTCTTGAAAAGAAAAATAAAGCAATCAAGCCTTCTGAAAAAAGAAGAGTGGCATATCATGAAGCAGGACACGCTACCATCTCATGGCTGGTAGAACATGCCTCTCCGCTTTTAAAAGTAACGATTGTTCCGAGAGGACGTTCATTAGGAGCAGCATGGTATCTTCCTGAAGAAAGACAGCTTACCACTACAGAGCAGATGCTTGATGAAATGTGTGCAACATTGGGAGGAAGAGCAGCAGAACAGGTGATCTTCAACAATATTTCCACAGGAGCTTTATCTGACCTTGAAAATGTGACGAAAAGAGCTCAGGCGATGGTTACCATCTATGGATTGAGCCCGAATATCGGAAACATCTCTTATTATGACAGCTCCGGCCAGTCTGAGTATAATTTTGGAAAACCTTATTCTGAGGAAACCGCTACAAAAATTGATGCCGAGATCAAATCGATCATCGAAAATCAATACGAAAGAGCGGTAAGAATCCTTGACGAAAATAAGGACAAACTGGATGCTTTGGCAAATAAACTCCTGGAGAAAGAAGTTATTTTCCGTGAAGACCTGGAAGATATTTTCGGAAAGAGAGCATGGGATCCTGAATTGACAGAAAAACCGGTTACCAATACTATTCCGGAAAAAGATCTGCCAGAAGTACTAACAGCTCCCCAGATCAAAGAAAAGGAGGAAGAAAGCGAAATACAGGCTCCTGAAAGCCCGACGCAGCTTTAATACCTCAAAAAAATAAAACGGTAAAAAACCTGACAACCTCAAATTGTCAGGTTTTTTCATATTTAAAGAGATATTTTGAACGCTATTGTAATTTATTTTCTATTTTTGTATAAAGTTGACTAAAAATAGATTAAGTTGAATTTATTCAAGAGGATTGTAAGCAAACTTACCAACCAGCCTGAAGAAGAGGATAAACAGAGCCTGGAGAAGCTTGGGGATTCGCTGAAAAATGCGGATCTTGACTATAAGTTTGCGCAATTATTTACGCATTCAGGGGGATTTTTTAATTATTGTGCAGATGAAGCGGAAGCTCTACAAACTTTAAATCAGATTATCAAGATAGAAGGTATTGGCAACCTTTTCTGTTGGGATAAAGAACTTCAGAACTTCTTAAATGTTGTGAAGTCTGCCTATACTTCAGAATTGCAATCGTCCAATGATGCTGCATTCATTACCTGTGAATATTTGATCGCATATGATGGAAGGATTATGCTTTCCCATAATAATATCCTTCATTACCATTCCTCAAGGCTTCCCGATAAGATCATCATCATTGCCAATGTTTCTCAGATTGTGAATAACCTGAATGATGCCATGGGAAAAATAAAAAGAAATGGAAATATCAAGAACCTAACTTCCATCAGTGGGAGCCAGTCTAAAATGGACAGTTCTTCCAATTCCAATACAAAACTATTTCTATTGCTGCTTGAAGATTAAGCACCCACTTCTAAATTTTAAATTTTGGACAAAAACCTCATTCAAAGAACCATTTCAGGCCTGGTCTATGTAGCCATTATCATTCTCTGCTCAACTCCACTGGGAGCACAGCTTATCAATAGTGTTTTTCCGGGGATTATTCAACAGCAGTATCTGTATTACGGGTTGATGAGCCTTTTGCTTGTAGTGGGTACTTGGGAGTCTGTTAAAATCATGAAATTCGGAAAAGGGTACGAAAAGTGGGTGGTTTTTCCAATGGCTATTTTTATATTTTATATTTTTTCCAAAAGATATTTTCATCACGATTTCTTTTTTGACTTCAGGCTGAGTGAAATTCTGGCGCTTGCGCTGATCGGGATTGCAGTAGTGACACTGTTTAAGTATCCCACCGAATTATATTATGACAGCGGAAAACTTATTTTTACAGTTATTTACGTGGCTCTTCCCTTCAGTTTTGCCTTAGGCCTGCCGAAGTTTTCGAGTTATAATGATACATTCTCTCTGGAGGTCCTTTTCCTGTTTATTCTGATATGGAGTAGTGATACTTTTGCCTATCTGGTTGGAAAATTCTTTGGAAAACATAAAATGGCTCCTAAAATCTCACCCAAAAAAACATGGGAAGGGTATGCGGGAGGAGTAGTGCTGACGTTAGTGTTGTCCTACTTTATAGAACATTATCAACCCGAACTGAGAGGAAACTGGATGGTTGTAGGCTTCCTGGTGGCAGCTTTTGCACCGCTGGGAGATTTGGTAGAGAGCCAGCTGAAAAGAAATTTCGGTGTGAAAGACAGTGGAAACATCATTCCCGGACATGGAGGTGTTTTAGATCGACTGGATAGTTTTATTATCTGCGTTCCTGTCGTATATTTGTACTTTATTTTAGAAAAATTTATTTAGTCTCATGAAATTACATAGAGAATCAAAAGGAACGATTACCGTAGCGACCATACTATTTATTATTCTGGGAGCTTTGGCAATCTATTTTCTTGAAATGTGGTCACTTTTGATCATTATGCCTTTGCTGGTTGTTTACAGTCTTGTATTCTGGTTTTTCAGAGTGCCGGACAGAGATATTCTAGACCACAAAGAAAACGTTATCGCGCCGGTTGACGGAAAAGTAGTGATGATTAAAGAAGTGGATGAAACCGAATTTCTGAAGGAAAAAGCCATTCAGGTTTCTATTTTTATGTCACCACTGAATGTCCACATCTGCAGATATCCCGTTTCCGGAAAAGTGATATACAAAAAATACCATCCCGGAAAGTATCTGGTAGCCTGGCATGAAAAATCCTCTACAGAAAATGAAAGAACAACGGTAGCTGTGGAAACACAGACTAATCATAAAGTAGTTTTCAGACAGATTGCTGGTTATGTGGCGAGAAGGATTGTTTTCTATTGTAATGAGGGAGATCAGGCAAAAGCCGGGCATGAGTTCGGATTTATCAAATTTGGTTCAAGAATGGACGTTTTCCTGCCTTTGGATACTGAGATTGTATGTAAGATCGGAGATATTACAAAAGGAGGTTTGGATGTCATTGCCAGATTAAAAGAAAACTAGAACGTCTTATGTATAGATAAAAGTAAGAGAGGACCATGCCGGTTCTCTCTTTTTTATTGAGTTTTTAGTACTCGTGAGTATTAATAAGTATGTTCGTTTTCTGTTTTTTCTATTCCAGATAAATAATTTTGCAGATGCCAAGCAATAGTAATATCTGTGTTTTTTAGACTATTGGAGAAAAAATAATGTACATCATATTTTTTTAACGGATTAATACGGCTAAGCTATTTTGTTTTGGTAAACGGATGTTCCAGAAGGTACCAATACCAACCTGGAATTTTATTAATAGACAAAAAATAAAATGATTTACAGATTTTTCTTTAAAATGATTAACGATGAACAGGAGAAGACAGGAGATTTTGATAATAATTATCAGCACCTTATTAATCGGTATCTGCTATTTTTATTTTTCATTTTCCTATTCTATTCTGTTTTTATCATTACTTTTTTTGGAGATCTACTGATTTCGACCTTCCTTACAGTGATTACCTTCTTCTGGCTTTTCCTTCTGGCTATAAAAAGTAAAACACAACGCTTCAGGAAAAATCTTAAAACAATGATTATTTCAATTATTGTATTGCTTACTTTTATTGTTAGTTTTTTTTATATTCACACGCATAAGAATGCGGGAGTAGAATATTTTTATTTTTGCATCTTATTTGCTATTCCATTCTTTCTCAATTATAAAAAAGACTCTTTTGTCATATTTTTTATTGTTTTTATCATCAGCATTAATTTCATTGGCAGTCTGTATTTCGATCTTGATTTTATCCCCAGAAGCAGGTTCTTTAAGCAGGGGGATTTCAAAATTGTCAAACTCTGGAATATTTTGTTTTCGATTACCTGCTTTTCGATGGATATCGTCTTTATCGCTCAAAAAGACAAGCTGATCAACGGGCTGATCGTCAAGACCAGAATAAAAGATTCAACCATTAAAGATCTGGAGAAGACCAATGCAGAATTGATGAAGCATCAGATGCTTATCAATCATCTCACTGAAGAAAATATCCAGGAAATTTTAAGTTTGGCTGAAAGTAATTCCCCGGTATTTTTTGAAAAATTCCAGGTGTTTTTTCCACACTTTATTCCAGAGCTGTTAGTGATCAATAGCAATCTCATTCATTCCGAACTTTATTTTTGTGCATTGATGAAACTTGACTTTGATACCAAGAAAATTGCTCAGTGTACCAATAACAGCATCAGAGCTGTAGAAAGTAAAAAGTACAGAATACGTAAAAAACTGAACATTTCCTCTGAAATCAACATCAACAGCTTTCTGATAAAAATTTAATAAAAGATGCTCGTGAGTTTTACTACTTATAAGTAAAAATGTTCAGTTGGGTAACCATTTTAAAATAAGCAGAAATACCATTGCCAAATGGAGATCTATTTTTAAGATCTAATCAGGCATTACTGGAAGATTATGTTTTGTTAAAACAAACAAATTTATTATTTACAATATTTGACTCGTAATTTAAATACTATCAATTTTATTTTTCACTTTCATTTTATAGGTTCCATTTTTACATTTTTTTATTTTTTATTGAATCACTTTTTAAGTTTAGAATGAGAGCGCTCCGTACGTTTTGCTACGCGTGAGTAGTATTGCGTAGTCATATTTGCGGTTATAAACAGCTGGAGATGATAATTTTGCCTCAACAGGATGTTATCTGTTTAAAGAAGGTGAATGAATAAACAATGATAATTTATAAATGATGAAAACAACACGTACAACAATCGGGGTAAGAATTGTAGTTCTTGCTTTCCTTTTAATTTTTGGAAATTTGATTTCACAGACCCACAATGGTGCTGTAGGGATCAATACTACCACTCCCAATCCGAATTCAGTTTTGGATGTAGTATCAGGAAATAATAACAAAGGAATTCTTATTCCCCGTCTTAATGAGTCTCAGAGAGATGCGATGGTAATAAATAAACCCACAGATGATGGATTAACGATTTACAATACCACAGAAGATTGTTTTAATTACTGGAGTTTGGCTGACGATGAATGGAAAAGTGTCTGCGGACAGCTGGGAAAATCTGTTTTTACGATAGACTGCGCCGATTCTAAGGCGATGGGGACTTATGTGAAAGGGAAAGAACTGACCAATTCTAATTATCTTAGGATCTCGGTAAATGTAACTAAATTGGGGAATTATACCATTTCCGGTACCACAGCAAACGGATATAATTTCTACGGAACCGGAGTTTTTCTAAATACAGGAATTCAAAAAATACAGATTCCCGGGCAGGGGACCCCGGAGAACATCCAGACCGATACAATTGAAATCAGTGCTAACGGAGGAGACGTTACCTGTACTCCACCAGTTTCTGTAACCGTTCTAAGCCCTGCAGGAACGTATACGATGAGCTGCGGTAACGCAAAGGTAAACGGAGTCTATAAAGTAGGAACGGAGCTTACAGCTTCCAATACCATTACTTTACCGGTTAATGTTTCAACAATGGGAAGTTATACCATTTCCACAAATACCGTGGACGGAATTTCTTTTAGCGGATCAGGAACGTTTACTGCAACGGGAAACCAGAATGTAACATTAAGTGGAACAGGAAGACCTACTTCTACCTCAGTAAAGACGATCACTATTACTTCTGACAGCCAGGGTGGGGTTTCCACCACCTGTTCTGTAGATGTGATTGTTGTCATTCCAAAGAAAACAGTCTTGCACATTGGACTTGAAACCGCCTATGGCTACAGTGCCTTTACGGGACCATCAAGAAATTTGATGGACTCTCCTTCCAATTTCGGAACCACTGCTACAAGCGTCGTAAAATACGAAGGATTTAATCATATTTCCTTAGGAAACTCCCCTTCCTCTACTGCGCTTCAGAATGCTCTTAACAATAAGCCGGATATTGTTATTATAGGATACAGCTATTCTCCGAATACAACGGAGGCAGGATATATTGCGAACTATTTGAATAAAAAAGGAGTCGTTATTGCACTTACAGATGATACAGGTTCTGCACAGAACTTATTCAGATCAATATTTTCAGATCCTACCATTTCAGCTTCTAACGGAGCAGGCGCTGGTTCGGTATACGCACTTACCAATACCAATGATCCTGTATTGAATGGCCCTTTTGGTGATGTCAGAGGAAAAAACTGGGGGGAGGACGCTTCTACAACAGTTAGCATAACAGGACTTTCGAGTGAATTTGTTCCGTTCAGTTACGCCCAACCCATTAACAGTAGTACAGCCAGAACAGGTATAACAGGTCTTAGAAATAGTAATTTGAGCTTTATATGGTTTGGTGACGGAGGTTTCTTAAGTAACGGAAATGCCAATGGAAATCAGGCGAACAGCAATACAATCGAACCCTTTGTAGCCCCTAGTTCAGGAGGATACTTCCCGGTTCAGAAATCGGCATATGGATATGGAGGTAACGGATATTCCGCAGGGGGAATGCAGGTACAAAACTCAATTCTTTTTGCCAATATGATTGCCTGGGCAATTAAGCAGGCAGAGTTTAGTGGAATTAACACACAATGATGAAGTGTTTTATGAAGGGCTCCGGTACGGTAATCGTATCGGAGTTTTTATTTGATATAGCTCTTCACTTCTTTTGTCAGTTTCAAAATAAAGTCTATTGGCAGATCCTCCTGTACATCAATCAAAAGGATTTTAAACTTTTTTCTGCCATCCTGGATTAGTTGTGGATAATCTAATTTGTCGCCGTGATAAAAACTGAGGTAATGCTTTTTGTATTTCTTGCTGTAATAGAAATAGCATAGCATTTTCTTTTTATACTTAATAAACGGAAGTCCAAAGCTTAAGGTCTCGGTGATGTTTTCCGGATCAGAAGCGAGGATCTTTTCCCTTAAAAACAAAAGAGTACTTCTTTCAGGCTCTTCGATTCTGTAGAAATACTCTTGTATAGGATTCATTTCAGTTGAAAATGTTTAGTCAAAGTTCTGAAGTTCAACAAGCTTGTTGTACATTCCTTTTTTAGCGATAAGGTCATGATGGGTTCCCTGTTCCACAATATCCCCTTTTTCCATCACTACAATCCAGTCCGCTTTCTGAATGGTAGAAAGACGGTGGGCAATGACAAGAGAAGTTCTGTTTTCCATCATTTTTTCCAGCGCATCCTGTACAAATCTTTCAGATTCTGTATCCAGTGCAGAAGTGGCTTCATCCAGAATCATAATAGGTGGGTTTTTCAGCACTGCTCTGGCAATGGAAACCCTTTGTTTCTGCCCTCCAGAAAGCTTATTGCCATCATCTCCGATATTGGTATCATAGCCTTCAGAAAGACTGGAAATAAAGTTGTCAGCATTCGCAATTTTAGCGGCTTCAATGACTTCTTCCCTGGTGGCATCGGGCTTACCCATTAAAATATTGTTGTAGACGGAGTCGTTGAATAGTACGGATTCCTGAGTGACCATTCCCAAAAGCTGTCGGTATTCACTAAGCTTTAAATGCTTAATGTCTGTTCCGTCAATCAGGATTTCTCCCTCAGAAACATCATAGAAACGGGCCAGCAGGTTGGCGATGGTTGTTTTTCCACTTCCGCTTTGTCCGACCAGCGCTACTGTTTTGCCTTTCGGAATGGTTAAATTGAAATTTTTAAGGATCAGATTGGCTTTGTCATAATAAAATCCGATATCCTTAAATTCAATAGTACGCTGAAGGGTAGAGATAGATACCGGTTCTGCTGCTTCTTCAATTTTTACGTCTGCGTCCAGAATTTCCAGTACTCTTTTCAGAGAAGCTTCGCCCTTCTGTACATTGGAAATAGATGAAGATAAACTTTTTGCCGGTGGCAGGATCTGGAAAAACATCCCCAGAAATACCAGGAAATCGGCAGGAGATATACTTTGCTCTACAATAATCTGTTTCCCTCCGTACCACGCTATAATCAGAAAAGTAATAGATCCCAGGAATTCGCTCATCGGGGAAGCAAGCTCTTTTTTTCTTCCCAGGTTGATGGAGCTGGAGATCCATTTGTTCATGGATTGCATGAACCTGTTGTCCATGATTTTTTCAGCGTTAAATATTTTGATCACCTTTGATGATTTCAAGGTTTCATCTACGATAGAAAATATGGTACCTAGCTCGTGTTGCGCTTCATGAGAATCTTTTTTAAGACTTTTTCCGATCAGAGCAATCATGGTCCCCATTACCGGAAGAACAAGTAATGAAAACAGAGTCATTTCCGGACTCAGGAAGAATAGGGTTACCAAAGTACTGATCAGCATGAAAGGCGCATTGATGAGTTCAATCAAGCTTCCTAAAATACCTCCTTCCACTTCTCCCACATCATTAGACATACGGGACATCATATCTCCTTTTCTGCTTTCAGTAAAAAATGAAACCGGAAGCGAAAGGATTTTTCTGTACATGGCTCCTCGAAGATCTTTTGTAACCCCTACACGATAATTGATCAGAAGCAAAGATCCGAAATACCTGAAAGCATTTCGTAAAAAGAACATGAAAGCGGTAATGATACACAGCCAGGCAAGGACCGTAAGTGAACCGTAGTCACTTACGAGTGTCTGCACATAATAATTCGAATATTCTTTTATATAAGTGAAGAAATCTACGATGTCTCCGGAGTAAACCGGCGCTTTTTCATATTTCTCCGGTTTGATGGTACCAAAAAGCATCCCCAAAACTGGCAGAATCGTTCCTAAGGAAGCAATCTGAAATACAGAATACATGATATTGAAAAATAAACTTCCGTAGATGTATTTCTGATGTGGTCTTGCGAATTTTAAGATTTTTTTATATTCGTTCATTCAATGAAAAAATTGGATAGCAAAATTACGTAAAATTAAAAGATAAGACGTTCTTAATCCTGTTTTACTTTACCTAATATGTTTCAGAGAACATCTTTTTGTTACAGGTATAAGTACTTTACTTTGCTTTTAGAGTAAAAAAAGCTTGTTATTCCATGAGAGGAGAGAGGTGTTTTTAAAAGATAAAAACCGCCGGTGAGGCGGTTTATTATGCGTTAAAGATTAAAATTGACATCCTCTGTATATTTAGGGGTAAAATTCTGAGGAGTCAGTTTCTTCAGTGTTTTTCCAAAATTATTGATGATTTGGGTCATATTATCAAAATCCACAATATTGATATCATCATTTTCGTGATGATAATGAGACGCTTTGCTCATATCAACCGTAGAAAATGAATGGGCAATGATTTTCTTTCTCACAAAACTGACATTGTCTGAACGGTAGAAAAGCTGTTGTTTTGCATAGGGGTCGGGATTAATTTTTAGTCCGTTCACGGCATTTTGATTGAAAAGCTCATCAAGATCCGAGAAGCCGTCTCCCGTCATGTACAATGCATTTTTTCCCCATTGTGACTCTGTTGCTACCATTTCAAAATTAAAAAGAGCAGTCATATTACTGTAAATCTTATCCAGATTTTTGTCCTCCGAAATCGCTCTCGATCCCAGCATCCCTTTTTCTTCCCCATTAAAAGCTATAAAAACCATTGAAAATTCAGGCTTTTGGGTTTTAAAATAGTCTGCGATACCTACCAGAGTGGTAATGCCGCTGGCGTCATCATCAGCACCGTTATAAATATTGTCACCACTTTTATTACTGGTGCCAATGTGGTCGAAGTGACCGGAAAATCCAAGGTATTGATCTGTTTTTCCCTTTTTCACTCCACATACGTTGTAGGCCTTCTTTCCTTTGTACTCAAAAGGGATCAGATAGGAGGTTCCGGTACAGTATTCAAGGTTGTTCTCTTTGAAAAGGGTTGCGATATAATTGGCGGCATTTTCATTTTCAGGAGTCCAGATTTCACGGCCCTTCATTTCATCTGAAGCCAGTGTCGAAAGAATGGTTTTTACTCTTTCTTTTGAAACCTCCTGTGCAAATGTGAGTACAGAGAATAGGGATACCGTAAGATAAGTCAGCTTTTTCATTGTTTTTAAATTAAAAGTTATGTAATCTGTCGCGTGTTCTGCAGAAAAGTTGCAGGAAGTTACATAATTTAATTGATCCGGAAGATCGGGATCTTCAAAATAGAAAATGATAAGAGAAACAAAATAAAAAACAGCTCCTTAAAAGAAGCTGTTCTCACTCAAAAAAATCGTTGTAAGGTTATCGAAGTCTGTCTACAGATTTTACGAGCCTCTCATCTTTGCGAATGAATACGTTTGCAATAAGCAGACAGATCACCGCAAGTAATGGGAAAACCGGCTCAATACCCTTCTCAGGAAACTGAATTCCTCCGGATAAGTTGAGTAACCAGTACACCAATACACCAATCAACAAAGCGTTTATAATAATGCTGATGGTATTCAGCAATATTTGTCTTTTTCTGTTTTTAAAACTAAAAATACTTAATGCTCCAATGATTACAAGGACGATACATCCGATATTCACCAGCGGGATGCTGTCTGAAATCACCGCATCCTGTCCTGTTATAAATAGGAAAACAGCAGCTAAAACTGCCAACAACGTCCATATAGTTTGTATTCTCTGTAGCATTGAATATTAAATTCTTGGCAAAAATAACATAAATTTTGCACAATTCAAAAATAAGTGTAGATTTGCATTATACAATGTACTTGAAAACCAAAGTCACCGGACTTACTTTTCTTACTCACAATTAATTACATTTTTACATAAATATGTTTAACATAGAAACGTTAAGGTCAAAATCCGTAACGGAACTGACTAAAATCTTAAAGGATTTAGGCGTTAAAGTTGCAAGAACCAGCAATGAGAATGATAAGATCTTTGCTATTCTTGACTTTCAGGCTTCTAACCCTAAAGTTGCAAAAGATTATTTCAACGCCACAGAAACTACCAGTGTGAATACTGAAGAGGCTCCAGCAGAAAAACCTGCTAAAGCCCCTGTAAAAAAAGCTGCCCCAAAGAAAACGGCAGCGAGGCCAAAAGCAATCGTAAAGACACCGGCAGAAACAAAAACAGAGGAAAAAGTTGAAGAAAAGGAGGTCGTTTCTGAAGAAATAAAACCGGTAGAGCCACAGGCTGAAGCAGAAGTACCTGCAGAAGAAATAGCTTCAACAGCAACGGCCAAAAAGAAAAGAAAAAGGGTTCCTGCCAATACCGGTAATACAGACGTCATCCAGGAAAAACCTGAAGCTCCCAAAAACACAGAACCTCAAGAGCCTGCCCAGGCTGAAGAAAAGCCTAGCAATCCCCAACCACAACAGGCTAACAGATCCCCAAAAGGACACAACAACCCGCAGAACAGCGGAAACCAGCATAAAAATCAACATCAGAACCAACACCAGAATCAGAATCAAAATCAGAACCGACATTCTGAAAAGTCAGAAGACCATTCTGACCACAGAAAAGAATTCAATTTTGATGGTATGGTGAGCATTGAAGGGGTGTTGGAAATATTACCGGATAACTACGGTTTCCTTCGTTCTTCTGATTTCAGCTACATCTCCTCTCCTGATGATGTGTATGTTTCTACAGCACAAATCAGAAATTTTGGACTAAAAACCGGAGATACCGTAAAAGGAATTGTAAGGCTTCCAAAAGAAGGAGAGAAATATTTTTCTTTATTAAAACCTACAGAGGTAAACGGACGTGATCTTGCATTCATCAAAGACCGTGTGGCCTTTGAATATCTTACGCCACTTTTCCCTGAAGAGAAATTTAATCTTGCGGGAAGCGGATCTACAGTATCTACAAGAATTGTCGATTTGTTTGCACCTATAGGAAAAGGACAGAGAGCAATGATTGTTGCCCAGCCTAAAACAGGTAAGACAATGTTACTTAAAGATATTGCAAATTCTATTGCAGCGAATCATCCGGAAGTCTATATGATGGTTCTTCTTATCGATGAACGTCCGGAGGAGGTTACCGATATGGAAAGAAGCGTAAATGCAGAAGTTATTGCCTCTACATTTGACGAAGCTGCTGAAAAACATGTAAAAGTAGCCAACCTTGTTCTTGCTAAAGCACAGAGAATGGTGGAATGCGGACATGATGTGGTGATTCTTCTGGACTCTATTACCCGACTGGCAAGAGCGTACAATACGGTAACTCCAGCTTCAGGTAAAGTGCTTTCCGGAGGGGTAGATGCCAATGCACTTCACAAACCGAAAAGATTCTTCGGAGCTGCCAGAAAGATTGAAGGAGGTGGTTCCCTGACGATTATTGCTACGGCACTTATCGATACAGGTTCCAAAATGGACGAAGTGATCTTTGAAGAATTCAAAGGGACAGGTAATATGGAACTTCAGCTGGATAGAAAGATTGCCAACAGAAGAATTTATCCTGCGATTGACCTCGTCTCTTCAAGCACCCGTAGAGATGATCTTCTTTTAGATGAAGTGACTTCCCAGAGAATGTGGATTTTCAGAAAATATCTTTCTGAAATGAATCCGGTGGAGGCCATGGAATTTGTAGATAAAAACATCAAAGGAACCCTGAACAATGAAGAGTTCCTGATGTCTATGAATAAATAAATTAATTTAATTGACAATACCGGACTTCTATACTTTGAAATAAGGATGCAGCAAATCCTCAAAGTTATAGAAGCCCGGTTTTTTATTAACCAAATGTTCCGCGGCAAACAATGCTCCATTACCAAAAGCATCCCTTGAAATAGATTCATGAATCAGCCTGACCGTCTGGAAGGGAAATCCGAAGATAATTTCATGTTTTCCCACAATTCCACCGGCTCTGATGGTATTGATCTTTTCATCTTTTACCTCAAGCACATCGGCGATCCTCATCGCTGTTCCGGAAATACCCTTTTTGTCCTTAAAATGTTCCTCAATAATTTCTATATCTACTGATGGTGCAATTTTCTTTAGAAAAGCAGAAGCATATAGGAGGTAGTTGATCCCCAATGTAATATTGGGAGACCAGAATACAGTCGCTTTTTTTGCCAGTGTATGAAGGAAGCTTACCTCTTTATCAGAATAATGGGAGATCGCTGAGATAATTTTTACATTTCTTGTCGCTGCAGACTCTCCATATGCATAGATGCCCTCCTGGGAAGAGAAATCTATGATGGCATCTACAGGATGTTCTTCAAGAAGTTCTTCTATACTGAGTTTATTTTCAGAATAAAAAGTTCCCGGATCATTGCTGTCTATTCCGAAAAAATCAGCGGCATCCCTACTGTTTAATCTGTTTGTTTTCCTGTAAACCCATTGTAGTGAGTGATCCTTGTGTTGAAGAATTACCGAGGCTACTGCTTTTCCGGCTTTTCCGAATCCAAAAAGTCCAATTTTCATAATAAAATTATTTTGTTAAACATTCAGTGAAAGAAGATTTTAATGGTAAAAATTGCTTCATATGGGGTAAGATACAAAATTGAAAATAAAACAATGTTCCGAATAAGATCTACAGTTCAGGTATTTTCGGGAAGAATGGATCCGATCCTCGATCAGATCAAATTGAAATTTAATTCATTCTAAATCAATATATCAATGTTAAAGATTTATTAAAGTAATGCCCAATCTTTGATTATAGCTTAAATATTGGCTAATTTTGGATATAACATTAAAAATAAAAATTATGTCATTTGAATTACCAAAATTAGGATATGCATACGATGCATTGGAGCCCACTATTGATGCAAAAACGATGGAGATCCACTATACTAAGCATCACCAGGCGTATATTGACAATTTAAATAAAGCTATCGAAGGAACTGATCTTGCAGGAAAGACTATTGAAGAGATCTGCAAAACAGGAACTGATAAACCGGCAGTAAGAAATAATGGTGGTGGACACTTCAACCACTCTTTGTTCTGGGAGATTTTAACACCTGGAGGAAGCAAAGAGCCTGTAGGAAATGTAAAAGCTGCGATCGAAACATATGGTGGACTTGAAAAATTCAAAACCGATTTTTCTGATGCTGCTAAGACAAGATTCGGTTCAGGATGGGCATGGCTTGTAAAAAATGCTGACGGTTCTGTATCTGTTTCTTCTACACCGAACCAGGATAACCCGCTAATGCCTGTTGCAGACGTTAAAGGAACTCCGGTTTTAGGATTAGATGTTTGGGAGCATGCATACTATTTAAACTACCAAAACAGAAGACCTGATTATGTTTCTGCATTTTTTGATGTGGTAAACTGGGACAAAGTGGAGGAATTATTCAACAAATAATTTACAGCTATTATAAAATAAAAGGTTCAGAATTTCTGAACCTTTTTTTGTTGAATGATGAAGAAACATTGTTTAAAAGCTCTTCTATATTGTGGGTATTTTGCATTACCTTATGGCATCACTGCCCGAAAGTCCGTTCATCCTCAAACCGTATTTCCAATATACATAGGCAAACACTTGGTAGAGCTTGTATTCGAATTTTATCCCATAATTCTCCCGCGGGTCATAATCTATTCCGGATTCTATAATATTCCTGTATTTGCCTGAATTGTGGTAACCATTCCATTCATTAACCAGGAATGTATTTTTAGTTTTCAGAGAGGCTTCGGAGTATTGGCTGATAGGTCTGGCTACAGCACTCAGAAAGTAATCAAACTGTGTGTCTATTACGGTAAGTTCCCATTCACCGTCTTCATTTTGAGAAGGCTTCATTTCAGGTTGCTCTTTATCTTTCTTCGTGCTGTTCTGGGAAAAACAGCTGAAAGGAACCAAAACAATCAGAAGCAGTACCATTAGATTTTTCATGATTTCATATTGATATAAAAAAAGCACTCCAATAAGAGTGCCTTTCTGTATTTATTTTTTAATATATTCCTTCTGAACGACAGAAACTGCTGGGAAATGGTCGCTGTATCCGCCGGTAAACCGGTCTCCATCCCATGAACGCAACGGATATCCTTTCCACTGGCCTTCTTTGTTTACCAAATACGCCGGAGCATAGATCTCTGCTTTGTAAATGGTATAGGTAGGGGTGATTTTCTCAGATGAATAAAGATTTCTTGAAACAATGATCTGATCAAAAAGGTTAGGAGCATCCCTGTAAGCCAAAGAAGCGACTCCTGCCTTATACAGTTTATACATCAGGTTGTAGTATGGCGTTTTATCAGATAACTCATTCGGATCACCTACCGCAGCCAGGTGTTTCTTCAGACTTGGGCTTACAGGATCGTCATTGTAATCACCCATTGAGAATAATTTGATTCCCGGGTTTTCTGCTGAAACTTTGTCCATTTCGTTTTTCAGTACCGTCGCTGCAGAATTTCTTTTAGCCAAGGAAATGGCTTCGCCTCCTCTTCTGGAAGGCCAGTGATTCATAAAGATTCCTACTTTCTCGCCATCCAGCAGGCCTATTGCGATAACAATATCACGGGTGTATTCTCTTTTTCCGTTCTCATCATAAATCTTGATCTCTTTTTTATAAGAATCCAGAACAGAAAATCTTCCTTTCTGATAGATAATGGCTACGTCAATCCCTCTGGCGTCATAAGAATTGAAATGTACAATGCCGTAGTTGCTTTTTGCCAAAACAGGCTGTTTGATAAGGTCTTCAATAACCTGTCTGTTTTCCACCTCTATCAGCCCACAGATGGCTGGGTTGTCATTGGTATACTGCCTTCCCAATTCTGAAATTACCCTGGCTTCATTGGCCAGTTTCTGATTATAATATTTTGTCCCCCATCTTTTAGGGCTGTTTACGGTAAAGTCTTCAGATAAAAATTGCTTTCTGATCACTTTCTTTCCAATCAACAGATCATCACTCCATTCTCCTTTGTAATCTTCCGTTGTTTCAAGATACTTTAGAGAATCTACCGGGACACTTCTGTGGAATTTAGGATTGGAGCGGGGTAGTGTTCCATCGATATAGTCAGCAGAAGGAATTGTATCCCAAAGGTTTTCGACATTTAGGAAAGCGACAGCTGCTCTTTTTACCTGTCTCTGCTGGGAAAATACAGAACCAAAACAAAACAGGGCGATGATGATTAAATATTTTTTCATATTCTTAATCTATTCAAAAAATTGAGGGGTAAAATTACTAATTTTATATAAGAATAAAGAGTAAAAATAGTCTGAGTTTCGTTGAAGTAAGCCGTAGTAACAGAAGGGTAGAAAAAAATAAACATCTGAAAGCTACTGCTTTATCATCCGCTTATTGATCTGTTCATTAACTTGATTGATGAAATCAGCAATTATATTGCGGAATCTTTTTATTATTGATGAAAATTGTATCATATTTTTAGGATAATTGAGGCGGGTTAAGAAAAATTAATAGAATAAAGTGCTAAAAATGTTTAAGTTAATGAAAATAGTTCTAAATTTGTTGCCCCTTAAATAAAGAAGGATTTAAAAATAAGTTTATTATGATTAAAAAACTATCCCTAATCTCTTTGTTTACGCTAATGCCTGCATCATTTTACTTTGCGCAAACCACTGTGTATGCGTATATTAAGGATCAGGATGGCAAGCCCTTAGAGAAAGCAGAAGTAGATCTAGCACAATCCAGCGACGATGTTGTCGCGGATAAAATTGGGTACTTCCAGTTTGTGGATTTAAAACCTGGACACTATCTTATTACAGTGACAAAACCAAGCTTCGAGTCTAAAATCTTAGAGTTTGATGTGGCTGCAGATGAGAAGAGAAAAGATTTAGGTGTCATTACACTTAATTATACTTTGGGATCAGATGCAGGGGTAATCGTTATCGACGATTCTGCCACTGATACTGAAGACGGGGGCTCATCTATGCAGCCTACGGTAGGACTTTTAAGCTCTGGACGAGATGCTTTCCAAAATGTTTCCGCATTTGAGCTGGGTGCTTACTGGTTCCGGCCAAGGGGGGTAGACAACAGATTTGAGGATGTTCTTTTTAATGGGGTATCCATGTCAAAAAATGATGATGGAAGAATAGATTTCAATAACTGGGGTGGTTTGAATGATGTGACGAGATATCCTTATGAGAACGTAGACAATATTACGCCTTCGGAATATGCATTTGGTAACTTAGGCGGAGTAGTATATTATAATACAAAAGCTTCCAGCTACAGAAAGCAAACTTCATTAGCGTATTCATTTACGAACAGAAGTTATTTGCACAGAGCCATGGCTACCTATTCTTCAGGGCTTTCGAAAAATGGCTGGGCATTCACGTTCTCGGCCAGCAGAAGATGGGGGGACAGAGCAATTCTTGACGGGGTTTACCAGGATGCCTATGGTTATTTTGCTGCTATTGAAAAAAAATTCAGTGACAGGCACTCCATTAATTTAACGGCTTTCGGGTCTCCTACATACAGGTCTTCCAATTCTCCAAACACCCAGGAGGTGTACGACATCATGGGTAAGAATTACAACTCCTATTGGGGATGGCAGGATGGAGAAAAGAGAAACTCCCGAATCCGAAACGTATATGAACCGGTATTCATGTTAACTGATTACCTTAAAATAGGTAAAAATTCCAATTGGACCAATACTGTTTCTTATCAGTTTGGTAGTGATGCACGAAGCAGATTAGACTGGTTCCATGCTTCTGATCCCAATCCGACTTATTATAGAAAATTACCAAGTTTTGGACTTCTTTCAGCTGATGAATTCAGACAACAGTCACAAATTGACTGGAATTACCTGTATAATACGAACCGTCTTAATCTTACACAGATGGATGGGATCACACAGCGAGGTGCCGTTTATACGGTTGTAGAAGATGTGACTAAAGATAAAACATTCAATTTCTCCTCTCACTTCGATACAAGACTGAAGGACAACTGGAAACTGAATATCAACTTCAATTATCAGAATTTAAAATCTGATAATTTCAGAAGAATCAAAGATTTATTAGGAGCAAATTTCGCCTATAATCTTAATGCTTTCAACGGAGATGCGAGATATGATGCGGACAATACGGACGTAACTGTACGAGAAGGTGATAGAACCCAATATTCTTATGAACTGACAAAAAATCTTTATTCATTAAACGTTTCCTCGGAAATCGATTTCAATAAATGGAATATCGTTGCTTCCATATTCTCTTCGTACTCAGAAGCATACAGGGAAGGAGATTTTAGAAGCGGACTTGCCAGATTTAGAGATAATTCTAAAGGTAAAAGTGCGGTATATGATGCTCTGGATGCCGGAATCAAAGGTAAAATTACGTATAAGATCAACGGAAAGAACTTTATTGTATATAACGGAGCATTTTTTAGTTTAGCGCCGACCCTTAACGAAATTTATATTAACCCAAGAATGGTTGATTTTGTGACGCCGGGCGTTAATAATCAGATGATCAACTCTAATGATCTGAGCTATATTCTGAGAGGACAGATTTTAAAATTAAGATTATCCGCATACTATACTACGATTCATAACTCTACAGAAATTTCAAGATATTATGCTGATGTCAATGACGGAGAATTAGGAAACTCATTCAGTACATTGGTTAATGAGGCAATGAGTGGAGTCAACAAAAGATATATGGGACTTGAATTAGGATTTGATGTTAAGGTAACGCCTACATTAAATGCTGTTGGGGTTGCAAGTGTAGGGGAGTACGAGTATACTAATAATCCTGAAGTTTCTACATTTGATGACCTTAATGGATTCAGAGGGACCGATTTCTGGGGTAAAGCTAATGTGAAGGATTATAAAGTTGCAGGAACCCCTCAAAAAGCATTCTCTTTTGGATTGAAGTACAACTCTCCAAAATATTGGTGGGTGGGAGCATCTGCCAACTACTTGATGGATCAGTATCTTGATTTCTCAGCTTTGAATAAGACTCCTTATATGTATACGGATCGTCAAACCAATGATCCTTTCCCTGGTGTAACTCCGGAACTGATAGAACTTATTACAAAGCAGAAAAAATTTGATAACCAATTTATGTTGAATGCCAATGCGGGTAAATCTTTCCAGTTTGGAAAATACAGAATGGGAATCAGTATATCTGTGAACAATATCCTGGACAACAGAGATTATGTGACCGGAGGATTTGAACAGGGAAGAAATGTAAACTTTAATGAGGCTCTTATTGATTCGCAGAGAGCAACACCTTATTTCGGACCCAAACTTTGGTATGACAGAGGAAGGACTTTCTTTACTAATGTTTATTTAAGATTCTAAAACGATAACAATGGAAAAATATAATTCAATTTTAAAATATATTTTTATCGCAGCAGCTTCTTTGTTGGCAGTAACGGGATGTGTGCATGATGATAAGTATGATCAGCCTAACCTTGACGGGTATGATTGTGCAGATAAAAAGGGAGTGGTCATACCATTTGCAGATGTAAAAGCTAAATATCAGAATGCGCGGTATGTTTTCCCGGAAGATACAACACCTGATAATGAAGCAGATGATCTGTATATGGTGGGATATGTTTCCTCTACAGATGAAACAGGAAATATTTATAAAACCATCTACGTGCAGGATGCTTTAGAAAACCCTACCCACGGTTTTACAGTGAGTGTGGATGCAGTAAGTACTTATACCAGATATCCTCAGGGTTCAAAAGTATATATAAAACTTAATGGGCTTGCTGTGGGTACTTATGGTGGGCTTGTACAGCTGGGTGTAGAAACGGGAGCTGAAACCTCTGCCACTTCTGTATCGAGAATTCCTGAAAAACGCGTTGCAAAACAGATCTTTAGATCTTGTGCTCCAAAAGGAAAAATTGTACCTAAGCTTATGAAGCTTGCGGATATGACTGCTGCCAACGACCAGTATTTTGGATGTCTGATTCAGGTCAATGATGTAGAGTTTGATGCAAGAGCATTGTGTACTACGTATGCGCCTAATGGTGTGACGGTCGATAAAACAATCGGTGAAGGATGGGCTAATGGAAAGTATGCAAAAACTGCAGTCGTAAGAAACAGTGGCTATGCTTCATTTGCAAGTCAGGTTCTACCTTCGGGGAAAGGTGAATTTGTTGGGATTTACAGCAAATTTCAATCCGGATCAACGCCTACTTATCAGTTGTATGTCAACAGAGCGGAAGATCTTAATATGAATACTTTCCCTCGTTTGAACGGACTTAATGAAAGCCCTTGCGGCTTCAATCCAAATAATCTTACCGCTAAAACAATTGCTGAAATAAAACAATTGGCAGCAGGTACTACAAACTGGGTGCAGATCACAGGGGATGATTACCTGAAAGCGCAAATTGTAGCGAATGATGAGACCGGGAATCTTTACAAATATCTTTATGTAGAAGATGCCACAGGAGGAATCAGAGTGAATATGAACAAAACGAACCTTTATCTGGACAGCAGGTTCAGACTGGGCAAAGATGTTAATATCAAACTTAAAAACCTATATGTAAGAAGTGTAAACGGAGAAGTTCAGTTAGGTTCTTTATTCACTAACAACAATAATACGACACAGTTCGGGCAGATTGAAGAAGCAGAAATGTTTAAATATTTCTTCGATAGTAATACCGCAGCAAGAGCTGTAGTACCTACTGACAAAACAATCTCTCAATTGACAATGGCTGATGTAGGAAGATGGATCAGAATTAAAGATGTTCAGTTTGTGAATGGAGACCTGGGAAAAACATTAACTGATGGTAGCAGTGTGACTAATAGAACACTTGAAGACTGTGCCGGAAATACCGTGGCCTTAAGAACAAGCGGACAAGCAAGTTTTGGCAGTGTTAAGCCTGGAGGTTATGAAGTAAAAGGAGGAAAAGGGGATGTATATGCTATTTTGAGCGTTTTTAACGGAGCTTTCCAGCTATGGATTACCAGATTGGCAAATATCGATTTTGATGCGCCAAGGTGTGACGGGAGTATATATACGTCCATCCCGGTTATATACAGTGATGGCTTTGCAGCTGGTGGATTCGGCTCAGACTGGACAACGGTCAATAAAGTGGGACCTAACCAATTCTGGCAAACTTCCAACCAAGGAAATGGATCCAACTACTACGCGATGATGAATGGTAATGCTGGAGGAGCAGGGAACAACTTTGCTAATGAAGACTGGTTGATTTCTAAAGCAGTAAGCTTAGTGGGTAAAACTAAAGCTGCGGTGAGTTTCACTTCAGATGTTAGATATTCCGGAAATGCACTACAGGTATATGCTACAGATAATTATACAGGAGATGTGACAACTACCAGTTGGACTCCACTGCAGGCCACCCTGGACACCAATGCAAATGCATTTGGAGACTGGGTAGGTTCTGGAAATGTTGATTTAAGTGCTTTCTTAGGTAAAAATGTAAGAATTGCATTTAAATATACTTCTACAACCTCTGCAGCAGCAACATGGGAAGTAGATGACTTCAAAATTAAAGCACAATAATTGGGATTGTTCTATACAAATAAAAACCGGCTCGCAAGAGCCGGTTTTTATTTTTTCCTTCTACTTAACCGTAATCGTTGGGTCCCAGTAGTAGTAACCTAGCAGGATCTGCTGGTTACTGTTGTTTGGATCCAAGATATACAAAGCAAACTGTACGTAAAAATTTTCCTTTCCTGTCGCTTTTACTTTTGAGTCAAAACTTGAAAAAGTGATATCTGCAGTATTGGCAGGAAGCCCGTTTGGTGAACTGTAATTAGGGACAACCGCCTGTTTTCTTTCTACAGCATCATACACGAAGTTATTAAAAACCTGATCTCCGGACCAGTATTTAATATTGTAGATGATGACCGCATCATCAGAGTTTTGGTAAATTGATGTGCTTCTGAAAGAAACGGTATCACCCACTTTCGCGCTGAAGTTTAAATCAGCAGATCCTTGTCCGGAAATAGCATTGGCATTGGAAACAATCATATGCTGACTGTTGTGATCTATTCCTGTAGGATTATTAGGGTCTTTGCTTGGGTTTGGATAATGTGCTCTCACATAATCGGTGTCAATAACTACCAGTACATCTATTTCCTGGCTTGATGCGCTTAGTTGTGTGTCCATTGTATTCGTTTTTTTGATTGGTGTTTTTCCTACTCATCTGGCTTTTCAGATTTCGCCCCGATGTTTCACGTGATCGGTCTCACTCTGATGTTGTAATTACACTACAAATGTACATCGCTACCCATAAGTTTTTTAGAGTGGAAATGCTGAAATTGCGCAGTAGGTGTTTTTACGGATTAATCTCTTTGTGGTGATTTTAAGCAAAAAAATACCCCGGAAAGACAAACTTTCCGGGGTACCCATTTATAATGGTTAAATCTAATTTCGTTTAAAAAGAAACCTCGTTCACTTCTTTTCCTCGCTGGAAGTTCATTGTTTTCTGGCTGCCTTTGTAGGCAATGTTCACCAGATTGATCTGCTTAGGAAAAGCGCTTAAAAGGATCGTATTTTTAATCTTTAAGGTGTTGATATCCGAAACGCCGCCGGTTTCAAAATACACCCATACCGTTTCTCCGCTTACCTGACTTCCTGTGAAGGTTATTGTTTTGGCAGCACCATTGACAAATACATCAAAATTATTGTTCACATATTTTTTTACTTCTGCCTCAAATCCGGCTGTATTTGGATTGATCTTTATGGCATCAGAGATATGGCTTGTATTCATTTTTGTGGTAAACTTCAATGTCTTGCTTCCATCAATATAATCCACTTTGGTCATTGAAGAGAAAAAGTCTACATACATAAAACTCGTTAACACAAAAAATGTTAAAATTCCTGATATATATAAAAGTTTTTTCATCTTAATTAATAGATTTACAATCATTCTTGCTAGTTATAAGTCACAAATAATATGCCAATTAAAAATTTACATTCACAGAATACTTATCGTAAAAAGCTTTAATATGCGCTACAGCCTCATCAGCTGTGTCTACCACACGATAAAGATCCAGATCATCTTCTGCAATCATTCCATCTCTTAGCAGAGTTGCCTTGAACCAATCCAACAGTCCTCCCCAGAATTCGCTCCCTACCATAACAATCGGAAATTTTCCAATTTTATTGGTCTGAATCAACGTAAGAGCTTCTGTAAGTTCATCCAAAGTACCAAAACCTCCCGGCATAACCACAAAGCCCTGGGAATATTTTACAAACATGACTTTTCTTACAAAAAAGTAATCAAAATTCATCGAATACGATTTATTGATGTACGGGTTGAAATGCTGTTCAAACGGAAGATCAATATTAAGTCCGATGGATCTTCCTTTACCATTGAAGGCTCCTTTGTTTCCTGCTTCCATAATTCCTGGTCCGCCGCCGGTAATAATGCCGAAACCGAGTTTTGTGATCTTTTCAGCAATATCAACAGCCATCTGATAATACTCGCTTTCCGGCTTCAGGCGCGCGGAACCGAATATAGAAACACATGGCCCGATCTTGGCCAGTTTTTCATAGCCGTCCACAAATTCAGCCATCACCTTAAACACCATCCAGCTGTCTTTGGTGATGGTTTCGTCCCAGGTTTTCTGTCTGAAACTATTATGTAGTTTTGTTTCGTTATTGTCAAATTCCGGATTCACTAAACTTTCATCCCTTTTTCCATCCATTTCCATTACATAATTTATTTAAAATGTTTTTCGGCTTCTGTTACAGACTCCGGCCTTCCCACGTCAATCAGTATGCTGTCGTGTACAAAACCATGAATATGCTCGGTTTGCATCAGATCGAGATATTCTTCCATAACAGAAAATTTGCCTTTTCTTTTTATTTTTTCAAAAATGACAGGATTGATACAGTGAATTCCACTGAATGCTAATGCTTTGAATCCTTTGTTGAATTCGGCAAGCCGCTGCTCACCCGTCTGTACATTCAGCCAGCCTCTCAAAACCATATCATCATTGAAAAGGAGTTTTCTTGAACTTTCCCTGTCCGAAACTGCTAAAGTAGCAAAATCTTTTATCTTTTTGTGATATTCCACCAATGCATTGATATTCATATCCGTTAGAATATCAGCATTCATGATTAAAAAATCTTCTCCATGATCCAGAAACTTTCTTGCAAAAATCAAGCCGCCTCCTGTTTCCAAAAGCTCATTGGTTTCATCCGAAATTTCAATCCTGCATCCGAAATTATCGTTTTTATGTAAGAAGTCGGTAATCTGTTCTCCAAAATGGTGAATATTGATTACAAAATCCTTTATTCCAAAACTTTTCAGGTATATGATATTTCTTTCCAGAAGTGGAATCTCATTTACTTTGGCCAACGCCTTGGGATGCTGATCTGTAAATGGTTTAAGTCTTGTGCCTTTTCCGGCGGCGAAAATTAAAGCCTTCATAGTTGTAGGAATAAGTAATGTGAATTAATGTAATAACGGAAGCATTATCACTGATTGTCTTTTAGTGAGAACGGGTGTTGAGCTGAGGTTGTTCATCATGGTGAATGGTTATTTCCGTTCCTACAGGATATTTGTCCCGGATAAATTCTGCAATTTTTATAGCGGAATAAACGGATCTGTGCTGCCCTCCGGTACATCCGAAATTGATCTGCAAATTCTCAAATCCCCGCTCAAGGTAGTTATCAATATTAATGGAAACGATAGATTTTACCAGTTCTAAAAATTGAGGCATTTCAGTTTTAGTCTCAAGATATTCCTGAACTCCAATGTCGTTTCCGGTCTGAATTTTATATTCTTCAATTCTTCCGGGGTTTAGAATTCCGCGACAGTCGAAAGCAAATCCGCCTCCGTTTCCTGAATGATCCTTGGGAATTCCTCCTTTTTTATATGAAAAACTGTGGATGTCGATGTGTAACATTTTCTTTTTTTATTTTTTTTTAACCATTAAGGTATTTTAAGTTTTTAAGGTAAGTTAAGATTTTGATAAATCAAAATTTAGTCAGGAAGTTCTCTAAAATATTCGTTGATAAAAGGTTTTAATGATTTCGTGATATTATTAGTGAAAAAATTGATTAATAGACCTTGTGGCTTTTTAAGCACCTTCATATAGGTTAATAGTTGTGCTTCATGAATAGGCAATAGTTCTTCTACTGCTTTCAATTCTATAATTATGGTGTCATTGACAAGAAGATCAACAATAAGCTTTGTTTCGATTTCAACTCCTTCATAATTGATAGAAGTGACTAATTGCTGTTTGACATTATATCCATTTTTAAGGAGTTCAATTTTTAAGCATTGTTCATAAACACTTTCAAGAAGACCTGGGCCAAGAATTTTATGGACTTTAATGGCAAAACCTGTAATTTCATATGAAAGTTGTGTGATTTCTTTCTTGGTCATCATCTTAATATTCTTAAAAACTTAATATGATCTTAATGGTTTAAACTTAAAATTTCTTCGATTTTTGATTTGACCTTTTCAGAGGTCAGTTGTCTGATCACTTTATTCAATTCCGGGTAATTGTTCATCTGATCCCATGAAGCCGCGAACTGGGTGATATTTTGAATTCCTTTTTCAAGACTTGCCAGGAAATGCTGCTTCCTCTGGATCAATCCTCGGAATCCATAAGCTCCTAATACCTGAAGGAACCGCATCATCTGCATTGGCTTCACTGAGTTTTTTAGTTGATCTTTAATTTCCTCATCACTAAATTGTTGAATGTAGAATTCTAGCATTTTATCCCTGAAATCTACCGGAAAATCGGCTTTGGCCTGAAAGAGAAAGGAAATGACATCATACATTAAAGGACCTTTCATTGCAGACTGGTAGTCGATAAAGGATACTTCATTTTGATCATTTACCATGATATTCCTCGCCTGGAAATCCCGGATCATCACTCCTGTGGGTTTCAGGTTTTCTACCATCAGAGCAATTTTTTTAAATTCTTTCAGGAGGGTAGATTTGTTGTATTCCAGCTCCAAAACATCAGCGACAAAATTTTTGAAATAGTAAAGGTCATGGGTTACCGGAAGTTCATCATAACTTTCATATTCAAAAGTTCTAGAGAAATCAATTTTGCCATCGGTTTTGGTCTGTAGGATAAAAAGCTTTTGCAATGTCTGTTGTACGAGTTCTTGTACACGGGAAGAAACCTGCTCCTTGGCAATCACTTCAGAAAGAGTCTCTGCCCCCAAAAATTCCTGGATATACATTTTTCTGTCATCTGAAACGCTAAGAACACCCGGAGTATTCAGACCGAGTCCTGTAAACACTTCGGAATAATAGAGAAAGCATTCATTTTCCGCGATATTTTCATTGTAGGTGATGATGTATTTCTCAGTATCAACAGCAGCCAGAAAATTGATCCTGGCGGAGCCGCTTTGAGCCAAGGTGACGAATTCGGAAGATTTTTTCCCCAGTCGGTTTTCAAAAAATCGTTTAGCGTTTTCAGAAGTCATAATATGAAAACAAATATACTAATTTAACACCATTTGGAAGCAGAAGGTCAATATTTCAGGATTAAACGATCATCTCAGAGGTAAGAAGCTGTTGTGAGGCTCCTTTTACGGTCATTATTTGCATTTATTGTCTATTAATGAACGTCTGAAGCCAGCTATCCTTTTTAGAGATTTAAATATGGGCTTTATTCATTCGAAATCAGTGCAGTTTACAGTCTAATTTTTATCTTTGTACAATTATGCTAAAGGACTTTAAGCCGGTTTTAGGAATTTTACTCCGTTTCATCATCATTTATGTGGTGCTGCTTTTTGCGTATCAGTATTATCTGAATACCAGTAAAGATGGGGGTCTGGATTCTTTTTCCAGATTAATCGCCAATCAGGTAAGTGATCTACAGAATGTGCTGGGTTTTCCAACAAGACTCTATGATGACGTGAAAAATGAGCAGGTTTGGTTCTATGTAAAGAAACAGTATGTAACGAGAATGGTGGAAGGCTGCAATGCAGTTTCTGTGATCATTCTTTTTGTATCTTTTGTTTTTGCATTTTATAAAGGCGCAAAGACTTTTATTTTTGTAGGGGCAGGTCTGGTTTTGCTGTATGTGATGAACCTGCTAAGAATCATAGGGTTAAATATGGTTATGTCTGATCATAAGGAATATGGTAAAATGTTTCATAATTTTATTTTTCCTGCTATTATTTATGGAAGTGTGGTTGTGCTCTGGCTGATCTGGATTAAATTCTTTGCTTTAAAAAATGAGAATAGTTAACGGGCTTCTTGTCATTGGTGGAATTTGTGGTCTTATCGGTGTACGGGCCGTTGAGGAAACGATTTTTTATGATCCTTTTCTTACCTATTTCCACGAAGCTAATAAAAATATTGAATTTCCTTCTTTTGAATGGGGAAAGCTTATTGCCGGTCATCTTTTCAGATTTGTTTTAAATCTGGGATTTTCCTGCATGGTTATTCATGGTCTATTCAAAAACAGACAATGGACTTTGCAGGGTGCTGTGATGATCACCATTATATTTGTCATTACGTTTCCCATCTATCTGTACTGTATTTATGATCATTTCAGCATAGGATATCTTTTCTCCTTTTATATGAGACGGTTTGTGATTCAACCTTTGATCATTCTGTTGATTGTTCCGCTTTTTTATTACAGGAAGAAGATGATGGGGGAGAAGTGAATTAGTCGCAAAGCATTGATTCCTTTTTTGTAAACTTTCAGTTAATCTACTGTATGTTTATCCACACTGGTGACATTTTCCGGGGTCCATTTTACCCTTTTCACAAAGTCTTTTTCGCGTACGGGGCAGTCTTTGATCTGGCATACAGGGCATGAGATCGGCTTGCAGTCATCCATATGAAAATTGAATTCGATGCTGCGATTGATATTTTTAGCCAGAAGGAGAATCACTTTTTCCATTTCATTATGGGCATCCCGAAGGCTGTAATACCATGGAAGCGTAATATGAGCGTCAATATGGAGTGAAGATCCGAATTGCTGGATTTTCATATTATGTACATCAATCCATTCTGTTCGTCTGTTTTCTTCAAGAATTCTGATAATCTGATTGAGTATTTCCGGATCCTGTTCGTCCATGATACCGCTCAATGATTTACGGACGATTTTGTAGCCTATAAATATGATATAACATCCAAATACCAGAGCCACAGCAGAATCCAGCCAATAAATTTTTGTAAAGTATACCACGATCAGACTCCCTACCACTCCCAGAGTGGTAATGGTATCGGACTGGAGATGTTTTCCGGATGATATGAGAACCAGCGAATTTTCTTTTTCTCCTTTTTTGATCGAAATATATCCCAACAGGTAATTGATGACCGCGGTGGCTGCAATAATCCATATTCCGAGATCGATCTTGCTAAGTGTTTTCCCTACGATAAGACTGTGAATTCCTTCGTAAATAATCATAATACCCGCAATGGCGATCAGGGCCCCTTCAATCCCTGAAGTTACAAATTCCACTTTCCCATGGCCATAAGGATGGTCGTCATCTTTGGGTTTGGCAGCAAGGTGGAGGGAGTAAAGTCCCATAAATGCACTGATGACATTCACGATGCTTTCCATAGCGTCGGAAAATACGGCATCAGAGTTGGTCAGCTTCCATGCGATGATCTTTCCGATGAAAAGGATCACTCCAAAGGCGGCAATAAGCTTTTGGAATCCTATCTTATCTTTATGGGTATTCTTCTGGCTGTTCATAATGTGTTTGATAAAAAAAAGAATCTCAATTCTGAGACTCTTTTTTATTTGTTAGTTTATACTAAGTTGTTTGCTACAAGGTATTCTGCAATTTGTACAGCGTTCGTTGCTGCTCCTTTCCGCAGATTATCTGCTACGATCCAGAGGTTGAGCGTCTTGGGCTGTGAAAGGTCTCTTCTTATCCTTCCTACGAAAACTTCATCTTTTCCTTCCGAGTATAGCGGCATCGGGTAATGGTTATTTTTCACATCATCCATAACCACGACTCCGGGAGTTTCAGATAAGATTTTTCTTACTTCATCCAGTTCAAATTCATTTTCAAATTCGATGTTCACACTTTCCGAGTGACCACCCTGAACAGGAACTCTCACCGCAGTGGCAGTCAGATTGAATGTGTCGTCCCCTAAAATCTTTTTAGGTTCTTTCATCAATTTGATTTCTTCTTTCGTATAATCATCATCCGCAAATACATCACAATGAGGTAATGCATTTTTGAAAATCTGATACGGATATACTTTTGCAGCATCATTTCCGCTAATTTCCCCATTCAACTGGTCTACGGCAGCTTTACCGGTCCCTGTTACGGATTGGTACGTGGAAACGATGACTCTTTTTAAATCATATTTTTTGTTCAATGGTCCTAAAACCATTACCAACTGAATGGTAGAACAATTCGGATTTGCAATGATCTTGTCTTCATTGGTTAAAACATCAGCATTGATCTCAGGAACAATTAATTTCTTGTCGGGATCCATTCTCCATGCAGAAGAATTGTCGATCACCGTGGTTCCCACCTCTGCAAATAAAGGAGCGAATTCAAGAGAAGTAGATCCTCCGGCAGAGAAGATCGCAATATCCGGTTTGGCAGCTATAGCGTCCTTCATGCTCACAATCGTAAATTCCTTCTGTTTATACTTCACCTTCTTGCCTACAGATTTTTCGGATGCTACCGGAATTAACTCTGTTACAGGGAAGTTTCTCTCCTCCAAAACTTTAAGCATAACTTGTCCAACCATTCCTGTTGAACCTACTACAGCTACTTTCATTGATTTAATTAAAAATTTAAGATTAAACTATTTATAAATTATAACGCATAATGTATAATTTCTTTATCTGTTTTTAAGCTCCCGCAAATACTTTTGCCCATGGGAACGCAAATGCAAATAAACCTACTGCAATTAGTCCCATAATGACCACCGCAAGAGAAATGGTATCATTGGATTTTACTTTTTTGTTGACAATCGTCATTAGTACCGCTGCAATAAGCATAGAAAATGGATGTTCAACATATTGGAATCTCAAATCTGCATTTTTCATTACTGAACCCATATCCATTCCTTTTGTGAAATTGATAACCAACATAATGATTCCCAATAAGAACTGAACGTGGAAGAAGATCATGGTGAACAGGGTAGTTTTCTTTAAAAACTTGTTCACTTTCCCGCTGAAACCGAACATGGTAGTCAAAAGGGCAATGATAAATAATGCTACCAAAAGAAGCTCAAGATACCCGAATCCTTTGTGGGCACTTTTCAAAATTCCGTAAAAATCCATACTTTCTATTTTTTTGTACACAAAGATAACAAAAATCCCGGCTCAAAGCCGGGATTCATATTTATAAAATCTAATATTATGATCGTATTAGAAGTTGAATGATAATGTTGTTGACCAAGTTCTTCCGAATCCGAAGAATACTCTGTTTCCGTCAGCAATACCATTGTAGACTCTTCCAGCTTCTTCATAAGTTTTACCGTTATCAGGGTCTTTTGAATTGTTGATCTTATCAGTCGTTTTGATGTTGGTTACTCCATCCTGAATGTACGATGTGTCAAACAGGTTATAAACATTTACACCAATTGTGAAATATTGACTTTCGTTTCTCAGCTTAATCTTGTAAGAGGCTCCTACGTTAACTAAGTTGAAGTCAGGTAATTTTAAAGCTTCATTTCCTGGCTTTAAAAAGTCATTAACATTCATTGCTGAATATACTTTTCCAACATACTGCCAGTTACCGTAGATTCTAAGATCTGTTACCGGAGTGATGGTTGCTCCCAATGAAGCGGTAGTTTGCGGAACACTGTTGTTGGTACCTCCTACATTTACCTTATCCAGGTAAAGTGTTGACGTATTGGATCCATTAGTTTCAATTGGAGTATTGTCATCCTGGAAATTGGCTCCGGAAGCATTTCCTTTATATTTGTAATCTCCCCAAGAGTACATCCCTTGTAATTCTACAAATCTGTTGATTTTGTACACCGCTTCCGCTTCAATACCCTGGTGAAGTTGGGTAATTCCACTGATTTCAGAATATCCTCTGATTCCGTCCCCGAAATCTACTCCTCCTCTTCTGAACCATCTGTCTTTCCACTCCGTTCTGTATACGTTAACTTTTGCATTGAAATTTGCTGTTTTGAATCCATAACCTAATTCAACAGAGAAGATTTTTTCATTGGTCAAGTTAGGGTTAACTACCTGCTGGTTACTTGGATAAACAGCACTCATTAAAGGTTGCTTGCTGTAATAGCCGATGTTGGCGAATACGTTATTGCTAGCATCGAAATTATAGTTGGCTCCCCCTTTAATGTTATAACCAAATAGGTTTTTAAATCCAGTTTTTCTGTCTACCGTTTGTCCCTGTTGAGTGGATCCTGGCTTTATAAAGTCATCAATTCTTTGGTATCCCTGGTTAGACACGGATCCCTGAACATAAGCAGTCAATTTTTCAGTAGAATATTCTACCTGTCCAAAACCACTATACCATAAAACCTCACCGTCATTACTGAATGCAATTCTATCCTCCATTGGAGCATTGGCACCTCCGAAAGGATTCCAGTTTAACTTCTGGTAGTCGTAGGTGTTACGAACAATATTATTTGTAGGTAGGTTTTTGTTGAAGCTGTCGGTGTATCCTGAAGCTCCATACAGATCAGAAACTACCTGATAGTGGTATCCGTAGTAATATCTGTCATCAGTACCTACGGAGAAGTTCCAGTTATCATTGATCTTGTGCTGGAAGTTCATTAAGATCCCGTACCAGTTGTGAGAGTTTACACTTGAGCTACGAACCAAAGTATTTCCTGCTACACCAACAGTTGGTGTTACTGCTGCATTGGCTGCGAAAATGGAGTTATAGTTATAGTGTCCTTCTGCGTCGATGAAGCTTGGATCTGTAATAGATTTACCACCCACTCTACCTTGGTTTCTGGCGCCACCACCACGTCCATTAGACATGTAGGCAACAGTACTCAAAGTAGATTTATCGTTAATTGTCCAGTCCCAGTTCAACATCATCACAGGCTTTGAATAGTAGTTCATTGCATTGGCAATGTTCGTTCTTCTTCCGTCTGCTGAAGTATAGTATCCATAGTCAGAGTTATAAGGTCTGTAAGGAGTACCGTCTTTATCAGGATTGTAATAGATATAGTTACCTAAAGTCGGAGCATATGATCTCTGGTCATGCCATTGTGGAGAAGACGTCATCATAAACTGTAGATTATGCTTGGCACTTGGCTGATACCCTAATGCAAAGAAATAAGTATATGATTCATAGTCTGTATTTTGTACATAAGTAGCTCCTGCCTGTCTTGCCATTAAGAATGAAGCAGCCCATCCGTTTTCAGACTTACCGGTGTTGTAAGCGAATGAAGTTTTTAAGAAATCGTTATTACCGATACCTAATCTCACGGCTCCCCCTTGCTTCATGTCTGCTGAACGGGTAAGGAAGTTCATAGTACCTCCTACCGAAGCAATGGCTAATTTGGAAGAACCAAGTCCTCTCTGTACCTGCATTGTACTGGTTACATCTGATAATCCAGTCCAGTTTGACATGTATACAGTACCCCCTTCCATGTCATTTACAGGCATACCGTTTACCATTACAGCGATGTTTCTTGATTCAAAACCACGCATAGTAAGCTGAGAATCTCCGAAACCACCACCACCTTTCGTAGCGTATACGGATGGTGTTGTGTTTAGCATTTCTACAAGCTCCTGGTTTCCTTGTCTTTCAAGAATCTGTGCTGCTTTGATCGTAGAAACTGCTACTGGTGTCTTTCTATCTTTAGCGATATCTGTTACACCTTTTAGGATTACCTCTTCAATGTCTTTGGATTGAGCTTTCGCTGTATCCTGAACTTGCTGAGCATAATAAACACTAGCTGTAGATAAAGTAATAACCGCAGTTAGTATCGATTTGTTGATTAATTTCATAATCGTTAGTAATAGTTAGATTTAATTTTCTGCAAAATTCGCAAAATTAAATTTAACTATTATTAACTGAATGTTAATTTTTAATCAGTCTTAATAATATCAAGTATTTGATTTTCAATAATCTAAATAAAAATTGAATTTTTGTATGAAAAAAGTCATGTTATTGAATTTTTAACAAAGTAGGGGTCTTATTATTAAATATACAACGCTATTTCACCGCTTTGAGACTCAAATCGATATTCTCAGCCGAATGGGTAAGGGCCCCCGCAGAGATGAAAGTAACCCCTGTAGTAGCAATTTCTTTCAACATATCCCGGGTAATTCCTCCGGATGCTTCCGACTCACAGGTGCCGTTAATCATCTGTACGGCCTGTTTCATCATTTTGACATTCATATTATCAAGCATGATCCTGTCAACTTTTGCATTGATGGCTTCCTGAACTTCTTCCAGGTTTCTCGTTTCAACCTCTATTTTTAACTTTTTTTTGTTCTTTTTAACATAGTCTTTCGCCATTTTTACTGCATTTGTAATGCTTCCATTGTAATCAATATGATTGTCTTTAAGCATGATCATATCATAAAGACCATATCTGTGGTTGGTTCCACCGCCAATAGCGACTGCCCATTTTTCACATACCCTGAAATTAGGGGTTGTTTTTCTGGTATCCAAAAGCTTTGTTTTTGTTCCTACCAGCCTGGAGTCCCATTCGTGGGTAAGAGTGGCAATACCGCTCATTCGCTGCATGCAGTTAAGGATCAGTCTTTCCGTAGAGAGAATTGATCTTGCACTACCGGTTACAATAAATGCAATATCTCCTACCTTCGCCATATTTCCATCCTTGAGAAAAGTCTCCACTTTTAAGTTTTTATCAAAAGTTTTAAAGATAATTTCTGCCAATTCAACGCCGGCCAGAATGCAATCCTGTTTTACCAGCAGTTTGGCGCTTTGTTCCAGATCTTTGGGAATTGTAGACAGGGTAGAGTGATCTCCATCTTGGATGTCTTCTTCTAAAGCATTGTTTATAAATATTTTTAATGCTTTGTCTGTGGCGTAGCTTGGTCTTTTCATTGGGATATTTTAGGCTAGATCTTTATTATAAAATGCACCTCTGTTTTCTTTCATTTCCATAGACTGGGTGATGATAAGGTAAGCAACGGTGGTAAGGTTTCTTAATTCTGATAATTGAGGCGAAAGGATAGAGTAGTGGTAAATTTCATCTACCGCCGCAGCAATTTCCTGATGTTTCTGTAGTGCCATGCTCAAGCGTTTGTTGCTTCTTACAATTCCGACAAGGTCGCTCATCATTTCCTGAAGCTGTTTTCTGAGATAGCTGACAATGACCATCTCATCCATTATTTTCATTCCTTCTTCATTCCACTCCGGGACGGCTTTCAGGTCATCAAAGTTGAAGTTGTTCTCATGAAGCAGCTCTACCGTTTTCATGGCAGCATTATGGCCAAAAACAAGTCCTTCAAGAAGTGAATTTGACGCGAGCCTGTTGGCTCCGTGCAGTCCGGAATTCGTACATTCTCCCACGGCGAAAAGATTTCTGATGGAAGACTGTCCGTCTCTGTCCACTTCAATACCACCCATCAGATAGTGGCAGGCAGGAACCACGGGAATCAGCTGGGTAAAGGGATCAATACCTTCATCTTTGCACTTTTTATAAATATTAGGGAAGTGTTCAAGAAATTTCTCCCGGTTCATCTCGCGGCAGTCTAGGCCGACATATTCATCACCTGAGATTTTCATTTCATTGTCTATTGCCCTGGCTACAATATCACGTGAGGCGAGCTCTTCGCGCTCATCATATTTCTGCATGAATTTTTCACCTCTTTTGGTCCTTAATTTGGCACCATCACCGCGTACCGCTTCAGAAATAAGAAACAGCATCCCATCGATCTTATTATAAAGAGCCGTGGGGTGAAACTGATAATATTGCATATTGGAAACATTTCCCTTAGCGCGGGCTACAAAGGCTATTCCATCTCCGGTGGCAATGGTAGGGTTAGTTGTGTTTTTGTATACATGACCAGCTCCGCCGGTCGCTACCAGTGTTATTTTAGAGGTGATTTTCTTGATCATTCTGGAATTTTCATCCAGGATATAGGCTCCGTAGCAGTGAATATCGCCTTCATTGAGTTCTTTACCGGGAACATGATGCTGGGTAATAATATCAATGACATAATGATGGTCCAGAATTTCTATATTCGGGCTGCTGTTAGCTGTTTCCAGCAAGGCTCTTTCTATCTCAAAACCGGTGATGTCTTTATGATGAACGATTCTGTTCTCTGTATGGCCGCCTTCTCTTCCTAAAGCAAATTTGCCGTTTTTCATATCAAACTGGGCCCCCCATTCCACAATTTCTTTGAATCTCGTCGGGGCTTCCCGTACCACCATTTCCACTACATCGCGTTTGTTTTCTCCGTCTCCGGCACGCATGGTATCTTCAATATGCTTCTCAAAATTATCATTTTGAAAATCTGTGACTACAGCGAGACCGCCCTGCGCATACTTTGTATTGCTTTCGTCCTCATCAGATTTTGTTACAATAATGATTTTGGCATCAGGGAGCTGTTCAGAAACTTTAATGGCATAGGAAAGTCCGGAAATACCGGAACCGATTACTAATACATCCGCTTTTATCATAGGCTTGCTTTAGGTACAATCGTTTAAAAGATTAAATAAATTTAAACAATTTTTCGTTTGGTTTTCTTACTTTTTTCATGTGCTGGAAGTAATCTTCTTCAGAGCGGTAGCCTAAAGCGAGGGTGACGGTTACTTTTTCTGTTTCGGGGTTGATGTCCAGAATCTCTTCTATAAGTTCCTGGCGGAAGCCTTCCATAGGACACGAATCTATATTTTCAATGGCTGCGGCATACATCAGATTGGCCAGTACGATATAAGACTGCTTTTCTGCCCAGTTGAAAATCTCATCCTGTGTTTTTTGATTGATGTGCTGATTGATACTGTTTCTGAACGGATCCAGATTCTCCATGGGAGTTTCCCGTACCTCAGAAATATGAGTAAAATAGCCCCTGATGTAATTCTCCTCAATTGTTTTTTTCGAAATGATCACAATGAGATGAGAGCAGGTAGATATCTGTGATGGATTATAAAAAGCCGGAATCAGTTTCTGCTTCATTTCTTCACTTTCAACAATGATGATCTTATACGGCTGAAGTCCCAGAGAACTGGCAGACAGCTTACCTGACTCAAGAATGTTGTGAAGGATTTCCTGAGGAATGATTTGATTATTAAATTTCTTTACAGAATATCTTCTGCTTAAGGCTTCCAAATAATTCATAGCACAAATTTAAGGATTGAATATGAATAAAGGGCCCTTTGCTATGAAATATATCCTTGTTAATCATGCAAAAAAATCACCCCGTCAAACGAAGTGATTTTGAAAATATAAATGTTGAAGTGATTAGTCTCTGTTTTTTACGATAATCCAGCCCGAGAATTTAACCGGTGTATTCTTTGTGTTGTTTTCATTCCATGATATTGAATACCAGTAGTTGCCTGTAGGAACTCTTCTTCCGTTGGCAGTTCCGTCCCACCGGTATCTGTTGGATTGGTCTGCTCTGAAGATCTGAGCTCCATATCTATCATAAATATTGATTTCCAGTCCTCTTTTGTTGGCCAGGGCAGAATAATCAATGGCGTCATTAATTCCGTCATCATTAGGGGTTATAACATTAACAAGATTAGGTACCGTGATGTTGATTTCAATAGGAATACAGTTATAGCTGTCCCTTACAAAGACTTTAGTCTCACCTCTGGCTACATTGGTGAAGATATTGGAGTCCTGCCAGTTGATATTATCCATTGAATACTGATAAGGAGGGGTTCCTCCTTTTACATAAACGGTGACTTTGTTTCCTGAAATGTCAATATTGCTCACTACAGGGTTTTCCGCCGCATATATAGTTACGGTCTGAAGACTCACGCATTCCCCGGTCTTAAGCTTTACCCAATAAGTACCCACTCCCACATTGCTGATAGATTGTGTAGTGGCGCCTGTACTCCATTCATAGCTTTTGAAGCCGGGGCCGGCATCCAATGTAGTTTTGCTTTCCATACAGATGGTCTGGTCAGTCAGTACTCTGGAAAATACAGGAGCTAGAACGGTTAAGGTAACTTTAGCAATCGCGTAACATCCGTTTGAATTGAATACCTTTATATAGACTACGCCGGACGGAGCAGTGTATGCTGAAGCATTGGTAATTTCATTGGTGTCGTCAATTGCGTCTGTTAATGATGGATAGTATTTCTTTGTTAAGCCTCCCTGTGATACAATCGCTGTTGTAAGATTAAAGGATGCCAACGAAGGATTTGCTTCCAGGAAACATGATCTTATTTCGGTGTCGTTAACAACCACTACAGGATGGATGTTCAGTGTAATTTTAGCCGTGCTTACACATCCCTGCGCAGTGGTTACCCGTACATAAATTGTTGCTGCCCCGGAAGCATAAGCGGTAGGATTCGTGATTTGATTGGTCCCTGCATTCAGGTCGGATAAAGTAGGGTAAAATTCTTTGATTACTCCAGGTAATGTAGTAACCGCTGCATCATTGAGATCGAAAGTTGCCGTTCCGGCGTTGTTGTTATTACAACCTGTGAGGCTTGCATCCTCTGCGGCGAAAGGCGTAGGATCCAGCTGGATTACACCGTCTCCATTATCACAAAGGGTGGATGTCGGGTCTTTGATGACCACTTTAATAGTTGTATTTCCTGAATATTGAAAACTGGTAGGATTGGCAATAGGAGTGGAGCTTCCCAGCAGATAATAGGTGAAAATATAATTCCCCGGGTTGTTAACGAACTGTGAGTTGTATGAGGTAAGATCCACAACACCGTTTCCTGTGGCAGGGTTGGTACACACAAATGGGGTGATCGTATTGCTTAGAATAGGCACTTTGTCTACAAATACCTTTGCATTTTTAATCGAATGTCTGGCACTTGCACCTCCTGTTGCAGCCGAAAAACCAAAATATCCCTGTGTCATTCCTACGGCACCGCCTGACGGAGCAAAAGACTGGTCGGCGATCAGTACCCCGTCTATTCTTATTTTGATGATCCAGTTAGTAGGGTTTGAAAGGTCTGTTTCACCATTTACTTCCACGTGCTTATACGTGTCTCCTACGAAAGGCTGAGTGGTAATCAGGTCGGGAGAATGAAAGGTGCTTCCGGGAGTATTATTGTATTCTATATTATTGCCCGCGGTATTGTTGGTCCCATATAAAACATGCACTTTACTCATCTGGCCTTCTGTGGTGTTGTTGAAGATGTCGAAGCCAACCATGAGCCCAGAAGCATTAGCCGGAATTCCCAGTCCTCCACCTGATACGAAGCCTGTAGGTGGATTGGCCAGATACCAGAAGGTGAATCCGTCTCCTCTTCCAAATTGGGTCGTTCCGTTCCCGTCGATTCTGAAATCAAATTCGACCTTCCATTTATCACAGTAGCTTAAGGTAATAGGCGTTGCTAATTTGATAGCGCCGTATCTACTTGTCTGATCCGTTGTAAGCCTTATAAAATCTGTGCTTACAATGGCATCAGAAACAAGATCCCATCCTGTGGTGTTAACAGGGTTTCCAGTTAGCTGATAGGTTTGAGAGAATGCCTTATGAGGCAGGCATACCAAGGTTACCAATAAAAAAAAGAGTATATTTTTTTTCATAGTGATTGGATTATGATGTTGTTGTTTATATGATACTGTTACTGCTGAATCATTGAAAATGTTTTTTTTATTCTTAATAAAAATAAGGATTTCGTCATCATGAAAACTGAGGCTGCCTCAGGAGTTTTTTTTGATATTAAAATATTATTCTCTGTTTTTTACCAATACCCAGCCGGAATACTTGGTTTCCGTATTGTTCTTGTTGTTTTCATTCCATGAAATGGTGTACCAATAGGTTCCGGTAACGATTCTTTTTCCCGAAGCTTTTCCATCCCAGGTAAAGTTTCTGGTTTTGTTGGCTTCATAGAGCTTATTGCCATACCGGTCATACACGGTGAAGACCAGATTTTTCTTATAGGCCAGTGCAGAATAATCTATAAAATCGTTTACGTTGTCACCGTTTGGAGTAATGGCGTTTACCAGATTAGGTACGGTAATCTGAACTTCAACGGGAGTACAGTTGTAAAAATCTTTTACAAAAACTCTTACCTCTCCTCGTGCAAGGCCTGTGAATGTGTTGGAATCCTGCCAGTTGGCTCCGTCCAATGAGTACTGATAGGGTGGAGTTCCGCCGGCAGTGTTTACGGTAATGGTATTATTGTGAATGTCAATACTTGAAATAACCGGGTTCGGAGAGGCCAGTACTTTTACTATTTGAGTCGTAATACAGTTTCCTGTTTTCAGTTTCACCCAGTAAGATCCTACTCCAATATCTTTGATCTCTTGAGTTGTTTCTCCCGTGCTCCATTCGTATCCGTCAAAACCAGTGCCTGCATCCAGGACTGTTCTCTCTCCGATGCAAATCGTTTTATCTTTAAGAATAGCAGATCTGACAGGGGGAAGAACGATAAGGTTGATTTTCGCAATATCGAAACATCCGTTGGCATCCGTTACTTTTACATACACTGCAGTGGTTGTGGACATATACTGCAGAGGGTCCAAAATTGGATTCGTGCCGGTTAATGCGTTATTGACAGAGGTATAGTATTTTTTGGTAACTCCGGTCGTTAATGAAGTGACATCTGCTGTTGTCAGGTCAAAAACAGCATTTGAAATATTATTTTCAATAAAACATGATCTCAGGGTTGCTTCTCTTACAGGTGTTTCGGGATGGAAGGCAAGTGTAATCTTCGCTGTTCCCCCACACCCTTGCGGGGTGGTTACTTTTACATATACAACCCCCGGAGCAGATATATAATTATCCGGATAGAGAATCTCATTAGTGCCTGCATTCAGGTCATTTAATGTTTTATAATATTTTTTGACAATCCCCGGAACATTGCTGACGGCCGCGGAAGTAAGATTAAAAGTAGCAGTACCTGCTTTGTTATTGTTACATTCTGTGAGGGTTTTGTCTTCCGCTGTGAACGGTGCCAGGACGAGCTGGATCTGCCCGTCAGGATTATCGCAGAGTATCCCGGCGTTGTCTTTTACAACAACAGTTACGGTTGTATTCGCGTTAAACTGATAGTTGGTGGGATTGGCGATGGGAGTAGTGCTGCCCAATGGATAATAGGTGAAAGTATAATTGCTGAGGTTGCTGACAAACTGAGAATTAAAAGATGTCAGGTTCACTGTTCCATAACCGGTGGACGGATTGGGACAGAAGGATTGTGTAGCCGAGTTTTGTAAAATAGGAACTTTATCAGTATAAATTTTTACATTCTTAATAGAATGCCTTGATCTTGCCCCGCCTGTAGAGGCTGAAAACCCAAAATATCCTACCGTCATGGCTGCAGCTGTGCCTGAAGGAGCAAATGACTGGTTACAGATGACCGTGCCATCCATAGTGATTTTCACAATCCAGTTGGTGGGAGCTGCCGGGTCTACTTCTGCTGTTACTTCCACATGTTTAAAAGTGGTGCCCTGAAAAGGTTGTGTGCTATTCAGGTCCGGGGAGTGGAAAGAGCTTCCGGGAACATTAAAGAACTCTACATTGTTGTTGTCTGTAGTGTTGGGAACCTGCCCGTAAGCCACATGTACCTTACTCATGGTGGTAGATGTAGTATTATTGTAAGTGTCAAATCCCACGATAAATCCTACAGCATTTTGTGAAACTCCGAGTCCGGAGCCCAATACGCTGGCAACTGGTGGATTGGCCAGATACCAAAAGGCGATTCCGTCCCCGTTATAGGATTGGTTGGAGTCCATTCTAAAATCAAATTCTACTCTCCATTTATCACAGTATTTTAAGTTTATGGGATCGTTGAGCCTGATAGATCCGGACTGGTCGTTGGTATCCGGAGTAATTTGAATAAAATCAGTATTTACCTGTGCTGGTGAAACTAATGTCCAGCCGGTAGTCGTGACCGGGTTGCCGGTAAGCTGATACGTTTGGGCGTAGAATTTCCCCGAAAGGCAAAGCAATACAAATGAAAAATAAAACAGTAAATTTTTATTCATTGAATTGGGATTATTAATTCCTTGTAAATATATTAAATCCTAATAAATAAATATGTATTTAATGTTAATTTTGTTAAAAATTTCAATTTTTTTTCAAAAAAAATCATTAATTATGATAGACTAATGAATATTGTATTGCGAAAAGTGAATTTGTGTTAATTTAAAAAAGCGAATTATTTTCCAGTGATTCGAAGTAAGTATCTACCTCCAGATTCGGTGATGCGGCAGCGGCAACGGCTAATTTATCACAGAGTTCGTTTTCGAAATGTCCGGCATGTCCTTTTATCCAGTGCATTTTGGGAGTATGCTGGTTATAGAGTTCAACAAACTTCTTCCAGAGATCAGGGTTTTTTACGTTTTTCCAGCCTCGCTTGATCCATCCTGCAATCCATTTCTGATTGATTGCGTCAGATACGTATTTGCTGTCAGTGTACACGTGGATCTCATTTTCGGTAGATTTCAGTTTTTCCAGAGCCGTGATAACGGCGAGAAGCTCCATCCTGTTGTTGGTAGTTTTCCGGAATCCTTTGGAAAAAGTTTTCTGATAGTTTTTTTCGGGAACACGCATGAGAATTCCATATCCTCCTTTTCCGGGATTTCCGCTGCAGGCACCATCGGTATAAATTTCGATTCTCAAACCTTTCTGTATAAAATTGAATTATGAAGCTGTATCTGAGGTCAGCTGTTTAAAATGGAAAATCATCATCGTCATCAAAATCATTCATCGATGAACCAGAAAGTTTTGAACTGTCCGGCAGGTCAAATGCCGCGCCCGGCTGGATGGTTGTTTTGATTTTATCAAACCCACTCGTTTCACCAAAGCTGGAAGGATATCCACCTCCTGCGCCTCCGTCGAAAGCTGCTTCAATATCGCCGAATTTTGCAAAATGTTTTAAGAAAGATAATCTTACATCTGCCGTAGCTCCGTTCCTGTGTTTGGCGATAATCAGCTCAGCCTGATTTTCTGTAGAGGTTTCCTGTCCCTCATCATCATTATCCCATACAGTGATCTTATAGTATTCCGGTCTGAAGATGAAAGATACAATATCCGCATCCTGCTCGATCGCTCCGGATTCTCTCAGGTCAGAAAGCTGAGGCCTTTTCCCGGGACGGGTCTCCACACTACGCGAAAGCTGGGAAAGTGCGATGACCGGAACATTAAGTTCTTTAGCAATTGCTTTTAATGAACGGGAAATCATGGAAATTTCCTGCTCACGATTTCCAGCTCCCTTTCCACTGCTGCCGGCGGTCATCAGCTGAAGATAATCGACCATGATAATTCTTACCCCGTGCTGCATGACCAGTCTTCGGCACTTTGCACGAAAGTCAAATATCGAAAGGGAAGGTGTTTCATCAATATATAAAGGGGCGTTTTCCAGCTCCGAGACATTAGAGAACAGTCTTTGCCATTCTTCGTCATCAAGCGTTCCCTTTCTGAGTTTTTCTGATGAAATTTTGGTCTCAGACGCAATCATCCTGGTGATCAGCTGTACAGAGGCCATCTCGAGAGAGAACAGTGCCATAGGAATTTTGTGACCTACAGCGATATTCCTTGCCATAGAAAGGAGGAATGCCGTTTTACCCATTGCGGGACGTGCGGCAATAATGATGAGGTCGGAATTTTGCCAGCCTCCGGTTTCCTTATCTATATCTCTGAACCCGGAAGGTACACCCGAAAGGCCCTGTTTGTCTTTCAAAGATTTGATGGTGTCGATCGCTTGCTTTACCAAAGAATTGGCTGTGTCAAATCCTTTTTTGATCGTTCCGTTGGTGATTTCAAAAAAAGACTGCTCGGCTTTGTCTAAGAGTTCGAAAACGTCAGTAGATTCCTTATAAGAAGAATCAATTACATTGGCAGAAACATTAATGAGGCTTCTTAAGATATATTTTTCAAGAATAACACGCACATGGTATTCAATATGCGCAGAGGAGCTTACTCCCATGGTCAGATCGATGATATAATGGTCACCTCCTGCCTGTGAGAGCTTATCTTCTTTCTTTAAATCCTGGATGATCGTCATTAAATCTACCGGATGGTTGCCCTCATACAGCTTTAAAATGGAAGAAAAAATCACCTGATGTCTGGGATCATAAAATACTTCCGAGGTAAGAAGGTCGATGGAGTGGTCAAGGCCTTTTTTGTCAATCAAAAAAGTTCCGATAACCAGTCTCTCGAAATCTACTGCATTGGGAGGCATTTTTCCATCCGCAATAGACAGCTCTTTTGCAAAGTTTCCGTGGGTGAGGGATGATAATGTTTCTTTCTGCGCCATGGTGCAAAGATAGTTTATTTAAAAAATAATAGAAAAATAGTATTCAACAAATTACTAGCAGTCTTTCTGGAAATGCTGTAAACAGACAGGTGAGGTGTGTTGATAAAAAAATCACCCCTGTCTGAGGTGATTCTAAAAATACATTAATAAAAAATTATTCTTTATTTTTTACCAATACCCATCCTGAGTATTTGGTTTCCGTATTGTTTTTGTCATTTTCGTTCCACGATATGGTATACCAATAGGTTCCGGTTGGAATTCTCTTGCCGAATGCCATTCCGTCCCACGTGAAGTTTCTGGATTTATTCGCTTCATGCAACTTGTTTCCGTATCGGTCATACACAATGAATACTAGGTTTTTTTTGTACGCCAGCGCAGAGTAGTCAATAAAATCATTGACATTGTCCCCGTTAGGAGTGATGGCGTTCACAAGGTTAGGCACTGTAACGGTAATCTGGATAGGAGTACAGTTATAAGAGTCTTTTACATAGATGGTATTCTCTCCTCTTGGAAGTCCTGTAAAGCTGTTGGAATCCTGCCACGTAGCTCCGTCTATAGAGTATTTATATGGAGGAACCCCGCCTGTAGCTGTCACGGTGATGGCATTGTTGGTAATATCAATATTTGAAATAACAGGCTGCAGAGAAGCTCGGATATGCACTTCCTGAAGGGTGTAGCATTCTCCGGTCTTAAGTTTTACCCAATACGCTCCAATGCCTACATTACTGATGGAGCTTGTAGTAGCTCCTGTGCTCCATTCATAGCCATCAAATCCAGGTCCTGCATCCAATGTGGTTTTACTTTCTGCACAGATTGTTTTATCTTTTAAAACCGCTGATTTTACCGGTGGAAGAACTTTCAGTTCAATCTTAGCGATCGAATAACAAAGCTGATCATTATTTACTCTTACATATACCGTAGTACTTGTTGAAAGAAAGCTTGGCGGATTTAAGATAGGGTTCGCCTGATTCTTAGCATCATCCAGCGTAAGGTAATATTTTTTTACGGTTCCGGCCGGAACTGGAGTTGGAAGACCAATGGAAGCTTTAGTAAGGTCAAATGTAGAACGGGTGATATCGTTTTCTATATAACAGTTTTCTATCAGTGCATCAGTAAGTGTAATAGTAGGATAGAAGAGAAGTCTTACAGTCGTCGTAGCTATACATCCGAATGTAGAGATCACTTTTACATGTATTGTTGCTTCCGGGGAAACGTAATTTGCCGGATCGGTGATTTCATTGGTATCTGCAGTAAGATCTGCAAGAGTAGGGTAGTATTTGATAACTGCTCCTGCTCCGCCAAATACATTGGCTGTTGTAAGATCGTATTTTGCAGTACCAGCCCCATTGTTATTACAAGAGTACAGCGTTGCGGTAGTGGCGGTAATACTTGCGTTTACAAATTTGAATTTTCCGGTGATGAAACATCCGTTAGCAGGGTTGGTTGGGTTGGCTGGGTCGCGGAAAACTACTCTGTAATAGTAGGTTGTAGCTCCGTTTACCGTTGTTATTGTAAGTGGGTTGTCCCCTGTAAGAGCGTCATTGGTGTCTTTGTGATAAGTTACATTGAAATTGCTGTTGTTTCCGTTAATGATTCCTGCGCTAAGCGTTGAAAAATCAAACTGAGTTGGAAGACCGCAAACCATAACAGTGCTTGGCTCATTAACGTCAGCTGCAGGAATGCCCGGTGTAATGAACGGGTTTGGTGCCAGAGCGGGATCATTAAATGCAGAACTTAAACTTGCGGTACCGCCCCATTCCATTGAGAAGCCATTGGCCGATTCACTGAAGTTATCAATAACCAGATAATAGGTTTCACCAGCCTGTACATCCATATAAGGACTCCATTTACCACTATTCATACTGGCAGTAGTTCCCGGAGGGTTGGTAGGAAAAACAGCAGGTGGAGCAAGGGCCAGGTCAAGACCGGTGTCCCCGTCTGTAGGTGAGTAGTTGCAGCGTAAAGGCTGTATGAAAATGTATTGCGAATCATGTAAAGAGGCACATCCGTTGGTGGTAGGCCCATACACTGCAAAATCATAGTCATCTTCCTGATCATTAGGCTTAATGGTAAAGGCTAAGGTTCCGGAAGTAGATACTGTGAAAGTGTACCATACAGAATATTTCTCGTTACTTCCCAGACATCCTCCATTTTGCTTTAGGATCTCTACGATATTTCCAACCCCTGAAGGGGTATAGGAAATGTTTGAATTACCGCAGATAGGAATTGCTGTAATACAGTCGGACTGCGAATAGACTGCCTGTGTTATCAATAAAATAAAAAGAAGTAGTATTTTTTTCATTGTTGAAATGATTTTAGTGAAACAATGGGAGTGAAATATTTTATCATCCTATAAATATAGAAAAAAAAGCCGCCAGAGCGGCTTTTAATGTATTAAATGAATTACTCTCTGTTTTTTACAACGATCCAGCCGGAGAATTTATAGGCTGTGCTCTTTTTGTTGTTTTCATTCCAGGATACAGAATACCAATACGTTCCGGTAGGTATTTTCTTGCCGGCGATTGTTCCGTCCCATCTGTATCCGTTGGATTTATCTGCCTGGTGGATTTTTACCCCATATCTGTCGAAAACGTTGAATACAAGGTTTTGTTTATCACCCATTGCAGAATAATCTACAACATCGTTCACTCCGTCTCCGTTAGGTGTGATCATGTTGATCAGGTTAGGAACTACCACGGAAACCTCTATCGGTTCACAGTCATAAGCATCTTTTACATAGACTTTATATGTTCCTCTCGCAATATTCGTAAAGGTATTGGAGTTCTGCCATATAATATTGTCCATCGAGTACTGATAATCAGGCGTTCCTCCGATCACGTGGATGGTTAAATTGTTGTTGGATACTTCAATTTCTGAAACTACAGGTTGTTCAGAAGGATATATTGTTACAGTCTGAGTGGTAATGCACTCTCCTGTTTTCAGCTTTACCCAGTAGATTCCCACTCCAACATCTTTTATCGATTGGGTAGTTGCTCCAGTGCTCCATTCATAACTGTTGAATCCCGGGCCTGCATCTAAGGTAGTCTTGTCTTCCATGCAGATGATCTTATCCACTAAGACATCAGATTTTACAGGAGGTAGTACTGTTAAATTGATTTTTGCAATCGCATAACATCCTCTGTTGTCTGTTACCCTTACATATACTACACCGTTAGGGGCAACATATGTCTTTGGAGCGAGTATTTCATTAGTGCCGTCTATGGCATCCGTAAATGAAGGGAAGAACCTCTTGGTTGTAGCCGCTGTGGTTACCGAAGCATTTTCAAGATTGAATAATCCTGTTGAAGGATTGGTCTCGATGAAACAAGCTCTCAGGTTTGCATCATTGACAACCACAATAGGATGGAATTTCAACGTGATCTCTGCGATATCGCTACATCCGAACTGAGACGTTACTTTGACAAATATTTTTCCTTCAGCTGAAACATACTGATAAATTGACGTGATCTCATTGGTTCCTGCATTCAGGTCATATAAGGTGGGGTAGTATTTTTTAGTAGCGGTAGGATCAGGAAAAACATCTGCGGTAGTAAGATCAAATGTAGCCGTTCCTGCATTGTTGTTATTACACATCGTCAGCGTCGCATCATTAGCGGTAATGGTGCCGTCCTTGAATTTAAATTTCCCGGTTTGTTTACACTTGTTGATCGGATTGTTGGCATTCGCCGGATCACTATAGCTGATGCTGTAGTAATATACATCTGTTGTATTGACAACGGTAGGAATGGTAATCGGATTGTTAGCCACCAAAGCGTCATTCTGATTTGTATGATAAGTAATCGTAAAGTTTGGATTGCCGTTCAATATTCCTGCAGATAGCGAAGAGAAATCAAAAGCAATCGGATTGGTGCAAATTATTACCTCTCTTGGATCCGCAGGATTGGCTGCCGGAATTCCTGGAGGATTAAACGGATGCGGCTGTATGGCAGGGTCTGTAAAAGGAGATGCTAAAGTAGCTGTACCACCCCATACCAATTTAAAGCCATTGGTAGACTGGCTGTGATTATTCACAATCAGATAATAAGTTTCACCTGGAAGCACATCCATGTATTTTGCCCATTTATCTCCGCCTACAACATCGCATAAATCTGTAGAGGTCATATTGAGACCTGTGATACCACTCGTTACTGCATAGGAACCTCTGATTGGGGTGCCGCGGTTAGCGCATGATTTGTTAGGCCCAAAAACCCCAAAGTCATAATCATTGCCCAGGTCATTGGGAACAATTTCAAAAGTCAGTGTTCCGGCGTTGGCAATGGTAAATGTATACCACACTGAATATCTTTCATCGCTGAGGCAGCCACCAATTGTTTCCAGGGTGTCACCATGACCATCGGGGGTATAGGAAATATCTGTATTACCACAGACAGCCATGGCTGTTGCACAGTCTGACTGGGCATATACAATGTGTGAAAATATGATTGAGAAAATGAATAGTAATTTTTTCATAGGAGAAGTTTAAAACAAATATTAAAACTATGATTCTAAAGAGCTGCATACATTGTAATGTTGCATTGCTGAAACAGTGCTCAATACTTCATACGGGTAATGTATTCCCTCTTTCTTGGCTCAGAAATTCTTTCGTTTTTTCTTTAGTTTATTAGTTGATGAGCTGCTTGCCCCAGTTTGGAGTTTCTGAAGAAAGATCGGCAGCCGCAAATTCCTTTGCTGCCTTCCGGTGCTGTTCCACAGCTTCAATCTTATTGTTGGAGAGTTCTGCTATTTCGGCTTTCAGGAAACTAAGTCTTGGGTTGTTTTTTAACTGAGCGTCTGCCTTTGACATATATCCGATAGCTGTTTTCAAATCCTTTTTAGGATCAGTCGATGCCACTATTCTTATTTTTTGTATAGTAATAAGTCCTAGGAGTGTGTTGATCTCTCCGTTGTTTTTTTTAGAACCCATTGCCTGTAGGGCTAATTTTCCGGCCGTCTCGTTAAATGCAGCGAGAGGTGTATTCGGAGTATTTCTTAAAAGGTAATTGGTTTTAAGGAACATAGATACCGCAGCGTAGTAATCCGCTTTCCATTTTTCCGAAGAACCGGCTCCTGAAAATGTGTCAAAAAGAGTATTGTAATCACTGTCTGTCTTCGCTTCACTGAGCCGCAGAACCGATTGCTGCAAAGTCTGGTCTGAAAAAGTCTGGGCGCTTATCCATGATCCACTCATGAGAAGACCCAGAATTAGTAGAAGTTTATTCATAAGGGGGGTAATTTACAGCAAATATAAAAAATTATTAACGTTAAATTAAAGATTCTGAGATATATTTAAAGAAAATACCTGCTTCGATCTGAATGTTGTATTTTTTTATTTGTATAAAATTATATGAAGATGGTAATGATATCCGGGTTATTATCCTTTATTTTAGAGTTATTGTTGTAAAATATTCTAATAATATAAGTGTATAAGTAAAAACAGAAGAGAAATTGTCCTCTTCTGTTTTTGAATATTTCGAATTAAGCCTGATTACGGGTTATTGGTGTATCAGGTTGATAATGAATATCTTTAATATTGCATTTTTCTTAATTTAGGATTGGTGCTTCCCACCAGTAATGCCACAAAAACGGTCATGCATCCTCCGAATACCACGGAACGTACAACGCCAAGCAGTTTGGCCATAACTCCACTTTCAAATTGTCCCATTTCGTTGCTGGACATGATGAAGATTGAATTCACGCTCAATACCCGTCCCCGGATGTGGTCCGGAGTCTTCAACTGTACAATAGTTCCTCTGATCACTACAGAAATGCCGTCAAGGATGCCGCTCATCACAAGAAACATAAAGGAAAGCCAATACAGTTTAGATAACCCGAATCCAATAATGCACAACCCGAATCCGGTAACGACCGCAAGGAGAATTTTTCCCTGGTTTTTGCGCAAAGGAACAATAGATAAAACAGTGATCACAAGCATGGCACCTATATCGGATCCTGCATTCAGGAGGCCGAATCCTTCAGCACCCGCATCGAGAATGTCAGTGGCAAAAACCGGGATCATCGCTACAGCACCACCAAAAAGTACAGCAAACATATCCAGACACAACGCACCCAGAATTTCTTTCGTTTTAAAAATATAGGAAATGCCTTCACGCATGCTTTCCACGACGTTTACCGTTTCTTTTTTATATTCTGAATATTGCTTATGAAGTTGCCAGAAAAATAGGGAGGCCATAAATATTAAGGATAGAATAACAACCAGCGTCCATTTGACCCCGAAATAGCCAATAAGAATCCCGCCGATTGCATGTCCGCATACCGAAGATATCAGGAATGTAGCCTGATTCAAAGTAACCGCATTCGGGAGATTCTCTTTTTTTACAATTTTGGGAATCATGGAAGGAACAATGGGGCCGATAAATGCTCTAGCAATTCCTGTGAAAAAAATCACCGCATAAATGAAATAGGTGATCTGATGGCCGGTGAAGTGCATTTCTACATCAAAAAAAGCGGGGATCAGAAGCAGTCCGATCAGAAAAATATAAGCGTAGTTACAGATGAGCAACAGCCTCTTTTTTTCATTCATATCAATTACATGGCCGGCGTATAAAGCACAGCTTACGGCAGGAATCACCTCCGAGAGTCCGATAAGGCCTATGGAAAAGGGATCTTTTGTCAGCTGGTACACCCACCATCCCAGTAAAGTGGCAAGCATTCTGAAAGCTAAAACGATAAAAAACCTTCCGGTAAGAAGATTTCTGAATTCAACATTTTTTAATGTTTGTAGCGGAGTAAAGGAAATCATGGACAAAAATAGCCCTAAAAATTTATTTAGGGCTATTGATATGCTGATTTTTAAAAGATATATTAAATATATCCTGAAAGATAAAATCTATTTTAGTCTGCTCTTGAAGAGCTGATAATCAAGGCGGCTACACCTGCTGCCCCAATCACGGTAGCACCAACTGCAATTCTGGCTTTTCTGCTGTCTTTTACAGCAGCTACATTCGCTTTCGGAATGACAACTTCTGTACTGTCTTTTTTGCCGGCTGTACCTACAATATTATCTCCCACTACATTTCTGAATAATATTTTCTGTTTCGGAGATCCGTCTCTCATGGTAATCTTATATACTTTCCCAGCTTCAAGGTTTGAATAATTATTTTTTGAAATATCCTCGCTGTATTTTGTGGTAGCACAAGATGTGATGACAAATAAAGACGTTAGTAAAGATGATTTTAACAGTACAGATGCTTTCATTATTTTCTTTTAGTTTTTCAAATTTATAATTTTTTTCGAATATACGTTTTTGGAATTGAAAAAATGTCTTTAAATTTTATAAATTTCTAATAGATCTGCAGTATTTCTGTCATTGGCCAATCTTGGCGTCTTATTCTGGCCTCCTAATTTTCCCTGAGATTTTGCATATTCGTGGAATGCATTTTTCGAAAGACAGGTGATCCGCAGTTGTTGTAAAATATTTCCTGAGATCAGATCATCATAATAGGTATTTCTTGCTCTGAGCTGTAGGTCCAGCTCGTTTCTGAAGGTCTCCATATTTTCCGGTTCCTTTTCAAATTCAATCAGCCACTCATGATAGGGAAGACCCTCGTCCGGGTTCACCTGAGGAGCCAGGTGAAACTCTGTAATCTGTGCAGGATGTTTTTCCAGCGCTGCTTTCATTGCTTCCTCTACTTCAAAGGCGATCACATGTTCTCCAAACGCAGAAGTGAAATGTTTCGTTCTTCCGCTTACCAGAATTCTATACGGATTCTTGTCAATAAAGCGTACAACATCCCCGATCGAGTAGGCCCACAAGCCGGAATTGGTTGTGAGGATTAATGCGTAATCCTTATGGAGCTCAATCTCTTTTAGTGATAATCTTCTTGCTCCGGGTTTCCCATATTCTTCCAGTGGTATAAATTCATAGAAAATCCCATGATTTGTGAGAAGCAAAAGCCCCTCTTTTGTATAATCATCCTGGAAGGCAAAGAAGCCTTCAGAAGCCGGAAAAGTTTGGATGATATCCACTTTCCCTCCCAGCAGATCTTCCATTTTGTCACGATAGGGTTCGTAGTTTACCCCGCCGGTCACAATAAGCTGCAGGTTTGGAAAAAGCTGCTTTATTTTTTTGCCGTGCTTCTCAACAAGTTTCTCAAAGTACATGATGAGCCATGGCGGGATTCCTGAAATCAGGGTCATGTTTTCAAATTCGGTTTCTTCAATGATCTTGTCTACTTTGGCTTCCCAGTCTTCCATAATATTGGTTTCCCAGCTGGGCAGTCTGTTTTTTTGGAGATAACCGGGAATGTGGTGAGCGACAATACCCGATAATCGTCCCGTTTTGATCCCGAAAACTTCCTCCAGCTCTGGATTTCCCTGTAAAAAAATCATTTTTCCATTGACGAAATCTGCATTGTTTTTTTGACTTATATAATGGAAAAGCGCACTTTGGGCACCCGCAATTTGAAATGGCATTCCCTCTTTGGAGATCGGGATATATTTGGATCCCGAAGTGGTGCCCGAGGTTTTGGCCAGATATTCGGGAGTTTCTGTCCATAGAATATTGGCCTGTCCTTTTTTGACCCTTTCAATATAAGGTTTCAGATCTTCATAATCGGCTACAGGAACCTTTTCCTGAAATTCCTGTACAGAATGGATGTTTTCAAAATCATGCTCCCTGCCAAAAAGTGTTTTCCGGGCAGTAGTGACTAGAGAAAGCAATAATTCTTCCTGGTTTTTATCTGCATTTTTTTTGAAATCCTCTGACTTCTGAACATGTTTTTTGGCCCAGATAAGCGCCGCATTTTTCTTGAAGAAGTTTAACATGGTCCAAATTTATAAATAAGTCCAGAATCTTATATCATTTTTAAGCGACTAGACATAAAAAAACCGATGAAACAGATCACCGGCCTTCTCGAAATTTGATTATGAAAATAACAACTATATGTTAATGTTGTGCTTATTTGTTGACTTTATACCTTTTGTCAGGCGTACCGTCTTTTTTCAGACGTTTGTTTTCTTTGTATCGTTTATCCGGGGTGCCGTCTTTTTTCATTTTAGCTGCCGGCTGGGCTGTGCCTGCCGTTTTTACCTCTGCCGCCTTAGCCGCTTTTACCTCTGTTGGTTTCACCGCTTTTACGGTCGTTGTTTTTGCTGGATGAGCAGTAGAACTGGTAGCGGGAGCAGTCTGCTGGGCAGTGGCAAGTCCTAATCCTAAAACTAAAGACATTGCAGATAATAATTTTTTCATAAGAACTATTGTTTGTTTTTTGTTGAATAAAGATATACAAAAAGCAGGCTATAAAAACTGATTTTTTAAACTTAACTAAAGTTTATTACTGCTTAAAAAAATATTAAAGACCTGTTCCGGATAAAAAAATCCTGCTTCCAAAAAAGAAAACAGGATTTAAAAATATATAAAAAAACTTGCTTAACGTGTACAGTTGGCTGTCCACGTCTTGCCATCCTTAATGTATAAGATTTTCAATTCGTTATTGTCGATTCTTATATAAGAGGTCGCCGTAGATCCGATCATCACCAAAGAGTTGTCTCCTTTCTTCTCAAACTCAATTCCGTTTAGGTCAGGAATGCTGTTTGAAAATCCAAAGTTATACTTGGTGCCGCTTGCAATCTTGGTTACAAATACGCTTCCGTTATCCGTATTTATATCGGTAGATCCGTCTTTATAAGAAACACTGCCTTTGTAAGTTCCTGCGAAGAAATCGTTGTTGGTAGGGTCATCATCCTTGTCACACGACGTTAATGACCATGCTGTGAAGATCAACAGCATCAATGTTCCTAAGATTTTAATTGCTTTTTTCATAATACTACTTTTAATGTTTGATTGAATAGAATGGCCAAACACTATGCCATCAAAAAAATATTTGTTTTTTTTTAACAGCTAATAAGATAAATTAGTAAAAAATTAAGAGTTTTCTCCTAAGTTCTTCATTGTAAGCCGTGAACCTTCTCTTTGTTTTAGGGGAAGAAAAAAATATATGTACCTTTGTACATCATAAACGATTTCGGAAAACTCCCGAAATCGCTTTCGCCGTTTATACCATTAGTATTTATGAAGTTAAAATCCATCAGTGAAAAGTTTCTTCCCGAACTGCTGCAAAAGGAAATCGGAAAAGAAATTTTTGGCCCATTAGAAAATCATCAGCATATTGCTGTAAAAGGAAGTGCAGGTTCTTCAGTTTCTGTATTTGTGGCTGAACTGTTTCTGGTTCAGAAGAAAAATATCCTTTATCTGGTAGATGATAAAGAAGATGCCTTGTATGCAAATACCGAGATGGAAGATCTGCTTGGAAAAGAAAAAGTGCTTTACTTCCCGGCTACACACCTTGAACCATACCAGGTAGAAAAAACCCAGAATGCCAATCTTGTACTAAGAACAGAAGTCTTAAACAAAATCAATTCGGGCCGCTCGCCAAAAGTCATTGTCGCTTATGCGGGAGCTTTATCAGAAAAGGTGCTTAAAAAGGAAGACTTCAAGGCGATTTCGCACCATATAAAAGTGGGAGATCAGCTCGATTTCGATTTTGTGGATGAACTACTGAACCATTATCATTTTCAGCAGGCAGATTTCGTATCAGAACCCGGGGAATTTTCTGTGCGTGGCGGCATCGTAGATGTATTTTCCTATTCCTACGAAAAACCTTACAGGATCACTTTCTTTGGAAATGAGGTGGAAAGCATTAAGACCTTTGATATAGAAACGCAGCTTTCAGTAGATAAGGTAAAAGAATTTCAGCTGGTTTCCAATATGAATTTTTCCGTGACCGGAAGTCGGGTGTCATTGTTGCAATTGTTACCGGAGACCAGTTATATCGTTTCCAGAAACGGAATGGTAGGAATACAGAAGATTAAAACATTTTATGAAAAGTCTCTCGAAAAATATGAAACTTTAAGCAAAGACATTGCCCACAGGACTCCACAGGACCTTTTTATTTCTGATCAGGAATTCCTGTTTGATTATAAAAAATTTAAAACCCTCGATTTTGGAGGAATGGTGATTGAAGGCCTAAAAGAAGTTACTGAAATAAAAATGGAACAGTTGCCGCAGCCCTCTTTCCATAAGAATTTTGAATTGCTGATTGAAGATATTGAGGGGAAGCAAAAAGATGGATTTGATACCTGGATTTCATTTTCTACCGAAAAGCAGAAGGAAAGGCTGGAGTCGATCTTTGAGGAGCTGGAGCATGAGCTCCCTTTTAAAAGTTTCAAATCGGAATTACATGAAGGGTTTGTAGATAACGCACATAAGATTTTGGTTTATACGGATCACCAGATCTTTGACCGTTACCAGCGGTACAAAGCCAAAAACACTTTCGCAAAATCGGAACAGCTTACCTTAAAGGATCTGATGTCCCTGAAGATCGGTGATTATATTGCTCATATCGATCATGGGATTGGTAAGTTTATGGGACTTGTAAAAGTAAATAATGATGGTAAGATTCAGGAATGTTTTAAGCTTACCTATAAAAATGGAGATCTGCTGTATGTAAGTATTCACTCGCTGCATAAGATTTCAAAATATAACGGACCGGAGGGCAGGGAAATTGTTTTAAGCAAACTGGGTTCTCCAACTTGGAAATCGTTAAAGCAGAAAACAAAAGCTAAAGTAAAACAGATTGCTTTTGATCTTATCAAATTATATGCACAAAGGAAAACGGCGAAAGGATTTGCCTATACCCCGGATTCTTATCTGCAGAATGAGCTCGAGGCAAGTTTTATATACGAAGATACCCCGGACCAGGAAAAAGCTACTGTAGATGTGAAAAAGGATATGGAAGCTGATACAGTGATGGACAGGCTGGTATGTGGAGATGTAGGTTTCGGAAAAACGGAGGTGGCGATCCGTGCAGCATTTAAGGCCGCAACCGACGGAAAACAGGTCGCCGTATTGGTTCCGACCACCATTCTCGCATTTCAGCATTACAGAAGCTTTAAAGAGCGACTGAAAGATTTTCCGGTGAATGTTTCGTATATCAACCGTTTCAGAACCGCGAAACAGAAATCCGAAACTTTACAGAACCTGAAGGATGGCAAGGTAGATATTATCATCGGAACCCATCAGCTGGTGGGCAGTTCTGTAAAATTTAAAGATCTGGGACTCCTGATTATTGATGAGGAACATAAATTCGGGGTTTCTGTTAAAGATAAACTGAAAACCCTGAAAAATAATGTCGATACCCTCACCCTTACGGCTACTCCCATCCCAAGAACACTCCAGTTTTCTTTGATGGCCGCAAGGGATTTATCCGTCATCAAGACGCCGCCGCCCAACAGGCAGCCGGTAGATACCCAGCTTGTAGGATTTGATGAAGAAACGCTTCGTGATGCTGTTTCCTATGAATTGCAGAGAGATGGACAGGTATATTTTATCAATAACAGGATCGAAAACCTTAAAGATATCGCAGGTCTTATTCAGAGGCTCGTTCCTGATGCAAGAGTGATTACCGGTCATGGGCAGATGGAAGGAAAGCAGCTTGAGAAAAATGTCCTGGATTTCATGGAAGGAAAATATGATGTTCTTGTTTCCACCACTATCATAGAAAGTGGAGTAGATGTTCCGAATGCCAATACCATTTTCATTAACGATGCGCAGAGGTTCGGAATGGCTGATCTGCATCAGATGAGAGGAAGAGTAGGACGAAGTAACAGAAAAGCATTTTGTTACCTGATCACCCCTCCTTATGATATGATGACTGCTGATGCCAGAAAACGCCTGGAAGCTATCGAGCAGTTTTCTGATCTGGGAAGTGGTTTTCAGATTGCCATGAAGGATTTGGAAATACGGGGTGCAGGAGATCTCTTAGGTGGAGAGCAGAGTGGGTTTATCAATGAGATGGGGTTTGAAACCTATCAGAAACTGATGCAGGAAGCCCTGGAAGAACTTAAAGATGATGCAGATTTTGAAAATCTGTTTGACAATGAGGAAGACAGACAGAAATTATTCAAGTCGGTGAAGGATGTCAATATTGACACCGACCTGGAGCTTATGCTTCCGGATTCTTATATCTCCAATACGGAAGAAAGATTGCTTCTCTATCAGAAAATAGCAGAGATTGATAATGAGAAAGATCTTCATCAGTTTGAGTTGGAGCTTATAGACCGCTTCGGAGCATTGCCGAAGGAAGCCATCAACCTTTTAAAAAGTGTTTCCCTGAAATGGCTGGCCGCAGATATAGGCTTTGAAAAAATTGTCATGAAAAATGGAGTGTTCCTGGGATATTTTCCAGGCAACCCTCAGGATAAGTTTTACCAGACCGACCGTTTCCACCATATCATCAATTATCTTACCCGGAACCCTGCGGAAGCACAGCTTAAGGAAAAACCGGGTAAGGAAGGAAATCAGCTTATGATGAGAAAAGAAAGAGTGAAGAATGTAGATGAGGTGAATGTATTATTAAAAGCGATCATTGAACATCATTAAAAGAATTGTTTTAATGCGTTAAAATTTTTTCGTGAAATAATGAAACGCCTGCAAAAATTTATTTTTTGCAGGCGTTTTTCATGTGATTAATATCAGCTTTTTCTCCAGAACTATTCATGATGAAGAGAATTAACAGCTTTTTAGAAGCGGTAAAGTCACCTTTAAATGATTAAAAAAAATCGGCGAGCGCCCGCACAGAAAGGGTTTGGAATGCTCTATTTAATTATTGAACTGTTAAAAGTGGAGTTATGTAGTAATAATTCTACTTTTTTGTGTAATTAGTTCTATGCTCTAATGTGTTTATTTCTATGGGGTTATGGGTGTATAACTGGAATTTTTAGGGTTGCAATTTGTACCTTTGTAGTCCTTATTATGAAAAAAATTATATATTGCTGCGCAGCTGGACTTCTTTCATTCTATGCTGACGCTCAGGTGGGAATCGGGACTACCAAACCAAAGTCTACTCTCGATATCAATGGGAAGACCACCTTAAGAAAAGAGTTGAGAGTGGGCGGAACCCCAACCCAGGCAGGAAACGCCGGATTAAACGGCCAGGTTTTGGTTTCTCAGGGAGAGGGCCTTCCTCCGGTCTGGAAATCACTGAATGTTAGCTTTATGGAAGAAGGGCAGTACAAGCTGATCAACTCTTATCTCTCCACAGATCAAAATGGTATTATAGGATTGTCTAACGGAATTGCTGGTGACAATGTGTATAAAAATAATGTTGGTGATAATATCACTGATACCAGCAAAGGCAAATGGTCAAAGATTGCCGGTCTTGAGACCAATTTTAACATCAAAAACGGGAAAAACAGACTTACCTATCAGTTTCAGACAGGAATTGAGATGAAGGCTCCTTCTTCTACTACATCATCCAATGTAAGATTCGCATGCGGAGTGTTTAGAAACGGAAAGCTTGTTGCGGTACGTCCGGATCGGGTAGCTTCTAATAACAATGCTGGAAAGAATGGTATTCAGGATTATATTTTCACCCTTAATTACACGGAGCAGAACGTGCCGGTAGGGGTACATAAAATTGAAATTGCGTGCAGAAAAATTGATGCGTCCAGTTTGAATGCTCAGTTTGCAGTTGGACGTAATGTTCAGGATTCTAATGGGATCTCAAGTGCATTTACCCTAGAGTCGACCATGAAGATGGATGTCATTGAATATGTAACCTATAAAGGCAATTAAAATGATGAAAAGAATATTATCAACTTTATTCCTGGGCTCGGTATTGACGATTTCAGCTCAGGTAGGAATAAATACAGATGCTCCGAAAGCAACACTGGATGTAAATGGAGATATAGGCTTCAGAGGTAAAATCGTAGTTCTTAATACGACGGATAATTCTCTTACCCAAGGGACTAATGATCAGTTACTGGTTTCTCAGGGAACGGGCTATCCTCCGATCTGGAAGACCCTGCGTATTCCGGAATATGAACCGAATAAATTTTACCTGATCTACAACAATTCCTTCTCAGATAATGCCGGAATTAAGTTTACTTCCGGTGAGCAGGCTACAATTACTACCTCCCGTTCTGCTACTTTTACCAAAGGAGCAGATATCAGTACCTTGCAGGGGTTCAAAAAAATTGCCGGTCTTTCGCAGGAGATTGACGTCTTCAGTACGCAAAGTAAGGCCTACTTTCAATTTGAGACTGTAGTTCAGGCAGATTTTTCAGCTAATGGTACTACAGATACCTCTATAGACTATGCCTGCGGCATTTTTGTAGATGATAAGCTGGTCAATCTCAGACAGAGAAATCTGAAGGCAAGTAATGCAAGCTATTCTTTCCTTACCCATAACCAGATCGGTATTGTAGATAATCTTGCGAAAGGAAAACATAAGGTAAGTGTCGCATGTTCGAGACTGGCTTCTTTCGGAGAGTCAAACAGAACACTTGCTGTGGGAACCAACACCAATACCAATATTAACGGTTTTATTGCGCAGTCTTCTTTAAAAGTGGATGTTTACGAAGTTCCAGAAGTCTTTAATACCATTATCAATTAAAAACAAAGTATGAAAAAAATATTTTTTGTGACGTCATTTGTGTTTACAGGACTTATCAGCGCGCAGGTTGGAATTAAAACAACCACTCCGGTTAATACGCTTGATGTGAACGGGGATATCAGTATAAGAAAAGAAATAAGAACGGGTGGGACGGACCTTGTAAAAGGATCAGCCGGAAATCCAGGAGATATTCTGCACAATAATTCTACCATAGCAGCCAATGACTGGAAAACCATAAAAATTGCTGATGGACTGGGAAGTATGTCCTTATTTTCTATGAATACCATTGCCGACCAGACCGGGGTTTCCTTTTCAGCCAGCGGATCCCCCGTACCTTACTACGAAGATGATGCATTGACAGGTAACTGGACTGCATTGCCGAATGCAACAGATACTTTTTCTGTAACGAATAACAACAATAAAGTAACATTTTCTTTCCAGACTACGGCTCAGAAAGTGAACAATGGAACAGCATCAGCAAGTTTTGCCTGCGGTATTTTTGTAGACAGCAAGCTTAAAGCCGTGAGAACAGATGTACTGCTGGGGGAAAGCGGTGCATACAAGATTTTTAATCTTAATGCTACACTCACCAACCTTCCTCCTAAGAACAATTATGTAGTAAAGGTAGCATGCATTAACAGGACGTTGAACAGTACCACTCTTGGAATAGGCAGGCCAGTGGATGGGACGTTCCTGAGTAACGATATGGCTCAGTCTGTGCTGACCACAAATGTTCTGCAGCCCTATTAAAATTTTTATCATCATATAATAATTAAGAATCTAAAAACGTTATGTTTTTAGATTTTTTATGTTTATTAATTCTGTTCGTTGTGAATTTGTGGGGATAAAGTGTCTGTTGTTATTGAAAATTGAATTATATTTGAGCAAGTTAAAAAATTCTCTATGGTAAAAAACTATTTTCTAAAAATGTTTGCCGGTATTGCCCTCCTTGGATTGCTGGCTTCATGCAATACCACATCCGATCCTACAGAATCCATTGCTAATCCTGACGAAGGAACTCCGCCACCCAAAGTTTTGTCAAAAGTGACCGTGAATAGTGTTGCTCAGGAAGAATTTGTTACCACCAATGCCGGAGTTTTGGAGCAAGCCATCTTCAAAGATGAGAAAGCAGGCAATGCATATTATACCGGCGTTTTGACGTATAATACTGACAAACAGATTTCCAAAATAAAATTTACGAGTACAGCATCAGCAAGTCTGAAATATGATTTTGATATTACTCCAGCTGCTGACGGGAAGATCTATAATGCCTCGTGTATCGGAACAGCTCCCACTCCCGGAGCCTCTCATATCAGCGATTATACCATTACCTACGACCAGACCACCCAAAAGATGACCAAGATTCTTGAAAAAAGAAAAGAGGGAGGAATAAGTGCATACAATAGATTTGTTGATTATGCCTTTATCTATTCCGGGGAGAATATTTCCCAGGTGATCTGCTCAAAAGGAATATTGGATATCAACGGAGCTCCCAATATGGGAACCGCAGTACAGACGAAATATAGTTTTCAGAATTACGATGCTCAAAAAGGCGCTTATTCTAAACTTCCGAAAACTTTTCTTATTATCCGAAGTCTGATAGATCCGGTTAATTTCTACAAAGCATCACCAAACAATCCTACCTCTATGTACATTCAGATGCCACCACCGGCAGCATCAGTGAATACGGCACAGAGCTACTCATATGATAAGGAGGGATATCCCGCTGTTGAAAAAAACCAGAATGTAACCTACACCTATAAAAATGTTGAAAAACTATAGGGATTAATCTTCGCAGAATATCAATTATAATATAATTTTTAGGTTAAAAAAAATTATATTTGTCAAAAAATTAATCAATTACCAGGAAATGAAACGAATTTTCTATTTTATTTTACTAATAGCAGGTTTTTCCTCAATCCATTCTTGTAAGGATTTATTGGATGAAGACGGGAATCCATTGTTGGATCTTAATAATACAGGCGGACTGAATGGTCCCCGGGCATTATACAGAGAAATTACAGATAAAGATACCATCGCAGAATATCATTATAGCGGCCTTCTCGTAACGAAAGTGATTACAGACAGTGCTTCCGTTACCGATATCATGTACAGTGGTGACAAAATAAGTCAGATCAACTTTAACGGCTTTCTTGACCTTGACGGCAACGGAAAGCTTGATCAAGACAGTGTATCCTACACTCAGCTGTTTACCTATGCCAATAACAGCCAATTGCAGACGATCTCTGAAAACCGTTCAATTTTCAGAAGACCACCACCGGTTCCACCAGCAACTACGCCAGGTCCGCAGACCTTATTAAGAAAAGAAAAAACACTTTATAACATTAAGTTTAATGCGGCAACGGCAAAACTGGATTCTATCATTATGCGAAACGGTCCGGACGCAACGGGAGTACCATTTGCTTACAATGCCTACTCAAAAACAGCCTACACTTATGTAGGAGATAATGTATCCAAGGTGTTGAGAACCTACGGTCCTATGGCAGGGAATGTATTTGGAGCAGCGACCATGAAGTACAGCTATGAATACTATGCATACGATGACCAGATCAGTCCGTTCACTTTATTACCGATGGGCTATAAAATTTCCAGAATTTTATCTACGGTAATTAATGATAAAGAGAGTCTGATCCTGTCTCCAAACAATCCGAAGAGATGGTCATTAACAGATCTTACGCCACCAATTCCTACGCCTATCGTAAAGAGTACAAATTATGTGTATGACGTACAGACTTATATGACTAAAGGTTATGGAATTAATTATATCTACAAGCCACAGTAAAATAATTTTTTAACAATATTAAACTCAATCTTCATAAGGTTGAGTTTTTTTATTTTTTATGCCTTAATTTTGCAAAAAATTTCTGATGAAATATTTAATAGTAGGGCTTGGCAACAAAGGCTCTGAATATGAAAATACACGACATAATATAGGCTTTAAAGTCGCTGAAAAAATTGCTGAAACCCTTGAAGTATCATTTAATACCGCAAATTTCGGGTGGATGGCAGAAGGTAAATATAAGGGAAGGAAGGTTTTTGTCCTGAAGCCTGATACCTATATGAATTTATCTGGAAATGCTGTAAGATACTGGATGCAGAAAGAAAATATTCCTTTGGAAAATGTTCTCGTTGTAACAGATGATCTCGCTCTTCCTTTCGGGACATTGAGGATGAAAGGAAAAGGGTCTGATGCAGGCCACAATGGCCTTAAGAATATCAACGAAGTACTGCAGACCCAGAACTATACGAGGCTTCGTTTCGGAATCTCTGCAGATTTTTCAGCAGGACGTCAGGTAGACTATGTTCTTGGCACATGGAATGAAGAGGAAACAGAAAAGCTTACTGAAAGGATCGAAACCTTTTCCAAGGCCAGCCTTTCTTTCGTTTTTGCAGGCTTGAACAATACCATGTCTGCATTCAATGGGAAGTAAGCGATGTTTTTGATGATGATGAATCCCAAAAGTGAAATTTTTCGGTTTTAAAAATAATCGAAAATTAAAACAGGGCAGCGATCAATTCTGTATTTTTATCAGATAGTTGGCTCGTTGTTACCTTTCTTTCAGATTGCACTGTACTATAAAAAATAAATGCCACCGAATTTCGATGGCATTTTCTGTATGATAATTGAAATATAATGAGCTTGAATTCTTATAACCATGTTACAGCACCGGTCTCCACATCGTAGTTTGCACCAACGATTTTGATTTTACCTTCGCTTTCAAGGTTTCTAAGCGTTGAACTTTGCTTACGGATATCTTCAATGGCGCTTCTCACGTTCTGTTGGTTAAGTCTTTCCAACAGGGAACTGTTTTTGGATGAACGCTCTTCATTCTCCTCAATCACCTCATTGATGATCGGGTCGAAATGGTTAATCAGATGGTTCAGGTTATCCATTCCCAGTCCTTCAATTTGTGCGGCATCAAGACCTCCTTTCAGAGCTCCGCATTTGGTGTGACCCAATACGACGATAAGTTTAGAACCGGCTACGTTACAACCGAATTCCATTGATCCAAGAATATCCTGATTCACAAAGTTACCGGCAATTCTGATGCTGAACACATCGCCCAATCCCTGATCGAAAATAAGTTCTGCAGAAGTACGGCTGTCGATGCAGCTTAGTACCACAGCAAATGGCCATTGTCCCTCGCGGGTGGCATTTACCTGCTCCAGAAGGTCTCTGTTTGCTTTAAGGTTGTTTACAAATCTTTGGTTTCCTTCTTTTAAGAACTCTAATGCTTTTTCAGGAGTGATCGTCGATTGAGTTTCGGATGTATGTGCTTTCATATAATTTGATTGTTTTTTGAATTTAATTTAAAGTTAAAAAAATAATTAATGTGCAGTGAAATTTACATTGCTCTTTTGTGGGTGATCAGAATGTGGGAGTTTTCATCTTTTTCATAATCTTTATAAGACGTTTTGAATCCTAACAGTTCCACCGTGATGTCTTCTTCTTTTGCCCTGATATTGGCGAAATCCTGGATCATTTCCAGTACATCGGTAGCAATATATGAGGTGCCTCTTGCATCAATGATCACACTTGAGTTAGATTTTATATTTTTCAATGTTTTTTTGATCGCCGCTTTATTTAAAAAGGATACTTCTTCTGCCAGCTTTATATTAATGCCATCGGCATCATCAAGTTTTTCCCTGCTCAGATAATACGCCCTTTTCATATTCCCCTGCAAAATATAGAATACTGAAATGGCAAGACCAATTCCTACTCCTTTCAGCAGGTCTGTAGCCACTACAGCAGCCACCGTTGCAACGAACGGGATAAACTGAAACTTTCCGAGCTGCCAGAAATGCTTGAAGGTAGCAGGCTTAGCCAGTTTATATCCCACCAGAATCAATACCGCAGCAAGCGTTGCCAAAGGAATAAGATTCAGGATAACAGGAATGGTCAGTACACATACCAGCAGCAGGACACCATGGATCATTGCAGACAATTTAGAAGTGGCTCCGGCATTGGCATTTGCAGAACTTCTTACCACTACAGAAGTCATAGGAAGTCCTCCGATAAATGAGCTGATCAGATTCCCTATTCCCTGAGCCTTGAGCTCAAGGTTGGTATCTGTAATTCTCCTTTGCCTATCCAGTCTGTCCGAAGCTTCGATACAAAGTAAGGTCTCAATAGAAGCTACAATCGCGATCGTGGCTCCTACGATCCATACTTTAGGATTGGTAAATCCTGCGAAGTCCGGCATTGTGATGAGGTTTTTAAAGTCATCCAGAGACTTTGGAACAGGTAATGAAACCAGGTGTTCCGTGCCAATGGCCAAAGAGCTTCCGGATAATTTGAACGCTTCATTCAGCAGAATACCAACTACTACCGCTACTAATGCACCTGGAAGCATTTTCATTCTTCTCAAGGCGGGAATTCTGTCCCAGGCGATAAGAATACCTACCGATACTACTGTTACAATAATAGCTCCGGAATGTATTGCTCCGAATAACTCCGAAAAATAGCCAAAGTTGATTCCATTGTCAAAAATAGATTCATGACCTTCATAATCTTTGTCAAATCCCAGCGCGTGAGGAATTTGCTTTAGAATAATAATAATTCCGATGGCGGCGAGCATTCCCTCGATCACATTATTCGGGAAATAGTTGGAAATACTTCCTGCCCGTATAAATCCAAGAATGAGCTGAATGAGTCCCGCAATAATACCGGCACACAAAAACAGTTCAAATACACCAAGGTCTGTAATGGCCGTTAGTACGATCGCTGTAAGTCCTGCTGCAGGCCCCGATACGGATATATTTGAGTTACTCAGAAATCCTACTACAATACCACCTACGATCCCGGCGATAACTCCTGATAATGGTGGTGCCCCCGATGCCAGAGCGATTCCCAGGCATAGAGGAAGTGCTACTAAGAATACAACGAGTCCCGAAGGGAAATTCTCCTTGATTCCTCCTATCAATGATGTCTTTTTCATAATGTGAAGCTGTGAGATATAACCGGCTTATTTGCTTTAATAAGTCAATTATAAAGTTTGAAAAATTTAATTTTTTAAAAATACGGGTGTATCCGATATCAGAAACTGATATGGAATAGTCACAAAAAAAATCTAACTCTACGAATTAAGCTTCAGGAGGGGGAGAAAATATGGTGAGTAAAGGTGAAAGATGAAAAGAATCATCAATCAGGACAAAAGACATTCCCTGGAAATCAGTTTCTGAAAACTTCAGGTAGTCAAAAACATCCAGAGGTTTTGGAAGGGTCTTTTCGTATACAATAAAGGAGGATGGGTGAGAATGGGGTTCTTCTTCATTTACTATTATATTCGTTCTCAGAATATCCCAGCCTGCTACCGCAGCAATGCTTGGCAGCGCTGTAAAATTAAGAAAAATCGTTAATACAATAATACTCCAGAATTTCATTTTGCATTCTTTTTAGAAAAACTAATCTGTTTTTCTGCTCATTACCCAATCAGAACCTGTAAGGTTGTAGATTTTCTGGATATCTTTCAAGGTTTTCTCAAAATCGATTTCCAGATCAATGATCTTACCTGTTCTAAGGTCAAATACCCAGCCGTGTACCACAGGATATTCTTCTAAGATATATCGTTCCTGCACACAGGCCATTTTGATCACGTTGATACATTGTTCCTGAACATTAAGTTCCACGAGTCTGTCATAACGTTGGTTTTCGTCATGGATAGCATCCAGCTCAGCCTGATGCAGCCTGTATACATCACGGATGTTTCTCAGCCAGGGATTCAGTAAACCCAAATCCTGAGGAGTCATTGCTGCTTTTACGCCACCGCAGTTGTAATGTCCGCAAACAATAATGTGCTTTACTTTAAGATGTTCTACGGCATATTGTATAACCGCTGTGGAACTCATATCTAAAGTATTGACAACATTGGCAATGTTTCTGTGAACAAATACTTCCCCTGGTTTTGCACCCATTAGTTCTTCCGCTGTTGCTCTGCTGTCTGAGCATCCGATATACAGATAATCAGGTGTCTGAGTTTTGGCTAAATTATGGAAGAAATCAGGATCCTCTGACACTTTGGATTCTACCCATCTTTTATTGTTTTCAAAAATAACTTCGTACGATTGTGACATAATTTTAAATTTTATCGTTTATAATTATTTATTTCGTTTAAATTATTTTCAAAATCAATAGACCAGATCAATAATTATGCAAAAATATAATTTTTGCCGAAAAATGAACCACTTTTAACAAAGTTTAATATTAAAATATGCTTAAAATCATGTTCTATAAGCGGTTTTCTGCTTTATAATTCAGTCGTTTTCTTTGCTAATTCTAATTTTTTTAAATAAAAATGGTTGTATAAAATTACAAAGTATAAATCAGAAAGCAGAATTTGTGAATTAAAATATTCTTAATTTTTTTAGACAGTCAGAAATATCTTTTGTGAATAGTTAATGAAAATTGCTTTGTATATGTCAAAAAATGAATAATTTAAAGCTCCGATTAATCTAACAGTCTGATGTCTGATCCTGGTTTGCAATCTTTACCCTCGATATTTTATCTGGCAGGAGTTTTCATAGCCTGCTTTTCCTCATTCCTGATTCTGGGGAAACAGAAAAAGATAACAGCTGATTACGTGCTAGCTGTATGGTTTCTGATCATAGGAATACACCTTATCTTATTTGTTTATTTTTTTTCGGGATATTATAAGAAGTTTCCTCATTTCCTGGGTTATGAAGTGATCTTTCCTTTTGTTCATGGGCCCATGTTGTATATATATGTGTTGTGTGTGACGGGAAAGAGTCCGGATACAAAAAGCAGACTGTTACATTTTATTCCTGTCCTGGTGGCCTTTTTGATATTATTTAGACTATTGATGATGTCTCCATGGGAAAGATTGGCTATTTATCAGAGGGGAGCCAACGAGTATAAAGTAATCAGTGACATTCTCAAATATATGATGAACCTGTCAGGAATACTTTATGTTATTGTGAGCTTTTTAGCGGTTAGAAAGTATACAAAAGGAATTGTTGAACAGTATTCAAATACTGAAAAAATTAACCGCAATTGGCTGTATTACCTTATAGCAGGATTAGCTTTAATATGGCTGGCGGTAATCATTAGAAATGACATACTTATTTTTTCTATAGTCGTTATTTTTATTGTAGTTGCAGCCTATTTTGGGATCAGTCGTGTGGGAATTCTGAATATGCCTGGCATAACTACAGGTATCCAGGAAAAAGAAACTGAAGGAGAAGTGGTAAAATATCAGAAGAATTCTCCCGGAGAAACGGCTATATTGGATATTTACGAGAAACTTGTCTATAAGATGGAGAAAGAAAAGCTGTATAAGGATCCTGAACTGAACCTGAATTATACCGCTGAGCTGTTGGAAGTTCATCCTAATATCCTGTCTCAGGTAATTAATTCAATGGAGAAGAAAAATTTTTATGATTATGTGAATCGCCAGCGGATTGAAGAGTTTAAAAGGATAGTAATACTTTCGGAAAATGAAAAGTTTACGATTCTTTCATTAGCATTTGAAAGTGGATTTAATTCAAAAACCTCATTTAACAGGAATTTTAAAAAGTTTATGAATTGTTCACCAAGAGAGTTTCTGAAAAGTCAGCGTATTGATAGAGAATAATCCTTTCAGCCCAATTTTCACAAGGTTTCACGGTAAGTAGCTCCTTACTATCAGTTTATAAATAAGTTTCACCTTTCATTCCGGAACAATTGAAGCCGCTGTAATGCTCATTTTTACAGGAAAAAAATTGACAATTATGAAAAAGCTGCTGTTTGTCATGATGGGTGTATTGGCGTTGGTTATAGGAGTATATCCACTGATGTATGCCTTCGTTGAGCATAAATACACTTTTCTGGGCTCAAAGTCCCCTGAATTACTTCAGAGTATAATCTGGAAAACCTTATTTTTTGCCCATATTATTTTCGGAGGGCTCGCTCTGTTTGTTGGCTGGCGACAGTTTGGCGATTCATTCCGGACTAAGTATACCGGAATACACAGAATTATTGGAAAGCTTTATATACTATCAGTGCTTATAAGCTCAGTGTCCGGGATATATATTGGATTCTATGCCAATGGTGGAATTATTTCGGGTATGGGATTTATTTGTTTAGGAATAATCTGGTTGGTTACCACGCTTCTGGGGTTGATATATATAAGAAAAGAATCTGTGGCAAAGCATAAACAGTTCATGATCTATAGCTACGCCTGTACTTTGGCTGCCGTTACACTAAGGCTATGGTTCCCTTTATTGAAAAATCTTACCCATGATCCTGTCAATTCTTATCTTGCTGTGGCATGGCTATGTTGGGTGCCTAATGTATTAGTCGCCTACTTTATTAATAAAAATACCGCAAAGACGTAAGGTTGAGTGCTTACTTATTCTGGCAGTTGGTCATACTCCATACTCTTCATATTCAGATTCAAATATTTATTCTCTTCGTTTTTATAATGTTGCGGTTCTTCCAATCCCATATATTTCATGATGAGCGGATAGATGTAAGTAGTCTGGATCAGCTTTGGATCACGTCCGGTAATGCGGTAGGCAGAAGAGACTTTATCTCCATACCATACAAAGAAAGGTACTTGTGTTGATTCTTTGGAGTCCGTATGCAGGAGTTTGTCGCCTTGAATTTTAAGACCATGGTCTGAGGCATAGATGACTACAGAGTTTGTATTCTTTAGGGTACTGAAAATATCCTTCATCACATAATCAGTATATTGTATAGAATTGTCATAGCAGTCCATATTTCCGGATTTCCAGGTGTCCGGCAGTCTGTTGCATGGATTAGGGTGGCTTCCCATGATGTGGAAAACAATGAATTTAGGATCCCTTTTCCGGATGACGTTATGCAATTCCGGGATAATGGCTTCGTCATATCCATTTACCCATTTTTTGTTTTTGGCCATTGAAGCGATGGCGGTTATTCCTTTAGCACTGGCTTGTGTACTGATCCAAAAGGAATTATAGCCAGCCTGGTTGGCAAGATTAACGATGTTGTGTGACAATTTATCATACCGGTATCTGAACTCATCCGGATGTATGCTGGAAAGAATAAGGGGAACACTCAGATTGGTAATTCCCGCAGGGGAAACCGCCTGATCATAAATCATCATGTTTTTGGCTTCGAGATCCGTATTAGGAGTGGTTTTCTTGGAATACCCATATAATGACATATTTTGCTTTCTTTCCGATTCTCCAATGATCAGAATAACATTCTCTATCCCTGGCTGTGCTGGTTTAATGCTAAAAACGGGAATGTTTTTCTGGATCATCGTGATATCCTGCTGGATTTTGAAAGCCGTATTGAAGTCGGACAAATGATAGAATACACTTTTGATCATCTTTCCGCCTCCTTTATTGCTTACATATCTGTGCTTGATAAAAAAAGCGAATGGCATGATCAGCCACAGCAAGGCAATGCTGGTATATTTGAAATCAAATTTCACGCGATCCTTCAGGGAACTGACAGAATAAAACAGCAATCCCATAAAAATGAAAAATAAAATACCCGGTAGAATAAACATGTAAGACATGCTGATTGCTTCATCTGCATTCGACTCCAGTATACTGATCGCCATTCCTACGTTGAATCCGGAGTGGTAGATAAAATAACAGGATACCGAAATCAAGAAATTGAGGCCTAAGAATATGCAGAGAAGAACTGCAATAATTTTTGTATAGCTATTTTTGAACAGAAATGCATTGAAAATAAGGAAGGAAAAGAACATGATCCCATATTCAAAAATATTCCGGATGCTTTCCCATTTCTCAGCGCCGGAAAGGTTGTCAAACAGATACGGAAAGGAAAGGAGAAAGCCTGTGATATAGATTAGGATAATAAGAGCTGGAAATATTTTTTTGAACATGGTGTAGATAATTGCCTTTACAGTTAAGATGATTTTTATAATCTGTCTCAAGAGTTTCCGGAGCAAGGTGAACTGACGGGCTTTGCGCTGTAGTGCCAGCTATTTTTTAGCAGTACAGATAATGCACAGTTCCGATGGGAAACTGCTGATAGATCGTCGGCAAAGTTTCACAGCAGAATTTTTCCTGCTTAGATTTTCGTGATGGTAAAAGGTGAAACTTTAGAACTGATATTCAGATAAAGGGGGGACTAAAATGGTGTTTTTTTCATCATAAGTATTGTTTTCAAATCCTGGAGTGTGTTTTTTTATTGAGCTTGTTTTTCAGAAAGTAACATGATAGAGATGGGTCATGCCAGCCAGATTCATAACGTTTCAGGAAACGCTATAGTCATGTCTTTAATCATCAAATCATGTTATTTTTGACAAATGTAAACGAAATAAGTATTCTATGCAATAGATTTTTTACTATAACTGTTGGAGACTCTATACTTTACGGTTGATATATTCTTTTGTGGCATCGCTGGCAGGAATGATTTTGGCAGGGTTTCCCAAAACAACTGAATCTGAAGGGACATCAAAATTCACATACGAATTGGGCACCACCAATACATTATTGCCGATCGTTACAGCACCTACAATTACAGCGTTGGTGCCGATCCATACTTCGTCCCCGATCACCGGGCTGCCTTCGTTTTTGCCCCGGTTCTGCTGGCCGATCGTAACGCCTTGCGCGATGTTGCAGTTTTTTCCTATAATGGTTTTGGGATTGATGACCAGACTTCCCCAGTGTCCCAGGTAGAAGCCTTCTCCAATCTGTGTTTCAGGATAGATCTGAAACCCGTATTTAATCTGATAATGCCTTAGAACGATTCGCCAGAAAGTATTCAGAAAAGGCTTTTTCTGATACTTCTGAGCCATTCTCAGGATGTACACGAAATGGAGATTGGGATTAATGCATTTTTTCCAGATCTCAAACCTGGATAGCCATTTTCCACTTTCCCGGTAAAAGTCTTTTTGAATAATCGAATAATCAGCCATGGTCAATATTTTAAACTTCATCAATTATTTTCTGAAGATGTTCTACAGATTTTTCCAAAACAAATGGCAGTTCAGTTTCTGAAATTTGTTTTTTGTATTGCTCCGCAGCCGCGCGATCCGTGAGAAACTTTTTCATTCCGTCATAAATTCCTTCCTCGGAGTTAGCTGTAATATTTCCCAGTTTTCCATCCTGTAGAAGGTCTCTGATCCCGGAAATATCGGTGGCGGAAATAGGTTTGTTGAGAATAAGGGCTTCAGCAATGATGGTGGGAAAACCTTCGTGTCGCGAAGACATGATATAAAAATCCGCCTTCTTCATATACGGGTATGGATTGCTGCTGAAACCGAGCATTTTTGCCGTATCCTGAAGGCCTAAAGTGTTGAGCTGTTCCTGGATGTTATTAAAGTCATATCCGTCGCCAATGATGAGAAGCTGGTGCTTCAACCCTTCATCAATCAGTTTTTTATGTACATTCAGTAGTCTGTCATACCCTTTCTGCGGGTAAACAGTACCTACGGTCACAAAAGTGGGAAGATCAGCCGTAAAAGGATAGTCGGTAATGGATACATTTGCTTTCTGTAACGTGTCCTCTCTATCGATGGGGTTGTATATCTTGATCACCGATTGTTTTTCAGCATCATTTTTTGCTAGCTGGTACATCCCCTCCTGAAGTTTATTGGAGATCACAAGGATCCTGTCAAACTTAAAGAATTGTCTGATGACGTCCGGTGTATAGTCTTTCAGGTTGAAGATGTCATTCTGCACCCAGATGATCTTTTTCGAGTCTTTTTGCGGACTGGAAAGAATTTCCCGGTACATGGCATGAATCGCAGCAATCTCTACATCATATTTTTTATTTTTTAAAACAAATTTATAAAGCAGGGAAGGAAACCAAAGAAACATTTTCTGATAAAGAACCCTGAATGCTTTCACGGGAATCTCCTGTGGCCTGTTGGTTGTGATCATTTCGCCTTTCAGAAGATAGTATAGATTTACCCAGGACGGAACTTCTTTTATGTATAACCCTGAATATAGATTCACCAGCAGGTCCACTTCATATTGATCAGCGGGAAGGTTTTTCAGAAAGTTGATCAAAACTTTTTCAGCCCCGCCGTGGCGTAAAGAACCTATACGAATGAGGAGTTTTTTCTTTTTCAATTTGCTTTGTTGTTTTATAATTTTTACAAGACTAAATTATTTAATTTTTCTTGCTTTTTTATATTTGTAAGGAAGATTTTCTTTGATATAGGCATCAAGTTTTTTCCTGTCTTTCTCAAGTTCACGGGGATATTCCGGGTTGTTTTTAAGAACAATATCACCATAATCTTCAATGGTACAGAGAAACTGCGCCGGATTTCCGATAAAAACGGTGTTGTCCGGCATCGATTGTGACAATACGGAATTGGCCCCTAAAATGCAGTTATTCCCGATCTGTACATCCTGCATAATGACGCAGTTCAGACCGATTGTACAGTTGTTTCCGATCTTGATCCTTCCCAGGATTCTTGCATCTTCATATCCGGGAAGTCTTCTCAGCAGGGTAGTGGTCCCGCCGTGGTTCACAAACCTTACGCCGCCGGCAATATTCACGTTATCGCCAATCTCAATGAGGTAGGGTTCTGTTCCGAAATAAATTTTATCGGGCATATTGAAGCTTTTGCCCACTTTCATGCCCCTGTACTTTGCCGCTTCAAGACTGGCCCTATTCAAAAAAGATTGATAGAGAGAGTCTATTTTTAACAGGATTCTAAATATAAAAATCATCACAGGTGTAAATTTGTTTTTATTTACTTTTGCAAAGAAAGAGAATTTATTAATATGATGAAAATTTCAAAAATAGAATATTATCTGCCTCAGCAGGTGCTCACTAATCATGATCTGGAAAGTTTGTTTCCTGAATGGAGCTCTGAGAGAATTCAGGAGAAAGTGGGGATCAGCCAGCGCCACATTTCTTCGGACAATGAGACGGTACTGGATATGGCCGTGCAATCTTCAGAGAAGATTTTTGAAACTTACGACAGGGACAAAGTAGACTTTATTCTGTTCTGTACCCAAAGCCCTGAGTATTTCCTGCCTACAACGGCCTGTATTTTGCAGGACAGATTGGGGCTCAGAAAAAACATAGGAGCCATAGATTTTAATCTTGGATGTTCAGGGTTTGTATATGGACTGGCTTTTGCCAAGGGGCTGATCTCTGCAGGTATTGCGAAAAGCATTCTTTTGGTGACCTCAGAAACCTATACCAAGCACATTCATCCTGAGGATAAAGGAAACCGCAGTATTTTTGGAGATGCTTCCGCTTCAGCAATTGTTGAAAAAGCAGAAGGTGCCCATGATTACCAGTTTTGTCTGGGAACAGATGGGAGTGGTGCAGAGAATCTGATCGTAAAAAAAGGTGCTTTTAAAAAAGATTTTGAACTGAATCCGGACCATGAGTTCAGTGCTGAAAATATTTATATGAATGGTCCTGAAATTTTCAACTTCACCATTGCAAATATTCCAGGGCTGGTAAAAGAAACGCTTGAGGTAAACGGAATGACAATGGATGATATTGATCATTTTGTTTTTCATCAGGCAAATTCCTTTATGCTGAATTATTTAAGAAAGAAAACCAAAATACCGGCAGAAAAGTTCTATATTGATATGGAAACCACCGGGAATACGGTTTCGGCGACCATTCCTATTGCTCTGAAAAATATGATGGATAAAGGAATGCTGAAGACAGGGGATAAAGTTTTAATGGCCGGATTTGGAGTAGGGTACTCGTGGGGTGCCACCATTATGGAAATATAAGATTAACAACATTTAAAATAAAATTGTCAATATGAAAACATCCGTTTTTTTAGAAAAACTACAAGAAGAGCTGGAGGAAGATGAAACGCTTACCGTTGAAACAAATTTAAAATCTTTAGAGAGCTATGATTCTATTAGTCTGCTTTCTGTCATTGCGTTCGTAGATGAGAATTTCAATGCAAAGATCGATACCAAGCATTTTAAAGATATCAATACTGTTTCGGATCTGATGAATGTGATTGGGAAAGAAAACTTTGAAGATTAATGGATGCTTTCTCGCTAAAAAATAAAACAATTCTTATTACAGGGGCTTCTTCCGGGATCGGGAGAAGCTGTTCTGTAGAATGCAGCAGAAGTGGAGCCAGCCTGATCCTTGTGGGACGCAATGAGGAAGAACTCATTAAAACCGCTTCGCAGTTAAGTCCAGATACAAAAGTAGCAATTATTGCTGAAGATATTACCCATTCTGAACAGATTGAGGCGCTTATTGCCGACCGGGTTGCCGTTTTAGGGAAAATATCAGGTTTCATTCACTGTGCAGGAATAGAAAAAACACTGCCGTTGAAAAAGCACAGTCCGCAGCTGTATCATGATATCTTTGAAATCAATGTGATTGCCGGATTTGAAATTGCAAAGATTCTATCTTTAAAGAAATATAAGGATGATACATCCAGTTTTGTATTTATTTCATCCGTCGCAGGGATGGTAGGAGAGGCTGGAAAAGCGGCATATTCTGCCAGCAAGGGTGCTGTAATTGCCGGCGCTCGCTCACTTGCAATGGAACTCTCCAGAGGGAATATCCGGGTCAACAGTATTAGTCCTGCAATGATAAATACTCCGATTTTAGAAAGAATGTTTGAAGATATCGGAGATGAAGCTTCTTCCGAAATAATAAAAAAGCATCCGCTGGGAATAGGTGAACCTATTGATGTAGCGAATGCATGTATATTTCTTCTTTCCGATGCCGCAAGGTGGGTCACAGGGACCAATCTTGTGATCGACGGAGGATATTCTGCACAGTAGTTTCTATTGCTTATGAAGAGTTTCGATAATCTCTTCCACACTGTCAAATATATTTTGATTGTCAAACTGACTCTCAATGTTTTTAAGATTTTCCCTGATATGTAGAACAAGGTCCGGATCTGTAAGAAAGGCTTTCATTCCTTCATACATTTCGTCCACCTCATAGTTGATGAGGTATCCTGTCTCACGATCTTTAATCATCAATCCCACATCCCCTACATTGGTCGCTACAATAGGCTTCTGAAGAACCAACGCTTCGGCAATGACCAGCGGCCACGCTTCAGATTCGGAAGGAAGAACAAAGTAATCTGCCTTTTTGATATATGGATAAGGATTCATCTGGTTGCCGGCTAAAATAAACGTTTTTTCTACGTTGCTACTGGCGGCCTGGGCTTTCAGATTCTTCATTTCTCCACCGTCTCCGATGATGACAATGCTGTGATGAAAACCTTCGTCGATAAGCCTTTTGTGGGCTTCAATAAGTTTATGATAGCCTTTTCTTGAATGCAGTCTTCCAATCGAGACAAAAACAGGACCTTCCGGGAAATTGTCCAGCTTTTCTTCTGCCTTGCGTTTAATCTCCTCAATAGGGATCGGATTGATGATCACACTCTCTGCAGGATACTTCAGCTCCGGATAATACTGGTGCATCATGTCTTTTATTTTGTGAGAGCAGTACACCATATGATCGAATTGGGGAAAGCTTTTCAGTACACCCGGTACCAGAGGCTGGAATTTCGGGACGTTGATCTCGGAATGAAACCATCCTATTTTTTTAGAATTCTTGTGGGTAGAATTGAGAATTACATTGTAATCTCTGTAATCCATGCCTATTTCTATATCAAAAGTATCATTGATGATGCGGTCAGCGAGAACAGGATTTCTTTTTAGTTTTCTAAGCTTCATTCTCCTGGCGATCAGCTGCAGCTTCTGCACTACTGAATTGCCTGAAAAATCCTCTTTTCCATCTGTAAGATAAACCTTTCGGATGTGCTTTGGAAGTTCATCACGCAGTTTTCCCTGATTGAGGGTAAGGCATACTGTCATTTCGAACTTTTCTGTGTCGAGATTGTTCAGAAGTCCCAGCAGGACTTTTTCCACACCGCCCATTTCCATAGAGTGATGCCTGAACAAAATTTTTATTTTTTTATGTAAAGTCATGAGAACTTTCTTATAATTCTTGAAAGCAATGTGTTTTGCTTATTGAAGATATAGTTGGGCAGATCATCAATTTTATCAATTTCTGTACCATACAGGGAGTCTGTCTTTCTTCTTTTGAGGGTATTATAAAGGACAATATGCCAGTTCTTATATAATTTCTCCTTCTTTTTTTTATCCTGAGAAACTCCTTTAGCATGGGTTCTGTACAGGTAGATGGATTTTTTTATAAAATGAAAGTCTCCTTTTTCATATAATTTCAAATAGAGATCCTGATCTACTGATGAGGTAAGGCCGTCATCGATGCCTTCCGTCTGATCGTAAGCTTTTTTTCTGTACGTGAAAAAGTGAGCTACCTCAAAGCGGATATTAAAAAAGTTTGGATCACCATTTTTTATCTTTCTTGTGTACGAAAATAGCTTTTCCGGAACCAGCTGCTCATTGCAGACATCAAAAAGAGAATAGGTGGCTACCGTGTTGTTGTTTGAAAAGGCTTTTATACTTTCTTCTAAAGCATTACTGGTCAAAGCATCATCCGGATCAACGAAACCACATAGGTCACCGGTTGCCAGTTCGGCACATCTCTTTTTGGTATATCCCACGCCTTTATTCACGGTATTTTCATAAAAGAAAAACCGTGGATCATGGGCGATCATTTCTTTTACCGCCTGCTTTTCTGATTCATCAGAGCAATCGTCTACAATAATGACCTCCCAGTTGGTGTAGGTCTGGTTCAGGATACTTTCAAAGCAGTCTTTGAAAAAGAGCGCATTATTATAATGGGCAATAAGGATAGAGAACTTCATTATTGATGGGACTTGAATATTAATTCTTGATGATTGACTACGGTTGTGCCGGATGGAACATCTTTATGGATCGTGCAGCCTGCTCCTATAATGCAGTTGTCGCCGATGCTAACGCCTTTCAGTACGGTAACATTGCTTCCAAGCCAGCAGTTTTTTCCTATGCTAATAGGTGCTGTGGTAAACTTAGAAGAATGTAGCTTATACTGAGGCTGGGTTTCGTATGCATGGTTGTGATCATATAGCTTTACATTCTCCCCGAATAATGTATTATCGCCAATAGAAATGCTGTCCAGGCAATTGATAGAGCAGAAGTTATTCATGAAGAAGTTATTGCCAATTTCCAGACTGGCATTCTGCTCCACAAGCACATGAACATAATTCCTGAAGCTGACCCCCTCTCCTATACTAACCTTTTTTAAATTTCCATGAAGAATAAAATGATCGTTTATTCCAAGCTTTATTCCCTTAAAGGAAACATTAGGGTGTTTTCTGAGAAGTGAAATCTGGCTTTTTCGTTGAAGTTTGGCTAGGATTTCATAGAGCATATTTAAATTTATTTCCCATTTGTATTTACAAATATAATTTGTTTTACAGAATTATAAGAATAAATCTTATTTTTGTGCCTTAAAATTAACACTTTAAATGAAATACAACTGTCAGCAGCTTGGGGCAGATATGTTTTGATAAAGTAAAGCATTTTGTGTTCTGTGAAGATAGGTCAGATTACATTTACCAGATTTATTGCTGCCATGGCAATTGTTATTTCCCATTTCAATAAAGATCTGTTTTTATATAAGATAGAGTATATATCCAATCTTTTTTTGAGAGCCAATGTGGGAGTCAGTTACTTTTTTATTCTCTCAGGTTTTATCATGATTGTGGCGTACGGCCAAAAGAACAAGATAGATTACTTCGAATTTTATAAGAACCGGTTTGCAAGAATTTATCCGTTGTATGTATTGGGGCTTCTGCTGTATTTTCTTACCAGATCTCATCTGTTTGACGGATATAAGGTGCTTTTGTATGCACTTGGACTACAGAGCTGGATTCCAGGCGAAGCGATGATCTTAAACTTTCCCGGCTGGTCTATTTCCGTAGAATTCTTTTTTTATCTGCTTTTTCCCCTTCTGTATAATTACTTTTATTCCCGAAAAAATAAGATCATATGGATCTTCGCGATTGCTATCTGGCTGGCTACCCAGATTTTTTCAAACTGGTATCTTGCTTTGGACGCATATGAAGGCCCGCACACAAAAAGCCATGAATTCTTGTATTATTTTCCGGTGTGGCATCTTAACGAATTCCTGATCGGAAACCTTGCCGGTTTGTATTTTATAAAAAACTTCAGACCCAAAAAATATGATATCCAGATTATCCTTCTTTTTCTGTTGATTGTGTTGGTATTGATGTTCGTTCCGCTGTTTTATCACAATGGTCTGATGGCTTTGCTTTTTGTTCCCGCCATTATTATGATTTCCTGTAATAATGGATGGATCACCAGGCTGTTTTCAAAAAAACCGCTTGAATATCTTGGCGAGATCAGCTATGCCGTCTATATTACACATATTCCTGTTCTTTATTTGCTCAGGGAATTTTTAAGAATACAGGAATATAACTTAGATATTGATACCGTGTTTGTGATCTATGTGATGGTATTGCTGATCTCTTCAGCATTGTTTTATCAGGGGATTGAAAAACCAATGCGTGATCTTTTACGAAGGATCAGTTTTAAAAAGAATTAGCAGATTAAGATAAACTAGATACTTAGGTTATAAAAGGAGATTACAATAGATGCTTTCTAAAGTTAATGTTATACAGTCCTGAACGCATACTCGGATAATCTGTTACCAAATATTTTGTGATCATTCCCCATTTTTTCAGGAAGGGAGCATTGGCAATGACAAAACTTCTGTATACTCTTTTGATGTGCAGCCTGATCTCCGGCGGCAAAGTCTTTTCATTTTCTGCCCATCTGTTGACTTCCGCCCAGAGTACCACCCGTGTTGAGGCTGGTTTTATCTGTTTGCTTTCTACTTTAGTGATCCTATTGTTCTCGTGTACACCTCTCACAGAGACGGCAGCGTCGATAATTCCCGGATATAGATTAAGATAATAGGAGAGCCTGAATAAAAATTCGGTATCCTGGTGAAGTCGTAAATGGGTTTTAAATAGGTGCTCCATGCTGTCCAGAGAGCTTTTCCGAACGGTCAGCGCATCGAGGCTGAACAGTCCGAAAGTTCCTCTCATATTAAGCAATCCGGGGAAGAGATCCCTGGGCTGTTGTTTTTTGTAAACGGTAGTTAAACGGTCTCCAAAAACTTTATAATACTGTTCTTTTGCCTTTTCGGAATAGTAATGTACCCCAATGGCTCCGTAAACTCCGTCTACCTTATTATTTTTGAAAAGTTCCTTTTCCGCATCAAAACGGTTAGGAAGATAATAATCATCCGCGTCCAGGAATGAGATGAAGTCTCCTTCCGCTTTTTCCATTCCCAGGTTTCTGCTGGCTCCGGCACCATGGTTACCCTTGTCAGGATGCTGGTAAAGCTTTACCCTGCTGTATTTTTCAGCAAGCTCCCGGCAGACCTGCAGTGCATTATCAGGAGATTGATCTTCTACCATGACCACTTCATAGACTTCTTCAAACTGAAGAGCAGATTCTACAGCTCTGGAGACATAGTGTTCTGCATTATAAACGGGGATAATTACTGAAATTTTCATTGTGCTGAGAGGGTAAATATAGTCTTAGGATTATTTGATCTTAAATATTTTTTTCATGATAAGACCCATAACGAACGGTACACGGGAAATATTATGCTGGAGCGTTTTGAAACGGTCTATCGTAAACTTTGTATTTTCCGTCATTCCATACTCCGAGAAATCAACTTCCGGAACAGCCTTATGTTTGAAGGTGGAATTCATCAGGTTAAACTGGTGGACGATCTGAATGTACATTTCTTTGCTGTCTTCTACAGAAAAGTTTTCATAGTCACGGTAGCTGTTGTGGGCTCTTTCCTTCAGCATCGTCCTGAAGTTGTCTACACTTTCTGCCAGGCTTACAAATGGATTCGCTACTGCATTGTATACGGTAACGACAGCTTTGTGATTGGGCTGTACCGTAAGCTGATATCCTCTTCTCAGATCGATAACAAGATCATGTACGGGTTTGAAGTATTGCTGTACGGTTTTTACATAATCCTGGTGAAGCATGTCATCGTTATCCAGCTCACTGGTGATGACAAATTTTGTCTCGGGAGTAAAGAACTGCGGAATCACTTCCACCGCTTTTGTTTTCATCTCATCAAAATCCTCTACAAAAACAGGTTTGAAAGTAGGATATTCCTCTTCAATCTCTTTGATGATTTTTCTAAACTTATCTGAAGTGTTGACGTCAAAAAAAGGAAGCCAGACAAAATTCTGATTGGTTTGATTTTTATAGGAAGGAAGTACGTAGGTTCTGAATAGTCTGAACCTGTCATCCAGCCATTCTTCCGTAAGGGGTTTAAAGCCCGAACGGGTTTCGTTCCAGCCTCTTGTGGGAACATTGAATCTTGTCATGATCACGTGTACAAACTGACTCATCTGAATAAATTTATTAAAAAGTTGTATATTCTGTAAGGTTTACTGGAATAGATACTCTCCAGTTTTTTTTCATAAAAGGTTTTTCTGTTTAAGAGCGAAATATAGCTTGGAAAGAACTCGTGGAAGAGGGCTTTATGCTTCTCATATACCGCATGGTATATAAACTCTTTTTTATCGGTATTTCCAGTGATTTCCTTGATCATAGAGGTTTCCGGATGTGATCTGTAATTGAAGACTGGATAATCAATTTTAGTAATGGGCTGTTTTCTATGGGTGGAAATCAGCTGTATCCAGAACTCCCAGTCCTCGAAGCCATGTCTTAATTTTTCGTCATAGACAATCCCCTCATCAAAGTATTTTTTTGGAAACAGGGAAGTACAGTATAGCTTGTTTCCCAGCAGCAGTTCTTTCAGAGTAAATTTCTCCTGCAGATTGGATTTTTTGCTGGTATGCCCAAAGGTTACGGTATCTGAAAAAACAATTAGAGTGTCAGGATCCTGGTCAAGAACCGCAATCATTTTTTCTAAGGCAAGCGGGTTCAGTGTATCGTCGGCATCCAAAGGCAGGATATACTCTCCTGAAGCATTTTTGATGCCTGTATTTCTCGCTCCGGACAAACCTCTGTTTTCCTGATGAATATATCGTATTCTGTCGCTTTCAAGCGTACGGGAGACTGCCTCGGTATCATCTGTAGAACCATCGTCTACAATTATACATTCCCAGTTGGTATATGATTGGTTTCTGACAGATTCTACACACTCATTCAGATATTTTGCATGATTGAAGCAGGGTACAATGATGGAAACTTTAGGGGTCATTCAATATGTTTTTTAGTGTGAAAGATCACTGAATTTGTTATGAAAAACTTATCACAGCTCAATATGGTGTATATTCTCTATCTAAAAACAGTTTCGGCTGTTCTTTCTGTTCAATTTCGGGAGCAGGAACTGCTGTTTTGGTTTTTATAATCATTTGTATTATGGTTTATCGTGAGGGAAATATAAATTATTTTTTCTTTGCCCTTTCCGCCACAATTATCGGGGATAAAGGTATAGTTTTTCTAATATTCTGCAGGTCTTCTTTAGGATGTATCTATCCGGGTTAAGATTTTTTAATATTTATAAATACGCTTTAAATAATTTGTTCAGGTATTCTTCTGAGGATATCCCCGCAAAAAAAGATTCTGTAAGAGGATTAAACTCGATATTATAATTTGAACCTTCATTTACATTTTCGTACACTGCCTTTTTTCCAAGATGGATTTCCAGTTGTGACAGGATATCCGATAGGGAATATTGGTGGGGGTACGTAAGGTTTATAATTTCATTGCTGAAGTCCTCCAGATGGCGTTCTGCAAATAATGCAATATCATCAGTGCCAATCAGGATCCTTCTTGCGTGGCTGTGAATGGTGATCTGTTTTTCTGATAAAATCGAGTTTTTAAGGAAATTAATCAGCGTATTAGGATTCCCTCCATGGCCTACGGCATTTCCTATCCGAAAAATAATAAAATTTCTGCACTGCTCCATAATCATCTTTTCTGCATTCAGTTTATGGGCTACATAAGGACTTTCCGCCTTCGTAGGGTCGTAAATGCTGCATGTGGAGAAATAGATCAGTTTTTTTTCAGGGTAGTCGTTTATGGTTGATTGTAAAAGACTTAATTCTCTTTCAAACTGAGCGTGGTCTGTTTCCAGAGAATTGGAAACTCCTGATGCAAAATACAGTACATCTTCTCTGTCATAAGGTCTTACAGCATTTGCCAGAATTCCATTGCCAATAATCATATATTTTTCGTCTAATTAAGCGGGTTTATATTGTGGCAAAAGCCGTTACAGATATTTAAATATTTTAAACAATCCCAGTTTGTCTCCAAGTCTCGTCCATTTTGATTTTTTTACCAAATCCAGCTTATGAACAAGCTGTTGATATTTGTTTTTTGAAACATAGTTTTCAAAGAAGAGGTCCTCAATATCAATGTTTCTTCGCTCCGCCATCTTGATCATCGCTACCCAGTGCCAGAATACGGCCTTTTCCATATTTTGTGTTGTAGAAATCCCATTTTTGTGGATTCTGTACAGGTAGAGATCTTCATCTATGTATTTTACGGGTGCTGTTTCACACATTTTCATATACCAGTCCTTATCTTCAGCAATTTTTAGAAAAGGATCAATGCCGGAGGTCTGTTGGTAAATCTTTTTCTTTAGCGTCGCAAAACTTGAAATTTCACCTTTGAAATTATAGTATGACTGATCTAATGCCGTGATCTGTTTTGCTTTGTGCACAGATTTTGGGTTGAGGTGCTCATCACAAAATACAAGGTTGGAATATACCAGACCAGCCTCTTCATTCTCGGCATGGGTTTTTAAAATAATTTCCAGGGCATGAGGAACCAAAGCGTCATCAGGATCAAGGAAACCACATATTTCAGATTCAGCAAGGTCTATTAACCTCTTTTTGGTATATCCGATCCCTCTGTTTTTTTCATTTTGATAGACCTTCACCCGGGGATCCTTTTCTGCAATTGAATGAAGGATTTCCATAGAATTATCAGTAGAGCCGTCATCCAGGATAACCGTTTCCCAGTCTGTTTCTGTCTGGGCAATTAAGCTTTGGTAGCATTCTTCAAAAAAATGACCATTGTTATAATTGGCGATAAGTACACTGAATTTACTCATTCTAAGGGTGTTTGTTCAATATTTTCTTTAGAGCGTTCAGATAAGCGAAACCATATTTTCTGTCTGGTTCCAGGATGTTCCCTTCTGCCCATTCGTTCCAGGATTTCACGATTAAAAACCGTTCAGGGTAATCCTTTTTATCTTCAAGATAGCTCATTGCTTTTTCTACTTGCTTTTCAAATAATTCCGGTGAATTGTTACCCAAAATAATGCCATTGTAGCCACTTCTTGGGGTATTGTCCCAATTAGGCAGTACGCATGGGAAATTCGGAATGGTATGTTCCTCAAATTTGATATCTCTTACCACCATATTGGCATCCTGTATCCGTACTTTTTTTTGTTCTTTCTTTTTGATCCCCACAAGTCCCTTCACTCTGTTCTTATAATAGGTATAAGCAGAAATATAGTCTTTATGTTGAACGTAAGGCGCCCATGCTTTTTGAAAGGCATTCGAAATCTTAGCGTCATATCCCATCGATTGAAAATCGATATCATCACGTAGCTTATTGGAAGCCATTACATACAGATCATCAAATCCGTTTTTCTTCGCCAACTCTCTGAATTTTGAGATATAAAACGGGTCGCCGTCGTTCAGGTGGTTTGAATCGTAAATAATCAGAACAGGTTTATGATCCACTTTGATGTACCGCTCGTCTCTGAAAAAGGGTAAAAGGTATTCAAAATGGGCAATCAGGTCTTCTTCATTAGGGTATTCCTGCTTTACCAGAATTTTTTCAGAAAGGCCATGCCATATGCCGGACCAGGTTTCATTGGCCCAGCAGAAGCAAAAAGGAAAGTCCGGCTTTCCGGATTTCAATACATCGTTGGCTACACGCTCCAATAATTGTTTATTGTGGCCAAACCAATAGTGATAGTAGATAAATCCGTGCACCCCATAGTCTCTGGCCATCTGGGCCTGCTGTTCCCTTACTTCCGGTACCCGCAGGTCATAATATCCAAGGTCTGCAGGGTATATAGGCTGATCATGTCCTTCAAATAAAGGTTTGGCTTTCCCCACATTGGTCCATTCAGTAAACCCTTTTCCCCACCATTCGTCATTTTCGGGAACAGGGTGGTATTGAGGGAGGTAAAATGCAAGTGGCTTTATTTTTTTCATAACCGGTTTTCTTCTAATGTTTTTATTAATCTGGCAGGAATCCCTGCAATGACTGAATTTTTAGGAAAGCTTTTATTCACAACTGCATTGGCGCCTATAATGGAATTCTCACCAATGGTAACTCCCGGAAGGATGCATACGCCTTCCCCTATCCATACATTATCTTCAATAATGACCGGGCCTTTGGAATACAATGGCCTCATGCCCGGAATTTGTTGCAAAGCTTCAGCTGTAATATCTCCGTGGGAATGATCTGAAATGTAGATTCTGCTGGCCATCAAGACATTGTTGCCAATAATGATTTTATTGATTGCCCCGATGTGGACATCAGAATTGAAGCTTACCCCATCACCGATCACTATTTCGGGGTTAAAGGTCTCACCCTGAAAACGGTCCCATGCCTCCAGCCTGAGATGATATAAAGCGCTGAAGTTAGCTCCTATCGAAATGTACTTGGGATTTTTGATCCAATGTTCTTCAGGGATTGCTGAATTTGCCCCGAATTTTTTAAAGCTTTTCTTAGCCCATTCATTCAGTTTGTTTTGCTGATGAACCTTGTAAGCATTGGAATTCAGTACATCAAACAGGAAGTTTACAATATGTTTTTTTAAAAAATTCATATTTTTTAGATTGAAGGTGAGATGATCCCTATCTTATTTTGTGAAAAAACTGTTGATTTGTTCAATGATTGTATTTTGTTCATTGTCAGATAATTCATAATAGAATGGCAGTCTTAACAGGCAGTCTGTAAAGTGGTCAGAATTGGGAATGTCTATTTCCGGGTTGTTGGCTAAGAAAAAATCACTTTTATTCAGACTCAAATAATGGAAAACAGGATGGATATCCTGAGCTTTCAGGTACTGGATCAGTTGGGTTCTTTCGTCATAGCTTCTGCACACAATATAATACATATGGGCATTATTGGTTGCATAGGAAGGAATATCCGGTAGGGAGACAAATCCCTGCTCCTGTAATGTGGATAAACCTTTCTGATACTTGTACCATATTTCCAGTCTTTTCTTCTGAATGGTTTCAATGTTCTCCAGCTGCGCATATAAAAAGGCAGATATAATTTCGGAAGGGAGGAATGACGAGCCAAGGTCCACCCAGCCGTATTTATTCACTTCACCTCTGAAAAAGGCACTTCTGTTGGTTCCTTTTTCGCGGATCACCTCCGCACGGTCAAAGTATTGAGGATCATTGATGGCCAGCATTCCGCCTTCCCCGGCAATTATATTTTTGGTTTCATGGAAAGAGAAAGCTGCAAAATGTCCTATAGATCCCAGTGCTTTCTTGGTGCCGTCTGAGAACGTGTAATAGCTGTCAATAGCCTGGGCTGCATCTTCAACCACAAAAAGATTGTGTTTCTGTGCCAGCTCCATAATCTTTTCCATATCGCATGCTATTCCTGCATAATGCACCGGAACAATTACTTTGGTTTTCTCCGTAATGTGCTTTTCTATTTCTACAGGATCTATATTTGGATTGTCGTGGCAGGAATCTACAAAAACTATTTTGGCTCCGCGAAGAGCAAAAGCATTGGCTGAGGATACAAAGGTGTAGCTGGGAACGATAACTTCATCACCAGGCTCCACATTGCATAGTATGGCTGCCATTTCCAGAGCATCTGTACATGAAGTGGTCATCAGCACTTTGGGAAAATGATATTTCTGCTCAAAAAAATGCTGACATTTCTTCGTAAATATTCCATCTCCTGAAATTTTCCCGCTTTTTACGGCTTCTTCAATATAGGCAAGCTCTTTACCAATGATGAACGGTTTATTGAATGGAATCATAGTGTTTTGAATTTTGAATCTTTGATGTTTATAAATTTTTTCTCAATGTATCTGTAAGAACCATAACTCACTAAAATAGTAAGGCCTGGAATAAAGATAAATACACCAATATTAAATACAAATATATTATTATAAAATTTTAATAGCTTATAAAAGACTGGGAATATTAAAAACATAATAAACGGATGGTACATATAAATCCCGTAGGATATACCTCCTGAAAATGAAAAATACCGGTTCCTAAAAACGCTTTTATTTAAGGGGTTTATACTTATAATAATGAGTAGAAGGAATACAAAGCCTAAAGTAATATTTTGAATATACAGGGTAAAAACAGGAATAGAAATAAGAACCAATATTAATAGTAATGAGGTCAAATAAATGGCTTTACCTTTTGTATATTCTGTGATTTTATTGGCCTGTACTGAATAAAAATACCCTCCCAACGAACCAATAGCCATAAATTCAAAAGGAATTATACTTACAACAGTACCAATCAATGAACGTGGATATCTAAGATTAATAGCAATGAATATAATTAAAATACATACAAAAGCGGAAATCATTATTCTCCTGTTAAAAAATGAAACAATAATTGGCCATATAATATAAAACTGCTCCTCAACGCCTACGGACCATGATTGTGAAGCTCCTACAATAACTTTTCCTGCCTGTAAAGCAATATTAGGAAGAAAGAGTATGTGGAGAAATACAGACATTATATCATAATTAGAGGTGTCCTTTATTATTTGATAATAAGACGGTGTGATAGAAAAAATGGGAAAGGTAAATGCTAAAAGCGGTATAACAATAAAAGATATAAAAATAATAATATAATACAATGGCCAAATTCTGAAAATCCTTCTTAAATAAAACTTTTTAAGATTAATAGAATTATTTTTTTCTTTTTCGGCTAGTAAGAGATAAGTAATCAGAAACCCGCTAAGCACAAAGAAAAGATATACACCGTTTTTTCCTAAATGCCCTATAAAGTACGCCGTGTATTTTGAATCAAATAAACTACCCATGTGATCACGGTGTTTGAATAGTTCAATATGATGTAGAATTACAGAAAGAGCAGCAATTGCCCTTAATTCGTTTAATCCACCAAAAAAAATGCTTTTCTTTGATCCCATATGAAACTACCGTATAAATCTTACAGGATTCCCAACGTATAGTCCTGGAATATAAATGTCCTTGATGACTACAGCACCTCCTCCCAGCTGTACTTTTTCAGAAATACTGATATTGTCAATGATGGTAGAGTTTATTCCAAGAATACAAGATTCGGAAATCTTTACAAAACCTGCTATCGCTACAGATGGAGAAAGGAAACAATGGTTTCCTATCACAGAATCGTGGGCAATGGAGCAGGAAATATTCATCAGCACATTCTCTCCGATTTCCACATCCTGATCGATCATGCAATTGGGATAGATAACGGTTCCCTGACCAATTTTTGCCGAGGGATCAATAATACTCGTGGAATGAGTAAAGGTATAAAAAGGGATTTTGCTTTTAAAGTCTTCAAATACCTGTTTTTTGAAATCCAGATGCTTGTATCCTATGGCAATGACCAATTCATCAAAATGATCCTGCTGAAAAGAGTCCAGGACGTCCTTTCTGCCACCTAATACCGCAATGTCTTTTACATGATTTCCTCTTTCCTGAAAATCATCAAAAAACCCCACTACTTTATCTTCTGTATCAGAGTGGATGTGATACAAAATCTGTTGCCCAAGATGGCCTGACCCTATGATGGCGATACGTTTCATGTAAAATCAATTTTTTTGTCAGACTGATAAATCAGATATCCTGATCGATCATTACTTGAATGTATATTTTGCAATGATGGATTTGTAATCACTTTCTTTACGATATATTGGTCAAAGCTGTTGTCTTCAAAAAAAGGCAATAGATACTTGGTATTCTCAGATAAGAAATATACTCCTGCATATTTCTTTTGTGTTAATTCAACAGGGAGTTTAAATTGTCCTAATGCGATATCTAAAACCGCCTGCACGTAATCAAATCCTGTAGAAAGCTGGACCAGATCTGACCCTATAAAATCTCCTCCCATCCGACTTCCTATTTCAATGGAGAAGACATCTCCACCAGCAGTAATCATAAGTTCCACATGAGACGCTCCGTTTTCTACTTTTGTAGCTTTAAGTATTGAATAAGTGATATCCACTATTTTATTTTGAATATGTTCAGGAAACGAACTGGGCTGATGATGTGCCAATTCTACAAAATAGGGCTCTGAAGTAATCACTTTGTCCGTAATTGTTAGAATTTTATGTTCACCATTACAACTGATTGTTTCTACACTTACTTCTTTCCCTTTAATATATTCTTCAACTACACATGTTTTAGAAAAAGAATAGTTTACTGCATTTTCAATTGCTGTTTTACACTCTTCAAGAGAATCAGCCTTTATAACACCTAAACTCCCCGATCTGTCAGAAGGTTTTATAATTACAGGGTACGTAAAGTCTTGCACAGCAGCGGGATCAAACTCAACGACAGTAATTGAACGAGGCGATGCAATATTGTTTTCTGTAAAGCATTTTCTCATCAACGATTTATTGGTAGTGAGTAATGAACATTCAATGCTATTTCCGGGTAAATTGAGCTTATTGGCTACATAGGCTATTGTGGGAACGCAGATGTCGGTAGCAATGGTAACAATGCCGTCAATCCCTACTTCTGTACATTTTTCAAGAATAATATCTTTTTCCAGAACAGAAACATCATAAAAATAGTCTGAATATTCTTTACATACTGCTTTACCATCATCCCAGGCAAAACAATGAACTTCTAACCCATTATCTTTTGCTTTTTGCACAAGAGGTATTTGTAAGTAGCTGGCTCCTAATATTGCAATTTTTTTCACTATTTAACTGATATTTAAATTTGAAGAGGTACTTTGTTATAACGTTTCAATTTCCGGAACCTGTATTGAAAATTCCTTATTGTTCCATTCAGCTGTTCCGATGTTATGCCAAGGTTTATTCATTTGCCTTAAAAGGAAGCCTTTTTCCCAATGATGAGGTGTCGTATCGATCTTCTTGACTTTGATAATGAATTTCGCATCCCGTAGATCGACATTATTTTTTGCTGCCCAGAAGGCTGTGAAATCCCGGATCCCGGTTTTCAGGTTTTTCTGATTGATCACATTATCTGTGGTACGGAAAGACCATTTGATCCAGGTTGGTCCATAGAGATACTTTCCTGAAGTACCGTCTTCTTCAATGATTGGCAGCCAGATTTCCTGTTCATTTTTATCGAGATAGGCAAGGGAGATAATATGGTTGTATTCATTGAAGTGATAATCCATAAAAACAGCATGATGGGTAATTCCAAGGTAGGTTTTTGATGGTTTTTCCACCCTGTCAGAGAACCTGCTTATTTTTTTTCCTAAAGCAGTTCTCTCAAAACCACCTTTATTTCCGATGGAGTTGTAAGACACAATAATCTGTAGAAGGATTACTATTCCCAGCCCCAGGCTGATCAGTGAAATTTTAAGGTCACTTAAGGTATAGTTCTGGAGAATTTTAAATTGATCATCATTTACAGGAAGTGCGGGCGGTGTATATCCGCAATTGTCTTCCGTACATCTTTCGGTATTTCTGTTTTTGGCAACAAAAGTATATACTGCTTTTCCAATATGGTAGATCCCGGGAATACGCAATATCCAGCTAAGTGGCTTTAAGTAGGTGATGGCATTAAATACCCTGATGTAGGTATCCAGTCCTTTGTATACTTTGCCATCCTGTACAGAATGAATGTCATCTAAAAGCTCATCCATTGGGATATCTTTCAATAGCGGATTCTGTTCTGCATAATATTGTACTGTTTTAAAGTCTATTCTTTTTGCAATATCAAAATGCTGAATTGTAATCTTTGTACGGTTGCACAAAGGACATTCTCCATCGTAATAGAAAGTAAGCTTTGCAGGTTTTTTACGGACACTGAATAGCTTTTCCCACCAGGAAACAGGAACCATTAAAAGGTAAATGGCACACATTCCCAATCCAAACCATGGAATAGGATAGCAGATCAGGATCCCCAGATGCAGGCCCATTCCAATAATCAATAGAGGAACTCTCCATTTTTTGCGAAAGAACGTGAAAATAAAAACAAGTTCAAAAACAAGCGTAAGATAGCCGAAGAACAACATCAGATATTTCTGATCCAGTATAGTAGGAATCGAAATAAAGTTGGTAAAAGGTATGCTTGTCGGATACCACATCCCTAAGCCCTGAGTCCAGTACGCGGAAGTAAATTTATAAAATATAGAATCGAAATAGACAAATGCTACTCCTATAAACATGGGAATATAATAGCATAAAATACTTACCTTTTTTGGAGGGTCATATTGGAACCGCGTATTGGAGTACTTATACTTCTGGATAAGCCGGTCCAGCGATAGGTTTCTGGAAACGGGTAAAAACAGCATCAAAAAGTTAATTCCCAAGTAAGCATAGAACATATGGTACTCATAGGTATTGATACTTCCTACGAGAATAATGGTCATCAGATAATTAATAATCGTTGCCAGCCTCGTAAAAAGCCCGAATATAATAAAAACCAGGGCCACCATCCATATCTTTATAGGAATGCCAAAATCTATTTCCGCCGGATCAAGAAAAGGTATTTTATCAAAGATCAGATGCCTGAAGTAATTGAACTGGATCACTTCACAAAGCAATACCACCGTGTAGACTATCCTGAATATGGAAAGTCCGAGGCCTGAGATTTTTTTATTATAAAGTTTTTTGATCATTGCTTATTTTAAAATGTTGGCAAAAATTTCCTCAGCATATTCATAAGAAGAGAATTCTTCTACCTGCTGTACAGCATTTTTAGAAAAGGTCTGGTAAGCATCTTTATTGAGCTCAAAGATCTTTTTGATTCCTTCTGCTAATTTTTTACTGTCTTTTAATGGTGCTTTATACCCGTTATAATCATCGATGACCATATTGATTAAAACTCCGGTATCAAAACCTACCACAGGTGTTCCGCAGGCTAAGGCCTCCGAGACCATCATCGGTCCGGAATCTTCAATAGAGGAGTTGACAAAAAGGTCGGCAGCCTGATACAGTAAAGCCAGCAGCCTGTAATCTTTAATATAATCGATTTTCTGCTTGGTAAAGGTAACGCGGTCAAACTCTTCGTTGACGCTATTGGAAACCACCAGCAGAACGATCTTATTTTTTAGTTCCTGAGGTAGTTCCCGGTCCAGTATTTCCAGCGCCTCCATCAGGTACACAAAACCTTTTCTGGGATCTTCCATATTCTGAGCTCCTGTGAGAATATAAAAGCGGTCATCAGACAGCGAAAAGATCCTTTTGGCTATGGATTTATTCCTGTCATTGAGCAATTGGGTATCAATTAAACTGTTGATATTATAAATGGTTTCCTGTTCCCTGTAGATTTTTGATTTCTGAGCCTGTTCCAATGTCAGCCCTGAACCTGCGATAATCTGAAAGTTTGCTTTTTGGGCATTGCTGTATTTTCTGTCGAAATTAATTTTAGCAATTATCTTTTCATCCTCTTTTATAATGGCTGGACATGTTTCATCACAGCCTCTTATATACCCCTCACAACCCCATGAAAAATGACATCCCCCGGTGAAGTGGTTCATATCTACAGTAATATTATATATTTTTGCCTTTGTAGCATTATAGATATTGAGAAGATCTGTGGTGTTGAGAAAATCGATAGTCATCCCTACAAAAATAAAATCAGGAATAAAGCCCACAGCTTTCAATAAGCTTTCTACATGGATATTCTCGCTAAGCTCATCTTTACTGAAAAAAGAATATTTTTTGTCTGTACTGAGTGTCTTTTTTACCTCCTGGGGTTTTGTAAGGCTGAGTTTTGTTTTAGCTTTATTGACGACCTTAGCCAGAAGGCCTGGCTGTATTGCAACAGGAGAAGGGTGGCTGTAGGCCTTAATAAATTCCTCGTTTTTGGTTTTATGTTTTACGCACATGGCTACTTCGTGTCCCATATTTTTCATGATATGAGCCACTTTATACATCGCTTCGTATGCGCCGTTTACATCCCCTGTAGATAAAATTAATACTTTTTTACTCATTTTTATATCCATAAAACCGGAGGCGTGATAATTCCGTTCTCTGTATCTCCGGTAAGGAAATTTTCATGTCCTGTTTCAATGATATTCAGCTGTATTCCGCCTTTTATGATGTCATACAATTCTACCGCAGGGGTGTCGATTGCTACAGAAAGCATATAGGTGTTGGGAATTAATTTTCCACCTTCAATTTTTATGGTAAAATTATTTTCATTTTTCTCTTCAAACACTTTCCTGGTGACGAAGATTACATTTTCAAACTTATCTAAAACGGCAATGTTGACTCTGATACCGCCTTTTACCTCCCGGTTGATAAAGCTGATGTCAAGATTGATATCATCGCTATGGCCGAACTCTGTAGTTTCTACACCATTGTTGTTATACACCTTTACTTTGCGGATCTGGGCTTTTTTGTTGAGGTCTTCAATATATCTGAACTCGCTATTCGGAGAAAGCTCATTGATAATATAATTTTCAAGAACACTGTTGATGTCTCCCCGATGGGCCACCTGTCCGTTTTTCAGCAATATACCAGAGGTACAAAGCTGCTTTACCGCTGCCATATTATGACTCACAAAAAGAATTGTACGGCCTTCTCCTTTGGTGACATCGTTCATCTTACCCAGACATTTTTTCTGAAACTCAGCATCTCCAACCGCCAATACTTCATCTACGATAAGGATTTCAGATTCAAGATGGGCAGCTACAGCAAAGGCGAGACGCACATACATTCCTGACGAATATCTCTTAACAGGTGTATCTATATATCTTTCAACCCCGGAAAAAGCAACAATTTCATCAAATTTGCGTTTAATCTCCTTACGGGTCATTCCTAAAATGGCCCCATTCAGAAAGACATTCTCCCTGCCTGTCATCTCCGGGTGAAAACCGGTTCCTACTTCCAATAGAGAAGCAATCCTTCCGTTGGTATATATTTTCCCGGTAGTAGGTTTGGTTACCTTACTCAGTAATTTTAGCAAAGTAGACTTTCCTGCCCCGTTTCTGCCGATAATTCCTACCGCATCTCCCTGTTCTATTTCAAAATTAATGTCACGCAGAGACCATACATATTCAGAATCCCCTTTTGTTGATCTGTCATTAGCTTCTCCGATCTTCAGATAAGGATCTTCTTTTCCTCTCACTTTATACCAGAACCGGTTCAGGTCATGAGAAAGCGTTCCCGTTCCCACTTGTCCTAGGCGATATTGTTTAGATATATTTTCTGCTTTTAAAGCCAGCATATTTTTTCAATTTATATTTTTAAATAAGGGAATTACTAAACCGTGTCCATAAAGGTTTTCTCAACCTTATTGAAGATCACAATTCCTACAGCCATGATGATGAGGATGCTGATTGTACTTGCACCAAGCATCACAGGAGAGAAATTACCCACACCCAACCATGCATATTTAAAGCATTCGAAAATACCCGTTAAAGGATTATATAACGCAATATCTTTGAAAACACCCCTCAATGAAGAAGTAGGATAAATAACCGGAGTAGTATACATATATAAGCTTACCCCAAATCCTAAAAGCATATTGAGATCCTTATACTTTGTCGTAAGTGCAGAAAATATCATGCCTAGTCCGAGAGAGAAAAAGGCCATCAGCAGAATCAGAAAAGGAGTGGCAAGAATCCATAAATTGGGTTGAACTTTCCCCTGGCTCAGGTAATATCCCCATACGAGAAGAAACAGCAGAAACTGAACTCCCAATCGCATAAGATTGGATATAACGATCGAAATAGGGGTAACCAGTCGTGGAAAATATACCTTCCCAAATATTCCCGCATTTCCGGAAAATGTAGAGGAGGTGGCCAGCAGTGAAGTGGAAAAATAATTCCACAGCGTAACGCCGGCGAGGTAGAAAAGTAGTGGTGGGGCTCCGTCTGTAGGCAATTTAGCAATCCTTCCGAAAATAATCAGATAAACGATCGTTGTCAGAATAGGATTGATAAAGAACCAGACCGGTCCCAAAATCGTCTGCTTAAAACTGGATACGAAATCTCTCTTGACAAACATATAGACAAGATCTTTGTATTTCCAGACTTCTTTTAGCTTCAAGTCAAATAGCGAATGATCAGCATCAATCGTCTCTGTCCACTTTTGCTGTGGTTCATTCATTTGTGTAAGTTTTTGCAAATTTATAATAATTAATTCTTACCATTTTTTTATGTCTGTGAATTATTATTCACGTAAAAACAAAAAGCAACAACTAATATATTGATATTTGCTGTTATAAGCAAAAACTATTGGCCATAAAGCCAATAGTGTATGAATTTTATAAAATGTGTTGTTATTTGCTGACGAGTTGTTTCAGGTATTCCCCATAACCACTTTTCCCGTACTTTACAGCAGTTTCCAGCAGTTTTTCTTCGTTGATGAATTTATTTCTGAAAGCAATTTCTTCAATACATCCGATTTTAAAACCTTGTCTTTTTTCGATGACACTCACGAATTCTGAAGCATCATGAAGAGAGTCAAAAGTACCGGTATCCAGCCAGGCTGTACCTCTGTCTAATACTCCCACTTCAAGTTTTCCGTTTTGCAGGTAGACGTTATTAATGTCTGTGATCTCAAGTTCTCCTCTTGCAGAAGGCTGGATGTTTTTGGCGATCTCCACTACATCATTGTCATAAAAGTACAGTCCGGGAACGGCATAATTTGACTTGGGTTTCAAAGGTTTTTCTTCAATAGAAACAGCTTTCAAGTTGTTGTCAAACTCTACAACGCCGTATCTCTCAGGATCTGCAACATGATAAGCAAAAACAACCCCGCCATCAGGATTGGTCTTGTTTTTCAGAAGCGTTCCCATTTCCGATCCGTAAAAAATATTGTCTCCCAAAACAAGAGCTGCTGAATCATCTCCGATGAACTGGTCGCCAAGGATAAAAGCCTGGGCTAATCCGTCAGGGCTTGGCTGTACAATATATTCGATGTTGCAGCCAATCTGCGAGCCATCTCCCAAAAGTTTGATGAATCCTGCCTGGTCATGGGGTGTTGTAATAATCAAAATATCCTTGATTCCCGCCAAAAGTAGCGTAGAAAGCGGATAGTAGATCATGGGTTTGTCATAAACAGGCATCAGCTGTTTACTCACTGCAATGGTAAGAGGGTAAAGTCTTGTTCCGGATCCTCCGGCTAATATTATTCCTTTCATCTTTTTTTATTTTTTTATGTTTTCGATGGCATAATCGATCTGGTTTTTAATATTCAGATCAATAGAAGGTGTGATCAGAAATACAGAATTGTCACGGGATAATGTACTTCCTATACCTTTATGAAACTGGATCAGTTCTTTTAAGTTTTTTTCTGAAATAAAAGAAAGCGAGCTGTGTAATGATGGTTTAAAATCATCAAAATCAAAACGATTGATGATGGTACGTGCCTGTTCTTTGGTGAGTAATTCCTTAGGAGGATCTACGTTGTAATCAAACATTTTCAGCTCAAGATACTCTTTGGCATAATTAATCAATGCTTCTTTATATCGGGAAACTTCTAAAAACTCATCAATCAATTGTTTTTGAGAGGAATTAGCCACTGCAGGAGGCGGAGGGAATGCCTGTGCCTGGGTAAAAGAAGCTGCCGCTATAAAAAGCATTAGAAAAATTGGCTTTATCATTCTAATGGTACTGTTTGTTGTAGTATTTCTGATAATCTCCGCTGGTTACGTTTTCAAGCCATTCTTTGTTTTCAAGATACCAATCTATGGTCTTTCCTAATCCTTCTTCAAAAGTTACTGAAGGTTTCCAGCCTAACTCCTTATTAAGCTTGGTGGCATCTATGGCGTAACGTTTGTCGTGCCCCGGTCTGTCTTTCACAAAAGTAATAAGCTTGTCAGAGTAACCTTCCGGTTTCCCCAGCTTAGCATCCATTTGTTTGATAAGCTCTTTTACCAGATCAATATTCTGCCACTCGTTGAAACCTCCGATATTGTATGTTTCTCCGGTTTTAGCTTCGTTAAAAATCTGGTGGATTCCTTTAGCATGGTCAATGACAAATAACCAGTCTCTGGTATATTTTCCATCTCCATAAATGGGTAAGGGTCTTTCGTTGATAATATTTGAAATACACAACGGGATCAGCTTTTCAGGAAAGTGGTTGGGTCCGTAGTTATTGGAACAGTTGGATACGATAAATGGCATTCCATAGGTATTTCCATATGCTCTTACCAAGTGGTCAGAAGCAGCTTTTGACGCAGAATATGGCGATTGCGGATCATATGATGTTGTTTCCAGGAAAAACCCTGTTTCACCGAGACTTCCATAAACCTCGTCCGTGGAAACATGATAGAACAGATTGGTTCTTTTTTCATCCGGAAATCTTCCGTGGGTATGATCTGGATTTAATGTCCAGAACTCCTTGCAGAGGTTAAGAAGGTTGGCCGTTCCGTTTACATTGGTGTTGATGAATGCCATTGGATCTGTAATGCTTCGATCTACATGACTTTCGGCAGCTAAATGCACAACGGCGTCCGGATTGTATTTTTCAAAAACCTTTCTCAGTTCTTCAGGTTTCGTAATGTCTGCCTTTTCGAAAACATAATTGGGCTCATTTTCAATATCCTTTAAGTTCTCAAGGTTTCCGGCATAGGTGAGCGCATCAAGATTGATGATCATTGCTTCCGGATTGTTTTTCACAAATTCTCTTACAACATGGGATCCAATAAATCCCGCTCCTCCTGTAATAATTATATTTTTCATTATTTTGAAATGGTTTTTCTGCCTATACTTTTATAATAGAATCCGTTTTGTTCAGGAACTTCCAGCGGATACATGTTTCTTCCGTCAAAAATAACTTTATTTTTCATTTTTTTAGCCATCAGCTCAAAATTAGGGTTTTTGAATTCCGGCCATTCAGTAGCGATAAATAAAGCGTCCACATCTTCTAAAGCATCATACATGCCTTTGGCATATTGTATCTGGTCACCAAGAAGCTTTTGGACATTGCTTTCTGCAATTGAATCATAGGCTATAATTTCTGCACCTTTCTGTAATAATAATGCAATATTGTCCAGTGATGAAGCTTCTCTGATGTCATCTGTATTGGCTTTAAAAGCAAGTCCCCACATTGCAATCTTTTTGCCTGTGATATTTCCGCCAAAATATTTTTCTATTTCTGAAACAAGAATCACTTTCTGGTTGGTGTTTACGTTTTCAGTAGCTTCCAGGATCTGGAAATTGAAGTTCTCCTGTTTTCCTGATTTTATCAGGGCTTTTACGTCTTTCGGAAAGCAGCTTCCGCCGTATCCTATCCCGGGAAAAAGGAACCGGTGTCCGATTCTGTCGTCGCTTCCCATTCCCAGTCTTACCTTGTCTACATCTGCTCCTACTTTTTCGCAGTAGTTGGCAATCTCATTCATAAAAGTAATTTTTACCGCCAGGAATGAGTTGGAGGCATATTTTGTAAGCTCAGATGATTTTTCATCCATGAAAATAATCGGAATTCCGGTATTGGTAAATGGCTGGTAGATTTTAGACATTATATCTTTTGCCCGTTCAGAACTTGCTCCGACCACAACCCGTGAAGGATTCATTGAATCTTCTACGGCAAATCCTTCTCTTAAAAATTCAGGATTGGAAACTACATCAAAGGGGATATCTGTTTTAGAAGAAATAGCTTCCCTTACTCTGTCGGCAGTGCCTACAGGGACAGTGCTTTTGTTCACAATGACTTTATATTCTGTCATCATTTCACCGATATCGTTAGCTACCTTCAATACATAAGACAGGTCTGCAGACCCGTCTTCGCCCGGAGGGGTAGGGAGTGCAAGATAAATAACCTCGCTTTTGTCTAGGGCTTCTTTTAAATGAGTTGTGAAAAATAATCTTTCAGACTGAATGTTTCTAAGAAACATTTCTTCAAGATTCGGCTCATAGATGGGAACTACGCCGTTTTTCATACCTTCTACTTTCTTTTCATCAATATCAACACAGTATACTGAATTGCCAAGCTCTGCAAGGGTAGTTCCTGTCACCAGTCCCACATAACCTGTTCCTACAATTGTTATATTCAAAATGTTTGGTTTTTAAATTCAGAGACAAAAATAATAAAAATCCCTTCATATGCCTGTTTAATTTATTGTAAATGAAATCTTCGCTATTTGCTTGATACTAAGATAATTTTGCAACTTTAGAAAAAATGCGTATATTTGCATTGGATTTACGGAAAAAATGGGAAGGCTTCGGAAGAAAGCCTTTTTTCGTACTGTAAATCAAGATACAACATATGGAGTTTAGAAAAAGAATTGAAGAATTATTAAATGAATTCCTTGAGACCAGAAAAGATCTGTTTCTTATTGATCTGAAAATTTCTGCAGGGGATGATGTTACAGTGATTTTAGATGGTGATAATGGAGTTACACTGCAGGACTGCCTTGATGCAAGCCGTGCAATAGAATTCAATATGGATCGTGAAGAGCATGACTTCAGCCTTCAGGTAATGTCTGCAGGACTGAGCGAGCCATTGGTTACACCAAGACAGTTCGGTAAAAACATAGGAAGAGAGATTGAGGTAATGCTGCAGGATTCTTCTGAAATTGAAGGCGAATTGTCAAAAGTAGACGATGAAAAGATCACACTTGTTCTGCGTTACCGTAAGCCAAAAGATATTGGGAAAGGTAAAGTGGATGTGGAAGAGGAGAAAGAAATTGCGTACTCTGAGATCAAAAAAGCATTAGTAGTAATTAAATTTTAAAAAGAAAAAAGAATAGATGGATAATATAGCGTTGATTGAATCCTTTGGTGATTTTAAAGACGAAAAAGGGATCAGTAAGATTGATCTTATGGCAATTATTGAAGATTCACTGAAGACCCTTTTGAGAAAAAGATTTGATTCAGATGATCATTTTGATGTGATTGTAAACCCGGATAAAGGAGATTTTCAGATATTTTTAAATAAAACAATTGTAGAGGACGAAATGTCTGAGGATGATGATTTGGAAATTGAAATTTCTGAAGCAAAGAAGATTGATCCTACCTTCGAAGTAGGTGAGGACTTTACAATGGAAATTCCTGTTGCACAGTTGGGAAGAAGAAATATTCTTACCCTTAAGCAGATTCTGGCTACCAAACTTCAGGAGCACAATAATGCAATGCTGTACGAGCAGTTCAGAGATAAAATTGGGGAAATCGTTGTTGGGGAAATCCACCATATCCGTCACAAGCACGTGATTTTGCTGGATGATGAAGAGAATGAATTTATTTTGCCAAAAGAAAATCAGATCCCATCCGATTTCTTTAAAAAGGGTGAGAATATCAGAGCTATTGTTGAGACAGTAGATTTTAAAGGTTCAAAACCGCAGATTATTATTTCCAGAACTGCACCAAAATTCCTTGAGAAATTATTGGAGCTGGAAATTCCTGAGATCCAAGATGGAACGATCATGCTGAAAAAAGTAGTGAGAATTCCTGGTGAAAAGGCGAAGATTGCAGTAGATGCTTATGATGACAGAATCGATCCGGTAGGAGCGTGTGTTGGGGTAAAGGGATCCAGAATTCATGGCGTTGTAAGAGAATTGAGAAATGAGAACATCGATGTTATTCAGTGGTCTAAAAACCCTGAAATTTTGGTGAAGAGAGCTTTAGGAAATGTTACCATCAATAAAATTGACATCAATGAGGAACAAAACTATGCATTAGTATATACTCCTGTTGAAGAGATTTCTAAAGTTATTGGAAAGCAAGGACAGAATATCAGACTGGCTTCGTGGTTGTCTGGATATGAAATTGATGTATACAGAGAGTCCAGCGAGGATGACGATGTTGAATTGAGAGAATTTAATGACGATATCGAGCAGTGGATTTTGGATGAGTTTAAAAAAGTAGGACTTACGACTGCAAAATCAGTATTGGATAAAGAAACTGAGAGTCTTTTAAATATGGTAGACCTTGAAGAAGAAACAATCGAAGAGGTGAAGCGTATTCTGAGAGAAGAATTTGAAGATTAAGATTTAAATAAATTTTAATAAACAGTAAAAAGGAAATACTTTAATTTTAAAAATTAAAAAACAGTAAATAATATAGATGCCAAAAATTAGATTAAATAAAGCGGTTAAGGAATTCAACATTTCGATGTCCAGATTAGTAGAGTTTTTACAGTCAAGGGGATTCGAGGTTGAAAGCAATCCTAACGCTCAATTGGAAGAAGCGGCATATTCTGCATTGGAGGCTGAGTTTGCTAAAGACGGCGAACAAAGAAAGGCTTCCCATGAGGTGGTGATTACTAAAGTTCCGGAAGAAAAACTGGAAATTGAAGAAAAGAAAACCCCTGAAGTGATAAGAGCTAAAGCAAATAAACCAGAAACTAAAATTTTAGGTAAAATAGATCTAGAACCTAAGAAGCCTGAAGCAGAAGAAGCTCCTGAAGCTCCTGTGGCTCCTGTTGCGACCCCGGTTGAAGAAAAGAAAGAAGAAATCGTGAAAGAAGAACAACCGGAAGTAAAAGCAGCTCCTGAAAAGCAGGAATTTAAAGTTTTGGATAAAATTGATTTGTCTCAAATAGAATCTAGAAACAGACCTGTTAAAAAAGACAAGCCAAAAATGGAGGAGAAAAAAGAAGAAGAAAAACCTGTAGAACCCGTAAAAGAAACTCCAAAGCCTGCTGTTGTAGAGGAGAAGAAAGTGGAAGCTCCAAAAGCAGATGCTGAACCGGAATCTCAGGAACCTCAGAAAATAGAGACTGTATATCAAAAACTCGATGGTCCTAAGATTGTCGGCGAGAAGATAGACCTTACTCAGTTTGCACCGAAACCAGGTGCCGGGGCAAAAAAGAAAAGAAAGAGAATTGAAAAACCTGGTGGGCAGAATAATCAGCAAGGCCAGGGGAATAATCAAAACTCAGGAAATAATAACCAGGGTGGCCAGGGCCAAGGAAACCGTCAGAACAATAACGGTGGACAAGGAGGAAACCGCCAGGGACAAGGAGGTCAGGGGAACCGTCCTCAAGGTCAGGGTGGCCAGGGTGGAAACCGTTTCGGAAACAACCAAGGTGGAAACCGTCCGGGAGGCCAAGGTGGTGGATTCAAGAAAGGTGGTCAGAACAACAGACCTGGTCAGAGAGTGATGCCGGTTGAATTAACTGACGAGCAAGTTAAAAACCAGATTAAAGAAACTTTAGAAAAGCTTACCAACAAAGGAGGTAAATCTAAATCTGCAAAACACAGAAAAGACAAGAGAACTTTCCGTAGAGAGCAGGATGAGCGTCAGCAGGAGCTTGAAGCACAGGATAGAACCCTGAAAGTAACTGAGTTTATTACAGTAGGTGAATTAGCAAGCTTAATGAATGTTTCACCAACTGAAGTAATCTCTGCTTGTTTCTCACTGGGTGTAATGGTGACCATGAACCAGAGACTTGAAGCGGATACCCTATTACTGGTAGCTGATGAATTCGGTTATAAAATTGAATTCTCCGATGCTGATCTGGAAGAAAACGATACTGAAGATGAAATCGACAACGAAGAAGATCTTGTATCAAGAGCTCCGATTGTAACTGTAATGGGACACGTAGACCACGGTAAGACTTCATTACTTGACTACATAAGAAAAACAAATGTTATTGCCGGTGAATCAGGAGGAATCACACAGCACATTGGTGCTTATAATGTGAAACTTGAAAACGGGCAAAGAATTACATTCCTGGATACACCGGGTCACGAAGCGTTTACCGCGATGAGAGCCAGAGGTGCTCAGATCACAGATATTGCCATTATCGTGATTGCTGCCGATGATGATGTAATGCCACAAACGAGAGAAGCAATTTCTCACGCGCAGGCTGCAGGAGTTCCAATGATCATTGCATTAAACAAAGTGGACAGACCAAGCGCTAATCCTGATAATATCCGTCAGCAACTTTCCGGGATGAATATTCTGGTAGAAGAGTGGGGTGGAAATGTACAGGCGCAGGAAATTTCTGCTAAGTTTGGTAACAATATGGATGTTCTATTGGAGAAAGTATTGCTTCAGGCAGAAATGCTTGACCTTAAAGCTAATCCGGACAGGACTGCTCACGGTGTTGTTATCGAAGCTTCACTTGACAAAGGAAGAGGATATGTTGCCACAATGCTGGTACAGACCGGTACTTTAAGAGTGGGAGACTATGTAGTTGCCGGTAAAAACCACGGTAAGGTAAAAGCGATGCTGGATGAAAGAGGTAGAAACCTTAAAGAAGCCGGTCCGTCAATTCCTGTTACAATTTTAGGATTGGATGGAGCTCCTACTGCCGGAGATAAATTTAAAGTATACGCTGACGAGAGTGAAGCTAAAACGATTGCTAATAAGAGAGAGCAGCTTCAGAGAGAACTATCGATCAGAACGAAGAAGCACACTACGCTTGAAGAACTTGGAAGAAGAATTGCTTTAGGTGAGTTCAAGGAATTGAATATTATCTTAAAAGGTGACGTGGATGGTTCCGTTGAAGCATTATCAGATCAGTTGCAAAGATTATCAACTGAGGAAATCAGCGTCAATATCTTACACAAAGGGGTGGGTCAGATTACAGAATCTGATGTTAACCTTGCTACTGCATCTGATGCTATTATCATCGGGTTTAATGTGAGAGCTGGTGGCAATGCCAAAGAGCTGGCAGATAAAGAGGAAATTGAGATCAGAACATATTCTGTGATCTATGCTGCTATCGATGAAGTAAAAGAAGCAATGGAGGGTATGCTTTCTCCAGAAATCAAAGAACAGGTAATTGGTAATGTTGAAATCAGAGAGGTATTCAAAATCTCTAAGGTGGGTACTATTGCTGGATGTATGGTTCTTACCGGGAAAGTAACAAGAAACTCCAAAGTAAGGGTGTTGAGAGACGGCATCGTTAAATTTGACGGAGAGCTTGAGAGCTTGAAGCGTTTCAAAGATGACGTAAAAGAGGTTACAAAGGGCTATGAATGTGGTCTGAACCTTAAAGGATACAACGATATTGAAGTCGGAGATATTCTTGAAGTCTACGAAGAAGTGGCGGTGAAGAAAAAGCTGAAATAATAATCAGATAAATAGTAAATAAAAAGCATCCTCGTAAGAGGGTGCTTTTTTTGTGCTGGCCGTCGCGATCTGGATTGATGACGACATTTTAACTGCTTATTTTTAATATGTTAATTTTTTTCACAATATAAGGAAATGTAAAAGGCAGACTTATTGAGATGCTCTATTCTGTAGTTTTTTCTAAAATGCTTTAAATGAACGGGTTTGTGATAAGGTCGCAAATGAGTTTACGGCTCTGGTGTAAATCTTCTTTTTATGTTGTTTTGTAGGTTTATTGTGTTAAAATTATGAATCATACAGTCGGATTTGACTTTATTGTATCATTAATATGGGTTTAAAAGCTAATTTTATTCGATATTTTAGTTTAGAATCATTATAAATAAAAAAATATCAATTTATAAATTTGTTATCAAAAGTGTACAATATTGATTTGGATTTAAATTTTAAGTATTTTTTTGAGGTTTAAATTGTGAAATATTTATAATTTGCATTGTTTTGTACGGTTGTTGTTAAAAATATACAGTCTAAACTGAGTTAAAAATTTGCTAGTGTTAATATTTATTAACATATTTGTCGCTAAAATATATTAAAATTTGTTAATATGAATGTTAAACTACGTGTACTAAGTGCTGGAGCATTGTTCTTTCTAGGGCAGGCTGCTTACGCACAGCAAAAGCCTAAAGATACAACAGCTGGAGAAACAGCGATTGAGGAAGTTGTTGTGATAGGTTATAGCCAGGTTCCAAAAGAAAGCTATGTTGGAACAGCATCTAAAGTTGATGCTAAGTCAATTGATTCGAAAAACGTATCTACTGTGAGCCAGGCGCTTGCAGGAGAGGCTGCAGGGGTAAGAGTAATCAATACTTCTGGACAGCCGGGAACAGATGCAACGATCCGTATCAGAGGTTTTGGTTCAATGAGTGGAAACAGAAGCCCATTGTACGTACTAGATGGTATGCCTTTTACAGGGAACGTAAGTTCAATCAACCCTGAGGATATCGAGAATATGGTAATCCTTAAAGATGCTACCGCTACATCTATTTATGGTGCAAGAGGTGCGAATGGGGTTGTTGTTATCAATACTAAAAAAGGTAGATCTAATAAATCTGTAATCCAGTTGGAATCAAAAGTTGGTTTCAACATGTCATTACTTCCAAGATATTCAAGAATTAGTTCTCCTGAAGAATATCTGGGGTTAAGCTGGCAGGCTTTGAGAAATCAGGGTAGACTTGCTGGAAATGCTAATCCAGATGCATATGCTAATACAAGACTTTTCAGTACTGCAGGGATCAGCCCGGATTATAACATCTGGGGTACACCGGCAGCCAACCTGATCGATCCTGCTACAGGTCAGATTAGACCTGGAATAGGTAGAATATACGATCCGGAAAACTGGGAAGATTATGCATTCCAGACTTCTGCGAGGACAGAAAACAACTTATCCATCAGTGGAGGTAGCGGTAAAACAACATATTATACAAACATTGGTTACCTAAGTGATAAAGGATATTCTATCAATTCAAACTTCGAAAGATATAACGGTAGATTAAACTTAACACACCAGGCAAGACCTTGGTTAAAAGGAGAATTTAATTTAGGATATGCTTACTCAAAAGCAAAAAGAAACGGTCAGACAAGTGATTCAGGAAGTATCTTCTGGTTCGTAGATAATATCCCTTCTATTTATCCTTTATTTTCACGTGATGCTGCAGGAAACAGAATTGCAGATCCATATTTTGGCGGTTACCAGTTTGATTATGGTTTAGGAGATTATGGTAGAGGATTTGGAGGTCTTACCAATGCAATTGGTGATGCAACCAACAATATCAATAACTTCTACAAGCACGAGATCAATGCCAACATGTTCTTGAAAGCGGATATTACAAAAGATTTAAGCTTTGAAACAAGAGTTGGTGGTCAGTACTATAACAACAGTAATGACCAGGTAGACAACCCGTACTATGGGAATGCTGCCAGTCAGAACGGATATATCTACAAAACTAAAACTGAATTGATGGCTTATAACTGGCTACAGTTATTAAGATATCAGAAAAGATTTGGTGACCATAATATTATGGCTTTTGCTGCCCATGAAAGTAACAGCTGGGAACAAAAGTTTCTTTCTGCAGGAAGACCAACTATTATTGACATGATTCCTGAATTGAATCAGGGGGTAGGAGAGTCATTAGCAAACTCTTATATATACAACTATACGCTTGAGTCTTATTTCGGTCAGTTAACGTATGATTTCAAAGGGAAATACTTCTTCAATGGAACAATCAGAAGAGACGGTACTTCTAGATTCCTGAACAGCAAGTGGGATACCTTCATGTCTGCAGGTATTGGCTGGTTAGTTACGAAAGAAGACTTCCTTAATGATAACAAGATCGTCAAGCATTTAAAATTAAAAGCAAGTTATGGTACGGTAGGAGACCAGGCAATTGTAGGAAGTGCTGCTGCTTCAGCTCAGAATGGAGGATACTATCCAGGGTATAATGTTTATAATCCAGGAAACTTCATGGGACTTCCAGGTGCCACTTATGACAGAGACGGTTATCCTAACTTAACTTGGGAAAAATCAAACATCTTCCAGGGAGGAGTAGAAATAGGATTATTCAAAAACAGAGCATTAGAGCTTGAAGTAGATTACTACCACAGAACAACGAATGACCTGATCTTTGATAACAGACTTGCTCCATCTACAGGTAATGGAATTCTTAAAGTAAACGATGGTAAACTTGTAAATCAAGGGGTTGAATTTACATTAAAAGCACATATCATCAATAAGGATAATATGTTCCTTGATTTCGGATTAAATGGAGAAATCTTGCGTAACAAACTTACTCAGATGCCATTAGACCAATCTACAGGAGCTGCTAAAATCATTGACTTATCTGAAGCTGGCTTTGGTAGAGCTGAAGGAAGATCATTATATGATTATTATATGAGAGAGTACGCAGGAGTAAATGCTGCTACCGGTGCTGCTCAATGGACTGTTCACTATGTAGATACCAACGGAAACGGAAGCTTCGATGCAGGTGAGCAAATCACATCATTGTATGAATTCCAGAAGCTGAATCCTAACGCAGATATCAGAACAGGGGTAACTACTGTATATTCTCAGGCTACTCAGAAATTCTTAGATAAGTCTGCTATTCCTTCTATCAGAGGTGCATTCAACTTGGATTTCGGATATAAGCAATTTACGTTAGGCGTACAATTCCTATACAGTCTTGGTGGATATGCGTATGACGGGCTTTACGCTGGATTAATGGGGAATGGTGTAGTAGGTAACAATAACTGGCATACTGATATCAGACAAAGATGGCAGAACCCAGGTGACGTTACGGATGTTCCAAGAATGTCATCCAACGCAGCCATTGATGTTAACCAGAATGCTAGATCAAGCAGATTCTTAGTAAAGTCTGACTATTTGGCACTTAACAATATCCGTTTAGGATATAACCTCCCACAAGACTTTGTAAAAGCAATCGGTCTTACAGGATTTAACTTATTCGTAAGTGGAGATAACTTATGGATTGCAACAAAAAGAAAAGGATTTAATCCAAGTGTTTCTGAAACAGGATCGAGTAGTACTTACTCGTATGCACCGCTTTCAACTATAACTTTTGGAGCAAAAATTAACTTCTAACAATTAATTTACAATGAAAAAGATATTATTATTAAGTATAGCGTTATCAGCATTGACTGTTTCATGTCGTGAAGAATTTCTTGAATCTGCACCTACGGAAACGATTGCTGATGCTCCTGCACAAACAAAACTGAATGGTTTGTATGTGATGATGATTAATACAGGAACGGGAGGAACGGATCTGGATCATGACGACTTCGGTCAGAAAGGATACGATATTTACAGTGACATGCTTTCTCAGGATATGGCGCTTGAGGCGACATCTTACGGATGGTATGTTGCCATGGCCAATATGAGTGCTCAGACAGACTTTACCAATACCATGAACTACAAGCCATGGAGATATTATTACAGAATGATTGCTGGGGCCAACCAAATTATCGATGCTCTTGGTGGTACAAATTCAGTTCCTGCTAGTGATGCTGATAAATATGCGATGGGACAGGCTAAAGCGCTTCGTGCTTATGCATATTTCTATCTGATGCAATTCTATACCAAAGGCTATACTCCAGGAGAGGCTGCCATTCCAGTATATACTAAAGCAGGGATGCCGGCACAGCCAAAATCGACTCAGGCTCAGGTTTATGCTCTTATCGTGGATGACCTTACCAAGTCGGTTGACTATTTGGAAGGTTTCGCAAGAACAAACAAGGGGATGATTGATCAGTCTGTTGCCAAAGGACTTTTAGCATATACATATGCTGCTATAGATCAGCCAGCACAAGCTGCTGCTTTATCTAAAGAGATCATCAATGATTACGGATATACATCAACATCGAAAACTGAGACAGTAAGAATGGCTCATTCTGCTGGATCTAGCGTAGTAAGTGGAGGTGGATTTAACGATCTTAAAACACCAAGCTGGATGTGGGGGTTTGATATCGCAGTTGTTAACGGTTTAGATCTTGTAAGCTGGTGGGGTCAGGTGGATATGTTCACCTATAGCTATGCTTCTGTAGGAACTAGAAAAGGAATAGATCTAGGTCTTTACAATAGCATGAGACCTGAAGATATTAGAAGAAATCAGTTTGTAATGAGTACTATAGCTGATAGTGAGGGAACTCCTATTGCAACTACTCCTGCAAGAAACTTCCCTGGAAATAAATTCTTTGATCTGAACAGAATTGCTCAGGGACAAAGACAGGTAACTGCGGATTATGTTTTCATGAGAGTGGACGAATTCTATTTCCTTGCTGCTGAATCTCTAGCTAAGATTGGTCAGGATGCTGAAGCAAAAACCATCTTGAAGCAAGTATTAAATAATAGATATACTGATCCAACTCCAGTTCCTGTTCCAGGAGTTAACCCTGTTGTTAATGCCTTCCTTGATACTATGACAGGTACTGCACTTCAGGCGGAAATCTACAACCAAACAAGACTTGAGTTCTGGGGTGAAGGTAAAGCTTATTTAGCATTTAAGAGAAACAAAGCTACCGTTACAAGAGGTTCCAACCACTTGTTCTTCGTAGGTACTGCTTTCCCTTACAATGACCCAAGAGTTTCTTTAACAATTCCACAGGAAGAAATTGTAAATAACCCTCATTTCTAATCTATAGAAAAGGTCAAAAAAGGAAAAATTTCTTTTTATTTAACTAAAAAGGTTGTCTCAAAAATGAGACAGCCTTTTTTTTATTAAATTTGCGGTACAATAATGAATAATGAAATATATCCTTTTCATAATCACCTTCTTCAGTTGTGCAGCTAAGGCACAGGTTGTTGATACCATAAAGACTCAAAAGCTTCAGCAAAAACAAGAAGATACACTGGTCATAGACTCAGGAAAGAAAGATTCTTTAAAAATTTTCAAACCAACCATTAACGATTATCAGTTTCAGACCCAGTTTGCAGAAAAGAAAGTTTTTGATACGGTCATGACTTTTGATAAAACCTATATATTTTCTCAGTATAACAATAATGACAACTTCGGAAGAATACAACCTGCCAATATAGGAGCAGGATTTAATCCGCTTGTTTTTGAAGTGAATGCAGAGCAGAATTTATCTTTGCTGCCCTCCAATAAATCCTATATGATTCTTGGGGCCAATGATATCAAATACTATGATGTAAAAACCCCTACTGCTACGTTCATTTATCATAATGCCTTGAGAAATGGGGCAGCATTAAGATCTACCTATACTCAGAACATTGGCAAAAGATTCAATTTTGCTCTTGAGTACATGGGACTTCGTTCTCAGGGACTGTATAGAAATTCACTGGCGTCCAATAATAACACCGTATTTTCAGGACACTATATTTCAAAAAGCGGTAAGTATGAGCTTTTTGCGCACTATCTTCACCAGAATGTAAACAATCAGGAAAGTGGTGGGATCACAGAAGATAACCTGTTTCAGAATGGTGACAGTAATTACAGTAACAGGCAGAATGCCCAGGTTTACCTGGCATCTACGAGTTCACAGTTTTCTTACAGGAGATATTATCTGAGTCATCAGTTTACCCCATTCAATTCGGAAAAATTCCCGTTCAGCGTCAGACACACGATTTTTCATCAGGGAAATAAATATTTTTATAATCAGGGAGCGCTGGAAACTAAGTGGTACAGTGCACCTGCTGACCTTGTCAATGGTTTTCCGCTCACTACCAAAAAGTATTCTGATAATCTCAGCAATACGCTAAGTCTGGTTTTCAATAATGAAAAGTTCAAACTGGATGCCGGAGTTCGTTACCAGATGATTAAATTCGGGATAAGAGATATGGTTGTAGTGAACGGTGTGCCATTTCCAGGTGAACTTAAAGAAAACAGAATAGGAGCAGTGGGAAATCTAGAGGTAAAGCTTTGGGATAAAATTCAGCTGAATTCATTTTTAGAGTTTTCCAACGGAAGCCAGTTCAAAAGTTATCTTAGAACCACAAATAATCTGAAGTTTGAACCCATCAAAGATTATTTTGTCAATGCTAAAGTGAATTTCCAAAGTGCTTACCCGTCTTTCAATTACCTGCTGAATACTTCTGTGTACAGAAATTTCAACTATTACCTTGAAAATGCAAAGAATCAATCAGTAATGGAAGTGGGAGGGAGCATCAACCTGAAGTGGTTTAAAACAGAAATTTTTGCCAATTATTTCAGAATTGATAATTATGCTTATTTTGACAGCAACGGAACTCCGAAGCAGAGTGCAAACTCCTTGAATATTTCTCAGATCGGAGGTGACGCAACATTCAGCTATGGTAAATTTCATTTGAATACGAGGCTCCATTTTCAAAATACCCTGACTAATAAAAACCTGCTTCCACTGCCTGGCTTTATCGGTAGAGCCAATATTTTCTATCAGACTCAGGCTTTTAAAAAAGCAGCGGAAATTCAGGCTGGTCTTAAAATTTATTATTTCTCTAAGTTTGCTTCCAGAGATTATTTTCCGGTTCTTAATGAATATATTCTTCCCAATGCAGACGCATTTTCAATCGGTGGACAGCCTATCCTGGATCTTTATATCAATATGAAAGTTAAGAAAATGTTCTTTTTCATAGAAGGACAGCAAATAGGAACTGTTATTTCCAACAATAAAGCATACGCATTTCCACATTATCCGGTGTACGACTTCAGATTAAACATTGGGATTGTGTGGTATTTGTTCAACTAAAAAACAGTACAGGTTGAAAACAATTAATAAAATACCATTTAACGATATAGGAAGCATCCCTCAATTGGTAAAAGATTTTTTAAATCAAAAAATTGAAGGTTTTGAACAGAAGATATTCTCTTTGGATCATTTCAAAGAGCAGCTTCATCTTAAAACGGACTCTTTTGCCTCAGCACAAAGAAATATACTTTCTGAGGTGCTTGAAGAACAGCTTTCCGATTTAAACCTTTCTTCTAAACAAAAGACGCATCTGGAGCATCTTAAGCTTCCCAACACCGTTACCATTACAACCGGCCACCAGCTGAATCTTTTTTCAGGACCTGTCTTCTTTGTCTATAAAATATTACAGACCATAAAGACCTGTTCTTATCTTAAAGAAAATTTTCCGGATTTTAACTTTGTTCCGGTGTACTGGATGGCATCCGAGGACCATGATTTTGCAGAAATCAATCATTTTAAAACAGAAAATAATTATTACGAGACCCATGAAAAGTCAGGTGGCCCCGTGGGAAGAATTGAGATCAGCGGTACCTATTTTATTTCTGAGTTTGAAAAAGAATTCAAAGATTCCATTTTTGGAACAGAATTGATTCTAATGCTCAAAGAAGCATATCAGCCGGGAAACACGCTTACACAGGCTATTAAAATTCTAGTCAACCGTCTGTTTTCAGAATTTGGGCTTTTGATTGTAGATGGTGATTCCAGCGCGCTTAAAAGTCAGATGAAAGAAATATTCAGAAATGAACTTCTTCAATTTGGTTTACAAAAAGCCTCACAAGATAAAGTAGATTTTCTGACAGAGAAATATGGTAAAGTACAGGTGAATCCCCGCGAAATCAATTTGTTCTATCTTTCTGAGACCAGAGACAGGATTGAATTCGACGGGCAGAAATATATCGTTGTAGATACCGATATCCGGTTTACAGAGGAGGAAATCCTGGCAGAACTGGAGAATCATCCTGAGAGATTCAGTCCCAATGCATTAATGCGTCCTGTATACCAGGAAAAAGTACTTCCCAATCTTGCTTATATCGGAGGTAATGCCGAGATCATGTACTGGCTGGAATTGAAAGACTATTTCTCAGCAGTCAATATTCCTTTTCCAATCCTGATCCCGAGAAATTCTATGCTCTTTCTAAAGGAAAAAACAGTGAAGAAGATTGAAAAGCTGAATCTTAAAATAGAAGATTTCTTCCAAAATTTTACCGTGATTACCAATCATAAAATTTTGAAGGATAATGTGACCCTGCAATTACTGGAAGAGCAGGAAGGGGTATTGATCAACAATTTTTCAACATTAAAAACTTCAGCAGAAGCTACTGATAGATCTTTTGGAAATCTGGTAAAAGCGGAGGAAGTAAGACAACTCAACTCTTTTAAGAGAATGAAGAAACGTCTGCTGCATGCTGAAAAAATAAAACAGAATGAGTTGCTGGAAAGGCTAGAGAATCTATTTTTAGATGTTCATCCGGCTAAAACCTGGCAGGAAAGGGTATACAATTTTAGTGTGTTCTTTTCAGATTACGGGTATTCATGGCTTGAAAATTGTTTGGAAGAAATGGTGGTTCAAGAATCCAAATTAATAATTGTTGCCATTTAATTTTAAAGAAGTATTTTTGTAAATTATAATTATCGAATATGATAAAGAGGTTTTTTATTCTATCCAGTTTATGTATGGTTTTGGGAGTTTCAGCCCAGAAATCACATACCGTTGTACAAGGTGATAATCCTTACAATATTGCTAAAAAGTATGGAATAACTGTAGATGAATTGCTGAAGCTAAACCCTAAACATAAAGATGGTAAGCTTGCTATTGGTGATGTTTTAATGATTAAGTCAGAAAAAACAGCAACTCCGGTGGTTACAAAAACAGCGACTGCTGAAAAAGTAAATACGGGAGCAGGTGCTGTGGGGACCATCGTTTTACAGCCCAAGCAAACCATTTACGGAATTACAAAACAATATAGAATTTCTGAAACTGATCTGAGAAAACTAAATCCTGAACTGGATTCTCACATGAAGATCGGAGATGAGATTACATTACCTCTCGCCAGCATAAAAAAATATGGAGGCGCACAACAGGTGGCAGTGGCAGAAAAACCTGCTGAAGTTCCTGTGGAAAAGACAGTAACTGCTCCTGTGGCCGCTGTAGAAGGGGAAAACTATGTGATACAAGCTAAAGATAATTATTATAGAATTACAAAACAGTTTGGAATCAGCCAGCAGGACCTTTTTGCTTTGAATCCGGGATTGGAAGAAAAAGGATTGAAACCTGGTGATACCATTACAATAAAAAAATCCGCCACAGCTGTTGTTACTGAACCTGTGCACTCCAAAGTAAAAGTAGAGTCAGGGAATGAAAAGTCCTCTTCTGTTTCCCATGTGGCAACGGGAGATGATTATGTAACATATACTGTTCAGCAGGGAGATACTGTATTCTCTATTGTTAATAAATTTGGAGTTTCCATTGATGAACTTATTGCGCTTAACCCTGATCTGTCACAAGGATTGAAAACAGGAATGGTGCTAAAAATCAAAAAGCAGGATGCTGCCTATGTAAAGAAAAGTGGTGATGCCCTGAGCGTTATACTGATGCTTCCGTTTGGGTACAGTACCAATGAAACGCAATACAGAGCAATGGCCCTTGACTTTTTGACAGGAGCTAAGCTTGCCATTGAAAGAAATGCCAGAGGCGGACAGAAACTGGATATCAAAGTAGTGGATTCCGGAAATGAATCTTCATTTAAAAATTCGCTTACCCAGATCAATCCTGATAATACAGACCTGATCATTGGACCTTTCTTTAAATCCAATGTTATTGACGTTCTCGATTTTACAAAAAATCAGAAAATTCCGGTGGTGGCTCCTTTTGCCAATACACCCGAGCTGTACAATTACAGCAACCTGATTATAGTAGAAACCAATAATCAGACGTATGCTGATAAAATTGTTGAAGAAGTAAAAGGGGTATATTCTGATCAGAAAATATATATCGTTGCAGACTCTAAAAAAGAAAATGCAAATTACATCAAAGCAGGCCTTGAAAAGGCGGTGAAAAATCCTAATATTGTGATTGTCAATTCTCCGGCGGATATTCAGCTGGATCAGAACATGATGACGGGGCAGGCTGCTCCTGTTATTGCGGTTCTGGCCAATGATGATATGGGGGAGGCTTTTGCCAACAAAGTAATTGCTCTTTCCAAAGAAGCTCAGGGAGTAAAAGCATTCAGTATGTTCTATTCTCCGGTTTTTGAAAAGAAAGTAGATGAGCTGAGCCAGGCCAATCTGGTTTATCTGATGGACAGAAAAATCAATACTGACGGAAGCTTTGAGAAAGAAATTTTAGCAGCGTATAAAAGCAAATACTGTAAAACGCCTCCGAAGTATGCGATAGTAGGTTTTGATGTGGTGAATGATATGTTGACCAGAGAAAACAAAAAAGGAGAAATCTTTAAACAGATGAATAAAGTTCAGACTCAACTTGCCACAAAATTTGAGTTTGTAAAATCTAAAGCGAACGGAGCCTATGTAAATACAGGGTATCGAGTAATCAGGTTGGTACCATAATGATTTATTCCCGTTTCAAAGGATATTGTTAACATTATAGTTATATTTGCATAATATTTAATTCAATACATGAAAGCACTTGTATTTCCCGGGCAGGGTTCTCAGTTTGTAGGAATGGGAAAAGAGTTGTATGATTCCAGAAAAGATATTAAAGATCTGATGGAATCTGCCAATGAGATTTTAGGTTTCGACATTCTTTCCATTATGTTTAACGGTACCGATGCGGATCTTAAGAAAACAGAGGTTACCCAGCCTTCAATATTTATACATTCAGTAGCAGCATTAAAAGCAGTAAACGGTCTTGGCGCTGAAATGGTAGCAGGACACTCTTTAGGAGAATTCTCTGCATTGGTTGCCAATGGCGTTTTATCTTTTGATGACGGTTTGAAGCTGGTATCAGAAAGAGCTAAGGCGATGCAGGATGCTTGCGATGCCAATCCAAGTTCGATGGCAGCGATCTTAGGCTTAGACGATGCTAAGGTAGAAGAAATCTGTGCTCAAATCAGTGGCATAGTAGTTCCTGCCAATTATAACTGTCCCGGACAGTTGGTGATCTCAGGAGAAACTCCTGCTGTAGAAGAGGCTTGTGCAAAACTGAAAGAGGCAGGGGCGAAAAGAGCACTGTTGCTTCCGGTAAACGGGGCTTTTCATTCACCATTGATGCAACCGGCACAGGAAAGACTGGCGGCAGCTATTGAAAAAACAAAATTCAGAAAAGCAACCATTCCTGTCTATCAGAATATAACGACTACTGCAGTAACCAATCCGGATGAGATCAAACAAAACCTGATCGCTCAGCTTACGGGGCCTGTAAAGTGGACGCAGTCCGTTCAGAATATGATTAAAGACGGTGCTTCCAACTTTGTGGAAGTAGGACCGGGAAAAACCCTTCAGGGATTGATCAAAAAAATTGACGGATCGGTAGAAGCTGCCTCCGCCATTTTATAAAAAAATATGAGCGCGATTTTTTCACCGGGTAAGCTTATGCTTACATCAGAATATTTCGCAATCGATGGAGCTCTTGTCTTAGCGGTACCTACCAGGCTAGGACAAGAGTTTTTCTTTGAAGAAAACGACGATGAAAGATCTTTGATTCTTTGGAAAGCTTACCATCAGAATACATTATGGTTAACAGCTGTTATTGATTATGAAAAATGGCAGGTTCTGGAAACCAATATTCCTTCGGCCGCTGCATTTATTCTTAAAACATTACAAAATGTTCAGCAGCTTTCGACACTTAAATTCAAAGATAACCTTACTTACCACTTAAAAACCAATCTTCAGTTTCCTGCGGATTATGGACTCGGAAGCAGTTCTACTTTAATGAACAATCTGGCGGAATGGGCCCAGATCGATCCTTTTCATCTGAATGCTGTCAGTTTGGGAGGCAGCGGTTATGATATTGCTGTTGCAAAAGAAAAATCTGCCGTGCTTTTTCAAAGCAAGCCGGAAATTGCATATGAAAAGGTAAATTTTGATCCTTCCTTTAAAGATGAACTGATCTTTATCCATTTGAATCAGAAACAGGACAGCCGTGAAGGAATCAATTTATATAAGTCCAAAACCAAGTATCCTGAATTGGTTAATGAATTTTCGAATATCACAAAGAAAATTTTGTTATGCAGTGAATTGGATAATTTTTCGGAATTAATGATGATTCATGAGAGGAAAATTGCCGATTTTCTTGAAATTCCTACAGTTAAAGAAAAAATATTCCCTGACTGCCCTTCTTTTGTCAAAAGTTTGGGGGCATGGGGCGGAGATTTTGTAATGAGTGCCAAATTTGGGGGCTTTAAAGACTATTTTTCGGAGAAAGGTTTTACAACTATTTTTGAGTGGGAAAATATAATTAATTTATAATCAATATTTTACGATCCTGTTTTTTTATTTGTCATTCTGACTTATATCAGTATATTTAAACCACCTTTAACAAATAATTAATATTATTTTTGTTGAAGTCAATAAAGAAATAGAAAATATAAGTAAAATGAAAAACACTAAAATCATCCAGGATTTAGAGAAATTAGGGATTAAAGGAAACTTTGAAGTAGTGTACAATCCTTCTTATGAGGAATTATACCAGGCTGAAGTTTCTTCTGAAAATCAGGGATTTGAGAAAGCTGAACTTACAGAATCTGGCGCGGTATCAGTAAAAACAGGAATTTTCACAGGTCGTTCACCTAAAGACAGATATATTGTTCAGGATGATGTTACAAGAGATACTATTTTCTGGGATGGTAAAGTAAATTTACCGACTACAGCAGAAATTTTCGGGTCTTGTAAAGAACTAGTGCTGAACCAGCTTGCTGAATCTAAAAAGATTTACGTAGTAGATACATTCTGCGGAACGAATGCGGATACAAGACTTAAAGTAAGATTTATCGTTGAAGTAGCATGGCAGGCACATTTTGTGACTAATATGTTCATTCGTCCTTCTCACTATGAGCTTGAAAACTTTGGAGAGCCAGATTTCACAGTAATCAACGGTTCTAAAACAACAAACCCGAACTGGGAAGCTCAAGGATTGAATTCTGAAAACTTCATCATGTTCAACCTTACTGAAAAATTACAGATCATTGGTGGTACTTGGTACGGAGGTGAAATGAAAAAAGGGATGTTTGCTATGATGAACTATTACCTTCCGTTAAAAGGTATGGCTTCCATGCACTGTTCTGCTAACGTAGGAGAAAAAGGTGATGTAGCTTTATTCTTTGGTCTTTCAGGAACAGGAAAAACCACTTTGTCTGCGGATCCGAAAAGATACCTTATCGGTGATGATGAGCATGGTTGGGATAACAATGGAGTATTCAACTATGAAGGTGGATGTTATGCTAAAGTGATAGATTTATCAGAAGAAAAAGAACCGGATATCTTCGCTGCAATCAAAAGAGATGCGCTTCTTGAAAACGTTGTTGTAAACAATGGAGTAGCAGATTATACAGACGGATCTATCACGGAAAATACAAGGGTTTCTTATCCTATTTATCATATCAACAAAATTGTATTGCCTTCTAAAGCAGGACATGCCAAGAAGATTGTTTATCTGTCTGCAGATGCATTCGGGGTACTTCCTCCGGTTTCTATCCTCAATGAAGATCAGGCACAATACCACTTCCTTTGTGGATATACTTCAAAATTAGCAGGTACTGAAAGAGGAATCACTGAACCTCAGCCTTCTTTTTCACCTGCATTCGGGGAAGCATTCCTTACCCTTCACCCAACCATGTATTCTAAAACATTGATTGGTAAAATGCAGGAGCATGGAGCTAAAGCGTATTTAGTGAACACAGGTTGGAATGGTACCGGAAAGAGAATTTCTCTTAAAGATACAAGAGCGATCATTGATGCTATCATCGATGGTTCTATTGATAATGCTCCTAAAACTCAGGTTCCAATCATGAACCTTGAGATCCCAACTGAATTACCAAACGTTTCTACAGGTATTTTAGATCCTAGAGATACGTATGAGAACGCTTCAGAGTGGGAAGAGAAAGCAAAAGATCTTGCTTCAAGATATATCAAAAACTTTGAGCAGTACTGTGATACTGAGGAAGGTAAAAAATTAGTTGCTTCAGGGCCTCAATTACAGGAACAGACTATCTAATAGTTGCTCATAGCATACAAAAGCCTCATCAATGATGAGGCTTTTGTATTTTTGTTCGAACAGATGTAGCCAATGTATTTATATTAAATCTTATCCTTTATTTTCATGAATCATTTTCTAATGGTCAATATGCATCTGTGAAAATCTGTGCGATCTGTGGGAAAGATATAAATTCTAAAACTATTTCAAACTTAAGATAGCCAATCTATAGCCGTCCATTCCAAAACCTGATACAACGGCATCCGTGCTGGCTGCTGTTACAGATTTCTGCCTGAATTCCTCTCTCTTGTAGATGTTACTGATATGGACTTCCACTTTCGGTTTTTGAATGTTTTTCAAACAATCAGCAATCGCATAAGAATAATGGGTGAAAGCTCCCGGATTCATCACTACAGCATCAAAATCATCTTCCTGAAGTCTGTTAATAAGCTCTCCTTCAATATTGGATTGATAGTATTTTAATTCATAGGTATGAAACTCGGATTTTAAATTTTCCAAATAGCTTTCCATGGAAATCGTTCCATAGATTTCAGGTTCTCTGGTGCCTAAAAGGTTCAGGTTAGGCCCGTTTATAATCAAAACTTTCATATAAAAAATTTACCCAAAGATAAATATTTTCTACGCACTATCGTTGGTATCCGTTTTTAAGTTTTGCTGTATGTATTCTGAAGGAGTAATTCCCTCTATTTGCTTAAAGACCCTGTTGAATGTGGATTGGTTGGAGAATCCGGCTTCTGTATAGACGTACATTAAGGTTGTTTTCTGAAAATCGGTTTCCTGAAGAAGCTTCTTCACATAGTCTATTCTATAGATATTGAGATAGGTATTAAAGTTGGGATACTCTTTATAGCGAATGGCCTTGGATATATAGGAACTGTTGATATCCAGAACAACACTTAGCCTTGAAAGATTAAGCTTGGTATCTTTAAAAAGCATATTCTGATTCATGATTGCCTCTATTTTTTCAAATAGGGTTTCCATAGCTTCTATATCTACAGAGTCTGATACAGCCCTTATTATACTTCTAGAATCTGGTACTGTTGTGATGGCGTCTTCCGTAGCATTTTCTACATTTAAAAGGGCAGAAGTTGCCGATGATACAGCAAGTTGATCTTGCGCTTCCAGTCTTTTGATCTTGTCTTTATAATGGATCAGTAAAAAGACGATTGATATATTGGAAATAAAGAGCAGGGTATCACTGAATTTAATCTCTTCACGGGTATGCTTGGGGAAATTAAAATTGAAATTGTTGGCCACAATGCTGACGGTAATGATGGTCACTATCACATATAGTGTATATAATAGTACAGCTTTTTTAGAAAAGTAAATATAAGCACCCAGTGGAATCGGCAGTAAAATTGAAAAGCTGGCTACAGAGTTTTCCCAAAACGAGAGTATAATATAAAAGCTATAGATCGGAACGCAGATCAGAAAAGTAGTGACCAGTAAATCCGGAGAATATCGTTTCCGTATAAATACATAAGGACCTCCTAAAAAAAGAACACCAACAGCAAGGTACCATGACATTATTTTGTCTGGAATAAAGAACGTAAATATGCCGACGTAAATGGCCAATATGAAAGTCATACTCACCACATATCGATCCATCAGTTCTAATTTCAATTTCTTTATTTCTTCTTTTTTTGAATTCAAATGAAGCAGGTTTAATGGGTTTAAACAGGTTGATTAATTAGTTTTATCAAAAATCATTTATCTAATATTTTGTTTTTAAGCTAGTTAATGAATTTCAGTCATTTTCTGGATTCTCATTTATCATTTAGTTTTTTGGTACACCTGTAAGGAATAACTTTGCAATAGAACTTTGAAAAATACAAAATGATGAATATAATCGTCATTGATCTTTATTCAAAATTCTTAAAACACACTTCTTTTTTGCATAGCCGGTTATATCATGTTGCAATTCAAACTCGAATTGTAGGAGTATGAATTTTGGCTAAATTATAGAAAAAAAATATAAGGTTAACTAACAATTTTTATTTTTTCAATTGTGGAGTTATTGTTGCGTGTTTGATCAACTTCATCCGTTTTGGGAAGTGAAAAATTGAAGCACATTTTATAATATAATATAGCAGGTTGGGATAAGAACAATGTGGCAGTCAACAGGAGAATAAGCTTAGTATAGCTTTATATAAATTCCAGATGATTCTGAATGAAATCGCTCTGTAAGAAGAAATGAAACAGTGGTGTTTGACAATGATTTTAGATTTTGATAATGACCTCTTTGAATGTAACGGTCATCTATCAATTGAATGATAGTATAAAAACATAAGGATGAGAAAAAAAATGATTTTGAGTACTGCAGTTTTATGCAGTGCAGTGATTCTTGTATGCGGACAAGTGGGTATCGGTACAGCAACTCCAAGAGGTGCTTTAGATATCAATAAGCCCACTACCAATACCTTCGGATTGGTGCTTCCTACCAATTCAGATACCGATAATATTGTAAATCCTCAGGGAGGAAATGTTGCCCTTGCGACTGTGATGTATGATTCCAGTCAGGATTGTATCAGAGTTTACAGGTCAAGCGGGTGGTCACGATGCTTATCTGACAAAATCACCAGACCGGAAACTGTCCGGGTAGCGTATTGGTCTACCTATGCAATTGGCAGCTCAGGCTTGAGTGCTTTTAATTCTCAGTTAAACAATACCAATAATTATGGTGCTTCCGGTACATACAATAATGTTTCAGGATTTCAGTTTACCAACATTACCTCTACTTTGGCCAATACGACTGCTGATGACCTGCTGGCCAACTATGATGTGATTAGTACAGGGTTTTCTAATATGAGTGCTGCTGATGCTGCCAAGATCAAAAGTTATGTGGATCGTGGAGGCGTTGCGATCATATCACTTGATAATAATTTGGGAACTTCATTATTTCAGGCCTTCGGAGGTACAGGAAATGTAGCTACCGGGGCACTTGCCGGTAATAGTACGGCGAGCAATACCAATAATGGTGTTTTCGGTGATGCAAGAAATGTATCGTTATCAGGGGCTGCCAGTTCAGGAAGGGTTCAGATGTCTCAACTGCCTGCGGGTAGTAAGCTTCTTGCGAATGAAGCATCGGCTAATGCCGGAGTCTGGATTACCGGAGCGGGTGGAAGAGCTATTTTCTTTTGGGATGAAGGAGTTTTTCGTGCTTCCAGCGTATCAGGTACTGTAATAGATACACCTCAGGAAAGATTTCTGCATAATATCATGGCTTATGCTCTAGATAGAGTTGGATCATAATATCATCTACAATCTAATCATTAATTAAAAACAAGAGGTAATGAAAAAGAAAATTATTTTTAGTATTGTTGTTTTATGCAGTGCGCTGTTCCCGGTATATGGACAAATGGGTATTGATACAACAACACCGAGGGGTGCTTTAGATATTAATAAACCCACCACCAATACATCAGGATTAGTAATTCCTACCAATTCGGATACTGATCATTTTGTGAATCCTCAGGGTGGGGATGTCGCCGTGGGTACCATTATTTACGACTCTTCTCGGGACTGTATCAGATTTTACAAATCCAGTGGATGGTCACGGTGCCTATCTGATAAAAGAAGGAAACCGCCAGTTGTGCGTATGGGCCAGTGGGCTGTTCCTGCCTGGGTTCCTTTTAATGCCCAGCTTACCGATACAAATAATTATGGGGTTGCGGGGACGTATCGAAAAATTTCCGGAATAGAGCTTATTAATATTACCTCTACTTTGTCGGGATCGACGGTTGACGAATTGCTTGCGAACTTCGATATCATATGTACAGGATGGAATGGAACGAACATGAATGCTTCCGATGCAGGTAAAATCAAAGAGTATGTAGATAGAGGCGGGGTAGCTCTGCTCATGTTTGACCTTGGGGTAGGATCTAATTTACTGCAAGCCTTTGGTGGCAATGGAAACGTGGGTACCGGTGGGGTTGTTGCAAGAAGTACGAATGATCCCGTCAATAATGGCATTTTTGGCGATGTTAGAAATATACCCATATCGGGATCTGATACTGCAGGTAGGGTACTGATGTCTCAATTGCCACCAGGAAGCAGGCTTCTCGCTACTGAAGCCACTACAAATGCAGGCGGATGGATTGCCGGAAAAGACGGAAGAGCGGTATTCTTTTGGGATGAGGGCGTTTTCAGGGCTTCTGTAACAGGCCCAATAGATACGCCACAAGAGAGGTTTGTTCATAATGTAATGGCGTATGCCTTAGATCAGATCAGATAATTTACTTTCAGAGTGGGATTCAAATCTCTTAACCCCGGATGAAGTAAAATTGTAATATAACCAACGCATTATTTAATAATTCATTTTAAGAGTTATCGATTCTATTTCTGTCTTTTTTACAGAGAGAATGATAATGCATGTTGTATGGCATTCAATACAATAAACACAATTGCTATTATATTAAAAACACAAATGATGATTAATAAATTTTTCGCTAAGAAAATGCCTGTTGATAAAAGGGATCGAGTGAAAGCCATTACGTGGCATTGCTGTTTTGAAAAGGGGGAAAATGTCTAATAACCAGTTTTTTAAAAAAAATACAGTGAATTTTGATTTTAAAAACATTCATATAGGAAGATGCATCAGGGAAAGGATGGAAGAGCTCAATGTCTCTATTGCACGCACCTGTAAATTTCTTAATGCTACAGAACCTGAAGTACATAAAATGTTTGGAAAAAAAAGCATGGACTCGGAACTGCTTCTTAAATGGAGTAAACTTTTAGAATACGATTTTTTCAGAATATATACGCAGCATCTGATCATTTTTGCTCCTCAGGCAGGTGTTCAATATAATGTTGCAGATAACAGCCTGAAGACTATTCTTCCTCAGTTTCGAAAAAATGTATATACCAAAGAACTGATAGATTTTATTCTGGAATTGATCAATACCGGTCAGAAAACAAAACTTCAGGTGATAGAAGAATACAGAATTCCCAAGACGACATTGTATAAATGGATCAGCAAGTATAATAAAGTTTAAATAACCCTCAGCAAACACGGATTTTAGGGAACAATGGAAACAAGAGAGTGTATAAAAGTGGATGGTCCTGATTATAAAAAGATTTATACGGACATAATCCTGATGAAATTTCCTGATAAATTTGAGATTTGTCATTCGATCTTAAACAAGGAAAATTTAACGGTATTGGATGTGATTGAACTGAATCAAATTGTTTTTCAATTAAAAAATATAGAAACAGAACAGTTTAACCAAAGACATAAATCGTACGATACACAGACGATCATAAAGATTCTGGAGTTCCAGAAAAAAAATGGCTATAACAATACGCAGACGGCCAACCGGTTTAAAACCAGTAGAAATACGCTCGCGAAGTGGAAGAAAATATTTCAGCACTGATGCATACTCCTACGGTAGGAATGACATTGAAATGATCAAAGGAAATTGTCTGATATGACGTGGGTCATGATCAGTTCATCCTAAAAACCTAAGAAGTCGTACTAGGATTTAAAAGAATCTGAAACGGATTAGGACCATCGAATGGTATAGTAACGGAGGTTATTATGTAACCGATGGTCCACCAGGCTTGCTGCCTGTCTTCAAAAGCAGATAAAACACAATTAAATATAAAAAGATGATTAAGCAAAAATTATTACGATTGGTAGCTTTTATGGCTCCTTTTTTACTCTTGAATGGTCAGGTAGGGATAAATATAGCCGAACCAAACCCAAAATCGGCACTGGAAATTTTTTCTAAGGATAAAGGTTTTCTTCCTCCCCGTCTGACAACCGTTGAAAGAGATGCTCTTCTTCCTCCGGATTCACCAAATGTAGACGCTGAAGGTATGATAATCTACAATACTACCGTTCACTGCATGGAGTATTGGAACAGTCTGGAATGGATTAATACCTGCCAGGGTGGGTCTGCTGTTTATACAATCAACTGCGATCCTGTAGTCAATGGAAACTTTCATAAAGGTTCTCCTGCGGCGGGCTCTGTAAGGATTAAAGTGACGGTAACCAGACCGGGTGGTTACAAAATCAATACGGATACCGTTAATGGAATGCGCTTCAGTGGCGAAGGAACCTTTGAAAGCACGGGAGAACAGTTTGTGATTCTTTCTGCTGAAGGAACTCCTGTACAGACAGGAACTTTTCTCTACTCCATTATCAACCCGGGGGGTAACGAGAACTGTACTTTTAGTATCACCGTAACTCCTCAACCATCAGGCAGGCTGGTTAAAGTGCTCTCTATAACCCCTGACGCATGGAATGCAGCCTTAACTACAAATTCCTATGGAATTTATTCGTCAGCTGCCCGTTCCAAATTAACGAATCCAAGCAACTTTGGACCCAATGGTAGTGTGGTAATGGCAAATTTTACGTTTTCCGCCATTAATATCCAAAGTGCCACCCCTGCTGAATTAAGCCAGGCTATAGACAATGCAGATATCATATGGATCGGATATGTGTATACCAGTTATTTTTCCAACCAAAGCATTGCCGTTATTAAGCAGAAAATTCAGGAAAAGAGAAAGTTCTTTATTATTGGAGGAGAACACCAGGGTCTTACCCCTGTTAATAAGCTAAATTTGGGGTATACAGTAAAGTATGTCAACTCACAGATGCCTGGATCTTTCTATACGACAACTTCCCAAAAGCCAAATAGTGGCGTATTTGGAACACTTGCAGAAAATACAAGAATACAGACCAACCGCTATATGGGTAAAATAACACAATATCCGTCTGCAGCCAAGTTGTTTATGAAAGACAGCAAAGGAAATGCTGCAGGGACCATACAGGATAATTTACTGATCTATACCGATTCCAATATTTTCGACAATTACGAATCAACAGATAAGTTTTATAATGAGGGCAGCAGCTGTACCGAAAGTGCTAATGCAAGGATGTTCTGTAATATGTTCAGTATGGCAGTCGAATATGTAAGGTAGTTCGGAATGACGCTGTTGTGATTGTGTATAAGCAGTACAATAACTAAATGTCAATTGTTACTTTACGCAATGCGAGTAAGTTCGTCACATGAGTGGCTTTAATTCTTTAGGAATTATACAGCTTTTGTTGGTTTTATGAACTATTGCTATGGCACCTGAGGGTGTCATTTTTTTTGCGTTTAATCTGAATTCGGCATTGAATAATTCTTAATGATATTTATCATATTTATAAAAATGGTAATTTTTGTAACTCCTTATTTTAGTGTATTTTATTGTAATATTATGTTAATTTTTGAAAATTTATCATGAAAATAAATAAGTCTACTTGTTTTGTAGACTAAATGTTTGTAGCTTTGCCAACATATTTCGATCGGCTTATAAAGAAAGATGGAGGGAACTGACCCTGCGAAATCTTAACAACCTGCATTACGTAAGGTGTTACATTCAGCCTGTAAAGGAAAAATAAGCATTTGGTTTATCGTATTTATCGATGCCCTTTGCTGACATTTCTGCAAAGGGCAAAATTTTAATATATGATAAATAAAATTGATTATGATTAATATAAATTTATTTCGTTCCAGGATCTGGATTCCACCAGTCGCTGCTGTTTTTCTGGGAATTACCAGTGTAAGCGGACAAAGCTCCAGGCCTCAAAAAGATACGCTGAACGAAAAAGAAATTGATGAAGTAGTGGTCGTGGCCTATGGAAAAGCTAAAAGAACCAGCTATACCGGTTCCGTGGCAACGATTTCCAGCGATAAAATCAACAACAGACCTGTCACCAATATTACAAAAGCCTTGGAAGGCCAGGTGCCGGGAATCCAAACAACGACTTCTTCAGGACAGCCGGGAGCGGTCTCTACCATTAGAATCCGGGGAATAGGATCTGTAAGTGCTTCCAGCGACCCGCTGTTTGTGGTAGACGGAATTCCTTTTGACGGAAACATCAACTCCATAAGCCCGAATGATATTGAATCTATCAGTGTCTTGAAAGATGCTACAGCAAGTGCTTTATATGGTTCAAGAGGAGCAAATGGGATCATCATCATTACCACCAAATCCGGAAAGAAAGGAGAAGCACGGGTTAATTTAAATATCAGCCAGGGATTTTCCAGCAGAGCGGTTAAAGATTACGAACAAGTCAGTACGGACCAATATTTCCAATTATACTGGGAGGCGATGAGAAACGGATATCAGTCCGGACAGATCTCCGCTCAGCAAGCGGCACAGATGGCGACCGATAATCTTACTTCAGGTACGGGTCTTTCTATCAATCCTTATGGAGCAGCATATCCTAAACCCATAGGCACCGACGGAAAGTTACTGCCTGGTGCAAAAGCTTTATGGAATGATGACTGGAGAGATATTTTGCAGAGAGTGGCTTCCAGGAATCAGGTTGATCTGGACATCAGCGGAGGCAGTGAAAAAAGCAATTATTTCTTTTCATTAGGATATCTGGATGATAAGGGAATGGCAATTGAGTCAGGATTTAAAAGATACAATACCCGTTTAAAACTCAATTCCGAAGTGAAAAGCTGGTTGAACGTCGGAGTTAACCTGAGCTATACCAACAGTATTCAGCAAGCTCCTACTTCTTCAGATTCCAAAGCAAGCAATATTATCCAGGCTGCAAGAGTGATCCCTTCTTTTTACCCATATTACGAAAGAAATGATGATGGATCTTATATCCTGAATGCAGACGGAGACAGAATCTATGATTTTGGAAAATACAGGCCGACCAGTGCTCTTCAAAATCAAAATGCAGCAGCCACACTTCCATTGGATAAAAACGAAAATAAGGAAGATAACTTTTCAGGAAAAGGATTTCTGGATTTCACATTCTTACCGGAGTTGAAATTCAGATCGAGCTTCTCCGTTGACCTTGTGAATTATAACGGACATTACTATTCTAATCCGCTTATCGGACAAGGAAGTGAAACCGGCGGTTCGGTGACGAAATCCAACAGCAGGACATTGTCATATACCACCAGTAATATTCTGACTTTTGATAAGAAATTCGGAAAACACCATTTCAATGTCTTAGGCGGACAGGAATTCTATAAATATGAATATCAGACCATCTCAGGAACAAGGACGCAGTTTTCGCTCCCTTACTATTATGAGCCTGATGCAGCAGCCCTGTTAGGAAGTTTCAGTGGAAACAGTGATCAGGTAAGCTTATTGAGTTTCTTAGGTAAGGTAGAATATGATTTTAATAATACCTATTTCTTGTCTGCGTCAGGTCGGGCAGATGGTTCTTCGAGATTCTCGCCAGGCAACAGATGGGGGAAATTCTGGTCTGTGGGAGGTTCATGGAAAATTTCAAATGAGGAGTTTATTAAAAACCTGAATGTCTTCAACCAGCTGACCCTCCGGGCAAGTTATGGTGGACAAGGAAACGATAAATTACTGCAGCCTAACAGGTCACCATTGTATTATGCTTACCAGGAACTGTATAAGTTTTATAATAACCTGGGTGAGCCGGGAACCGTTCTTGAAAAAGCCGCTACAGAGAATGTAAAGTGGGAAACGAATCTTAATCTGAATGTAGGGCTGGAGTTTGCCATCCTAAATAACAGGATTAAAGGTAATATAGAATATTTCCAACGAAAAAGCCAGGATCTTCTGTTCAATATGCCGGTAGCACCATCATTAGGAATCAGTGATTTTCCGGCTAATATCGGAACGATAAAAAATACAGGTTTTGAATTTTCACTTTTTACCACTCCGATCAGGAACGACGATTTTCAGTGGAATGTGGATATCAACCTAAGTACTTTGAACAATACCATTACAAAACTTCCTAAAGGTTCTATTGTCTCTGGTACCAAGTTGCTGCAGGTAGGAGGTTCTGTGTATGATTTTTATATTCCGGAATGGGTAGGAGTGGATCCGAATACCGGAAATCCGCTTTGGAAAACTTTTTATAATGATGCCAGCGGAAATACCGTAGAAGGAACAACTTCTGAAGTGTCTAAGGCGACAAGAACATTGCAGGGTTCTGCATTGCCAAAGGTAACGGGAGGAATCAGTACGAGTATTGCTTACAAGAACTTTGATTTTTCAGGATTACTGACATTCAAGATTGGCGGTAAGGTACTGGATACAGACTATACTTCGTTGCTGCATAACGGAAGTGCCGGCGGAAGAGCATGGAGTGTTGAAATGCTGAACCGATGGACTCCTGAGAACCGCAATACGGATGTACCGGGATTGAGTACTACAACGAACAACTGGACGACAACCTCTTCAAGATTTTTATATTCGGGAACGTATGCAAGACTTAAAAATGTGAGCTTAGGATACACACTTCCATCCGATTATTTTGAAAAAATAGGCCTTAAAAAGTTCAGAATCTATATTCAGGCTGAAAACCTTCTGACTTTTTATAAGCATAAAGGAATGGATCCTGAACAAGCTTTGGATGGGACCACGTATTACAGGTATCCTGCCATGAGAACCATTACTTTCGGACTGCAGGCAACTCTTTAACTCTTACAATGACAACAATGAAAAAAATAAAATATTTATCTTTTGCTTTCATCGGATTCTGGTCAGTGACCAGCTGCGAAAGTGAACTGGATACGGCTCCAACTGATCAGGCCAACCAGGCTGAGGTTTTCAAAACAGCTGAAAGCGCAGAAACGGTGATCAACGGAGCATGGGCCAAATTTAACGATGACGGAACTACATACGCCAACATAGGTTTTTCCACAGTCCTCAGGGCAAGTGATGCCATGGGAAGTGATGTGGCAGTACTAACCAACAAATATGGTTTTGCCTCAACCTATGCATTTACGGAAATGGTGAATAATACTGCCAGCCGCCCGTTGTTTATCTGGTCTATGTTTTATTCCACGATCAATAATATGAACAATGTCATCACAAGGATCGATGGAACCGAGGGAAGCCAGGAGAAAAAGAATCAGGTGAAAGGACAGGCCAAGGCGCTGCGTGCATTCTGTTATCTGAATATAGCAAGCTTTTACCAGTTCAGCTATCTTAAAGATAAAACAGCTCTTACTGCTCCGCTTTATACGGAACCTTCAACCATTAATACACCAGGGAAAAAAAGAGCGAGCCTTGAAGAAATCTATACCCTGATAAAAAGTGACCTTACCGATGCTGATCAGCTATTAAAAGATTATACGAGAAACAATAAGGACAAGATCAACCGGGCTGTAGTCAACGGGCTTTTGGCAAGAACGTACCTGAATACGGGAGAGTGGAGTAAGGCTGCCACCTCTGCAAAGTTGGCAAGAGAAGGCTATCCGCTAATGGCTCCTGAAAAATACAAAGACGGCTTCAATGACATCAACAATGTGGAGTGGATCTGGGGACATGGGCAGACACAGGAACAATCTGATGCAAGCTATGCATTCCATTATCTGGATGTGTCTTCATCAGGAAGTTTTTACTACAGCTTTATGGCGGATCCTTACTTTAAGAATTTGTTCGACAGCAATGATATCAGAGCTCAATTGTTCTCATGGGATGGCCTTAAAGGAAGAGAAGGATTGCTGAGATATGCTAAATTTAAGTTTAAATCCACACTGATTGCCGATCTTGTTTATATGAGAGCTGCTGAAATGTACCTGATTGAAGCTGAAGGTGAAGCAAGAAACGGAAATGTATCCCAGGCTGTAGCGGTGCTGAATCAGCTTAAATCCGCCAGAAATGCCAATGTGTATAGTGGTTCTCTGGCAGAGAATGAAGTAATTGATGCCATTTTGATCGAAAGAAGAAAAGAATTGTTTGGAGAAGGATTTGCTCTTTCAGATATTATCAGAACACAGGGAACCGTAGTAAGAAAACCATTTGTAGATGGGGAAGGAAAACCTGTGAAAGTTCAGATCACCACCCCGGACGGAACGGTAAAAACAGTAGACGGCAGAGGACATTCTATTTTTGGTTTCCCTGATAAGTCTTCTTTCACCCCGAACAGCAATTACTATCTGTTCAGCATTCCACAGAGAGAAGGGGAGAACAACCCGAATTTATAAGATAAAGTCCATAGTTTATAATTAGATTGATTTTTTAGCCACTGCTTTGCGGTGGCTTTTTTGATATACTGCCTTCATAAAAAAGACTGCTTCAGTTAGAAGCAGTCTTTAATCTGGATAGTATGTCATAAAACAGCCCGTCTGATGACGGGCTGTTTTTCTATTGTATGAACTTAAATTGTATGTCTTTATTTCCTTGCTTGATGAGTATCGGATCACGTACTATATTTTTATAGAAATTGTAATCGCTAACATCCAGTCCAAAGATAAAAGACTTTCTATTCTCATCATATATCATTGGGTGAATTTCTTCTTTTCTTAGAATTATATAAGTTTCTCCTTGATTGTCATCCAGTCCGCTTAGTATAAACTCCTTATATTTTAAAGAAGAGATTACGCTTAAATTAATATTGTCTTTATTGCCGTTAACAACTTCAAAATAATTCATCTTTGTTGAACAGGAGTAAAGTATACATACAAAAATAAAGACTGTAAATAATTTGTAATCTTTCATATCACCTTTTTGATTTAATCTCCATAATAGAGATGTTCAGAAAATATAGGATTTTTGATTGTTCTGCCACCGGTATTCTGAAGCATTATTTCTGCTCCGAATTCATTGGTTCCCGGTATGAGGTACGCGTTTCCTTTGATGAAAAGCTGTTCCCAGATACCACTAGCCTGCATATTGCTCCATCCCTGGTTATTAACCTGGATGATGTGTCCGAATTCATGTCCAAAAGTACTTGGGTCTGTGCTGCCAAATGTAGCAACATTATTTCCCCAGGTAACTTCTCTTTTATATCCACTGCTCCATAAAGGCTGTATTACCTGATAAATTCCTCCTTTTCTCCATTTTACATGGTCATAAGACACATTTCTTTCTTTGGATATTTTCTTTACGAAATGCAAATCATCTTCATCAGGCTGGAATGTTGGTCCAAATGCAGCAACAATAAAAAGACCTTGTCCTGCTCCGTTGTAAGCTCCGTTTTCAAAACCGTTTTTAATTCCCTGCCATACATTGGTCCCTCTGAACATTGCCGAGAATCCACCAGAAATTGCACCAGTAATTCCATATTTTGTAGAATTGTAAAGTACTTCTGCTACTGCATTTTTGGTCCATCCCCAAACTCCTTTTCCGCCTAGCGTTTTCCAGCCTGGTAGTTTGTTTCCTACAAATGATCCAATCATCGATGAGGTAATTGTTACTGCGTCAATTTTTCCATCCAGCATAAATTGGGTCGTAATATTAGAAAGAAGTTCCCAGGTTCCACTATTAAGAATGGTGCTGCTGGTCGTAAATAGGGCAGAGCCCAACCCATTTAACCCACCGGATATAGCGCCAGCAACCGCTCCTCCTAATACTGCTTTACCAAAACCACTCCAGTCTTTGGTAATTAAACCTTTGATGGTGTACGTTAAAATACCGACACCCGCTCCTATTATAGCCCCATAAATAGCTCCTATTGCAATTTTGATAAGAACCGGAACTAAGAAGAATACTTCGCCGCTTGGGTCATTATACATCAAAGGATTGTTCAGGACATACCCATATTTGTTGTAGTTCTGTGTATTATAAGTCTCCTGGATATGTTCATCTGCATTTAAGAATCTTCTCAATAGCGGATCGTATAATCTTCCATTCATATGGATGATTCCTATTTCCATAAAATGCTCGTGGGAAGTGTAGCCCCTTTCCAGCAATATTCCTCCATTGTTTACTGTTTCCTGGATTTTATTCACATCGGTAATAATTGCTGCATTACCTATCTGAAGATGGGTCAAGTTACCCCATGCATCAAAGTGTCTTTGTTCCAGTTTGTTTCCAGCCTCATCACTGATCGCCAGAATACTTCCCAAGTAATCTTTATGTAGGAATTTATAAGAACCGGAAGCTTCAGTATAATTCTTGACAAAAATAATATTGCTTTCGTAAGGTGATCCACCAATGTAAATAATATGTTTTTCTTTACCTGTAGTGTTATCTTTTACTACCTCGAAACTCCCGTCTTCACTATAGAATTTAGTAAATTTACCCTCTCCGTCAGCGCTAAAGTTTCCTCCATAGGTAACCCGCTGTCTCATGTTGGTAAGGCCGTATTGGAAGGCAACATCACCTTTTATTCCATCGATAAATACAGGATCATTATTTTCATTATAGACAACATTCTGAATTAAGTCATTGTTGTAATTTTGAGTTCCCGCAGCATTTAAAGTCATTCCCGTCGGCTGATAAACCTTGGAGGAATTGTCAAACTTAATGGTGCCTACCTGGTCATTCTCCAGAATTCGTCCTTTGTTATCATAAACATTTCGGATTGCATTCTGTACCTTAACACCTGTAGCTGGATTTGTCCAGTTGATTAGCCTGTTGTTATTGTCATAATCAAACGATTCCGAAATAGAGAAATCTCCTTCTGTAGTTCGGGTTTCCAATTCATTTTTGATTGCATTAAAATTGTATGAAAGTCGTAAGATATGTGGCTTATTTGCTGAACCGTGATTTACTTGACTAAGAGTTCCGTCAGGCTCATAGGTTTGGTTAATTTCAGCAGCTCCCAACTTAGCTTTAAGAATTTTCCCTTTATCACTTACATTTTTAAGTTCCCAAAGGATTTTTCCTGAGTTTTTATCCTTAACCTGATACAAAACTCCGTTCCACGCATTGTATACATTTTCGATCTGTACTTTAGTCAGTACTCCTGTAGAGAATAGTTGCCTTTCATAAGAGATAACCCTTGCTCTATCATCATACGTAATTCCTTTTTGTATAAAATACTTGTCATTGCTGCTTTCAGATGACGATAGAGTTCTTCCTTGGGGATCGTAAACTGTATTAGAGCTGTAGGCTTTTCCGTTAGATGTCCCTGATTTTGAGATCAGTCTTCCTTTGTCATCGTAGATAAATTTGAAGATCTTATTGGTAGCTTGCCCGCCATCTGAAGTGGAAGTTTCCTTTTGAGAGATAAGCTGGCCCAGGGTATTATATGTATATTCTTTTGTTCCTTTTGGACTGATAATTTTTTTAGGCTGTCCAAATCCATTGTATTCATATTTGTACGTTCCATTAGACGGGTCATTGAATTCTGATTTTCGTCCCCATGGATCATACTTGGTTGTTACAATGTTTTCGGCATACTGAGCCTTGGTTTGTTCTCCTGAAGCATTGTAAGAAAAAGTAATAGTTCCCCCTTTATCAGAGCTCGTTACCACATTTTCCAGTACATCAGTCGTTTTGGAAGTTGTTCTTCCATAACCATTCATTTCTTTCTCCGTAACTGTGTTTCCGGAAACGGAAGTTTCAATTTGTTTTCCTGTAAATGCTGTAATGGTCATTTTAGGTGGGAAGACTGAATCATTATACGCTATCGTATTCCATTGCCATGGATTCCCTCCTTCGAAATATGGCTCGCTTTCACTGGTCTTTCTTCCTAAAACATCGTATTGAGTGTCTTTGGAAATAAACTTTCCTTGTTCAAAGGCTTTGGCAGATGTTTTATAGTCTTGCCCCAGCTTATTGGTATATTTTTTTGAAATATTTCCTTGAGGTTCATACTGAACTACGGTAGAGTTAAATTGGTCATCTCTTACATATTCATAGGTTGTAGTACCTCCCAAATTGGTTTTTGACTTCATCAGTTTTCCCCAACCATCATACTCATTATCTAAGGTATTTCCCAGATAATCCGTCTGCTTGGTAATCTGTCCCAAGTCATTATAAATAATGCTGGTAACCAACCCGAGGTTGTCTGTCTTTTTAATGACATACTTTCCTTTATCATCATACTGCGTAGCAACAACCTGCGTTTGTGAATCTATGCTGTTGCTTGTTGTTTTTGAAGTAATATTTCCAAAACCGTCATAATTAAAATCTTCCAATAACCAACCTGTATTGTTTCTGTTCCAGGTTTTTATTTTTTTTATAAGGTTATTGTCATATGTGAATTCCTGTTTTGTAGATTGGGTATCATTATATGCTTGTTTTACCTCTGATTTTTCTTGAGGACGGCCGATATAATATTCAGATCCTGTCCCGGACGGGTTGTGGATATAGGTAAATGTTGAAGTGGTAACAGCATAACCATTATTGATACTGGAAATGTTTTGCGATGGAAGATAATAATTTCCATAGGTAACAGTATTCTCTGTAATCTTATTGGTTAAAAAGTCTTTCGTTTTAATCTTTTGTGGGAGAATCGCTGTTACTGCCTTGGATTTATCAGCATCAGAGATTGAAGCTGTAATCTGGCCGTTCACCAATTTATCGATTTGATAAATAGTGGATTTAAAAGATAATAGTTGGCTGTTGTTTTCAGATATATCAGTCGGGAAAATTTTAGTCTCGTCTGTTGTCCGGATAGACCATTCTTTAACTGGCAGGCTTTCCTTCAACGGGTCTATTTCTATACCATTCCACACTTTTGTGTTTTCTAATCCATCTGCATACCATGAAGAACGGGCTGTTTGGCGGAATCCTACCATTCCACGGCCTTGAAGGTGCGCTAATAGTCCTCTATAACGGAAATCCTGCTTTTTGCCTGTTTGCTGGATTTGTGATACAGCATATGACTGCTGGGCACTTGCAAGCTCCATATAAGGGTATTTTTCCTTTTTTACAGCTTGGTAGAAGTTTGGAGAAACAATAGGATCAAGCTCTTTGTAGCTGATGTCTGTTTTTACTCCACCCTGAGTGATTGAATTGATACGAGCTTCTTTAGACACATCATAAAAATCAATCCTCTTTACCCTGTCTCCTGATACTCCTCTGATCGGGCTCGGGCTAACAAGAATGATCTGATGGATAGACTGATTGATCCTAAAGTTACCTAAAAGCTCCTGCATATCGTACTTTGTTCTTTCATTAAGGTAGGTATGCGGATTATCTCTAAACCCACTACTATCTCCTAAAGGACCTTCACTGAATGCATATCGGATGTCATTATTGAATTTCTTCTCGCCACCTGAAATTTTGATATCGACAGTATTATGATAATAGATATTAAAAATAGTCTGAGAACCGCCAAGTTTCACTCTTTCTTTGCGGTAATTGAACGTAACAAAATCACTTTTTCCATCCCTGTCCAGATCATACGCCTGGTGACTGGTTCTTTCCACCGTTGCCGTACCATCGTTATTGGTATTGACAAGAGCATTTTTTCTGAATAAAGCAAAGTTTGATTTAAATTCCTCTGAAAACGATTTTCCTGTTGATTGATATAAATACCAGTCTGTCGTCGTATCCGATGCAGGAACTAATAAATCACTTTTTCCATCTCCGTTAAAATCACCTATAACCGCTCTTTGGTTTACCCCTTTTATTCTTTCATCATTTAAATAGAATCCACGTTCTATCACTGAATAAAGATTATTGGATCCTTTCTGAAACTGAACAATAAATGGACGGTTTCCACTATCAAATCTTAAGAAATCCGTTTTTCCATCGCCGTCAAAGTCTCCTATTTTGTATGTTTCCAATATATCGGTATCATACGGATAAAAAGACATTTGAGAGAAAGACTGTGATGTGGTTGCTGCATTATCGATATTAATGACAACGTATCTTTTTCTGTCCTGGAAAGTTTCGTCAAATTCAGGAATGCTTATCGGAGCATGCGGATCCACAGGTCTTGGAACTTTAGTATGTACAGCGTCATTGAAACCCATTATTATTTCCGAAATTCCATCTCCGTCAAGATCTAATTCCATAAGCTTCAATGGAGTCGTTTTGAAACTGCTACCCCCTTGCATAGGATCTATTGGAGGAGTCGTAAGATCATACACAGACTTGGGAAGAATCTTGGTGTATTGATGTTCCAGCTGATTAGCCTGGTTGATAGAATATACGAAAAGCTGAATATCTTTGGTATCATTGGCTACCTTATAAAAAGCAAATCCCTGCTGGTTCTCCATAATACCCGCCGGGTTCTTAAAAGAAATAGGAAGTGCTTTTTTAAACTCCTCTTTTGTAATATCCAATGATCCTACAAAAGTAATTTCCCCCTGTCCTTGCGGTCGATCCAAAGCTTTCTTAGCCAAATAAAATCCAGCCGGTTTATTGGTAGGGTTCACACATACCGGGTTGAAGCCAGTACCACCAACACTTTCGCAAACCCTGAAAGGCTGATCCTTGTATTCTAAGGCATCTATTTTCCCATCGCCATCAAAATCACCTAATAATCCTGATTCCAGAGAGTGACTTGATGATTGTATCCAGTCTGTCCCTCGTACCGAGTTTTCGTATTCAAAACTGACAGGATTAGCTGCTGCCCCAGCAGAATTATATTCAGTGATGTTGCTTAGAAACTGATAGTTTGTTCCGTTATTGTCCTTCTTATAATTAATACGGTATGTTTTGAAAGGCTTTAAATGGGAAGTCACTATAATTTCAGACAAAATCTTACTTTGTGTATGTTCCCAGCCCTGTACGAAAGCCTGTTCCTTTAAATCCCTGTCAAGATAAATGAAGTCAATAAAATTGAAATGAGGTTTATTCAATGTTTCATTTCCTCCCCATGCGATGGTGGATATTTTCATGACACGGTTTAAACTTCTGAAGCCACCACCATCCGATTCGGATGTATAGTTATAGGAAATGTAATTTCCCTGAGCATCCTTCCACTTCACAATATTGTATTCTAAAGGCGTGGTTACGGTAGGTTTACCTCTGATACCCGCGCCGTATACTCCATACCAGGCTTGTGATCCGTCTTCAAAGGTAACTTCAAAATGAGCAGGTCCTACATCTTGCCCATTGATAGGGTAAGTACCTATAGATTTGATTTTGATATTGGAGTATTTTTCTGTCACATATTCTGCTCCATCTTTTCCGTATTCACCGGATTTCAAGATTAATCTTTGCCCGTTAAAACTATAGGAGTCAGAATAATCTATTTGCACAGGCTTAATCTCGCCATGTGTTTCGATGGTTTTACCAATTCGTGAAATAGAAGTAATTCCCGATAGATTCCAGCTATATCCTGCGATACCATTTCCGGTCCCGCTGGTGTATACAAGGTTTGCCTGGGGTGCTACATTTTTTACTCCGGGTGGTAAGGCAATAGGTAAAGTGAATTGTAGCTGTCCGGATCCTGTAACTTCTATATTTCCTTTGGTATCATGAAAACTTTTACCCGTCGGTGCAGTAGTTCCACTAGGATTATTTGCTCCCGCATTAGAACTTGTTGGTCCTCCTCCCGGATTTTCGGTACCCGGACCAATTTTCGCCAAAAACGGACTGGAAGTATCTGATGTAGCATAAAATCCCTGGGCCATGACGACCGCCTGCGGATCCTGAACTGTCCGCGAGGTGGATTCTGCCTGGTAGAGTATGGTCTGTGAAAAGGCCCATACCGAACACAAGGATAACATCAATGATGAAGATAATTTCATTGTTGTATTAATTATTTTTTAATGTTGATTAATGATGATTGATAGGTAGAGAAATCTTTCAATTATTTCCTGTTCTATCTTTTGGTCACGTTTCTGCTGAAGACTCTTCCGTCTTTTAGCGTAAATCGAAGAATGTAAACACCCCAGTCATATCCGGTCATGTTTATTTTCACCTGACGGTTTAACCCTGGTGCATTCTGTTGCTGGAATTTCCAGTGAACCGTACTGTGCTGGTAGAGCGAAACCGATTCGATCAGCCCGTCTACTTCTTCTGTCCAGTCGATAGTCAGATAATCGTTGACCGGGACAGGGTAGAGGCGGATCTGTTTCCAGAAGGCTTTTTCATCAATGGCTGTTTCCTGTTTGGTAACAGCAGCTGTTTTCACAGTTTCTTCTGCTTTAGCTTCTTTTTTTACAATTTCTTCAGGTGCTTTTTTGCCTGCGTTGTTGGTTCCTCTGTAGCGCTGGTTTCCGGCTTCATCATATTTGAAATATACTTCAGTTTGTGAATAACCTAAAAACCCGATCAGCAGAGAAAATACGGAAAGTAGTTTTCTTTTCATCTGTATTTATTTTTGAGAGGATAAAAGCTTTTTAATTTGTTGTTCCAGTTGTTCAATCTTTTCTGATTGAGACTTAAGAACCTTGTTTTCTTCCTGAAGTTGTTTATTTTGCTGGATTGAATAAAGTGTCAGTTCTTCTATTTTCTCTAGAAGTCTGGCATTCATTTCAGCGACATTAATTCCATTTTTTAATACTTCCTCAGCAGATGGGATGTTAGGTAAGTGTCCTTTTTCCGCAATATGCTTTTCTACCTCATCTAAAGATTTCAATTGGTAATCCTTCTTAAAAACATAATCAGCCCATACATCAGCTTTTACCTCAATTTCTTTAGCATGGATTTTGCCATCAAATTTGGCAATTCCGTTATTCAGAAATTTAATCCAAATCCCCCGGGTAGCATCCTGAATTCCAATAAATGAACCCCCATCATTATTATCATTTGGCTGTGCTATAATAATGTTGTGAGAATTTCCCAGATTCCTTAAAACAGTGTCTCCTATTGTGCCTCCATAGCATCCGTTACAGCTCACTTTAGCAATCTGAAACCTCCCTACTGAATTTGCAATTTCAAAAAGAGTATTTTCATTACTATACACTCTTAATGATGCAGGTGAAGCTGTATCAGGATCATTCAGTCCAATTTTCACTCTTCCGTCACTGGACTGAGTAAGAAGGCTGCTCCACGTTCCCCACTGAGAATCACTTGACAGACCATTTCTATAGAAAATACCTCCGTCGTTAAAATTAAGCTGATGGCGCTTATTCCCTGAATTATCGAACCAAGGGGCAATGGTTAACATTCCTGAGTAATTTCCTTTTCCCGGAACCCCTACAACATCTCTGAGTTTAAATTCTGCTTTAACTACATGATTGTAGGCAGCTGGTAGGTCATTAATACTTCGGGTATCCTGAACGGTTAATCCTGCAGCATTTTGCGCGCGCATAAAACCTGAGACTGCCAGTACGGCAATCAGTAAAGTACGTTTCATCTGTATAAAAATTAGTTTTTGTTTTATGGCGCAAATTTAACTTATTTTTAACTAAGTCACTTTTTGGTGTCTTGTGATTTAAGTCATGAATTTATTTCTTCATGGGAAAGAAAAATATCTGATATCAACAGATTGATAACTATGCTAACTTCCTGTAATTACTTTTTGATCCTGTACTTTGACTGGGTTATAAATAAAAACACTGCTCCAATATTGAAGCAGTGTTTAGGTTATGTGATCTAACCGTTAAAATTTAACTTTTATGCTGTCTTTGATTGCAAAATCATCCAGATAGATTTTATACTGATCATCTTGCCGGCATTCAAGCATTTTTTTTAACATTTCTAAATTATAAGGAATGTTTAAGATGTCTCTCATTTTACCAAAAGAAGTCTTGTATTCCCTGTTGACAGTGAAGTTATTATTGAATTTATATTCCAACTGCTTTTTCTCTTTTTTCTTTACCAATACAGCGGTAGGAAAAGACGCTTTCATATCCTCTGGTGAGGCACTTGGATTCAAAGATAAATTAATTGAATCAATTTGTTTAGAAAAGACTGTATTTTCCGGATTTGAAAGATCGGCATTCAGAGATGTATATTCTTCTAATTTTTCACTTCCCGAATGCTTGCTGTCGAAGTTAAATGTTTTAGATATAATGACTATAAAATCTTCATTGGTGTTGTTAAACAATACCAAATTGATTTTCTTTTCTTTCTTTTCAAACGAATAGGATAATTCTATTTTATCAGTATTAGGATCAGTACAAGCGAGTACGGGTAATGTTGCTGATAATAAGATTACTTTTTTAATTATTTTCATTTTTTGAGAAATTTTTTAAGTATATCCGTCATTTTAGTATATTGGGCATTAAACCCATAATTCGACTGTCTTAAAATATCTAAATTGACTCTAGGTTCTACAGGAAGATTTAAGCCCTGCCATCCCCGTAAGTCTATATAACTTCTCTCCCATTCTGCAATAATGGCATGATGGCTAGTCACTGTTTTGGAAGCTGGATTCCATGATTCTAGAGATAATTCAGAGGGATTAATTTTACCTGCATATAAGGCTCCATGAAGCATCTCATGCCCGGTAGTAAGGGTTAATAACTCTGGTGATTTAAAAGCATTAGGTGCAAATACATATCTCATATACGTATTTCTATAGAATGGAGTTGTCACACCAAGAACAGATTTACCTTTCTCATTGAATAATGTCTTACCATCAAATGTATATTTCCTTTCTTTTAAATAATTTGGAAGATCATCTGCCTTATGCAGTACCGTGACGCTTCCGTTAGCAGCGCTCTTTCCTTTAAAATCATTGACCATAACTTTTTTCACTTCACTAGAACTTTGATTGACCGGATTTTCAGCAACGCCTTCCGAGTGGTCTTCTACATCCAAAGACTGACCGGATGGTTTTGCAAATAATCTGGTAATACCCCAGCTGAGAGCTCCCATTGCACCTCCGATTACTGCACCTTGCGTAACTCCCTTAAGGAAATTAGTTCCGCTAGCTAACGATTGTACTGCAGAAGCTCCCGCACCGGATAAAACACCGTTACCAATGCTTGCAATTAAGGACCCTGCACTGAATACCTGCCCGAGGCCTGCCGAGACGGCACCGGTAATGGATCCAATAGTAACCGCTTTAAAAAAGCCTCCTACACTAAAGTTTCTGGTCAGGTATGCTTTGGCCAGATATAAGAACGTGGCAATAGCTGAGGAGATAATGGCTCCTGTCATTACCGTCGCCCAGAAAGCACCCATAGCTGCAAGAAAGGCAAATTGAAATACTTCTCCGCTTGGATCACTGAACATCAATGGGTTATTTAAAACATAACCATATTTGTTATAGCTTTGTGTATTGTATGGCTCCTGAATGTTTTCATCCGCATTTAAAAATCTTCTGAGTAACGGATCATACAACCTTCCATTCATGTGGATAATTCCTACTTCAGCAAAATGCTCGTGTCCGGTATATCCTCTGTCTATTAATAGTGAGGCATTATCAATACTGTTTTTATCGGTAAGAATTGGCCCGTTTCCTATTTGAAGATGGGTAAAATTACCCCATGCATCAAAATGTCTTTGCTCTATTTTATTTCCTGCCTCATCACTGATCGCAAGAATACTGCCCAAATAATCCTTATGCAGAAATCTGTAAGAACCATTGGTTTCGTCATAATTTTTTAAATATACAATATTACTTTCATACGGAGTTCCACCAATATAAAGGATATGTTTTTCTTTACCGGTTACATTGTCTTTTGTGATTTCAAAACTTCCGTCTTCACTGTAGAATCTCGTAAATTTCCCGTCCTGATCAGGATCAAAGTTACCTCCATAAGAGACTTTTTGTCTCATGGCTGTTAATCCATACTGGAAAGCTACATCTCCTTTCTCACCATCAATGAAAATAGGATCGTTATTCTCATTATAGGCAATACTTTGAATAAGATCGTTGTTGTAATTCTGTGTTCCAGCAGCATTAAGAGTCATTCCTGTTGGCTGATAAATCTTCGCTGTATTGGCAAATTTAATTTTTCCAACCTGATTATTTTCAAGAATTCTTCCCTTGGCATCATAAACATTGGAATCAAACTGACCGGTTACTGGATTAGTCCATTTTACCAGCCTGTTATTAGTATCATACTCAAAGGATTCTGTAATATTAAAATCACCTCCTGTTGTTCTGCTTTTTAATTCATTTTTAACAGCATCAAAAACATACGTTAACTGTAAAATACCTGGTTTTATCTGTGAAGAATGGTTTGTTTTTGACAGGAATCCGCTAGTATTCTCATATAAATTTGTAATGTCAGCAGCTCCTAATTTAGCATTAAGAATTTGCCCCCTTTCATTGGTGTCTTTAAGTTCCCACAGAATTTTTCCGGAATTTTTATCCTTAACCTGATATAGGTCTCCATTCCAGCTGCTGTAAATATTTTCAACAGTTACTTTGGTGAGGGCTCCGGACGAATACAATTGTTTTTCATAAGAAATTACCCTTGCCTTGTCGTCATAGGTGATTCCTTTTTTTATGAAATATTTACCGTTACTGTTTTCTGATGTGGAAATAATCCTGCCTTGAGGGTCGTACGTTACCGTAGAGCTGTATCCTTTTCCTTTAGAAGTACCGGATTTTGAAGTAATTCTGCCTTTGTTGTCATATGCAAAGGAAATCATTTTATTCGTAGCCTGTCCACCATCTGTGGTAGAAATCTCTTTCTGAGAAATAAGCTGTCCAAGGTTATTGTATGTATATTCCTTAGTTCCTTTAGGGCTGATTGCTTTTTTGATTTGATCGAAACCGTCGTATTCGTATTTATACAGACCATTTGACGGATCATTAAATTCAATTTTTCTTCCCCACGCATCATATTTGGTAGTCACAATATTTTCTGCATACTGTGCTTTGATTTGATCACCGGTCGCATTATACGAAAAAGTAATCTTTCCTCCTTTATCTGTTGTAGACACTACATTATCTAATGCGTCAAGGGTTTGAGTTGTTATTCTTTTATTCCCTTTCGTTTCTTCAACAGTTGTCGTTAATCCGGAAGTAGTACTTATTGTTTCGACACCACTAAACGAGACTGACTTTACCTTTGGAGGAAAAACAGAATCGTCGTAAATGATTTTATTCCAATTTCTCAGGTTAGAATCACTTTCAAAATAAGGTTCACTTTCAGCCGTTTTTCTTCCTAAAACATCATATTCGGTGTCTCGGGAAATAAACTTCCCTTCCTTAAAGGATTTGGTTGTTGTTTTAAAGTTTTGCCCTAATACGTTTGTATGAACAATGCTAATATCTCCGTTCGGAGAGTATTTTTTCACTTGTGTACCTACAATACGCTTAAAGAAGCCTGGTGTTATAATACGAAACTTGGTTTCATACTCATAGGTTGTTGTTCCATGCAGATTAGATTTGGATTTGACAGTCTTTCCCCATTCATCATACACATTGGTCGTTGTATTACCTGTTGGATCTGTTTGGGTAAGAACTTGTCCCACATTGTCATACGTGGTATTGGTTTCTAATCCTAAGTTATCCGTCTGCTTTAGAATAAATCTTCCTGTATCATCGTATTGAGCTTTATTAGTCTGGGTTTGTGAATCTGAACTATTGGTTATTGTTTTCTGAATAGTGTTTCCAAATCCATCATAATTATAAGTCTCCTGCAAATAACCTGTATTATCTCTGTTCCATTTTTTTAAGGTCTTTAAGAGATTGTTTTCATATACATATTCCTCTTTAGATGATTGGGTGTCACCATAAGCCTGTATCGTACTTGTCTTTAGTTGTGGACGACCGATATAATAGTCTGCGCCGCTTCCGGAAGGGTTATGGATATAGTCAAAGTTGGACGTTGTCGTCGCAAAATTATCGTTTACCTTCGAAATACTTTGTGATGGCAGATAGTATTGTCCATACGTTATAGTACTTGTTGATACTGTATTGGTCAAAAAGTCTTTTGTTCTTGTTGATGTTGGAATTACAGCAGTAACAACTTTAGATTTATCAACATTGTTGAGAGAGGATAATTTCTGCCCGTTTAACAAGTAATCTGTTTGATAAAGAGTAGATTTAAAACTCAACAACTGGGTGTTGTTTTCTGAAAGATCTGCAGGGAATATTTTGCTTTCATCGTTGGTTCTGGTGGTCCATTCTTTGATAATCGCTGCATCATTTAAAGGGTCCATTTCAACACCGGACCAAACCTTTGTGTTTTCAAAACCATCGCCATACCATGATGAGCGTGCAATCTGACGGAAACCTATCACTCCCTTACCTAGTAGATGAGAAACAAATCCTCTATAACGGAAATCCTGCTTTCTTCCCCATGACTTCAATTGAGATACCGCAGAAGTTTGGTAAACTTTGTTGAGCTCCAGATAAGGATATTGTTCTTTTTTTACCGGTTGATAGACATTCGAGTTAACATTCGGATTTAGCTCTTTATACTCAACTTCTGTTGTTACATCACCTTGAGTAATAGCGGTGATCCTCGACTCTTTTGTTACGTCATAATAGTTAAACTTAAACAATTTACTTTTTTGGAAGACCAAAATGTTTTCATCAGACATATTCACTCTGAAGTTCCCGAATATTGGAGTGTAATGCTCTCCCACATTAGACCAGGTAAACTGTTCCATGCTTGGAAGGTACCATGTCCTGTCTGTGTTGTACAGATATGGATATCCTCGGTAATTCTCAATAAGTGGTCTGTTGGATTGGTTAACTATACTTTTGTAATTAACCAGCTTCTTCTTTTGGAATTCGATGCCAGCAGAGGCTGCTTTGTATCCCTTATTCTCATATAAGTTGACTAGAAATCTTGATTGAGCCCCTCCTGCCTGGCTGATCTGTACCAAAGAATAAAACTCAATAAAATCAGATTTTCCGTCTTTATTAAGATCCTGAGCTACATAAGATCTTCTGTGTGAATACCATGGAATATGGTTGTCCGGATCATTCTGTGATTCCTGAAAATAACAGAAATTACTATAATATTTTTCAGCAAAACCCTTACCGGTAGAGGTGTACATTCTCCAATCCGAAGAATTGAAGGCGGTGGGAATTAAAAAATCTGTTTTTCCATCACCATTGTAATCCCCTAATACGGCACTTCCCCAGATCCCTGAAACAGACATTGTCCCACCCGTAGTGTTGCTTACAGCAGGCGTCTCCATAACTGTAATGCTTTGCCCGTTATCCTTAAGTTTAATAAATGTAGCAATATTATTGTTTAAGGCCAGGAAATCTGTTTTACTGTCTCCGTCAAAATCACCTGACATATAATTGCTCATTGCAGGAGCATTTTTAGGAAGAAGTTCAAACGAAGCAAAGGAAGCACTATTCTGAACATCCTTATCTAAATTAACACGTAGATACTTATATAAGCCATTGGTATCTTTTACGGTTACAATTAATTCTGATAGCCCATCTCCGTTAAGATCTACTTCTTTTATTTGATTCTCTGCTATTGTATTATTGTCTACAGCATATTGCGAATACTGAATAGTTTTGCTAAACTGATAATCAAGAGTGTTGGTGTCAGAAAAAATATAAGTCCTGAATTCTAAATCAGCTTTTTCACTGCCAGCTATTTTATTTTTCTTGAAAATAACTAAGCTTTGCTTTGAATTTACTATGTTATTATTATCCTTTACTACAATGGCAGATGCATTGTCAAGGGATTCTTTAGAAATATCAGCTGCCACCAATATTTTTTCCGGCTTATTATCATCAAAAATATTTTTAAAAAGATAAAAACCACCCGGTTCATTTACCCATTCTACACATTTTGAATCACTATAGTCTGTATATGAAATTTCATTTTCGGTGGCTATTGGTGCTAAAGGAGCTGTTGTATTATAGGTCTTACAATAATTCACTGAATTGGAATACTTCAGCATATCAACTTTCCCGTCTCCATCAAAATCACCTAAAACTTTGTGGTCCTCAGTGTAGTCATAGTTAGTCGACTTCCATCCTCCTAGACTTGACTTTTCATAATCAAAAACCACTGGATTGGCCGCTTCATCTTTAGAATTATACTCAGTAATGGTATTCAGGAATTGATAATCAGATCCGTTGGCATCTTTTTTATAGGTGATCTTGTACGTTTTAAATGCCTTGTAATTGATTCTTACAGCAATTTCTGAAAGAATCTTATCCTGGTTGAATTCTATACCTTGTACATAGGATTGTTCTTGAGCGTCACGATCAATATAAAGAAAATCAATAGAATTAAGATGAGGCTTATTCAATGTTTCATTTCCTCCCCATTCGATAGAGGAAATTTTCATGACCCGGCTTAAGGTTCTGAAGCCACCTGGGCTTCCATTAGCTATATAGTTATAACTAATTAAATTTCCCTGTGCATCTTTCCATTTTACAATATTGTATTCTAAAGGGGTTGTCACAGTAGGTTTGCCTCTGATACCAGCACCGTTTGCACCATACCAGGCCTGGGAACCATCTTCAAAGGTAACTTCAAAATGAGCAGGTCCCGCATTGAGTCCGGTTGCAGAGTAGGTGCCTACAGATTTGATTTTAATGTTGGAGTACTTTTCTGTAGTATACTCTGCTCCGTCTCCTCCATATTCTCCCGATTTTAATATTAGTTTCTGGCCATTAAAGCTATAATAATCACTATAATCGATCTGGATGCCCTTACTGTCTCCGTCTCTTTCAATGTTCTTGCCAACTCTTGTAATAGAGGAGATTCCGGAAATATTCCAGCCGTATCCCGCTATTCCATTTCCGGAACCACTGGTGTAGGCTAAGCTGATTTGTGGAGTTACGTTTTTAACCCCGGGAGGAGTTGAAATAGGCAATGTGAACTGTAATTGCCCCATTGCATTGACCTCTATATTTCCTAAGGTGCTATGGTAGTTTGGAGTAATAGTGCCGCTTGGGTTGTTCGCTCCTGCACCAGAGTCGGCAGGTCCTCCGCCTGGATTGCCTCCGGTCGCAGGGCCAATTTTCGCCAAAAACGGACTCGAAACATCCGATCTGGCATGAAATCCCTGGGCCATGACTACCGCCTGCGGATCCTGAACTGTCCGCGAGGTGGATTCTGCCTGGTAGAGTATGGTCTGTGAAAAGGCCCATACCGAACACAAGGATAACATCAATGATGAAAATAATTTCATTGTTGTATTAATTATTTTTTAATGTTGATTAATGATGATTGATAGGTAGAGATACTCTTTCAATTATTTCCTGTTCTATCTTTTGGTCACGTTTCTACTAAAGACTCTTCCGTCTTTTAGTGTAAATCGGAGAATGTAAACTCCCCAATCATATCCGGTCATGTTGATTTTCACCTGACGGTTTAATCCTGGTGCATTCTGTTGCTGGAATTTCCAGTGAACCGTACTGTGCTGGTAGAGTGAAACCGATTCGATCAGCCCGTCTACTTCTTCTGTCCAGTCGATAGTCAGATAATCGTTGACCGGGACAGGGTAGAGGCGGATCTGTTTCCAGAAGGCTTTTTCATCAATGGCTGTTTCCTGTTTGGTAACAGCAGCTGTTTTCACAGCTTCTTCTACTTTAGCTTCCTTTTTTACAATTTCTTCAGGTGCTTTTTTGCCTGCGTTGTTGGTTCCCCTGTAGCGCTGGTTTCCGGCTTCATCATATTTGAAGTATACTTCAGTTTGTGAATAACCTAAAAAACCGATCAGCAGAGAAAATACGGAAAGTAATTTTCTTTTCATAGCTGATTATTTTTTTGTGGAAAGCAGCTGCTGTACCTGTGCTTTCAGTTCTTTGATCTCTTCAGACTGAGATTTTAACTGCTTGTTCTGCTCAATAGAATACAGGGTAAGCTCTTCAATTTTCTCTAAAAGCTTTGCATCCATCTCCCCTAAATTGATTCCCTCTTTCTCCACTTCTTGTGCAGATGGAATATTAGGAAGATGTCCTTTCTCTGAAATGTGTTTTTCTACCTCTTCCAAAGAACGGAGCTTATAGTCCTTTTTGAAAACATAATCCGCCCATCCGTTGGCTGCAGGACTTTCCACTTTTACCTGTTCTGCTTTTATTCCTTTCCCCACATAAAAAATAAAGTTAGGATCATTGTCATACATTTCTGTCCCCATCGTTACTTTCCCCGTGTTGAAAAGGACTAATAAATTTTTATGAACCCCATCAGAAAAACGGACTCTTGAAATTCCCGGCGAGTTCGGCGTACTGGTATCCGAATTGGGATCGATAGCATTGTTGTTATCCATATGGATGTTCAGATTGTGTCCGCTTAAGAGTCTCATCACTGCATCATTGGGTTTAGCCCATTGGGAATAGCAACTGTTGCAAGGCGAAAGCGCCAACTGCAGGTTTCCGGTTCCCGGAGCTCCACTTCCAATGTTGATACTCTGGCCGTCAAGCTTGAAAGTCTGTTTGTTGTTTTGTCTGAAGACAATCGGCTTGTCATCTGTTGAACCCAGAAAATGGGTTGAAGGGTTGGTTCCGGCATTTCCGGTAACATTCCAGCTTTGTGCGAAAGCGCTGGTCGCTGCAATGGTAAAAACGAATAGTAATGTACGTTTCATTGAGTAATGTATAAATTAGTTTGTTTTTATGGCGCAAATTTAACTTATTTTTAACAAAGTCACTTTTTGGTGTCTTGTGATTTAAGTCATGAATATCATCGCAGGGGATAGGTCAAATATTTTTTTGAAACTATTAGTCTTTCAGGAACTTATGCATTGCTTGTTAAATGAGTTGATGTATTTTAGAAAAAAACTTTACCTTTGTAGCAATGAACCTGTTAAGATGGATATTGGCAATATATTTCATGGCGTTATCATTAATGCCATGCGAAGATATGTCCCATCCTCTGGATTCAGAACAGAAAGTATCGCTGAATGTTGGTGAAAATCATTCCACAGAGAAAGGGGATATCTGTTCACCCCTTTGTGCATGCAGCTGCTGTCAGATGACTGTTTCTGTATTTAAAATGGATCCTCTGCTGGAAATTCCGGAACAGGTACAGGCTTATTTTTCAAAGAAAATCCTATTTCATAAAAACGATTTTGCCTATCAGGTATACGATCCTATTTGGCAGCCCCCTAAAATTTAATTTTTATTGATTGTTGGAAAGTAAAGCTTTCCAGCTACTGTATGAAACTTTGCAATACCATTGCAGAGGTTTTCAGGATATTTTTGCTGCAGTATTTCCACTGTATGCATTTATTTTCAATAAAATTAAATATAAATCGTGTTAGATAAAATCATAAAATTCAGTATCAAGAATAAGGTGATCATTGGTCTTATGACCTTAGTGCTGATCATCTGGGGAACCTGGAGTGCCACAAGACTGCCCATCGATGCCGTACCGGATATTACCAATAATCAGGTACAGATTATTACCGTATGTCCTACCTTGGCAGGTCAGGAAGTGGAGCAATTGGTTACCTTTCCCATTGAACAAAGTATTGCGAACGTTCCGGACATTCAGGAAACAAGAAGTATTTCAAGGTTTGGACTTTCCGTAATTACAGTAGTGTTCAAAGAAGATGTTAACGTTTACTTTGCCAGACAGCTTATCAGTGAACAATTAAAAAACGCAGTTGAAGAAATTCCCAAAGGAGTAGGGACTCCGGAGCTTGCTCCGGTAAGTACAGGGTTGGGGGAAGTGTATCAGTATATTCTCCATCCAAAGAAAGGAAGCGAGAAAAAATATGATGCCAAAGAACTTCGAACCATGCAGGACTGGATCGTCAGAAGACAGCTCAACGGAACTCCCGGGGTTGCAGAGATCAACAGTTTTGGAGGCGAGCTAAAGCAATATGAAGTAGCTATTGATCCCAATCGGCTGAAAGCGATGTCTATCAGCATCAGCGATATCTTTACAGCATTAGAAAAAAATAATCAGAATACCGGAGGCGCGTACATTGATAAAAAGCCCAATGCTTACTTTATCCGTGGAATCGGATTGGTAAGTTCTCTGGAAGATATCAGAAATATAGCCGTAAAAAATGAAACGGGCAGTGTACCGATCTTTGTTAAAGATGTGGCAGATGTGCGTCTGGGAAGTGCTGTCCGTTACGGGGCACTGACGTACAACGGAAAGGTAGATGCTGTGGGAGGAGTTGTTATGATGCTTAAGGGCGCCAACAGTAATGAAGTAGTAGAAAATATTAAAGCGAAAATACCCACGATACAGAAATCACTTCCGGAGGACGTGGTGATTGAGCCTTTTTTAGACAGAACAGACTTAGTAAGCAGAGCAATCAGTACGGTGGAAAAAAACCTGATGGAAGGAGCATTGATTGTGATATTCGTTCTTGTTGTTTTCCTTGGAAATCTGAGGGCCGGCCTTATTGTGGCCTCAGCAATTCCGCTTTCCTTACTCTTTGCATTGGGAATGATGAATGTCTTCGGAGTGAGTGCCAACCTGATGAGTCTCGGAGCGATCGATTTCGGGCTTATTGTAGATGGAGCCGTCATTATCGTAGAGGCTACCCTGCACGTATTGCATAATAAGAATTATACGAACAGGCTTACCCAGGTTCAGATGGATCAGGAAGTAGGAACAGCAGCTTCTAAAATGATGAACAGTGCCATATTCGGACAGATCATCATCCTGATTGTGTATGTACCTATTCTTACGTTGGCAGGGGTAGAGGGGAAAATGTTTACCCCCATGGCTAAAACAGTAGGTTTTGCTATTATCGGGGCTACGATATTATCCATTACCTATATTCCGATGATGAGCGCATTGTTTTTATCTAAAAAGATATCGCATAAAGAGACGCTTTCGGATAAAATGATGAACCGTTTGCAGAAGATCTACCAGCCGTTACTGCAGAAAGCAATCAGAATAAAATACATGATCGTTTCAGCAACCGTTGTGGTATTTGTAATTGCAGCCTTCATCTTTAAAAATATGGGGGGAGAATTTATTCCTCAGTTACAGGAAGGAGACTTCGCATTTCACTGTATTTTGCCGCAGGGAAGTTCACTGAGTCAGAGTATAGAAACCTCTATGCAGGCTTCAAGAATTATCAAACAGTTTGATGAAGTAAAAATGGTTGTCGGGAAAACAGGATCAGCTGAAGTTCCTACAGACCCGATGCCACCAGAGGCTACCGACATGATTGTGGTGTTAAAGCCACAAAGTGAATGGAAAACGAAAAAATCTTACAATGAACTGGCGGACGAGATCAGTGAAAAATTAGAAGCCATTCCGGGGGTCTTCTTTGAGAAAAATCAGCCAATTCAGATGCGTTTCAATGAGTTGATGACCGGGATCAGGCAGGATGTTGCCGTTAAAATCTTTGGTGAAAACCTGGATTCATTAGCGGTGTACGCCGATAAAGTAGGAAAAGCCATTCAGAGTGTTGACGGTGCTACGGCTCCTCAAATAGAAAGGGTGAGTGGTTTACCACAGATCAATGTCCAGTATGACAGAACAAGAATTGCTAATTACGGATTGAATATCGAAGATGTTAATAATGCCGTAAGTACAGCATTTGCAGGAAAAGCGGCCGGACAGGTTTTTGAAAATGAAAGACGTTTCGACCTGGTGGTACGCCTGGACAGTCTTCATAGATCCGATATTGCAGATGTCAATAATCTAATTATCACAACCGCTACAGGAGTGCAGATTCCATTGTCGCAGGTTGCCAGTGTGAGCTATAAACTGGGCCCTGCACAGATCAGCCGTGAACAGGGAAAACGAAGAATTGTCATTGGGTTTAATGTGAAAGGCCGCGATGTGGAAAGTGTAGTGAGAGATATTCAGGCGAAGCTTGACAAAGAAATAAAACTGCCTTCAGGATATTACTTTACCTATGGCGGACAGTTTGAAAATCTGCAGGAAGCCAGCAAGCGTCTGATGATTGCGGTTCCGGTTTCGCTGCTCCTTATTTTTATGCTGCTGTATTTCACATTCCGTTCATTCAAGCAGGCTGCATTGATTTTTACAGCAATTCCTATGAGTGCTATTGGGGGAATATTTGCACTTCTCCTGAGAGATATGCCATTCAGTATCAGTGCAGGGATTGGATTTATTGCCCTGTTTGGAGTGGCCGTTCTTAACGGGATTGTATTGATTGGAACCTTTAATCAGCTGGAGAAAGAAGGAGAAACAGATATTTTGAAAAGAGTTTATGAAGGGACAAAAAGCAGATTGAGACCGGTACTGATGACGGCAACAGTAGCCTCATTAGGATTTTTACCGATGGCTATTTCCACAGGAGCGGGGGCAGAAGTTCAGAAACCGTTGGCCACTGTAGTGATTGGCGGGCTGGTGTCTGCAACATTCCTGACCTTATTTGTTCTGCCTATGCTCTACATTATTTTTAACACAAAGATTTTGAAAAGAAAAAATAATAAAACAGGGGCATTTACCATTATGCTTGTCGTAGGATTTATGATGATGGGTCAGAATTTTAAAGCGCAGTCAAAACAGATGTCTGTTGAACAGGCTGTGCAGACAGCAGTGGATAATAACTTGGTTCTAAAATCAAAAGATTTAAGTATCAAATCCGCTGAAGCATTAAGGCCAACGTCCAAAGAACTTCCCAAATTAAACGTTGAAGCGCAGTTGGGACAATACAACAGCCGGAATTTTGATCAGTCTTTTGCAATCTCTCAGAGTATTCCTTTTCCAACACTCTTTAAGGCGAAAAAGGAATTAATCAATGAAAATATTAAGAGTAAGCAGATTGATAAGGAAGTAACGGCTAATGAACTCATACGTCAGGTTCGGACATACTATTATCAGATTGAATATCTCCAGTACAATAAAGCGCAGCTGACAAGTCTTGACAAGCTCTATGAGGATTTTATCAGAATTGCAACGATAAGATATAAAGCGGGAGATATTAAAAAAATTGAAATAAATACAGCAGAAACTCAGAAAGGAGAAATTGACCTGCTTCTAAGACAAAATGAGGTGTTCTTAAATAATGCCTATAAAAACTTAAAAACGGTTTTAAATAGTGCAGAAGACTTTGAGGTTCCTTTCAATCAGAATTATGAACCTTTAAAAGTGGAAAATATCCTCGATAGTTCAGCTGTTATCAATAATCCATCGGTACGGGCCTTTTATCAGGATATGGAAATTGCAGAGAAGAATAAGAAAGTTGAAAAATCCCTGGGACTTCCTGACTTTAGTTTAGGCTACACCAACCAATCCCTGATCGGCTTTCAGACGGTAAACGGACAGGAGAGATATTACGGGTCAGGAAATCGTTTCAGTGCCGCAACAGTTGGCGTAGCCATTCCACTGACATTTGGAGCAACCAAAGCAAGAATCCAGTCATTGGAATATGATAAGCAGGTTGCCCAAACCAATGCGAAGATGCAGGAGAAACAGCTGGCTGCACAATTGGAAAATGCCTTCAGCCAATATCAGCAGGATATACAGCAGTATGATTATTACACCAATCAGGCTCTGCCCAATGCTGAAAAGATTGTAAATGCGGCCCAGTTAGGGTACAAAACGGGAGAAATTTCTTATGTAGAATATCTTTTTGCCCTGCAAACAGCCACCAACATCCAATTAAAATATCTGGAGGCAATACAGCAGGTCAATCAATCTGTAGTAACTATTAATTCAATCATTAATAAATAATATGAAATCGTTAATAAAATTTCCCACGAAACAAACACTCACCAGGATGGCGATTGCATATGACCTTATAAAAAATAAATATCTGCATATGAAACTCAAATATAATATCATACCCCTAATACTTATTGCTCTGCTTGTAACAAGCTGTGGAAAAAAAGAAACTCCAGCCGAAAAAGCCCCGGAAAAAACAGAACAGAAAGAACAGCACAAAGAAGAAGTTCCCGAAACAATAGCCGCGCTGACGGAGGAACAGATGAAGTCGGTAGGCGTTACTGTGGGGACGGTAGAAATGAAAGAGCTGACATCTACCATAAAAGCCAATGGTCTGTTAAGTGTTCCCAACAGCAATAAAGCAACCATTACCTCTTTGTATGGAGGAATTATCAAAACCTTAAATGTTCAGGTAGGAAGTATCGTGAAGAAAGGACAGGTAATTGCTACAATTGCGAATCCTGAGTATATCCAGCTTCAGGAAGATTACCTGACGACAAACAGCAGGATTACCTACGCCGAGCAGGAATTCAGAAGACAGAGAGAGCTTTTTGATAATGATGCGGGTGCAAAGAAAAACTTACAAAGTGCTGATGCTGAGCTAAAGACCTTAAGGACCAGAAGAGCCTCTCTTCTAAAACAGCTTCAGATGATGGGAATAAGCCCCGGAAGTGTCAACAACGGGAATATGAGATCAGGATTAGTGATTACGGCTCCTATCAGTGGAACCATCAGTGGTATCACAGCGCAGATCGGAAGTTATGTAGATATCTCTTCTCCGGTGGCTACGGTGATCGATAATGGTTCAATTCATCTGGATCTTCAGGTTTTTGAAAAAGATCTTCCGAAAATGAGAGTAGGACAGGTCGTACATTTCAATCTCACCAATAATCCGGAAACTGAATATGATGCAAGAATTTACAGCATAGGCTCTTCGTTTGAAAACGATAGCAAAACGATTTCAATGCACTGTGAAGTGATCGGAAATAAAACGGGATTAATTGATGGGATGAACATTACAGGAATTGTAAGTCTGGATAAAAGTACCACGCCTGCGGTTCCTACGGAAGCCATTGTAGAAGCAGACAGCAAATATTATGTTTTTGTACAGACCGATAAAAAGGCAGAGGAAGAACATGAGGAAAAAGGAAAACCTCATCCTAAGACGATAAATTTTGAAAAAGTGGAAGTGGTAAAGGGAACGTCGGATATGGGCTATACAGCCATTACTCCGATAGGCCGGATTCCCGATGATGCAAAAATTGTTGTGAAAGGAGCCTTTTTTGTGAATGCGAAGCTCACCAATGCTGGTGAACACGATTAGTAAAATCTCCTTACAACATAAAAAACACATAAAATTATTTCACAAAATGGCACTAAAAGAAGAATTAGAAAAACAGGGAAACTGGCTGTTTAAATACAGAAGCGTTTTACCGATAGGTATTCTGTTTATAGGATTGATTGTTTTTGTCCAGACCAATCTGAAAGAAGTATCTTCAGACTGCATTGTTTATTACGAATTTTTCTGTCTGTTGATCAGTGCGATTGGCCTGGCGATCAGAGTATATACGGTGGGACATACTCCCAAAAATACTTCAGGAAGAAATACTTCGGAAGGACAGGTAGCCGATACCCTGAATACTACGGGGATTTATAGCATAGTAAGAAATCCTTTATATCTGGGGAATTTCTTCATGTGGCTGGGACCTGCGATGTTTACAGAAAATCTGTGGTTTATTGTTTCATTCATCCTTTTCTACTGGATCTATTATGAAAGAATTATTTACGCAGAAGAGCAGTTCCTGGAACGAAAATTTGGTGAAGAATATAGAACCTGGGCATCTAAAGTACCGGTTTTTATCCCTAACTTAGGGTTGTTTACCAGGAGCGAACTGTCTTTCAGTATAAAAAAGGTGTTAAAGAAGGAGAAAAACGGGCTTTTTGCAATGTTTCTGATTTTTATGCTGTTTGATCTAACCGGCGAATGGATTAAAGATCATTCTCATTACAACTATTTATTTGTGGTGGGAACCGTTCTTACCATGATAACCTATCTTGTCCTTAAGATCATGAAAATGCAAACGACCTACCTGGAAAATAACAGATAACTGCCAGAACCCGCTAAAAGAATAATTATGCTATTAAATAAAAAAGTATCTATTTGGTATTTTATCAATGAAATAAAATCTCAGATTTTTTTCATCGTTATTTTTGCTATATCCGTCGGGCTTTTGGATTTGCTCCCGGGTTTCCGGAAGATTTCCCTTCCGCTGAATATTCCTGCTCTGGTAGGAACAGCGGTGTCTTTACTGTTGGCTTTCCGTACCTCGCAATCGTATGAAAGATGGTGGGAAGCAAGAATTGTCTGGGGGGCCATTGTTAATGATTCGCGGACACTGGTGCGGCTGGCAGTACAGTTTTTACCGGAAAAGGAAGCCAGAGTATTTGCAGAAAGACAGATCATCTGGACCTATGCGTTGGGAGAATCTTTACGAAAACTACCTTTTTCCAAACGCGTACAGGAATATCTGGATACCCATAATATACATGCCTTCAATGTTCCTAATGCATTATTGGACGAGCATTCTCAACAGATTCAGAAACTGGCCTCTTCAAAATTACTGACTGAGTTTCAGCAAATGCAGATGAACGACTCTGTTACAAAGCTCTGTGACAGCATGGGGAAATGTGAACGGTTAAAAAATACGGTTTTCCCTCGATCGTACAGTATTCTGGTACATATTTTAATTTATGTATTTGCTGCCATCCTTCCATTTGGACTGGATGATCGTCAGCTAACCGTTGAGGTACTCATCACTATTTTGGTTCCTACTTTATTTATTGCAATTGAAAGAACCTCAATAATTATGCAGGACCCATTTGAAAATACACCAGTTGATACCCCGATGACGTCTCTGGCACAAACAATAGAAATCAATCTAAGACAGATGACCGGAGAGCAGAATGTACCCCTGAAGAAAGAGAATCCTTTATACTTCGAAATGTAAATAATAACATTATGGAACCATCAAAAACACAAATACAAACTGTTTCCGCCGCAAGTAAACACAAAAAAAATCTGCTGATTGTACTGAGTTTCAGTGGAGCTTACCTTATTGCTGAGGTTATAGGAGGAATTCTTACCAACAGCCTTGCTTTACTTGCGGATGCCGCCCATATGCTGACCGACGTCGTAGGGCTGCTGCTTGCTTATATTGCAATCAAAATAGGAGAAAGAAAAGCAGACCCTTCCAAGACCTATGGGTATTACCGTACGGAGATACTGGCAGCCGTAATCAATGCTGTGGTTTTATTGGGAATCTCTTTATACGTATTGTACGAAGCCTATCAGCGTTTCCAAAATCCACCGGAGGTACAGAGTAAGTCCATGCTGATTGTTGCCGGAATCGGATTGCTGGTCAACGTAGCCGGAATGATGATTTTACGAAAAGATTCAGAAGCAAGCCTGAATATGAAAGGAGCTTATTTTGAAGTACTTTCCGATATGCTTACGTCCGTTGGGGTAATGATTGCAGGAGTGATTATGCTGACTACGGGTTGGTATTATGCCGATCCGCTGATCTCTGCCGCCATCGGATTATTGATTTTCCCAAGAACATGGCGCTTATTAAAAGAAGCTATTCATGTTTTACTGGAAGGAACTCCTAAAGAGGTCGATATCCAGGCGCTGCGTCAATCGTTGGAGCAGACTCCCGGAGTGAAAGGCGTTCACGATCTGCACGTATGGTCCCTTACATCGGGTGTCAACGCTATGAGCGCCCACATCGTCAAGGATGAATTACCTTCCCGAAACCAATTGCTGAAAGCATTAGCGGAAAGTACGACCCAGAATTTTAAAATCAGTCATACGACTTTCCAGATTGAAGATGAAGGCTATGAAGAAAATGAAATTCACCTGTAACCTTTATTACCAAAGAAATGAAAAAAGATATAGAAAATAAGCTGATCGATAAGAATACCAAGCCCACCAGCATGAGAATTCTGGTTTACGACTTTTTAAGCTCTCAGGAAGCAGCTCTATCGCTTTCTGAAATAGAAAATCATTTCGAAAATGCAGACCGGATTACCATTTACAGAACTTTAAAGACGTTTGAAGAAAAAGGAATTGTTCATGGTATACAGGAAAATACAACCACAAAATACAAATTGTGTGAAGATGACTGTGATGAAAAAACGCACAAAGACTGGCATCTTCATTTCTATTGTAAAATTTGTAAGCAAACGACCTGCAAAGAAGATATTTCGTTCCCTGAAAATATCCAAACCAATTTCAGGATTGATGAAATAAGACTCTTTGCCAAAGGTATTTGTGAAAACTGTCTCGAAAGTTTGCAATAGCATTGCATAAGTCTCACCTTTATATTTGTATAAAAATATCAGTTATGGAAAAATGCTGTAATACAACCCCCGAAAAAGGACAACCTAAAAAACATAATCACTCTGAAGGTGACGGACATGATCATGATGGGCATGACCACTCTCATGACAACGGAGATCAGACTGTCTTTCAGATGTTTCTGCCGGCGATCATCTCCTTTGTGATCCTCTTATTGGGAATTGCTTTTGATAATTATATAAAACAAACATGGTTTACCGGATGGGTACGTCTGGTATGGTTTCTGGCAGCATATATCCCGGTAGGGCTCCCAGTATTGAAAGATGCCTATAAAAGCATCATCAAGGGAGATGTCTTTTCAGAATTTTTTCTGATGAGTATCGCCACAATCGGAGCATTTATCATTGGAGAATATCCCGAAGGAGTAGCGGTAATGCTTTTCTACGCTGTGGGTGAAGTTTTTCAGACCATGGCTGTGACGAGAGCAAAAGGAAATATAAAAGCTTTATTGGATCAGCGCCCGGACGAAGTCACCATCATGGATAACAACCAGCCTAAAACAATTAAGGCAAAAGAAGCCAAGATAGGAGATGTAATCCAGTTGAAACCAGGTGAAAAATTAGCCCTGGACGGCGAATTGCTGTCAGATTCAGCTTCATTTAATACGGCCGCTTTAACGGGAGAAAGTAAACCGGATACCAAGAATAAAGGCGAAGTAGTTTTAGCTGGAATGATTAATATGAACAGTATTGCTTTGGTACAAGTAAATACGGCATATGAAGACAGCAAGCTAAGCAAAATATTAGAGCTTGTTCAGAATGCAACTGCTCAAAAAGCACCTACGGAATTATTCATTAGAAAATTCGCAAAAGTGTACACCCCGATTGTGGTGCTTCTGGCGATCGCGATCTGTCTGCTTCCGTATTTCTTTGTGAGTGATTACCAGTTCAGGGACTGGCTGTACAGAGCTTTGATCTTCCTTGTAATTTCCTGTCCGTGTGCATTGGTCATCTCCATTCCGTTAGGATATTTCGGAGGAATAGGAGCTGCCAGCAGAAACGGAATTTTATTTAAAGGAAGTAACTTCCTGGATGCTATTGCAGAAATACAGAATGTAGTGATGGACAAAACCGGAACGATGACGGAAGGTGTTTTTAAAGTGCAGGAAGTAAGTATTGCCCCGGAATTTAATAAGGATGAGATCCTTCAGATGGTCAATGTGCTGGAAAGTAAAAGTACCCACCCGGTGGCTACTGCCATTCACAATTACGTAGGAGATATCAACTATTCTATTCCTTTGGATAACGTAGAAGAAATAGCCGGACATGGGTTGAAGGCAACCGTCAACGGAAAAGAACTCCTGGTAGGGAACTTTAAACTGATGGATAAATTCAACATCCGCTATGACATCAATCATGCCAATATTGTATACACTGTGATTGCAGTGGCTTACGATAAGAAGTTCGCAGGATATATTACCATTGCCGACAGCATCAAGGAAGATGCAAAAGCTACGGTGGACAATCTGCATAAAATGAATGTGAAAGCAACCATGTTGAGTGGTGATAAAAGTACAGTAGTACAATATGTGGCGGAACAATTGGGTATTGACAACGCATTTGGAGATCTGCTGCCGGAAGATAAAGTCAATAAAGTAAAAGAGATCAAAGCCAAAAACCAAACGGTAGCCTTTGTGGGTGATGGCGTGAATGATGCGCCGGTTGTCGCTCTTAGTGACGTAGGTATTGCAATGGGAGGACTCGGCAGTGACGCAACCATCGAAACTGCTGATGTCGTTATTCAGGATGATAAACCAAGCAAGATCCCAATGGCAATCAATATTGGTAAAAAGACGAAAAAGATCGTTTGGCAGAATATCATCCTGGCGTTTGTAGTTAAAGCAATTGTTTTAATCCTTGGGGCCGGAGGTCTTGCGACGATGTGGGAAGCGGTATTTGCTGATGTCGGAGTCGCCTTGATCGCTATTTTAAATGCGGTGAGAATTCAGAGGATGAAGTTCTAAGCAGCCAAAAAGGCAGGAAATGCAGATGGCCAATGAATTGCAGTACATTGTATCATACATACAACTAAATTATATTTAAAAAGCTCTCCCGGAAGATTCCGGGAGAGCTTTTATTAACAAGATTAAATGTATAAAGAACTAAATTTTTTGTATTGATAAGGCAAAAAAGTCAAACACTTCTTTTCCTATTATGAACTGATGTTCTCCAACTTTCGAAAACCCATATCTCTCATAAAAGTCCAGAGCTCTCCGGTTGGTATTCAAAACTGAGAGCCAAAGATGAGTCTGCTCAGAGGTCGTAAAAAAATCCATTAGCTCATCCATCAGTGCCTTCCCTGCTTTTTTATCGAGAAAATCTTTCAGTACATAGATCTTTTGCAACTGGGAAGTCATATTGCCCGTAATAAATTCCGTAGGAGAGTGAATTTTTAATTTCGCATACCCGATAGGAAGATCTTTCCAGAAAGCAATCCAATATCTGTTGTTTTCGTTCTGCAGACTTTTCCTGATCTTGGCAACATTGAAAGTCTGTTCATAATAATCAAATAAATCCTTGCTATCCCGGAAGTATTCCGAGAATGTTTCTGTGAAAGTTATCCTTCCCAGAAGGGCAATGTGTTGAGCATCGTGTGCTTCTGCTGTTCTTATTTGGATCATGAGGAGGTCTTCAAATCAAATTTCGGGATAATAATTGTATGGCAACAGGTACAGTTATGTTATTTTTATAGGTAACAGTTTTGTATGACACAATGTCCAATAAGTAATACATCATATTGAGAGCATTCAATTTCTGCCATCAAAAAGAACATTCAATGATATTCATCATAATGAAGCGGGGAATAGTTTTGAAATAGTATATTTGTAACACAGAAATGAATCGTTGAGAGTATTGATTTCCATATTTATCATATTTACCATTGCAATCCGACCCGTTTTGCCACTGTTGAATTATGCGGTTAATTATGAGTATATCGTAAAGAATCTTTGTGAAAAGAGAGATGTACCACAGTCCACTTGTAAAGGGAAATGTTATGTGGAAAAAGAGCTGGCCAAAACTGAAAAACAGTCTAACACCTCTCAAACGATAAAAATTGCAGGATTAGATGTCTTTCTTTCTAATGATATTCTATCCTTTCCAGCCGTGCTTAGTGCGGAGTTGACTTCTGCATCTCCGGATTCAAGCTATTTGACGGCACATTCCTCAGAGTATTTTTCACGGATATTTCATCCTCCTTTAATCTGATTACTAAACTGTATTTTTAGTTTTATGGTCCGGAAGCATTATTGTTTCTCTGACGTTTGATATGCCGGATCGTGTACCAATCGTTTTGGAAATGTATAAGTGGTGGTTTCAGTGTGGTTGATAACCCGTTTTAGTTTTAAGGAGTGATAAAGACGAACTTCCAGAATAAAACTGAATACTGTCTCTGTTTCAATCTGTGGCCATCAATGGATTACTTATTATTAACCTTTATTTAACATCAAAATGAAAATACCAATTGTTTTGGCCGCATTGCTGTCAATAGCGTTGCTGTCATGTGCAAAAGAAACTCCCCAGGTAAAGCATAAAACGAATATGAATACCTCAGGAAAGAATATAGAAAATATTACGGTTGTGAACACAGAAGACCCGATCTGTCATATGAAAACCGCTGGTTTTCTAAAAGATACAGCAGTATATCAAAATAAAACGTATGGTTTTTGCAGTGTCTATTGCAAAGAAGAATTCAAAAAAAATCCCGAACAGTATGCCCAGAAATAATACAACCAATAACAAAAGCAAAGTTATCGTACCGATTGTGGTGATCGCACTGCTTTTCCTGGGAATTGGTGTGGGAATGGGATATTTTAAAAAGAACCTTTATACAGTAATGAAGGTTCCGGATTTTCAACTGACCGACCAGAACGGTAAAAAAATAACCAATAAGGATATGCTGGGAAAAGTATATCTTGTAGAATTTTTTTTCAGCAAATGCCCTACGATCTGCCCGGTAATGAACACCAATATGAAGGCCATTCAGAATCAGATCAATGATCCTGATTTTGGAATTGTCTCAATAAGCATTGATCCTGAGAATGATACACCAGAGGCATTAAAAGAACATGCAAAAAGAATTGGTGCTACTTCTTCTAACTGGCATTTTTTAACAGGTGACAGAACATATATCGGTAACCTTGCCGATCAGTTTAATATTTACGTTGGCGATAAAGAAGATGAAAGCGAAAGCCTGAACCACAGCGGAATGATCGCTCTGGTTGACCAGGACGGGAATATCCGTTGCAGGTACAACAAGGACAATATGCCAATCCTATATTATTCAGGGCTGAATTATGAAGATCCGGACGGGAAAATACCAAAATTAACCGGAAAGTATCACCCGGACCGTGAGATCCTGATTGAAGATATTAAGAAATTATTGAAATAAGGAAGCTGGAAGGTGAATGTGCTACCAGCCTTGATCTCCCATCTTCCAGTTAATAGAAAACATTGTTCAACCATAAAACAAAACATTATGAAGATTTTGAAAATAGCTGCTGTAAGTGCAGTTTTTGCAGCTCAGTTTACACTGGCTCAGTTTAAGCAGACTCCGTTACCGTATGCTTACAATGCCTTGGAGGGTTCTATCGATGCCCAGACTATGGAAATTCATTATTCAAAACATGGTGCGGCTTATGCCAGTAACCTGAATAAGGCGATTGCAGGAACTCCGCAGGAAAAAGAAAATTTGATTAAAATCCTTTCCGAGACTTCCAAATTAAGCCCTGCTGTAAGGAATAACGCCGGAGGACATTATAACCATGAGCTTTTCTGGACGATTCTTACTCCGGAGAAAAATACCCAGCCATCGGCAAAACTGTCAAAAGCGATCAATGAAACTTTCGGAAGTATGGATGCTTTCAAAGAAAAAATGAGCAAAGCAGGTGCTGACCGTTTCGGTTCAGGGTGGGCCTGGCTTTCTGTAGATAAAAACGGGAAGCTTTTCGTTTCTTCAACGCCTAATCAGGATAATCCGCTGATGGATGTAGTAGAAGAAAAAGGAACCCCTATCCTGGGAATTGACGTTTGGGAACATGCGTATTACTTAAAGTATCAAAACAAAAGAGCAGACTATCTTTCTGCCATCTGGAATGTGCTGAACTGGAAAGAAGTAAGCAAAAGATATGATGCTGCCTTAAGCAAAAAATAAGTTCATGAAATTATTTTACAGCATAGTCTTTATTGGTTATATGGTGTTCAGGCCTCTGATACCTATGGCAGACTATGCTGTAAATTATAATTATATCGTGAATACGCTGTGCGTTAATAAAAGCAAACCGGAACTTCACTGCAACGGAAAGTGCTACCTCAGCAAAGAACTGGCAAAAGCTAACAGTGACACAGAAGCTAACCCATTTCATAAATTAAAAAATTCAGGGCAGAAAGTTCTTGATATTTATATTCTGACTGATATTACCAAAGTTGCCATCAATGAAAAAATCTCGTTTTTCAGGGGTAACTTCTTTTACGAAACAGACTATTCTTTTCTGTTTCTCAAACACATTTTCAGACCACCGGTTTTTTAAGTTTTAATTATTCATTTATAGAAAACTCACCAAAAATTTATCTAAGCTGGCTTTAGTAGGCTTAAAAACCTATGTATATAAGTACACAAATTTGAAAACCTCTCATTTTCAAAAAGCTTGTGTATCATCTAAAACAGTCTGCTGTTAAAATTATAAAATAACTTAAATGTTATAAACTCTTTTGGTGCCTTTTCTTGGTAAGGTGTTGAATGCTCAGTGTTCAACGTATTTCCATTGTACTCAACAACTAAAAAAAATCAACAATGAAAATGTATAAATTTTTCATAATGGGTTTACTGTTGACGGTTGTTTCCTGCACGCTCGACAAAACAGATTATGAAAATGAAATCAATACGGCCGTTCCCGAACATTATGAATTTAAGGAGGCCGTTACTTTAAGTAAAGATGATTATAAAATAAGTATTGAAGCATTGAACGGAACCTTCTATCAGGGATATAATGAAATCCGGCTGAAGGTGGTCAATGCAAAAACCGGCGAATATCTAAATGTCTCGGACGTTACTTTCATGCCGGTCGCTACGAGTGCTGATGGAAGTAAGGCCTCATGTCCCCATCGGTATCAACCGGAATATAATTCTACCGGTCAATATTACTCAGGGTATGCTGTATTTACTGAAAGAAGTAATGCAATGCAAGGCTGGAAACTGTACCTGAATTTCAAGGTCAATCAAAAGACCTATGAATTGGATAAGGAGGTAACGGTACAGGAACAAATCAATAAAAACCTCAATATGACTTCGTTCACGGGAAATGACGGCGGACAGTATTTTATTGCACTTGTATCTCCTCAGAAACCAAATGTCGCAGAGAATAAGCTGGTGGCAGGGATCTATCAATACAATAAGCCACAGGCTCCGGGAGGCAGCTTTCCCGACCCTTCGCAATTTTCGTATTCAGAAGTCAAAGGCTATACCTTGCTGCTGGATCCCAGAATGCCGGAGCCTTCTATGGGCAATCATTCATCGCCTAATAACAAGGATTTGGTACAGGGAGATGACGGCCTGTATCATGGTGTGGTTAATTATACCATGACCGGAAACTGGACATTGAATTTCATCATGCTGAATCAGAACGGAAAAATCATTAAAGGAACTAAGGTTTCTACTGATTTTACGCCAGGTGTAGCGGGGGCTAAGAGCGAGCTTTTTATTGATACATTATTCTGATTTATGAAGTATACAGGAATAATTCTGGTCTTTGTGGGTTTTTTGATGAATGCTCAGAACAGACAGATATCAAAGGACAGTATTGCCCTTTTAGATGAGGTAGAGGTAAGAGGAGATAAAAAGAAGTTAGAAAGAAAAATGAAAAGGGCGCTTTCTGTGGATGAGCTTCTGGCGGCTTCTGATCAAATCAGCTTTGTAAAGCGCGGCGCGTACGCCTGGGAACCGTTACTTAATAACATGGGTACTGAGCGATCTGCGGTTACTATTGATGGCATGCATATTTTTGGGGCGTGTACAGACAAGATGGATCCGGTTTCCTCCTATATGGAGAGCAACAGTCTTTCCTCGATTGATATAAAATCAGGCCAGGCCGGGAGTTTAAACGGGGCAACGATTGCCGGAAGCATTGATTTGAAACGAAAAGCCAGCTCTTTCACTCTTGAGAAAAAATGGAATGGGGCCTATCAAACCGGTTTCGAAGCCAACAACAAACAGTTCTTTAACCTTGGGAATATATCATATACAAGCAGGAGATTGGTGGTCGATGGAAGCGTAGGCTTTCGGAAGGCGGATAATTATTATGATGGTCATAATGCTGAAGTCAACCATTCACAATATAATAAGTTCAATGCAGGAGTTGGCCTTGCTTATAAGACAGGTCCTTTATCCTCTGTGAAGGTGGATGCTGTGTTCGACCAGGCGAAGAATGTTGGGTTTCCTGCCTTACCCATGGATTTATGGCTTTCAAGAGCGGTGATTACTTCAGCCTCCTATAACAAGCTATTTAAAGAAGGGATGGTACAATCGTGGGATACAAAAATCTACTTCAATACCATAGAGCATTATATGGATGACACCACACGTCCGGAAAATCTTGTCCATATGGATATGCCGGGGTGGAGTACTACCTATGGGCTGGTTTCCAATGTAAACCTGAAAAAAGAACGCTATACTTCGGAGGTTCAGCTTAACCTCTACCAAAATTTATCCATTGCTGAGATGCGGATGTATCCGCAGGACCGAAGCAGCAGGACGATGTTTGCCTACAGCTGGCCCTGGGTTACTACACGTTTTACCGGGCTTTCCATGAATAATGTGTGGGAAATCTCGAATCAAAGCCGGCTGAGTTTAGGAGGGTCTTTAGGCTTAAACTATAATTATTCCAGATATGCTGAGTTTAACTGGATCTTTCATCCGGGAGCTCCACAGGAAAAAATAAGAATCCTGCCAGCTTTACACGCCGGTTATCAATGGGAAGCCGGGCACTTTAATTTTTCTCTTGGGACAGGGTATGGCCATAGGGCTCCTTCTGTTTCGGAAGGATATGGATATTATATCTACAACAGCTTTGATCGGTATGACTATATAGGGAATCCAGACTTAAAAAATGAAATTTCCTATGAAACCAATGCTGGCGTTGGTTTTAAGAATACGAAACTTACTATTGAAGCAAAAGCCAACTATTTTTACATCCAAAATTATATTATTGGAAGGATCTTAAGTCTGGGAAGTCCGATGAATTATCAGTCTGTCGGGGTAAAAGGATATACATCGCTGGACCACGCAACGTTATTTAACGTTTCTCTTAATGCCGGTTATCATATCACGCAGGATCTTCATTGGAAAGGTATTCTAACCTATGCACGGGGAAGAGATGATCACGGAAAAAATTTACCTTTTATCCGTCCCTTGAGTTATCAGTCATCTGTTCATTTTAACTACCGTCATTTCGGATTTCAGACTTCTGTTAATGGAGACTTTATCCAGAACAATTACAGCCCGGAATATGGAGAAGATCAGACCCCGGCTTATGCTTTTTGGAACTTATCTGTGGATTATTCGTTCAGGATCAGTAAGTTCCGGACGGTTTTCCAGATTGGATCAGAAAATCTGCTCAATGCCTATTATAGCACTTATGCGGACTGGGGAAATATTCCCAGAATGGGGCGTAATATTTTTACCTCTTTGAAAATCAGTTTTTAAAGATCACACTATTTTAATTTAAAACAACAACTAAAATTTTTACAATGCAAAACTTAAAACAATATCTGCTAATATCCGCTTTTTCATTGAGCGTAATTTCCTGCCAAAACAGTGGCGACGATAATCCTGTTGCCAATCATGTAACTCTTGAATTCAATAACACATTTAAAAATAAGACCATTGCCCTTGGAGATGCCGCATCGGGAACAGCAACTACAAATATTTCTGCAGAAGGTCAGGTTCATCACTTTTCGGAATTGAAATATGTAATCAGTAATATCCGCCTTATCAAAACAGACGGTAATGAGGTTCCTTATAAAATTAATGATCTGGATCAGGGCGCTACCGTCATAGATCAGTCCAAACCGGAGACCCTTCAGTATATTTTGAGTAATATACCAGCCGGGGAATACAAAAAGATAAGATTTGGTTTAGGAGTGAAGAAAGAACTGAATGTCCTGGACCAGGTAAGATTTCCGAAGTTTTATGCCACTGCAGGATCCAATGATACCCAGATGATGTGGGAGTGGGGAGCAGGCTACCGCTTCACAAAAATTGAAGGATTCTATGGGACGGACCACAAACAGATGTCTATCCATACCGGAAGTACCATCAAAGGGTCAGAAGGTAATTATACACAGGGAGTGGATGCGTACAGAGATATCACCTTAGATCTTCCTAAGACTGCAATCGTTGATAACAAAGCGCCTAAGATTACCATTAAAGCAGATTTTGATAAACTGCTGACCGGGAAAATAAATACAATCGTATTAACTTCCGGAACAGGAATGGACGGAAATGCAACGCCCAACATTCATACTGCCAACCAGATGGTGAAATTTGTTGATAACCTTGGTGGCAATGGGTCAAATGATGTTTCAGGAATGTTTTCAATACATAATGTTGAGAATTAAGGGGAGTTTATTCCAACGATCAGTATATATACTTTTTAAAATGAAAAAAAGATGGTGTATGGTGGTGGTTTCGTTATTGCTTATCTCTTGTAATAATGATTATTACGAACCTGTTTCTACTGATAATCCTGAGATTACACTCCGTATTCCGATGCGTTTTCCAGAACTAAATTCTTCGGTGACTTCTAACAGGCCTACGAAATATGGTGTTGAGCTGGGAGAAAAACTGTTTCATGATAAGAGGTTTAGCGCGGATAATACGGTTTCGTGTTCCAGCTGTCATATCCAGGACAATGCCTTTGCTGACCATAAGGCTCAGGCGGTAGGCATACAGGGCAGGATAGGTCTGCGAAATACGCCTCCTATCCAGAACATGGCCTTTATGAAATTTTACAATTGGGACGGAAATATTCTTCAATTGGAGAAACAGCCGCTGGTTCCTATTATTACCCATGAAGAAATGGGCTCATCTATTCTTGAAGTTATTGGGAAAATCAAGGATGATCTTTTTTACAGGGACTTATTCATAAAGGCATTTGGTGACGGAAGTATTACTCCTGAAAGAATCTATAAGAGTATTGCCCAATATGAGTACACGTTGATTTCTGCTGATACAAAGTATGATAAGGTCAAAAGAAATGAGGGGATGGCTTTTACCGAAGCTGAAGCTCAGGGCTATCAGACTTTTCAGCAAAAATGTGCAGGCTGTCACAGTACAGAACTGTTTACCGACCAGAGTTTCCGGAATATAGGATTTCCTTTGAATCCGGATACCAATGAAGCAGGGCGGGGAAGAGTGACCGGTATTCCAAAAGATTATATGAGCTTTCGGGTTCCTTCTCTAAGAAATGTGGAATATACAGCTCCATACGGTAGCTTCGGCCAGTTCGCGACACTCAGAGCCGTTCTTGATTACTTTGACAAAGGCGTTATAGACAGTGAGCATCTCGACCCTGTTTTTAAGAAAAATGGAAATCGGATTCCCTTGACCGAAAAAGAAAAAACGAACCTTATTACGTTCATGAAAACTTTGAGTGATCCTGATTTTATACGTAAATAATCACGATAAAAAGCTTTATTTTCACACTGCTGATCAGACCGCAAAGCTACCCAATATTCGGTGCTAAAACTGATGAAAGATCCTGTTACGAATGTAACGGGATTTTTTTATTTATCCATTTGATAATCATTTTGTTCTGTAGGGTGTTGTATCTGACCGGAATTTTCTATCTTTGCCGGAATTTGGTGAGCCATAAAAAGCTTTTAAAAGGGAATCCGGTGAAAATCCGGGACAGACCCGCTGCTGTAAGCTCCACATCAAAGTTTTTGAAGAATATATCCACTGTTTTATAATGGGAAGGATTTCAAAAACGGAGTAAGTCAGAAGACCTGCCAGATCAATTTAACGTTTGACGCTTTCGTGGAATAAAGCTTAGGACAACAATGATAGTGTACAGTGATCACTGTGCTTTGTCGTTGCTTTCTTACATCCATTAGCGTCATCATTATCCTGAATGAGCTAATGGTGGCAAAACTGACTACATTTCAATTTCATACAATTGTTTTCACGGTATTCGTGTTAACCTCACAATTCCTGTTTTCTCAAAGCGGGAAAAAAGACAGTATTAGGAAAGAAACCATAAAGACGGTCAATATTTATAAAAAGAATTTTAAAGAGATTCTTCCTGCTCAGGTTTTGCAAGGCGAAGAACTTGAACGGCTGAACAGCCACTCAGTTGCCGATGCATTACGTTATTTTTCAGGAGTCCAGATCAAAGACTACGGGGGAATGGGAGGTTTGAAGACCGTTAATATCCGGAGTATGGGAAGCCAGCATGTCGGTGTTTTCTATGATGGCATCCAGCTCGGGAATGCTCAGAATGGGCTGGTGGATTTAGGAAGGTATTCTCTGGATGACCTTGAAGAAATTTCACTGTACAACGGGCAGAAAAGTGAAATTTTTCAGCCTGCCAAAGACTTTGGGTCTTCAGGCTCTATTTATCTGCAGCCTAAGACACCGGTATTCACCGGAAACAGGAAAACCAATCTTGTGCTAAGAGCCAAAAGTGCTTCCATTGATTTGTTTAATTCTTCATTCCGGTTGGAGCAAAAGATCTCAAAAAGGATTGCTGCAAGTTTCAGTGCAGAATTTCTCCAGAGTGACGGTCTTTACAGGTTTCATTATGGCCGGAAATACCCTAATGGGACAACGGCTGCCGATACCATTTCCAAAAGATATGATTCCGATATTAAGGCAAAGCGTTTCGAAACGTCCGTTAACGGGACTTTAAACAACGGAAGTTGGAATGTACGTGGGTATGGATATATTTCAGACCGTGGTATTCCGGCCCCTATCGTGAAATTCCGCTTTAAAGCAAGAGGGGCAAGAATGCTCGATGAAAACTATTTTGTACAGGCCAATTTCCGAAAAAAGCTGTTTCCAAAACTTGAAACCCAGCTGAAGGCAAAATTTGCTTATGATTACACCTATTTTAACGATACGGTATTGTCACAGTCTGCAATGCCTGCAACAAATACATATATTCAACGGGAGGTTTATCTCTCCTCTTCCAACCTATATTCGATTACGCCCAATTGGGACGTGAGTCTCAGTGGCGACTTTCAGTACAATAACCTGGATGCTAATTTGTATAATTTTTCTTACCCTACGCGCTATACTACCCTGGTTGCATTGGCTACAACTTATCAATGGAACCGGTTTAAGTTTTTAGGAAGCCTTTTGGGGACTTTTACCTTTGAAGAGGTTGAAAAGAATAAAAGACCGGATGACAGAAGAGAATGGACACCGGCCTTTTTTATGAGTTATCAGCCTGCTGCAATACCGGAACTAACCCTTAGAGCTTTTTATAAAAATATTTTCAGATTGCCAACCTTTAATGACCTGTATTATACCAGCGTGGGAAACACCTATCTGAAACCGGAATTTACCCATCAGTATGACATAGGATTTACCTATCAGAAAAAATACGACCGTTCATGGTTTAAGGGGCTTTATGTAAAATTAGACGGATATTACAACAGGGTAGAGGATAAGATTGTTGCTGTGCCTACCACCAATATGTTTCGCTGGATGATGCTAAATCTCGGAAAGGTTGAAATCATTGGCGCCGATGTAAATGTTCAGACCGAAATGATGGTGGGAAAGGTTAAGGTTAAGCCATTATTGTCTTATACCTACCAGAGTGCAAAAGATAAAACAGTGAACGAAGGGGAAACCGAAACTTTTTATGGACAGCAAATCCCCTATACCCCATGGCATAGCGGTTCATTTACTTTAATGGCTGATTATAAAGACTGGAGTTTCAACTACAGCATGATTTACGTCGGAAAACGCTATGATGCCCAGCTGGATAATATTAAGTACAATTCTATTCAGCCCTGGTACACCCATGATCTTTCGGTTCAGAGAAAACTTAGCCTGGCTGGACATCCCTTTAAAATCAACCTCGAAATGAACAATATTTTTAACCAGTATTATGACGTGGTGAAAAACTATCCCATGCCCGGGAGAAACTTCAGACTTACTTTAAACTTTAACTTATGAGAACGCTAAATATCTGTTTCCTGTTTTTTGTTTTGGCTGCTCTTGTTTCCTGCCGTACGGATGAAATCCTCATCCCTATGGAGGTCGAAGAGGGACTTACCCCAATAGAAAATACGGCCATCAAAGGATTTTATGTACTGAATGAAGGCAATATGGGAAGCAACAAATGCACCCTTGACTTTTTTGATTATACCAAAGGGACCTACTACAGGAATATCTTTTCTGAGATCAATCCTGATGTTTTAAAAGAACTGGGAGACGTGGGAAATGATATCAAGATCTATGGCAGTAAACTGTATATCGTGGTCAATGTTTCCAATACCATTGAAGTTCTTGATGCAAAAACAGCCAAACATCTTAAGTCTATTTATCTACAGAACTGCAGATACATGACATTTAAAGATGGAAAAGCCTATGCCAGCAGCTATGCAGGCCCCGTAGATATCAACCCGTTAGCTCCTAAAGGGAAAGTAGCAGAGATAGATACGGTATCACTGTCCATCAAACGCAATGTAACAGTGGGATACCAACCCGAAGAAATGGAAATTGTGGGTGATCAATTGTTTGTTGCCAATTCCGGAGGATATATGGTTCCGAACTATGACCGAACCGTTTCTGTCATAGACCTCAATAGTTTTACAGAAAAGAAAAAGATTGACGTCGCGATTAATCTGCATCGTCTTAAAAAGGACAATTACGGAGATCTGTATGTGAGCTCAAGAGGTGATTACTATGACGTTCCTTCCAATCTGTATCTGGTAGATGCCGCAACAGGGGTTATCAAAAAGGATTTTCATCTGGCAGTCAGTGAAATGACCATTGTAAATGATAAGTTGTATTACTACGGAAACGAATTCAATTATAATACCCATTCCTATGTAAAAACATTTGGAATCATAGATGTGAAGACTGAGCAGATCATTTCCAACAAAATTGTGGACAAGGAGTATGAATCCATTATTAAAACCCCCTACGGGATTGCCGTAAATCCTATTACCGAAGACATTTATATTACAGATGCCAGAAACTATGTATCGATGGGGTTTGTATACTGCTTCGATAAAAACGGGCACTTTAAATGGAAAACCGAAGGCGGAAACATTCCTGCCCATTTTGCTTTTTTATACAAATAACAAAACTGATCATATGAATAGAAAATCGATCAATTATTTAACGACCGGGCTTGTATCACTTCTGTTCGCAGGAATGATAGCCTCATGTACGCATGATGACGATTCCCCCGCCGAGGTGACGGAACCTCCTTTTAAAGGATTGGATGAATCTTATACTATCGAACGCTTCCGGGTGCTGAGTATTCCCACCAATACTTCCGGGGCTGTTTCATGGAGCATTAACGATTCTATCATCTCCCAAAGTGGCGAACTGGAATTTATAAGCACCAAGGCTGCTACATATCCGCTGACATTGAAGATCGGAAGTAAGGGCAATGATAAAGTGTATCATTCAAAAATTGTAGTCACCAAAGAAACCGGAACATTGAGTAAATATATTGCCAAAGTCTTTGACTTTCGGCCGGCAGTTGGGCAGTTCATGAACGAAATCCCTGAATATGATCAGGGAAATACTGCGGCAGAAATGCTTCAGAAAGCAAACGGCTCCCTGGTGGGTTCCAATTCTACAATGTTAAGCCTTGGTGGCTTCGGAGGCTATGTGGTATTTGGTTTTGACCACACCATTCCCAATTTTGACGGACGGGACTTTAAGATCCTTGGAAATGCTTTTTTTGGAAATGCTGCCAATGATCCCCGGTCAGGAAACTGCGAGCCAGGTATTATTATGGTTGCCTACGACAGGAACAAAAACGGAAAGCCTGATGATAACGAGTGGTATGAGATTGCAGGAAGTGAATACTTTAAAAATACGACCGTAAAGAATTACAGTATCACTTACTTTAAACCTAATGAAAATAAAGCTCCCGTACCCGGAACTGAAAACTGGCAGACGGATATAGAGTATATCAGGTGGCAGGATAATCTGGGGAATACCGGATTCAAAACAAAAAATACCTTCCATTCGCAAAGCTATTATCCGTTATGGTTCTCGGATGCCTCTTATGGCTTTACCGGAACCAGGCTGAAAGATAATTTTTATGATCAGAGCGGAACAGGAACCTATTGGGTAGGTAAATCGTACGAATTCGGATATGCCGATAATGCACCCAATAATGATGAAGCCTCCAATATTGATATTTCCTGGGCAGTGGATCAAAACGGAAAATATGTAAAGCTTCCGGGGATTGACTTTGTGAAGGTATACACAGGAATCAATCAGGAAGCAGGATGGCTGGGTGAAGTTTCTACAGAAGTTGCAGGAGCGTATGATTTACATTTTAAGAAATAATCAACTGAAATATTTAATTAATAGAAAATGAAAAAGTTTTATCTTTTTAACATGCTTTTTCTGTTTGCATTGTTCACCAATGCCCAGATAAAAGTACAGGGTGTGCCCCGAAATGATCTTTCCGGGAATACACAGCTCAACACCTCCAATACGACCACAACAATCAGTTTTTCTGATATCCAGTATTGGGTAGGAACAGGTTCCAATCAGGCAGCATTCGTTGTTCAGTGGAATGATAGTAAAAATCCTGATGCTCTCGTTTGGGGATTCAGATGGAATGGAAATGCGACGGGTGAAGACATGATGAAGGCCATTGCAAAAGCAGATCACCGATTTTTTACCCTGCTGTATCAGGGCACTCAGTTCGGAACAGCCATCGGTGGGATGGGGTTTGACCTGAACGGCCAGAATTCCAATGCTTTAATCAAAAGCGGTAATACAACGTATCCGCTGTATCCCGTTGATGGAATTGTAAACACGGCACAGTATGATTTTGACGATTATACTGCCCAGGATACAAATGACCACTGGAAGTCCGGATGGTACAATGGTTTCTGGTCCTATTGGGTGAAAGATCCTACAGATGCTGACTTCGGGTTTTCAGGAGTTGGTGCTACTTCCAGAGTCCTTCAGAATGGCTCATGGGATGTTTGGAACTATAGTCCGATGTCCGGGTCCTTTCCGATTTCTTCCACACTTACACCGGTGTCACCGTATGTAACTTCTACCAACTTTACCAATGGATTTTTCATGGTGAATGAAGAGTGGTTCGGGCATACGAACGGCTCGGTAAATTTCATTGATGATAATGGACCGATCAGTTACCGTGTATACAGCAACGCAAATAACAACCATGCTTTCGGAGCAACCACCCAATACGGAACAATTTATGGTGACAAATTTTACTTTGTTTCCAAGCAGGCTGCTGACGGAGGAGATACACAATATACGCCGGGAGGAAGGCTGGTGGTAGCCAATGCAAAGACCATGAAGAAAATTGCGACATTTAATAATATCGGTGGGGGAGACGGAAGGTCATTCCTTGGGGTGAATCAGCACAAAGGCTACATCGGTGCATCTAATGGAATCTATCTTTTCAATATTGATAACATGCAGGTAGGTAACCTCATTGCAGGAACAGGCGGCGGAAGCCAGTATTCCGGACAAATCGGTAATATGATCCGTACCTCAAAATATGTATTTGCCGTAAAACAAACTGCGGGAATTTTGGTAATTGACCCGGCCACCGATACCGTAGTGAGTACCATTGCCGGTGCTTTCAGTTCTATTACACAGGCAAAAGACGGAAGTGTGTGGGCTATTCAGAATCAGAAATTAGCCCTTATCAATCCTACGACTTTTGCAGTGCAGTATTATAACATTCCGAGTTCAACCTATGCAGATTCCTGGGGAGCATGGAATGCAGGAAGCTTTACAGCGAGTAATACAGAAAATACCCTATACTGGATCAAGGCCGGAAGCGGGTTTAATGCCGGAAATCAGATCGTTAAGTTTAATGTAACCACTAAAGTATTTAATGAGGCTTTCATCACCCTTCCGGGGCAGACGGGAACCTATAAGCAAATTCCTTATGGAGCCGCCTTACGTGTAAATCCAGCTACGGGAAATCTTATTCTGAATACTACAGAAAGTGGATATGGAGCACATTATCAGAAAAACTGGATCCATACCTATAACGCAGGTGGAACCCTTATTAATACCAAAACGCTGAATGATTATTATTGGTTTCCTGCTCTGGCTGTATTCCCGGATAATACAGCTCCAACGGTAAGCAATACCTTCCCGACACAGTTGACAGCGTCCGGAGTGACAACCATCGACCTTAAAACAATGGTTTCCGATGCGGACAGTTTTGGAGCTTCCATTGTAAAATCTGTGAAGTCTAACAGCAATCCTTCCGTGGTTTCTGCTGAAATTAATGCTGACGAAGAGTTGGTTCTTACTCCTATTGCATCAGGGGTTGCTGAGGTAGTGATCAGCTTCAACTCAAATGGTAAAGTAGTCGAAAAGGCACTTACTGTCAATAGTCTTGGTTCTACTTTAGCCACAGGTGAAGTGAAGAAGCTTGAATTTGGTATTTATCCGAACCCGGTTACTGATATTCTGTATATCAAAACGCCGGAGAAGATAGGCAGCATTATGATATATGATGCTTCTGGTAAATTGGTAAATAAACAGTTCACAAACGGACAGATCAATGTAAGTGCCCTTCCAAAAGGAATGTATATCCTGAAGGCAACAACAGATAAAGCAGTATATCAGCAAAAACTGATTAAAAAGTAAATTCAGTATTGCTGTTTTTGTCTCATCTTATCCCGGCCATCTATTGGCCGGGATTTTTTTAAATCCGGATCAGATAAATTCTGCGTAAGAAGACCGTAGATCATGATCGTATTACCTGCTTTTGAAAACATAAAACAGTTGCAGAAGACCTTCCTGTACAGCAGGGATAAAATAAAACCGGCAGGCCCAAAGGCCTGCCGGTTTTGTTGCATTACTTATTTTTTATTTAATCATGATTTTTCGGGAATACGTTTTTCCTTCTTTTGTTGTAATATTCATGATGTACATCCCCTGAGGCTGCTGGGTTCCAAAGGTATTGGATGTAAGCTTCGTACGGTAAACTTCCTTACCTGAAGTATTGGTAAGCGTAACTTCAGCACCGTCCACAGGAATATTCTTATCCAGGGTAATCTGTCCGTCTTTGCTGTGGGCCATAAAACTGATGAATGGATCTTTATACTGGTAAGCATAATATACTCTCAGTTCCCCACCCAGATTCAGCACACCGGAATTGACGTTGATCTTTACACGGTCGAAAGGGATATTCATCGTAAGTTCAATCTCTCCTTTGCTGGTGTCTGTACCGCCTAGCTGAAGGATCTTATTGGTCAGATTCTGATAGTCATTGTTCGAAACATCTCCATTGAATGTTTCAATAGATACACCTCCCAGCAGCTGAACCGTTAGCGGAGTCCCATTGGAGCCGATTCCGATAACAAGTTTATTGGTATTGGCCACAATATTGGAGGTGGGAAAGATTAAGGTCTGTTCAGTCCTTGCCAAAAGACCTACAGAAACCTGTAAGGTAGAATAGTCATCTTCATTGCTACCCACAGCATTCATGGGATTCAATACGCCACAGGCAATACAGATACCATAGACCTGGCTGATCTGGCTGCTTGCATACGTTTTTACAATTTGAGCATTCGATAATGAGCTCATTAGGAACAGGAACAAAGCTGACACGGCCGCTTTAAGGGCACGCTGTCTCACTGATAAATTGGTTTTCATATGTGAAATTTTAAGGTTTCTAGTTTTATGTAAATTTACATATAATATGATTATGTTGGTAAATTTATTTCAATTATTAGTGATATGAGTAAGATTGTATTATATAAATGATAAGTTTTAACTTTTAGTTAATATAAAAAGTAATGATCACTTCTTTAGAAACAAAAAAGCCGGCAGATTTCAAATCTGCCGGCTTCGGAGGTATCATTTATTTAACAATAATTTTTTTTGAATACATTTTTCCTTCTTTCGTCTGAACCGTGATCATGTAAATGCCTTCGGGCTGCTTGGCGTCGAAAGTCTTTGATCTCAACGTAGAACGGTAAACTTCTTTGCCTGATGTATTGGTAAGAGCCACTTCAGCCCCTTCCAAAGGAATATTGGCCTCAAGAGTCACCTGTCCGTCCTGGCTGTGAGCTTTTAAAGTAATCAGGGGATCCTGATAGGCGTAATAAATACGGAATCCGCCGCCAAGGCTCAGCACCCCGCCAGTCAGTCCTATCCTAATACCGTCATATGGTTTTTCCGGTTTAAATTCTACAGTTCCGCGGTTGGGAGTAGCGCCCAGTTTCAGAAGACTTACATCCACTGTTCGGCGGTCATTGTTGGAAGAACCACCATTCATTGTTTCAAGGGTGACACCGCTTAACAATTGTACAGACAGAGGAATGTTATCCGTTCCAATCCCCACGACCAGTCTGGTATCAGATCTCAGATCCGGAAAAGTAAGTGTTTGTTGAATTCCTCCCAGGAGTACGGTTCCAAGAACCAGGGTAGAATAATCATCTTCATTGTCTCCGATTGCATTCTGAGGATTATCGACACGACAGCCAAGGCAGGCTACCCCAAAGACTCCGGAATTTTGAGCATGCGCATAAATTCTGCTCTGCGCAAATAATAAAGTGTTCCCTGAAATCAATAAAAAGGCGATTACAGCTTTTCGGAATGAAAGCGGAGTTCTCGAGAGTAAATTAAATTTCATGTTATTAATGTTTAAATAGTTTTCACCAAATTTAAGCATTAATGGTAAAAGGAGAAAATAATATTTCTATTAGTAGTGATATTTTTATGAATACTGATCCATTTTCCCGGAGCAGTCGCAAAAGTTGAGGGGCCCTGCAAAAGCTTGCGTTAATGTGATATAAAAAATAATATTGGGATTGTACACCAATCACTGTTTGACTCCGTAGAAATAACAATCATCGAATGAGGAGATGATTTTCGATTTTAATATATAAGTAAAAATAATGGTAGATGGCCCAAATTTCCACAGATGTTTAAGTATATTTTTCAGCGGGCTTTTTTCTAATCGGCTTTCAGTCAATGTTGAATCCATGCGAGTTTGGAAATTGATCCCTGGAGTCTAAGTCCTCTGTTTCAACATATATAAACGCAAAAAAAAAGGACCTTATAAAAAGTCCTTTTTTGGTAGCCCGTAGGGGAATCGAACCCCTCTTACCAGAATGAAAATCTGAGGTCCTAACCGATAGACGAACGGGCCCTCTATCTTCCACTACCGAAGTAATGTGTTAGTTTTTGTTTTTATAAGTATCAACTCTTAACTTTGTAGCCCGTAGGGGAATCGAACCCCTCTTACCAGAATGAAAATCTGAGGTCCTAACCGATAGACGAACGGGCCTACTATAGTATTACGCTAATTTATTAACGTGTTTTGTCAATTTGCTTTTCAAGTTAGCCGCTTTGTTTTTGTGGATAATATTTTTCTTAGCTAATTTATCCAATAAAGCGATAACTTTTGGCAGTTGCTCTGTCGCAGCAGCTTTGTTTTCCTCATTTCTTAAGGCTTTCAATGCTGTTCTAGCAGTCTTGTGATAATATCTATTACGAAGTCTTCTAGTTTCGTTTTGTCTAATTCTCTTTAGTGCTGATTTATGATTTGCCATATCGTTCAAATGTGAGTGCAAAATTATAAACTTTTTTTTAAACTACCAAATTAAATTTTAAAAAATTTTAAATTTCTTCTGACAGGTATTTTCTAAGTTTATCTATTGCTTGTTCTATTTTTTTATTTTCCTGTTCTTTCTCTATTTTTTTGATTGTGTTTCCCAACATAATCATCGCATTGTTCCATTCTCCAGTCGTATTGGTGAAAGTGAGTCCATCTATTGTTACTTCAAAAGCAACCCTCTCTCCAGTCCTGTAAAGCCTGAAACTTATCTTATCATCCCTGCCTGTAATCCCGTCTTCATTGATTTGTAAATCGTAACTTTTTGGGTTAGAGTGGATTTTCTTAAAGAGCAATTTCGCTTCTTGTATTTTTAAATCCGGCATGATATCAAATTTGGTAGCCTATAGGGGAATCGAACCCCTGTTGCAAGAATGAAAATCTTGAGTCCTAACCACTAGACGAATAGGCCAAATTTTGAGGTTGCAAAAGTAATAATTAACTTTTAAACTTCAAAATTATTTTTTTAAATTATTTATAGACTTTTTGTATGACGGTGTTTTTCACCCCTTTAGATTCAAGCTCTTTTTGAAGTTTCACCGCATCTTCCAAAGTATATACTTTTCCATAGGTGTAGTAGAACACTCCGCTGTCTTTATTTCGTTCCACATCTTTAAGGTTCTGGAGGATATAAGAATTGCCGTTCAGCTTCTCACCCGCATATACTTCAATCGTGTAATAACCCATATTGATGCGTTGGTTAGGCATGAAACCTACCGCAAAGGCATTCCGGAATCCGGCATCTTTTGCAGACTTAAGGTTAATATCCCTTACAGAAGCCATATTCGTTACCGCATAGTAATACTTGTACTGGCCGTTCTCTTTGATGGTAAGAACGTAATTTAACCCCTTCAGTGCAGGATCATTTTCAGTATATTTTGTAGGAGAGCTCATCAGCAATATTCTGAAATCATTTTTCAAAGGTACTTCAGCTGGTTTTTCAGGTTCCTGTTTTCTGATCGCAATGGCCCCGCCCGTTTTTCTGTCGATTGCTTTTTTGTAATCAATAACAGCGGTATAAATACTTTCAGCAATTTCATTCTGACCTCTGTCCGAAGCAATATAGTGGCTTTCTTCAGGATGATTGATGAATCCTGTTTCTATCAATACAGAAGGCATGGCATTCATACGAAGGACGTGAAGGTTTTTCTGGAATACTCCTCTGGAGAATCTTTTATCCTTGTTCACAAAATTATCCTCTACCAGTCCGCCCAGCAGAAGACTTGATTCCAGATATTTACTTTGCTGAAGCTTCAGGGCGATCAGCGATTCCGGAGAGTCTGGGTTATAAGATCCGAAGATCTGCTTATCTTTTTCATCAAGGAAAATCACGTCATTTTCCCTTTTGGCCACCTCAAGGTTTTCGTTATTCTGGTTAGGTCCCTGTACGTAGGTCTCCGTACCATAGGCGGTAGGTCTTGCTGAAGAGTTACAGTGAATCGATACAAACAGGTCTGCTTTGCTTCGGTTGGCAAGGTTGGTTCTATCCGATAGAGAGGGATATTCATCAAATTTACGCGTGTAAATTACTTTGAAATCTCTGTTTTTTTCAAGCATTGCCCCTACTTTTAAAGTTATGGACAGCGTAATATCTTTTTCTGCCACCCTTCCGATATCGGAATACGTCCTGTTGGCTCCATGGTCACTTCCTCCATGTCCCGCGTCCAGAACGATAATGAACTTCTTTTGGGAGAAAATAAAGTTGCTGATAAGGATAAGGAGAAATGATAAAATTATTTTAAAATTTTGTTTGTGCATCTTACAGTTATAAAAATTATATTAATTTTGGGCCTTAATTATATATAATAAAATTGGCCAAAACCGTCCTCAAAAATATATTACAAATTTTAATTATCCTAATTTTTAACAATTTTTTAGCACAGAAAACTCCTGAAAAATTGCCTAAAAATGTGGTTAATGATACTATTTCCAAAAAGGATACCATAGTTGTAAAGAAAGAAGCTTTAGATGACGTACTCCGCACAAAAGCAGACGATCAGAGAAGAGATATTCCCAAAAAAATGACATTCCTTAACAAGAATGCGCAGGTAAAATATCAGGATATGCAGATTGATGCAGATTATATCTCCATTGATGATAACAAAAGCCTGATCTACGCCAGAGGAAAACAGGATTCCCTGGGGAAAATCATCGAGCCAGTTATTACCACCCAGGCCGGTAAGAAATACGAAACCAACGAATTCAGCTATAATACAAAGACCAAACAGGCCATTGCTTTCAATGCAAGAACGGAAGAAAGTGAAGGGGTCATTATTGCACAGAAAACAAAAAAATACAACGACTCGGTATTCGCGATGAGAAAAGCGGATTATACGACGGATGATTATTTCATCAAGAAAAAAGATACGGCTGCGGATTACTTTATGAGGGCTTATAATATTAAGCTTATTAAAACCAAAACAAAATCCCAGATTGTGACAGGGCCTATTCAGATGTTCATAGAACAGGTTCCCACGCCCCTCTATCTGCCTTTTGCCATTTTACCATTCTCAGACAAAAGAGCTGCCGGTATCCTGATCCCGAGTTTCGGTGAAAGGGAAGACGTAGGATTTTTTCTTAACGGAATAGGATATTACCAGCCGATCGGAGAACACTTTGACCTTAAAGTGCTGGCCGATATTTATACCAAGGGAAGCTGGAACCTCCGTCCGCAGATGAATTATCAGAAGAAATACCGGTATTCCGGAAACTTTACGGCTGATGTCGGAACCATGGTAAGAGGAATTAAAGGCTTAGATGATTATACAAGAAACAGTACCTACAGAATCAACTGGACACACTCTCAGGACGCAAAAGCAAATCCGTTCCTTACCTTCAGTGCTTCTGTAGATATTGTAAGTACCAAGTTCTACAACAATCCGCTGAACAACAATTACATCTTCAACCAGAATGTACTGAATACCCAGCAGAATTCCACGGTAACCCTTACCAAAAGATTTCTGAAGCTTCCGGTAACCATTACAGGGACAGCCTCTTATTCCCAGAACTTTGCAACAGGACTGGCAGATCTTCGTCTTCCACAGATGAATGTGGCGATCAATCAGTTTTACCTGTTCAAATCCAAAACAGGAGTAAGACAGGGGTTACTTGAAAATATTACAGTAAATACGGGTTTCAACCTGACCAACTTTGTCAATACCCAGGAAAATGAGTTGTTCAAAAAAGAAATGTGGGACAAAATGCAGACGGGACTTAAAAACAATATCGCCCTGGCTACCAATACCACACTGGCCAAATATTTTACTTTCAGTCTAAGTGCCAATATTGACAATGCATTAACGACAAAAACTTTAAACAGATATTATGACCCTGTAAAGAACGTTACCGTAGACGAAATCAATAAGCAGGTAGCAGGATATTCCACGTTTTCATCTACAGCAAGTCTTCAGACAACCCTATACGGGATGATGAAATTTAAAAAAGGATCTACTGTTGAAGCTATAAGACACATGATGATCCCGAGCATCGGGTTTACCTATTCTCCGGATTTCTCAAGTCCTAATTTCGGATACTACAAAAATTATTACAATGCCAATGGTGCTCTTACTCCTTATTCTATTTTTGAAAGAGGAATCGTAGGAAGCCCATCAAGCGGAATGGTAGGTGCCCTGGGCTTTAATGTTGGGAATAATATAGAAATGAAAGTGAAGTCTAAAAAAGACTCAACAGGAGTAAAGAAGATCAAAATTTTTGAATCTTTAAACTTTTCAGGAAGCTACAACTTTGCGGCTAAAACCCACCCATGGTCTATTTTTACCATCAACGGGCAGTCGTCTTTCTTCAACAGCAAGCTTACCGTAAACACCAGCCTTTCTCTTGATCCTTATAAAATTGAGTTTCTTCCTGGACAGGATGTTGGGATCAGAACAGAAAAATTTGGAGGATTCAGCGTGCAGGGATTCAATGTTCAGATGTCTTATCCTTTAAGCAGCGAAATTTTTGGAGAGAAAACAGACTATGCTAAAAAATACGCTTCAAAAGGAGAAATCCGTAATGAAAATTATTATTTTGATGATGACAACTATGCCCATTTTGATCAGGCCTGGACATTAAATATCAATGCAAATTATGCATATTCCAAAGGATTGAGCAGGTTTGGAAACAAAATTGCATCCATAGGTCTTGACGGTAGCATCAAACTGACTCCTTACTGGAACATCAACGGAAGTACGCATTATGACCTTGTGACTAAGGATCTGGCGTATACAAGAATAGGTTTTTCAAGAGATCAGCGAAGTTTTACCATCAACTTTAACTGGGTTCCTTTCGGACAATATAAAGTATATGACTTCTTTATTGGGATCAAAGCCAATATCTTAAGTGATGCCCTGAAGTACAAAGACAGAAGCTTTACCCAGCCTAATGCGCCTTTCTAATATCAGATTGGCATTTGAAAATATAAATTTTATATTTGCAACCAGATTGAATCTGATGCCATCACTGCTTGCAGATAACAGAACAACGGTGATGGGGTGATCTAAAAAAAAATAAATATCCACATATGAAACAAATAATCAACACAGTTAATGCACCTGCAGCAATCGGGCCTTATTCACAAGCTAATATGGCCAATGGAGTATTGTATATCTCCGGACAGATTCCTGTAGATCCTGCAACTGGTAAATTGGTAGAGGGAATTGAAAAAGAAACGCATCAGGTAATGAAGAACCTTGAGGCTATTCTTACAGAAGCAGGAATGACTTTTAAAAATGTTGTGAAGGCTACGATCTTCCTTAAAAATATGGATGATTTTGCTGTAATGAATGATATCTATGCTTCATATCTGGATGCAGAAAGCTATCCGGCACGCGAAACCGTACAGGTTTCTTGCCTGCCTAAAAATGTGGATATCGAAATCTCTATGATCGCACATCAGGATTAATGAATTTTATAAGAAATACAGTTGCGGTGTTGGTAGGTCTTGGTATCGCAGGGCTTATTATTACTCTTGGTATAAGGGTTTTCCCGCAATGGGTTACTTTCGAAGCTTTTGCTCCGTTTGAGCACTGGCAGAGATTTCTTTTCAGTATGAAGGATGATCAGGCCTTTTTTGGCTTCCTGCTCTTTATTTCCGGACTGGGAACTACTGTTGGGGGTGTGGCTACCGCTATCATCGTTAAATATGCTAAAGTGGCATATGCTATCCTTATTGGGTTCATCATGCTTTTCATTGCGATGCTGGATGTGATCATCTTTCCTTATCATCCTACTTTCTATAAGATCTCTATCTTCCTTACCTTTTTTCCGTTTTCATGGATTGGCGGTAAGATTGTAGAGGTGATTTATGAAAGGAACAAAAAGAAAGAAATTGCTGAGAAAATGAACAAATCCAAATAAATAAAAAAACGCTGCAAAATTTGCAGCGTTTTTTGTATTGAAAACTTTCTTTATTTTTTATTAAGGCATTTTGAATCCCTTAGTATAGATTCTTCCATAGTCATCTACAAACTTCACCTGTACATTACCCTGGTATCTGTCAAGAATCTTCTCTACATCTTTTTGGGAGTTTACGGGCTTACCATTGACCTCTATGATGATATAATTATCTACGATTCCAATTTTTGCCATTTCACTACCTTCAGAAACGTTTTTGGCAACCACACCGCTGGTGAGACCATATTCTGTTTTGAATCTTTCATTAAGGGGATCAAACTCCGCTCCGATTTTCTCGGTCACGCTAAGATCAGCTTTGGTTTTTGTTGAAGTACCGCCTTTCTGATCCTTAAGGGTTACCGTTGTGGTGTTTTCCTTACCATCTCTCAGGTAAGTTACCTGAACTTTATCTCCAGGACGCTTACTTCCGATAGACATAGAAAGATCTGCAAAATCTGTCACGGCATAATTGTCAACTTTAGTAATGACGTCTCCTTTTTTCAGACCTGCATCTTCAGCGCCGCTTTTCTCTCCAAATCCCGTAATATAAACTCCGGAACCTACCTTAAGATTGGTTTTGAATTGTCTGTTGTATCCTGCTACCAGTTGATCATTGGAAAGGTCTAACGACTGTACACCAAGGAATCCTCTCTGTACAATACCGAATTTCTTGATATCTTCAACGATTTTTCTTGCTAGGTTTGCCGGAACTGCAAATCCGTATCCCTGATAGTATCCTGTCGTAGACTGGATGGCAGAATTGATACCGATAAGGTCTCCATTTGTATTGACCAATGCTCCTCCTGAGTTACCCGGATTAATCGCCGCGTCCGTCTGGATAAAACTTTCAATAGGGTTAGCGGCTTTTCCCTGGCTTCCTAAAATACCAATACCTCTTCCTTTAGCAGAAACGATACCGGCTGTTACGGTAGAATTTAATCCCAGTGGATTTCCTACAGCGAGCACCCATTGTCCTACCTCAATATTGTCTGAGTTGGCAAAGTTGAGATAAGGAAGTCCTTTTTCCTCAATCTTCAGTAAAGAAATATCTGTGTTTGGGTCAGTTCCCACCAAAGTGGCAATGTATGATTTTTTATTGCTCAGAACCACCTCCAGCTTATTGGCTCCAGCCACCACGTGGTTATTGGAAATAATATAACCGTCAGGAGAAATAATGACCCCGGATCCCATTCCCGATGGCATATTGTCAGGAACCTGCTGTTGCTTTTGTCTCTGCTGTCCCCTTCCTCCGAAAGGATCTCCAAAGAAAAAGTCGAACAGATCCTGCTCAGAAGCTCTGCTTGATGTTCTGCTTTGATAATTTTTAATAGTAACTACAGCAGGAACGGTTGTTTTCGCTGCTTTCACGAAGTCATCGCCTACGGCGCCTGTATTCATTCCTGCAAAAGATGCGGTAGGGGCGGCGGCTGTAAAAAACGATTGATCTCCATTGTTGGAAGTGTGTCCTAAATATTGTATTGCTCCAACGGTAGTAGCTCCTGAAACAACTCCAACTACTGCAAATGGTAATAGTTTTTTTAAAGTACTCTTCATTGTATATCTTTCTTGTTTATTAATAATATTCTTTTTTTGTTTTAGAGTAAACAAATTTAATGTTAAATAAGTAAGCAATTAGTATGCTATGTTTCAATTTTAACTAAAATTTAACGGGTATTGTGTCATTTTATACATTATGTCATAATTGTTAATGTCATAGTTAACAAAAATTAAAAAAATATTAAAGAAAACAGACCCATTATAAGTCGTAAGTTACAAACTAAATAGAATGCAGACAATATTTCCGGATGTTCTTATGTTCGGTTTTTTTTGTGGTCTATGGCTATGCTTTGTTAGGATTCCCGTATTTATGGTAAAAATGCTTATCTTTGCAAAAATATTTTTCTCACTTAAAACGTTTATAGCATGCAACTGTATAACACCTTAAGCGCAGAAGAAAGAGCTCAACTTATTGATGAAGCTGGTAAGGACCGCCTTACATTGTCTTTCTATGCGTATGCCAAAATTGAAGATCCCAAAAAATTTCGCGACGAATTATTTATAGCCTGGAATGCTCTTGATGCCCTGGGCCGTATTTATGTTGCCCATGAAGGAATTAATGCTCAAATGAGTATTCCTGCAGACCATTTTGAGGATTTTCGGAATACGCTTGAAGCCTATGACTTTATGAAGGGGATCCGGCTTAATGTTGCCGTTGAGCAAGACAATCATTCTTTTTTAAAATTAACGATCAAAGTAAGACATAAAATCGTTGCCGATGGATTGAATGATGATACTTTTGATGTTACCAATAAAGGAATTCACCTAAAGGCACAGGAATTTAATAACCTGCTTGAGGACCCCAATACGATTGTGGTGGACTTTAGAAATCACTACGAAAGTGAAGTAGGACATTTTGAGGGGGCTATTACTCCGGATGTGGAGAACTTCAGAGAAAGTTTGCCGATCATCAACGAACAGTTGCAGGATTTTAAAGAAGATAAAAATCTTCTGATGTACTGTACAGGAGGAATCCGTTGTGAAAAAGCCAGTGCATATTTCAAACACCAGGGGTTCAAAAATGTCTATCAGCTGGAAGGCGGAATTATTGAATATACCCGCCAGATTAAAGAAGAAGGGATTAAGAGTAAATTTATCGGTAAAAACTTCGTATTCGACCACCGTTTGGGAGAAAGGATTACAGAAGATATTATTTCCCAGTGCCACCAATGTGGGAAACCTTGTGACAATCATACCAATTGCTCCAACGATGCCTGTCATTTATTATTTATCCAATGTGATGAATGTAAAGCGGCGATGGAAAACTGCTGTTCTACAGAATGCCATGAAATCATACATCTTCCTGTGGAAGAGCAAGTACAGTTAAGAAAAGGACTGCAGGTTGGAAATAAGGTGTTCAGAAAAGGAAAATCTGATGCCTTGAAATTTAAGAAATCAGGCGACCTACCAGATGCTCCTTTGGCAAAAGCTGAAACAAAAAATATCCGAAAAAAGATATCTGTCAAAAAAGTATTGATTGGAAAAGCGGAGCACTATTATTCAAAATCAAAAATCGGACAGTTTTTAATGGAAAACAGAGAGCTTTCAGTAGGTGATCGGGTATTGGTTTCAGGACCGACCACGGGTGATCAGGAACTTACAATTACTGAGATTTTTGCTAACGGAGGGCCTTGCGAGACCGCCAGAAAGGGGGATCAGATCACTTTTGAAATTCCATTCAGAATTCGTCTGTCTGACAAATTATATAAAATTGTGCAGCCTTCTGAATAACCATAAAATATAGATAGCTTCTGAGGCTTATTTTGTAATTATGTTGGTTTAAATACCTTAATAATGATGTTAAAAGCTGAGCTTAGAAAAAAATATATGCAAAAACGAAAAGCCTTGTCTTCTGATGAGGCTTTTGTGTTATCCGGGAAGATTTTCGAAAATTTTATTACCTCTTTCACTCCTGCAGAATCAGAGAAAGTACACGTTTTCATTCCTATACCGGAAAGAAAGGAAATAGATACCTGGATTTTTATCCACTATTTTCTGAAGCAGAATATCCGTGTTTTTGTGCCCAAGATCGTAGAAGACCGGCTGATCAGTATTGAGATTTTTGCAGATACCGTTTTTGAAGTGAATTCCTGGGGGATTTCAGAACCTGTTTCTGATACGGATTCGGGAGAATATGATTTTCAATATGTAATCACACCGTTATTATACTGTGATCACAAAGGGAATAGAGTAGGTTATGGAAAGGGATTTTATGACAGACTTTTTCAGATCATTCCCGATCATACAAAAAAAATCGGAGTCAATTACTTTGACCCCGATGAAGCTATTGGTGATGTCTGGGAGAATGATATTCCCCTCGACTATTTGGTGACACCTGCTAAGGTGCTGTCCTTTTTAAGTGGTTTGGAGTAGAAATCCAGAAAATAAAATTTAAATTCTTTTTTAAGTTTGGATGTTGACAGTAAGATGTACTGTGCATTTTTCTCAAAACTTCCCAAGGACTTGCTCTTGCTGTCAAAATATTCCACATTGAATTTGGCAAAATCAAGTGTATCCTTTTTATAAAACTCTTTATAGACATTGAGGCTATTCACCTTCACCGATTTTACCTTCATACTATCCAGCTCCGTCAGCAGCCTCTTGAACGTTAGCGAGTCCGGTTTATGGAAGTAACTTTGCATTTGCGAATAGATCACCGTATCTATTTCTGTATTTCTGTTTCCGGATAGATAAAGCGTAGACAGATCCAGAAGTTCCTGAACTTTCTGCTTCGTAATAGAGTTGACGGCCTGCATGCTGTCCATTTGTACTGCAGGGTAGCTTTTAGCATTCGTACTGTTTCGTAGTTTATCAAGGTCGCTTACTTCTGTTTTCTTGTTGTTGCAGGCAACAAACACAACGAGGAGCATTGCGAAAATTAAAAAGTTATTTATTCTTTTCATCTGTGGAGGTAATTTTAAATTTGATGGATACAATTTTTCCTTTGTTATCCTTTTTCATTTCTATTACATTCAGGTTTTTTAATGAGGTTGTGGGTGTTGTAACCAGAGTGATGTATTTCTGTTTATCCAGTCTTTCTATACCATATGTATTATTGTCATACACCTGGTAGATGATAGCATTGCTGCTGATCAGGTTTTCCAGCTGGTTTCTTTTCTGTTTGATCAGGGCCACCTGCTCTTCAGGATTTCCACCTTTCACATCTTTGATGGAGAAATAATAGACCGCCATTTTGTAATCATCAGGTTTTAGTTCTATTTTTTCCTCTTCCGGGGCATTCTCAAGATTTCTGTTTACTTCCAATGGTTCATAAAAGGGTGCACTGATCCGCATTTTAAGATTCTTGTCTTTTGTGGAATAAGAAAAACATTCGCCAGGCTTTATTTTATACATCAATGGAGATTCGTTTTCCTTGATGACCATTATTTCCAGGGTATTGATCACGGAAACTCCACGGTCTTTGTCGATAAAACAATACGTGTAAGATTTTGAAAAAAGAACATCTTTAAATCCAAGCAAACCTGTTATTGCTATTAAAACTGATGTAACAAGAGCCCATGCATTTTTTTTGAAGAAATTTTTATTCGTGGGGGTGCTGGAAATAACAGTCTCGGTCGTATTGGGTGTGTTTGTCTTAACTGGTTGATTTTCAGTATTCGATTTTTGTAAATCTCTGGTTTCCGGGGTTGAAATTGTGCTTTTTTCTGGCTGAATTTCTCTTTTTGGCAAATCAGGGGCCTCAAGTACCGTTTTTTCCAATTCAGCAATTTCTTCGTCTTCCATACCCTCGGTTTCCTGTAGGAGTTCTCCGGCAAAAAGATGCTGCTTCTTAAATTCGTACCAAGACTCGTATCCTGCATAAATACTCAATAAATTGAGCATATCGATCCTTGGTAATTTGGTGACTGGTGATGTTTTGAAATAGGTGTAAAATGATTTTTCGCTGATGTTTCCTTTCGCTTTTTTGCGAAGGTCTTCCTGGAAATATATGATATCTATACCCTTCCACTTGGAAATATCATCCTGTGAAGGGGTGTGTTCTTTTAAATATTGACCCTGAACGTCCTTTTTCAGCTGCTCAAAGTGTAGTAGATCTAAATCTGTCAATTTTTTAAAAAATAATTAAATTGTTGATTATCAGTTGTATTTTTTTGTAAAACTATTTTACAAAGGTATTACAATTATTTTTCATAAACAAATTTTCTAACTGCTCTACCTTTGTCTTGTTCAAATAACAGAACAGAAGAAAATTTTATAAAACAATATTAACAAAATTAAATTTAATTTATTATGAAAAAGTCATTATTCGTAGCTGCTATCGCTGCAATCTCTTTAGTTGCTTGTAAAAAAACTGATGCTACTGCTACTGAAGGTACAACTGATTCTGCTGCTGTAAGCGTTGCTGATTCTGCTGCTGTAGTTTCTGACTCTGCTGCTAAAGTTGTTGATTCTGCTGCTACTACTGCTGTAGAAGCTACTAAAGATGCTGCTGCTGCTACTACTGCTGCTGGAGCTGATGTTGCTAAAGATGCTGCTAAAGGTGCTGCTGACGCTGCTAAAGGTGCTGCTGATGCTGCTAAAGGAGCTGCTGACGCTGCTAAAGATGCTGCAAAAGACGCTGCTAAGAAATAATTTTAGCTTAAGCTTAACAATAAAAGAACCGTTTCACCCAGTGAGACGGTTTTTTTATGCTTTAAACTTCACAACAGGTTCAGGGTAATCTATATCATCATATAAAAAAAGATTTAATCTTGTTGTTACCATAGTGTAGAAATGATAAGGAATTCTGATTGTCATCAAATTCGAAGCCTGGATCCGAAAGTGTGAATGTGATCTATTTTCTTCAAAGTAAATGAATGCTGTTTTCAGCCAGTAATTGTCCTGAAAATAACTTCCAGCCTTATAATTTTCTAAACTTAGCTCTGGTTAAATAGTTCTATAGCTATGGCCGTATGTTGTTTAGTGAATCTTATCCTTTTTTCTGCTTTAAAGATTCATAGCAGGTAATTGCAACGGCATTACTTAAGTTAAGAGAGTCGATACTCCCCGCCATGGGGATCAGGGTATTTTTTCCCTTTCCTACCCAAAAATCGCTCAATCCGGAATGTTCCGTTCCGAATAATACCGCCGAGCGCTCAGTAAAATCTCTTTTATAAAGGTCTTCAGCAGTTTCATCCATAAGAGTAGTGTAGATATTAAACCGGTTTTTTTCAAGAAATTCTTGTACCTCTTCATTGGCAGCCTGAAAGACCTCCATCCCGAAAAGGCAACCTACACTTGATCGGATTACATTTGGATTGTAAAAATCGGTTTTCCCGTCAGCCACAATAAGAGCATCAATACCGAATGCTTCGCAACTTCTTAAAATAGCGCCCAGGTTCCCAGGTTTTTCAACGCCTTCAACGATGATAACGGTAGCATCATTTTTAGGATTGAAGGACGAAAGAGGCATTTCCTTCGCCTGATAAATTCCTATTATTCCTTCAGAAGTTCCTCTGTAGGCTATCTTTTCATACACTTTTTCACTCACATAATGAATCTTGCTACCAGGAATTTTTCCTTTATAAATTGTTTCACAAATAAAAAACTCTTCAGGTTCAAAGTCATAGTGAAGAGCTCTCTCATTTTCCTGTTGTCCTTCCACAACAAAAACTTGGGATTTTTTACGGAATCTGTTGTCAGTAAGAAGTTTAGTGACATTCTTTATTTTATCGTTTTGAAAACTTTCTATCAGCATTCTGCAAAATTATGTAAAATTTACGATTGATTTTCCCTGGCTTTGATAAAAAGGTTTTTTCGGGTGATCTCAAACGGTATTTTATTTTTCTTTTTTGTGTAAATGATCAGCCCGGTTATTAAAATGATGGACAGCAGTTTATAAAGATTGCCATATAGATTTCCTGAAACATTATCTGCAACATCAAAAATCTCCCAATAGAGATTCATGAAGAAATGCACAAATATGGCCACCCAAAGATTGAAATCCTGTTCAAAATAGATCCACGCAAAAAGTACTGATCCCAGAAAGGTAATGGTGAGTATCTCGATGAGTTCGGTAATGTCCTGACTTTGGTACATATGAACCTGTGCAAAGAGAAGAGACCCGATAAGTACTGAGGATAAAAATCCCAACCGGGTAAATCTGTACAATATTCCGATCAGGAAGGCTCTGAATATAATCTCTTCGAAAAAGGCGGAAGAGATGGTATTGATAAACAGAGATTCAATGTTTAAATGGCTGGTGATATTGAAATGAAAAGGATATCCGGCAGCCATAGGTGCTGTTCCTATAAAGGCCAATATAAAACCTTTGAGTACCGAACCATTAAGAGAAAATATATCTGAAATTTTCTTTTTTGGAAGGATGATTTTTGAGGTCAGAACCAACGAAATCAAAGTTACAGAGTACGCCAGGACATGTGCTATAGCTTTACTGTGAAATAGATTTTTTGCAAAGTTTTCAATGGTTTTAAAATAGGCAAGGTCAAAGAAATAATACACACAAAAGCCTATAATGAAAATGGAAAAGAAGCGGATATTTTTACTCATAACAGTTTTTTTTGAGCAAAAGTGCCGCTTTGTCTGGGTGCAATCAAATTAAAGTGATGAATGTCAAGGAATAGTGACCGGTAACAAAATTCATTGTACTTGTTGTTTCAGCTGTGGAATAATAAACGAAATAAAACTTCTGGAAACCGGGATTTCAAAAGTCATTTCAGGAATGCTTAATTTGTATCCCTGCGCATTTCCTTTGAGATTTTTTACGTGATCGAGATTGACAATAAAAGAGCGGTGGCATTTTCTGATCGAAGGCGTTTCAATCTGTTTCAGAAGTGATGATAAGCTAATTCTTAGCATCATTTTTTTTGTTTCTCCGTTATCTGTAAAATATAAAATGCAATAGTTTTCCATGGACTGTGCACACAGGAAATGATTTTCACTAATTGAAAGATGGGTTGTGTTGGATGAAATGTTAAGCAATTGATGATCATTCGCCGGTTTTTTGTGGGTGAGCTGTCCGGAGATCGTCTGTGCAGTACTTTCATGAACTTTTTTAAGATAGATGTACCGTGATAAGATATAAATGGCAGAAACCGGAATCCCAATCGCCAGTGAATAGAGAAGCATATAGAAGTAATTGCCCAGACTCAGATCCACATGACTTATATAGAGGGTGTTATAAAAGTAAGAGATGACAGATCCAACTATTAATACGGTTAATATTTTCAACAATTCTAAGCCGATATTCCAGTTGCTGAGTTTCAATACACCAAGGTTGAGTATAAAGAATGAAGCACCGAAAAAAACAGAATATGGAAATAGAATCAGGTACTTGTATGGATGCTGAAAGCTTTCAGTTCCAAAAGGCTGAAAAACAATAAGAAATACATACACCAGCAATCCGGCTACGGTAGAGGAGGCAAGAGTCTCTTTAAGAGATTCAGATTTAGGGTATGAATATGCAGTAAAAGAAAACATAATGACCTTATATGGGTTCACTGGTTTTTCCAGGGGAACGGAGAAGGATTATATTTCCTATAAAAAGAGAAAATGCGCTTGCTATCCACAGAAAATAGGCAGCGCCATAACCTGTTATCGGATATTGGTGTCCGGCTTCATCCACTGTGATCGTCTGTACAGACAAAAAGCAAAAAGTAAGACCGGCTGCAATAAGGCTGAGTACTGCAGATATTTTTAGCTGTTTTCCCAGGAGAAAAAATGCAGCGATAAAAAGCACAGGATTCGCCATCCAGGCTATTCCGCCACCCTTCATCTCTGCCCATCCCAACAGGAAGCAGGCCAGACCATATACCTCGGTGTTCGTAGTGTAGACCGCAACAAAAGGAAGCGATAGCACAAAAATAAACAGGCTGATAAGGAGGATTACAAATGGTTTTTTCATGGTGTTAATTTTTTACTATTCAGGTGTCGTACTATGGTCAATAAGACTCTGAGGCAGGTCTTTCTTGTTTTTAATTCCTAAAGACTTCAATTTCTGGGTCTGGCTTACCAGGTTATCATTGCCGGTTGAAAGCTGTTTATAGGCGTCGTTATAAACATTCTTTGCCTGGTCGAGATTTTTTCCCACTTTTTCAAGATTTTCTACAAAGCCTACGAATTTATCGTAAAGCCTGGCTCCTCTATCCGCTATTTCCATAGAATTTCTGTTCTGATATTCGCGTTTCCATAGATCGGCGATAAGCTTCAGGGAAGTAATCAGGTTGCTCGGATTCAGCAAAAGAATTCTTTTTTCGTACGCATAGTTCCAGAGATTCTGGTCTGCCTGCATGGCTGCGATGTAAGCCGGCTCGCTGGGAATGAACATCATGACGAAATCCAGTGATTTTCCATAATCATCATATGCTTTTTGGCTCAGCTGTGTAATATGATTTTTAATAGAACCCAGGTGCTGATTCAGCTTCATCATATAAACCTCCTGATCTGTTTCATCCACAAGTTCCGTGAAAGCGGTAAGAGAGACTTTGGAGTCGATGATCACATTCCTTTCGTCCGGATATTTTACAACCGCATCGGGACGCATTTTTTTACCTGAAAACTCGGAAAATAAAGCTTTGTTATCTTCATCACGCAATTCATGCTCCAGAAAATATTCTCTTCCCTTCACCAGCCCAGACTTTTCAAGGATGCTTTCCAGGATCATTTCTCCCCAGTTTCCCTGGGTCTTGCTTTCTCCTTTTAATGCCCGGGTCAGCTTTTTGGCATCTTCAGAGATCTGCTGATTCAGTTCCGCAAGTTCCTTTACTTTTTCCGCTAAAGAAAAACGTTCTTTGTTTTCCTTTTCGTAAGCTTCATTGACCTTATTTTTCAGATCAGTGATCTTTTCCTGGAATGGTTCAAGGATATTTTTTAAGTTGTTTTGGTTGATCGTGGTGAACTTTTCTGTTTTCTCCTCGAGGATTTTATTGGCAAGGTTTTCAAACTGCAGTTTGGATTCTTCCTGTATTTTCGTGATTTCTTCTTTTTGAGTGTCCAGCAATTGCTGGAGGCTTTCATTCTTTGCCAAAAGTTCAGCGTTTTTAGCGAAAATTTCCTGTTTTTCACTGAGAAGGATCTCTATTTGGGCGGTCTGCCTTGAATGCATATGTTTTTGCTCCTTAAACTGCATGTTTAGTGAGGAATATTCAGCAGAGATCTTAGAGAACTCATTTTTCAGATCATTCTGCAAATCCTGCTGCTGGAGGCTAAGCTCTTTCTCCCCTATGAGAATTTGGTTAAGCTCCTCAATCTTCCTGTTTGAATTTTCAAGATCAGAATTGTTTTTAATGTGCAAACGATTGAGGTCATCATAAACACTTCTCGAAACCATTGAAGATTTCAAGGCAAAATAGGCAATAAGAGTTCCCAGTATTCCACCGGCAATTAACCCAATAATTAAGTAGATCATCTCCATCTTCCAAAATTATGAAAAAAGGCCGGAAACTTTATGGGCAATAGGGGTTGTTTGTTCTACTATTTTAAAATATTGATGAAATGTGTGACCGCTATTTGATAGAGCTCCATTACTTCTCTCTTCCAGCTTTCTTTCTTAATTAGAATCCCTATATTTATGGGAAATTTCAGAAGCACATGAATATTTTATTGGTAGAAGATGATCAAAGAATCAGCAGCTTCCTGATCAAGGGACTGGCTGAAGCAGGGTATAATATCACGCTGGCAGAATCCGGTGAAAAAGCCAGAGAACTTCTTCATACCTACGATTTTGATATAATTTTAATGGATATTATGCTTCCGGGATTGGATGGAATGCAGCTTACCCAGATCATAAGATTTAAAGGAAACTATACACCAATTTTGGTTTTGAGTGCTTTAAACAGTCCGGATGATAAAATTAAGATGCTGGATTTAGGGGCAGATGATTATTTATCCAAACCATTTCATTTTGAAGAATTGATCTCAAGGATCAAAGCATTGACCAGAAGAAATAAGCTACGCTACCAAAAAGAAGATCACCAATTGTCTTGCGGCAATATTACGGTTGATACAGATCTTCATAAGGTAACTCAAAATGATAAAGAGATTGAATTTTCTCCTACAGAATACAAACTTTTTACTTTTCTTATGGAGAATAAGAACAAGGTATTGAGCAGAACTCAGATTTTGCATAATGTCTGGGGAATTGATTTTGACAGTGCCACCAATGTGGTAGACGTCTACATTTCCTATGTTCGCAACAAGATTGATGAATCGGAGCAGAAAATTATTCACACCGTAAAAGGAACAGGATATTTAATTAAAGATTAAAATGACGCTTAGGAACAGGTTTACCCTTATTTCCAGCCTTTCGTTCGGCATCGTCTCTATCATCACATCTGCGGTGATATTTTTTGCTTATTATGACAGTACCAAAATCTTTTATTTTGAGAAACTCAGGAATACAGCTTTGATTTCTGCCATCTATTATCTTGAAAAAGACGAATTACCCAAAGACAGACATGCCCAGATTAAACAGGAATATAAACATCTTATTCAGAATAATCAGGTAGCAGTTTATAATCAGAATAATGAAGTGACGTTTGGGCAGAATCTGAATGATGAAAATATTAAGCCTTCTCATTTGCGGGCTGCGAGAAACAACAAAGGCACACAGTTTATGTCTGGTAATCAATTCTACTATGGGATTTTTTATCCGGATAACCAGGGAGACTTTGTGGTTTTTGTAAAATCGCCGAATGATTCATTTCAATCCCAGATCTGGAGGCTTTCTATCATTATGCTTTCTGTACTGATTATTGGGCTGCTGGCAATCTTTTTCCTGAGCCGATATCTTTCAAAGGTCGTTTATAAGCCTATTTCCAATGTGGTGGAACGGATTAATAAGGTAGATTATAATAATATTTCTACTGCCATTACTTCTACCAATACCAATGACGAAATTGAAGATCTGATTAAATCTTATAATAAACTATTGGGAAGAATCTCTGAGAATGTTCTGTTGCAGCAAAACTTTATCAACTATGTTTCTCATGAATTTAAAACTCCACTAGCCGCTATTTCCGGAAACCTTGAAGTTTTTGCCCAAAAAGACCGTACTCCCGAAGAATATAAAAAGGTCGCCAAAGAATCTCTGGATAATGTCTATGAGATTGAAAATATTCTCAACAATCTTTTGCTGATGTCCGGAATGACCAAACTTGAATCTTCCCATAAACAGGTAAGGATAGACGAACTGATCTGGAAGATTTACGAAAAGCTGGAACCTAAGGCAAAAGAAAAGCTTTCTTCCCTTAAAATAGAGCTACAGGTCATGAAGCCCGCCTTGCTGGAGTTTCCGGGAAATGAGACCCTGCTGTATCTGGCTTTGTATAATATTGTAGAGAATGCAATCAAATATTCTCAGGATCACCCTATCGTTATTACATTATCTGAAAGCGCCGATCACCTCAATATAAAGGTAAAAGACCAAGGTAAAGGAATTCCGCCGGATGACCTTGCTAAAATTACAGATACATTCTACAGAGGGAAAAATGTGGATGGAATTAAAGGAAGCGGAATCGGTTTATCTCTTTCGAAAAGTATCTTTGACCATCATCATATTATGATGAACATTGAATCTGTTGTGGATGTGGGAACGAGTGTTTTTCTTGTGTTTCCTCCAGATGCCTGAAATTTTTATCTCCTATAGATTTACATATTTATTCTAAGTTTGGGCTAAAGCCAATGGATTGTATTGGTAATGGTAGAACGGACTAAAGTCCGTTTCTATTGATAGAAAATAAGGGTTATTTCGTTTATATTCATGAATATTTTAATCTCTCGCAGATTTCACAGATTTAGCAGGTGTTTGGGATGGACTTGTATTGTCAATTCCTGGATTTAGATATTTGTAAATCAATCTGCGTAATCTGCAAAATCAGCGAGAAAATCATTGGAGATACTCCGTACACAATCATTCTAATCTCCAAATACCCGAAATTTTTAACTCCTATAGATTTTACATATTTATTCTAAGTTTGGGCTAAAGCCAGTGGATTGTGTTGATAATGGTAAACGGACTAAAGTCCGTTTCTATTGATAGAAAATAAGGGTTATTTCGTTTATATTCATGAATATTTAATCTCTCGCAGATTTCACAGATTTAGCAAGTGTATGGGATAGACTTTTGTTGTCAATTCCTGGATTAATATCTTTGAAAATCAATCTGTGTAACCAGCAAATCTGCGAGAAAACCATTGAAAATACTCCGTACATAATCATTCTAATCTCCAAATGCCTGAAATTTTTATCTCCTATAGATTTACATATTTATTCTAATTTTGGGCTAAAGCCAAGGGATTGTATTGGTAATGGTAGAACGGACTAAGGTCCGTTTCTATTGATAAAAAAATAAGGGTTATTTCGTTTATATTCATGAATATTTTAATCTTTCGCAGATTTCAAAGATGTAGCAGGTGCTTGGACAGACTTGTGTTGTCAATTCCTCGACTAGTATATTTGTAAATCATTCTGTGTAACCAGCAAATCTGCAAGAAAAGCATTAGAGATACTTCTTACATACTCATTCTAATCAAACTCTAATGTTGAGCTAATCGAATTTTAATTTTGTTCGAAATTGCCTCTAATATTAGACGGATAGTTTTGTGGTCTTAAATATGAGACCTTGAACAAACTTTTTTATACACTATTTTACATTCATTGCTTCAGCTTTTTTTCGGCACAGATTTCAGATACCCTGAAAATGGGAAGAAAAGAGGCTGAAGCTGTTTTTCTCGCTAATAATCTGGATATTATTGCCCGGAAACTTGAAATTTCCCAAGCAGAAGCCCGGGCGGTACAGGCTAAATACTGGCCAAATCCAACGTTGAGTATCAGCGAAGTGAACCTTTGGCGAACATATGATATTGAGGAACAGCCTGCATTAATTGGAAACTGGGGGAGGAATACCCAGATCTCTGCTGAAATTGAGCAGGTAATCCAGACGGCAGGTAAGAGAAGGAAAAACATTGAACTCCAAAAAATTGAAGTGGAAGGAGAAAAATATGAACTTCAGGAAGTCCTGCGTGAACTCAAGAAAACATTACGAAATACCATTACAGAGATTCTTTACAACCAGGAACAGCAGAAGATCTATCAAAGCCAGATCGCTTCCATTGAAAAACTCACAAAATCTTACCATAATCAGTTAAACCTTGGAAACATAAGTAAGGCAGAATATGTCCGCCTGAAAGCCCAGGAAATAGAATTCAAGAAAAAATTGGTTTCCCTGAAACAGGAAATTGAAGACCAGCAGGTGGAACTGAAAGCTTTGTTGATGATTCCATCCGGATCTTATCTGGTGATTTCTGACGCGTTCACGATGCCTGATAAACAACTTTCAGAAATTGAGCTGTCCCAATGGATGGAAAAAGCAAAGGAAAACCGACCGGATATTATGATCGCCAGGAACAATGAGAGGCATGCAGCAAAAAACCTCGAAATACAAAACGCTATGAAAACACCGGATGTATCCGTTTCGATCGGGTATGACCGTGGCGGAAATATTATGAAGGACTTTATTGGCCTGGGGCTGTCCTTTGATCTTCCTGTTTTTGACCGTAATAAAGGGAATATCCAGGAAGCCAGACTGCAAATTGAAAAGACTAAGGTGGAAACGCGAAAAAATATGCTGAAGTCTGAAAATGAGATTGTTTCCGTCTTCAGGAATTACCTTCGTACCCAGCAGGTCTCAGAAGAAATAGATGACACCTATGAGTCAACGCTGGATGGTTTATTGCTAAGTCATGAGAAAAACTTCAGATTAAGAAATATCAGCATGCTGGAGTATATGGATTTTCTTGATACGTATATCGGAAACAAGATGATTATACTGGATACCAAAAAAGAACTTAATCAATACTATGAAAACCTGCAGTATGTTGTGGGTCAAGATTTATAAGCTATGAAAATGAATACTACCAGATATATTGCAGTAATTTATGTGTCAGCCCTCGTCGCTCTTACGGGCTGCAAAGACAAAAAGGAGGATCAGGCAGCTGACAACAAATACTGCATCAGCAAAGAACTTAAAAAAGATATTAAACTTGTAAAAGCAGAAATGCTTCCCATCGAGGAAAGTATTACCCTTACCGGAGAAGTGGAGAGTAATTCGGATAAGACGGTTCCCTTTGTAAGTCTTGTGGACGGAGTTGTTACCGATACCTATTTTTCCCTTGGGGATTATGTGAAAAAAGGCCAGGTGCTGGCCAGTCTGAAGAGTACTGCAGTGAACGAAATGCAGGATGATACCCAGACCTTACAGGCTCAGCTTGCAGTGGCGAAAAGGAAGCTTTCTTCTGTGGAAGCAATGTATAAGGATGATATTGCCTCTCAAAAGGATCTACAGGAAGCAAGGTCGGAAGTTGCCATCTTACAGTCTAATATTTCCAAGACGCAAAAGAATATGCAGCTGTACTCAGCAGGAGGAAGTACCATTCAGATTAAAGCTCCGGCGGACGGATATGTGATTGCCAAGAATATTTCAAAAGGAATGCCTGTGACTGCAGGCGGAGATCAGCTTTTTACCATTTCCAACCTGGATAAGGTTTGGGTGATGGCCAATGTATACGCTACCAACATGAGGCATGTGTATGTGGACCAGCCGGTCGTGGTAAAAACCCTTGCGTATCCCGATGACAGCTTCCCAGGAAAAATCAATAATATTTCCCAGGTTTTTAATGAAAATGAAAGGGTGCTGAAGGCCAAGATCATTATGGACAATAATGGCATGAAGCTGAGACCCGGAATGTCTGCTGATGTTGTTTTGCCGGTGAACTCTCAAAATAAATCGGCACTGGCTATTCCTGCCAAAGCTCTGATTTTTGATAATAACCAGAGTTACGTGGTGGTGTATAAAAAAGATTGTGACCTTGAAATCAGACCGGTAACGGAAATTGCTTCCAACAGCCAGTATATTTATGTAGAGGGAAATCTGAGACAGGGTGAAAACGTAATTGCTTCCAATGGTCTGTTGATTTACGAAAATCTGAAAAACCAACTAATTAATTCTACGAAGTAATGCGAAAATTTGTACAGAATATAGTTTCCTTCTCTTTAAAAAACTCATTGATCGTTCTTTTAGGAACTTTTCTTTTGTTGGCTGGAGGAATTTATTCCTATATCCATACTCCCATTGAAGCATTTCCGGATGTTACCAATACCAGGGTAAGGGTCATTACCCAATGGCCGGGGAGAAGTGCTGAAGAAATAGAAAAATTTGTTACCCTGCCGATTTCCAAAGAAATGAATGCGATTCCGAATAAAACTTCGGTAAGATCTATTTCTTTATTCGGGCTTTCTGTGGTTACCGTAATTTTCGATGACCATGTTGATGATTTTTATGCTCAGCAATATGCTTCCAATAAACTGGGGAACGTAAATCTTCCCAATGGGGCAGAGTACAGTATTGAGCCGCCTTCCGGGGCCACAGGAGAGATTTACCGGTATATTATTAAAAGTAAACTGCCGATCAGGGAAGTGACTGCCATTCAGGATTGGGTGGTAGAAAGGGAATTGCTGGCAGTTCCCGGAGTTGCCGATGTGGTAAGCTTTGGTGGTGAGGAAAAAACCTATGAAATAAAAATCAATCCTACAGAATTACACAATTATGACCTTTCCCCTCTGGATGTGTATGAAGCAGTTTCTAAGAGTAATATCAATGTAGGTGGTGATGTGGTGGCTAAGGGAGACCAGGCGTATGTAGTGAGGGGAATAGGTCTTTTGGAAAGCAAGGATGATATTGAAAATATCCAGATCGAGGTAAAAGGATCCACTCCGATTTTGGTGAAGCACGTGGCGGAAGTAAAAGTTTCCGCTAAGCCAAGGCTGGGGCAGGTGGGATACAATAAAGAGAACGATGTCGTAGAAGGTATTGTCATTATGCTGCGTGGTGAGAATCCAAGCGAAGTGATCACAAGACTTAAGGACAGGATCGGACAGCTGAACGGAGGTGAACTGCCGGGAGATGTTCAGATTGTTCCGATCATTGACCGTACTGAACTGGTGAACACCACTGTTCATACCGTCTCCAAAAACCTGGTGGAAGGTGTGATTTTGGTTTCTATTATCGTGTTTATATTCCTTTATAACTGGAGAACGACCTTTATTGTAGCATCAGTTATTCCTCTGGCTTTCCTTTTTGCCATTATCATGCTAAAAATTCAGGGGCTGCCTGCCAACCTTATTTCCATGGGAGCACTGGACTTCGGACTGCTGCTGGAGGGGACGCTGGTCATTGTAGAACATGTATTTGTCGCCCTGGAACATAAAGCGAAAAAGATTGGATTGGAGCGATTCAATAAAATTTCAAAGCTCGGTATCATTAAGAAAAGTGCAGGAAGTGTAGCAAGTTATATCTTCTTTGCATTGCTGATTCTGATTGTCGCTCTGATGCCGATTTTTTCCTTTCAGAAGGTGGAAGGGAAGATGTTTTCACCACTTGCATTCACTTTGGGATATGCCCTGTTGGGATCATTGATTTTGAGTCTTACCTATGTTCCCGCAATGTGTAAATTATTGCTGACAAAAAATATTGAAGAAAAGGAAAATTTTATTTCAAGATTTTTCAGGGTCAATATGTTTCGGATTTATGAATTCAGCGACCGTCACAAAAAGGGATTTATCATCGGTTTTGTTGCTTTGCTGGCGGTATGCGGGTGGAAGTTCTCCCATTACGGATCCGAATTCTTACCAAAGCTCAATGAAGGAGCTATCTACGTACGGGCAACACTCCCGAATAGCGTTAACCTCGATGAATCTGTAAGGCTTACGAAAGAAATGAAAGACCTTTTAATGAAGTATGATGAAGTGAAGTTTGTGATGACCCAGACCGGCCGTCCTAATGACGGAACTGACCCTACCGGCTTTTTCAATATAGAATTTAACATTCAGCTGAAACCGGAAAATGAATGGAAAAATAAAATTTCAAAGGAAGATCTTTTAGAAAAGATGAGAGTCTCTCTCGAAAAATATCCCGGGATCAATTTTGGATTTAGCCAGCCGATACAGGATAATGTAGAAGAATATGTAGCAGGGGTAAAAGCTCCACTGGTCATTAAAATATTTGGAAATGATTTATTTGAACTTGAAAATTATGCCAATCAGGTGGCTAATTCCATCAGAACTGTTCCTGGGATATCAGATGTGAATGTTTTTAAAAATATAGGACTTCCGGAACTAAGAATCCAGCTTCATGACTCTAAAATGGCAAAATATGGTGTCTCCACAGCTGATGCACAAGCGGTGATAGAAATGACCATTGGCGGGCAGGCTGCCACGAAATTCTATGAAGAGGAAAGAATGTTTGATGTCATGTTGAGGTTCGAAAAACAGTATCGTGATACACCTGAGAAAATGGGTGATATTTTGATCCCAACCCAAGATAATAAGAAAGTTCCTCTGAAAGAGATTGCAACGATTGATTATCATACAGGCCCATCATTTATTTACCGTGAAGGAAACAGCCGCTATATCGGAGTCGGATTTAATATCGAAGGCCGTGATCTGGGAAGTACTATTGCAGAAGCAAAACAAAAAGTAGATAAAGATGTAAAGCTTCCAAAAAGCCATAAAATGACCTGGGCCGGAGAATTCGAAAGTAAAGAAAGAGCGGCCAAGCAACTGGCAATGGTTGTTCCAATCTCTTTGATCCTTATTCTCATGCTGTTGTATTTCAACTTTGGAAATGTAAAAGACACGCTGATCTCTTCCATTACACTGGCATTTGCCTTTATCGGAGGGTTTCTTTCCCTTTGGTTTACAGGAACTATTTTCGGGATTTCGGCAGGAATAGGCTTCATTATCCTTTTTGGAGTGGCCACCATTGACGGTATTGTTCTGATCGGGGTGATGAAGGAAAATCTGCAGAATAAAATGTCTTTGAAAGAATCAATAGTACAGGGAGTTCAAAGTAGGATCCGTCCTGTTGTGATGATTGCCCTGATGGGTTCCATGGGACTTCTTCCTGCGGCGATGTCGAATGGAATGGGATCTGAGATTCAGAAACCATTGGCGATCATGATCGTAGGCGGTCTTATCATCTGTATGCTCCTGTCATTTACGATACTGCCTATTGTATTCCATTTTGCTTATCGTAAAAAGTATAAGAAAACACATTAGTTTTCTTACTTTGTTCATTATTTTGACCGGGATCTGAGGGAGATCCCGGTTTTTTTTCCATGATCTCCGGATGAATTCTTTACGATTCCGATCTGTAACAGCATTTGGTGGAGGATTTTTTACATAACCAGTCTTTTTTAATACATAAAAAGTGAGCCGGTAAAGCTCACTTTGGTTTTTATCAATTTATGGAGTAAGTACAATGGGTTCCGGTAGGGGTTCAAGAACCAAAGGTTTACAGAATCCGGTATTCACTTCACATCTGTTGTTGATGCATATATAATCAGTCATCGTGGTGGAGCCGTCAGGACATCTGATCATCGCTTCACCGTGACATCCGCCGTGACACAATGCCGGGTACAAATATCCGCCGGATACTTCTTTCAATTCAGTTCTCGAAAGTTTTGTGAGATTCATTTTTTTCATGGAATTAAGTTTTATGTTAATGGTAATGGTAACTTATTTGCAATCAGACTGTAATTATTTTTTTTTGGTTAATCTAAAATAGTGAAAATAATTCTTTTTTTTACAAGAAATAAATATAAAATGTTATTTCGGGTTTTTGTAATTATTTGAAAAGTAGCGGTTTGAAAAATAAGCAGTATATTTAATTCCCGTAATTAAGAGATACCTTAGAGAGATATCCGAAAATCTTAAAGAGTAGGAAATTAAATAAACCAATACCTATGAAAAATTTAAAAGTTTTAAACAGAAGCGTCTTAAAAAATGTTTTAGGCGGAAATGAATCCGGATGTGAACTTCCAATCGATGGAGTGTGCAGACCAGGCTATGCAGCTTGCGATCCTAATTGTTGTTTTCGCATAAGAAGACCTTATCCCATCTGTACTGATTGAGAATATTTCTTTTAATTTCGATGATGATAGGGAAGCTTATAATACTTCCCGAATCGTTGTAAAACATAAAAAAAGCAGCAGTTAAACAACTGCTGCTTTTACCTATAATGGTTTTGGTATATACTATTTTTTCACTGCTTTAATGGTCTTAGTAGTTCCGTCTTTCATTTGAAGACTGATCAGATAAAGTCCTGCATTCAAGTCGGAAAGATTGATCTCAGGGGTTGCAGCAAGGGTTTTTAACTGTCTTCCGGATACATCGCTGACGATAATGGTTTTTACATCTTTAGTATCAGAAATTGTTAGAATATCTTTAAATGGATTAGGGTAAACTGATAGGTCAGCTTTTCTGTTAGCCACTGTTTCAGAAGTTCCCAGTGTCTCTTCTACTTTTATTGTGTAGTCCTCAACCTGTCCCTGGTTCACGTCCGTACATGGATCAGATAATTCTGTTCTTACTGACGTTGTAGAGCTGTTGAACTGATACTTAACTCTCATTCTTGTATTTCCTAACGCTGCTGAAGCGGGTACGGTAATGTTTTTGTTAACGGTTACAGTATTTCCTGTGCCGCCTGCGAAATCAGAAGTTACAAAATAAGATTCGCCTGGATCGCCGAAGCTTCCATTCTTATTCCAGTCTATAAATACTGTAAATGCGAATCTGTTGGCTCCAAGCCCTGTACCAGCTAAGGTCAGAGGGTAAGAAGATCCTCTTGAAACCGTTGCTATTTTTGAAATGAAGTCTTCGTGACCGCTTCCGGTATTAGCTGCAGTGCTTGAAGTGTTGGTCATATCACTCAGGACGACATTGGAAATTGGATACACATTGGATTTTGCGAATAGCGGACCGCAATATGGCGCAAACGGATTGGCTCCTGTGGTGAAAGAGATTTCAGGGCAACCGGTCGCATCACCTAAAGTATTCGTTGGAGTAATCGATGCATAAAGCAGGGTGTTTTCTGGAAATACGCTGCTTGATGCAGGGGCATAGAATGTATTGGTGGTTGTTCCCATATAGACATTTGAACTTCCAGGGGTTGTTCCTACTTTCACTTTATAGGATTCTGCTCCTCCTGTGGCAGCCCATGTGATCTGCTGTCGTACAGAAGCTCCGGTTGCACCGGTAACCGGAGCGCTTATTGTTGTACACGCCGGAGGTGCTGTTACTTCCTGTTTGATACTTACTTTATCTATAAAACTGTAAAAATCGAATGAGTTACCAGAGCTTCCTACCGTCTGGATTCTTAGCATAAAATTGCCATTCACATTGGCGCTTTCAGGAATAGTGCCCGTAAACGGTACACAGGTCTGCGCTGCACTGGTCAGTGTAATGGGAGTTCCAACCGGTGTATAGGTAGTACCGTTATCCGTGGAATATTCAACATTGATGACACCACCGATGCTGCTGGTCATGGAGTAAGGTTCTGTAGTAAATTGGAAAGAAATATCGATTTTTTTTCCGTTAGCGGTTACGCTGGCTGGTTTTGTATAAACGAGATTGATGGTTCTGTTCGCTACACTTGACCCGTAGGACTCAGCACCTATAAATATGTTCCCGTCACAGGTGCTTCCGAGATAAGTGTTGGCTGTACCACCGCTAAGATCAGTGTAGCCACCGCTGATGACGAAGCCAGGATAAGTTCCGTTTTCGAAACTTTCATTAACTAAAATCTGAGCACTGCCCATAGTGGCAAGTGCCAGTGAACTCAAGAATAGTAATTTCTTCATAAGGTAAAGTTTTTAATTTTACCGAATGTAATACTATTTTACAAAACGAACAAATTATTAATGAAATTTGTATTTAATGGTTAATTATTTAAATATATCAGTATTTGGTTAAATAATTTAATTTGTTTTTTGGTTTTGATTGTTTCTTGTTTTCCCATTTTTAGCGTAGGTAGGGTTAAAAATCTAGGGATTTTCTTTCGTTATTTCGTCATGGTGCTTAAGGTACAGAGGCAATGCTGCAGATCCGTACCATGGGAAAATTTCATAACCGAAAACTCCTGCTTTTACTGCCGGATCTGTTTTTACCCATTGCTCAGCTTCTTCTTTGGATTTGGTATTGAAAATAAACATGCCCCGGTAATTTTCCTTGTTTTTTTCTAGAAAAGGTCCGGCAACAATAATCTTTCCTTCATCGGCAAGCTTGCCGATATTGGCCATATGCCCCTTCATCAGTTCGTTCATTTTCGCTTTATCTTCAATTTTAGCAGTACCCGTAGTCAGCATGACAATCGTATAAGGCTTCATGCCATATTGGTCGGCACCCAGGGTGGTAGCCAGCTCCTGGTTGAATTTTACCGGCTCTTTTTTCTTTTCCTGACCGAAAGATAATATCCCTCCTGCAAGGCTCAGGAATATGCAAATTTTTAATTTCATAGCATTTCTAGTTATAAGTTTAAATATCAGCTTCTGGCATTTGGTGTCTAAGATCTGATATTTGGCATCTGATCTTACTCTTTTATCCTCAAAAACTCTTTCGCAAGTTCAATCATTTTAGGGTCGCCAGTATATTTTCCATGTTCGTCAGATAGTTTTACTGTTGGAATCCACTCTTTATTAGGAGCCTGTACACCGATAAGTTTCATCACGATGTTCATTGGTTTCAGTCCTACATCATTGGTAAGGTTGGTTCCTATTCCGAAAGATATTCCGATTTTTCCACGGCAGTAATTGGTGATTTCCTCTACCTTCTCCAGATTCAGTGCATCTGAAAATATAATGTATTTAAACATGGGATTGATGCCGTTGTTCTGGTAATGGGCAATGGTTTTATCAGCGAATTCCAGCGCATCACCACTATCGTGACGTACACCATCAAAAAGTTTGGCAAATTTCTTATCAAACTGCTGGAAAAAAACATCCGTAGTATAAGTGTCGGAAAGGGCTACTCCAAGATCGCCTCTGTATACATCTACCCAATGTTCCAAAGCTAGCTCATTCGCCATTTTAAATCCATATTCTGCAGCATGGAACATAAACCATTCATGAGCATGGGTTCCAATTGGTTTCACTCCGTACTTCATGGCAAAATGAACATTAGAGCTTCCGATAAATGTAGATTCTTTTTTCTGTGTTAAGGCTTCCATAACAAGATTCTGTACTTTATAAGAATGCCTTCTTCTGGTTCCGAATTCTGCGAAAGTGACACCCAGCTTAGCCAATGAATCTGCCTTCTCAATGGTTTTACTCATCACAACGTCATTAGAATCTCTTTCCATATGATTCATCTCATAATGAAGCTCGCTGATCAATGCGAGCAAAGGAACTTCCCAGAGAATTGTCCGGTACCACAGCCCTTCAACGGTTACTGAAAGATCACCTCCCTCCTGGATGATTTTTACTTCAGAAGGATCATAGTGGTAGCCTTCCAGAAAGTCCAGGTAGGGGAGATCGATATATGGACAGGTTCTGGCCATGAATTTTTTTTCATCTTTGGTGAGTTTTAATTCTGCCATTTTGTTGACAGCCTCTTTTAGGGCAACATCAAAACCTTCAGGAAAATGATGCTTTCCTCTGTTGATAAATTCATATTTTACAATAGAGCCTGGAAATAATTTTACCACTGCATTTTGCATGGTTATTTTATAGAAATCATTATCTAGAATAGAGTTCAGTCTTACGTCGTTCATAATATGTGTAATTTTAACGCAAATATAAAAATTTAAAATAAAAATCGTCTAAATGTAAGACGATTTTTTTGAAATATTTTGATGATATGTATTTGTTTACTTTCCCAGATAGGAATTGTACATCCAGACTTCTTTTTCCTGTTCGGTAATATAGTCGCTCATCTGAGAGTTTGTCCCCTCATCGCCCGCTTCATCCGTAATGTCTAAAAGCTCTCTTTGAAGGTCTATCACAACTTTGAATGAACTTAAGATCAGCTCAACACTTTTCGAAGCATCGGTTACTTCTTTGCTTTCTTTAATGGTGGCTACTTTTAAATAATCAGAATAGTTGTGCGCTGGGGTAGCTCCTAGCGTAAGAATCCTTTCTGCAATTTCATCAATTTTTAAGACCAGACTATTATAAAGCTCTTCAAACTTCGGGTGAAGCGTAAAGAACTGGTCACCTTTAATATTCCAGTGAGAACCTCTTGTGTTCTGATAGAATACCGAATAGTTGGCCAATAGTACATTTAGTTTTTCTGAGATTTTCTTGCAATCGGCTTCATTAAGGCCGATAATACTAGCGTTTTTCATATGTATATATTTATTTTTAAAGGTCATGTACAAGGTGCTATCGTTAGCCTTTTTTGAATGTTGGCTGTTATGGTTACAGATAGCAGTTAATACGTTCATTACTGTTTACTATTTCAAATTTACGAAATATCGTGCCGAACTCTACGAATTATCAATAGATGGTAACTATAAGAAATTTTTTTAAAATAGTTTGGATTGATGAGGTTTTTAACAATATAATACAGGTGTTATGGTTCCTTTATGCTCTGTCAAAACTTTCGGAAAACTGACTTGTTAATTTCCTGGTATTATTCCCCGGTTATTGAATTTTTAAAAATTAGATAATGATTTGTTAATACATCCGGGTTGCTGATTTTCTAGCTTTGCACTCAAATTCTACAAATACTATAAATAGTTATGAAAAAGATCTTGTTATATCTCATGATATCATTCTTTGTATTTTCGTGCAGTACCCATGATACGGAAGCACAAATCAAAACTGAAGAAAAGTACCAGACGAAAAATGTAGTGCTGCTTATCGTGGACGGGCCCCGAATTTCAGAAACATGGGAAGCGGCTAACCAAGAGAATATCCCTAATAGGGTAAGCCTCCTCAGCCAGGGAGTATTTATCAGTAATTTTAAAAATAACGGAACCACCAATACCAATCCCGGACATAGCGCGATGTGTTCAGGAGTGTATGAGAATATCAAAAATAACGGAACTGAATTACCGGGTTTTCCATCTGTAATGCAACAGTGGCTGAAGTTTACCGGAGCAGATAAAACAAAAGCATGGGTGATTGCTTCTAAAGATAAACTGGAAGTTCTGAATGACTGTAAACTGGCAGACTGGAAAGGCAAGTTCCAGCCAAGTGTAGACTGTGGCGTGAGCGGAAACGGATCAGGGTATCGTGAAGACCTTATCACCATGACGAAAACCAAAGAGGTTATGGCGAAATACAGTCCAAATATGATAGTCATCAATTTTAAAGATGTAGATTCTTACGGCCATGCCAACAACTGGAATGAATATATCAAAGCCATTAAAACGACCGATGCATCTATCAAAGAGATCTGGGATTATATGCAGTCACTTCCTGCTTATAAAGATAAAACAACACTTATTGTTTCTAACGATCATGGCAGACATATAGATGCGAACGGAGGTTTTGCAGAACATGGAGATGACTGTGCAGGATGCAGGCATATAGAGTTTTTTGCCATGGGACCCGATTTTAAAAAGAACACTATTATCAGCACGGGAGACTACGAGCAGATTGATATCGCCAGTACGATTGCTGAACTTCTAAGAGTTCCGGTGCAATATGCAAAAGGAAAAGTAATCAAAGAGGCTTTTAAATAATTTTTCATCTAATCTTCTGGTTTAAAAAAGATTCAATAATATAAAAAGGATGCAGGTTTCAGACAGGTGCAAAAATATTTGTAAAGATTTTCGAAAGAAATAAAAATGCATAACTGCTTGTCAATTAAAAAAATATTATTATTTTTGCACCCTAAAATAAAAAGCAATTAAATGCCTACTATTCAACAATTAGTAAGAAAAGGAAGAGCCACGCTTGCCAAGAAGAGCAAATCGGCTGCCCTTGATTCTTGTCCACAAAGACGTGGTGTATGTACGAGAGTATATACAACTACACCGAAGAAACCTAACTCTGCACTTAGAAAAGTAGCAAGGGTAAGACTTTCTAACGGTAAAGAAGTTAACGCCTATATCCCGGGCGAAGGACATAATCTTCAAGAGCACTCGATAGTATTGGTTAGAGGCGGAAGGGTGAAAGACCTACCGGGAGTACGTTACCACATCGTAAGAGGTGCATTAGACACCGCTGGTGTAAATGGAAGAACTCAGAGAAGATCTAAGTACGGAGCTAAGAGACCTAAACCAGGACAAGCAGCAGCTGCACCTGCAAAAGGAAAGAAAAAATAATCATTAAATAAGGTACAGAAGCAATGAGAAAGACAAAAGCGAAAAAAAGACCGTTGTTACCAGATCCAAAGTTTAATGATCAATTGGTAACTAGATTCGTAAACAACTTGATGCTTGACGGTAAGAAGTCAATCGCATTCAAAATATTCTATGATGCATTAGATATCGTAGAAACTAAAAAAGGAGAAACGGAAAAAACAGCCCTTGAAATCTGGAAAGATGCATTAACAAACGTTATGCCTCACGTAGAAGTACGTTCTAGAAGAGTAGGTGGAGCTAACTTCCAAATCCCTATGCCAATCAGAGCTGATAGAAAAATTTCTATGGCAATGAAATGGTTAATTAGCTACTCTAAAAAGAGAAATGATAAGTCTATGGCTTTGAAATTAGCTAATGAAGTGGTAGCTGCTTCAAGAGAAGAAGGTGCTGCTTTCAAAAAGAAATCTGATACTCACAAAATGGCGGAAGCTAACAAAGCTTTCTCACACTTTAAATTCTAATCTGAAATGGGTAGAGATCTTAAATTTACAAGAAATATTGGTATTGCTGCTCACATTGACGCGGGTAAGACGACCACTACTGAAAGGATTTTATTCTATACAGGGGTAAACCACAAAATTGGAGAGGTTCACGATGGTGCTTCTACAATGGACTGGATGGAGCAGGAAGCAGAAAGAGGTATTACAATTACTTCTGCTGCAACTACTTGTTCTTGGAACTTTCCAACAGACCAGGGAAAACCTCTTGCAGATACTAAGCCTTACCACTTCAACATCATTGATACACCGGGACACGTTGACTTCACTGTAGAAGTAAACAGATCTTTAAGAGTATTGGATGGATTGGTATTCTTATTCTCAGCAGTAGATGGAGTAGAGCCTCAGTCTGAAACAAACTGGAGACTTGCTGACAACTACAAAGTTGCTAGAATGGGATTCGTAAACAAAATGGACAGACAAGGTGCTGACTTCCTTAACGTGGTAAACCAGGTTAAAGATATGTTAGGATCTAACGCAGTTCCAATCGTTTTACCAATCGGTGCTGAAGAAGATTTCAAAGGAGTTGTAGACTTAATTAAAAACAGAGCGATCATCTGGGATGAAGCTGGACAAGGTGCTACTTTCGAGGTAGTTCCAATTCCTGAAGACATGAAAGATGAGGTTCTTGAATATAGAGAGAAATTAGTAGAAGCTGTTTCTGAATATGACGAAACTTTGATGGAGAAATTCTTTGAAGATCCGGATTCAATTACAGAAGAAGAAATCAATGCTGCATTGAGAGCTGCTACTATCGATTTATCTATTATCCCAATGACTTGTGGTTCTTCATTCAAGAACAAAGGAGTACAGTTTATGTTGGATGCAGTATGTAAATACTTGCCTTCTCCATTGGATAAAGATGATATCAAAGGTACTGACCCAAGAACTGACGCTGAAATTACAAGAAAGCCATCTGTAGATGAGCCTTTCTCTGCTCTAGCATTTAAGATTGCTACTGACCCGTTCGTGGGAAGATTAGCATTCTTCAGAGCATACTCTGGAAGACTGGATGCTGGTTCTTATATCTTGAACACCCGTTCAGGAGATAAAGAAAGAATCTCTAGAATCTATCAGATGCACGCTAATAAGCAAAATCCGGTAGAATATATTGAAGCTGGTGATATTGGTGCTGCGGTAGGTTTCAAATCTATCAAAACTGGTGATACAATGTGTGACGAGAAAAACCCAATCGTTCTTGAATCGATGGTTTTCCCTGATCCGGTAATTGGTATCGCTGTTGAGCCTAAAACTAAAGCTGACCAGGATAAAATGGGTAACGCTCTAGCTAAATTGGCTGAAGAAGATCCAACGTTTACGGTTAGAACTGACGAAGCTTCTGGACAAACAATCATCTCTGGTATGGGTGAGCTTCACTTAGATATCATTGTTGACCGTATGAAGAGAGAGTTCAAAGTTGAAGTAAACCAAGGACAACCTCAGGTAGAGTACAAAGAAAACTTAACAAAAGTTGCCAACCACAGAGAAGTTTACAAAAAACAATCAGGTGGTAAAGGTAAATTTGCTGACATTGTATTTGAACTAGGACCTGCAGACGAAGGTAAGATTGGTTTAGAATTCATCAATGAGATCAAAGGTGGTAACGTTCCTAGAGAATTCGTTCCTGCTATTGAAAAAGGATTTAAAGCTGCAATGAAGAACGGTCCATTGGCTGGTTTCGAAGTTGAAGGTATTAAAGTTACTCTTAAAGATGGATCTTTCCACGCGGTGGATTCTGACGCTCTTTCTTTCGAAATGGCTGCTAAGTTAGGATTTAAAGAAGCGGGACGTGCTGCTAAGCCAGTAATTATGGAGCCTATTATGAAACTGGAAGTTGTAACTCCGGAAGAATATATGGGTAACATCATTGGTGACCTTAACAAAAGAAGAGGTACTATCAGTGGTCAGGAAGAAAAGAACGGTGCTGTTGTAATCAAAGGTTCAGTTCCACTTTCTGAAATGTTTGGATATGTTACTACTCTAAGAACACTTTCATCAGGAAGAGCTACTTCTTCTATGGAATTAGAGAAGTACCAAGCTACTCCACAAAACGTTGCTGAAGAAATCATCGCTAAAGCAAAAGGTTAATTTTTAAATTAAAGAAATGTCACAAAGAATCAGAATAAAACTAAAATCTTACGATTACAACTTGGTAGACAAGTCTGCTGAGAAAATCGTAAAAACGGTAAAGGCTACTGGTGCTGTTGTAAACGGTCCAATTCCATTACCAACGAATAAGAGAATCTTCACAGTGTTGAGATCTCCGCACGTAAACAAGAAAGCAAGAGAGCAGTTCCAATTATCAGCTCACAAGAGACTAATGGATATCTACTCTTCTTCTTCTAAAACTGTTGATGCTCTAATGAAATTAGAACTTCCTTCAGGTGTAGACGTTGAAATTAAAGTGTGATAACTTGCATACTTTGCAATGATTATAGAATCCGTTCCTTTTTAGGAACGGATTTTTTTGTTTCCCTATTCAAAACAACAACTACCTGTTGTGATAGATCCAAATATTATTGATATTTTTGATTCAAACCTATGTTGTGAAAACACTAATACTTTTATTATTTCCTTTATTGTTCGGTGCCCAGACGCATCGTTTTGTATACCAGCTTGATTATAAAAAAGATTCATTGGCAAAAGATTTTACCAAAGCCAATATGATTCTCGATGTTAATCTTACTGATGTAAAATTCTATCCCTATGATTATGCAGAAAATGACTCTTTAAATACAATCAGAGGCCGAAAGAATGCAATGTGGGATGATGATCTTCCTGCTGTTGTCCGAAAGAGAAACTCTTTTGAAAATATATCGCTCATTATGCTGAATGATTTTTATTCCTTAAAATCAAATGATAAAATCAACTGGAAACTGTCAGAGGAAACCAAAGTTAACGGCCAGTATATATTACAGAAAGCAACTTCTAATTTTGGAGGAAGACAATGGATTGCCTGGTTTTGTAAAAGTATCAATTTAAGTGAAGGGCCCTATAAATTTCGTGGACTTCCGGGACTCATCTTTGAAATAGAAGATACTCACAGGAACTATATTTTTAAACTGGCTAAAAGCATGAAGTATCCAAAGACTTATGAAACTCCATTTCTGGAAAGTTTTATGGGAAAGAAACCTCTTCCTGTGACTGAGAAGATCATTACAAAAAAACAGCTGGAACTCTATAATGATCCTTTACATGAAGTTGCGGAATCGTTCAAATCAAATACTAATCCTGACAATACATTTTGGGTTTCTGGTGTACAGATTAAAAGCATAGATCAGCTGAAAGGAATGGCTGACGAACGAAGAAAAATAATGCTAAGAGAAAACAACCCTATAGAAATAGATAAAGCTGTAAAATATCCTAAATAAAATAGTATTGCCGAAGAATAGGTAAATAAATAGATGATTTCTAAAGCTAAGAATTAATTTGCTTTTCAATAATTAATGAGATGTTACTTTATCAGGTGCATCTTTTTTTTATTTATAATCAAATGGGTTTATTGTTAAGAGTATCTTTTAAGATAGTAGATGGTATTTAGAATTTTATATTCAGTTACTCTTGGCAATGAGATATATCATCCTGTATTATTTATTTAGAATGATTAAAAATAATAATTTTGCAAAAAAATTAGTGATGATAAGAACAGTATCTTTTTCTCTCCTTGTTTTAGGAACGACTTTAGTAAGTGCCCAAAAAAATAAGGATACTTTGAAGAGCAGTACGATAGATGAAGTTGTAATTACAGGTTCAGGATATGCTCAGAAAATTAAAGATGCCCCGGCAACAATTTCTGTAATAAGCCAGGCAGACATTAAGAAAAGAGCATACAGAGATATTACAGATGCATTACAGGATATTCCCGGTGTATTTGTAACAGGAGGAGGAAGTACCAGTGACTTTTCAATAAGAGGAGCAGAATCCGGGCAGACTTTAGTCCTCATTGACGGTAAGCGAATCAATACAAGAGAAACAAGACCCAATTCGGACGGTCCCGGAATCGAGCAGGGATGGATGCCGCCTTTGGAAACAATCGAAAGAATTGAAGTTGTAAAAGGACCTATGTCTTCTTTATACGGATCCGATGCGATGGGGGGAGTGATCAATATCATCACAAAAAAACTTACGAATACCTGGAGAGGATCCGTTGGGACCAGTCTCATTCAGCAGGTACATAAAGAATCCGGGAATACTTATCAGATAGACGGATATACAGCAGGATCTTTAATAAAGAATCTTCTTCAAATGAAGATTACAGGAAGCTATTCTGACAGAAATGAAGATAAGTTTGTAGGGGGATTTACAGAAAGAGTGATCAAAGCCTTCGGGACAGAATTCAGCCTTACTCCGAATGACAAGAATACTTTTAAATTAAACTACGACTACAACCGTCAGGAGAGAAATCAGAACCCAGGTTACTCATTGGCTCCTACGGCAAAAAGCTCACGTAATAATTATGAAAGAAATGTACTTTCATTAAGCCATAAAGGAGATTATTCAAACTTTCATACGAACTCTTACATTCAATATGATAATACCAACAACCCGAACAGGGATATGAGGTATGAGACGTTCCTTGCCTACAGCCTGAATAACTTCAATATTAAAAAGCACGTGATCAGTTTCGGGGGAGAATACAGATATGAAAGACTGAATGATTTAGGAAACAAGATCAAATCCGAAGGGGATATCGTAACCAAACTAACCCGTTGGAACTGGTCTGCATTTGCAGAAGGAAACTGGAACCTGCTTGATAAGCTTCATCTTGTCACTGGTGCCCGTCTTGATAATGATGAAAATTACGGTTCCAACTTTACACCAAGAGGTTATTTGGTATGGAATGTTAACAATAACTTCACCGTAAAAGGAGGAACTTCATGGGGATATAAAGCACCAGGCTTAAGAGCTGTAAATCCTGGATGGGGACAGGTAACCGGAGGCGGAACGCAGGACGGGGTGATCATCGGAAACAAAGACCTTAAACCTGAGAAAAGCTTTAACCAGGAATTGACCGTGATGTTTGAGGATAATAAAAAAGTGGTTAGCCTGGGTATAACAGGATTTAACACCGACTTTAAAAATAAACTGGTAGAAGTTAGAAAATGTAACAACAGCGAAGAATGTAAGCAGTTTGAAAGCATCTATAACCATATCTACGACTTTATCTCAACAAGAGAAAATTTGGGTAAGGCCAACAGTATGGGGGTAGAAGCTAACCTGGGAGTTAATGTGACGAAAGAGATTGTATTAAAAGCCAACTATACCTACACCGATACCAAGATTAAATCGGATGAAATTCCTCAGCTGTATAACAAACCGTATGCAAGGATTCCAAAGCATATGGTAAATGCGAACCTTTCATGGAAAGCCAGCGAAAGTTTCGAATTCTGGTCAAGAGGAAACTATAGAAGTGAGAGCCAGCCGGGCGTAAGCCGAGGAAGAGCTCAGGAATATCCGATACCTGCTTATTTCTTATGGGATCTGGGAACCGTTTACAGGCTGAATAAGCACGTGCGATTTACCTTCGGGGTCTATAATCTGTTAGACAAAAATATACGTAATGATGCCTCCGACCCTGCAAATAACTTTGGATTCAGAGTGGACGGAATCAGATATCAGTTCGGAGCCAATTACTTCTTCTAAAAATAGATAAACCTAAAAAAAAAATATAAATGAAAAGTACGTACATCAAAACAATCGCTATAGTATTCTCTACCCTGTTGGTCGTTTCTTGTTCCGGAGACAAAAAGAAAGGGATAGACTACAATCAGTATAAAACAGAAGTACAGCTGACTCCTGATCAGACCAAAAGCTTTGATGAGATCACTGCCAAATACCAACAGTTACAGCAGCAGAACTTCGAGGTAGCAAAAGCCCAAGGTGGAAAAATGGACCGTGTCGCTCTGGGAATTAAAAATGAAGAACTGAGAGCACAGCAATCTCTTGAAATGGCTAAAGTTCTTGATGGACCTCAAATGGAAAAATTCAACAAATTCGTTGATGAAAATTCCAGAAAAAGACCGAGATATGATCATGCGCTTTTGGAAAGAATCAAGACTGAAGGGCAGCTTTCTGAAGATGAGTTTAAAGTTGTAAATGCGGCTAATGATGCATTTGAAAAAGCGTTCAATGATGCCCACGATGTGTACCACGGAAACAATGACCTGGCCAAAGAATACTGGGAAAAATTTGATGCCCAGAGAAAAGCGGCTATTCAGAAAGTGCTGACTCCGGAACATTATGCAAAATTTGAAGACATTGTAAAAGATGTTCAGTTCAAAGGACGTAAATAAGTTGAAGTAGCCTGAAGGCCTGTAGAAATTTATGATCCGCGCCTTTGGTTCGCAGCTTTTAAAAATAAGACGTATTAACGTATTAATATATTCATATCAATTTTAATTTTATAGAACATTAAGACAGTTTTGCTGTCTTAATGTTTTTGTTATAGCAAGATAATGAAAACATTCTTTAAAAGTCTTTATAGAAAAAGAAGGAAAAATGAGCCGGTCACCAAATATCTGTCATGGCTGATCCATCTTTGGTTAGGTCTGCTATCCGGTGCCATTGTTTTTGTGATGTGCGTTACGGGTTGCTTATACGCTTTCAAAAACCAGATCGTGGATTTTACTAACAGAGATAAAATCTATCTTGCCTCAGCTTCCGGACAGCCTAAACCTCCTGACCAGATCCAGGCTGAATTACTACAGCAGAATAAGCAGCTTACCTCTCTGGTTATTCCGGAACAGAAAGACAGAAGCTATGTCATTGGTTACCGTGAAAATCAGTTGGATAAAAGTGCTTATTACAATCAGTACACAGGACGAATCCTTGGACAGCCCGAAGTGGGATCGGGCAGGTTCTTTGAAGTGGTTCTCGATCTGCACAGAAACCTGATGATGGGAAATGCAGGCCGACAGATTGTTGGTGCTTCAGTGCTGATATTTTGTCTCCTTCTGATTTCAGGATTTGTCCTCTGGCTTCCCAAAAAATTAAAATTTCTGAAGCAAGGGCTTACCATTATGTGGAAGGCAAAGTTTCAACGCGTCAACTACGACCTGCACAATACCCTTGGCTTCTATACCTTTCTGATGCTTTTTTTTATGGCAGCTACCGGATTATACGTCACATATCCGTGGGTGAAAAACGCGATGATTGTCGGTTTAGGAGGGACTTCTATTGCTAATATTTCCCAGGAGAATGACAGCGTCGATGACGCCTTTGGCGGGCTCCTTGAAGATATGCTGCAAAAACAGGATGAAAAGAAAAATCTCAAAGATGCACCTTCCGCATCCATTGATGCAATCTTAAAACTGGCGGGTCAACATCTTCCATACCCTGCAGTAACCAGTATAGAATTACCCAACAAAGAAAACCCCAGGTATGTTGTCATCAAAACCAACACGCAGAATCTCCTTGGAATGATGCTTCCCGATGAAATAACCTTTGATAAAACCGGAAACTTTAAGACCAAAGAATTATTTTCAGATAAACCTTTGAACAAACAATTCACCTCCCTGGCCAAGCCATTACATACCGGAGAGATCATGGGGCTGCCAAGTATTATCCTGTATTTTGTCATTTCGCTTGCCGGATGCTCATTGCCGGTAACGGGATTTATTATATGGTGGCATCGGTTAAGAAAAATGAAATAATCAAAAAGTAGGGGAGTGCGAGATGTTTTTTGATTCCCGGAAATATTTTTCTCACGTTCAAATCTGTGATTCTATTCACTAGAGATCCATGTGCTTCATTAAAGTATGGGATGATTATCTCTGGAATTATTTTTACGTTAAGATTCATGTTAATTTTATACATTTATTAGTGGAAAATAAATTATAATGAGTCATAGAAATAATAATTTTTTTGAAAAATTTTCAAACCAGGCTGTGAAATTTACAGGAAGTGGAAATGCATTTCTGGGAGCAATGCTTATTGTAGTAGTCTGGGCCGTTTCAGGGCCTTTTTTTGATTATTCTGAAACATGGCAGCTTGTCATTAATACCGGAACAACGATCATCACGTTTCTGATGGTTTTCCTGATCCAAAAGGCACAGAACAAAGACTCCAAAGCCATACAGATCAAGTTGAACGAAATCATTGCTGCCCATGAAAAAGCCAGCAACAGGATTGTAGATATTGAAGACCTTACCGAATCAGAACTCGATCAGCTTCACCATTATTATGAAAACCTGGCTCAGTTTGCCAAAAAGGATGCCGATATTCATACTTCCCATTCCATTGATGCTGCACAGAGAAACCAGAATTATAAATATGAGTTCTTCAAAAAGAAACATGAAGAATGGCTTCAGAGACAGGAAAAACAAAAAAAGGAATCGTAAGGATTCCTTTTTTTTATCAGTAAGTAGTGAGCTTCGGATAACATGTTCTTCTGATAATGAAAAGTGGGGCTACTGGGCCAGTCAATTTTATCTTACCATTAAGAAACGATCCTATTGACGCTTCTCTCATCCTTCTTGCATCTTGCTCAACCTAATTATCTTTTCATAAAATAGCTGAAGTAGCTGCAGCTGCCCATCAGGTTTTGAGAGGTTTCAGTATCTCCATACTGGGATTTCAGTTGGGTAAAATACGTCCTGTATTTCTGATTTTTCATGTCGTCCAGTTCTTTCTGGTGAGCTTGTTCCTTTTCAGACCACTTCGGATCAGAATAATTGTATTTCAATTGGTTTTTTGCCTCATACTGGTAGTATTTACCTTGCTCGGCACTTGCCATCTGGAATAAGATCCTTGCTTTTTCTTCTTTATTGCTGGCAAGCTTAAGGGCTTTTTGATAATAACTGATAGCCAGATCAAAGTTATCCGGTTCAATATACGTGGTGTCAAGGAAATTTTTATAATAATACTTATAAGGATTTTTCCGGTCCGTATTCCAGAAATTATATTTACCGCCATTGCTGTTATCGATATCCATCACAAACACTTGTCGGTAATACCCTAAAATAGAGGTATTATACAGTAGGTTTCCGATGAGTTGATTGGCCTTAGCCGCTTTTTCATCCGTTCCGGTTCCTGCTTTTTTCAGCTGAAGCAGGACGTTAGCCAGTTCCAGTTTGTTCATATTACTTTTAATGAAAGGGAAGTCAGCATAATTTTCAGCTTTCATACTTTCGGTATCCGGGCTTGAAAAGCTTTCCCAAACATTATGGCCGAAGACAAGACTGGAGATATTATCAAAACCATCGTAGTCTGTAGATGCATATTGCTTCATGCTGATCTTCTGACCGTTGTCTGTCCATTCAGATTCTACTCTTGGAATTCCTGCAAAGCTTTGTGCTTTTTCATAATATAATTTGGCTTTTTCAAAATCTGCCTGCCTCATGGCGCGATCCCCATAGATGGTGCTGAAGAATGCTTCGATATTACCGACGCTATCCATATTTTTAGCGATGATCTGCTGTTCAAACTGAGTTTTGTTCGGCTTTTTATAAAAATCCTCAACACTTTTTACCAGACTGGAGTTTGGATTGTACTGGAGATCTGATAATTTGTTGTTCATCAGGAAAGATTTTCCATCTTCACCCTGAAGGAAGTAGCGGTTGGCGATAACATCTTTAAGGAAATCAGCAGTAGAGGGAGTGTCGCCATAATAGTCATAGTTTTGAGTATTTACAGTATCTTTTTCCACTTTCTTTTCCACAAAATATTCAGCATAATCTTTCATCAGATGATCTTCAAAAGCTGCATCAACCTTGGGCTGTGAAACAATATCATTAAGAACTCTCATTCTTTTGATCTCTTCCTGATATTCAGGATTGGTTGTTTTGATCTCGTCCAGGATTTCAGTGCTGCCTTTGTAGTCTTTCTTCAGGAATTTCAGATAGGCATTTGCGATCTGCCAATATTCATCCTTAGATTTTTCCTTGGTTTTCTCTGTGAATTTCTCAAGATCATTCAGATAATCCTGGGTTTTATCATCATAGTAATAGGAGGACCGGGTATAAAACGGAATCCTGTCCGGATTGCTGAACAGCTCATCATTACTTTGGTCGGATTGGCTTCCTTCACCGGATTTAGAAGAACCTCCGAAGAGATTTTTGAAGAATCTTACGATTTTCTGCCAGAAAGAAATTTTTTCTTCTTTTACTTCAGGAGCTGCCTGATCAACCTTGGTGTCTTTTGAAGTTTCCGTTTCGGTATTACCTCTGTTGACGAACACTGTGCCAGAAGCTGCGGCAGTATAGTAGTACGTAGGCAGATAGCTTCTTTCCAGCTCGTTGATGCTTCTTACCGCCATTACTTTCAGAATCTCTGAATCCGGATTGATGTCATACATCTTCTCCATGATGGGAATCGGATTGTTGAACTCTTCATAGCCTAAAAGAAAATAGGCCATATTCTTTTCTTCATTCGTATTGGCTCTTTTCATGATGTTACTGAACGAAGCGGTATCCGAAAGCTTCATCGAGACAAATGCAGACTCCTTGCGGTCTCTACTGTTCATAAATACCTGAAAGAAGTTCCAGTTGGCATCATTATTTTTCTCGAGCCCTCTTTGTGCCCCTGCCAGCTGGTCCAATGCCATAAAGTAGACAGGGCCTCTTAGCTTGATAGGTTCTATATACGATTTGAAGGCCTGAATTGCGGCATCATAGTTTCTGGTATAATGATTAAACCTTACAAGCTGATATCCGTAGCGCTGCTTGATCTCAGGGTTTTTGGCTGCATTGTACAATGACGTTAGGGCAGTAAATGTTTTATGGTAATCCAGTGAGGTGGCATTCTTATCCGTATCGCGTCTGTCATAGTAAAAAGAGTTTTCACCCGCAATATAATTGATTCTCATGTAGGGTTCCAGGTATTTGGCTTCAATCAGATAGTCGATTGCTTCCTTATATTTCTGGTAAAAGCCTGTCCCCAGTTTTTGTAAAAGAGGATTGGAAGGGCTGCCGTTTTTCAATGCATTCAGATCATTCAAGCTCATGGTATAGACCAGATTTCTGGTTTCTGAATCATTAAGCTGATTGTTGAAGAATCTTTTCCAGGTTTCAATATTGTCATCCGGAATCAGGGCAGCGTTGTATCCCGTATAAAATCTTGCAGAATAATTATGAAGGAACGGAAGATAAGACTTATCCTTTATAATGCTTTGCGTAAACAGGTTAAAGTACTCATAGTCCGGATCCGACCATGCACAGGCGTCAGATTTCGTATAGAAAAGTGATACAACCGCAAGCGAAAGAATATACTTTTTCATAAGGTTTATAGTGTTTTTGGTTTTATTAAGTCGTTAATCATCACGCTGAAAAGAAGATGCGCTTTTCAGAATTTAAGGTCCCTGAAAACGGTTGGCTTCCATCGCAATAGATTTAAAATTTTCGATCTGAAACAAATTTACTATCTAATTGATAATAAATAATAGTAAAATCAGGTATTTTTTTCTCCAGAAAACTCAGGACTTCATCCAGCTGTTCCTCAGATATTTCTTCTACCTTTATTCTGAATCCCCTGTTCAGGTAGCTTCCAAAATAGAAGCCATCCTTAAGGACTTCAGCTTCATGAGCTGATATTTTCTTAAAGGCAGGGTGATTAAGATCCTTTTCAGATAATGCATTGATTAAACGGTGTTTTCCCAGATGATTGGTGACGATACCCCAGGAATAAATGGGAAGGGCGACTTCGATCTTCTTCACAGGATAATCTTCCAGCCTGGAAAGATAACTTTTCAGAATACTCACATCCAGAATAGAATTCCTGTCAGACTTCTCTAATGGGGAAGAGGTAGAGTAGCACATCAGATATACTTTTTCTACCGGTGGGATGCCGGTTTGTTTTTTATCTTTGACCTGGTGGAGACGTAAGGTACAGGTAATGTCTTTTCCTGAAACCCTTTTAAGCTCCGTCAGAAACTTGAAGTAATCATTCCGGGTTCCGGATGTCCAGTCACAGTCGATTTGAATCTCCCGATTGGTTTTCAAATCATACTCCCGGATTTTTTTCTCCACCAGCTCATGGATGCTTTTGGCAAGAAAACTGATCTCTTCCGGGCTGATACCAAGAAAAGTCTGATTGGTAATAAAAACTGTGGGCACGATCTGCTTGCCGGTCCTGAAGCTTTTATCCTTAGTGATTACGGCCACCGGCTGAAACTTTCCGCCTGCTTTATCTACATCAAAAAATCTTGTGTAAAGAAAAGGTACCGGGGCTTCGCCCAATACCTTTTCTTCCTCCTGATCCAGTTTTAAATTGGTTTTCCAATAATAAAATGTATAAGGATGTTTTTCTTTTTGACAGGAAGCAAGAATAAAAAAGACGAGAAGGATTTGTATTACTTTCATTGATATATACTCATGCAGTCGCAGTTCTTCTGATCCGTTTCCGGACAGCAGTCGTCAGACTTTTTGATATTTCCGTTAGCGTCAGTAAGATAGATGTTCATTTTATCAAACTTTACATAAAAAGTTTCATTATATGTTTTGAAGTGTACTTTCATGACTTTAGGATTGTATTTCCCTGCATTGATGACTTCTTTCTTTTCCTTCCCGCTTTCCGGTTCAATCTGAACGGATCCAAAATGAACATCTCCGTTGCTTTTAATATCCAGATAATAAGAAAGAGCTCCTGATCCCTGCTCGCCGGTTTCAATATTAAAATCTCTTTTCCCTGTAAATGGGGTTTGGGATTGTGCGAAGGAGAAAATACTTATGCATAATAGCAATAAACTGAAAAATTTTTTCATAGCTTTTCTATCAAAATTAAAAATATTTAACCAAAAACAAAACTGTAAAATCCCTATGATTACGGACACACCTGATGATCCGGATCTTACTGCCGTTATGGATACTTTCATATGGCTGTTTCTATTAAAGGGCTTACCTGAACAGTTCTACAGATTTCTTCCTATATTAAGTAAAAATATTCTTCGTATCAGTACTTCCTGTATTATTCATAGAACTCGCTTTCGCAGGTACAGGTTTCCTTATCAAGGCTTTCACTGGAAGAGCAGCAGCCTTCAAGGTTCCGGACGTTGCCCTTTTCGTCAGTCATAAATATTTTATTTTTATCGAACTTAACAAAGAAAGTCTCATTGTACTTTTTGAACACCACCTTCATCACTTTCTCAGGAGCGTACTTACCGGCATTGACTTCTTCCTTAGTCTCTTTTCCGTTGGCCTGGTTCACCTGAACATATCCGAAAAGAACATCACCGTTTTTCTTTACATCCAAATAATAATGGGGAGTACCTGTGCCACTGTATCCTTTCATGATGTCAAAACTTCTGTGTCCAGTAAACGGGACCTTTACCTGGGCCAAAGTAAAAATACCAACGAATAAGACCATTAAGCTGAAAATCTTTTTCATAGTTTCTTTTTTTTCAAAATTAAACATATTTGGCCAAACGAAAAACCGTAAAATCCCGGTGATTAAAGTAATTTCATGAATTACAAATCTGGATTCAATACTGCATGCCATAGAGCGGTTGTTTTCCTCATGGGAAAAAATAGCAATTCAGCAGTTTGACGGTTGGTTGTCCAATTTAGTAAAAAGAGCTGCCCGGGTTGTGAGCAGCTCTGTATGAATTTCGTAAGACGGGTTTAAAAAACCGTTGCAGCCAGTTGGATCCTTGCGAACTTGTTAGATGGATTCCACATGGCCATCATAGAAACGGGAAGGCTGTAGTGATCTGTGATTTTAAGAACTTTTCCTGCTTTTACCCCTACATTCACGATGTCAAAGCTGTTTTTGCCATTTCCAAACAGAAATGTTTTGTCGTTCAGGGCAAAACCGGCCCCTACAAAAGCATCCAGATTTACTTTCTGACCACTGATGACCGGATAGCTTGCCTGGATATACGTTGAATATCGGTTTCTTTTATAGCTTCCGTCAGATTCCAGGAGTACTTCCCCTGCATTAGCTCCTCCGTACAGCATGATGTCTGCTTCAATATTAATTGGAAAAGAAGGTCCGAAAGTATAGTTTGTTCGTAAATCAATAATATGCGCTGTTCTTCTTTGAGAATAGCTGAAGATGTCGTCCGCAGCCACTGCCGTATTGATATTTCTTGAGTTGTAAAGATCCCATAATCCAATATAAAAACGTCCGTCAGAATACTGAACATAATAGTTGATCTCCTTATAGTGTGTGTTGTCTTTATCATCTGCCAGGGCAGAGGCTCCCCAGATTCCCACTTTCCATTTTTTTTCTGCATCCAGAGCGTAGGAAAGATTTCCCATCACTACAGGTTTATCTGTAATGATTAATCCTCTCCATAAGTGGTTGTTCTGAATATTGGCTGTAAAATCAAGCCTGCTTTCCTTCTTCTCAGTACTTTCCTGAGAGAATAATCTTCCTGCTGTCAGGCAGAGGAGGATTCCTTTTAGAACTTTCGCCATTTGCATTCCTGTTTACGTTAAAATTCCATAGAGTAAAGCTGCTATTACGCTTCCGATCACTGGTCCTGCAACGGGTATCCATGCGTAGCCCCAGTCGCTGCTGCCTTTTACAGGGAGGATTGAATGTATTATTCTGGGGGCAAGATCCCGGGCAGGGTTGATAGCATAGCCCGTGGTACCTCCCAGAGATAATCCAATGACCCAAACAACGAAAGTAACAGGAATTGCCCCTACAGAACCAAGTCCCACTTTTGCTGCCGGATCCGCCTGTAAAGAAATACTGGGGTTTGCAAAATAAAAGATGGTAAATACCAGCACAAACGTTCCAATGATTTCACTGATCAGATTAGAAGATGTTTTGCGGATGGCCGGGCCTGTACTGAAGCAAGCCAGTTTGGCACCTTCATCTTCTGTAATGGCAAAGTGATCCTTATGAAACAGCCATACAAGAAATGCGCCGATCATTCCACCGATCATTTGAGCGGCAATATAGGAGGGAACGAGGTTCCATTCAAATTGTCCTGCAGTAGCAAGTCCGATGGTCACAGCGGGATTAAGGTGTGCGCCGCTTACCGGTCCTGCCACAGTTACTCCAACAAAAACGGCTAAAGCCCAGGCGGTCGTGATGACGATCCAGCCGGAATTATTTCCTTTCGTATCTTTTAATACAACATTGGCAACAACACCGTTTCCTAATAATATAAGAAGTGCTGTCCCTATTAATTCTGCAATAAATGGTGTCATGTGAGTTTTTTTAAGGTCAGGAAATTAATCTTCTATCCAGTTTTGTGCACGCGTTACGGCTTTCTTCCAGAAATGGGTCATTTTATCCACCTCCTCTTTCTCCAGTTGAGGATGGAAATCTTTGTCAACAATCCATTGCGCCTGTATTTCATCTATATTCTTCCAGTAGCCCACAGCAAGCCCTGCGAGATAAGCAGCTCCCAATGCAGTGGTCTCTAATGTTTTCGGTCTTGTGATTTTGAAACCGAATAAGTCAGACTGTATCTGCATGAGAAGATCACTTGCCGAAGCACCACCATCTACTCTCAATTCCAGACTTTCTCTTCCGGAGTCTGCTTCCATTGCTTTTACGATGTCATAAACCTGGAATGCAATTCCTTCCAGTGTTGCCCTGGCAATATGTCCGTCAGTCGTTCCACGTGTAATTCCTACCATTGTGCCTCTTGCGTACTGATCCCAATAAGGGGCTCCCATACCGGTAAGGGCAGGTACAAAGTAGACACCTCCGTTATCTTTAACTGATGCTGCCAGTTCATTGACCTCCACAGAAGACTTGATCAGCTTCAGGCCGTCTCTGAGCCACTGGATAGCAGCTCCTCCTACAAATACACTTCCTTCCAGAGCGTAGTTTACTTCGCCATTGATTTTCCATGCTACTGTGGTAAGAAGATTATTCTTAGAAGAAACAGCTTCTTTTCCTGTATTCATCAATAAAAAGCAGCCTGTTCCGTAGGTGTTTTTTACCATTCCCGGAGAAGTACACATCTGCCCGAATAAAGCGGCTTGCTGGTCTCCCGCGATTCCGGCAATAGGAATTTTGGTAGAGAACAATGTGGTTGCCGTCTCTCCATAGACTTCGCTGCTTTGTTTTACTTCAGGAAGAATGTCTCTTGGGATATTGAATAATTCAAGCAGGTCGTTATCCCATTCAAGGGTATGGATATTCAAAAGCATTGTACGGCTGGCATTCGAAACATCTGTGATAAACATTTTCCCGCGGGTGAGTTTCCAAACCAGCCATGTGTCTACCGTTCCGAAGCATAGTTTTCCAGCTTCCGCTTTTTCTCTCGCACCGTCTACATGATCGAGAATCCATTTTAATTTGGTGGCAGAGAAATAAGCATCCAATACGAGTCCTGTTTTCTCTTTGATGACCTCGGTGTGACCTTGTTCCTTTAGCTCATCACAGTATTTTGAAGTTCTGCGGTCCTGCCATACAATAGCATTGTAGATAGGATCACCTGTCTCTTTATCCCAAACCACTGTGGTCTCGCGCTGGTTGGTAATACCGATGGCTGCAACTTCAAGTCCGGAAATACCTGCCTTGGCAATAACTTCTGCTGCTACTGAGATCTGTGATGACCATATTTCGTTCGGATCATGCTCCACCCATCCCGGAGTTGGGAATATTTGTCGGAAGTCTTTTTGGGATAAATATTTTATTTCTCCACTGTGATTGAATAAGATCGCTCGGGAGGAAGTGGTTCCCTGATCCAGAGCGAGAATTAATTTTTCATTCATACGATATAGTGTGTTAATTGAGATGAATAGCTTTAGGCGAGTAGGGAGTTAATAAATATCCTCTTGCTAACTCGATGAATTCGTTTTCCTGCTGTTGGGCCCATTCTTCAGAATATCCTTTTTCTTCGGCAATGATTCTTGCGACATGGTGAGCGCTGTCTATGGCAGCCCTGGCATCCAGAAACAGCAATCGTACTCTTCTGGCCAGAATATCCTCAATGGTTTCAGCCATTTCATTCCTTACGGCCCATACAACCTCTGCCACGGTGAAAGGATGATCGGGATGGATTTTCTGTTTGTACTTTGGATTTCCCTCCTGTAAGGCTTTTATTGCCGGAATGTCCGAACCGTATACATATAAATGATTACTCCGGTCTACGCTCTCGGGTTTTACATTTCCGTGGATGGAAAGATGTTCTGTCTTGGAAGTGGTATTTCCCAGGCGGTGAACTTTCATTGCTTCATCAATCGTATCTTCCGCCATTTTGCGGTAGGTAGTCCATTTTCCTCCGATAATGGAGATCAGGCCTGTATCTGATGCAATTACTTTGTGGCTTCTGGAAACTTCTTTTGTGCTTTTGCTTCCATCTTTAGGAGCTGCCAGTGGACGCAATCCGGCAAAAACAGATTTTACATCCTCACGGGTTGGTTTTTTAGCCAGGTATTGTCTTGCGGTATTCAATACGAAACTGATCTCTTCCTCCAGGGCACGCGGCTCAAAGCTTTCATCCTTTAGAAGAGTGTCGGTAGTTCCTACCAAAGCTCTGTCGTGCCAAGGAACAACAAACAGGACCCGACCGTCTGATGTTTTAGGAATCATAATCGCGTCATCGCTTTTCAGAAATGATTTATCCAATACCAAATGAATACCCTGGCTTGGTACTACAAGCTTACCATGTTTAGGATTATTCATATTCAAAATCTCATTTGTGAAGACACCTGTGGCATTGATGACCACCTTCGCATTAATCTGATATTGCTGTTTCGAAAACTGATCTTCTGCAACGACTCCAGAGATTTTACCCGAATCGTCTTTCAGTAGATTGATCACCTTCATATAGTTGATGGCATTTCCTCCCTTTTCAATAATCGTCTGAGTTAAGTTGATGGCAAGTCTGGCATCGTCAAACTGCCCGTCCTGGTAAACAACACCACTCATCAAATGGTTTTGTTCAATAGTAGGGAGTTTCTCAATAGTGGTAGATTTGCTGATATACTTTGTCTTACCCAAACTTAATTTTCCTGCCAGGAAGTCATAGACGGAAAGTCCTATTTTATAGTAAATTCCACCCCACCATGTATAATTAGGAATGATGAAAGATTGATTTTTTACAATGTGGGCTGCATTTTTTGCGAGAAGACCTCTTTCTTTAAGGGCTTCCTTTACCAATCCTACATCTCCCTGTGCCAGGTATCGTACGCCTCCATGCACCAGCTTGGTGCTTCTGCTGGAGGTTGCTTTTGCAAAATCGTGAGATTCAAGCAATAAGGTTTTGAAGCCTCTGCTTACGGCATCAAGGGCTGAGCCTAAACCGCTGGCGCCTCCTCCGATGACGATAAAATCCCATTCTTTCACATGGGTTAATGTATTGAGTTCTTCGTTTCGTTTCATAAATGTTTCGTTTATGTTTCGTTTTCAAATATATAAATTAAATTCGAAAGCAAAAAGAAAATAAATGAAATTTAGGAATGTAAAAAATAATCGTTAATTTTGGTGAAACGAATAAAATGGAAAAGCTGATACCCAGGCACGATGAAATATTGAAAGAGCTGGATGTGAAAGGTCATGTACAGGTTCAGGACCTTTGTGAGAAGTTTAATGTCTCTTCAGTTACGATACGAAAGGATTTGAATTATCTCGAAACCCTTGGTCTTCTTTTCCGGAACCACGGCGGGGCCAGCAAACAGGTGCGTTATGCTTATGAAAAAAATGTAGGGGAGAAAGAAAATATTAATGTAGAGGCGAAGCAGGCGATTGCTAAAACTGCGTTGTCTCTTATTCAGGAAAACGACTGTATTATTCTGGCTTCCGGAACCACGATGCATTATCTGGCCAGAATGCTGGTGAATTTCGGACCACTTACTGTTTTGACTTCTTCGCTGCGGGTGGCCATTGAATTGTGTAACAATCCTAATATTAATATCATTCAGCTGGGGGGTGAAGTGCGAAAGAGTTCTACTTCTATAGTAGGATCTATTTCAGAAGGAATCCTGAAGCAGTTTTCCTGCAATAAACTTTTCCTGGGGGTAGACGGGATTGACCCTGAATTCGGAATCAGTACTTCCAATGCTGCCGAAGCTCACCTTAATCAGGTGATGATCGAATGTGCAGATCAAACAATTATTCTTGCAGATTCTTCCAAGCTCAACACGAAAGGTTTTGGAAAAATAGCTTCTCTCGATGCCATGGATTATCTGATTACCGACGTGGGTATTGCTGATGAAGATAAGGCGGTGCTGGAAGAAATGGGAGTGAATGTGATGGTGTAATTAAGGCTTCTTCTTAATTTCTTTTCTAAAATCAAAATAATTCCTGAGGAAATTTATTCTGAATTTTTTCAAAATCATCTAATTGATTAAAAATCAAAATATTTTAGACGAAATATTTGTCAGTTATAAAATTATTCGTAGATTTGCACACTCATTTTAGGGGCGTAGTATGCCTATATCAAAAGTAGAAATTACTTCAGACTTCCGAAAAATGGGTATAAATAAAGGATAAATTTTATTATAATATAAACAATGTCAGGTATTATTGGTAAAAAAATCGGTATGACATCTTTGTTTAACGAAGAAGGGAAAAACATTCCTTGTACAGTTATTCAAGCTGGTCCATGCTCGGTTTTACAGGTCAGAACCTTAGAAAAAGACGGTTATAAAGCTGTTCAATTAGGTTTCGATGACAAGAGTGAGAAGAACGTTGGTAAAGCGTTAGCTGGTCATTTTAAAAAGGCTGGTTCTGCTCCTAAAGCTAAATTAGTAGAATTCTACAGAGAATTCGTTGATGAAGTAAAAGTAGGAGAAGAGGTGAAAGTTGATTTATTCGCTGAAGGTGAATTTGTTGACGTAACAGGAACTTCAAAAGGTAAAGGCTTCCAGGGTGTTGTTAAAAGACATGGATTTGGAGGTGTAATGCAGGCAACTCATGGTCAGCACAACAGACTTAGAGCTCCAGGTTCTATCGGTGCTGGTTCAGACCCTTCAAGAGTATTCAAAGGGATGAGAATGGCTGGAAGAATGGGAGGTAAGCAGGTAACTGTTCAAAACCTTCAAGTATTAAAAGTGGATCAAGAACAAAATCTTTTAGTAGTAAAAGGTGCTGTTCCGGGAGCTAAAAATTCTTATGTAATTATCAGAAAATGGAACTAGTAGTATTAAATACATCAGGAAAAGAGACCGGAAGAAAAGTAACTCTAGACGAAACAGTATTCGGAATTGAGCCAAATCAGCACGCGGTTTACTTAGAAGTTAAACAGTACCTTGCTGCACAAAGACAAGGGACTCATAAAGCAAAAGAAAGAAGCGAAATTACAGCTTCTACTAAAAAGCTTAAGAAGCAAAAAGGATCAGGATCTGCTAGATACGGGGATATCAAATCTCCAACTTTCAGAGGTGGAGGTAGAGTATTCGGACCAAAACCAAGAGACTACAGATTCAAATTGAACAAAGCTCTTAAGAGATTAGCTAAAAAATCTGTTTTATCTCAGAAAATGAGAGACAACAGCATTAAAGTTTTAGAAGATTTGAGCTTTGGTGCTCCTAAGACTAAAGATTTTATCAATGTATTAAACGCATTGGAACTTAACGGTAAAAAATCTTTATTCGTTCTTCCTGAAGCTAACAAGAATGTGTATTTATCTTCAAGAAACTTACCTAAAACTAAAGTAATGAACTTCAACGAAATCAGTTCTTACGATTTAGTAAATGCTGGTGAGATCATTTTCTTCGAAGGTGCAGTTGAAAAATTCCAGGAAAATTTAAAGAAATAAGTCATGTCTATTATTATTAAACCAGTTATTTCAGAAAAGGCTAATTACCTTACAGATTTAAGAGGTTCTTATTCTTTCTTAGTTGATCCTAAGGCGAATAAAATCCAGATTAAAAAGGCTGTTGAAGCAGCTTACGGTGTAAAAGTAGCAGACGTTAACACAATGATTTATGCTCCGAAGGTATCTTCAAAATACACTAAAAAAGGTCTTCAAGTAGGAAAGACAAACAAATTGAAAAAAGCGGTAATCAAACTTGCTGAAGGTGAGGTTATCGATATTTTTGCTGTAAATTAATTATTAATTATAAATAATAGTAATGTCTGTTAGAAAATTAAAACCTATCACCCCGGGACAGAGATTCAGAATTGTAAACAATTTTGAGGAAATTACTACCAACAAACCAGAGAAATCTCTAACAGTTGGTATTAAAAAGTCAGGTGGACGTAACCAAACAGGTAAAATGACCATGCGTTACACCGGAGGTGGACACAAAAAGAAATACAGAATTATTGACTTCAAAAGAAACAAAGCAAACGTTGAAGCCACTGTAAAATCTGTAGAATACGATCCAAACAGAACTGCATTTATCGCTTTATTAGAGTACGCAGATGGAGAGAAGAGATATATCATCGCTCCAAACGGTATCAAAGTGGATCAGAAAGTAATTTCTGGTGAAAGCGTAGAACCAAATGTAGGGAACGCAATGAAGTTGAAAAACATTCCATTAGGTACTGTGATTTCTTGTGTTGAAATGAAGCCTGGTCAAGGTGCAATTTTAGCAAGAAGTGCTGGTTCTTCAGCTCAATTGACTTCAAGAGACGGAAAATATGCAATCATCAAATTGCCTTCAGGAGAATCAAGAATGATCCTTACTGAATGTTATGCAATGATTGGATCAGTTTCTAACTCTGACCACCAATTAACAGTATCAGGTAAGGCTGGTAGAAGCAGATGGTTAGGTAGAAGACCAAGAACAAGAGCGGTTGTAATGAACCCAGTTGATCACCCAATGGGAGGTGGTGAAGGACGTTCTTCAGGAGGTCACCCAAGATCTAGAAACGGTAAACCATCTAAAGGTTACAAAACTAGAAAGAAAAACAAAGTGTCTAACCGTTACATCGTATCTAAAAGAAAATAATTATGGCAAGATCACTTAAAAAAGGACCGTTCATTCATCATACTTTAGATAAGAAGGTTCAGGCAAATATAGAGTCTGGTAAGAAGACAGTTATCAAAACTTGGTCTAGAGCATCGATGATCTCTCCGGACTTCGTAGGACAAACTATTGCAGTACATAACGGGAAATCTTTTATCCCTGTATATGTTACAGAAAACATGGTTGGTCACAAGTTAGGCGAATTTTCTCCAACAAGATCTTTCAGAGGTCATGGTGGTAACAAAAACAAAGGAAGCAGATAATCATGGGATCAAGAAAACAAGATAGTTCAATCGCAAGAAAAGAAGCTAACAAAGACGTTGTAAAAGCTTCATTAAATAATTGCCCGTCTTCTCCGAGAAAAATGAGATTAGTTGCTGATATCATTAGAGGAGAGCAGGTAGATAAAGCTCTTTATATCCTAAAATATTCTAAGAAGGATGCATCTAACAAGTTAGAGAAATTACTTCTTTCTGCTATGGCAAACTGGCAGACTAAAAACGAAGGTGCGGATATTGAAGAAGCTAACCTTATCGTTAAAGAAATCTTCGTGGATAGTGCAAGACAATTGAAGAGACTAAGACCAGCTCCACAAGGTAGAGGGTATAGAATCAGAAAAAGATCTAACCACGTTACATTAATCTTAGGTAATAAAGAAAATTAATCAAGGTATGGGACAGAAGACAAATCCAATTGGTAATAGATTAGGTATCATCAGAGGATGGGATTCTAACTGGTTTGGTGGAAACGATTATGGAGACAGAATCGCTGAAGACTACAAAATCAGAAGATACCTTGAGGCTAGATTATCTAAAGGTGGTATTTCAAAAATCTATATTGAAAGAACACTGAAATTAGTAACAGTTACAATCACTACTGCTAGACCGGGATTGATCATCGGTAAAGGAGGTCAGGAAGTTGATAAACTGAAAGAAGAATTGAAGAAACTTACAGGTAAGGATATTCAAATCAACATCTTCGAAATCAAAAGACCTGAATTAGATGCTGTACTAGTTGCTGATAGTATTTCTAAGCAAATTGAAAACAGAATTTCTTACAGAAGAGCTGTTAAAATGGCAATGGCAAGTACGATGAGAATGGGTGCTGAAGGTATCAAAGTTCAAATCTCTGGTAGATTAAACGGAGCTGAAATGGCAAGATCAGAATCTTTCAAAGAAGGAAGAATCCCATTGTCAACTTTCAGAGCAGATATCGATTACCACTGGGCAGAAGCTCACACTACTTACGGTAGATTAGGAGTGAAAGTTTGGATCATGAAAGGTGAAGTTTACGGTAAAAGAGAACTTTCTCCACTAGTGGGACAACAGAAAAAAGGAGGTCAGTCAGACAGAGGAAACAGAGGAGGAGACAGAGACAACAGAAGACCTAGAAAAAACAACAACAATAACAATAATAATTAAAATTTTAGATTAGAAATTTTGAATTTTAAATTACCGTTACTTTTTTAAAATAAAAAAAATCTAAAATCTAAAATCTAAAATCTAAAATTTAGAGATTATGTTACAACCAAAAAGAACCAAATTCCGTAGAGTTCACAAGATGAAGATGAAGGGGAATGCCCAAAGAGGTAGTCAACTTGCTTACGGAACTTTTGGGATCAAAGCAACTGAAGGTGCTTGGATCACTGCAAGACAAATTGAAGCTGCTCGTATTGCTGCGACAAGATATATGAAGAGAGAGGGTCAACTATGGATCAAAATCTTCCCGGATAAGCCAATTACTAAGAAACCAGCGGAAGTACGTATGGGTAAAGGTAAAGGTGCTGTTGAATACTGGGTAGCTGTAGTAAAACCAGGTAAAATTATGTTTGAAGTAGGTGGAGTTCCTTACGAAGTTGCGAAAGAAGCTCTTAGACTTGCTGCACAAAAATTGCCAGTAGTTACTAAATTCATCGTTGCTAACGATTTTGTTAAACCTTTATAATCTTTGAGTACAATGAAAAATGCTGATATTAAAAATTTAAGCGCGGGTGATATTCAAGCTCAATTAACTGAAGCAAAAGCTCAATATTCAAAATTGAAATTGGCTCATGCAATCAGCCCAATTGAAAACCCGATTCAAATCAAAGATTTGAGAAGAACAATCGCTAGACTAAATACTGAGTTAACTAACAAACAATAATTTCATTTTACAATGGATAGAAATTTAAGAAAAGAAAGAATCGGAGTGGTTTCCAGCAATAAAATGGAAAAAACTATTGTTGTTAGCGAGACTACAAGAGTAAAGCACCCGATGTACGGTAAATTCGTTTTGAAAACGAAAAAATATACTGCACACGACGAGAACAACGAATGCACAGAAGGTGATACAGTTTTGATCCAAGAAACTAGACCTTTAAGCAAGAGCAAGAGATGGAGATTAGTAAGAATCATTGAAAAAGCTAAGTAATAATGTTACAAACAGAATCAAGATTAAAAGTTGCTGATAACACAGGTGCTAAAGAAGTACTGGTTATTAGAGTTCTGGGAGGAACCAGAAGAAGATATGCTTCAGTTGGTGATAAAATCGTTGTTACGATCAAAGATTCTACACCATCAGGAAACGCAAAGAAAGGTCAGGTATCTAAAGCTGTAGTAGTAAGAACTAAAAAAGCAGTAAGAAGAAAAGATGGTTCATACATCAAGTTCGACGACAATGCTTGTGTATTGCTAAACGCAGCGGGAGAAATGAGAGGAACACGTGTTTTCGGACCGGTTGCTCGTGAGTTGAGAGACAAAGAATATATGAAAATCATTTCATTAGCTCCTGAAGTACTTTAATTTTTAAAATTTTTTAAAGAAATGTCAAAGTTAAAAATAAAAAGAGGAGATAACGTAATCATTACTACTGGTAAGAAAGATATCAAAGGTAAGACTGGTGAAGTTATTGAAGTGATTAAGAAAGAAGGTAGAGACCCAAGAGTAATCGTTGCAGGACTTAACATCGTTAAAAAACACGTTAAGCCTTCAGCTTCAAATCCTCAGGGAGGAATTACTGAAAAAGAAGCTTCTATTCATATCTCAAACGTAGCTTTAGTTGGTAAAGACGGAAAAGCGATCAAAATCGGTTACAAAATCGAAGGAGATAAGAAAGTAAGAATTAACAAAAAAACGGGTGAAACTTTATAATTTGAATTAACATGGAATTTATAGCAAGACCCAAAAAAGCATATAAAGAAACAATTGTTCCTGCAATGATGGAAGAATTCGGGTATAAGTCAGTAATGCAAGTACCTAAATTAGAGAAAATCGTTGTATCACAAGGTTTAGGAGATGCTACTGCAGATAAGAAAATCATTGATTATGCTGTAGAAGAATTAACAAACATCACAGGTCAGAAAGCAGTAGGTACGATCTCTAAGAAAGACGAAGCTGCATTCAAATTGAGAAAAGGAATGCCTGTAGGTGCTAAAGTAACTTTGAGAGCTCACAGAATGTATGAGTTCTTAGACAGACTTACTTCTTCTGCTTTACCACGTATCAGAGATTTCTCTGGTATCAAGGCAGATGGTTTCGATGGTAGAGGTAACTACAACTTAGGTATTACTGAGCAAATTATCTTCCCTGAAATCGTAATTGACAAAGTGAAAAAAATCCAAGGGATGGACATTACTTTTGTAACAACTGCGAAGACAGATAAAGAAGCTAAAGCATTATTAACTCACTTCGGTTTACCATTTAAAAAGAACTAAGAAATGGCTAAAGAATCAATGAAAGCGCGTGAGCGCAAAAGAGAAGCACTAGTTGCTAAATACGCTGACAAAAGAAAAGCTCTTAAAGAAGCAGGTGATTACGAAGGACTTCAAAAATTACCAAAAAATGCTTCTCCTGTAAGATTACACAACAGATGTAAACTGACAGGTAGACCAAGAGGATATATGAGAACGTTCGGAATTTCCAGAGTAACTTTCAGAGAAATGGCAAACAACGGTCTTATCCCAGGGGTAAGAAAAGCTAGTTGGTAATTATTACTAATTAAAATCGGAACAATTAAGTTGTTCAGATACTAAAGATAACAAATATCAGACTGAAGATTTCTGAAGTCTGATATTTTACTCTTCAAGTCTTTGCAAAACTGATTGTTCTTTAACCAATAATTTATAAAAGAAAAATGGTAACAGATCCAATTTCAGATTTCCTAACAAGAGTAAGGAACGCACAAAGCGCAGGCCACAAAGTGGTGGAAATTCCTGCATCGAAAATCAAAAAGGAGATTACTAAGATCCTATTTGATCAAGGGTATATCTTAAACTTCAAGTTTGAAGATAACGCTGTTCAAGGAGTGATCAAAATCGCTTTAAAGTACGATAAGCAAACCAACAAACCAGCTATCAAGTCTATTCAAAGAGCTTCTAGACCAGGTTTGAGACAGTACAAAGGTTCTACTGAACTTCCAAGAGTACTAAACGGTTTGGGTATTTCTATCATCTCTACTTCTAAAGGAGTAATGACTGACAAGAAAGCTAGAGAAGAGAAAGTAGGCGGTGAAGTAATCTGCTATGTTTATTAATTTTTAATCAGAGGAAAATGTCAAGAATTGGTAAAGCAATTATAACAATTCCAGCAGGAGTTACAATCACTGAAAACAACGGTGTAGTAACTGTAAAAGGAGCTAAAGGAGAACTTTCTCAGGAGCTTACAGCAGGAATTACTATAGAACAAAAAGATGGTGAACTTAACGTAAACAGACCATCTGATTCTAAACAACACAAAGCACTTCACGGTCTATACAGAGCGTTAATCAACAACATGATTGTTGGTGTAAGTGCAGGTTTCGAAAAGAAACTTGAATTAGTAGGGGTAGGATATAGAGCTTCACACGCAGGTCAAAAACTTGAGTTAGCTTTAGGATTCTCTCACGGTATCGTATTAGAACTTCCAGGTGAAGTAAAAGTTGATACATTGACTGAAAAAGGTAAAAACCCAATTATTACTTTAACGTCTCACGACAACCAACTTCTAGGAATGGTAGCTGCAAAGATCCGTTCTTTCAGAAAGCCTGAACCATACAAAGGAAAAGGTGTAAGATTCGTAGGAGAAATTGTTAGACGTAAAGCTGGTAAATCTGCTTAATAAATTATAAGTATTATGGCATTAAGTAAATTAGAAAAAAGAATAAGAATCAAAAGAAGAGTAAGAGGGAAAATCTCTGGATCTTCTGAATTGCCAAGATTATCTGTATACAAAAGTAATAAGGAAATTTACGCTCAGTTAATCGACGATAAAAATGGTAAAACTTTAGCATTCGCCTCTTCAAGAGAGAAAGGTGTAGACGCTAAAGGTACTAAGACTGAAGTTTCTGCTGCTGTTGGTAAAGCGATCGCTGCCAAAGCTAAAGCTGCAGGAATTGAAAGTATTGTATTTGACAGAAACGGTTTCGTATATCACGGTAGAGTAAAAGCTCTAGCTGATGGTGCGAGAGAAGGAGGACTTAAATTCTAATCATTAAATTTCGGAAAATATGTTAGGACTAGATAATATAGAAAGAGTAAAACCGGGAGGATTAGAATTAAAAGATCGTCTCGTAGCTGTTAACAGAGTAACAAAAGTAACTAAAGGAGGTAGAGCTTTCGGATTTTCTGCTATTGTTGTAGTAGGTAATGAAGAAGGTGTTATCGGTTTTGGTTTAGGAAAATCTAAAGAGGTAGCTTCTGCAATTGCTAAAGCAGTTGAAGACGCTAAGAAAAACCTTGTTAAAGTTCCGGTAATGAACCATACTATTCCTCACCAAACTACTGCTAGATACGGTGGTGCAGATATCTTCCTAAGACCTGCTTCTCACGGTACAGGATTGATCGCAGGTGGTGCGGTAAGAGCGGTATTGGAGTCTGCTGGTATTCACGATATCCTTTCAAAATCTAAAGGATCTTCTAACCCTCACAACGTGGTGAAAGCTACTTTCAAAGCGTTATTGGATATCAGAAGACCAGAAGAGATCGCTAGAATGAGAGGAGTTTCTCTAAGTAAAGTGTTTAACGGTTAATACATAAAACAATGGCAACAATTAAAGTAAAGCAAGTAAGAAGCGCTATTGGTAGAACAAAAACCCAAAAGAGAACGCTTGAAGCATTAGGATTAAAAAAACTTCACCAAGTTGTAGAACATGAAGCGACTCCTTCTATCTTAGGAATGATCGCTGCAGTAAGCCACTTACTTGAAGTTCAAAAATAATTTTATAAAAGAGAATTAAAATGAATTTAAATAACATACAACCTGCTGCAGGATCTACTTTCAACTCAAAGAGAATTGGTAGAGGTCAGGGTACAGGAAAAGGAGGTACTTCAACAAAAGGACACAAAGGTCAGAAAGCTAGAGCTGGTTATTCTCAGAAAATCGGTTTCGAAGGTGGACAGATGCCTTTACAGAGAAGATTACCTAAATTCGGATTCAAAAACGTAAACAGAAAAGAGTTTAGAGGCGTAAACCTTGATACTATCCAGACTTTAATCGAGAACAAATCCATCACTGGAGATATCACGAAAGAAGTTTTAGTAGAAAACGGGATCGTTTCTAAAAACGAATTAGTGAAAATTATGGGTAGAGGAGAATTGAAATCTGCGGTTTCAATCTCTGCTGACAAGTTCACTAAATCTGCTGAAGAGCTTATTGCTAAGGCAGGTGGAAAAGCAATTACCTTATAATACTTACTAATGAAAGAATTTATACAAACACTTAAAAATATTTGGAGTCTTAAAGAATTAAGAGATAAAATTCTCTTCACTTTAGGTATTATCCTTGTGTATAGATTCGCATCTTATATCTCGCTTCCTGCGATTAACCTTGCAGAGGTGGGAGATCTCTTAGAGCATTATAAAAATCAAGGCGGTAACAAGCAAGGAGCAGGTCTCCTTGGCTTGCTTTCGTCGTTTACGGGGGGGGCTTTCAGCCATGCTTCCGTAATGGCGTTGGGAATCATGCCTTATATTTCTGCTTCTATTATTGTTCAGTTGATGGGGATGGCTATTCCTTATCTTCAGAAACTTCAGAAAGATGGAGAGTCCGGTAGAAATACATTGAACCAAATTACAAGATGGTTAACGATCGGGGTTTGTCTGGTACAGGCACCTTCTTACTTAACTTCTATTACTCAATTATTCTTACCCTATGCTCAATTCCAGTCTGCATATTATGTAGAGCCTAATTCAATCATGTTCTGGTTACCAAGTATTGTTATCCTGGTTGCCGGTTCAGTATTTGCAATGTGGCTGGGTGAAAAGATTACCGATAAAGGAATCGGAAATGGTATCTCTATCCTTATTATGGTGGGGATCCTTTCAAGATTGCCTGAGGCATTCGTACAGGAGATGGCCGTGCAAAACGGAAAAGGAGGAATGGGATCTATCATGATCCTTATCGAAGTATTATTCTGGATGTTGGTGGTTCTTTTAGCAGTGATTTTATCAGTTGCTGTTAGAAAAATTCCTATTCAGTATGTAAGCAGAGCTCAAGCAAGAGGAGGTGTAAACAGAAATCTTATGCAGGGAGCAAGACAATGGATCCCATTGAAAGTAAATGCTGCTGGTGTAATGCCGATTATCTTTGCCCAGGCATTGATGTTCGTACCAGGACTATTAACAAAGTTCGATGAGTCCAACACTTTTCTTGCAGGTTTCAAGAATGTTTTTAGCTGGCAGTACAACGTATTGTTTGCGCTATTAATTATTATCTTCTCGTTTTTCTATACTGCAATTACAATTCCGGTAAACCAAATGGCTGATGATTTAAAGAGAAACGGAGGTTTAGTACCGAAGGTAAGACCCGGAAAAGAGACAGCAGATTATTTAGATGATATTTTATCAAAAATTACCTTGCCAGGTGCAATTTTTTTATCTATCTTTGCAGTCCTTCCAGCAATTGTGCATGGAAGCTTTGTTCAGACAGATGCGTTTGCCCTATTTTTCGGGGGAACGTCACTATTAATTATGGTAGGAGTAATTTTAGATACTGTTCAACAGATTAATACATATCTGCTGAATCATCATTATGATGGCTTAATGCAGTCTAAACTGTCTAGAACGACTGGATATTAATTTATGGCAAAACAAAAACATATTGAACAAGACGGCGTTATAACGGAAGCACTTTCGAACGCTCAGTTCCGTGTAGAACTTGAAAATGGGCATATTCTTATTGCTCATATTTCCGGTAAAATGCGAATGCACTATATTAAACTTTTACCTGGTGATAAGGTGAAACTAGAAATGTCTCCCTATGATTTAACGAAAGGGAGAATCACATTTAGATATTAAAACATTTAGCCAAATGGAATACTCATTCCATTTGGCATTTGTAAAAAATAAATACTATCAAAATGAAAGTAAGAGCATCAATTAAAAAAAGAAGCGCTGATTGCAAAATCGTACGCAGAAAAGGTGTACTGTTCGTAATCAACAAGAAGAACCCAAAATTTAAACAAAGACAAGGTTAACATTAAATTATGGCGAGAATTGCAGGTATTGATTTACCAAAAAACAAAAGAGGTGTTATCGGTTTAACTTACATCTATGGAGTAGGAAGAAATACTTCTTCTGAAATCCTTAAAGCTGCCGGTATCAGCGAAGACAAGAAAGTCAACGAATGGAATGACGATGAATTGGCTGCAATCAGAACCTATATCTCTGAAAACGTAAAAGTAGAAGGAGAATTAAGATCTGAAGTGCAATTGAACATCAAGAGATTGATGGACATAGGATGCCAACGAGGAATACGTCACAGACTTGGATTACCTTTAAGAGGCCAGAGAACGAAAAACAACTCTAGAACACGTAAAGGGAAGAGAAAAACTGTTGCTAACAAGAAAAAAGCTAGTAAATAATCGTTAGGAATTATGGCAAAACAAACTAAAGTAGTTAAAAAAAGAAAAGTAAAAGTTGAAGCTATTGGCGAAGCTCATATCCAAGCTTCTTTCAATAACATCATCATTTCTTTAACAAATAAAAACGGAGAGGTTATCTCTTGGGCTTCTGCCGGTAAAATGGGATTCAGAGGTTCTAAAAAGAATACTCCATTTGCTGCTCAAATGGCAGCTGAAAATTGCTCTGCTGTAGCTCACGAAGCTGGTTTAAGAAGAGTAAAGGTGTTTGTGAAAGGTCCAGGTGCAGGTAGAGAATCTGCGATCAGATCAATCCACAATTCAGGAATTGAAGTTAGCGAAATCGTTGATGTGACTCCTATGCCACACAACGGATGTAGACCACCAAAAAGAAGAAGAGTTTAATTTTTAGAATTTACCCATTATGGCAAGATATATTGGACCTAAAACTAAGATTGCTAGAAAGTTTGGTGCTGCAATCTACGGAGATGATAAAAACTTCGAAAAAAGAAAAAACCAACCGCCAGGACAACACGGTCCTAACAAAAGAAGAGGTGCTAAAAAATCAGAATATGCAGTTCAGTTAGCGGAAAAACAAAAAGCTAAATATACTTACGGTATTTTAGAAAGACAGTTTGCTAACCTATTTGAAAAAGCACACAGAAGCAAGGGAGTAACAGGGGAAGTTCTATTACAACTTTGTGAATCAAGATTGGATAACGTAGTATACAGATTAGGTTTTGCTAAAACAAGATCTGGTGCTAGACAATTGGTTTCTCACAGACACATCACTGTGAACGGAGAAATTCTTAATATCCCTTCTTACTTGGTAAAAGCTGGTGATGTAATCGCTGTAAGAGAAAAGTCTAAGTCTCTTGAAGTTGTTACCAATGCATTGGCTTCTAAGTCAAACTATGAGTGGTTACAATTCAACGATGAGAAGAAAGAAGGTACCTTCATTTCTGCTCCTGAAAGAATCCAGATTCCGGAGGACATTAAGGAGAACCTTATCGTCGAACTTTACTCTAAATAATTTTTTAATCAAATTTTTGCTCAACCCAATAATATGGCAATTTTACAATTCATAAAACCCGATAAAGTAATTTTACTTAACTCTGATGAATTTAAAGGTCAATTTGAATTCAGACCTTTAGAACCAGGTTTCGGGCTTACAATCGGTAATGCTTTGAGAAGAGTGTTGCTTTCTTCTCTGGAAGGATATGCTATTTCATCTATCAAAATAGAAGGTGTAGAGCACGAATTTTCAACTATTCCAGGAGTAATCGAAGATGTTACCGAAATTATTCTTAACCTTAAGCAGGTAAGATTAAAAGCTGCAGCAGAAGGCCAGGCTAACGAGCAGGTTGTTGCTAAAGTTTCAGGTCAGACGGTTATTACTGCTGGTGATTTAGGAAAGTCAATGAACGGATTCGAGGTTCTTAACCCGGATTTGGTAATCTGCAACCTAAACAGTGATGTAACTTTCGAAATTACTTTCAATATTGAAAAAGGTAGAGGATATGTTCCTTCAGAACAAAATAAGTCAAACAATGCACCGGTAGGTACTATTGCGATCGACTCTATTTTCACGCCAATCAAGAAAGTACAATACAGCATTGAAAATTATCGTGTAGAGCAAAAAACAGACTACGAAAAACTTGTATTAGATATAGAAACTGACGGGTCTATCAGCCCTCAGAATGCTTTAACTGAAGCTTCTAAGATATTAATTTATCACTTCATGCTATTCTCTGATGAGAGAATCACGCTTGAAACGGAAGCTGTAAAAGCATCTATCCAATACGATGAAGAAACACTTCACACAAGACAACTTCTTAAGTCTAAATTAGCAGATATGGATCTTTCTGTAAGAGCCCTAAACTGTCTGAAAGCAGCTGAAGTAGAAACTCTTGGAGAATTGGTTTCTTACAGTAAGTCTGATTTGATGAAATTCAGAAATTTTGGTAAAAAATCTTTGACAGAACTAGAAGAATTAGTGCATTCAAAAGGTCTTAACTTCGGTTTCGACGTTGCAAAATATAAGTTAGACGCTGATAAATAATTAATAATGAGACACGGTAAAAAATTCAATCACTTAGGAAGAACAGCTTCTCACAGAAGTGCTTTACTTTCTAATATGGCTTGTTCTCTAATTGAGCATAAAAGAATCAACACTACTGTAGCTAAAGCTAAAGCTTTAAGAGTATATGTTGAGCCTCTATTAACAAAAGCAAAAGAAGATACTACACATAACAGAAGAGTAGTATTCTCTTACCTTCAAAATAAATTTGCGGTTGCTGAATTATTCAGAACTGTAGCTCCGAAAATCGCTGAAAGAAACGGTGGTTATACAAGAATCATTAAGACAGGTTTCAGACCAGGTGATGCTGCTGATATGGCTCTTATCGAATTGGTAGATTTCAACGAGCTTTACAACCCTAATGCTGAAGAGAAAAAAGCTACAAGAAGAAGCAGAAGATCAACTGCTGCACCTAAAAAAGCTGAAGCTGTAGTAGCTGATGCTCCTGCAGTAGAAGAGAAGGTAGAAGAAGCTAAAGCTGACTCTACTGAAGAGAAAACTGAAGAATAATATTCATTCAGATATATCATAAAAACCATCCGTACTACGGATGGTTTTTTGTTTTTATAGCGTATAGTCTTTGCCATTTGGGCTCCTTTATAAATAAAAAAATAAACCGCCCTTTTGAGCGGTTTTATCATTTATATTTTCGTTCTCTTCAACTCAATAATATTATTACCCTGTTCGAGATGCAGGCTGTCTCCTTGCACTCTGGCAGTCATATCATCTTTTTTGTAGATGGTTTCATTTCCTTTTGATTCAATCTTAGGCAATGTAAATGTTTTTTTATTGCTGGTAATGGCAACTGTGCTTTCTTTGGGATCGTTTTTGAATACGACTTTTACCAGGGTACCATCCGTGGCCTTATATACAAAATCTGTTTTCTCAATTTTTTTTCCGTTCACATCAACAGTGGAAGAGCTCTCGCTTATAGAGTCAATTTTACCATTTGTATCTGTAACCAGAGTTTCTGTACTATCGGTTTTAATAATGCTCTTATTTCCGCTTTCACTTTTTTTACAGCTGATCACTGTTAATGAAAGAATCGCGGCAAGGGCTAAGATGTTTTTTTTCATGATTATTTTATTTAATATCCAATATAATTTTTAATCTTTAATTTTACAAAAATCATGCCTTGTCCTATGAGAAATTTCAGCAGATATTTTTGCATTATTCTTTTTATTACCTCGGTTAATGCGGTGTTTTCCCAAACAGGAAAGTTTGAGATCAAAGAAGGTCATTTTATGTTAAATGAGAAACCTTTCAACATCTATTCCGGAGAAATGCACTATCCAAGAGTTCCATCTCAGTATTGGAAACACCGTTTGCAAATGATGAAAGCAATGGGATTGAATACAGTTACCACCTATGTGTTTTGGAATTATCACGAAGAGAAACCTGGAAAGTGGAACTTTTCCGGGGAGAAAGATTTGCGGAAATTTATAAAAACTGCACAGGAAGTGGGATTATATGTGATCATCCGTCCGGGACCGTATGTTTGTGCAGAATGGGAGTTTGGAGGATATCCATGGTGGCTCCAAAAGAATAGAAATCTCGAAATAAGAAGAGACAATCCTGCATTTTTAGAGGAATGTGAAAAGTATATAGGAGAGCTGGCCAAACAAATTGTACCGTTACAGATCGATCGTGGCGGTCCTGTTATTATGGTACAGGCAGAAAACGAATTCGGATCTTATGTTGCCCAAAGAAAAGATATTTCTTTGGAAGAACACCGGAAGTACAGCCACAAGATTAAAGAAATGCTTGTAAAAAAAGGGATTTCCGTTCCATTATTTACTTCGGACGGAAGTTCATTATTTAAAGGAGGAGCGATTGAAGGAGCTTTGCCAACTGCCAATGGAGAAAGCGATATTGATGTTTTAAAGAAAAGTGTGAACGAATACAATGGTGGATTGGGACCCTACATGGTAGCAGAATATTATCCCGGGTGGCTGGACCATTGGGCTGAACCTTTTGTTAAAGTAAGTACAGAAGACGTCGTAAGGCAAACAGAATTATATCTAAAGAATAATATTTCTTTTAACTATTATATGATTCATGGGGGAACGAATTTCGGTTTTACCAGTGGTGCCAATTATGATAAAGACCATGATATCCAGCCAGACATTACGAGTTACGATTATGATGCTCCGATCAGTGAGTCAGGATGGGCAACACCAAAGTATAAAGCTTTAAGAGCTGTTTTCCAAAAGCTGAACCCTAAGAATCTGCCAGATATTCCACAGCCGACAAAAGTGATCACGCTCCCGGAAATAAAATTTTTGAAAACAGGTAATTTGTTTGATATCATTGAAAACAGCAAACCCATTGTGAATAATGCTCCGCTTACCTTTGAGGATCTGAATATAGGTCATGGATATGTCTTGTACAGAAAAAAAATGGATGAAGATCACAAAGGATCCCTTGATATCGATGGTCTGAGAGATTACGCCAATGTTTATATCAACGGAATCTGGAAAGGAGAAGTGAACAGGGTAACTAAAAAATACAGTCTTGATATTGATATCAAAAAAGGAGATAAGCTCGATATTTTGGTTGAAAGTATGGGAAGAATCAACTATGGAGCTAACATTATTTATAACTTAAAGGGAATTATCAGTCCTGTGAAAATCAATGGAACTGAGATTTTGGGAAACTGGCAGATGTTTCCATTGCCTTTTGACAAATTTCCCAGGCATCCATATGAATCTAAAACTATTGCAGTCCATTCACCCGTTGTCCAGGAAGCGGAATTTAACCTGATTGAGCCCGGAGATACATTTCTGGATGTGCGAAAACTGGGAAAAGGAATTGTTTTTATTAACGGAAGGAACCTGGGTAGGTATTGGAGTAAAGTAGGTCCTCAACAGACTTTGTATATTCCGGGAGTTTGGTTGAAGAAAGGGAAAAATACCATTCAGATTTTTGAACAGATTTTTGAAGGAAACCGTTCCATTAACAGTATTGATCATCCTATTTTGGATCAGCTTGTGAAATAATAAAGCATTATGATTAATTATTTGTAATGAAATTGGTTTTATAGCGAATAAATAATTAAATTTAATACAGCCAAAAATTGAAACATAACCACAAACTCAACCGTTAAGATTACACAAAAGTGTAATTGATTCCAACCTGTTTTCTGTTGAAATTTGCTTCAAACAAAAAAGACATGAGCATTTCTATAGCCATAGTGGAAGATGAGAAAAACTACAACAATGCGTTGAAGAAGATCATCAATTATCAGCAGGATATGAAGGTGATAGCTCAGTTTTTTGATGGCAATGAGGCCTTAAAAAATCTTCCGGATCTTGCTCCTGATGTTGTGATGATGGATATCCAGCTGCAGGATATGCTGGGGATTGAAATCATCGAAAAGCTCAAAAAAGAAATGCCGGATACCCAATTTATTATGTGTACCAGCTTTGAAGACGATGAAAAGATATTCAATTCTTTAAAAGCCGGTGCTATGGGATACCTTGTGAAAGGTGAAAGCATGGATAAAATTCTTTCTTCGATCCGGGATGTCTATCATGGAGGAGCTCCCATGAGTTTTTCTATTGCCAGAAGGGTACTGGGGCACTTCGAAAGAAAACTTCCTGACTGTAAAGACTTCGATGAGCTTACAGCCCGTGAAAGGGAAATTCTTGAACTTCTTTCCCAGGGCCTCCTTTACAAAGAAATTGCGGATAAAAAATGCATCAGCATCGATACGGTAAAAAAACACGTTGGAAATATCTATAGAAAACTGCATGTCAACAATAAAGTTGAAGCAATTAATAAATTTAACCATTTTAAAAACTAAGAAATCATGGAGAATTTAAATCAAACCAGTCAAGAGGTTGTGCAAGACACATTGCCTTACACAGAAGGTCCAATCGGAAATAAACTTGATCTGATAGATGGAGTGGAAATAACGCCCATTAGTCAGAAACTGGCGGAGAGCTTTATGGCTACCGCAAAAACGGGATCTTTATCTTTTCTGAAAGATCATCAGGTGAATTTCAATCGTGATGGCAAATATGAGGTGAGCCGTTCAATGCTGGATAATATGTGCCAGATGATGAAAGATATAAAGGCCACATATTTAACGTTTAATTTTGTGCAGATAGACCCAAAAGATTCCAGAATAAAGCTTAATCCGTATTCTGAAGGTAAAATGATCTATATGGTAGCCTCTTTACAAACATCAGATAAAGAGACTATTGACGGAAACAATTATCTCATCATGAATGCAGATTTGAATCTTTCCATTAAGGATCTCAAGATCTCAGATCAAAGTCTAAAAGATCTTAGCAAACTCTATCGTGATCACGGGCATAAAGTTTTGACAAAGTACTCAAACAAGGAGAATACAATTTGTATCAGTTATCATATTGTGGATCTGATAAATACTTTATCAAAGGATCCTTGCGAAAAATTTAAAGTCAATCTTTGTGAGATTACTGATGTGCAGAATGTGGTTTCTGACACTAGTAGACTTCGATGGGATCGGTATAGAAGATTTTTTGAAACGCGCGAAAAACAAATGACGCTGGTTTTTACGACAGACACAGGGTACTACGATATGGGCTCTCTTTATCCATAAAATGGTAATTCAGATCATATACATTGCAGTGCTTGTGGCAGCTGCAGTGAAGTCTACAGTTTTAGCTGGAAAGAAAAGCCTTTCCAGCCAAAACTTTTTAACCATTTTCTTAACCGTTTCCCTGGGACTGGAGATCTATGGCCATTATAAAATTTATATCAGGGAGTTTGATTTTGCTTATATGTTTAATTATTACAGCATCTTTATGATTGTATTTTTTTACAGCTATTATCAAAGAATATTTTCAGGTGCCTTAAAGACTGTGTCGTTATATGTCGTTATGGCCATACTTGCCTATATCCTGGTCTTTGTAAAATTCTATGACGAACACTACCAAAATCAGCTCGGAATATTAGTGTGCCTCTATTTCATTATCAATACCTTGGTCTGGTTTTATACCAGGCTTAAAAATTATGATGAAATAAAAATTACAGATGATCCTCATTTCTGGGTCTCCTGTGGGCTGCTTTTCTGGAGTATCTTTTTTATTTTCAGATCGATTCCTATGTTTTTTCTTAAAGATAATGACCCCGCTTTCCTGGAAATTTTAAAGAATATACAATATGGAGTGAATATCGTAATGTATGGAATGTTCTATATTGCTTTGGTTCAGTTTGACAAATCAACAAATAGAAGATCAGCATGAAACAATTGCCGGACACGATCAAGCTGACGTATCTTATTGCCGCTGTTTTGCTGGTCACTTTTGTGGTGTTTATTGTGATGATGGTGATTGTATATAATAAAAGACAGGTTTTTTTTATACAGCAGCAACGGCTTAGAGAGGTAGAGCACCAAAATGAAATGCTTCAGAAAGAACTCGAGAAGCAGAGATCGATAGAAAAAGAGCGGGAACGTATTTCCCACGATATGCATGACGATCTTGGCGCAGGAATTTCAGCCATTAAACTTCAGGCAGAATTCTTAAAACAGCGGGTTGATGATCAAGAATTACAGGATGATATCGATGAGCTTCTCAAAACTTCAGAAGAAATGAATATCTCCATGAGGGAAATGCTTTGGAGCCTGAATTCAGAAAATGACACCTTAGGGAATTTTATAGAGTATGCGATCCGGTACACTGAGCATTTTCTGAAGAAAACGACAATAGTGCTTCATTCGGACTCCGAGAATATCGGCACACGGACTCAAATTTCTACGGAACTCAGAAGAAATCTTTTTCTGTGTTTAAAAGAGGCTGTCAACAATGCATACAAACATAGCCAGGCAGATACAATCACCCTTTCATTCTCTCTTCAAGCTGCTATTTTTACCATGATCATTTCAGATAACGGATGTGGAATTCCTAAAAACCATCACGAAGGGAATGGAATCCGTAATATGAAAAGGAGAATGAGCGAGCTGACAGGAGAATGTATGATGACAACAGAAAGCCATGGAACCCGTTTAATCTTCAGAATAAAATTGTAACTCTTCCCATAAATTACAGGCAGCATCATTTTTAATGGTGCTGCTTTTGTGGTATAATCACCCTTTTGTGTAATTGACTGAGGTCTTTTTTTCATGGAACTTTGAGGTATAAAAACAAATAGCCATGAAAACTTTAATTGCCAATACCTTTGACGACTTTAAAGCAGCTTTAGTAAACAGTCCGGAGCTCCAGACCAAATTTAAGGAAAGTCCCGTTGACGCCTTAGAAGGTATAGTTACTCAAAACCCCAAAGATACCGACTCGTGGATCTACAGAATAATAGTCATCGCCCTAGGGCTGGCTATTCTTACCATTATCATAACACTGACAATAATGGTCATCAGACTGGAAAATAAGGACGCCTTAAGCCCTCAAATCATCACCATTTTTACAGCCATTTCCTCCGGAGCAATTGGTGCCCTCGCCGGGCTTCTGGCTCCTTCACCCAACAAACAATAATTAAAAACTAAAATCATGAAAACAAAGAAAAATCAAACAGTAAGAATTTTAAATGCTCAGACTCAGCTGCTCAACTATAAAATTTGGGAGATGCAGATGATCAACAGCCCTTTATTAGATGCGCAGGAAAAAGATAGCCAGTATGTGGCGTCGAAGAATCTCAGACTGCCTAATGATGAATCTGAGGTGACGGTCTCAATATATTTTGGAGGTGATGACCAGCTTGGGTCAGCAAGACTTAAAATTTTGAGAACAAATAAACCTTCACTGTATATTAAAACATCCACAGATGATATTTTGATGGGAAACTGCAGAGAACTGATTGGTAATGTGCTTGCCATAGCTGCAGATATTACTGATTCTAATCAGAATCCCGAAAATAATAAGACTATTTTGAGAGTGATAATAAAACAGGGAAATAATAGGATCTATGATGACAATCACACCATTGATGTGGGGAACGAAGGAGCTACGGCTAGCTTTACCCATTATATTACTTTTTATTAATTAGAATAAAGATCATGAAGACTGTACAATTAACAATAGGATTGATCCTTATCTTGTTTTCTCATTTTTGTTTTAGCCAGGAAAAAGATGAGATCGATTTGGATCTTTTGCGTGCGCAGGCATCTCCAGCTGCCAATTTATTAGGTATTGCCAATTCTGATATTGAAAAGCCTACGGACTTGAAAATTTTGATGGTTTCTTTGCGGGAGGGCACAGGAAACTTTTCTGCTCTGCCAACATCTTTTGCAGTGGATATTGCCCCATTTAAGCTGAATGGAAAATATCAGAATCTAATGGACAGCACAAGTTTTAATGAGAGCTTTAAGCAAAGTTTTGTGGTGTCTTTAGGCTTCAGAGGTATTGAAAAAGATGATGAACTGAATATTGGAGATAGATCAAGGCTGGGACTTGGAGCTAAACTTTCTTTGATCAGAGGGACATTCGACAAAGACACCAAAACCATTTTAGCCAAAATATATGACTATCATATAGATCGTCAGAATAGGATAGAAAAATTGGATCAAGATGAAACTTTGATACAATATCACAATGATAAGATGAAACTTTTAAATGAGCAGAAAACTATTGATAACCGGAATAGCCCCAGATATATACAACTTGAAAAAGAAATTGCCATACTAAATGAACTTGAAACCAATCGTATTTCATTATTAGTTCAAGAACACAATATCAAGTTTACTGAATTGGATGATCAAATAAGAAAAGATGTCCAGAACATTAAATTAGAACGCTACGGATTCTTTTTAGATATGTCTATGGGAACGGTCCTGGATTTCAGAGACAATACATTTAATAATTCGCAGATCACCAAAGTGGGGGGCTGGCTTACCGGTGGCTATAACTGGAAGAAACAACCCTCAACATTTATCTTTATGGCCAGATATTTATACAATCCGGACTCAGCGCTAGCCAATCCGTCATTGGAAAAAGAAAATCTACACACCCTGGATATGGGATCAAGGTTGGTATTCAAACTTTTTGATGAAAAATTCCTTTTGAGTGGTGAATGTTTGTATAGAAGTATCCTGAATACATCTGATTTTGAATCTTCCTGGAAATATCTTATCAACTTCGAGTATGAGCTTGCTAAAAATCAAAAGCTTACATTTTCATTTGGTAAGGATTTCAACGGAGATTATCAGAGAAAAGGAAATTTAATCGTTGCATTAAACCTATTGGTAGGATTGGGCAAAATTAAATTATAGCCGCAGGCTCTCCATATTATTTCAGAATAAACTAAAAACCTCGTATAGAATATTCCCTGGAATCATAAAAATTCAGGGAATGTTTTATGTTTAAATCAGGATTTATGTATCGAAATTCCGGTACTGATTTCATAAATAAATGATGGAGTTATCATAATATAAATTAACTAAAATTTAACTTCGAAATATTTCAAAAAAATCCCTCGAAATACCCTTAAAAGTTAAATTTTGATTAAATTTGTCTAAACTAAAAAAAATAAAAAATGAGTGCAATTTCTTATATAGAAGCAAGACAGATTTTAGACTCCAGAGGAAATCCTACCATTGAAGTAGATGTGTTTACAGAGAATGGGGCCATGGGCCGTGCAGCTGTACCATCAGGAGCTTCTACCGGAGAACACGAAGCAGTGGAACTAAGAGACGGAGGTGCAGAATACCAGGGAAAAGGAGTTCTGAAAGCTGTTGAAAATGTAAAAGAAGTAATTGCAGAAAAATTAGTTGGACAACCGGTTTTTGAACAAAACTATATCGATCAGATCATGATTGATCTTGACGGAACTCCAAACAAAGGAAACCTTGGGGCTAACGCAATTCTTGGTGTTTCCCTGGCCGTAGCAAGAGCAGCAGCAGCTGAATTGGGAATGCCGTTGTATAAATATGTGGGTGGAGTAAATGCCAACACACTCCCTGTTCCGATGATGAATGTTATCAATGGTGGATCTCACTCGGATGCTCCTATCGCTTTCCAGGAATTTATGATCATGCCTGTGAAAGCAGATTCTTTCTCTCATGCATTGAGAAAAGGAACTGAAATTTTCCACAACTTAAAATCTATCCTTAAGGGTAGAGGCCTTTCTACAGCAGTAGGTGATGAAGGTGGATTTGCTCCTACCTTCAATGGAACAGAAGATGCTTTGGATACTTTGCTTCAGGCTATTGAAAAAGCGGGTTATAAGCCGGGTGATGATATCATGTTGGCATTAGATTGTGCTGCTTCAGAATTCTATAAAGACGGAACGTACGATTACAGAAAATTTGAAGGGGACAAAGGTGCTCACAGATCAAGAGAAGAACAGGTTTCTTACCTTGCAGAATTGGCAGCTAAATATCCTATTATTTCTATCGAAGACGGTATGCAGGAAGATGATTGGGAAGGATGGAAAATGCTTACCGACAAGATCGGTGACAGAGTACAGCTTGTAGGTGATGACTTATTTGTAACCAACGTAGACAGATTATCAAGAGGAGTAAAAGAAGGTATTGCTAATTCAATCCTTGTAAAAGTAAACCAGATCGGTTCTCTTTCTGAAACAATGGCTGCGGTGCAAATGGCTCAGAACAATAAGTTCACTTCAGTAATGTCTCACAGATCAGGAGAAACAGAAGATTCTACAATTGCTGATCTGGCAGTGGCGATGAACTGTGGACAGATCAAAACAGGTTCAGCTTCAAGATCAGATAGAATGGCAAAATACAACCAGTTGCTGAGAATTGAAGAAGCTCTTGGTGAAACTGCAATTTTCCCAGGTTTAGAAGCATTTAAAATTAAAAGATAATTGAATTTATAAATAACGGCAAGCGATAATTTTTGTTTGCCGTATTTTATGGAAAGTGGTATATTTAAAAAAAATAAATAAATAATGTCAGACAACAAAGTAATATTGAATTACGACGGTAATTCATATGAATATCCAATCGTGGATAGTACTATCGGAGACAGAGGGATTGATATTTCAAAATTAAGAGACCAGACAGGTTTAATCACTCTGGATTTAGGTTACAAAAATACAGGAGCTACTATTAGCGACATCACTTACTTAGACGGAGATAAAGGAGAATTATTCTACAGAGGTTATCCAATCGAACAAATTGCGGAAAAATCTAACTTCACAGAAGTAATGTATCTTTTACTACATGGAGAATTACCTACTCAGGATCAATTTACTTCTTTCGACAACAATATTAAAAAATATAACTTCATCGCAGATGAGATGAAAAAGATCATTGATGTTTTTCCTCGTTCTGCTCACCCTATGGGAGTTCTTTCTTCTATGACCTCTGCATTGACAGCCTTCAACCCGAAAGCCGTTAATGTAAACTCTAAAGAAGAAATGGATCATGCTGCTGAGCTGATGATCGCTAAGTTCTCTCACCTTTGTGCATGGACTTACAGAAAAACGCAAGGCTTACCATTAAACCACGGTGATAACAACTTAAACTATGTAGAAAACTTCTACAAAATGGCATTCAGATTACCCAACGCCGACTTCGAAATCGATCCGGTTGTAGTAGATGCTTTAGATAAATTATTAATTCTTCATGCTGACCATGAGCAAAACTGTTCTACTTCTACTGTAAGAATGGTAGGCTCTGCCCATACAGGTCTTTTCGCTTCTATCTCTGCTGGGGTATCTGCACTTTGGGGACCTCTTCACGGAGGGGCTAACCAAGCTGTAATTGAAATGCTTGAACTTATTGAAAAAGATGGTGGTGATGTATCTAAATATGTTGCTAAGGCTAAAGATAAAAATGATAACTTCCGTCTAATGGGCTTTGGACACAGAGTGTACAAAAACTTCGATCCAAGAGCGAAAATTATCAAGAAAGCTGCTGATGATATCCTTAGTGCATTAGGAATCCAGGATAAAGCTTTAGATATTGCTATGCAGTTGGAAAGAGTAGCTCTTGAAGATGAATATTTCATCGAGAGAAAACTATATCCAAACGTAGATTTCTATTCAGGTATCATCTACAGAGCATTGGGAATCCCTACAGAAATGTTTACCGTAATGTTTGCATTAGGAAGACTTCCGGGATGGATCTCTCAATGGAAAGAAATGAGACTGAAAGGAGACCCGATCGGAAGACCAAGACAGGTATACCAAGGTGCTCAACAGAGAAACTATATCGATATTGCAAGCAGATAATATTTTGCTTTTACCATATTCAAAATCCCAAGGCTTGCTTTGGGATTTTTTATTTATTGGAGGCTTTTCCCGCGATCCACTTGTACTCCTCACACCAACGTACGTCAACACCGGAATTCCACCAACCTAAACCCCTTTCTATTTCACAGTAATGGATAAGCGAATATCTATAGCGATTTCCATTCTGTCCCATAGCTATTGACTATGTGATACTTTGTCATCTCGTAAGGATCCCAATACCATTTTCCACAACACCTATTATTCAATAGAAACGGGCTTTAGCCCGTTTAGAATAAAAACATTCCATTGGCTTCAGCCAAAACCTAAAAAAAAATATTTCATCTATCTGAAATTCAATGTAATAATTTATTAAGTTTACTCTTGCAAAAGATAAGTTTTGGCTAAAGCCAAATAAATGATATTTCTAAATTAAACGAGGCTGTCTCACTTTTGAGACAGCCTCTTAATTATTTTTACGGACAAACACAGTTGCCACACGTCCAGATTCTACAGCTGCCATCGTCGTTCCATTCGCAGCAGTATCTTGGTTTGGATGGGCCTATTCCTCCGGAAATTGATTTTTGTTGCTCTCTTCCTAATTTTTGTGCATTTTTCAGCACAGATTTTTTGTTGTTCATGACTTTGTTGTTTTGATGTTAATAGTTAAGTTTTAATTTTTTATAATCTTGCAAAATTATATCCCTAATATAGGAATTTGTTTTTGTTTTTACGAAAATTTTATTACAATCTGTTTGAAATATAGTGAGTTGTAAAGGTGTACTCAGTATTATTAAGCATTTGGACCTACAATAAAAGTAGATTGAGATGGAAAATTCTTTCGTGGGTAGATCAGGTCGAAAAACATAAAAAAGCCGCCTCACAATTTTTGAAACGGCCTTCTTAATAGGCTATGGGCAGCCACATCTATTACACACCCAAAGGAAGCAGGATCCGGTTACGTCGTCCCACTCACAGCACCTTCTAGGGCCGGTAAACTCGCCTCCAATAATATACTTTTGTTGGTCTCTTTCTAATTTTCGTGCTTTTTTTAGTACAGATTTGTTGTTGTTCATGACTTTGTTTTTTTTGATGTTAATAATAAAGTTTTAGCATGTCTAATTCCGCGGAAATGATATCGCTAAGGTAGGAGGTTAAATTGTAAAAAAAATCTATTTTTTTGTTCTTATGTAGATGAAATATAGTAGTTTGTAGATGTTTTTGCATGCTCTATACTATAATTTGTTCAATGGAGGGAGAATTTCGCTAAAAGAGGGTTCTTGCAGAGGCTAAATTTCAGTCATAAAATAATCCAAAAGTTTTACAGGTAGAGACCTTTACTTATATTTGTAGTATTGCATAAATCTTTATGAGACTAAACATTAAAAACGAAACGGGTAGGCTGAGGTCTGTAGTACTAGGCCAGCCTAATTCACTGGGGCCGGTTCCCACATTAGAAGAAAGTTATGACGCCAAGTCATATTACTCAATCGAACACAATATTTATCCTAGAGAGGAGGATATCATCAACGAAATGAACGCCTTCGAGGCGGTTTTAAAAAAGTATGACGTAGAAGTACTGCGTCCAAGTATTATTGAAGACTATAACCAGGTATTTTCAAGAGATGTCGCTTTTGTCATTGATGATAAAATGATTATTTCTAACGTAATTGCAGATAGAGCAGATGAACAGGAAGCATATAAAAGTGTTTTTGAAAAAGTAGCCTGGAGAAAAATTATTAATCTACCCGAAACAGCCCATATTGAAGGTGGTGATGTCATTGTATGGAACGATTTCCTGTTTATAGGAACCTGTTTCAGCGAAGACTATAGAAACTATAAAACGGCAAGAACCAACGAATATGCCATCGAAATTTTAAAGGAATATTTTCCGAAAAAAAGAATCATCGATCTTGAACTGAAAAAAAATGATAAAGTGCCGTTTGAAGGTATTTTGCATCTGGATTGTACCTTCAACCCTATAGGAGAAGATAAATGTATTATTTATAAAAACGGATTTGTAGATGAAAGTGATTACCGTTTGATCATCGACATTTTTGGCGAAGAAAATTGCTTCCATATCAACGATGAAGAAATGTTTGAAATGTTCCCAAATATTTTCTCCATTTCTCCGGAAGTGGTAATTTCGGACAAAGCATTCACAAGAATGAACGATCATTTAAGAAACGAGTGGGGAATGACGGTTGAAGAAATTCCTTATAGAGAAATATCCAAAATGGGAGGTTTGTTGAGATGTTCTACAATGCCGCTTGTGAGGGAGTAATTGAGTGGAGGAGTTTTAGAGTTTAATCTTTCAATCTTCAATTTTTCAATTTTTAAATCAAAGAAATGCAAACAACAGATACCGTATTAATGATAGAGCCGATAGCATTCGGTTACAACGCAGAAACTGCAGAAAACAATTACTTTCAGGTAGAACAGACAGGTTCAGATATTCAGTCTAAGGCATTAGCGGAGTTCAATACCTTTGTTGGAAAACTGAGAAGCAAAGGGGTTAATGTGATCACCGTAAAAGATACGCTGGATCCTCATACTCCGGATTCTATTTTTCCCAACAACTGGGTAAGCTTCCATAAAGACGGACAAGTGGTATTGTACCCGATGTTTGCTTCCAACAGAAGAGTAGAAAGAAGAGAAGATATCATTGAAACTGTAGAAAGCCAGGGTTTCAAAGTTACTGACATTGACGACTGGTCTTTTTCTGAAACGCAGGGGCACTTCCTGGAAGGTACCGGAAGTATGATATTTGATCATGACAACAAAATAGCCTATGGTTCTGTTTCTTTACGATTGGATGAGAAGCTATTCAGGGAGTTTTGTACAAAATATGGTTTCACACCCGTTGTTTTCCATTCTTATCAGACAGTAGGTACAGAGAGACTTCCCATCTATCACACCAATGTGATGATGTGTGTGGCGGATCAGTTTGTCGTTATCTGCCTAGACTGTATCGATGATGAGCTGGAACGCGAAAAAGTAATTGAGGTCATTAAGACCTCAGGAAAAGAAATCATTGAGATCTCTGAAGAACAGATGCAGCAGTTTGCTGGAAATATGCTTCAGGTCCAGAACAAAGATGGTGAGAAATTTCTGGTGATGAGCCAGACAGCATACGAATCTTTAGCTACAGATCAGGTATCCGCTATTGAAAAATACTGCGAAATTATCTATTCTGATCTGAATACCATTGAAGTAAATGGTGGCGGAAGTGCAAGATGTATGCTTGCTGAGGTATTTCTTCCCAAAAAATAATATATTTACCAAAAAAATTAATTGAACCCATTATCAAGTAAAGGTTTACATATTCTTCTGACTTTGGAAACAGAGTCAGAAGATTTGTTATTAGACAGCAAAGGTTTTCTGTCGTTTACAGAAGGAATTCTGAAAACAAAAGATGTAGAAATTGTAGGAGTAACCAATCATATATTTGAAAACGATAGCTTTACTTCTGCGCTGATCCTGAAAGAGTCTCACCTTTGTATCCATACATGGCCGGAATTTAAACAGCTTACTTTTGATGTTTTTCTTTGTAATTATACCCTGAATAACACCAAAAAAGTAGAGCAGATTGCAGATGAGGTGGTTCAGTATTTTAAAGCTAATACCATTCAGAAACACAAAATTTACAGATAAAGAATGCATTATGTCTGCCCAGCATGCGAATCAGAAAATACATTGGATCTTACTTTTCCTATTGAGGAATATGTTTGTAAAACCTGCTCTCATCTCATTGATGTAGCCGGAAATAAGAAGATCAGGCATTTGAAGGTGCCGACGGAAAACGTTGTTTTGGTCGTCGGACAGAAAGGAAAAATTGAAGGTGTAGAATATACCGTTATAGCAATTGTTGTCAAGAAATATGGAAACAGTATTTTCTGGCGTGAATACTCTTTAAAAGACAGCATGGGAAATGATGTTTTCCTGAGTGAGAGTGATGGCCACTGGGTTTTCATAACCTCAATGCACCCTGACGATTTTAAAAGTAAAAATTCGAAATTACCCACTTATCTCGGAAGAACTTATCGCTGGTATGAGAATACTCCATGCAGTATTGATGCAGCAGCCGGTTTTTTTGATGAGCATGTGGATTTCAGTATTGCTACTTACAAAGAATATGTTAACGGAACCCGTATGATCTCTCAGGAGAAAACCGGTAAGAAAAGCCAGTTTTTTTACGGAGTTCACATTTCAAAGCACGATGTTAAAAGAGCTTTTAGAATAGCTCATATGCCCTATTATACAGGAATTGGGATCGTTCAGCCTTATTATTTCAATATCAGGCAGATGGTAAACATCTTTTGTGTGGCCGCATTAACGATATGCCTGCTTCAGCTGTACGTATATACTTCAAGAACCAATGAAACCGTTTTTGAAGAGACCATCAACTTTGCAGATGTACAGGATAAAGAAATGGTGAGCAAAAGCTTTACCCTTTCAGGAGGCTCAGCACCTTTAAAGGTGAATGCGTTTTCAGGGGTTGATAATTCCTGGGCAAACATCCAGCTGAGTCTTGTAAATGAAAAAACCAATGAAATTATCTATACTTCAAAAGATATTGAACAATATCATGGTTACGAAGGTGGAGAAAGCTGGTCTGAAGGTAGTCAGTCCGAAGAATTCAATCTTTGTGGAGTAAGCTCCGGACAGTATCACTTTATTATTTCTGCGGAAAAAGAAGGGACTTTGCCAACGTTTTCCAACCTTCAGTCTCCGGATTCAAAGGTGACAATATCTCGTGATAAATTAGGAACTATAGAAATTACAGATCTATTTAAAGGTCAAAGTGCAACCTTTGCAGACGGAAAGACACTGGAAAAAGACACTTCGGAGGTAGCCAGGCTTGCCAAGGCATCTTTCGGAACTCAAAAGCTGGACTCGCTGATTAATGCTGAAGCACCTAAACTCAGTACAGATCCCATTTCAAGCAATACCTATGTGCAGCTCAAGGCAACTTGGCTTCCTGTTTCATTCTGGAACTTCGGATTTATTTTATTCATAATGCTTACGCTCTTTGTGGCAATGTGGATAGGAAGACATTTATTTAATGTCAATAAATGGAAGAATAGTTCAAATACACCTTATGCCACATCATGATGACTACTATTTTAAATTATATAAAACAAAACTGGATTCTCTGTCTGATGGGAGGACTTTTTATGACCTGGTTTGTATACCTGACCTACCAGGGAAATCAGGTCTGCGATTGTGCAAAAACAGAAACATACCGCGACGGCACCACGAGAAGCCATTCCAGAGCAGGATTCTACAGATACTATCATAAATAAAATATAAAAACTATGGACAATATTAATTTCTTACCCATATTAAACTCGGTTCTTTACTCATTTTTAGGAATTGCAATTCTGCTGCTATGCTATTTCATTATCGAAAAGTTGACGCCGGAGAAAACATGGCATGAGATCGCCCAGAACAAAAACATAGCACTGGCTATTGTCTTTGGAGCATTTATCATCGGAATTTCAATGATTATAAGCGCAGCAATTCATGGATAAGAAGAGGATTCCTCTTGAGCTGCTTTTATTGTTCTCAGTATTCGTCATTGCTACATGTGGATTGATTTATGAGCTGGTGGCGGGAGCCTTGGCCAGTTACCTTTTAGGAGACTCTGTAAAGCAGTTTTCGTTCATTATCGGGGTGTATCTCTTTTCGATGGGGGTAGGTTCTTATCTTGCCAAATTCGTCAAAGGAAATCTTATTGATAAATTCATTGAGATCGAAATCCTTGTAGGAATCGTAGGCGGAATCAGCTCTGTTGTGCTGTTTATTCTGTTTAATACACTGGCACATTTTGAGAGCGTTCTCTACCTTTTTGTCTTTTTCACGGGCTGTCTCGTTGGAGTAGAGATTCCGCTTCTGATGAACATTCTGAAAGACAAAGTTCAGTTTAAAGATTTAGTTTCAAATGTCTTCGCTTTCGACTACATCGGAGCTTTGCTGGCATCAATTCTTTTTCCATTAGTACTGATTCCGAAATTGGGAATTGTAAAAACACCTCTGTTTTTTGGATTGATCAATATCTCTATCGCAATATTCTTGTGCTATTATCTTACAAAGGAATTATCAAAACCTTTAGCATTAAAAATAAAGTCAATTGCAGCATTTGCCTTTTTGTTAGGTCTTTTCTTTTTCTCAGATACGATTTTGTCTTATTCCGAAGAAAAACTATATGGAGAAAATGTAGTATATACCAAAAGCTCACCGTATCAAAGGATCGTTTTGACGAGAAATACCCATGAATTCAGACTGTATCTGAATAATAATTTACAGTTTTCCTCCACCGATGAATACCGTTATCATGAAGCTTTAGTACATCCCGCGATGTCTATGGCCAAACATATTGATAATGTTCTGATTCTGGGAGGGGGTGATGGTTTTGCAGCAAGAGAAGTATTAAAATACAAAGACGTTAAAAAAATAACGCTCGTGGACCTTGATGGAGACATGACTCAGTTTTTTAAGACCAATGAAACCATGCGTAAGCTAAATCAGGGTTCCCTCTCCAATTCTAAAGTGGAAGTAATCAATAAAGACGCTTACATTTGGGTGAAAGAGAACAAAAAAAAGTTTGATGTTATCATCATAGATTTTCCGGATCCATCCAATTACAGCTTAGGAAAACTCTATTCCCTGCAGTTTTATAAAGAACTGGAGAAACTGACTACCCTTGATACCAAAATTGTGGTTCAGACCACCTCTCCGTATTTCGCTCCCAAATCTTTCTGGTGTATAGAGAAAACGATCAATCAGATTTTTCCTTTCACAGCAGCCTATCATACCTATGTGCCGTCTTTTGGAGAGTGGGGATTTTCTATGGCTTCATTTGAACCAATCAACAACAGAATCTACAGAAAGCTTCCCGGCTTAAAATATTATGATTATAACTTTTCACAGATGTCTTATTTTAATAAAGATATGAGAGTGAAAGACGTAGAAGTTAACCGTCTGGACAACCAGATATTAGTTCGTTATTTTGATGAAGAGTGGGGGAAAGTACAGTAGAAAAGATTTTCTTAAAACGATATTTTTAGGTAGTTTAATGCTACCCTTTTTGCACTATTGTGGAAAGAAGGTAAAATCATTGCTTCTGAAAATCACATCCACTAACCATGTTCTAGGACATAAACTTTGGGCAAAAGATTTTCCATCGTTTTCAGAAATTATCCATACCAAATATCTTATTGTGGGTGGTGGGATCACCGGACTTTCGGCATGTAGATTTCTCAGTGTGAATAATGAACAGGATTACCTTCTCCTTGAAATGGAAAATCATCTGGGAGGAAATTCTTCAAACGGACAAAATTCATTTTCAAAATTCCCTTTAGGGGCACATTATCTGCCGTTACCCAATAAAGAGAATATAGAAATTATAGACTTTTTGAAAGAGTGCAAAATCTGCCTCGGAACAGAAGAAAACGGTGAACCTGTTCTTGATGAATACCAAATGACTTTTCCACAGCAGGAAAGATTGTTTTATAAAAATTCATGGCAGAATGATGTTGTGCCTCAAAGAGGTATTTCAGCAACAACACAGCAAGAGTTTAACCGCTTTTTTAAGTTGATGGATGAATTTCGCATAAAGAAAGATTCGCAGGGAAAATACTGGTTTGCTATTCCTGTACATGATTCGAGCAGGGAAGATGAGGTTATAAAGCTTGAAAAAATCATTTTCAAAGACTGGCTCAAAGAAAATAACTATCACTCCGAAGAACTTCTCTGGCTTTTGGATTATTCCTGCAGAGACGATTTCGGATTGGGAATAGACTACGTATCAGCATGGGCAGGAATCCATTATTTTGCTGGAAGAAAAAATAACTGGAGTAATAAGTATAAAGATCAGGTGTTCACATGGCCGGAAGGAAATGCAAGGCTTGCAAAATATTTTTCAAAATACACTGAGGGAAAACATATGCCCGAAAATCTTGTTTTTGATGTAAAAATCAATGATAATGTTGAGGTGTTGAGCTTTGATAATGCCCAAAAGAAAACCATAAAGATTATTGCAGATAAAGTGCTGTTTGCCTCACCACAGTTTGTCAACGAAAGGATTTTTAATCATAAAAAAGCATCATCTTTTCATTATGTTCCCTGGCTTTTAACAACTATTACGCTGAAGAATGAATTCGGAGGAGATGAAGAGCTGGCGTGGGATAATGTCATCTACGGTTCTTCCGGATTGGGATATATCTACGACCAGCACCAGAATCTGAACCAGATAATAGGAGAAAAAGTGATTACCCATTATAAGAGTTTTTCGACAGGAGACTGTAAAAAAGCACGGAAAAAACTCTACGCGATGAATGAAACCGAACTTAAAACTTTAGTTTTGGATGATCTGAAGAAAGCACATCCTTTGATAGAAGACTTCATTCTGGAAATGCAGTTTCATAAAATGGGACATGCCATGATCGCTCCGGTTCCCAACCAGATTTTTGGTGAAGAAGCCAAATCAGCGAAAGAGCCTGTAGAAGGTAAAATTTTCTTTGCCCATTCCGATCTTTCAGGAATATCTATTTTTGAAGAGGCCTTTTATCAGGGAATACGAACAGCTGAACAAATGATAAAATAAAAGAATGAAACAGCCCTGGATACATAACGCAAAAACTGATTGTTGGTTTATTTTATCACCTCCTTTTTTGGTGTTGCTTGTCATTTTTCTTTTTCAGAAACAGATTCAGGGGTTGGAAGACTATTATTCCTTTTATACATGGCTTTTCCTGATTGTTTTTGTGGATGTGGCTCATGTATATTCTACATTGTTCAAAACCTATTTTGTAAAGGGGAAAATACAGCAAAATAGATTGCTTTATCTCGGAGTTCCTATTGTAAGCTGGGTCTTTGGCTGTATCCTGTTTCAGTTCGGAAGTCTTACCTTCTGGTCGGTATTGGCATTAATCGCTGTTTTTCATTTTGTACGTCAGCAATATGGCTTTATGAGAATTTATGCCCGCTTCGAACCGAATAACTGGAGTAAAAAAATAGATGAAATGGCTGTTTATTCCGCTACAGTCTATCCCATGTTGTACTGGTTTAAGACCCCTCGTGCTTTTACATGGTTTGTAAACAATGAATTTGACTGGCTTCAAAACCTACCTGATTATATTCCTTGGATTACACCATTATATTTTGTAATTCTGATTGTTTGGACCGCCAAAACTGTATTTGAAGTTTCTAAAACGAAAAATATAAATATCCCCAAAATTACCTTGATCATCGGAACTTTTCTTTCCTGGTATTTCGGGATCGTATACTTTAACAATGATCTCCTTTTTACGTTTCTGAATGTAATTTCTCATGGAATTCCTTATATCGCACTGATTTATATCCGGGAAATACGACAAAAAGAAAATCATCAGTTGAACCGAATGCTGATTTTTAAATCTTTTTCAGGAATTTTTTTGTTTGTAGGTGTTATTTTGCTATTCGCTTTTCTGGAAGAATTTTTATGGGAAACTTTAGTATGGAATGAACACTTTTCCCTGAATCTATTGATCTCAGAAAAACTGATTCAGTTCCTTGTTCCTTTATTGGTTGTTCCACAGCTTACTCATTATCATTTGGATGGCTTTATTTGGAGAAAACCAAAAAAAGTTAGCTAACTTTGCCTTAATCTTTAAAGTCTAAAAATGAGACAATATTTTTTATCATTAGCAATTTTCCTTGGAATGATTGTTGGAGCACAGCAGAAAACATTCTGCAATCCCATTAATATTGATTATGGTTATACTCCTTTTGAGTCTTTTTCAAAACAGGGAAAGCATCGGGCTACAGCAGATCCTGTCATCGTTAATTTTAAAAATAAGCTGTTCCTTTTCTCCACCAATCAGGAGGGGTATTGGTACAGTGACGATATGCTGGACTGGAAATTTGTAAAAAGAAAGTTTCTGAGGGATCATAAATATATCCACGACCTTAATGCTCCGGCAGTTTGGGCTATGAAAGATACGCTATATGTCTACGGTTCTACATGGGAGCAGGACTTTCCGATCTGGAAAAGTACTAATCCTACCAAAGACGATTGGAAAATTGCGGTAGATACTTTAAAAGTAGGAGCATGGGATCCGGCATTCCATTATGATGAAGACAAAAACAAACTATACCTGTATTGGGGTTCAAGTAACGAATGGCCTCTCCTGGGTACAGAAGTAAAAGTAAAAAATCTTCAGTCGGAAGGTTTCGTCAAGCCTATTATTAAATTAAAACCTGAAGATCACGGATGGGAGAGGTTTGGGGAATATAATGACAACGTTTTTCTTCAGCCTTTTGTAGAAGGAGCATGGATGACAAAGCATAATGGGAAATATTATATGCAGTATGGTGCTCCGGCAACAGAATTCAGTGGATATTCTGATGGAGTATACGTTAGTAAAAATCCTTTGGAGGGCTTTGAATACCAACAGCATAATCCGTTTTCCTATAAGCCGGGTGGTTTTGCCAGAGGAGCGGGGCACGGAGCAACTTTCGAAGACAATTACAAAAACTGGTGGCACATTTCAACCATCTTTATTTCCACTAAAAATAATTTTGAGAGAAGGCTTGGAATCTGGCCCGCAGGATTCGATAAAGATGATGTGATGTATTGCAATACTGCCTATGGAGATTATCCTACCTATCTTCCCCAATATGCACAGGGAAAAGATTTTTCCAAAGGTCTTTTTGCAGGATGGATGCTGTTGAATTATAATAAACCCGTTCAGGTTTCATCTACTTTAGGTGGATATCAGCCTAATTATGCTGTAGATGAAGATATCAAAACCTACTGGAGTGCCAAGACCGGAAATTCAGGAGAGTGGTTCCAGACGGATTTGGGTGAAGTTTCTTCAATCAATGCCATCCAGATCAATTATGCGGACCAGGATGCCGAGTTTATGGGGAAAACTTTAGGAAAAATGCATCAATATAAGATTTACGGTTCCAATGATGGGAAGAAATGGAATGTGATTGTGGATAAAAGCAAAAATACGAAAGACGTTCCTCACGATTATGTAGAACTGGAGCAGCCTGCAAAAGCCCGTTTCCTTAAAATGGAAAATCTGAAAATGCCTACAGGAAAATTTGCACTGAGCGGTTTCAGAGTATTTGGAAAAGGAGCTGGGAAGCAGCCAGCCAAAGTTGAGGGATTTGTGCCTTTAAGAGCTGACCCCAAGAAATATGGTGAAAGAAGAAGTATCTGGATGAAATGGCAGCAGAATCCTGATGCAGACGGCTATGTAATCTATTTCGGAAAGTCTCCTGATAAATTGTACGGAAGTATTATGGTATACGGAAAGAATGAATATTTTTTTACAGGAGCAGACAGAACAGATGCTTATTATTTCCAGATCGAAGCTTTCAATGCTAACGGAGTTTCAGAAAGAACAGCCGTTGCAAAATCTGAATAAATTAAAATAAAGATATTAAATAACACGTTTTGAAATATCAGAACGTGTTATTTTTTGTCTGCCTTAAGAAAGGCTTCGATTTTATCTATAAGAAACTTATCATTGGGCTGTTTATCCCAATCCAGATGTCCACCATTGAATTGATAAGACTCATGGATAACATTGTTTTTAGTTAAAGCTGAATCTAATATTTTCTCCTGGGTAGAAGGTATGACACGATCAGAGTTGCCATAATAAGATAAAGTCGGAGGTGAGTTTTCTGAAATCCAGTAAACAGGACTGGCGAAATTGAAACTTGAACCTCCGGGTTCGATACACCGGGGATTAACCAATCGTTTTTCCAAAAATGAATATTCCTGGTAATTTTTGAAACCCGAATCGGACAGATCTGTAGGCCCCACAATATTAATGACAGCTTTAATTTTTCTCGAGTGATCAGCCTGGTATCCGTACAGCATTGACAAATGCCCACCAGCACTGTTTCCCAATAAAATAAATTGAGGACTATAATGAAGTTTATTCTCTAAAAAATCCATTACAGCAGTAATATCATCAAGCTGACCAGGTAAGGCGTAATCTGTTGCTGACGCCAGCCTGTAATTGATATTAGCAAAAATATACCAGGGGAACTTTTTCATAAGAGACAGTCCAAAAAAGGTAAGTTGTGATTTGTTTCCGGAGCGCCATCCGCCACCGTGGATCATGATAATGACATCTCTCTTTATATCAGCATTTTGGACAGGCATATAAAGATCCATGATTTGACTGGAGTGGTTACCATATGAAATGTTTTCCTCTTTATTAAAACTGACTTTGTTATCAAAACTGATCGTTTTGTCTTTACAGTTTATCAGAAGAAAAAATAATGTGGTAGAGATAATAAGTACACTGCTCAACTTTATTTTCATACATTAAAGATAAAAAACCCGCTGAAGAATCAACGGGTTCACGGTACAAAATAATTGATTGAATATGAAGAAAGATAGTTTATCTCGTTCTGCTCTTGATGGAATCTGAGGCCCCTTCTATATCCCTTACCTTTTTCACTTTCTGATTTCCGAAATTATAGGTAAGACTTACCATTACGTTTCTGTTATAACGATTTTGATGGATGTAATTATAGTTCCCGTTCTCCTGGAAATCTTCAATTTTAACGATATTGGTATTAAGAATATCATTAGCATTAACAGCGAAGGTCCACTCATTCCATACTTTCTTGATGCTGAGGTCTAAACTCATTAAACTTTTTAGTAATCCAAGTTCGATCTGTTGCTTGTCTACAAAGAAATAATTAACCCCAAAGAACCATGTTTTCTTTTTATCAAGGCGAATCGTATTGTTGGTCTGAATCAAAAGACTGGTAGATCTTACCATATTCGTATAAGTGATATACTTGCCGTCTTTATTTTTGAACCGGTCTCCCGTTGTCGGATCCGTATCCAGACTTCCATTGTTGATGTTATGCTGTACTCCTATATTGAAATTCGTCGTCCAGTACTGCTTAAAGAAAGAACGCTGAACCCCAACCATCGCTGACATTTCCTGCTTATCTCCAAAATTGGTCCTGATATATCTCAAAACAGGATTTTTTCCCAGATCTCCATTAGGCGATTCCGGATAACCCTGAAGCGGCACCTGGGTAATAGCATCCTTAAAATAGGAATGATTTAAAATCAGGAAATAGGAATTTTTGTACATATAAGTCAGTTCCTGGTTATACGTGGAAGAAGCTTTCACAAAAGGGTTGTTTTGTGTGTAGTTATCGTCTGTCAGGATATTTTTGACAGGGTTGATTTCCCAGAAGCTTGGTCTTCTCATCCGGCTTGAAAAAGAGTATGAAATATTATTTTTATCATTGATCGCATAATTGAAGCTGGCGTAAGGAAGGATATTGTTGTAATTTCTTTCAATTCTTTTCAAGGCGTCCGTAGGCGCGTTGTCTGAGGTTCCCAGACTATTGGTAATCTCATAGCGGGCACCTATTTTTCCCGAGAATTTATCAGAAAATTTCTTTTCTGCCGTTACGTAGAAACCATAAATATTTTCGTCATAGATAAAATGATTGGGTCTGGAATCGGGAGCCTTCGAGGGATCGAAAGAATAAGTAATGTTTTTAGAATCGTTGTCTGTTTTTGTCCTGTTATAATTGCCACCCACTGAAACCGTAAGGTCATTTTTAAATTTCTGAATATAATCTACCATTCCGGAGAAATTATTGATAATCTGTGGCAGATCCTGAAATACCTGACTGCTCATATCCAGTACGTCCCCGTTGATGTTGGACTTGTAGGTACGGTTATCCGTAAACTGAAATCTTTTATAATTAAGATAGGCGGCATTTACATTCAGCTTGCTGCCCAGAGAATCGGTTTTTAATTCATAATTTAAATTCAGGGAATTGTTGTATGATCTTGCATCTTCTTTATTTTTGGACCATGTATACCTCGTTTTTCCATTAGTGACAATGGTGTTAAACAGATTTACTGTAGAATTATAACTTTTATTAGCCCATGTATTCCATGATAAAGCGAGGTTGCTTTTGTCATTCAGCTGATAATCAATATTCAGATACCCGCCGATGTTTTTGTTCGGATCATCAATATCTCCTGTAGACTCATTGGAGGTATTCACAGTACCATTTCTCAAAGTATACCTTTGGGCCTGAATGTTTTCACCACCATTAAGGTTAGCGCTTATTCCCAGCTTATCCTTTCTGTAGTTCGCTGAAAAACTGGTTTGGCTTGCATTATATTTGCTTTGAGTATTGGAGAATCTCATATTTCCGTTGAGCCCGTCACTCATTTTTTTCTTTAGAATGATATTGATGATTCCATCAGAGGACTCTACCTGATATTCGCTTCCGGGAATAGTAATCACTTCTATTTTCTGGATATTTTCTGCGGGGGTGTTTTTCAGGAACTGAACCAATGACTCAGCATCCATATTCGTTTTTCTTCCATTGATATAGATCAGGGCATTGTTTTTTCCTGCAATCTTCAGTGTTTTATCATCGGTGGACGACAGTAATGGGGTCTGCTTCAGAAGGTCAAAAGTAGTATTTCCTTTTGCAACAGGAGAAGCAGCAACATCATATACAAAACGGTCGCTTTGCTTTTTAAAAACCTGTTTGGTAATGGTAATTCCTTCTATATTTTTTGTTTTCGCCGTATCGGGTTTCTTTTCCTGGGCAAATGCACAGGTTCCGAATATAATGGCCATTGACAAAAGAGTACGTTTCATGTTTGTTTTTTTAAGAGTGGTTATATGAAATAGAGTGTATGATTTAGGTTCTTGATTTTACAGCGTCGTTGGCTGATTTCATTTCCCTTGCTTTTTTCAGTTTCTGATTTCCGAAATTGTAGGTAACACCAATGCTTATTAATCTCGGATAGTTGAAATTGGTGATATTGTTGTATTGCCCGTTGGGCTGTATTCCTCTCACTCTGTAAAAGCTTTGGTTAAACAGGTCATTCACTTCCGCTATAACGGTCCAGTCCCCGATAATTTTTTTCAGACTGATATCCAAACTTTGTCTGGCTCCTATTGTACCTCCTTCCATGGCTACTTTGCTTGAGATAAAATAATTAACACCTAAAAACCAGTCTTTTTTTGATGAAAGGCGAACCGTGTTATTGATGGTAGCAGACACATTGAAGTTTTTGATATCAATGATGTAAGGTTCCAGAACTTCAGTTTCTCCCGGAGTAGGGATAGAAGTAGGATCTTCCAGTACGGCACCCTTGTATGTAACATATCCCATATTGACAGAATAGTTGGTTGTCCAGATGTCTTCAAACCAGGATTTGTTCATTCCCAGCGTTAAGCTGAGTTCCCGGTTCTTCCCATAATTTGTTCTGATGTATCTTAGAAACTTAGTGGTTTCCATTACAGGATTTCCGTCTTCGTCATAGATTATAGTACCCTCGTCATCTTTTTTGGGTGCTGTTACAGTTCCTTGCAAAGGAAGCAGGTCAGAAGCAGATGCATCTTCTACGATATTAAAACTTAGATTGGCATAGAATGCATTTTTGTACATATAATTGAGTTCCTGGTTATAAAATTTGGAAGCCAATATAAATGGGTTGTTCTGGGTATAATTTGTAGGCGTAAAATACGTTCTCGAAGGATTGAGCTCCCAGAATCTAGGTCTTCGGATCCTGCTGGAAAAGGTATAGCTAAGATTATGGTCAGGGTGGATGGCATAATTTAAGTTCAAATAGGGAAGAAGGTTATTGTAATTTCTTTCAAATCCTGTTTTTCCAAGAATATCCCCCGTGCTTCTTGTCATTTCATAACGGGCCCCTATTTTTCCGGACAGTTTTTCAGTCAGCTTTCTCTCATAGTTGAGGTAAAGACCCAGGATATTTTCTTTGTAAATGAAATGGTTGGTTTGATTGATATTCGGAATGAACTCTCCATTGACAAGTTTATCCTGCTGAGTATCATTATCAGTATGGGTTCGGTTATAGCTTATCCCCATCAGCCAGGTTTCGCCTTTTGCTGTTTTCTTTAGATAATCAATATTAGCAGCGTAGTTGTTGATGATCTGCGGTACAGACTGGTGCAATGCCGAATATTTGTTTTTCGGTTTATTATTGAGTGGGAAGGTTTCATTAAAGCTGGCTTTATCCCTGTTAAACCATAAATACGAAACATTAGAAGTCAGTTTACTGCCCAGAGAATCCGTTTTTATTTCGTAGTTTAAATTAAAAGAATGATTTCTCGTTTGTGCATTCTCATAGTTTACAGTTTGGTTGGTTAATACGCCGTCCTGCCAGTTGTTGATATCCAGTATAGAGTTGAAGCTTTTATTGTATCTCATATTGTAGGAAAGCCCCAGACTTTGCTTTGCACTGATCTCATAGTCGATATTGAATCCGCCACCAAAGTTCTTATTAGGATCGTCATTGGATCCATAGGATTCATTTCTGAAAGTGGGATCCCCGTTAGACAACGTATATTTTTGTCTCTCTGTCCAGCTTCCCATTCTGATATTAGAATTACCGGACCATTTTCCCTGCCTGAAATTGAAGGACGCTCCGGCCGAAGGATTGTTATAATACCCCTGTTCGTTCTGCATCTTCATTGTTCCGTTGTAACCATTATTCTTATTTTTCTTCATTACGATATTAATGACTCCTTCTTTAGATTCTACCTGGAATTCACTGCCAGGAACCGTAATCACTTCAATTTTCTGAATATCTTCCGATGGTGTGGATTTCAGCATTTCGATCAATGCCTCAGAATCCATATTCGTTTTTTTGTTGTTGATATAGATGATCGCATCAGATTTTCCAAGGATCTTCAGCGTTTTACCATCGATGCTTGAAATCATTGGAGTTTGCTTTAATAAATTGAAGGTGTTTGTTCCTTTGGCAATAGGCGAGGAGGCTACATCATATACAAGACGGTCTCCTTGTTTCTTGAAAACCTGCTTTCTGATATTGATTGCGTCAATACTGTGTACTTTCAAACTATCTTTTTTCTGCTGGGCTGTAACCAATCCACTGAAGAATATCGCTGCAATAAGAATTTGAGTTTTCATGATATTATTTTTTAATTAATAGCTTGTATGGTTAGTTATTTAATATTACAAAGATATATAATAAATTTAGTATTATGCAATACAAAGTACTTAAAAATATTATTATCGAAATTTAACTTATTGATTTTCAGGTGATAAAAATTTAAGTGTAAATACTGCTTGCTTGCCTTTTCTACATAATAAGACAACTGCAACAATAATTTTGTTACAGCGAAAACTTAAATTTTATTAAAAAAGGAGATTATTCTCTATCGAATCTTGCCAGTTTTTTCTCCACCCATATGGTAGCAAACGGGAAAAATGCAGCTAATAAAGCGAATACAAAATCTTCATCATCCCACTTAAAAATATTTCTTGCCGGGATGCAAAATAAGAGATAAAGAGTGAAAAATAAGCCGTGGATGTTACCAACAACAATAATGAAAATAGTAGGAAGAAGACCTTCATCATCATATCTTTTCCAGATCATGGCAATTCCATACAGGAGAAAACAGGTGATTGCCTCTGCTACGCAGATCTGTTTAAACCATTTGATGATTTTGTCCTGGGGATATTTGGAGAAAAATTTGTTTATGAAGTCCATTCTTTGTTGATTGGTTGTAGATTGAGGTAAAAGCCTTTTTCAGGCTTCAAAAACTTAATAATTTCTTACCTGTAAAATTACTTATAAAAACTGCTTCCGTCCAAATATTCAAAAACTTCTGGGGGAAGCATAGGCCTAACATTTTTGCCCTCTTTAATCATATTGCGTATTTCGGTTGCAGAAAGCTCAATAACCGGAGCTTTTATTAGTGAAATATTATCGTGCTGCAGATAGTCGGAATCTTTCTTTTCCCCGTCAAACACTCTTGGATACACAATGATATGATGGTTTTTGATCAGGATATCAGAATTCTTCCATTTGTGAAGACTGTTCAGGTTATCTTCTCCCATCATCAGGCTGAAAGAATATTCAGGATACTTCTCGTGAAGATAAGTCAGGGTATCGATGGTATAGCTTGGTTTGGGAAGAGAGAATTCCACGTTGGAAGCTCTCATATTCGGATAATTTTTTACTGCAAGCTGCACCATATCAAGCCTGTTGTGATCGTTCAGTAAAGATTTTTTGTCTTTAAACGGATTCTGAGGACTTACAACAAACCAAAGCTCATCCATATCAGAATTTTCCAGAATATAATTGGCCAGAATAAGATGACCGATATGGATAGGATTAAAAGATCCGAAAAATAAACCGATTTTTTTCATTTTTTTGTTAGGTAGTAGATAGCAGGTGGCTGTACTTCAGAATTTAAATATTGGCATCAGGATTCTTTTAAGGTTTACGGGATTGATTTGTTCTGATTCCATTACCTGCAACCTAAATCCTGCAACCTCAGTTACTCTCTGAATTTTACATCCTTGATATTAAGATAATGGGTGACATTTCCCTTCCAGTGATTCTCTTCCACGGTGAAGGCCAGATCGAAGTTCTTGTTTTTAAAATCGTCAACAAACTGTCCGAGCTTGAATCCTACACATTCAATATTTCGTCCGGTAGCTTCCTGCCGGATATAAAACTTAAGATGATTATTATCTTTTCCCATTGTTTTTACATATCCCGAAAGCTTCTGATTCGTCAGCGTAAAGATAGGTTTCATATTATGAGGTCCGAATGGAGCAAGTTTTCTATGGAAATTGATAAACTCTCTGTTTATTTCATCCACTTTGATTTCACAGTCTATAGTGATAGAAGGCTCTTTCTGATGTTCCTGGATTTTTTCCGAAACAATTCTCTCAAATTTTTCTTTGAATGCCTCAAATTTCTCTTTCTCCATAGACAAGCCTGCCGCAGCATGATGTCCTCCGAATTTAAGGAAATGTTCCGAACACATATCAAGTGCTTCATGAACATCAAAATCAGAAACAGATCTCGCTGAAGCTACCATTTCTCCGTTATTACCATCTGTGAATACCAGCGTAGGTTTATAGTACGTCTCAATGAGCCTGGATGCCACAATACCAATCACACCCTTATTCCATTCAGGATGGTAAACAATAGTGGTGTATTTGGTTTCCTGCTGTGATTCGATAATCTGATTCAATGCAGAGAGTGTGGAATTCATGTCAAGTTCACGCCTTTCATCATTGAGATCCATAATATCACTGACGATCTGATGGGCATGCTTCAGGTTATCAGAAACCATCAGCTCTACCGCAGCTCTGCCATGTGAAATTCTTCCGGCAGCATTAATTTTTGGCGCAATCTCAAAAACAATATTCGAAATTTCAAAATGAGAAAGCTTGTCCTCCGGAATAAGTAACCTTAATCCAAGATTTCTGGTTTTTCTGAGAGTTTTTAATCCCATTTTTGCCAATACCCTGTTTTCACCTGTCATAGATACAATATCGGCTGCAATAGAAATAGCAAGAAGATCGGTCAGTTCGAATAATTCCGCTTCCGGTAATTTATAGATGGTATTCAATCCCTGGCAAAGCTTAAAGCCTACACCACATCCGGAAAGCTCTTTAAAGGGATAGCGGCAGTCACTTCTTTTAGGATCAAGAACTGCTGCTGCAGCAGGAATCTCCTCACCCGGAAGGTGATGGTCGCAGATAATAAAATCTATTCCCAGCCCCGAAGCATAGTTGATCATATCGATCGCCTTGATACCACAGTCCAGGGCAACAATCAGTGAAAAACCATTTTCTTTGGCAAAATCAATTCCCTCAGTAGAAATTCCATAGCCTTCGGAATTTCTGTCAGGAATGTAATAATCCAGGTATTTTTTCTCAACAATTTTGCTGAGATAAAGGTACATTAAGGCTACTGCTGTGGTTCCGTCCACATCATAGTCTCCATATACCAATATTTTTTCACCATTTTCAATTGCCGTTGCAATACGCTCTACAGCTTTTTGCATATCTGCCATTAAAAACGGATTATGAATGTCGGTAAGGTTCGGTTTGAAAAATTCTCTGGCCTTTTGATAATTGTCAATCCCTCTTAGAACGAGGAGCTTAGATTCAAAAGTACCAAAACCAAGTGACGAACTTAGTCGGTCCACAACTTCCTCATCAGGTTCGGGCTTGTAAATCCATTTTTGACTCATTTCACAAAAATAAGGAAAAAAAATAGCATTGTGAAAAGATAGAGAATGAAGTTTTGACTTTATAATTGTTAAAAAATAATTATCTTCGTGCTCCAAATTTGAAATGACTATGAAAAAAATTACACTATGCCTGATCTTTTTAGGCGCGATGAATTCAATTAATGCACAAAAGATTAATCTCGGTAAAGCAGCCGGAATAGTTTCCAATGGTGCAAAAGCCTTAACATTTACCAACGACGATGCTATTAAATTATCCAAAGAGTCAGTAGACTGGATGGATAAAAACAATCCTGTAGCCGGACCCAAAGATCCGTATACTGTGAGATTGAATAAACTGTTTGCGAAACACAAATCCCAGGATGGACTTAATTTGAATTATAAAGTATATAAGGTAAAAGATATCAATGCTTTTGCTTGTGCAGATGGAAGTGTAAGGGTATTTTCATCTTTGATGGACATTATGAATGATAACGAATTGTTGGCTATCATCGGCCACGAGATCGGTCACGTTAAAAACCAGGATACCAAGGATGCCATGAAATCGGCTTATCTGAAAGCTGCAGCTCTAGATGCCGCTTCATCAGCCTCTTCCACAGTAGCAACGCTTAACGATAGCCAGGTGGGAAAAATGGCCAATGCATTTCTGGATGCTTCACACAGTAAAAAACAGGAGTCTGAGGCAGATACCTATTCTTATGATTTTATGAAAAACAACAAATATGACGTTGTAGGAGCGTATTCTGCGTTCAAAAAATTAGCGTTGCTTTCACAAGGAAGCACACAAACCGGTTTTGAGAAAATGTTCAATTCTCACCCGGATAGCGAAAAAAGAGCGCAGGCTATCAAAAAGAGAGCTGAAAAAGACGGGCTATGGAAAGATCCGGGAACCGTTTCTCTTCCTACTTCGAAACTGACAAAATAATTATTTTATTTATTGTTTAAACGAAAATACCTCAAAGCATTGCTTTGAGGTATTTTTATCTTCAGCTGATAATGTATCAGATTAAGAGTACATTTTCTCTCTTAATTCTTTTACTTTTTTGTCAGCAAGGTATTCGTCATAGGTCATCTCTCTGTCGATGATTCCGTTAGGAGTAAGTTCAATGATTCGGTTACACACCGTGGAAAGCATTTCGTGGTCATGGGACGCCAGTAAAATATTTCCTTTGAAATTAGATAGTGAGTTGTTCAAAGTGGTAATACTTTCAAGGTCAAGGTGGTTGGTAGGTTCATCCAGTAAAAGAACATTTGCTTTCTGAAGCATCATTCTGCTGAACATACATCTCATTTTTTCACCTCCTGAAAGCACTTTACAGGATTTCAAAGCTTCATCTCCTGAGAAAAGCATTCTACCTAAGAATCCTCTTACGAATTCTTCATGACGCTCTTCATCATTTTTGGTGAATTGTCTCAACCAATCCACAAGGCTTAAATCTTCCTGGAAGAAATTTGTGTTGTCAAGGGGCATGTGAGATTGATTCGTTGTCACTCCCCAAGCCACTGTTCCTTTGTCTGCCTCAACATTACCCGCCAGAATTTCAAAAAATTCCGTAATGGCTAATGAGTTTTTAGAAAGAACAGCTACTTTATCTCCTTTTTTAAGATTTAGATCGATATTTGAGAACAATAATTCTCCATCTTTTGTTTTTTCAAGACCTTTTACATCTAAAATCTGATCTCCTGCTTCTCTTTCCATCTCGAAAATAATAGCCGGATATCTTCTTGAAGAAGGTTTGATATCATCAATATTTAATTTGTCGATCATTTTCTTTCTTGCCGTAGCCTGTTTTGCCTTAGCAACGTTAGAGCTGAATCTGGCAATGAAGTCCTGAAGCTCTTTTTTCTTCTCTTCAGCTTTCTTATTAGCCTGAGCTCTCTGTCTTGTGGCCAGCTGAGAAGCCTGATACCAGAAAGAGTAATTACCCGTGTAAAGGTTAAGCTTGGAATAATCAAGGTCACCAATGTGCGTACACACTGTATCTAAGAAGTGACGGTCGTGAGATACCACGATTACTGTATTTTCATAATCAGCAAGGAAATCTTCTAACCATGAGATTGTATCAATATCAAGGTCATTGGTAGGCTCATCCAGAATCAATACATCAGGATTACCGAAAAGTGCCTGAGCCAAAAGAACCTTTACTTTGTCTTTATTCTCCAGTTCACCCATCAGCTGCCAGTGCATATCATCACTGATCCCTACGTTTGAAAGCATGGTCTGTGCATCAGATTCTGCAGTCCATCCACCCATTTCATCATAGATTACACCCAGCTCACCAGCCTTGATTCCGTCTTCATCGGAGAAATCTTCTTTTGCGTATAACGCATCCATTTCCTCCTTTATCTCATATAATTTTTTGTTACCTCTTAAAACAGCTTCAAGAACAGTATACTGATCGTAAGCAAAGTGATCCTGCTCCAAAACTGACATTCTTTTCCCTGGCTCCAGAGATACATTTCCTGTTGTAGGATCCTGCTTTCCTGTTAATATTTTAAGGAATGTAGACTTTCCCGCACCGTTTGCTCCGATGATTCCGTAGCAGTTTCCTTTGGTAAACATAATATTTACCTCGTCAAAAAGAACTCTTTTCCCGAATTGTAAAGATAAGTTAGATACTGTTAACATATAGTTTTGTAAATTTGGCGCAAAAATACGAAAAGAATTTGGGTATTGTGTAATAATATAATAGTCAAGTTTTTAAATGTATCGTATTTTTTATATATTCCGATAACGAAATTTTAAAATGATGAAGATTGAGAAAACAGTTAATATATTAAACAAAAGAGCCCGCTTCGAGTATGAAATTCTTGAAGAATATGAAGCTGGCATGGTTTTGACCGGTACAGAAATAAAATCTTTGCGTTCGTCCAAAGCATCCATCACAGAATCCTTCTGTCAGTTTATTGATGGGGAGTTATACATCATCAACATGATGATTGATGAATATAAATTGGGAACTTTTTACAATCACAAAACAAAAAGGGAACGGAAATTGCTCTTGCACAAAAAAGAATTACAGAAACTTGAAAAAAAGTTAAAGGATGCTGGGAACACCATTGTACCTTTAAAATTATATATCACTGATCGAGGTAAGGCAAAGGTGCTGATAGCGCTGGGTAGAGGGAAAAAGCTTTTCGATAAAAGGGAGGCGATAAAAGATAGAGAAAATAAACGGAACCTGGACAGAATATTAAAGAAAAGTTAAAAATCATTTGAAAAACTTTGTATATAAAGAAAAATTATATTTATTTTGCATTATCAATTATTTAATCATTTAATTCTATGAAAAATCTAAAATTAGGAATTTCAGCATTGGCGCTTACTGTTGCTTCTACTGTTTTCGCACAGACTACCAACAATCCGTGGTTGATCGGAGTTGGTGCTCACGCAGAAAACCACGTGGCAGCACGTAGTAGCTTCAGTAATACGTTCTCTGCTAAAAATTTTACAAAGGGTGTGTTCAATGTGAACAATTACTCTATTACACCTCCATTATCTAAGTTAACAGTTGCTAGAAACATTGGAAAAGGTTTAGTAATTGACTGGCAGACTACTGTTGGAAATGTTGAAAACAAAAGATTCAACATGGGGAAAGAATTTTTCCTAATGACAGGTATTGGTTTCCAGGCTAAAGCTGCAGGTCTTTTATGGAACGAAGAATCTTGGTTTGATCCATATTTAAGAGTAGGTGCTAACTACCTTAGACATGACTATACAGGTGTTTCTTTCCCAAGAACAAGTGTAGATGCTAACGGTAACCCAATTGAAACTGTATCTAACGGTGATAATGGTAACGAGAATGGTAAAGCTAACCACTTTACAGTATCTACAGGTGCTGGTGCTAACTTCTGGGTAACTAAGAACTTCGGTCTTGGTATCCAAGGTGATTACGTATCAACTCCTGGTGATAAGTCTACAGTTGCTAACTTTTGGCAAGCTTCTGCATCTATCTTATTTAGATTCGGAAACAGAGACAGAGATAAAGATGGTATCCTAGATAAAGATGACCTTTGTCCAGATACTCCAGGTTTACCAGAATTCCAAGGATGTCCTGATACAGACGGAGATGGTGTTCCAGATAAAGACGATCAATGTCCAGATGTTGCTGGTCCAGTTGAAAACAACGGTTGTCCTTGGCCAGATACAGACGGTGACGGTGTAATCGACAAAGATGACGCTTGTCCTACAGTAGCAGGTCCTGCTGAAAACAACGGTTGTCCTTGGCCAGATACAGACGGTGACGGTATCTTAGATAAAGATGATGCTTGTCCTACTGTTCCAGGTCTTCCAGAATACAACGGATGTCCTAAGCCAAAAGAAGTTATTGGTGAAGAAGCTACAGGTGCTCTTAAAGGTATCTTGTTCAACTTCAACAAAGCTACGATCAGACCAGAGTCTAATGGTAAATTAGATGAAGCTGCTAAGATCATTAAGCAATCTTCTGACGGTACATTCTTAGTAACAGGTCACACAGATGCTAAAGGTGCTGCTGCTTACAACTTGAAACTTTCAAGAGAAAGAGCTGCTTCTGTAGTAGGTGCTCTTGAAGCTAGAGGAGTTAACGCTAACCAGTTGAAATCTGTAGGTGTTGGTTCTAGAGACGCTAAAGTTCCTGCTAAAGCTTCTGACGCTGACAGAATGGTAGACAGAAAAGTAGTTGTTGAAGCTGTTAACGGTGCTGCTTGGGATGCACTTAAGAAATCTGATCTAGACGTAGTAGTGAAGAAGACTGTAGTGAAGAAAGGTAAAGCTCCAGCTAAGAGAAAAGCTCCAGCTAAAAAAAGAAAATAATTAATTTTTCTAAATAATGAATACCTCCAATTTTTTGGAGGTATTTTTTTTTTGTTGACTTTTGAGTAATTTTGTTGAAAATTAAAAAATTAAAATGGGAAGAGCATTTGAATATAGAAAAGCTTCTAAAATGGCCAGATGGGATAAAATGGCCAAAACATTCTCTAAAATAGGTAAGGATATAGCATTAGCTGTAAAAGCTGGTGGAACAGATCCGGAATCCAATCCGGCCCTGAGAAGATGTATCCAAAATGCGAAAGGGGCAAACATGCCTAAGGACAACGTAGAACGTGCGATTAAAAAAGCGAGCGGTGCTGATGCTGAAAACTATGAAGAAATTACTTACGAAGGATATGGCCAGGGTGGAGTTGCCTTCTTTGTAGAATGTACCACCAACAATACGACCAGAACAGTAGCTAATGTAAGGGCTGTTTTTAACAAGTTTGATGGTAACCTTGGGAAAAATGGTGAGTTGGCATTTATCTTTGATAGAAAAGGAATTTTTACCATTGATTTGGCTCAGATTAAGATGGATTGGGATGACTTTGAAATGGAAATGATCGATGGCGGAGCTGAAGATGTGGAAAAAGATGAAGAAGAAGTAATGATTACAACTGCGTTTGAAGACTTCGGTTCTTTATCCCACAAATTAGATGAACTTGGAATTGAGGCAAAGAGCGCAGAACTTCAGAGAATTCCAAATAATACAAAAGAAGTCAATGCAGAACAGTTCAAAGCTAATATGAAGATGCTGGAACGTTTTGAAGAGGACGATGACGTTCAAAATGTTTACCACAATATGGAAATCACAGAAGAACTGATGAACTCTTTATAAAAAATAATATAGCATTCATATACAGTTAACTTTCAATTAGTTTCTTTGTACAAAACTATGAAACGCCTTGTTAGATTTGTGAAAACGATAAGGCGTTCCATCCGGCGAATTTAAAAAGCTGAATATACGGATGAAAAGAAACGTTGAATTAGTTGTCATATCGGATGTTCATTTGGGAACTTATGGATGTAAGGCTAAAGAGTTGTTGAGATATCTCAACTCCATACAGCCTGGAACTTTAGTTTTGAATGGTGATATTATAGATATCTGGCAGTTCAAAAAGTCTTACTTCCCTAAACCTCATTTGAAAGTAATCCGCAAGATTCTTTCGTTGGCTACCAAGAATACAGAGGTCTATTACATCACAGGGAATCATGATGAGATGTTCCGTAAGTTTACAGATTTTGAACTTGGCAAGCTTAAAGTATGTAATAAAATCTGTCTGGATATCGATAACAAGAAAACATGGATATTCCATGGGGATGTCTTCGATGCTTCCGTGCAACATTCCAAATGGATTGCTAAGCTTGGAGGGAAGGGGTATGATCTGTTAATCATGATCAACAATGTGGTTAATTGGCTGCTTGAGAAAATGGGCAAGGAGAAATATTCCTTTTCAAAAAAGATCAAAAATAACGTAAAAAAAGCGGTGAAGTACATTGGCGACTTTGAACTCACTGCCTCCGAACTGGCCATTGATAATCATTATGATTATGTGGTATGTGGGCATATCCACCAGCCGCAGATCCGCGAGGTGGTTAATAAAAAAGGATCTTGTACCTATTTGAATTCCGGAGACTGGATTGAAAATCTATCTGCACTGGAATACAATGAGAAGCAATGGAAGATCTTTTATTATGATGAGCATAAGCATTTGCTGCAGGATGATGAGGCGGAAGAGATTCATGAAATGGATAATTCAGCACTTTTAAAAATCGTAACTAATTTTTCTTAATGAAAATCCTCTATGCATTTCAGGGTACAGGCAATGGCCATATAGCCAGGGCACAGGAGATTATTCCTATTCTCAAAAAGCATGCATCAGTGGATACTTTGATCAGTGGTCACCAATCGCAATTAAAGGCTGATTTTGACATTAATTTCCAATATAAAGGTATTTCGTTGCTTTATAACAAAACAGGCGGTTTATCCTATCGAAAAACTTTTACTGAAAATAAATTCCTGGAAGCAGCAAAAACGATAAGAGATCTTGACCTTTCCGGATATGATCTCATCATCAATGATTATGAACCCTTAACAGGATGGGCTTCCAAACTGAAAAAATTACCGATGCTTGAGCTGAGTCATCAGGCATCCATGAGTTTTCCGGAAACCCCAAAACCTTTGAAAAAAGATTTCCTGGGCGAAATGATTTTAAAATACTATGTTCCGAGTGAAAGGAAAATAGGTTTTCATTTTGAAAATTATCATCCGCAGATCAAGAAGCCGGTAATCAGAAAAAAAATCAGAAATCTGAACCCTTTTAAACAGGGATACTATTTGGTATACCTTCCCAGTTTTGCAGATGAAAATATTATCAAAGTTCTGCGGAAAATTCCGGTGGAATGGAAAGTGTTCTCAAAATACAGTACAGTACGGGTCAAAATAAAAAATGTTGAAGTATTTCCCATCGATGAAAATGAGTACCTAAAATATTTTGAAGGCTGTGACGGAATTCTTTGTAATGCTGGTTTTGAAACTCCCGCAGAAGCCCTCTTTATGGATAAAAAGTTATTTGTAATCCCAATCCATAATCAGTACGAACAGGAATGTAACGCATGTGCCTTGGACCAGATGGGAGTTCCCAATTCTAAAGTTTTAAAGCTGCAGGAGATTATGGAGTGGGTGGCAGCAGATCATCATCTGAAAGTGGATTACCCGGATGATATCGAAGAAATTCTGATGAGGGAAGTTTTAATTTTGTAAAAAGATATCTTCTACATCACTCATCCTGGTCATGACCGACCTTGCGTAAGAACAGTGTGGATATACTTTCCAGCTATTTTCCCTTGCAAATCTGATCGCTTCTTCTACTAAATATTTTCCCATTCCTCTTCCTTCAAATTCTGGATGTACCAAAACAAAAGAAATAATTAATTTATGATCTTCTGGAAAAATGGTATAGGTGAGTCTTCCGATTTCTTTAATATCATTATTGAGTGTAAGAACACCTCCATTTCCGGATTTGTTGTTTTCAAATTTCATAATTCATAATTTAAATTGAATGATGCAAAAATTGCACCGAGTGACCGTTTCGGTTTCAAGTAATAGGCAATAGTGAATAGTATATTGGTTTTTGCACTCAACTTAGTGGTATTAAATTTATCATCGGGTTAAGGAGGTAAAACCTTGGCTGGATCAATTATCTTTCCCGGTGTAGTAGTTATAATCTTTGATAATCACATTGATAAACTGCTTTTCCGTCATTTTAGTGGGGTCTATCTCCAGTTTCAGGATACTTTTTATTTTATCCGAAAGCCTGCTGATGATTTGGCGGTCATCTACTTTTAACGCTTTGGTGTAATTATCTTTGATAATCCTCATATCATTATCGCTTAATGCAATAACCTGAGGAAAGGAAGGCACATAATCTTCTCGGATGTTTTCGAGAATAGTATGGGAAATGTTGATATTATTTTTCAGGGAGATGACGGCGGTTCCGGATGCTATATCCCCCAACCGCTGATTGTTTTTGGAAATAATCATGGATATAAGGCCTACCGCTCCTGCAAAAGAAACATCAATCAGCCTGAATACCCATCGGATCATGTAATCTCCGAAACTTGCCTGATAGCCGTCAATTTTTACAACCTTTATTTTCATCAGTTTTTTACCCGGGGTCTGGCCTTCCATAAGGCTTTCCAGAACTACAGGATAAATATAAACAGGAAAAGTAAGTACAATATAAACTGCCATAACAGACCACTCATCAAGGCCTCTCAATAAATAACCCAGGTCGAAAATAGTAAAGAACAGATAGAGCACCAGAACAACATAGGCGACCCTTATCAGAAGATCTATGATGAATGCGAGCATCCTTTCTCCAACACTGGCAATGTTAAAGTTAATATTTACATTTTGTGAAGTATTTATCGCAATTTGAGACATATTTTTTATTATTTTAGCCTTTACAATTATGAGAGAAGTTTATTTCATTAAACAAAATAAAGAAAAATGGTTGGGAATAGAACAGGTTATTCAAGGGAAAATTAAAAAAAATCCTGATGACCTGTCTTCATTGTATATCAACCTGATCAATGACCTTTCTTTCGCTCAGACTTATTATCCTAAAAGTAATACTACGGTTTATCTGAATCACCTGTCCTCTCAGATTTTTCAGAAGATTTATAAAACCAAAAGAGTAGAAGAAAACAGATTGATTTATTTCTTCAAAACCGAAGTTCCGCTGCTGGTTTACCAGTATCGAAGATATCTCCTGTATGCGTTTCTTTTTTTTATATTATTTACGTCAATCGGCGTGCTTTCTGCCATCTATGATAAAGATTTTGTCAATATTATCCTGGGGGAAAGCTACGTCAATGAAACCATTGAGAACATTAAGAATGATAATGCCGTAGGCGTGTATCAGAGCGGAAGTACCTGGGGCAGTACGATTGGTATTATTTTTAATAATATCAAAGTGGGTGCGAAACTCTACATCTATGGCGTTGCAGGTGGGGTAGGCACCTTGTTTGCCCTTCTTTCCAACAGTGTAATGCTGGGGTCCTTTCAATACTTTTTCTATGATTACGGTGCTTTGAAAGACAGTGCCAGAGGAATATGGCTGCATGGGGTTTTTGAGATTTTTGCCATGGTGGTGGAGGCTATGTGCGGATTGATCCTGGGCGCTTCTATTCTTTTTCCGAAAACTTTTTCGAGATTTAATTCTTTTAAAAAAGGCTTTAAGGACTCATTTAAAATATTTCTAAGTACAGTTCCATTCACAATATGTGCAGGGATTATTGAAGGATATGTTACAAGGCATGCGCTAAAAATGCCTTTAGCGCTGAACCTCGTGATCATTTTGGGTTCGCTTGCAATCATAGGATTTTACTATTTTGTGTATCCATCTATTGTTCATAAAAAAACTAATAAACACATCGATGATGCAATTTTATAAAAAAAGAGATTTCGGAACTTTCATCAGTGACAGTCTCAGCTTTTTCAAACTTTACGGAAAGAATTATTTCAAAAACTATATTTTGATCAATGGTTTGCTGTTGATTTTAATGGTCACTGTTCTTATTTTTGGGTACAGAGAGATCTTTTCACAGCTTTTTGGATCTAATCTGGGTGGTGATACCTATTATTTTGAGCGCTATTTCTCAGATAATGCCGGAATGCTGATTACCGTTGGAATTATTATATTTTTTCTTTGTATGGTTTTGGCGATTGTAAATTACCTGTATCCTGTCTTTTATCTGAAAAGAATTGCTCAGGGTGAAGAAAATATAAAGACAGATGAGATTTTGGGTGATTTTAAAACGAATATAGGAAAGATCGGAAAGCTATGTCTGGGAATGATGTTTATCGTTATGCCGCTGGCTGTTTTCGTGATTGGCTTTTCCTATGCACTGATGTTTATTATTATCGGATTCTTCCTTATACTTCTTATTTATCCAACGATATTTAATGTTATTACCTTTTTGATGTATGACTATTTTAATTCAAAAAGGGGATTTCTGGAAAGTTTGAGTTACTCGATACGGTCACAGTTTTCCTACCCGAATGGAAGTGAGAAATCGCCGTACTGGAAGTATTGGGCATCAGCATTTATCATGTTTATTATGATTTACATGACGACATCAGTATTCACTTTTGTTCCTATGCTGTTTTTTTACGGATCAATTCTTACTTCGGCACCGGACGGAAATTTTGAGCAAAATCCTTTTACGGGTACTGCGGGAATTATCTTTTTTGTATTTTATGGAATTTCAATTCTTCTTTCATTTTTTCTTTCGAATCTGATGTATGTGAATGCCGGCCTAATGTATTATGACAGCAGAACAGATCTTCATCAGAAAGTTGAACTTGCAGAAATAGACACCATTGGTATCAATGAATAAATATCTTGTTTTCTTACTGTTTTTCACAATTTCCGGACCTTTTAAGGCCCAGGACGGAACCCTTGCAGATGATTATTTAGGAGATTCTCTCGGGACGGTCCATTACAGGAATATGCTGCGTGCAGACTCTGTGTTATTGAAAAATCCGGTATCAGAGAACATTGTATATCCTAAAGAATTTAAAGAAAACATTCCGTCAAGATATAAGGGAAATGAATTTGACTATTCGGTTTCTAAACCCCGGGAGTCTTTCTGGGAGAAGCTGCTCAGGAAAGTAGACAGAATTCTGAGAGGAATTTTTGGAGAGACGGCTTTCAGCAAATCGGCTGAATTGACAAATGTACTGATCCGCCTGTTTGCGATCATTCTTGTAGGCTTCCTTCTTTATTTCATTATTCGCTATATTATTGGTAAAGATGGTAATTTTATTTTTGTTAAGAGAAATAAAAAGCTGAATCTCAATGTGGAAGAATTGCATGAAAATATCCACGAGATTAATTTTCCGGAGAGTATTGCAAAATTTGAGCGGGAAGGAGATTTCCGTTCAGCAATACGGTATCAGTTTTTACTTATCCTTAAAAAGCTAAGTGATAAAAAACTCATTAACTGGAATCCGGAAAAAACAAACAGGGATTACGCCGCAGAGTTAAAGGCTCCACATCTGAAAAGTGAATTTTCTGCGTTGTCATACATTTTTGATTATGTTTGGTACGGAGAATTCAATATTGAAGAAGAAAACTATCAGAAATTCAAGAATCAGTATCAGACTTTTAAACCGTAACTAATTGACCATGAATAAAAATTTCAAAATATATGCTGTAATTTTCATCGTTGTGATGATTATTTTGGCGTTGCTTGAAGTTAACAAGAAAGAAACGACGGATTGGCGTAAAAATTTTGATATTAATGAAAAGTCTCCCTTCGGTCTGTTTGTCTTTAACAGTGAGGCCAGCCATCTCTTTAAAAATAAGCTCACGAAGGTAGATAAGACTCCCTATGAATATTATAGTCAGCGGAAAAAAGCGGTTCACAATATTGTGGTTATCGAAAATGATATAGACTCTGAATCGTGGAAGAAAATCCTGACTCAGGTATCTGAAGGTTCAGACGCTATGCTTATGGCAAGCCGCATTCCTAAAGAAATTTCGGACAGTATCGGATATTATGATTCAGAGATCTCATTTCAGGATGAAAATGTACTGAAACTGACGGATAAAAAGTATCAGAATGATTTTATTAAATTAGATAAATTCCCATCCGGAAGAGGCTTCTCATATATCAAACCTAAAGTGGAGGTTCTTGGAAAGACTGTTGAGAAAAAGAATGCCGATCAGGCGAATTTTATCAAAGTGAAATTTGGAAAAGGTAACCTATATGTTCATAGTGAGCCTCTGTTTCTTACGAACTATTACCTTCTAAAGCCGGGAAATGTAAAATACGCCCAGGATATTTTTTCTTATCTTCCGGATAGGGAAACACTCTGGTTTGTTACAAATGATACAAAAGTGTCCCGCTTTTTCATGCGATTTGTATTGGGGAATCCTGCCTTAAAATATGCATGGTGGGTGCTTCTGGGCGGACTTGTACTGTTTATTTTCTTTAATGCAAAAAGAAAGCAAAGAATAGTACCCATCGTAGAGCCTCTGAGAAATACTTCGCTGGACTTTGTAAAAAGCATCGGAAATCTGTATCTTCAGGAAGGAGATTTTCATGATATGATGGCTAAGAAGGCTCAATATTTTTTGAATAAAGTAAGAATCGATCTGCTTATTGATACACAGAATTTAGATGCGGAGTTTGAAAAAAAACTACAGCTGAAAACAGGGAAACCCGTGGAACAGATCAGTGAAGCAATTGCCCTCATCAAAAGAGCACAGGATCCTTATGCGAGTGTGATGAAGGAAGATCTTACAAAGATTAATACTCTTCTCGATGAAATACTAAAATAATATAACAATATAAACTATAACAATGGAGCAGTTATCAATGATCAGAACGACCATTCCGGAATACAGGATAATTTGTTACATGAATACATTTGTTAGACAAATACATTAATATGGAAAACACAGATCAGTCAAACATAGAAAATCAAAGTGATATAAACCTCAATAAGCAGGAAGATCAGTTTCACTCAAGGATAGACATGATAGAGCTTCGGGCCAGTCTCGATAAAGTAAAAAGGGAAATAGCAAAAGTAATCGTGGGGCAGGAAAGTATGATAGAACATCTTTTGGCTGCGTTGCTTTCCAACGGGCATGTTCTGATTGAAGGGGTTCCCGGAGTAGCAAAAACCATTACCGCAAAACTTTTGGCCAGAACCGTAGATGTAGGTTTCAGCAGGATTCAGTTCACTCCCGATTTGATGCCATCCGATATTCTGGGTACTTCAGTTTTCAGTGTGAAAAACTCTGAATTCGAATTTAAAAAAGGACCCATTTTTTCCAACTTCATATTAATTGATGAGATCAACAGGTCACCTGCGAAAACACAGGCTGCACTGTTTGAGGTGATGGAAGAGAGGCAGATTACCATGGATGGCACCCGCTATGTAATGGATGAGCCATTTCTGGTAGTGGCTACACAAAATCCTATTGAGCATGAAGGGACCTACAGACTTCCGGAAGCTCAGCTGGATCGTTTTCTGTTTAAAATCAACGTTGGATATCCAAACCTGGAACAGGAAATTGCGATCATAAAAAACCAGCACGAAAGTAAGAAAGATGATAAAACAGAAGGCGTTAACCACGTTATCAATGCCGAACAGCTTAAAAACTATCAGCACCTGGTGAAAGAAATCATTGTGGAAGGGCAGCTGATGGAATACATCGCCAAAATAATCATTAATACCCGAGAAAATCAGTTTCTGTATCTGGGAGCATCACCCAGAGCATCGCTGGCTCTCCTTACTGCTTCAAAAGCATTCGCTGCATTAAGAGGCAGGGATTTTGTCACTCCTGAAGATATTAAAGAAGCAAGTTATGCTGTTTTAAGACATAGGGTCATTGTCTCTCCAGAACGTGAAATGGAAGGACTTACTGCAGATGAAATTATCCGTCAGATTTTAGAGGGAATAGAAATTCCGAGATAGGTAGCAGATAATAGGTGAGAGGTAATGGATAGGCAAAATTAATTAAAAGCCAAAATATTCAATAGGGCAAATTTTAAAGAGCTTTTAGTTTGGCACCAGTCTATTGGTTTTGTAACTGAAATGTATAGAATTACAGAAACTTTTCCTAAAGCCGAAATCTACAGATTAGTGTCACAAATCAGAAGAGCCGTTATTTCTATACCATCCCATATTGCTGAGGAAAACTCGAGAATAAGCAAACCTGCTTATCTGCAATTTTTAAAAATATCAAGAGGCAGTTGCAGAAGTAGAAACACAATTAGTAATTTCAAAAAACCTCAAATTTTTAAACGGAGATGAATATGTAAAATTAAATAGAGGCTTATAGAAATATCGAAAATGTTAAACGGCTTAAAAAACGCTCTCCAACAATAATAATGACAGAGATAAAGTTCATAAACGTCCACCGAAAACCTTTTAGCTGCAACCTGCAACCTAACCAATGAAAAATTTATACATCAATACACGTTTCTTCTTTTCACTCGTTGGAGTGGGGATTCTGTATGTCCTGGCATTTTTCTTTCCGGGGATGATGTGGGTCGCACACATTGTCCTTATGATGTGTTTTCTTGCTGCGATGGTAGATTACCTATTGATATTTAATCAAAAGAATGCACTACAGGCGCAAAGAATATTACCGGAAAAACTTTCTAACGGTGATGAGAATTTTGTAAAAATTGATATAAAAAATAATTATAGCTTTAATATTACGGCTAAGGTCATCGATGAAATTCCTTTTCAGTTTCAGAAGAGAGATTTTCTGATTGAAAAGCATATCCGTTCAGGAGCTAATGCCTTTTTTCAGTATACTTTAGAGCCTAAAGAAAGAGGCGAATATTATTTCGGAAGCCTTAATATTTACATTTCTTCCCCTCTGGGATTCGTTTCAAAGAGATTTAATTTTCAGAAAGACATTATGCTGAAGTCTTATCCTTCGTTCATTCATTTAAGAAAGTATGAACTGATGGCGTTGCAGAGTGAGTTTATGCTGGGAGGGATCAAAAAGGTCCGAAAGCTGGGGCATACCATGGAATTTGAGCAAATCAAAGATTATGTACCGGGAGATGATATCAGAACGATCAACTGGAAGGCTACTTCTAAAGCAAACCGGCTCATGGTAAACCAGTTTCAGGATGAAAAATCTCAACGTATTTTTATACTGATTGATAAAGGACGAAGCATGAAGATGCCTTTCAATGGACTGAGCCTGCTGGATTATTCTATTAATGCTGCCATGGCATTATCACATATTATTCTGAGAAAAGGTGACCGCGCAGGAATGATGACGTTCTCCAAAAGAGCTGAAAACAAAATTGCGGCGGATAACAAATCCGGACAGCTTAAGAAAATTTCTGAGGCTCTATACAACATTAAGACAGATTTCTTTGAAAGCGATTTCAACAGATTGTATCAGGATATAAAATATTCTGTCAACCAGAGAAGTCTGATTCTTTTATTCACCAATTTTGAAACAGTAGATGGGCTTAACCGCCAGCTGAAGTACCTTCGCGGTATTGCTAAGAATCATTTATTGGTCGTCGTTTTCTTCAAAAATTCAGAACTGCACACCCTGATTAATAAAAATCCTGAAAATATGCAGGAAATATATGATGAGATCATCGCTGAAAAATTTGAGTTTGAAAAGAAACTCATTATCCAGGAGCTCCGTAAATATGGAATTTATACGGTGTATACGCTTCCGGAAAATTTGAATATCGATGTTATCAATAAATATCTGGAGATAAAAGCAAGAGGAATTTTATAATAAATATACTTGGGTATGAGAAAACTAGTTTTTCTATTTTTAATAATATTTTCAACTGGCTTATGGTCTCAGTCATTAAATGGTATAATTCGTGATACACTCAAAAAAATAAATTCTCCAAAGTTTATTTTGACATTAAGAAGTACTTTCGACAAAACTATTTACAAAACTAATTCTGATGAAGACGGACGATTTGATTTTGGAAAAGTTGAAAATGGAAAATATAAACTGAATATTATTGAAAATAATGACTACATCAGAAATGAATATAATATAGATATTAAAGATGATACTGTAGTGCATTTAGTGGCAAATCAATATTGTAAATATCGAGAGAATAAGAATTCAATTTGTCCGATTTGTAAAACCGATAAAAATGTTATTCCAATTTTTTATGGATTAGTTACAGAAACGTTCATGAAGAAAAATAAAAGTAAATATTATTTTGGAGGTTGTGAGCTTACATCTTGTAATCCTAAATACTATTGCAAAACAGAAGGCTTACAATTCTAAATACTGGTGTAAGTATGTATAAAGAAATATTAAATTAAAATAATAAAATGAAAATAACACTTAATAGAATCAACGACGACTTTTTATTTGAATGTACAAACGGCCAGGGAAACTCCATCCTTTTGGACAATACTTCCCAACCCGGAGCCAAAGGGGTTTCTCCAATGGAAAGTGTACTGATGGCTGTTGCCGGATGTAGCGGAATAGATGTGGTTTCCATTTTGAAGAAACAACGTCAGGAAATTAAAAGCTTCCAGGCAGAAGTAGAGGGAGAGAGGGTTCAGGTAGATGAGGCAAAGCCATTTAAATCAATTAAGGTGAAATTTCTTCTAGAGGGAGAAATTGATCCTAAAAAAGCTTTAAAGGCGGCTGAACTTTCCTTTGAAAAATATTGTTCCGTATCAAAAACTTTAGAACCGAATGTTGAAATCGGGTATGAGGTGCTTTTGAACGGAGAAAAAATTTAATCTTTTATACAACAAAAACCGGATGATCATCCGGTTTTTTTATGGTCTTTTGCTTATCAGAATGTGAGCCTGGGTTTGATGAGCTTTGCGACGGTTGCGGTCCATCCCGTCTGATGAGATGCCCCTACACCACGGCCATTATCCCCATGGAAATACTCAAAAAACGTGATATAATCTTTGAAATGCTCGTCGTGATTAAACTTTGGGTTCCCTCCATTGAAGGCCCGCTGCCCGTTTTCATCTTTCAGAAAAATGGAACAAAGTCTTTTGCTGATATTCTGAGCTACTTCATCAAGGTTTTTCTTATCTCCGCTCCCGGTTGGAAATTCCACTTTCAGACTGTTTCCGTAATAATAATGAAAACGCTGAAGACTTTCTACAATCAGGAAATTGATCGGAAACCAAATGGGGCCGCGCCAGTTGCTGTTTCCACCAAACATTCTGCTGTCGCTTTCTGCAGGAGTATAATATACCATGTTCTCCGTACCGTGTACAGAGAATACAAAAGGATTTTCCTCATACACTTTTGACATTGCACGGATTCCGTAAGTACTTAGAAACTCTTTCTCATCCAGCATTCTTGTCAGAACTTTTGTCAATCTGTTTTTACGGAGAATGCTCATCAGGTGCTTTCTGCCCTGCCCTTCCTCATCCCAGTGAGAGACCAGTTTGGTGAGTTCCGGCTTATTTTTTAAGATCCATTCCATTCTGGTCTGGAAGTTAGGCATCTTCTCCAGAAGACGGTGATCAACAATCTCTACAGCAAAAAGAGGAATCAATCCGACGATACTTCGGAGTCTTAAAGAAACACTGTCCCCATTTCCCAGCTGTAGTACATCATAGAAAAACCCATCTTCCTCATTCCATAAACCTTTGGTTCCTTCACCCAGGTTTTCCATTGCTTCGGCAATATACAGGTAGTGTTCAAAAAATTTGATAGCCATATCTTCGTATACCTGATAATATTGAGCCAGCTCCATGGCGATTCGCATCATGTTGAGTGCATACATAGCCATCCAGCTTGTTCCGTCAGCTTGTTCAAGATGCTGGCCGTCCTTTAAAACCATATTACGGTCGAAAGCTCCGATATTATCGAGCCCCAGGAAACCTCCTCCAAAAATATTCTTACCGTTTTTATCCTTCCGGTTAACCCACCATGTAAAATTCAGAAGCAGCTTCTGAAAAACTTTTTCCAGGAAAAGCAGGTCCGGTTTTCCATTATTTTTCTCATCGATTTTAAATACCCTGAAGCATGACCATGCATGAACCGGAGGATTCACATCACTCATATTCCATTCATAAGCAGGAAGCTGTCCATTGGGATGCATATACCACTCCTTGGTCAGCAACAACAGCTGTCCTTTGGCAAATTCGGCATCGATCATGGAAAGCGGAACACAATGAAATGCCAGATCCCAGGTTGCATACCATGGATACTCCCATTTGTCAGGCATAGAAATAATATCTTTATTGTGCAGATGGTTCCATTCCGTATTTCTTACATAGTCGTTGAAATTCCTTGGAGCTTCAAAATTAGGATCTCCTTTCAGCCATTTTCCAATATTGTAATGGTAGAACTGTTTATTCCATAGCAGTCCGGCAAAAGCCTGTCTTTGAACGTTTTTCTCATCTTCATCCGTCGTGTCTATTTGAATGTCATGATAGAAATCTTCTGCTTCAGCGATTCTGGTACTAAAGATTTCATCAAACTTTTCAAAAGGGGTATGTGATGCCTCAGGACATAAACGGAATTCAAAAACCTTGGATTGTCCCGCGCCGATCGTCTCATCAATAAGAAATGATGCTTTTGTTCCTTTTTTTTCGGGATTTACCGTATTGCCACGGTGAATGATAAAATCATTGATTCCATCTTTGAAATAAGTATTTTCAGTGTGTGGCGTCCCGTAAAGTTTGGAAACGTTGGTTTCATTATCACAAAAAGCACTTTGTGCATTTGGATTTCTTGCATAGAGCTTTTTGATGGAAATGCTGTCATGATTGATATCAATGCCTCCATCATGAGCGTCATTCATCTGAGCTTTATACGTATTATAGCCCCATTTCCAGTTGTTTCTGAACCATGCGGTAGGCGCCACTACAATAGGCGCTTCGTGCTGGCTTCGGTTACACACCGTAACTCTGGCCAGAATATCATTATGATCTGCTTTGCAGTACTCGATAAAAATATCAAAATATTCATTGTGATCGAAGATTCCCGTATCAAAAATCTCATATTCCGGTTCCTTTTTGCTGCGCCTTCCGTTTTCTGTAAGAAGATCGTCATAGGGAAATGCATTAATAGGATATTTGTACACCATTTTCATGTAGCTGTGGGTGGGGGTATTGTCCAGATAATAAAAGATTTCTTTAATATCTTCACCATGGTTTCCCTGCGGATTGCTCAGCCCGAAGAAACGTTCCTTTACTATTTTATCTTTTTTATTCCAGAAGGAAAAAGCAAAACAGAAAATCTGTTTTACATCAGAAATTCCCGCAAGTCCTTCTTCTCCCCAGCGGTACGCATAGCTTTCTGCATTATTATGATTGGTATAGTTCCACGCATTGCCGTTCGGGCTGTAATCTTCGCGTACATTTCCCCATTGCCGGTTGCTTACATACGGGCCCCAGTTTTTCCATTTGGTATCTTGTAATCTTTCTTTTTCGGCAGTCATAAGCAATCATTTTTCAATACGAAGTTAGTTTTTTTGAAAAGTAATTCCAATTTTTTTCATCTGAATAATTATTAATATGGCCTTGAAACACTTGTGATTTAAAGGGTTTCTAAAAGATTAAAATATTTTTTTTTTGAAATTAAAAGAAAAGAACTACCTTTGCAGCATTCGTTCATTCAAATATTGAAAATGTTATCAAGAAAGGTTGAGGGATTAGACCCTGTGAAACCTTAGCAACCCTTTGCGCAAGCAAAGAAGGTGCTACGTTCTACCAAAATTATTTGGACAGATAACTTACTGAAGTTCTTTTCAGCCATTTCCTGTGGCATTTTCAATTGTATTAAAATAATAGAATTGAAAACAGAACTAAACTATATTAATCTTTCGTATCAGACCAATTCCAATAAGGAATATCATATCCCGTTAAGCTATCAGCTTTTTGGGAAAGACTTGTTTACAGCTCCTGTCATTTTAGTGAATCATGCGCTTACCGGAAACTCGGAGGTTGCAGGAGATAAGGGATGGTGGAAACAGCTGATTGGAGAAAATAAGGTTATAGATACAAAGAAATTCACTGTTCTGTGCTTCAATATTCCCGGAAACGGATATGATCATTTTTTAATTGAAGACTATGAAGACTTCACCCCTTCAGATATTGCCAATATATTTCTGAGAGGGTTGGAAGCTTTACATATAAAAAATCTTTATGCCATTATCGGAGGTTCGCTGGGAGGTGGAATTGCATGGGAAATGCTGGCAAAAAATCCTGATCTTGCAGAAGTCTTTATTCCTATTGCCTGTGACTACAGGACCCACGACTGGCTTCATGCTCAATGTCTGGTCCAGAAATTCTTACTGAATGATCAGCAGGAACCTTTGCAGAAAGCAAGAATCCATGCGATGCTTTGTTACAGGACTCCACAATCACTTAACAACAGATTTAGGAATCAGTATAATCCGGAGAAACAACTTCTGGAATCTGAAGATTGGCTGGTTTATCACGGTAAAGCTCTTAACGAGAGATTTAGTTTAAAGGCATATCGGCTGATGAATCACCTGCTGATGAACATTAATGCTGATGGTAGCAGACTACAGAAGATTAAGGCACGAATGCACATGATCTCCGTAGATACCGATCTCTTCTTTCCTGCTTCTGAAATCCGAATGTGTTTTGAAAAGCTAAAAGAGAAAAAAGAGGATATATCGTATCACGAGATCCAATCTATACACGGGCATGATGCCTTCCTAATGGAATATCAACAATTAAATAATATCATAAATAATATTTTGCAGACTCATGAAAAATGCTAACGAAATAAAATTTTTAAAGAACAGATCAATCATTAAATTTGAAGGGGAAGATTTCCTGGGGGAAATCGGGATCGACGGACGAATCTTTAAAGCGCTTACTTTAGCGCGCATCAGTGTAGGGGTAATTTCCCAGCAGGCTATAGAAAACGGAATCTCTATTCTGGTTCAGGAGAATGATGCTGAAAAGGCGGTAGCTTGTCTTATCGATGAATTTGAGCCGGAAAGAAAATCAGGAAAAGTATCTCAGATCTATAGCATCAATAATGTTTCTGTTATTGGTTTTGTAGCAAAAGATTCCAATAAAGTTTTTGCTGAACTCGCGAGAAATAATGTTTTCCCATTGCTTTTGAATCATGTAGCAGGTGAAAACAGAGTAAATATTGTAGTAACATCCTCACAGGATGAAAAAACCAAGAATATCATTGAATCTGAGATATTCAAAAAACCGAAAACTGTTCATCTGGCCATTATCGGACATGGAAATGTCGGAAAAACTTTAATAGAGCAGGTTCTGCAATCATCAGAAGAAATAAGAAGAAGGAAAAAGATAGACCTTAAAGTAGTGGCTGTTGCCAATTCAAAGAAAATAGCTTTTAATAAAAAAGGTTTTGATAATAGCTGGAGCGATGAGGTGATCACTGCCGAAAGTCCTTCCAATGTGCAGGAACTAATTAATTTCTCAAAGGAAAATCAATTGGAAAATCTGATTGTTGTAGACAACACGGCGAGTAAGGATTTTGTAAAAAACTATCACGCATTAGCTGAAAACGGATTTGATCTCGTGTCGTCCAATAAGATTTTCAATACGCTGCCAATTGAGGAATACCGTAAACTAAGATATACGTTGAACAAAAATAACAGACGTTATCTGTATGAAACGAATGTAGGGGCAGGTCTTCCGTTGATTGATACCATCAAATTGCTTCATCTCTCGGGTGAAAATATCACCCGAATAAAAGGAGTGTTCTCCGGATCATTGAGCTATATCTTTAACAACTTTTCGGTACGAAACGATAAATTCTCGACCATCATTGGGGAAGCAATGGAAAAAGGATATACAGAACCTGATCCTAGAGAAGACTTATCCGGAAACGATGTAGCAAGAAAATTATTAATTCTGGCAAGAGAGCTGGATCTGATCAATGAATTTCAGGACATTAATATCCAGAATCTGATTCCCGGGAATCTTCTGACAGTCGAGAAAAATGAATTTATTTCAAGACTGGACGAGCTTGATGCGGAATATCAAAAAATCAAAGAGAGTCAGGAACCAGGTCATGTCCTGCGCTATGTTGGGGATCTACACGGAAATCTACAGGAAGAAAAAGGGCAGCTTGATGTAAAGCTGGTATCTGTACCGGGGAGTTCAGCCCTGGGACAGTTGAAAGGATCAGATTCTATATTTGAAATCTATACAGAGAGCTACGGAGAAAATCCGATTGTCATCATGGGAGCCGGAGCCGGGGCACAAGTGACGGCAAGGGGAGTATTCGGAGATATTTTAAGAGTAAGTGAAACAAAATAAATCAATGTACCAATGCGGTATAACAATTTACCAATAATTCTATCCCTTGGAATATAATCTTGCCATTGGTAAACTGGTACATTGTTATATTATTAAATTAAAACTATATGGAAAATTTTGAAACATCAGCAATAAGAACCCAGACGGAACGAAGTCAGTTTGATGAGCATTCGACACCGTTATACCTGACATCCAGTTTTATTTTTCAGGATGCCGAAGATATGAGGGCCAGCTTTGCGGAAGAAAAACCTAAAAACCTGTACAGCAGATTCTCCAATCCGAATGTGACAGAGTTTACCGATAAGATAGCAAAAATGGAGGGAGCTGAAGCAGGATATGCATTTGCAACAGGCATGGCGGCAATTTATTCAACTTTTGCTGCTCTACTGAATGCTGGAGACCATATTGTAAGCTGTCAGTCGGTATTTGGATCTACCCATACCCTGTTTACCAAATATTTCCCGAAATGGAATATTGAAACAACATACTTCAAGGCTGAAGATGCTGAGAATGTTGAAAAGTATATTCAGCCCAATACAAAGATCCTGTATCTGGAAACCCCAACTAATCCTGCTATAGAAATTGTTGATCTGGAATTTTTCGGGCAGATTGCGAAAAAACATAACCTGATATTCATTGTAGATAACTGTTTTGCGACACCTTATATTCAGCAGCCGATCAAATATGGTGCAGATGTTGTTGTACACTCAGCAACGAAGCTGATTGACGGGCAGGGAAGAGTACTAGGAGGAATCGCAGTAGGAAAAGAAGATCTGATCAGAGAAATTTATCTTTTCGCAAGAAATACAGGGCCTGCCTTATCTCCATTTAATGCCTGGGTGCTGTCCAAGAGCTTGGAAACATTAGCTATTCGCGTAGAAAAACATTGTGAAAATGCGTTGAAGGTAGCTGAATTTTTAGAAAGCCATCCGAATGTTGAATTGGTGAAATATCCATTTTTGAGATCACATCCGGGATATGAAGTCGCCAAAAAACAGATGAAACTGGGAGGAAACATTGTTGCCTTTGAAATTAAAGGCGGGATTGAAGGAGGAAGAAGCTTCCTAAACAAGATACAAATGTGCTCGCTTTCTGCCAATTTGGGTGATACAAGAACGATCGTTACCCACCCGGCATCTACGACGCATTCTAAACTGAGTGATGATGAAAGAAATGAAGTGGGAATTACGGCTGGATTAGTACGCTGCTCAGTTGGTTTGGAAAATGTGGAAGATATTATTGCTGATCTGAAACAGGCTTTGGATTAATTCAATACGAACAGGCTTTAGCCAAAACATTTAAAAATGAAAAATTCAGAACAATTATATAAAGCTTTATCCGAAAGAATTTTAATTCTTGACGGTGCCATGGGAACTATGCTTCAGAGATACAAGTTTGAAGAAGAAGATTACCGTGGCGAGCGTTTCAAAGACTGGGAACATCCCGTAAAGGGAAATAATGACCTGCTTTCTCTGACGCAGCCTCAGGCTATTGAAGAAGTTCACAAGAAATATCTTGAAGCAGGTGCTGATATCATCGAAACCAATACATTTTCGGGAACTACAATTGCCATGGCGGATTATTATATGGAAGAACTCGTGTACGAGCTGAACTATGAATCTGCAAAAATTGCCAGAAAAGCCTGCGACGAATACACCGAAAAGAATCCTGATAAACCCAGATTTGTAGCAGGATCGATCGGACCTACCAACAGAACGGCAAGCTTAAGTCCCGATGTGAATGATCCAGGGTACAGAGCAATAACATTTGAAGAGCTGAGAATAGCTTATAAACAGCAATGTGAAGCATTATTAGATGGTGGATCTGATATTCTGTTGGTGGAAACCATTTTTGATACCCTAAATGCAAAGGCAGCTTTATTTGCCATTGATGAGATCCAGGATGAAAGAGGAATTGAAATTCCAATAATGGTTTCAGGAACTATTACCGATGCTTCAGGAAGGACATTAAGCGGTCAGACGGCTGAAGCATTCCTGATTTCTGTATCCCATCTTAATCTGTTAAGTGTAGGTTTCAACTGTGCGCTCGGAGCGGATCAACTGACGCCTTATCTGGAGACATTGGCACACAATTCTGAGTTCTATGTTTCAGCTTACCCCAATGCGGGTTTACCTAATGCCTTTGGAAAGTATGACGAAACTCCGGAAGATATGGCAAGGCAGATCAGGGAATATGCCGAAAAAGGATTAATCAATATTATCGGAGGATGCTGTGGTACCACTCCTGAGCATATAAAGGCGATTGCAGAGCTCGTTGAGAATTATCCGCCAAGAAAATTGAAAGAATTTGTGTGATTTGATAGATTTTTTTAATTAAAACTAATCATAAAGGCTGGGTTATAAATATTATCTTTAAATAAATCATAAAATTTAATATTATGGAAAAGCCGAGTTATTTAAAAGATGCAGATGATACAAAACTGTTTAATGAATTGAGAAAAAGGGTAAACCGGAGAGTAGAGGCTATTCCAGAAAAGAGGGATATTTATATTCAGATCAAGGCGGTGCTTCTGCCGTTGATGTATGCAGGTTTCTATTTCCTGGCTGTTTTCAATGCAGAGACAGCGTGGATGTACGTACTGAGTTTTATTTTGATGGGAATCTTTCTGGTTTTGATTTATTTGAATTTAGTTCATGAAGCAGCACACAACAATATTTATAAAAGTAAAAGATTGAATGGGCTCGTATTACACATTTTTGATTTTGTAGGGGCCAATTCCTACATCTGGAAAAAGAGACATATTGCGAGCCATCATGCCTATCCGAATGTTGATGGATGGGATACGGATATTGAACAGAGCGGTTTGCTTCTGATTGTGCCCTGGATTAAAGCAAAAGGGGTTCAGAAGTATCAGGATAAGTTTTTCTTTTTGGTGTATCCGCTCTATTTATTCAATTGGATGTTCATACGAGATTTCAGAGACTTCTTTGATAATGAGAGGGTGATCTTGAAAACCCAGGGAAAAATCCCGGTAAAAGAAAAGATAAAGATGGTGGGGTATAAGTTGTTCTACTTCTTTTATCAGATTGTGGTTCCCGTTGTGTTCTTTAAAGTATCAATAGGACTTGCTTTGGGAGCGTGGTTTTTACAGGTGATTTCAGCAAGTCTCTTTGCATTGTTTGTTTTACTGCCTTTGCATCCGCTTCCTGATAACGCTTTTCCGAAATTGAATAAAGATAATGGACTTCCGTTCAGTTGGCTCCGCCATCAAATGGAAGTGACCAATGACCTGAAAGAAAATAACTGGTTTGTAAGGAATGTATTGGGGAATTTTAATTTCCATGTAGCCCACCACCTCTTCCCCAATTACAGCTATATGTATTATAATGAGATAACAGAAGAAATTGAAGAATTTGCTAAAGAACATGATTTGGCATATAAAAGATTTCCTCTGCTCACAGCCTTAGGCAAGCACAGGGATTTATTGAGGCAGAATGCCCATAATGCCTACTATATTTTAGAAGAATAAAATGAAATATTTAAGATTATCAGGCCTTGAGCCTCTTATCATAACCCCGGAAAGTAATTTCATCAATGTTGGTGAAAGAACCAATGTTGCCGGTTCCAAGAAATTTTTAAGACTGATCAAGGAGGAGAAATTCTCTGAAGCATTAGATATCGCCCGCCATCAGGTAGAAGGTGGGGCTCAAATTTTAGATGTTAACTTTGACGATGGATTGATCGACGGAAAAGCATCTATGATCAAATTTTTGAACTTAATAGCCTCTGAACCCGATATTGCAAGAATCCCCATCATGGTAGACTCTTCCAAATGGGAGATCCTGGAGGCAGGCCTTCAGGTAGCCCAGGGAAAATGTGTGGTGAATTCTATCAGTTTGAAAGAAGGTGAAGAGGAGTTTATAAAACATGCGAAAGCAATCAAAAGATACGGAGCAGCAGTTATCGTAATGGCTTTTGATGAGGTAGGACAAGCCGACAACCTGGAAAGAAGAATCGAAATTTCTAAACGGTCTTATGATATCCTGGTCAATCGGATTGGCTTCCCCGCAGAAGATATTATTTTTGACCTAAATATTTTCCCGGTTGCAACGGGAATGGATGAACATAGAACAAATGCCATCGATTTTATTGAAGCCACACGATGGGTAAGGCAGAATCTTCCCTATGCATCCGTAAGTGGGGGCGTAAGTAATGTATCCTTTTCCTTCCGTGGAAACGATACGGTAAGAGAAGCCATGCACTCTGTATTTCTGTATCATGCTATTCAGGCCGGAATGAATATAGGAATTGTAAATCCTGCCATGCTTGAAGTCTATGACGAAATCAATAAGGAATTACTGGAACTCGTGGAAGATGTGATTCTGGATAGGAGAGAAGATGCTACAGAGAGGCTTCTTGACTATTCCGAAAAACATAAATCCGTAAAAAAAGAAAAAACAGAAGAACTTGAATGGAGGAAAAATCCATTGCAGGAAAGAATTACCTATTCATTGGTCAAGGGGATTGACCGTTTTATAGAAGAAGATGTAGAGGAGGCAAGACAACTGGCTGAAAAGCCGCTTCATGTCATTGAAGTGAACCTAATGACCGGAATGGGTGTTGTAGGTGATTTGTTTGGAAGTGGAAAAATGTTTTTGCCACAGGTTGTGAAATCGGCGAGAGTAATGAAAAAGGCAGTGGCCTATCTGCAGCCTTATATTGAAGCTGAGAAAGATGGAACAAGACCAGCTAATGGTAAAATATTAATGGCCACCGTAAAAGGGGATGTCCATGATATCGGCAAAAATATTGTGAGTGTAGTTCTGGGCTGTAACAACTACGAGATTGTAGATCTTGGCGTCATGGTACCTGCTGAGAAGATTATACAGACGGCTATTGCAGAAAAAGTTGATGTCATCGGATTGAGCGGATTGATTACCCCAAGTCTCGACGAAATGGTGTATATCGCTTCAGAACTGGAGAGACAGAATCTGGATTTTCCGTTATTGATTGGTGGGGCAACAACGTCAAAAGCACATACGGCAGTGAAGATCGATTTAAAATACAAAAATGCCGTGGTTCATGTTAATGATGCTTCCAGAGCCGTAAATGTGGTGAGCTCATTACTGGGCGACCGGAATAAAGAATATGTTTCCGGTCTGAAGAATGACTATTCTGATTTTAGGGAAAAATTTCTCAACAGACAGGTGGATAAAGATTACGTTTCCATTGAAGACGCAAGAGAAAATCGCTTTAAAGTAGATTGGGAAAACGAAGAAATCTTCACTCCAAATAATTTAGGAATAACAGTAATTGAAAATCAGGATTTGAGAGAGTTGCTGCCTTTCGTCGACTGGTCCCCATTCTTCAGAAGCTGGGATCTTCACGGAAAATATCCGAATATCTTAGAAGATGAGGTGGTAGGAGTGCAGGCAAAGGAGCTGTTCAAAGATGCACAGGTCATTTTAAAGAGAATTCTGGATGAAAAATTATTAACAGCTAAAGCAATTTTTGGAATCTTCAAAGCTAACTCCAACGAAACGGATGATATTTTAATTCTTGATGAACATAATAATGAGCAGGCTAAGTTTTTAACATTAAGGCAACAGGCACAAAGATCAAAAGGAAAAGACTATTTGGCATTAAGTGATTTTATAGCGCCAAAAAGTTCAGGAAAGACTGATTATATGGGAGCATTCTGTGTAACTACAGGTTTCGGTACGGATGAGCTGGCAGAAGAATATGAAAAAGCCAATGATGACTATAATGCGATCATGGTAAAAGCATTGGCGGACCGTTTTGCGGAAGCTTATGCAGAGTTTTTACATAAGAAAGTAAGAACAGAATATTGGGGCTATGCCGTTCAGGAAGAATTAAGCAATGAAGAATTAATTGCTGAAAAATATAAAGGAATCCGCCCGGCTCCAGGATATCCGGCTTGCCCTGACCATCTGGAAAAGAAAACGATCTGGGATCTTTTAAAAGTTGAAGAAAATACGGGGGTCTATCTTACCGAAAGCTTGGCGATGTTTCCCACAGCCTCTGTTTCCGGATATTACTTTGGGAGCCCACATGCCAAATACTTTGGATTAGGAAAAATTACAGAAGACCAGCTCGAAGATTATGCAGCAAGAAGAGGTTGTAGCATCCAGGAAGCAAAAAAATGGTTGTCACCAAATTTAGCAGATTAAAATTGACATGAAGATAACAGAACACATTAAAAACGCAAATGGAAAAACTTTATTCTCCCTCGAAGTGGTTCCCCCACAAAAAGGGATAGGAATCGAGGATCTTTATACCAATATAGATCCATTGATGGAATTCAAGCCCCCGTTTATTGATGTTACCACTTCCAGGGAAGAATATATCTATCTTGACAAAGGTAATGGCCTCATGGAGCGTCGAATCACAAGAATGAGACCCGGAACATTGGGGATCTGTGCAGCCATTCAGCATAAATATAATGTAGACACCGTTCCACACTTGCTGTGTGGAGGTTTTACCAAAGAAGAAACCGAATATCTTCTGGTAGACTGTATGTATCTGGGCATTGATAATGTAATGGCTTTGCGGGGCGATGCAATGAAAGGACATCAGTACTTTGAGCCCACTCATGGCGGGCATGCCAGTGCAATGGATCTTGTAAACCAGATTAATGATCTCGGAAGGGGAAAATACCTTCATAATGAAGAGCAAGTCTGCGATGAACTGAACAAATTTTGTATAGGCGTAGCAGGATATCCGGAAAAACATATGGAGGCACCTTCTATGAATTACGATTTGAAATGGCTGAAGCAGAAAGTGGATGCCGGAGCAGATTATATTGTAACTCAAATGTTTTTTGACAATAAAAAGTATATTGAATTCGTTCAAAAAGCAAGAGAGATGGGAATTACGGTTCCCATTATCCCGGGAATTAAGCCGATTGCCACCAAGAAGCATTTGAAAATTCTCCCTCAGGTATTTAAAATCGATTTACCTGAAGAACTGATCAATGAAGTGGAGAACGCTAAAAACAATGAAGCTGTAAAACAGATCGGAGTGGAATGGGCAATTACCCAGTGCAAAGAGCTTCTCGACTTTGGAGTTCCGGTTTTACACTTCTACTCAATGGGAAAAAGTGACAACATTAAAAAAGTAGCCGGTGAGCTATTCTAATAAAAGTACCAAAATGAAAGAACCCTGCTACATCGTAGCAGGGTTTTATTGTAGGCTCAATCTTGAAGATTGAAAGCATGATCTTAATTTGATTTTCCATTCAGGAAGTTAACCAGCTTTGCTAAATCATCCTGCTTGTTAACTTTTGTTTTGTTTGATTTTAAATATCCCTCCAGTTGATCTTTTTGCCCAGGTAATGCCTCGATAATTTCTTTGGTATTCTTAGGGTTTTTAATAAATCCGCTGGGAGTTTTGATATAATAGATCGGATTCAGATTCTTAAAAGAAGGCGGTGTATTGTTAGAATAAGCATTATCTGATACCGTACCATTGATAAATGTGGTTTTCATTTTCTTATACAATCCGTACTGCTGTCCTGCTACGATCTCGAAAAAATATCCCGAAAGATCATCGCCCGTATCTAATTTGACCAATGTATCCTTACTGTCTAAAAATGTGATTCTCGAAAACATATCATTTTTCGGAAGGACATATACTTTATCATCATTTTTTTCTTTCTTAAACTCTACTTCGTCAAGATAAGTATTATACCTTCCGGGAGCCGGTTCTGTAACTCCTTCGAATTTAGTAGTCACAAAGTCTTTGCTGTAATATGCATTACCCTGAATGTCACTGTAAGATAGCGTTCTGCCTGCGCCTGGAGTACCGGCCTGGTTGAGGTACATCTCCCCACGTTGGTTCAAAACCCCGCCATTGGAAGAAGCATAAGGATCCATAAGCCTGTTGGATAGGATATTGTCACTGTTAGGTATTTCACCCATACGAAGAATCTGAGCCTGGCTCATGACCGAAGAAATCACTAAAGCCGCGAAAAATATTTTTTTCATATTTATTAGAATTTTATATCGCAATTTACAAATAATAATGAAGTTACAAATCGACTTTACATTGAAACTTAATTAAATATGAAATTTTTATAAAAACGGATGCCTTTCAAACTCTTTATTCCTGTCAAACAGATATCGGTAGGTGGCCAGCTTTCTGGTTACTGTTGTGTCAAGGGTTTCTGCAATTTTTATCATTTTGGGGTTGAAATCACCGATCCATTGGAGTTCCGTAACTTTAAAGTCGGTGTGTTTTCTCAAATGCTGAGTCCCCTCCCAGATCATATAACCGTCAATACCCTTTCTTTGCCATTCCGGAACAACACCGAAGACAAGACCTACCATTTTTTCATTCTTCTTAAACTGCTTTAGCCAGAGAAACCTGAGCTTTTCGAAAATACCAAACTTACCGTCCAGATATTTAAACCATTGATTCAGATCCGGAATATTGATCCACATCGCAATCGGCTTTTCATTTTCATACACAAACCATGAAATGTGCTCATTAATGATCGGTTTCATCATGTTGAACATTTTAAGGACTTTTACCTCTTCCAGCTGTTTCCCTTCACCGTGGCAGGCCCATGCTTTGTTATAAATCTCTGTAAAGTCTTTGGCGAACTTTTCCAGCTTGTTCTTTTTCATAGGCTGTGCAGAAATGGCCGGATTTCTTTTGTTTCTTTCATACGCAATGGTGAAAACTCTTGAGACCTCTGCAAAAATAGGCCTGGTAAAACACAGCTGTTCAAAATAGGTCTGAAAACCATAATTTTCAAAAAGGTCCTTGTAATAGGGGAAATTATAATTCATTCCAAACAGTGGCTCTATAAAACCTTCCGTCAGCAATCCCCAAAATTTATCACGTTCTCCAAAGTTGATCGGTCCGTCCATTGCTTCCATCCCTCTTTCCAGGAGCCACTTCTTGCAATGGTCGAATATAAAATTGGCAGTCTGCTGATCTTGGATACAGTCAAAAAAGCCAATTCCTCCTGTAGGCTGCTTTTGTTCATAGTGGTTATGAATAAAAACGGCAACTTTACCAACGGTTTTTTTGTCTTTTTTAAACAAAAATCTTTTGCATTCCCCTTCTTTAAAAAATTTGTTTTTATTTGGATCAAAAATCTCTTCGATGTCTTTGTTCAAAGGCCGGATATAATTTTTGTCGTGTTGATAAAGTTGTGCTGGAAATTCCAGGAATTCCCTTATTTGATCTTTATTTTTTACTTCTTCGACAATCATCATAGTTTTTTTAATATGAATAGGTTATAAAAGATAATTTTTTTCAGCACGAATGAAATCGATGAACAGATATTATCCGTATTTTTGCTGCAAATTAAATAAAAATGGTTGATTTTACTGATAACGACGATGATATTTTCACTGGAAAAGAACATACGCCTATAAGGAAAGATGCTTTTGATAAATCGCCACAGGAGAAAATAGAAAAAATTACTGAGCTTTTTGGTGAAATTATGGAGACCTTAGGAATGGATATGACAGACGATTCTCTGAAAGATTCTCCCAGACGTGTTGCCAAAATGTATGTGAATGAGATTTTCGGAGGCCTTCTTCCCGAAAACAAGCCTGGAATTTCTACGTTTTCCAATAAATATAAATACCGCCAGATGCTGGTGGAAAAAGATATCACTGTATACTCTTTTTGTGAACACCACTTCTTACCCATTATAGGTAGGGCACACGTTGCCTATATTTCAAATGGAGAAGTAATTGGCCTTTCAAAAATTAACAGGATTGTTGATTATTATGCAAAAAGACCACAGGTTCAGGAAAGACTTACCATGCAGATTGTCGATGCCTTAAAAGAAGCATTGGGAACAAAAGACGTAGCCTGTATCATCGATGCCAAGCACCTTTGTGTCAACTGCCGCGGAATTAAAGATACCGCAAGTTCTACCATAACGGCGGAATTAAGTGGTATTTTTAGAACAAACCCTATTACAAGACAAGAATTCCTACATTATGTAGGAAGCCATGCAAAACTTGATTATTAATGAACTACCAGATTCTTAAAAATATTATTGATGCTGAACTTCAGAGATTTCAAAACATCTCTGAGGACGAATGGGCTTATAAAGCAAGTCCTGAAAAATGGTCTAAAAAAGAGATTATAGGGCATCTCTGTGACAGCGCCATTACAAACATCCGTAGATTTGTAGTAACTCAATACAAAGAGAACGAGAATATTGTTTATGATCAGGATTTTTGGGTAAAAGCCCAGAACTATCAGAATGTTCCTACTTCAGATTTAATCGGTCTGTGGAAGCTGTTAAATCAGCAGGTAGTACATGTCGTTGAAAATATTCCAGGTGAAGCACTCAAAAGAACCTGTGATACTACGAAGACAGAGCCTCAGATTTTTACATTGGAGTATATGATCAACGATTATGTAGATCATCTCCAACATCATTTGAAGTCAATATAAATTTTAAAAGAAAACAACGGCAGCATCACTTGATAGTGTCTGCTTATAAATAAGAAACTAATACGTATGAAAATTTTTTTAAGAAGCTTTTTAGCTATCGGATGTTTGATTTTAATTGTCAGCTGTAGCTCTGATGAAGAAATAGGTAAAGAAGAAGTTCCTTTAAAATTTATAAGGACGATTGACAATAAGTCAGGTTATACCGAAAAATGGATTTATAATGATAAAAATAATGTTGTTAAAATTGTTAGTTCAAATGATAAAACATCAACCTTTGAATATGATAATAACGGAGAATTAGTAAAGGCAGATACTTATTTTACCTCTGAACCAAATTTGAAGTCAGAAGAATTTAGATTAGAATATTTGCCAGGTAAGATCATTGTTAATGTTAAAAAGTATTTTTCAGGCAAGAATATAACAGAACGTAAAGAACACATTCTTGATAATAAAGGAAGACCAACTAAAAGTATAGAATCTGACGGTTTTAAGAAGATCTATACTCTTTCTAATGGTAACGTTAGTAGTGTCTTTTATGCAAATAAGAATGACGTAGGTAGCGTGATTGGAGAGTACCTATATGACGATAAGAGAAACCTTTATTCCAATTATCCTATAGGATTTCGGCTCATAAGAGGAGATGAATTTATCAATGAAAATAACGTTATATGGTCAAAAAACTATAATTATCAAGAGTCAATAAATAATGAGTATGATAAAGATGGATATCTGACCAAAGACCATAGATATTATTATACCTATTAATTAAAATTTTCAAGTAACACATGGCATTATAAACTAATCTGTTATAAATTTGCGGAATGATAAAATTTAGAAAAGTTTCGAATAAGATTTTTTTAGCAACAATAATTTGTTGTAGTAGAATTATTTTGACTAAATTTTAAATCTTAAACTATAGAATCTTTTAACGAAAAAAAATGCAATTAAAAATATATAACTCGCTTACAGCGGAAAAAGAAATATTCAAACCCATTTTAGAGGGAAACGTAGGGATGTATGTCTGTGGACCTACGGTATATAGCAATGTACATCTCGGAAATGTAAGAACTTTCCTTTCCTTTGATTTTATCTACCGTACCTTAATGCATTTAGGGTATAAAGTAAGGTATGTAAGAAATATTACCGATGCTGGTCACCTTACCGATGATGGTAACGTAGACAATGACAGATTTGTAAAGCAAACCAGACTTGAAAAACTTGAACCTATGGAGATCGTACAGAAATATACTGTAGATTTTCATAAAGTATTGGATATGTTTAATTTGCTTCCTCCGAATATTGAGCCTACAGCAACCGGCCATATTGTAGAGCAGATCGAGCTTACTCAAAAGTTAATAGATACCGGTTTTGCGTACGAAAGCAATGGTTCCGTATACTTCGATGTATTGGAATATAATAAAAGAGGTCTGAACTACGGTGAACTTTCAAAACGTAATATAGAAGAGCTTTTCGCTAACACCCGTGATCTTGATGGACAAGGTGAAAAAAAGAATCCACAGGATTTTGCCCTTTGGAAAAAAGCATCCCCAGCTCACATTATGAGATGGAACTCACCGTGGGGCGAAGGGTTCCCGGGATGGCATCTTGAATGTACAGCAATGAGCACAAAATATCTGGGTGAAACGTTTGATATCCATGGAGGCGGAATGGATTTGAAATTCCCTCACCATGAATGCGAAATTGCGCAAGGTAAGGCTTGCAATGGTGCTGCACCGGTACATTACTGGATGCACGCTAATATGTTAACGATGAATTCTCAGCGTATGAGTAAATCTACAGGGAATTACATCCTTCCGATGCAGTTAGTGACAGGTGATAATGACTTTTTTGAAAAGTCGTTCCACCCATCAATTGTGCGTTTTTGTTTTCTGCAGGCACATTACAGAAGCGTGTTGGATATTTCGAACGATGCCATGATAGCCAGTGAAAAAGGATTTATCAGATTAATGGAAGCTGTTAAAGTACTGAATTCAGTAACTCCTGATGACCAGAAACCGTCCGGATTCAGCGTACAAGAATGGAAGGACAAATGTTATGAAGCATTAACAGATGATTTCAATTCTCCCATCCTGATTGCTCACTTATTTGAGGCCGTAAAGTATATATTTGCTTTAAACGATGGCAAAGAAACAATTTCTACTCATGACCTTGAGGATTTAAGATCTACATTGAACGCATTGATCTTTGATGTTTTGGGGTTGCAGAATGTGGAAGAAAATAATAATGAAAAGCTTGACCAAACCTTAAAAGTTTTAATCGAATTGCGGAATCAGGCAAGAAAATCAAAAAACTTTGAACTTTCAGATCAGATAAGAGACAAACTGCTGGCTGAGGGCATCGAATTAAAAGATGGAAGAGACGGAACATCATACGTTCTGAACTAAAAATATAAACTTCGGTTTGCAATCATTCCGTAAGAAATCTATCATAAAGGATTCTTACGGAATATTTTTTTTAATAATACTGCGCTCAAATCCTCTTATTCCCCAACTCTCCAACCAAAGCTCACTCGAATCCTCGACTATATTCAGGAGCTAGATCCTGCTATCCACTCATACTCCTCGCGCCAACTCCCTCCAGTGCTTAATCCTTCACTTCTCCGATCCATGCTGCGGGGTAACCGTTACTATCAGGGCTAAGGTAGAAGAGGGAATTATAAGCAGCCGGTTATAATTGTTCTAATAGGGTCCACTACATATATTATATTGCTCTCATCAATATGGATAAGCCCATTCAATTACCAGGTCCAACGGAACTTGTATTTACTATCATCTGTGCAAATCTGTGGCATCCGTGGGTTAAAAATAAAAATCATCAACCACATAAACATTCACAGTAGGTCATTATGCGTTCCATCATTAGGAATGGGCTTCAGCCCGTTCACATTAAGATACCTTCCATTGGGCTTTAGCCCAAACTTAATAACCATAACGTTACTATATCTATTATGATATATAATACACTCCCAAAAACCCTCTCTATCTTCACCCCATCTCCCATAATCTCTGGCATCCTCCCTTTATCTCAAACATTTGTTTAAAATTTTTCACCTTATGGTCCAGCGCTTTAGCTGTTCATATAACGGAAATATGAAATTTATGTTAAATAAACTTGTAGGATATGGGTTAAGTTTCTATCTTTGCCCCACTGAAAAACGAAAGGGATTTAGTAAGCGCAGAAGGGCCTTTAGATAGGCAGAAACATTACGATCTACTAAGATATCAAACGAAAAAAACTTTTAATTTTTATCAAATAAAAGTTGCGAGTTAAAAAAGAGTTTGTATCTTTGCAGTCCCAATTAAGGGAGCGCAGGAGTAGAGGGATTAAAGGTTAAGGAAGGGAGTTAAGGTTACTTAAAAAACTTTAAATTTTTCTTTTAAAACATTTGGTCAAATCAAAATAAAGTTTTACTTTTGCACTCGCAAATACGGAGCGCCACTGACAGAAGAGAGTGCTTCGTTAAAAAGCGAAAGACAGAAAAGATCATTGACATACAATATAACAACCAAGTAAGGAAAAACTAAAGCGTTAAAAAACTTTGAGTGAGTCAGACAAACATACA